>JBGAOY010000001.1:0-841075 GCA_044221555.1 Acidimicrobiales bacterium
AGCTTGACTGCGAGACATACACGTCGAGCAGGTGCGAAAGCAGGGCATAGTGATCCGGCGGTTGCGTGTGGAAGCGCCGTCGCTCAACGGATAAAAGGTACCCCGGGGATAACAGGCTCATCTTCCCCAAGAGTCCATATCGACGGGAAGGTTTGGCACCTCGATGTCGGCTCATCGCATCCTGGGGCCGTAGCAGGTCCCAAGGGTTGGGCTGTTCGCCCATTAAAGCGGTACGCGAGCTGGGTTTAGAACGTCGTGAGACAGTTCGGTCCCTATCCTCTGCAGCCGGAGGGAATTTGAGGAAGGCTGTCCCTAGTACGAGAGGACCGGGACGGACGCAGCTCTCGTGTGCCAGTTGTCCTGCCAAGGGCACGGCTGGTTAGCGACCTGCGGAAGGGATAAGCGCTGAAAGCATCTAAGTGCGAAGCCCGTTCCTAGATGAGATTCCCCACTGGGTTAACCAGGTAAGGCCCGTGACCAGACGATCACGTTGATAGGCCGGAGGTGTACGCACAGCAATGTGTTCAGCCGACCGGTACTAATCGGCCGAGGGCTTGGATTTACGATGATGTTCGTGCTCGCTATGGAGTTCTGCAAGAGGCAGAGCGCCGCCGATTCCGGCGTGCCGCTCGCCCTTGACAACAGGTTTCGGTGGCTATGGCGGTGGGGTCACACCCGTTCCCATCCCGAACACGGAAGTTAAGCCCACCAGCGCCGATGGTACTTGGGGAGAGATCCCCTGGGAGAGTAGGTCGCCGCCGGATTTCTCAGAAGAAGGCCCCGCTTCGGCGGGGTCTTCTTCGCGTCCGGGCGCAGATCACCGTGCGGACCGGGCTGGACGGTACGCTGCCGCCCATGCCTGGGCCTTCCGATTCCTCTTCGCGCGCCAAGGGACGGCCCAGCGGGGGATCTCGAGCCACCTCGTCGAAGGGGCCCACCTCGTCGAAGGGGCCGTCGACCTCGAAGGGTTCCTCGAAACGGTCAGGCGGCACGCCGAGGCCCGGGGGCCCGAGCACGCGAGCCGGCGGGCCCTCGTCGGGAGCCGGCCGTGGCGCCAAGCGACCGGGAGGACCGTCCGCGAAGCGGGGCGCGGCTGCGTCCGGTGGGCCGGGGCGGCCGGGGGCGAAGCGCTCCAGCCCTTCTCGAGGCACCGGCGGCGGGCCCAAGCGATCGTCGGCCCGCGACGACCACGAGGGTGTCACCGAGGTGCACGTCAAGGGGTGGGGGAGCCTGGCCCGCAAGGGCGCGGCTCGGATCGCGCCGCGCGAGGGCGTGGGCGACAGCGCCTCGGCAGAGTGGCGCAAGGCGGTCCAGGATGCCCGGGACCGGGGCCTGGGGCGCGACTACACGCCCGAGGAGTGGGTGCAGGTCGACGAGGTGCGCTCGGAGGCGAGTGGTGCGGTGCGCAGGGGGCAGAAGGGCCGCCGCGCGTCCCCAGGTGATGCATCGGGAGCCGCCGCGGCGCCGATCAGCGACCAGCGGGGCGACCTGGCCAAGTCGGTCGGGGCCAAGCAGGCGGAGAAGCTCGACAAGGTGCTACGCGACGCGGCCAAGGCGTTCGAGCGCGAGCGCTACGGCGACGCGCGTCGGATGCTCGTGCCGGTCACCGAGCGGGCCCCCTCGTTCGCCCCCGCGCGGGAGTTGCTCGGGTTGGCCTACTACCGACTCGGGCGATGGAAGCAGGCCGCCCGGGAGCTGGAGACGTTCCGCGACCTCACCCAGTCCACCGAACAGCACCCGGTCCTCGCCGACTGCTACCGGGCCATGGCGAAGTGGCGGCAGGTGGACGAGCTGTGGGCCGAGCTCCGCGAGGCATCGCCGAGCGCTGAGCTGGTCACCGAGGGGCGCATCGTGACCGCTGGCGCGCTGGCCGATCGGGGCCAGCTCCGTCAGGCCATCGCCCTGCTCGGGGACAAGGGATGGGTACTGCCGAAGAGCCCACGCGAGCACCACCTGCGTCGTGCCTACGCGCTCGCCGACCTGTACGAGCGCGCCGGCGACGTCCCGCATGCCCGTGATCTGTTCGGCCGCGTCCAGCGGGCCGACCCCGACTTCGGCGACGTCGCCGAGCGCTTGCGTTCGCTCCGCTAGGCCGAGTCGGGCGGCCGAACGACCCGCACGCGCCCCTCAGGGGGTGAGGCCCTTGTGCGCGGCGGCCTCGAACTGCTCGTTGGCTCGGGTGAGCGCCCGCTCGATCGCCGTGCGGCACCGCTTGGCGTGGCGGGCGCTCAGCACGGTGTCGGCCACCACCTCGGTGCGGCTCTGGACCGAGCCGCCCGCCTGGAAGAACCGGCGCCGTACCCGGCCCACGACGACCACCTCGTCGCCGGCACCGAACGCGCTCGCGGTGGCCGGAGCGTCGTGCCACACCACCGGCACCGACTCGGCTCGCTGGTCGTCGTGGCGGACGGTGACCTCGTAGGCGACCAGGCGGTCGCCCGAGGGCAGCTCGCGGGGCTCGGCCGCACGGGTGAGGCGGCCTCGCAGCATGGTGACGTTCATCATCGGCTCCTGTCGCTTCCTGGTCAGAGGTGGCGCGTCCCAGCGGGGACGCACCGAGGTCGAGGGGAAGTGACCGGCGTGGTACCTGACCGACACTACCGACCCCCTCTGACAGCGAACCCGGAAGGGACCATCGCCTCTGGCCCGTGGGCCCGCGCTGGGTGAGGGTCAATGTGAACGCGGGCGCGGGTGCGAATACCCTTGGCCCGACAGACGACGAGGAGCGCATCGAACGATGGACATCACGAGCTTGCTGGGTGACGAGGCCGAGAGCCTGTTGAGTCATGAGTCGAAGGGGATCCCGAAGGAGGATCTCTCGCTCCCCGGTCCGGACTTCATCGACCGCGTGCTGGCCCAGACCGACCGCTCACCTCAGGTGCTGCGGAACCTGGCGTCGCTGTACCAGCACGGGCGCCTGGCCGGCAGCGGGCACGTGTCGATCCTGCCCGTCGACCAGGGCATCGAACACTCGGCGGCCGCGTCCTTCGCGCCCAACCCCAAGTACTTCGACCCGAAGAACATCGTCGAACTGGCCATCGAGGGCGGGTGCAACGCGGTGGCGAGCACCTTCGGCGTGCTGGCCGCGGTGTCGCGCACCTACGCGCACAAGATCCCGTTCATCGTGAAGCTGAACCACAACGAGCTGCTGACGCTGCCCAACAAGTTCGACCAGGTCATGTTCGGCAACGTCGACCAGGCCTTCGACCTCGGCGCCGCGGGCGTGGGCGCCACCATCTACTTCGGTTCCGAGGAGAGCACCCGCCAGCTGCAGGAGGTGAGCGAGGCCTTCGCCCACGCGCACGAGCTGGGCATGTTCACCGTGCTGTGGTGCTACCTGCGCAACTCCGGGTTCAAGAAGGACGGGGTCGACTACCACGCCGCCGCCGACCTGACCGGCCAGGCCAACCACCTGGGCGTCACCATCGAGGCCGACATCATCAAGCAGAAGCTCCCCGAGAACAACGGCGGCTACACCGCCATGGGGTCGGGCTACGGCAAGACCTCGAGCCTCGTCTACGACACGCTCACCACCGACCACCCCATCGACCTCTGCCGCTGGCAGGTGGCGAACTGCTACATGGGCCGCATCGGCCTCATCAACTCGGGCGGGGCGTCGTCGGGCGCCACCGATCTGGCCGAGGCGGTGCGCACGGCGGTCATCAACAAGCGCGCCGGCGGGCTGGGCCTGATCAGCGGTCGCAAGGCCTTCCAGCGGCCCATGGCCGAGGGCGTGGAGCTGCTCAACGCGATCCAGGACGTCTACCTCGACGAGTCCATCACCGTCGCCTGAGCGCGGCCGACTGGGTACACCGAACGGTCGTCAGCTACCCGTAGCCTGGAGTTCACCAACCAGGCACGGGGGCGCACGGCCCCACCAAGGGAGCACGGGTGGCAGACACCGCTGAGCACGTCCACGAGCACGTCGAACTCGACCGCGTCATCATCCGCTTCGCCGGCGACTCCGGCGACGGCATGCAGCTCACCGGCGACCGCTTCACCAGCGCCAGCGCGCTGTTCGGCAACGATCTGGCCACGCTGCCCGAGTTCCCCGCGGAGATCCGCGCCCCTGCCGGCACCCTGGCCGGGGTCTCGGCGTTCCAGGTGCACATCTCCGACCACGAGATCACCACGCCGGGCGACGCGCCCAGCGTGCTCGTGGCCATGAACCCGGCCGCGCTCCGCAGCGAGCTCCACACCCTCGAGCCGGGGGGCACGATCATCGTCAACACCGACGCCTTCGAGGCCCGCAACCTGGCCAAGGCCGGCTACGACGTCGATCCCCTCACCGACGAGAGCCTCAAGGGCTACAACGTCTACGAGGTCCCGATGACCACGCTGACCAAGCAGGCGTGCGCCGACCTCGACGTGAAGCCCCGCGACGCCGAACGCTCCAAGAACTTCTTCGCCCTCGGCGTGATCTCGTGGATGTACACCCGCCCGATGGAGCCCACGCTCGACTGGATCACCACCAAGTTCGGGTCGAAGCCGGCGGTGGCCGCGGCGAACACCGCGGCGTTCAAGGCCGGTCACGCCTTCGGCGAGACCGCGGAGCTGTTCGGCAGCAGCTACCAGATCAAGCCGGCCCAGCTCGAGCCGGGCACCTACACCAGCATCACGGGCAACACCGCCCTGGCATGGGGCCTGATCGCGGCGAGCCGCCAGGCCGAGCTGCCGCTGTTCCTCGGGTCGTACCCCATCACCCCGGCGTCGGACATCCTCCACGAGCTGTCCAAGCACAAGAACTTCGGCATCCGCACCCTGCAGGCCGAGGACGAGATCGCGGGCATCGGCGCCGCGCTGGGGGCGTCGTTCGGCGGCCACCTGGCCTGCACCACCACCAGTGGCCCGGGCATGGCCCTCAAGGCCGAGACCATGGGCCTGGCGGTCAGCCTCGAGCTGCCGCTGCTCATCATCAACATCCAGCGGGGTGGCCCCTCCACGGGGCTGCCCACCAAGACCGAGGCCGCCGACCTGTTGATGGCCATGTACGGCCGCCACGGCGAGTCGCCCCTGCCGATCGTGTCGGCCAAGAGCCCGGCCGACTGCTTCTTCGCCGCGATCGAGGCCGCCCGGATCGCCCTGAAGTACCGCACCCCGGTGATCCTGCTGTCCGACGGGTACCTGGCCAACAGCTCCGAGCCCTGGCGGCTGCCCGATGTCGAGGCCCTGCCCGACCTGCGCACCGAGTTCGCCACGCAGCCGAACCACGTCGACGACGACGGCAACGCCGAGTTCTGGCCGTACCTGCGCGACCCCGACACCCTGGCCCGTGCCTGGGCCGTGCCCGGCACGCCGGGCCTGATGCACCGCATCGGTGGCATCGAGAAGCAGGACGGCACCGGCAACATCTCGTACGACCCGGCCAACCACGAGCGCATGGTGGAGTTGCGGGCGGCGAAGGTGGCGGGCATCGCCACCGACATCCCCGACGTGGTCGTCGAGGGCGACGTGGACGACGCCGACCTGCTGGTGCTCGGCTGGGGCTCGACCTGGGGTGCCATCGACGGCGCGGTCAACCGGGCCCGGGTCGGCGGGCTCAAGGTGGCCAGCGCCCACCTGAGCCACCTCAACCCGTTCCCGGCCAACCTGGCCGACGTGGTCCGCCGCTATCCCCGCGTGCTCGTCCCCGAGATGAACCTGGGCCAGCTGTCGCTGCTCATCCGTGCCCAGTTCCTGGTCGACGCCCGCTCGGTCACCAAGGTGCGGGGCGAGCCCTTCACCGCCGGGGAACTGGAACGGGCCATTCGAGAGGAGATCGCCAGATGAGCACCACCGACGTCGCCATCACCACCAAGAAGGACTGGTCCAGCGACCAGGAGGTGCGCTGGTGCCCCGGGTGCGGGGACTACTCCATCCTCATGGCCGTCCAGATGCTCATGCCCGAATTGAACGTGGCCCGCGAGAACACGGTCTTCGTGTCGGGCATCGGCTGCGCCGCCCGATTCCCGTACTACATGAACACCTACGGGATGCACAGCATCCACGGCCGCGCCCCGGCCATCGCCACCGGCCTGGCCATGGCCCGGCCCGACCTCGACGTGTGGGTCGTGGGCGGCGACGGCGACGCCCTGTCGATCGGCGGCAACCACCTCATCCACGCCCTGCGCCGCAACGTGAACCTCACGATCTTGATGTTCAACAACCAGATCTACGGGCTCACCAAGGGCCAGTACTCGCCCACCAGCGAGATCGGGAAGGTCACCAAGTCGACCCCGTTCGGATCGCTCGACACCCCGTTCAACCCGATCAGCCTGGCCCTCGGGGCCGAGGCCACCTTCGTGGCCCGCACCCACGACATGGACCGCCAGCACATGATCGAGACCTTCCGCCGGGCCCACGACCACAAGGGTGGGGCCTTCGTCGAGATCTACCAGAACTGCAACGTGTTCAACGACGGCGCGTTCGAGGACGTCACCGCCAAGGCCAACCGCGAGTCGATGCTGATCCCGCTCGAGCACGGCAAGCCGATCCGATTCGGCCCCGACGGCTCGCTCGGCGTGGTGCTCAGCTCGCAGGGGCACGCCAAGATCGCCAGCGTGGCCGACGTGGGCGAGGACGCCATCCTCGTCCACGACGAGGCCCGTGACTACCCCGACCTGGCCTTCACCCTCTCCCGCCTCGCCCGCGGGCCCCACGAGCCCACCCCGATCGGCGTGTTCCGTGCCGTCGAGCGCCCCGAGTACACCAGAGGGGCGTCCGAGCAGCTCGCGGCGGCGCAGGCGTCGAAGGGCCCGGGCGATCTCGAGGCCCTCCTCCGCAGCGGCGCCACCTGGACCGTCGAGTAACCCCGGGCCTGACTCATCGGAGATCCTGGTGGCTGGCCACCGCTGTGGTCGTCATCCGCCAAGAGATCCGCGCTCGGGCATCGAATTCTGCGCGCAAGGTGCAGGCCCTTCGTCGTAGCCGAAAGGCAAAGACGCGAAGAACGAGGCGGGGCCGCTGCTCGCTGAACGTGTCGTGTCCGCTCACGCCGGCGGTGGAACTGGCGCCCGACCTCACGCCGGCGGTGGAACTGGCGCCCGACCTCACGCAGCGTGGTCACCGGTCCCGGCGCCACCGAACTCGAGGCAATGGCCCCCGGATTCCGCCTGCTATTGCCTCGAGTTCGAGCACCCTCGTGGATCCAAACGCACAGGGTGGCAATTCGGCGCGTCCACGGCCGAAGGGCGCCACAGGACGAGCGCCGGCGCCCCCTCGCCCCGTTCTTCGCGCCGTTGAGTCCTCGACGCGCGATGGCTCGAATCGCAGATCGGGCAGTGCGGCCGTTCCCCCGGGGTGGGCGCCCAGAAGAACCGCAGGCGCTCCCCGGCCACCGGTCAGTCCAGTGAGCGGAAGACCATCCCGGTCTTGGGCTTGGGGTGGAAGAAGGTGGTCTTGGGGGGCATGCGCTCGCCGCCGTGGGCGATCCGGGTGATCTGGTCGACCGTGGCCGGCCGGAGCAGCACGCCGGCCTGCGCCCGCCCCGACGACACGGCATCGACGACGTTGCCCACGCCGTGCTGGTAAGTGAGCTCGTGGGCCGGTAGGCCCGCCAGGGCCACGTCGAGGCGGCTGGAATCCAGGTCGCGCGCCTCGGCCATGGCCTCGGGGCGGGGGCGCAGCAGCCAACGGCCCCCGGTGCTGACCAGGCACAGCGCACCGGCGTCCACCATGCGGGCCGGAAGCGACGCATCGTCATCAGTCGGCGTCTCGAAGACGTCGAACCACGGCTCGAGCGCGCCGGGCAGATCGGTGCCGTCGGGCAGGCCCGCGATGAGGCGATGGATGGGCAGCACCGTGAGCTGCTCCTCGGCCAACTCGACCACGTAGGCCAGCGTGGCGTCGTACCCGCCGCCCGCCTCCGGGTAGATGCCGTCGACCTCGCGGCGCTCCTCCCGGTAGGCCAGCGACGTCTCGAAGCGGTGGTGGCCATCGGCGATCAGCACCGGGGCCGAACCGACCGCGTCGGAGATGGCCGCCATGACGCCGGCCTCGCGCACCTGCCACAGGCGGTGGTGGATGCCGTCGTCGTCGGTCCAGGCCCAGTCGGGCGGCGCCGTCCGCTCGCACAGCGTGGTGAGCCCGGCGACCGGCGACAGCCCCCAGATGGGGGAGAGGTTGGCGTGGGTGGCCCGCAGCAGGTCGAGCCGGTCGCTCTTGGCCTTGGGTGTGGTGTGCTCGTGGGGCAGGATGCCGCCCTCACCGGGCCGGCTGAGGGTGAGGGCCCCGATCACGCCCGTGGTCTGGTGGGCGATCCCGGACTCGTCACGGAACCCCATCCGGTACACGTACATGCTCGGCTCGTCGTCGATCACCAGCACGCCCTCGTCGAGCCACTGCTGCCACAGCGCGGCCGCCACCTCGTAGGGGTCGACGCCACCCTCCTCTCGAGGGAGGTCGATGCGCACCGCGTTGTGGGGGTCGCGGGCCATCAGGGCGGCGCGGTCGTCCTCGCTGAGCACGTCGTAGGGCGGTGCGGTGACCGCCTCGGGGCCGAACCGGTCGGGGTCGTAACGGATGCCGAGGAACGGGCGGAAGCCGGGACCGGCGGAGGTGTCGCGGGCGCCGTCAGCGGGTGAGGGGGCGGGCATCACGCGAGGGGTGGGATGGGGGGCACGGCTCTCTTGCTAGCAGACTGTGCCGCATGGCCTGGGTGCTCGACCTCGACGGCGTGGTGTGGCTGGACGACCAGCCCCTGCCCGGCGCGGCCGAGGCGGTGACGCGCCTGCGGGCCGCGGGCGAACGGGTGCTGTTCGTCACCAACAACTCGTCGGTGCGCATCGCCGACCAGGAGGCCAAGCTGGCCGAGCACGGCATCCCCGCCATCGGCGACGTGATCACGTCGGCGGTGGTGGCGGCCGGGCTGGTGGCCCCGGGCGAGCGGGCGTTCATCTGCGCCGGACCGGGCGTGGAGGAGGCGGTGCTGGCGCGCGGGGCCCTGCCGGTGCGCGACGGCGACGCCGAGGTCGTGGTCGTGGGCTTCCACCGAGACTTCGACTACGACGAGCTCGACCGCGCCTCCCGGGCGGTGCGGCGGGGCGCCCGGCTGCTCGCGACCAACGACGACGCGACCTACCCCACCCCGGCAGGACCGGTGCCCGGAGGTGGCGCCATCCTGGCCGCGGTGGCCACCGCCGCGGGCGTGGCCCCCGTGGTGGCGGGCAAGCCCTACGCGCCCATGGCCGACCACGTGCGCGCCCTCGTGGGGCCGTCCGGCGTGGCCGTGGGCGATCGCCCCGACACCGACGGCCGCTTCGCTCGGGCGCTCGGCTACGAGTGGGTGCTCGTGCTCAGCGGCGTCACGAGCGCGACCGACCTGCCGGTCGATCCGGCGCCCGATCGTGTCGAGCTCGACCTGGCCGCCGCGGTCGACGCGGCCCTCGCCGGCGAGCCATCGGGCACCATGGGGCGTTCATGAGCGGACCCTCGCAGTGATCTCGCCCCTGCGGCGCGCCCTCGGTGGGGCGCTGGTGGCGCTGGTGGCCGTCGGCCTGGCCGGTGCGTGCGCGGGCGACCTCCCCGAGGCCGATCCTGCCGACGACGGTGGCGACGCCCTGGTCTGGACCGGCGAGGCGGTCGATCTCGACGGGGCCGAGCTGGCCATCGGGTCGAAGGAGCAGCCCGAGCAGGAGATCCTGGGGTGGATCGCGGTCGAGGCGGCGCGGGCCGCCGGTGCATCGGTCCACCAGGAGGTGGGGGCCGGGGGCACCGCGGTGCTGCGACAGGCGCAGCTCTCGGGCCTCGTCGACGCCTACTGGGAGTACACCGGCACCGGCTGGACCAGGATCCTGCAGCAGCCCGACCCTGCCGGTACCCCCGCCGAGCTCTACGAGGACGTCAGGGACCGCGACGCCGAGCTGAACCAGATCGACTGGCTGGCGCCGGCGCCCCTGAACAGTGCCTACGCCATCGCCGCCACTCCCGAGACCATGCAGGACTGGGGGGTGCGCACGCTGGCCGACCTGGCGGCCACCTACGCCCGGCAGGGCCCCGACGGGCCCGACGAGGGCCCCGATGCCGCCCCGCCGGTGCTGTGCATCGACGAGACCACGGGATTCGCCACCGATGCGGACGGCCTGCGCCAGTTCGAGCGGAGCTTCGGCGTGCAGGTCCCCGCCGACCAGCGCCCCGAGGTGGCCACCGACGACCTGTACGACCTGGTCGAGCAGGGGATGCTGTGCCCCTTCGGGCAGGTGCTGAACACCGACCCGCGTCTGGCCGACGGCGCGCTGCAGGTGCTGGAGGACCCGGGCACGTTCACCATCTACAACCCGTCGATGACGATCCGCGATGATGTGTCGGTCGACGTCCCGGGCTACACCGATCTGATCGCGCAGCTCTCACCTCGGCTGACCGACGAGGCGATTCGCGACCTGCGGGCGGCGGTCGAGCTCGACGGGCGCTCGCCGCGTGAGGTGGCGCGTGGCTGGTTGGTGGACGAGGGCCTCGCCGAGGCCGGACCCGGAGGATCCTGATGGACATCGAGGTGGTGATCGAGATCCCCCAGGGATCTCGCAACAAGTACGAGGCCGACCACGAGACCGGCGCGATCTGGCTCGACCGCCATCTGTTCACCGCGGCGCGCTACCCCGTGGACTACGGGTTCTTCCCCCGCACCCTGAGCGAGGACGGCGACCCGCTCGACGCGCTGGTGCTGCTCGACGAGTCGACGTTCCCGGGTTGCCACGTGATGGGCCGCCCGCTCGGGGTGTTCTGGATGCGCGACGACGCGGGGCCCGACGCCAAGGTGCTGTGCGCCCCGGCGGGCGATCCCCGATGGGATGGCATCGCCGACCTCGACGATCTCCGGCCCGAATTGCTGGCCGAGATCTCGCAGTTCTTCGAGATCTACAAGGTGCTCGAACCGAAGAAGTACGCCGAGGTGCGGGGCTGGGAGGGCAGGGCCGCGGCCGAGGCCGAGATCGCGTCGTCCCAGCAGCGCTACGCATCGCGGGCCACCCCGTGACCCGGAGCGCCGGCGCCGACGTGCGAACTATTGCAAGCACTGGCGCGCGGCCCTAGGCTGCCCCCATGGCACAGACCGATTTCCTGCAGAAGTACATCGACGGGGTCGTCGAGTTCACCCAGCTCACGCAGCGACGCGCCGAGGCCATCGTCCGCGATGGCGTCAAGGCCGGTCAGGTGCGCCAGGAGCAGGCCCAGGACCGGGTCCAGGAGCTGCTCGAGGAGAGCCGCAAGCGCAGCGAGAAGCTCGCGGCACGCATCCGCGCCGAGGTGAAGGAGCAGGTGAAGAGCCTCGAGCTGGTCACCAAGTCCGAACTGGCCCGCCTCGAGCGCCAGATCGAGCGTCTCACCAAGGACGGCGCGGCCAAGAAGGCCCCCGCCAAGAAGGCCCCGGCGGCCAAGAAGGCCCCGGCGGCCAAGACGACCACCGCCAAGAAGGCGCCGGCCGCGAAGAAGGCCCCGGCGGCCAAGAAGGCGACCACGAAGAAGGCGGCGGCCAAGAAGTCCACCGCCAAGAAGGCCGCGCCGACCACGAGCGCCTGAGGCCTCCGACGGCGCCCCGTCGTCGGCTCGACGCCGAGCTGGTTCGTCGAGGACTGGCGCCCACCCGGCGCCGAGCACAGGAGCACATCGCCGCCGGACGGGTCACGGTCTCGGGGGCGCCCGCGGACAAGGCGGCGCGTCTGGTCGCCCCCGACGAGCCCGTCGAGGTCCTCGGGCCGCCGCCCCGTTTCGTGGGCCGGGGTGGCGAGAAGCTGGACGCCGCGCTCGAGCGCTTCGGGATCGACGTCGCCGGTCGGGAGGTGCTCGACGCCGGTGCCTCCACCGGCGGCTTCACCGACGCGCTGTTGCAGCGCGGCGCGGCGCGGGTGGTGGCGCTCGACGTCGGCCACGGCCAACTCGACAGCCGCCTGCGCCACGACGACCGCGTCGTGGTGCGAGAGCGCACCAACGTCCGCCATCTCAGCGACGGCGGCGCGATCGGAGGCCCGGTCCACCTGGTCACGGCCGACCTGTCGTTCATCTCGCTGCGCACGGTGCTCCCCGCGCTGCTCGCGGTGTGTCGGCCGGGCGCCGACCTGGTGCTCCTGGTGAAGCCGCAGTTCGAGGCCGGACGACGCGAGGTGGCCAAAGGCCGGGGCGTCATCGTCGACCCCCTGGTCTGGCGGCGCGTGCTCGACGAGGTGAAAGTCGCCCTCGTCGACCACGGAGCCGACATCATGGGGGCCATGGTCTCCCCACTCACCGGTGCCGACGGCAACGTCGAGTTCCTCCTCTGGGCCCGGTCCCCCGGCGGGCGGCGTGCGCCCCAGGTGCCGGTCGATCTCGGTGAGCCGGTGGCCGAGGCCGTGGCCCGGCAGGCGAGCGCCTGAGGTGGCGGTGATCGGGCTGGTCGTGCACCACGAGCGCGACGAGGCCGCCAGCACGGCGCAGCGCATCACCGCCTGGCTCCTCGAGCGGGGCCACCAGGTGCGGGTACCGATCGTCGACGCGGCCATCGTGGGCCTCGATGCGCACGGCGTCGCCGACGACGCGTTCCCGCATGGGCTCGACCTCGCCGTCAGCCTGGGAGGGGACGGCACGATCCTGCGGACCGTCGACATGGTGTCGACCGACGGCGTGCCGGTGCTCGGTGTCCACATCGGCCAGCTCGGCTACCTCACCGAGGTGGAGCCCGAGGTGCTGGAGTCGGTGCTGGAGCGCTTCCTCGCCGGCGGGCACGACATCGAGGAGCGCATGCTGCTGCAGGTGGCGGTCGAGTCCGACGCCATCGGTGACGGGCCCCGTCGGCCACTGGCGCTCAACGAGGCGGTGGTGGAGAAGACGCCGTCGGGCCACACCGTGCGGCTGGCGGTGTGGGTCAACGGGCGGTTCTTCACCACCTACGCCACCGACGGGCTCATCGTGGCCACCCCCACCGGCTCGACGGCGTACGCGTTCTCGGCGCGCGGCCCCATCGTGGCCCCCACCCACCGATCGATGCAGCTCACCCCGGTGTCGCCGCACATGCTGTTCGACCGCACGCTGGTGCTGAACCCCGATGACGAGATCCGCCTGGAGGTCCGCGGTCACCGGCCCGCCACCTTGTCGGTGGACGGTCGCAATCTGGGCGAACTGGCGGCCGGCGACGCCATCGTGTGCACGGGATCCGAGCACAACGCCCGTCTCGTCACGTTCGGTGCCCGCGACTTCCACGCCATCTTGAAGACCAAGTTCGGCCTCGAGGACCGGTGACGCGCGGGTGCTGAGCGAGCTGGCGGTCGAGAACCTGGGCGTGATCGCCGACCTGTCCATCGTCCTGTCCCCGGGGATGACCGCGGTCACCGGCGAGACCGGTGCCGGCAAGACCCTGATCGTCGGCGCCATCGAGCTGTTGATGGGTGGTCGTGCCGACCCCCTGCTGGTGCGCCCGGGCGCCGACGAGGCGCGGGTCGAGGGGCGGTTCGTGCGGGGTGACGACGAGGTGGTGCTCACCCGGGTGATCCCCCGGGACGGCCGGAGCCGCGCCTACGTGGACGGTCGTCTCGCCACGCTGGCGGCGCTGTCCGAGATCGGCACCGAGCTGGTCGACCTGCACGGCCAGCACGCCCACCAGTCGCTGCTCTCGCCGTCGGTCCAGCGGCGGGCGCTCGACCGGTACGGCGAGATCGACCTCGGCCCGCTGCGCGCCGCCCGGGAGGGGCTGGCCGCGATCGACCGGGAGCTGGCGGCCCTCGGCGGCGACGAGCGGGCCCGGGCCCGCGAGATCGACCTGCTGCGCTACCAGGTCGACGAGCTCGACCGGGCGGGCCTCACCGACCCGGGCGAGGACGACGGGCTCGAGGCGGAGGAGGATCGGCTCGCCGACGCGGTCGCGCACCGCGACGCCGCGGCCGTGGCGGTCGAGGCATTGACCGGTGAGGGAGGCGGCCAGGACCGGTTGGCCACGGCACTGGCTGCGGTCGCTGGCCGGACGCCGTTCGCCGGCGCCGAGAGCCGCCTGCTGGCCCTGCAGGCCGAGTTTGCCGACGTCGCCGCCGACCTGCGCGACGGGGGCGAGGCCATCGTCGACGACCCCGAGCGGCTCGCCGCGGTCCGGTCGCGCCGGCGGCTCCTGCACGAGCTGACCCGCAAGTACGGCGAGTCGCTGGCCGAGGTGATCGCCTACCGGCAGGAGGTCGCGGCCCGGCTGGCCGACCTCGAGGCCTACGAGGAGCGGGCGGTCGAGCTCGATCGGCGCCGGGTCGAGGCGTCGGCCGCCTGCGCGGTCGCGGCGGCCGACGTCGGGCGGGCCCGCCGGGCCGCGGCCCCGGGCCTCGCCGCGGCCACGCAGGCCCACCTCGCCGCCCTGGCCATGCCGAAGGCCGCGCTGGCGGTGTCGGTGGGCGATGACGACCCCGGCGACGACGTGGCCTTCACGTTGGCGGCCAACCCGGGTGCACCCCTGTTGCCGTTGGCCAAGGTGGCGTCGGGCGGCGAGTTGGCCCGCACCATGCTGGCGCTGCGCCTCGTGCTCACCGCGGGCCCGCCGGTGCTGGTCTTCGACGAGGTGGATGCCGGCATCGGCGGTGCCGCGGCGCTCGCCGTGGGCCGGGCGCTCGCCGAGCTGGGCGCCGACCACCAGGTGCTGGTGGTCACCCACCTGCCGCAGGTGGCGGCCTTCGCCGACGCCCAGATCGCGGTGGCGAAGGCCGACGACGGGTCGGTCACCACCACCCAGGTCGCGGTGCTCGACGAGGCCGAGCGGGTCGTCGAGCTGTCGCGCATGCTGTCGGGGACGCCCGAGAGCGAAGCGGCCCACGACCATGCCGCCGAGCTGCTCGCCACCGCGGCGCGCCAGCGCGGTCGCTGACGTGGCCGATCTGGCGGCGTTCACCGTGGGCCTGGTGCTGGGCCTGGCCGGCTGGTGGGCCACCCGGCCCGTGCTGGCGGTCCCGGCACTGCAGCGCACGAACTACCGGGACGCCACCCTGCCCACGGCCGCGGGCCTGGTGGTGGTGCTCGCCGCCGTCGCCGCCCAGGGCGTGGTGATCCTCGCCGATGCCGGCGGCTGGTCGCTCGAGCCGGCCACCGCCGACACCAGGGCCATGGTGCTGGTGGCGGTGCTGGGCCTGGGGTTCCTCGGCCTGCTCGACGATCTGGCCGGCGCCGGGCAGTCGGGAGGGTTCCGCGGCCACCTGGCGGCTCTGGCCAAGGGGCGCCTCACCACGGGGTCGCTCAAGCTCTTCGGCGGTGGGGCGGTCGGCGTGCTGGCCGTGGCCGGCCCGCGCAGCGGCTCGATCGGGCGCATCCTGCTCGATGCCGCGCTGGTGGCGCTCTGCGCCAACCTGGCCAACCTGTTCGACCGTGCGCCGGGCCGCACCTTGAAGGTGGGGCTGCTCGGCTTCGCGGTGCTCGTGGCGTGCACCGGGGCACCGCCCGAACTGGCCGGGGTGGCGCTGGTGATGGGGGCGGCCGCCGCACTGCTGGTACCCGATCTCCGCGAGGAGCTCATGCTCGGCGACGTGGGCGCCAACGTGGTGGGCGGGGTGCTCGGTCTCGGCCTGGTGCTCGTCACCGCGCCGGAGGTTCGCACCGTGGCTCTCGTGGTCGTGGCCGCCCTCAACCTGGCCAGTGAGGCCGTGTCGTTCTCCCGTGTGATCGACGCCACGCCACCGCTCAGGGCGCTCGACCGCGTCGGACGCCGCCCGAGGGGTACCATGTGAGGGTTACGCACCGGCAGCGCTCGGCCCCCAGGTGGGCTGGCCATCGCTGCCACCACCCGGAAGTTGGAGACGTGAGATGGCGCGCCGTCTGAAAACCCAGGAGTCCGGTCTCGACGCGCCCATCACGGCCCGGGTCCGGGTCGACCGGCGCACGAAGGACCTCATCAAGCGGCTCCAGCCCGGTGAGATCGCCGTCATCGACCACGCCGACCTCGATCGTGTCGCCGGCGACGGCCTGGTCGAGAAGCGGGCCGCGGCGGTGCTCAACGCCTCCCCCTCGATCTCGGGTCGGTACCCCAACGGTGGGCCCATCCGCGTGGCCGCCGCCGGCATCCCCCTGCTCGACGAGGTCGACCGTTCGCTGCTCGAGCGGTTGAAGGACGGCGACACCGTCACGATCGAGGGCGGGGAGGTGCGTTTGGGCGGCGAGGTCGTGGCCACCGGCAAGCTGCTCGGCCACGACGACATCGTGGCCCGCATGGAGCATGCCCGGGGCTCGATCGGCCACGAGCTCGAGCAATTCGCGGTCAACACGCTCGAGTACATCCGCACCGAGGCCGAGCTGACGTTCGCTCCGCTGGAGATCCCGCCCCTCAAGACCGACTTCCGGGGCCGCCACGCCCTGATCGTGGTGCGGGGCATCGACTACCGCGAGGATCTCCGGGCCCTGCGCCCCTACATCAGCGAGTACCGCCCCGTGCTCATCGGCGTCGACGGTGGCGCCGACGCACTGATGGCCAACCGCCTGAAGCCCGACGTGATCATCGGCGACTACGACTCGGTGTCCGACAAGACGCTGCGCTGCGGTGCCGATCTGGTCCATCACGTGCACCCGGACGGCAGGGGCCCCGGGCGCGAGGAGCTGGCCGAGGCGGGTGTGGCCTACGAGGAGTTCTGGGTCGAGGGCACCAGCGAGGACGCCGCCATGCTCCTGGCCTACGAGGCGGGCGCCTCGCTCATCGTGGCGGTCGGCACCCACGCCACCATGGTCGAGTTCCTCGACAAGGGCCGTGCCGGCATGTCGTCGACGTTCCTCACCCGACTGCGGCTCGGCCCGATCCTGGTCGACGCCAAGGGCATCAGCAAGCTCTACGAAGGACGCCTGCGCCGCCGCGACCTCGGCATGCTGACCCTGGCCGTACTCGTGGTGGTGCTCGTGCTGCTGTTCCTGTCCGAGTCGCTGCAGACCATCCTCGACGCGGTGTGGCTGATGCTGCGCAACACCTGGGTCACCCTCACCGGGAACTTCTGACGTGCTCACCTTCAGGTACCACTTGGTCACGCTGGTGGCCGTCTTCCTCGCTCTCGCCGTCGGCATCGTGGTCGGCTCCACCTTCGTGGGTCCGTCGGTCGTCGAGAGCCTCCAGAACCAGGTCGAGGACGTGTCGCGCACGCTCGACCAGCGCAAGGAGGCCAACGACCGCCTGACCGGCGAGAACGACCAGCTCGAAGCGTCGATCGCGTTGGCCTCGCCGTGGGCGGTCGATGGTCGCCTCGACGGCATCTCCGTCCTGGTGGTGGCCGACCGCGGCCTCGACGAGGGCGTGCTCGACCAGACCGACCAGCTCCTCCAGCAGGCCGGCGCCACCGCGCCGGGCACCCTGTGGGTCGAGCCCTCGTTCGGGCTCGAGGACGCCGACGAGGTGACGGCGCTGGCCGAGGCCATCGACGTGCCCGTGGCGGACGCCGCCACCGTCCAGCGCCAGGCCTGGCGACGGGTGCTGCAGGACCTCGCCACCGGAGCTCCCGCCGACGGTGCCACCGCCGCGCTCATCGAGGCCGGCTTCTTCGACTTCAGCGCGGTCGGCGATGGCGCCAACCAGCTCACCGACCTGGCCGACGAGCAGTTCCAGGTGCTGCTCGCGTCCGGCACGGAATCCGACCTCCCGTCGTTCGCCCACCTCGCGGTGATGACCGATGTGCTCGTCGACCGAGGCCAGCCGGGCGTGGTGGCCGAGGAGTTCCGCCGTCACCAGGACGGGCCCGCGCGCGGCGACATCGTGGCGGTCGTGCGTGACGATCCCGAGCGGGCCGCGGCGGTGTCGACGGTCGACGACCTGGCCACCTCCTCGGGCCGGCTGGCCGCGGTGCTGGCCGAGTCCGACGCGTCCCGCGGGGTGGTCGGGCACTACGGCTACGGCCGCGGCGCCCAGGGCCCGCTGCCCGAATGGCCCGAGTCGTCCTGACCCCCGAGCGCACCACGAGGGTGCCGTCCGGGGCACCGCACGAGCCGCCGTCCGACGGGCCCGCCCCGGTGCCGGCCGACGAGGCGCCGACCCGTTCGGTGGGTCGGGCCGCGGCCGGCATGGGCGTGGCCGCCGCCGTGTCGCGGGCGCTCGGTGGCGCCCGTGTGATCGTGGTCGCCGCCGTCCTCGGCACCAGCTTCCTCGGCAACACGTTCGAGGCGTCGAACACGCTGCCCACCGTGGTGTTCGAGCTGCTCGCCGCCGGCGCGCTGTCGGCCGTGCTGGTCCCGAGCTTCGTCGACCTGTTCGACCGCGGCGACGACACCGAGGCCGAGCGCCAGGCCGGTGGGTTGCTCGGCATCTTCTTGGTGATCCTCGGCACGCTCACGGTCCTCGGCATGGCCCTGGCGCCATGGCTGGCGCGCGTGCTCACCAGCGCGGTCACCGACCCGGTGGTGGCCGCCCAGCAACAGGAGCTGGCCACGTTCCTGCTCCGGTTCTTCCTCCCGCAGCTGGTCCTCTACGCCTACGGCTTCCTCGCCATCGCCCTGCTGAACGCCAAGCGGGTGTTCGCGCTGCCCGCGGCCGCACCGATCGGCAACACGATCGTGATCGTGGGGTCGATGATCGTGTTCGCGGCGCTGGCCGGCCCCGATCCCGGCCTGCAACTCACCACCGCGGAGAAGGTCGTGCTCGGCCTGGGGGGCACCCTGGGCGTGGCCGCGTTCGTCGCCATCCCCCTGGTCGACCTGCGGCGCCGGGGGTTCCACCTGGTGCCTCGCTTCACGCCCCGCGACCCCGCGGTGAACCGCCTGCTGCGACTGTCGGGTTGGGCGGTGCTGCAGCACACGGGTGCGGCCCTGCTGCTCGGAGCCGCCATCATCCTGGGCGGCGCGGTCGAAGGCGGGGTGGTGGCCTACCGCGTGGCCTTCTACGTCTTCCTCGCGCCCTACGGCGTGCTGGCCCAGCCGATCCACACCGCGGTCACGCCCGAGCTCGCGGCCGACGTCGCCAACGACGACCTCCCGAGCTACGCGAACGCGGTGCGATGGGGCCTCGATGCCCTCTCGGTGACCGTGCTGCCGGTGTCCGCTGCGCTCTACGCGCTGTCGGTCCCGCTCATGGCGGTGATCGCCTTCGGCGAGGCCGATTCGGCCCGAGGCATCGAGTTGATGGCCGCGGCCACGGCGTCGCTGGCGCTCGGCCTGTTCGCCTACGGGGCGTTCCGCCTGCTGGCCGCGGCCTACTACGCGCTCGGTGACAGCCGAACGCCCGCCCTGGCCGCGGTGGCCAGCGCAGTGGTGGGCGTGGCCTTCATGATCGGGGCATCCGGACTCAGCGAGGGCACCACGACGATCTACCTGCTGGGCATCGGGCACTCCGTGGCGTTCCTGCTCGGCGCGCTGGGCCTGGGCCTGGGCCTGCGCCGCCGCGTCCACGCACCGCTGTTCCCGCGGGCGTTCCCGTTGGCGCTGGTGGTGTCGGTGGTGCTGGCCGGCGCCGCCTGGCTGGTCGTCAGCGCGCTCGATCCGAGCACCCGTCTGGGCGACGTGGTCACGCTGTCCCTGGTGGGAGCGGTGGGGCTCGGCCTGTGGTGGGGCGCGGTGCGCGTGCTGGGGCTGGCACCCGATCGCCTCACGATCCACTCGGGAGCGCAGTCGTGAAGCGGCTGGCGGCGACGGCACTCGTCGCCCTCGTGGTGCTCACCGGCACGACCGGTGCCGGGGCCGCGCCCGACAGCGCTTCGGTGCGGGGGGACGCCGCGGCGACCGACGGGCCCACGGTCGATCGCGTGCTGATCATCTCGGTACCGACCTTGTCCTGGGAAGACCTCGACGAGTTCGATGCCCCCAACCTGGAACGCCTGCTGGACGAGTCGGCGGTGGCCGACCTGTCGACGCGCAGCGTGGTGCGCCGCACCACGCCCGGCGACGGCTACACCACGCTCGACGCGGGCGCCCGCGCCCGGGGGGCTCGAGGCACCGATGGGCTGGCGTTCGACGTGGACGAGTCCTTCAGCGGCTACCCGGTGAGCGAGGTGTTCGGCCGGCGTACCGGCCACCACGTCACCGAGGGGGTGGTGAACCTCGGGCTGCCCCAGATCGTCGCGGCCAACGAGCGGCTGCCCTACGACGCCGAGGTGGGTGCGCTGGGGCAGACGCTGGCCGACGCCGACTACGACCGGGCGGTGATCGGCAACGCCGACGGCTCCGAGCAGGAGCTCGACGTGGAGTTCGGTCGCGCCGTCGGCGGCGGGCTGATGGACACCCAGGGCATCGTCCCCGAGGGATCGGTAGGCGCCGACCTCCTGCAGGCCGACCCTGACGCGCCCTTCGGTCGGCGCCTCGATCTCGACAAGGTCGATGCCGTGTTCCGCGAGGTGTGGCAGGACCGGTCGGTGGTGTTGGTCGAGGCGTCGGACCTGGTGCGCGAGGACGCCTACCGGAATCGGGTCACCAAGCCGCAGCGCCGCCGCCTGCGGGCCGATGCCATCGCATCGTCCGACGAGTTGGTGGGTCGCCTGCTCGAGCGGGTGGACCCCGAGCGTGACGCCGTGCTGGTGGTCGGCCCCTACCACGCCTCGTCGGGGGTCCACCTCACCATCGCCGGTATGCGGGTGCCGGGCATCGAACCGGGGCTCATGAAGTCGGCGGTCACCCGCAGGACGGGCTTCGTCACCCTCGCCGACGTGGCCCCCACCGTCCTGGGGCTGCTCGACATCGAGGCCCCTGAGCAGATGGAGGGGCGGCCGTTCGAGCGCGTGTCGAGCGGCGGCTCGGCCGAGGATCGTCGTGCCTGGCTCGCGGACGCGAACAGCGGCGCGCTGTTCCGCGACGACCAGGTGGCGGGGGTGTCCACGTTCTTCGTCCTGCTGCAACTGGCCCTGTGGGTGCTGGCGGTGCTGGCGTTCCGGCGGCACCGGCCGCGGCTGCGGCGGGTCATCGAGATCGCCGCCCTCAGCGTGCTCGCGCTCCTGCCCACCACCTACCTGGCCGGCCTGGTGCCGTTCGATCGCCTGGGATCGGGCCCGTACTGGCTGTTCCTCGTCACCGGGTCGGCGGTGATCGGCATCCTCTGCGACCAGCTCCGCCGCCTCGGCAGCGTGATCGACCCGTTGATCGGCGTCCTGGGCCTGGTGGTGGGCCTGCTGGTGGTCGACCTGCTCGTGGGGGCCCCGCTGCAGCTCAACACCAGCTTCGGCTACACCCCGACGATCGCCGGCCGCTTCGCCGGCCTCGGCAACCTGGCGTTCGCGCAACTGGCCGCGGCCAGCCTGATCCTCGCCGGCCTGGTGGCCTGGCGGATCGGCGGCCGTCGCGGCGCCTGGGTGGGCGTCGCCATCCTCGTGGTGGCGGTGGTGGCCGACGGGTCGCCGTGGTGGGGGTCGGACGTGGGCGGCGTGCTGTCGTTCGTGCCCGGCGCCGGGATCACCGCGGTGGCCCTGCTGGGCTGGAAGATCCGATTCCGCACCGTGCTGGTGTGGGTGCTCGGTGGCGTGCTCGCCATGGTGGCGGTCGGCTTCATCGACCTGGCCCGCCCGCCCGACAGCCGGACGCACCTCGGTCGCCTCTTCGAGCGCATCGGGAACGAGGGCTTCGACGCCTTCGTCACCGTGGTGCTCCGCAAGCTCACGGCCAACCTGGCGGTCCTGGCCAGCTCGGAGTGGATCTTGATGGTGCCGGTGGTGTTCGCCTTCGTCCTGTACCTCATCTGGCGGGCGCCCGGCCGACTGCACCGCATCCAGGAGCTGATCCCACAGGAGCGGGCCAGCCTGTACGGGTTCACGGTGGTCGCCATCCTCGGCTTCGCGCTGAACGACTCGGGCATCGCCATCCCCGGGGTGATGCTGGGTGTGCTGAACGCCTCGCTGGTCTACGTCGTGTTGGTGGAGGACGACCTCCCCGATCCCTACGGCGGCCCCGACCCCGACGACGAGGAGGCGCTCGAGCCGGCGAGGGCCCTGACCTGATCTCGAGGACCGTCACCTGACGGCGAGGACCACGGCGGCGCGTCCGGTGATCGCCGGGGGCGAGGGCGGGTGCGTCCCGCGGAGGCGGGGACCTGCAAGCATGCGGGCATGGCAGACAGGACCGAGGTGACCATCGAGGTGGCGGCGGGGCCGACGGCGCTCTACGAGATGGTGAGCGACGTGCCCAGGATGGGGGAGTGGAGCCCCGAGAACGTGGGCTGCACCTGGCTGGGTGGCGCCACCGGAGCGTCGGTGGGGGCTCGCTTCAAGGGCAAGAACCAGCGGGGGTGGCGGCGGTGGTCGACGATCAACGAGGTGGTCGAGGCCGACCCCGGCCGGGCGTTCGCGTTCCGGACCACGTCGTTCGGGCTGCGCGTCGCGCTCTGGCGCTACGACTTCACGGGCGAGCCCGACGGCCCGACCACGGTGACCGAGTCGTGGACCGACGAGCGGGGCACGATCATCACCGTCGGCGGCCGGTTGGCCACCGGCGTCGGTGACCGTGCCAGCCACAACCGCGACGGGATGGCGCAGACCCTCGAGTCGCTGAAGGCGGCCGCCGAGGCCGGCTGAGCCGGTCGGCGCCTTCAGGGGCGGCAGTCGTCCTTGAGGAACAGGCGGCGGTTCAGGGCGTAGGTGTCCTCGACGTGGTAGCCGGCGTCGAGCAGGCGCTGGTCGAGGCCGACCATGTCGTCGCGGAAGCGGGGCGTCCACGCCACCACCGCGCACACCTCGGGGCGCACGGCATCGTCGAGGATGGTGTCGGTGGTGATCCAGAGCGATGGTCGGGTGGAATCGGTGCGCAGCACCGACGTGTCGACCAGCCAGTCCGGTGTGCGATGACCCGAGCGCCACACCTGCCCCGGCTCGTCGCTGATGGCGACGGCCCCATCGGGTAGGGCCTCGAGCCGGGCCACGAGTCGGGCCTCGTCGCCGCGGTAGCCGAGCGGGGTGATGGCGCCCCAGGCGAACACCAGCGACAGGGGCACGGCGATCGCGGTGACGATCGCCAACGGCTTCGGTGACGGACGGAAGGCGGCGATCAGCAGCGCCAGCGGTGGCACCATCTCCGACACGTGGGGACGCCACATCGGGTGCTCGGTCACGAGCATGAGGAACATGGCCACGGCCCAGAGCCCGAGCAGCAGCGGCAGGGCGGGGCGGCGGTGCTCGCCCTCGGCCGGCGGATGCTCGCCCTCGGGGGCGGGCCGGAGGGGTTGGCCGCGGTGGCGACGCACCAGCGCCAGCACGAGGGTGGTCGCGCCCAGGGCCAGCAAGAGCGGGTCACGGGTGACCAGCGTGTCGAACACCTTCACCAGGTTGGCCACGTGATCGCTCGCGCCGGGAGCGTCGAGGTGGTAGGTCACGGACTGGTCCCAGACGTCGGCGAAGCCGAACGCCAGCGACGACACCAGGCCCACCGCGACCGCGCTGCCCACCGCGGTCACCCAGTGCCAGGGTCGGCGGCCGAACAACAAGACGAGCCCGACCGGCAAGGCCGCGGGCACGACCAGGGCCTTCACGCAGAGCCCCGCGCCCAGCAGGACACCCATCAGCACGGCGCGGCCGGTGGTGGGCTGCCGCCGGTAGCGCAGGGCGACCAGCACCGATCCGGCGGCGAACGCCATGGCCGGGCCGTCGGCCGCGAGCGAGCCGGTGACCGCCAGGCTGCTGCCGGTGACGGCCGCCAGACCGCCGGCGATCAGCGCGCCGAGCCGGTCGGACACCTCGCAGCCGGCGAGGTAGAGCACGATCACCAGGGCCACCCCGGAGGCCACGGTGGTGAGCCGCGGCGCGTTCAGGGTGTGGAGGCCGACGAGGTCGCCCAGCCACACCAGGGGCAGGAACAGCGGGCCCTGGCTCGAGAACACCTCCCGGAAGGGCACGCCGCCGGACCGCATGGCCACCGCGGACGCCCCGAACACCCCGTCGTCGAAGGTGAGGTGGCGCGCCGCGAGCAGCGAGGGCAGCCGCAGCACGATCGCCAGCGCCACCAGCACCGACAGGTCGCGTCGGTGGTGGGTGCGGTCGGGCCGCTCAGTGGCGGTGGGTGGGGCGGCAGTGGTCACGGCAGAGGGCTTCGCGGCAGGTTCGCGGCCGTTCGCGTGGGGGGTGCGGGGCCGGTGTGACGAAGAATCGGCGGAGGGTTCACCGCGACCGGGCGCCGCTCATGCTAGCTTCGCAAAGGCCTCTCCGAGTCGGCAGCGCCCGACCCACCTGACCCACCTCCGCACACCACGGGGTGCCGCCGATCCCGGCGAGTCCAGTCAGGTGTTGGAGACCCGATTCGGAGGCAGCATGACCAAGCACGTGTTCGTGACCGGGGGCGTGGCCAGCTCGTTGGGCAAGGGCCTGACCGCGTCGTCGCTCGGGCGGTTGCTGAAGGCACGGGGGCTGCGTGTCACCATGCAGAAGCTCGACCCGTACATCAACGTCGACCCGGGCACCATGAACCCGTTCGAGCACGGCGAGGTGTTCGTCACCGACGACGGTGGCGAGACCGACCTCGACCTGGGCCACTACGAGCGCTTCATCGACGAGGGCCTCACCCGGGACTCCAACGCCACCACGGGCTCGATCTACTCCGCGGTGCTGGCCGCCGAACGCCGTGGCGACTACCTCGGCAAGACGGTCCAGGTGATCCCCCACATCACCAACGAGATCAAGAGTCGCATCACCCGCCTGGCCACCGACGACGTCGACGTGGTCATCACCGAGGTGGGCGGCACCGTGGGCGACATCGAGATCCTCCCCTTCCTCGAGGCCATCCGGCAGTTCCGACTCGACGTCGGGCGCGACAACGTGTGCTACCTGCACGTCACCCTGGTGCCGTTCATCGGCCCGTCGGGTGAGCAGAAGACCAAGCCCACGCAACACTCCGTCACCGAGCTGCGCAGCCGGGGCATCCAGCCCGACGCCATCGTGTGCCGCAGCGAGTCGGCCATCAGCGACGACCTCAAGCGCAAGATCTCGAACCTGTGCGACGTGCCGGTCGACGCGGTGGTCAACGCCGCCGACGCCCGGAGCCTCTACGAGATCCCCCTCGTCCTCCACGAGGAGGGCCTCGACACCGTGGTGTGCGACCTGCTGCGGTTCGACGCCGGCCCCGTCGACCTCTCCGAGTGGACCGGGCTGGTGCGGCGCATCGACGCCATCGAGCGGTCGGTGCGCATCGGGATCGTGGGCAAGTACGTCAGCCTGCCCGACGCGTACCTGTCGGTGGTCGAGGCGCTCAAGCACGGCGGGTTCCACCACAGCACCGACATCGAGCTCGACTGGATCCAGGCCGAGGACGTCGAGGGCCTGCTCGCCGACGGTCGCCTGCGGGAGCTCGACGGCATCGTCATCCCCGGCGGCTTCGGCGAGCGCGGCATCGAGGGCAAGGTGGCCGCCGCCGGGTACGCCCGCGAGAACGCCATCCCCTGCCTCGGGCTCTGCCTCGGGATGCAGGTGATGACGATCGAGTACGCCCGCAACGTGCTCGGGCTCGAGGGGGCCAACTCGAGCGAGTTCGACCCCGGTTCGCCCCACCGCGTGATCGATCTCATGGCGTCACAGCGCGACGTCACCGAGAAGGGGGGCACCATGCGGTTGGGCGCGTGCATCGCCGAATTGCAGCCGGGCTCGCGGGTGGCGGAGGCCTACGGCAAGAACGTGGTGTCCGAGCGCCACCGCCACCGCTACGAGTTCAACCCGCGCTACCGGTCGAAGTTCGAGGGCAGCGGCTTCGTGTGCTCGGGGTCCTCACCCGACGGCCGGCTGGTCGAGTTCATCGAGGTGCCCGAGCACCCGTTCTGGATCGGCACGCAGGCCCATCCGGAGTTCAAGAGCCGGCCCGAGCGCCCGGCACCCCTGTTCCGGGAATTCGTGGGAGCGGCCGTGGCTCGCGCCGAGGGCCGCAAGCCCCATCTGTTCGACCTCGAGCCCGACCTGGGCACGCAGGTGGCGGCGTCGTCGCCGCGTTGAGCGTCCCACCGACCGGCTTCGAGAAGGGGCCCGAGCGCGAGGTCTACCGCGGCGGGGTGATCAGCCTGGCGGTGGGCCGGTTCACCGCACCCGACGGCACCACCTTCGAGCGTGATCTCGTCCACCACCCCGGCGCGGTGTCGGTGGTGCCGGTGACCGACGACGGCGACGTCGTGCTGGTGCGCCAGTACCGGGCTGCGATCGGCGCCCATCTCCTGGAGATCCCGGCGGGCAAGCGCGACGTGCCGGGTGAGCCCCCGGAGGAGACGGCCCGCCGCGAGCTGGCCGAGGAGGTGGGGCTGGTGGCCGGTCGCCTCGAGCCCCTGGCCCGGTTCTACAACTCGGCCGGGTTCTCCGACGAGCTGTCGCACGTGTTCCTGGGTCTCGACCTCAGCGAGGTCGAGCGGTCGACCCAGGGCCTCGAGGAGGACCACATGACGGTCGAGCTCCTGGCGCTGGCCGAGGTGCCACTGCTGATCGCCGACGGCCGCCTGTGCGACGCCAAGACCATCATCGGCCTCACGCTGGCGCGGGAGGCCCTCGGCGTGCGGTGAGGCCTCTGCCTACTCGGCGGGCACGAAGCCCACGTTGGTCACCCGGTAGCCGTTGCTGGCGTTGCCGGTGATGAGCAGGGTGACCGTGCCGGTGCTGTCGCCGTAGTCGCACTCCACGGCGGCATCGACGGTCTCGGAGCCCCGGCAGGGCAGTGACTGCAGGTTCTCCGGCGTCGGGTAGGAGAACAGGGCGTTGGCCACGTCGCTGCCGGCGACGGCCACCGCGGCGTTGATGTCGCCCGCGGTCCACGCATCGATGAGACGCTGGCCGGCCTGCTGCGCGGTGGCATCGGTGGCCGTGGTGGGAGCCTGGCCCGGCGGCACGCTCTGGGGGGCGGCCGAGGTGCTGGTGGTGGTGTCGGCGACCACGGTCGACGTGGTCGACGGTGCCGCGGTGGTGACGTCGGTGGCGTCGTCGGTCGCGCCGTCGCTGGAGCACCCGGCCAGCGCGGCGGCGGCCATGACAGCCACGAGGGCGAAGGTCAGGCGGCGGTGATTCGGCATCCTGGCGATGGTAGGCCGGGTGGGGCCGCGCGGTACGGGCAGCCCGGGGCGTCGAGGCGGCCGACGAACCCGGGACCGCGCACGCGTCAGGTGCGCAGCACGTGTCGAAGGCCACCGACGCGCGTCCGGCGGCCGGTACGGTCGCGTCATGGCCGAGGACGACGGGACCGACGGTGTCGTCGTGCCGCCGCTCCCGCTGGAGGTCGAGGAGTTCCTCACCTGGCTGGCCGTCGAGCGTGGGCGGTCGGTCAACACCCTCTCGGCCTACCGACGTGACCTGCGGTCGTACTGGGCCTGGCTGCACCACCGGGGCCTGGACCTGGCCCAGGTGACCCCCGAGGTGGTGATCGCCTACGTCGGTGACCTCCGCGCCGGCGCACGGGCCGACGCGTCGGTGGCCCGTGCCTTGGTGGCCGTGCGCACGATGCACCGCTTCCTCGCCGCCGAGGGCCTGGCCGCCTCCGACCCGGCGGCCGACGTGGAGCCGCCGTCGGTGCCCGCCGGCCTGCCCAAGCCCCTCAGCGAGGAGCAGGTGATGGCCCTGATCGAGTCGGTGCAGGGCGACACCCCCACCGATCGGCGCGATCGGGTGATCGTCGAGGTGCTCTACGGCACGGGCCTGCGGATCTCCGAGCTGGTCGGGCTGTCGCTCGGCGACCTGGACCTCGAGGCATCGATGCTGCGCGCCTTCGGCAAGGGCGCCAAGGAACGGGTGGTGCCCATCGGCCGACCGGCGCGGGAGGCCCTGGGGCAGTGGCTGGGCCCGGGTGGCCGGCCGGCGCTGGTCCCCGTCCGCTGGGCCCGCAGGGGCGACGAGGAAGCCGTGCTGTTGAACCGGCGCGGCGGTCGGCTCAGCCGGCAGTCGGCCTGGAACGTGGTGCGCACCCACGGGGCCAGGGTGGGCTTGGCCGACCTGTCACCCCACGTGTTGCGTCACTCCTGCGCCACCCACATGGTCGACCACGGCGCCGACATCCGAGCCGTGCAGGAGCTCTTGGGTCACGCCTCGATCAGCACGACCCAGGTCTACACGCGGGTGTCCACGGAACGTCTCTGGCAGGTGTACGACGCCGCGCATCCGCGGGCGCGGGTTGGTGGGGGACGCGCACCCTCGACCTCGGTTCGGTAGCCTTTGCTGGTGTCCACCGAGTCCCAGGCCGCCGTCCGCGCCACGCTGGAAGGCGAGCGCGAGCACCTGCGTGCCCAACTCGGTGAGCTCGTGCCCGGCACCGAGGCCAGCTTGACCTTCGACGAGAACTTCGCCGACTCGGGGCAGGTCGCGGCCGAACAGGGCGAGGCGCAGGCGCTGGCCGGCCCGCTGCTGGTGCAGCTGGCCGACATCGAGGCGGCGCTGGCGAAGCTCGACGACGGCTCCTACGGAACCTGCGAGACCTGCGGCGACCCCATCGCCGAGGCTCGCCTCGAGGCCATGCCGGCCACCCGGTTCTGCATCAGCCACGCGTAACGTTGGCCCCTCGTCCCTCGGAGCGCCTTCGGGATCGTCGGGGCCCGGCGCCGCGATGAACCTCCTCCACAACGTGCGCCGGTTCTTCGGGTCGTTGCGTCCCGGTCCGCCGAGGCGCCAGGACCGGGCGTGGGCCGAGGGTCACCTGTCGCCTGCCGAGGTCGAGCTGTGGCGCCGGATGTCGAACCCCGACCAGCGCCACGCGGTGCGGGTGGCCCGGCGGGTGGAGATCGCGTTGGGTCACGAGGCCACGGCGCCGGTGATGGCGGCCGCGCTGCTGCACGACGTCGGCAAGACCGACGCCCATCTGCGCACCTACGGCCGGGTGATCGCCACGGTGACGATCGCGTTGGCGGGGAAGCGGACCGTGGCGGCATGGACCCAGACCCGGGGACTGTGGCGCCGCATCGGCCTCTACGCCGAGTACACCGCGCTGGGGGCCGACATGTTGGCCCTGGCCGGGAGCGACCCGCTGACGGTGGCATGGGCGCGCGAGCACCACGACCCGCCCGACCAGTGGACCGTCCCGCGCGAGATCGGCGAGGTGCTCGCCGCCGCCGACGAGTGAGCCCGGCTCGCCGGTGACGATCCTCGTGGACCAGGCGGTCTGGCCCTGGCGCGGGCGGCGCTGGGCGCACCTCGTGAGCGATCAGGACTACGACGAGCTCCACGCGTTCGCCGAGCAGCTGGGCATCCCCCGGCGGGCCTTCCAGGGTGACCACTACGACGTGCCCGCCGACTACCGCGAGCGGGCCATCGCACTGGGTGCAGAGGCCGTCGACGCCCGGGTGCTGGTCCGCCGGCTGCGTGAGGCCGGTCTCCGCCGGCCGGCTCGTCGACGCACCTGACGCAAATGAGCCGTACGGCTCTGTGCCCGGGCCCGCTCGATGTCGATGACCGACCAATGATCGACATCTCGGCACCCGGTGAGCTGGCGCAACTCGGAGTGCCCGAGGCGCTCGTGCTCGACATCGTGCTGCGCAGGATGCTGCGAGACGGGCACTCGTCGACGGTGCGGTTGGCCCACGACGTGGCGATCACGCCCTATGCCATGGAGCAGGCCCTCTCGGAGCTGCGCGATCTCCGCCTCGTCGAGGTGCTGCGCCTCGACGGCCGCAACATGGAGGTGGTGCTGACCGACCTCGGTCGGGAGCAGGCGACGGCTCGCCTGGCCCTGTGCCGGTACGTCGGGGCGGTACCGATCAGCCTCGCCTACTACGACCGGGTGGTGCGGGCCCAACAGGGTCGGCCCAACGTCCACCACGACACGATCCGCTCCGCGTTCACCGACCTGGTGATCAACGACAGCCTGCTCGACGAGCTCGGGCCGGCGATCCGCTCGAAGGGCGCGATGTTCCTCTACGGCCCGCCCGGCACCGGCAAGTCGTCCATCGCCGAGCGACTCATCCGGGTGCACGGCGACCACGTCCTGATCCCGCAGGCGGTCGAGGTCGACGGGCAGATCATCACCGTGTTCGACCCGGTGCTGCACCGTCCGGCGGCGTCACAGCCGGCCCGCTTGGACCCTCGTTGGATCCTCTGCGAGCGTCCGAGCGTCATCGTCGGCGGCGAGCTGTCCGCCGGTCAGCTCGACCTCACCTTCCAGTCCCACGCCGGGATCTACCTGGCCCCTCTGCAGATGCAGGCCAACAACGGCATCCTGGTGATCGACGACTTCGGCCGCCAGTCGGTGCGGCCCGAGCAGTTGTTGAACCGGTGGATCGTGCCGCTGGATCGCGGCATCGACTACCTCACGCTCGACTACGGCGTGAAGTTCGAGGTGCCCTGCCTCACCAAGATCGTCTTCTCCACCAACATGGAGCCGGCGAACCTGGCGGATGAGGCGTTCTTCCGGCGCATCCGCTCCAAGGTGCTGATCCCCGCCATGGACGACGCCCAGTTCGACGAGGTGCTGTTCCGGGTCGCCCGGCACGCCGGCGTTCAGTTGACACCGGGCGCGTCGGAGCGGCTGCGGGCCGCCAGCCGCCAACAGGGCGACGGCGACCTCCGGCCCTACCTGCCCTCCGCGGTCTGCGATCTCGTCGTGTCCATCAGCGAGTACGAGGACGTCAGCCCCGTCCTCGACGCGGCCATGGTCGACCGGATCGTCACCCTCTTCTTCACCCAGGACCAGGCGATGGTCGCCGACTAGAGTCGGGCGGTCGAACCGCCCACCGGCGCCCAGCGGACCCCTCTGGGCGATGCGAGCGATGGCGCCGATCACGCCGATCGTCTGCCCGCCGCCACGGTCTCCTTGGCGGTGGTCGATCCTGCGCACCGACACGCGCGGCACTGCCTGTCGGCGTACTACGCCGAGTTGGACGAGCGCTTCGACACCGGGTTCGAGCCGTCGGTGGCACGGCCCACGACGGTCGACGACATGCGCCCACCGTCGGGGCTGTTCCTCCTGGCGTCGCTGGGGGATGACCCGGTGGGGTGCGGGGTGCTGAAGCTGCACGGCGACGAACCGGCCGAGATCAAACGGCTCTGGGTGGACGGCTCGGCCCGGGGCCTCGGGGTGGGCCGGCGCCTCTTGGCCGAGTTGGAGCGGCTGGCGGTCGAGCGGGGGTGCCCAGCCGTGCGCCTCGACACCAACCGCTCGCTCACCGAGGCCATCGCCCTGTACCGCTCCGCTGGTTATGTCGAGATCGGGGCGTTCAACGACGAGCCCTACGCCCACCACTGGTTCGAGAAGCGGTTGCCCGAGATCTAGCGGGGGAGCAGGCCGATGTTGCGCTTGGCCCGGTCGAGGACGTCGGACGACACCGCCTGGGCCTTCGCCGCGCCCTTCTCGAGGATGGCGTGCATGGCCTCGGGGTCGGCGGCCAGCTCGGCGTAGCGCTCCTGGATCGGGCGCAGCAGCTCCACCACCGCCTCGGCGGTGTCGGCCTTGAGCGGGCCGTACTGGGTGTAGCCGGCCGCCGCCTCCTGGGGGGTGCGGCCGGTGGCGGCGCCCAGGATGGACAGCAGGTTGGACACCCCCGGCTTGGCGGCGACGTCGTAGCGCACCTCGGACTCGGTGTCGGTGACGGCCCGCTTGATCTTCTTGGCGATGACGGCCGGCTCGTCCAGGACGAGGACGGTGCCGGCGGCGGAGTCGGCGGACTTGGACATCTTGTTCGTCGGCTCCTGGAGGTCCATCACCCGGGCGCCGGCTGCGGGGACCACGGCCTCGGGCACCACGAAGGTGTCGCCGTAGCGGTGGTTGAAGCGCAGCGCCACGTCGCGCGTGAGCTCGACGTGCTGGCGCTGGTCCTCGCCGACGGGCACCCGTTCGGTGTCGTACAGCAGGATGTCGGCCGCCTGCAGGGCCGGGTAGGTGAGCAGTGCGGTGGACACGAAGTCGGCCTTCTCGGACTTCTCCTTGAACTGGGCCATGCGCCGCATCTCGCCGAACGAGGCGGTGCACTCCATCAGCCAGGCGCCCTCGGCGTGCTCGTGCACGTGGCTCTGCACGAAGAGGGTGCAGGCGTCGGGGTCGACGCCGACGGCCACGAGCAGGCGGGCCAGCGCGAGGGTGTGGTCGCGCAGGCGCACCGGGTCGTGGGCGACGGTGAGAGCGTGCAGGTCGACCACGCAGAACACGCAGTCGGACTCGTGCTGGGCGGTCACCCACTGCATCAGCGCGCCCAGCAGGTTGCCGAGGTGGACGTCGCCGGTCGGCTGGATGCCGGAGAAAACACGTGCCATGGCCCCGAGGATAGGCATCCGGGGGTCTGGCGCCCGAGACGGATTCCGGCATGCACCGGAGCGCCCGGTCGGCCCTCTAGAGTCGGAGCACAGTGTCCGAGCTCGCACCAGGCCAGACCACGACCCCGATGACGGCCCCGGCGGCGACGGGGTCGTATGCGGTCCACACCCCCGTGTACGACGGTCCCTTCGACCTGCTGTTGCACCTGATCCTGCGCGATCAGGTCGACCTCTACGAGGTCACGCTCACCAAGATCGTCGACGCCTACCTCGTCGAGCTCGAGCGCATGGAGACACTCGACCTCGACGTGGCCACCGAGTTCCTGTTGATCGCGGCGACGCTGGTGGAGCTGAAGTCGCGCCGCCTGCTGCCCGGCGACGACGAGCTCGACCTCGACGACGAGCTGGCCCTGTGGGAGGAGCGAGACCTGCTGCTCGCCCGCCTGCTCGAGTGCAAGACCTTCAAGGACGCGTCGGTGGTGCTGGCCCGGCTGGCAGCCGAGGCCGGTCGCTCGCTGCCCCGCACCGCCGGCCTCGAGGAGCGCTTCCTCGACGTGGCCCCCGACCTGCTGGCCGGCGTGTCGCCCGAGCACCTGCGCGACGCCCTGGTGCGGGCCCTGACCCCCAAACCGGTGGCCCGCATCGACCTGGAGCACGTCGCCCCGATCCGCATGAGCGTGGCCGAGGCGGTCGAGGAGCTCGTCGACGAGCTCCCTCGGGTCGGGGCCATCTCGTTCCGGGCCCTCACCCAGTCCTTCGTCGAGCGGCTCGAGGTGGTGGTGCGCTTCCTGGCCATCCTGGAGATGTTCAAGCAGGGGTGGGTCGATCTCGACCAGGCCGAGACCTTCGGCGAGATCCGCATCCTCTGGATCGGCGCCGGCGCGGACGACGATGCGGGCCCCGTCGACACCGAGTTGGCCTCGATCGACGCCTACGAGGGCTGACGGCCGTGGCCAGCGAAGCGGTTCGGGCCATCGAGGCCATCTTGATGGTGGCCGACCAACCGGTCGAGCCCCATCTGCTCTCGCAGCTCCTCGAGGTGTCGGCCGACCGGGTCGACGAGCTCTGCGCCGAGCTGGCCGCGGGTTACGAGGCCGACCAGCGGGGGTTCTCGCTCGTGCGGGTGGCCGGCGGCTACCGGTTCCAGAGCCACCCCGACCTGGCGCCCTACGTCGAGCGCTTCGTGCTCGAGGGCCAGTCGGCCCGCCTGTCGGCGGCGGCGCTCGAGACCCTGGCCATCGTCGCCTACAAGCAGCCGGTGTCGCGCGCCCAGGTGTCGGCTATCCGTGGCGTCGACGTCGACGGGGTGATGCGCACCCTGCAACAGCGGGGCTACATCGCCGAGACGGCCCGCGACCCCGGGCCCGGTCAGGCCATCCTGTTCGGCACCACCGATCTGTTCCTCGAGAAGCTGGGCCTCTACTCGCTCGACGACCTGCCCCCGCTCGGCGAGTTCGTGCCCGACGCCCGGGTCGTGGAGGCCCTCGAGCAGGGGCTGCGGCCCGAGCGCGCCGACGAGGCGCCACCCGCGCCGGGGCCCACCGACCCGGGGGCGGCACCCCGTGTCGACGACTGACCGCCCGGCGCCCCGCGAACGACTGCAGAAGGCCCTGGCCCGGGCCGGGCTGGGGAGCCGCCGGGCGTGCGAGGAGCTGATCGCCGACGAGCGGGTGACGGTGAACGGCGTGGTGGCGACGCTGGGCGACCGGGTCGACCCGGACGCCGACGTGGTGGCCGTCGACGGGGCCGTGGTGGGTGTGCGGCCTGGGCTGGTGCACTACGTGTTGAACAAGCCGGCGGGTGTGGTCACCACCGCCGACGACCCTCAGGGCCGGCCCACGGTGCTCGACCTGGTGCCCACGACGCCCCGTGTGCACCCGGTGGGCCGCCTCGATCTCGACACCGAGGGCCTCCTGCTGCTCACCAACGAGGGCGAGCTCACCCACCGGCTCACCCACCCGTCGTTCGGGGTGGACAAGGAGTACCTGGCCGAGGTGCAGGGCACCCCCAGCCGGGGCGCGCTGCGCCGCCTCCGCGAGGGCGTGGAGCTCGACGACGGCCTCACCGCCCCCGCCCGGGTCTCGCTGCTCGAGGGCAACCTGCTGCGCATCACCCTCCACGAGGGCCGCAACCGCCAGGTCCGGCGGATGTGCGAGGCGGTGGGCCATCCCGTGCGGCGCCTGGTGCGCACCCGGATCGGGCCGCTCACCGACCGCACGCTGGCCCCGGGGGAGTGGCGTGTGCTCACGGGCGCCGAGGTGCACGAGCTCCGGCTCGCCGCCGAATCGGTCGAGGAGCCCGAGGACGACGGGGCCGACAGGGCCGACGGGCCCGACGACTCGGACGTCCCGGGCGATCCTGCGCGACGCGGGCACCGGTAGGCTCCGGGGTCGTGTCTCCCGTGCGAGCCCTGCGTGGCGCCACCACGATCGACCAGGACGACCGAGAGCACCTCGCCGAGCGGGTGCTGGCCCTGCTCGAGGCCATGTTCGCCCGCAACGAGATCGACCACGACCAGCTCATCTCGGTGATCTTCACGGCCACCGCCGACATCCACTCGGCCTTTCCGGCCACGGTGGCCCGGCGCGCCGGGCTCGGCGACGTGCCCCTGCTCTGCGCCCAGGAGCTGGTCATCGACGGTGGGACCCCGTTGTGCATCCGCGTGCTCATGCACCTCGACACCGAGACACCGCGGTCCGAGCTGCACCACGTGTACCTCGAGGGGGCGCGCGGCCTCCGCGACGACCTCCCCGACTAGGCGGCGGGGTCATGGCAGGGCGCGCCGGCCTCGTCGGCACCGGCCTCATCGGGGGCTCGATCGGGATGGCGCTGCGGCGCCAGGGGTGGCACGTGAGCGGCGTGGACCTCGATCCCGACCGCGCCGCCCGCGCCCTCGAGCTCGGGGCGCTCGACGCCGTGGGTCGCGACCCCGGCGCCGACGTGACCTTCGTGGCCACCCCGGTGGGCGCGGTGGCCGAGCTGTCCCGCGCGGTGCTCGGGACGGGTAGCGGGGTGGTGACCGACGTCGGCAGTGTGAAGGGCCCGATCGTGCGGGCGGTGGGCGATGCCCGGTTCGTCGGTGGGCACCCCATGGCCGGCTCCGAGCAGGAGGGCGTGGACGGCGCCCGGCCCGACCTGTTCGAGGGCGCGGTGTGGGTGCTCACGCCCGACGACACCACCGACGAGACCGCGTACACCACCGTGCGGTCGACGGTCTCGACCTTCGGCGCCGAGGTCGTGGCCCTCCCCCCGGATCGCCACGACTCGCTGGTGGCCGTGGTGTCGCACGTCCCGCACCTCACCGCCGCCACCCTCATGGCACTGGCCGACGAGCGGTCGGCCGACCACCGGGCCCTGCTGCGCCTGGCCGCCGGCGGTTTCCGGGACATGACGCGGGTGGCGGCCGGGCACCCCGGCATCTGGCCCGACATCTGCACGGAGAACCAGGGCGCCATCGTCGAGACGCTCGACCGGCTCATCGCCGCGCTGGGCCAGATGCGCGACGTGGTGGCCGCCGGCGACCGGGCGGCCCTGCTGGGTCGGCTCGAGTCGGCTCGGCTGGCCCGTGCCAACCTGCCGGTCCGCTACGCGCAGCCCGACCAGCTCACGGAGCTCCGCGTGCCGGTACCCGACCGTCCTGGTGCACTCGCCGAGGTCACCACCCTGGCCACCGAGCTCGACGTCAACATCGCCGACCTCGAACTGGCCCACTCGTCCGAGGGCGACAAGGGCGTGATGATCCTGCTGGTCGAGTCGACCGAGGCCCACCGCCTCATCCGCGCCCTGCAGCGGCGCGGCTACGTGGTGGCCGAGCGCCCGCTGGAGGGCCGCTGACGATGCCCACGGCACTGCAGGTGCACGGACCGGCGCCGTTGCGGGGACGGGTGCGGGTGCCGGGCGACAAGTCGATCTCGCACCGGGCCCTCCTGCTCGCCGCGCTCGCCGACGGCACCACCACCATCCGCGGGCTGTCCCGGGGAGAGGACGTGGCCCACACCCGGGACGCGGTGGAGGCCCTCGGTGCCACGGTGGAGCCCTCGTCGGGTGTGGGGACGATCGCGGTCACCGGCGGCCGGCTGCGGGCTCCCGACCGAACCGTGGACGTCGGCAACTCGGGCACGGGCCTGCGCCTGCTGATGGGGCTGGCGGCGGGCATCGTGGGCAACACGCGGTTCGACGGCGACGAATCGATCCGGCGCCGGCCGATGGACCGGGTGGCCGTCCCGCTGCGCGCGATGGGCGCGACGGTGGAGGGCACCGGCGACACCTGCCGGGCGCCGCTCGCGGTTGCGGGGGGCGCGCTCCACGGCATCGACTACGACCTGCCGGTGGCCAGTGCCCAGGTGAAGGGCGCGGTGCTCCTGGCCGGCCTGGCCGCCGAGGGCGAGACCGTGGTGCGCGAGCGGCAGATCACTCGGGCCCACACCGAGGAGATGCTGGCCGCCTTCGGCGCCGACGTGGCCGTGGGCGACGGCGTGGTGCGCCTGCGACCCGGGCGGCTCACCGCGAGCGACGTGGTGGTGCCCGGCGACCCGTCGCAGGCCGCCTTCTGGCTGGTGGCCGCCAGCGTGGTGCCCGGCAGCGACGTGACGGTGGAGGGGATCTACCTGGGCCCCGCCCGCAACGGCTTCCTCGACGTGCTGGCCCGCATGGGTGCCGACCTCGAGGTGGATCGTGCCACCGGCGACGTCCGCGCCCGCCACGCTCCGCTGCACGGCACCGACGTCACCCCCGACGAGATCCCGGGCCTGGTCGACGAGGTCCCGGCACTGGCGGTGGCGGCCGCGGTGGCCGACGGCCCCACCCGCTTCCTGGGGGCGGGGGAGTTGCGGGTGAAGGAGTCGGACCGCATCGCGACCGTGGTGTCGGAGCTCGGCGCCCTGGGGGCACGGGCCGAGCCGCTGGCCGACGGCCTGGCGATCGCCGGGGGTGGCCGGTTCCGGGCCGGCCGGGTCGACTCGCACGGTGACCATCGCATCGCCATGGCCGCGGCGATCGCGGCGCTGGCCGCGGAGGGCACGACCGAGATCGGCCGGTGGGACGTGGTGGCCACGAGTTATCCCGGGTTCGAGCAGGATCTGGAATCGTTGAGAGGGTGGACCGCACCATGACCACGACCACGACCACGACCACGACGACGACCACGACGACGACGACGAGCGGCATCGCCGGCACGAGCGGGTGCCGCGCATGACCACCGGACAGGAAGGGGCCACCCAGGTGCAGGTGATCGCCATCGACGGGCCCGCGGGGTCCGGGAAGTCCACGGTGGGCCGGGCGTTGGCCGAGCGCCTGGGCCTGCAGTACCTCGACACGGGCGCGATGTACCGAGGGGTGGCGTTCGCGGCACTGCGGCGGGGGATCGACCCCTCGGAGGCTGAGCCGGTCGCCCACCTCATGGCGTCGCTCGAACTGGAGATGGGCGACCGTTCGGTGGTGGTCGACGGCGTCGATGCCACCATCGAGATCCGCGGCCCCGAGGTGACCCGGGCGGTATCGGTGGTGGCGGCCAACCCCGCGGTCCGGGCCGAGCTGCGCAGCCGCCAGCGCGAGTGGGCCGAACGTCACGGCGGCGGCGTGATCGAGGGTCGCGACATCGGCACCGTGGTGTTCCCCGATGCCCAGCTGAAGGTGTACCTCACCGCCTCGCCCGAGGTGCGGGCCAGTCGCCGGTCGAAGGAGGTGGCCGACCTGGACTACGAGACCGTGGCCCGCGACATCGCCCGCCGGGACGCGCTCGACCAGGGACGCGAGGACAGCCCCCTGCAGGAGGCCGACGACTCGGTGGTCGTCGACACGAGCGACCGTTCGGTCGACCAGATCGTGGACGACCTGCTGGCCCTGCTGCCGGCGGCCTCCGACGACGACGGAGCCGGTGCATGACCACCAAGTACGGCGCCGACCGCCACAGCGCGCCGCCCACCCGGTCGGCCCTGGCCCTGTACGCGTTCGTGCGTGGCGCCCTCGAGGGCTTCTCCCGACTCTTCTGGCGGCTCAGCGTCAGGGGGAAGGAGAACATCCCGGCCGAGGGCTCGTTCATCCTGGCGCCGATCCACCGCTCGAACATCGACACCGTGGTGGTGTGCGCCTGCACCCGGCGGCGCATGCGCTACATGGGCAAGGACACCATGTGGAAGTACCGCTGGTCGGCCTGGTTCTTCTCGGCCATGGGTGGCATCCCGGTGCGACGCGACGTGGCCGACCGCGAGGCCATGCGGCTGTCGCTCCAGATCGCCGGTGGCACCGAGCCCATCGTGATGTTTCCCGAGGGCACGCGGCGCACCGGTCCGGTGCTGTTGCCCGAGCACATGCACGACGGCCCCGCCTACGTGGCCTGCAAGGCCGGCATCCCGATCGTTCCCGTGGGCATCGGCGGCTCCGAGGACGCGATGCCCAAGGGGGCCAAGGGCATCCGACCGGTGAAGATCACCATCGACATCGGGGCCCCGATCTACCCACCCGAGCACGTCTCGGGTCGGGTGCCGCGCAACGCGGTGCGCACCGTCACCGAGGAGCTGCGCCAGCACATCCAGGACCTGTTCGACGTGTCGCAGGAGCGCGCCGGCAAGCCGAACGTGCGCCCCTGACCGAGGGCCGTCGCCCGTCGTTGCCGGCCGACGACGGTCGTCTCGTCAGAACAGGCGGGCCCGGGCGAACACCTCGCGCACCGCGGGCTCGAAGTGCTCGAGGGGCAGGGTGTCGTAGTCGGGGTCGAAGGCCACCTGGTCCCACTCGTCGGCGAAGCGCGCGCACAGGGCGAACACCTCGGGCGAGAGCTCCTCGCGGTGCTTCTCGCGGGCATCGGGATCGCCGCCGAAGTGGTGATAGTAGTGCCGGCCCTGGAAGTCCTGGTGCACGCGGATCATGTCGTGGACCTCGGGGCGCACGTAGGGCTTGAGGATCGCGGCGGCGATCTCGGGGTGGTTGGGCACGCTGATGGCCTTGCCGATGTCGTGGCACAGCGAGGCCACCACGACCTCCTGGTCGGCGCCGGCCCGCTCGGCCAGGGTGGCGGTCTGGAGGCAGTGGGTGAGCTGGTCGGTGGAGAAGCCGTCGGTGATGTCGGCCATCGACCGCAACAGGTCGAGGACGCGATCGGCGACGCGGGACTGGTTCTTGGCGGTCTCCACGCCGATCACCCCCCACTGCTCGGCCGTGGACTCGTCCATGCGGGTGAAGGTCGTGGTCATGGGGCCCATTGTTCCACCGCCGCGCTACCCGGCGGCGAGCATGACGCCGACGAAGAGGGCGGCGAGGGCGGTGAGACCGCTGAGCGCGCCCCAGAACGCCAGCGCCTGGCGCGACTGGGCACCGATGTGGGCCGCGGCGCTGATGCCGGACGCCGCCACGACCACCAGCTTCACGAACAGCGTGATCTGGTACTCGATGCTGGTGTCACCGACGTCCACCGCCACCACGTTCCAGATGCCGGTGGCCACCAGCACCGCGAACGCCGGCCAGGCGATGCGGTTGAAGCGGCGGGCCACCGTGCGGGGCGCATCCTCGCCCAGTTCGCGGAGGCCGGGAACCAGCCCGGCGAGGGTGATCTGGCCACCGACCCACACGGTGGCGGCGAGCACGTGCAGGAACAGCCGGACGGTCGTGGCGGTGACGGGCAGCATGGCCACAGCTTGACCGCCCGCGGCGGTCAGCTCGAAGCGGGCAGCGCCGCCAGCACGTCGCTGGCCTTGGTCTGGCGGTCGTTCACGCCGGGCCGGTCGTCGAGCGGGCCGCCGAGGGTGAACGTGGCGAACAGGTCGACGGCGTCGATCAGGTCGCGCAGGCTGCGCGGCGGTGGGAAGTACTCGTCCTCGTCGGTGAAGCGGACCTCCTCCACCCCGTGCACGGGATCGAGGTGGGCGATGATGGCTTCGACCAGCTCCTCGGGCGCCGACGCTCCCGCGGTGACCCCCACCACACCGTGCAGGTCGTCCGGCACCTCGTCGACACCGTTCACCCGCTCGACGCGCGGACAGCCCGAATCGCGGGCCAACTTCTCGAGCGCACGGGTGTTGGAGGAGTTGGCCGAGCCGATCACGATGGTGGCGTCGCACCGGTCGGCGATCTGGCCGAGGGCGGACTGGCGGTTGGTCGTGGCGAAGCACAGGTCGCTACGACCCGGCATCCAGGTGTCGGTGAACCGCGCCCGCGTGGCCTCCATGACCCCCTGCCAGTCGCGGTGGCTGAGCGTGGTCTGGGCCAACAGGGCCACCGGCTGGTCGAAGTCGGGCAGGGCGTCGACCTGGGCCTCGGTCTCGACGAGGTGGATCGCGTCGGGCGCGACCGCCATCGTGCCCACCGCCTCCTCGTGGCCCTCGTGGCCCACGTAGACGATCTGGTACCCCTTCGCGGCCCGGACCTTCACCTCGTGGTGGACCTTGGTGACCAGCGGGCACACCGCGTCGACCACGTAGCCACCGTTGGCGCGGGCGGCCGCGACCACCTCGGGGGCGGACCCGTGGGCGCTGAGCATCAGCGGTGACCCGGGGGGCACCTCGGCCACGTCGTCGACGAACACCACGCCCATGTCCTCGAAGCGGCTGACCACCTTCTGGTTGTGGACGATCTCGTGGTAGCAGTAGACGGGCGGCTCGAACGCCCGCACCATCCACGCGAGGGCCTTGATGGCCATCTCGACACCGGCACAGAACCCGCGTGGCGCACACAGGAGAACGCGGTCGACGGCCATAGGCTTGCAGGCTACGAGGCACCGCCCCACGCGCGGCGAGCGAGGGACGAGCGAGCCATGAGGTTTCGATGAGGCGTCAGCCGAAGAGCCAGCAGAGTGCGATGAGGCGTCAGCCGACGAGCCAACCGCGGGCGTGCACGGTTGATGCGGTCGCGGCTGGGTCACCGGCCGATCGGGCCGGTCTGCACCCCGGCGACGAGATCGTGGCCCTCAACGGCGAGGCCCCGCGCGACATCATCCGCTTCCGCGTCCTCACCGACGAGCCCCAGGTGAGCCTCGACGTGGTGCGGGGCGGCCTCACCCTCGAGATCGACGTGGAGAAGGACGCGGGGGCGCCGCTGGGCGCGGAGGTGTCGTCGGCCCTCTTCGACCAGGTGCGCACCTGCGACAACCACTGCGAGTTCTGCTTCATCTACCAACTGCCACCGGGCCTGCGCGACAGCCTCTACCTCAAGGACGACGACTACCGGCTGTCGTTCCTGTACGGCAACTTCACCACCCTCACCCGCTTCACCGAGTCCGACCTCGAGCGGGTGGTCACCGAGGGCCTGTCGCCGTTGCACGTGAGCATCCACGCGACCGACCCCGAGGTGCGGGCCGACCTGCTGCGGAACCGCCGCGGCGCGACCAGCCTGCGCTGGCTGCGAGCCCTGCTCGACCACGGTGTGACGGTGCACGGCCAGGTGGTGGTGATGCCGGGCCTCAACGACGGCGCGGTGCTCGACGACACGCTGGCCGGGGTGCTCGACCGCTACCCGGAGCTGGCCACCCTGTGCGTGGTGCCCCTGGGCCTCAGCCGCTTCGCGCCCGACGGTCGGATGCGGCCGCACACCAGCGGTGAGGCCCGGGCCGTGCTCGAGACGGTGCACGACTGGCAGGACCTGTTCCTCGCCGTGTTGGGCCGGCGGCTCGTCTTCGCGGCCGACGAGTACTATCTGATGGCCGGCCGGCCGTTCCCACCGGCGCAGGACTACGAGGGCTTCCCGATGCACGAGGACGGCATCGGCATGGCCCGCACGTTCGAGCAGGAGTTCCTCGGCCTCGTGGACGAGCCCACGGGCCCGCAGTCGGGCTTCTTCGCGTCGGTCGACGGTGCCCCCGCCGAGGGGTACCGCGCGCCCCGCACCGTTGCGGGAGGGGCCACGGGCGTCGCCGGCCTCACCATCGGCCCTCGTCGCGACGCGCCCGTCGGCGTGCTCACCGCACCGTTCGGTGCCGCGGTCCTCGAGCCGTTGGTTGCCGGCCTCGGCCGCGACGACGTGCGGGTGCTCACCGTCGACAACGAGTTCTTCGGGGGCAACATCGGGGTCACCGGCCTGATGGTGGGCGCCGACCTGCAGCGCGTGCTGGCCGACCAGCCCACCGGCCACCGCTACCTCCTCCCCGACGTGTGCCTGTCGCAGGGGCGCTTCCTCGACGGCGTCACGCCGGCCGCCCTGCCCCGCCCGGTCGAGGTCGTGGCCACCGACGGCCTGGCCCTGCGCTCGGCGCTGGGGGTCTGACGTGCCGTTGCCCGTCGTCGCGGTCGTGGGCCGCCCCAACGTGGGCAAGTCGACCCTGTTGAACCGCATCGTGGGCCGACGTGAGGCCATCGTCGAGGAGCGTCCCGGGGTCACCCGGGACCGCAAGGAGGTGGTGGCCGACTGGCGGGGCCGCTCGTTCACCCTGGTGGACACCGGCGGTTGGCTGCCCGGGGGCAACGACCTCGACGCCAAGGTGAGCCGCCAGAGCGAGGTGGCGATCAAAGAGGCCGACGTCATCGTCTTCGTGGTCGACGCCGCGCTGGGCATCGTCGAGGAGGACGCCCGCGTGGCGGACCTGCTGCGGCGCACCGACGTGCCGGTGCTGATCGCCGCCAACAAGGTCGACGACGTGAACCGTGAGCCCAACGTGTGGGAGTTCGTCCGGCTGGGTGTGGGCGACCCCTACCCGGTGAGCGCCCTGCACGGCCGCGGCACCGGCGACCTGCTCGATGCGCTGGTCGACCTGTTCCCGCCCGCCGACGACGAGGAGGAGGCGGTCGAGGAGGCCGCCGACGAGGAGCCCCGGGTGTTCGGCGTGGCCATCGTGGGACGGCCCAACGTCGGCAAGTCGACGCTGTTCAACCGCCTGATCGGTGAGGAGCGGGCGGTGGTGCACGACATGCCGGGCACCACTCGCGACTCCATCGACACCGTGGTCGACACCGGCGACGGGCTGATCCGCTTCGTCGACACGGCGGGCATGCGCCGCAAGGGGAAGATCGACGAGGGCACCGAGTACTACTCGTTCGTACGGGCCCTGCAATCGGTCGACCAGGCCGACGTGGCCCTGCTGGTGATCGACGCGACCGTCGGCGTCACCCACCAGGACCAGCGCCTGGCCGAGCGGGTCGACGCGGCCGGGTGCCCGGTGGTGGTGCTGTTGAACAAGTGGGAGACGCTCGACGCGGAGTCCCGCTCGCAGGTGTCGGCCCAGATCGAGCGCCGCCTGCACTTCCTCGGGGAGGCCACGGTGCTGAAGATCAGCGCCCTGACGGGCAAGGGAGTGTCGAAGCTCATGCCGGCGCTGTCGGGCGCCATCGTCGACTACCACCGCCGGATCCCCACCCGGCAGGTGAACAACGCCATCCGCGCCGCGCAGGCGGCGCAGCCCGCCCCCCACGGCGGCCGGGTGCTCTACGCCACCCAGGGCGCGGTCGACCCGCCCACCTTCACGCTCTTCGCCAACAAGGCGCTGCCGCCCACCTACCTGCGCTACCTCGAGCGCAGCCTGCGCGAGACCTTCGCCATGGGGGCCACGCCCATCAAGATCCGCGTCCGCCGCCGCTCCGAGTAGCGCACGCACGAGGGCGGACCGGCTGGGGGGGAGGAGCGACGAGCGGTCACGGCTCGGTGACGGCGCGGTCACCGCGCCGTCACCCGACGGCGCCGCAGCTGTAACCGCTTCTTCATTCGCCGCCCGGCGCGCAGCGCTACGCTCGGGGCCTCCATGACGACCACTCTCCTGGCGGTCGCCGCCCTGGGCTGTCTCGTCGCCGCCCTCGTCTGGGGCCGCTCGGCGCGCCACCGCCACCGGGTCTGGCGTCGTGTCGAGGCCAGCGGTGGCGACGTCGACGCCGCCACCATCGCCCTCGGCGACTACCGCAAGGACCTGCACACCACGGTCCTGTACCTGCTGCTCGCAGTGGCGTGCGCCGCGACCGCGGCCCGGCCGCCGCAGCGGGTGCTCCCGGTGCTGCTGTTCGGCGCGGTGCTGGTGACGGTGGTGTTCACGGTGATCTTCGGTCGCAACTTCGTGCGCGACGCCCGGTTGGTGCAGAGCCGCGGCGAGCTCGAGCGCCGTGCCCAGGAGGTGCTGAGCCAGGAGGAGCTGGCCCCTCGGCGGTGGGCCGCCCGCCTGGCCCCCGACGAGCTGCCCGACTTCACCGGGTTCGAGGTGGGTCGGGTGTACCAGGCCGGCACCGGTCTGATGGCCGGCGACTTCTACGACGTGTTCCCGGTGGCGCCCACCCGCATCGCCGCGGTCATCGGCGACGTCACCGGCCACGGGATCGAGCCGTCCATCACGGCCTTCCAGGCCAAGTACCTCCTGCGCGTCTTCCTGCGCCAGTTCCGCGACCCGGCCCAGGCGCTCGAGGAGCTGAACGCCCAGATGGCCGCGATGGAGCGCCCCGAGGAGTTCATCTCCGTGTGCGTGGTGGTGTTCGACACCGACGCCGGCACCCTGCGGTTCGCGTCGGCGGGGCACCCGGCGGCCTGGCTGTGGCACCAACGGGAGGTGCGGCCGCTGCGCGCCACCGGCCCGTTGCTGATGCTCGACCCCGGCGGGGTGTACCACAGCCGCGAGATCCCGCTCGAGCCCGGCGACCTGTGCCTGCTGTACACCGACGGCCTGGCCGAGGCCCGCGACGGCGAGACGCTCTTCGGCGAGGACCGGATCGCCAACACGCTGCGACGCGACCCGGGGGTGGCCCCCGACGTGCTGTGCAAGTCGCTGCTCGAGGCCGCCCGCGACTTCTCGAGCGGGCCGCTCACCGACGACGTGGCCATCCTGGCCATCCGCCGGGAGTAGCGGCGAGCCGCGCCGAGCGGTCACTATTCGGGCCGTGACCGAGCCCCAGCCCGACACACCGCCCGAGCCGCCGGCGGGGGACCACCGGGCGGTGCTGGCCGCGGCCACCGAGCGGGCCCTCGCCGGCAACCTGGCCCGCGTGGGCGAGAAGCTCGCCCGGCAGAACAAGCTGTTCGTCCGGGACCGCCTGGGGTTGCTGCTCGACGAGGGGACCTTCGTCGAGGACGCCCTGTTGGCCAACACGTCGGCTGCCGACCTTCCCGCCGACGGCGTGGTCACCGGCACCGGTGAGGTGGACGGTCGCACGGTGGTGGTCGTGGCCAACGACCCGACCGTGAAGGCGGGATCGTGGGGCGCGCGCACGGTGGAGAAGATCGTGCGGGCCACCGAGCAGGCCCTGCAGTACGACCTGCCGGTGTTCTGGCTGATCGACTCGGCGGGAGCGCGCATCACCGACCAGGTGGAGCTGTTCCCGGGTCGCCGCGGCGCCGGGCGCATCTTCTACAACCAGATCAAGCTGTCGGGCCGGGTGCCGCAGGTCTGCTGCCTGTTCGGGCCGTCGGCCGCCGGCGGCGCCTACATCCCGTCGTTCTGCGACATCGTCATCATGGTCGAGGGCAATGCCTCGATGTACCTCGGCTCACCCCGGATGGCCGAGATGGTGATCGGCGAGCACACCACCCTCGAGGAGATGGGCGGCGCGCGCATGCACGCCACGGTGTCGGGGTGCGGCGACAACCTGGCCACCGACGACGCCGACGCCATCGACCAGGCCAAGGCGTGGTTCTCGTACTTCCCCGATCGCTGGCGGGACCACCCGCCCGTGTACCAGGCCGCACCACCGGCGCGCGCGCTCACCGCCGACGTGGTGCCCGACGAGGAGCGTCGGGCCTACGACATGCACCACGTGATCGACGCGCTGGTCGATGCCGAGAGCTTCTTCGAGCTCAAGCCTCTGTTCGCCCCGGAGCTGATCTGCGGCCTCGGTCGCCTCGACGGCCGGCCCGTCGGCTTCGTGGCCAACAACCCGCTGCAGAAGGGAGGGGTGCTGTTCGTCGACTCGGCCGACAAGGCCGCGCGGTTCGTGTGGTGCTGCGACGCGTTCAACATCCCGCTCGTGTTCCTGTCCGACGTGCCCGGATTCATGGTGGGCACCGACGTCGAGCGCCAAGGCATCATCCGTCACGGCGCCAAGATGGTGACCGCGGTGTCCGAGGCCACGGTGCCGAAGGTGTCGGTGATCGTGCGCAAGTCGTACGGCGCCGGTCTGTACGCGATGTCGGGCCCGGCCTTCGAGCCCGAGGCCACGATCGCCCTGCCCACGGCCAAGATCGCGGTGATGGGACCCGAGGCCGCGGTCAACGCGGTGTACGCCAACAAGATCGCCGAGATGGACGACCCCGACGAGCGGGAGGCGTTCATCGCCCGGGAGCGGGAGCGCTACGAGGCCGACGTGGACATCATGCGGCTGGCCAGCGAGCTGGTGGTCGACGCGGTGGTGGACTTCGGTGACCTGCGGGGCGAGATCGTGCGTCGGCTGGATCGGGCGCGAGGGAAGAACCGGCACTTCAGCGACCGACGTCACGGCGTCCCCCCGGTCTGAGAGGCATGACGTTGAGAAGCTCTGCTGTGAGAGGTTGCGCCGATGCCGTTCTGTGAGGACTGCGACAAGTTCTACACACCCACGTCGCTGTCCATCGGGGGCACGTGCCCCACGTGCGGCCGCACCCTGTACGACACTGGCGACGAGCGTGACGACAAGCCCCACATGCCGTGGCACTTCTGGTTGCTGCTCATCTGCTTCGCGATCTACCTGGGCTGGCGGTTGGTCCAGGGCATCGGCTGGCTGGCGCACCACCTGTGAGCGGGTGAGCGCGCGGCGATGAGCGCTCCCCGGCGGTGGGTGGCTCGCCTGCGCGACGGCGTGCGGGGACACGACCGGTCGTTCTGGGCGGTGCTCGCCATCGGTGCGGTCGCGCTGGTGGTGCGTGTGGTGGTCGCGTACCGGTTGGGGTACGTGCGCGGGTACAACGACGGCGACCAGGCCGACTACCGCACGCTGGCCTACGACATCATCGGGGGCAACGGGTACCGCACCGCCAGTGGGGCTCGCACGGCGTTCCGCTCGGTCGGCTACCCGCTCTTCCTCGCCGGTGCCATCCGGATCGGCCACGCCGTGCCGGTGGAGCTGCCCATCCGGATGATCATCGGTCTCGCCCAGGCGGTCGTGGGCACCGTCACCGTGCTCGTCACCGGGTTGCTGGCCCGCCGTCGTTGCGGTGGCATCACCGGGGTGGTGGCCGCGGCGGTGCTCGCCCTCTGGCCCAGCCTCCTCCTGATGACGGGCATCGTCCTGACCGAGACCTTGTTCACCTGCCTGCTGGCCGGCGGGATCGCGATCGCGTTCTGGTCGGCGCAGCCGACGGAGCGGCGCCTGCGGTGGGCCGGCGTGGTGCTGGGCCTGGCGACGCTCACCCGGCCGGCGGCGGTGCCCGTGGTGGCGGTGGTGGCCCTCTCCGTCTGGGCTCGTCGGGCCGACGCCGAGCGGGCCCGCCAGGCGTGCGGCGCCTTGGCCGTGGGCTTCCTGATCGCGCTCCTGCCCTGGGTGTTCCGCAACGCGCTCGAGGTGGGTGCCTTCGTCCCCACCGACACCCACGGCGGCTACGCGCTGTGCCAGTCCAACCGTCCCGGCGCGGGCCCCGAGGACCCCGCCGACCCGTATTGCGAGTTCCAGGGGACGAGTGAGGTCGCCAACGACCGGCGCCTGCGAAACCGGGCGCTCCACTGGATGGTCACGCACCCCGGGCCCGAGGCGGTGCTCGTCGTGCAGCGGGCGGGGGTGCTGCTCCGAGAGGACGGCGACATCGTGGGCGAGCTCGTCGATCCGAACCGCCCCGACCCCGAGTGGTCGCCCGCCACCGCACACAGGGCCCGACGCCTCGCGGATTGGTACTGGTGGATGCTCCTGCCGCCGGCGGTGGTGGGCGTGGCGATCCTGGTGCGGCGTCGCAGCACCCGCTGGCTGGCCGCGTCCTACCTGTCCGTGATGGCGCTGCCGCTGCTCGTCACGGTGGTGCCCCGCTTCCATCAGCCGGTCGCGCCCCTCCTGGCCATGGGCGTCGGCGTGACCGTGGAGGCGGCGGTCGGCGCCGGCCGGCGGGCTCACGAACGACGGCGTTCACCCGTCGCCGCAGGCACGACGACCACTCCCAACGGACGACAGCACAAGGGGAAGCCGGGGCCAGGCTCGAGGGACGATCTGCGAACCGTTTCGAGGCACCGCGGCCCGCCCCGATAGAGTCGGATCCCTCACGGACGGGCTGTGGCGCAGCTTGGTTAGCGCGTCGGTCTGGGGGACCGAAGGTCCCGGGTTCAAATCCCGGCAGCCCGACTCAGAGCATGCGCAGGTCAGAGGCCCTGAAGGGCCTCTGACCTCGCCGACTCGAACGCCGTCGCTTCTGCTCCCTGCCCTGTGGTGCTCATGCAGTACTCAGGCACTGCCCGACCGAAGCCCGCTGACACAGTCGCGGTGGTCACCGAGGGATGGTCTCGAGGCCATCGATCCCGCAGTGGCTCGCGGCGTAGTCCGCCACCGCCTGGTCGGCTTCGCTCACCGACGGGTCCAGGAGCGCGTCCCGGCCGGCGGCGACCAGTCCAGAGCCGCCCTCAGGGTGGTCAGCGGTGATCTGGCGAAGGACGGGGCCGAGTGTCGCCTGCGCCTGGCGCTGCTCGGCGTCGGGCGCCGTGGCCGAGAGCGTCTGAATGGCCGTGGCGGGGTCCAGCTGGTCGGCCTGATCGAGTGCCGCGCAGTAGTCAGCCTCGGACCCGAAGGCTCGGGTGCCGGAACCACCCGCGACCGACGGGCTCGCATCGCGGTCCGCGGTGGATGCCGCGATGACGATGACAACCGCGATGAGCACGACGAGCGACACAGCCGCGACCCCGACGACGACACCGATCGTGGTGGCGTTCGTGGTCGATGGCGGCCGATGCCCCGCTGGAGGCAGCGGCACCGCGCCTCGCGGCGGGGGCGGTGCCAGGAGAGATGTCGGCGGGTACCACCGGCCGTCGGCCCGCCTCGACCAGCCCGCACGTCCGAGGACGCCTGGTGCGTACCAACGGCCGTCGAAGGCCGGTTCCCAGTCGGGTCCCCGTGGTTGATCCGTCATGGGGTCGATGTGGGCGTGCGCAGCACTGCCAATAGCAGCATGTTGCCCATCTGGCGGATCCGCTCGTTCATCTGGCCGAGCTCGAGGCGAACCGAGGTGAGCTCGTCGATGACAGCCCGGCTGCCAGCGTCGATGCCGTCGTCTGGCATGTCCCTCCCGAGGTCGAGGCCCGGAAGAATACCAGGGCGGGCCCAGGCCACCCGGGTGGACCCTCGGGTGCGCCAGCCCGCGTCGGGGGCGACGGCGGACGGACCGGGTCAGGCCGTCGCGGTGCCGCAGCCTGGGCAGAAGGCCGCCGCGGCGGGCATCGGGCACTGGCAGTGGGCGCACGAGCGTGAGGCGGGCACGGCGGGGGCCGGCGCGGGAAGGGCGCTCTGGGGCGGTGGTGGCGGCGCGGCCGCGGGTGGCGTGGGTGCCACGTCGATGGCGTTCAGGAAGTTGCCGTACCCGCGGGCGCGCTCCACGTAGTGCTCGGCGCTGATGCTCTGTTGCTGGTAGGCGCTGGTGATGCCGATCATCTCGGTGGTCCTGGCCACCTGGGTGCTGGTCAGTTGGCGGCCCTGGCTGCACACGGGGCACAGCAGGAAGTGCTTGGTGCTGTACGGGATGATGGGTATGAAGAACAGGGAGAACCACTTCGTCTGCGAGATGTGACGGAACACGGACTCGTTGTTGCAGTGGGGGCAGGACATCGGGACGACGCCGCCCCGGTCCCTCGGGCGACGGCTTCCCCAGCCGAAGATGATCACGCTGGACTCCTCAGGGTGTGTGAACCGGCACCGCCGGCGCGCCGCGCTCGCCGGCCCGACACCTGCCAGTGGAACGCCCTGCCGTCGGCCATCTGACGGCCTCGGATCGTCGACATGGGCCCGCCCCCTGGTGCTCGGGTCGCTCCGCGGCGCGGAAGCGATGGGGCGCGAACGTACCAGCCGGGGCGGCGCCGCGGTCGCCGAGGCCGAGGCCGAGGCCCGTAGCCTGAGCGCGTGCGCGTAACCCTGATGCTGGCCGACGCCGCCCAGTCGGTGGACAACAAGCTGTTCATTCTCGGCGGAGGGTGGTCGGTCACCGGCCCGGGGCCCACGACGATGGCGATCGCGCTGAAGATCGAGGTGCCCTGGGACCAGACCAACCGGCGTCACCAGTGGCGCATCGAGTTGGTCGACGCCGACGGCCAGCAGGCCCTGCTCCCGTCGCCCGCCGGCCCGCAGGCACTGGTGCTGACCGGCGACTTCGAGGTGGGCCGTCCGGCGGGGACGCCAGAGGGCACGCCCATCGACCTCGCGCTCGCGGTCAACCTGGCCGCCGTGCCCTTCCCCGCCGAGCAGCGCCTCGTGTGGAAGCTCTGGATCGACGACGAGACCGACGAGGACTGGGAGCTGCGCTTCACGACGCGGCCGGCGCCGGCCCCGCAGGCTTGATCCCCGCACGCGTCCCGCCGGGCTTCGGCGCCGTGACCGCAGTGGGTACCAGAGGTGAACACTCGGGCACCGTGCCCGGGGCACGCCGCGGCGGCATGTAACCTCCGGCCTACACCCCTCCCGGCGATTCAAGGAGCTTCCGCGTGGCCCCCCGGTTCAACGGCACGATCAACCTCGACATCCGCGACTCGACACCGGATTGGACCCCGTACCTCGCGCCGAAGGCACCCGAAGGCGCGCCGAACGTGTTGATCCTCGCGTGGGACGACCTGGGCTACGCCACCATGGACACCTACGGCGGCCCGGTCCAGTGCCCGAACATGCGGCGCATAGCGGAGCGGGGGGTCACCTTCGCCAACTTCCACACGACGGCGCTGTGCTCGCCCACCCGAGCCTCGCTGCTCACCGGGCGCAACGCCACCACGAACGGCATGGCCACCATCGCCGAGTTCGCTTCCGGGTTCCCCGGCATCTCCACCCGCATCCCGTTCGAGAACGGCTTCGTCTCCGAGGTGCTGGCCGCACGTGGCTACAACACCTACTGCGTCGGCAAGTGGCACCTGACCCCGGGCGAGGAGTGCAACCTGGCCGCATACAAGGGTCGCTGGCCCCTCGGGCGTGGCTTCGAGCGGTTCTACGGCTGGCTCGGCGGCGAGACCAACTCGTACTTCCCCGACCTCGTGCACGACAACCACCAGATCGAGCCGCCGGCTCGGCCCGAGGACGGCTACCACCTCGCCGACGACATGGCCGACAAGGCCATCGAGTTCATCCGCGACGCGAAGGTGATCGACCCGGACAAGCCCTTCTTCATGTACCTCGCGCCGCAGGCCGGCCACGCCCCCCATCTGGTGCCGCTCGAGTGGGCCGATCGCTACAAGGGCGTGTTCGACGACGGGTACGAGGCCATCCGTGAGGGCATCCTGGCCCGCCAGATCGAGCTCGGCCTGCTGCCCGAGGGCACGCAGCTGTCGCCCATCAACCCGCACGGCGAGCCGGGGCGCACCGGGCCCGACGGTCAACCGTGGCCCCAACTCGACACGGTCCGCCCGTGGGACACCCTCTCCGACGACGAGCGGCGCCTGTTCGTGCGCATGGCCGAGGTGTTCGCCGGCTACATCTCCTACAACGACGACCGGCTCGGTCGGGTGCTCGACTTCCTCGAGGAGTCAGGGGAGCTCGACAACACCCTGATCGTGGTGGTCTCGGACAACGGCGCCAGTGGTGAGGGTGGGCCCAACGGCAGCTTCAACGAGTGGCGCTTCTTCAACGGCGTCGCCGACACGGTCGAGACCACGCTCCCTCACATCGACGAGCTGGGCACCCCCGCCTCCAACAACCACTACAACACCGGCTGGGCATGGGCGCTCGACACCCCCTTTCCCTACTGGAAGCGCTGGGCCGGGGCCGAGGGCGGTTGCGCGGACATGTGCCTCGTGTCGTGGCCGGCGATGATCGCGCCCGACGCCACACCCCGCCAGCAGTACATCCACGCCGTCGACGTGGTGCCGACCATCTACGCCCTCCTCGGCATCGAGCCGCCGGAGGTGATCAACGGCTACCCGCAGAGCCCCATCGAGGGTGAGAGCTTCGCCGCCGCGCTCACCGATCCCGAGGTCCCGGGGAAGGCGACGCAGTTCTACACGATGCTCGGGCAGCGCTCGATCTACCACGACGGCTGGCTGGCGGCGACGGTGCACCCTCCGCTCAGCAGCTGGGGCAACTTCGACAAGGACGAGTGGGAGCTCTACCACCTCGAGACCGATCGGTCCCAGAGCCGGAACGTGGCCGCCGACCACCCCGAGCTGGTGGAGTCGCTGAAGGGGCTGTGGTTCTACTACGCCGGGGTCTACAACGGGCTGCCGGTCGATGATCGCTCGGCCCTCGAACAGGTGCTGGCGGAACGACCGCACGGCGCCCCCGACCGGGGCCGCTACGTCTTCTACCCGAACTCGGCGGACGTGCCCGAGTCAGCGGGACCGGCCATCAACGGGCGCTCGTACACGATCGCGGCGGGCGTGGAGGTCGAGTCCGAGGACGTCGAGGGCGTGATCTGGGCCGCCGGCGGCGTGCCCGGTGGGCACAGCCTCTACGTCAAGGACCGCACCTTGCGCTACACGTTCAACTGGATCGGCACGACGCTCCAGGACGTCGTCGCCGACCGCCCCCTCGAGGTGGGTGCCCATGTGTGCTCCGCCGAGTTCGTCGCGTCAGGGCCCAGCACTGATCCGAACATGCCGGGCATGGCCGGGACGCTCACGCTCTACGTGGACGACGACGCGGTGGGGACGGGCGAGATCGTCACCCAACCCGGCTACTTCTGTCTCACCGGCGACGGCATCTGTGTGGGGCGCGACAGCGCGTCGGCGGTCACGCCGGAGTACGAAGCTCCGTTCCCCTTCACCGGCGGCACCATCGACAAGGTGATCGTCGACGTCACCGGCGAGCACTACATGGACCACGAGGCCCAGGTTCGGGCCTGGCTCCTGAAGGACTGAGCAGACGTCGACCCGGTGTGTCAGCCGCCGGCCGGCACACCGGCGTCGATGTTGCGGATCGGGAGCGCGGGTCGGGCCGGCTGGCCGCGGACGGCGTCGGCCGGCGGGTGGTCGTCGGGATGGTCGACCCCCTCCCACGCGGGCAGCACCAGCGTCGATGCGCGGCTGCCACCGCGTCCGACCAGGTGCGACGCGCCGGGCTCCACCGGGTTGTCGAAGCACCAGAAGGCCTGATCGCGCCCGGGGGTGGACAGCGTGAGGCGCAGGCGCGACCCGGGCCGGAACACATGGGCCACCGGCATGATGGGGATGCGGAAGCGCAGCCACTCGCCGGGTCGGAGGGCCTCGCGGTGCTCGGGGGCGAAGGTGTAGTCCACCAGCAGGTGGTCGGAGCGCTCGGGGTCCTCGCGGCGGTGCACGGGCCGGTGCCAGCCGGACTGCACCCGCAGCTCGCGGCCGTCGGGGCGGATCTCGGTGAGGGTGGCCTGCACCGAGGTGTCGGCCGTGCCGGGGCACAGCCACAGGTCGACGTGGCCCTGGCCCATCACCGTCAGCGCGTCCGTGAGCGGCGGCGTCTCGTAGGCCGTGGTGTGCTCGTCGGCGAACCGGGTCCACTCGATGGGCACGGTGGGCCGGATGAAGTCGTCGAACCGCTCGGTGAGCGAGTAGCAGGACTCGCCGGCGTCGAGGTCGTCGAGGTAGCGGTCGGCGCCGTCCTCCGCTGGCGGCGCGCCGGCGAGCGTGCCGTCACCGTCGAGCCACCACGTGACCGGCGTGCAACCGGGCGGGGGGAACGACTCCGCCTGGATCTCGTAGCGGGCACCCGGCGCGCCGGCCACCTCGCCTCCCGCGCCGCTCTCGAACAAGATGCGCACCGGCGGGTCGGCGAGGTAACGGGCGAGGGCCGCGGGGTAGTCGTCCACCAGGTCGCCGAAGCGGTCGGCCTCGATCTCGGCCGTGTAGCCGAAGTGCTCGGCGAACGCCGCCGGTGCCACCGCACGGACGATGTCGGGCACCACCGGCACCCGCCGGGCCACGTGGAACGACAGGAACTCGAACCACCGGGCGATCACCATGGGGCTGTAGCCGTCGGGGTGGTGCCCGTTGAAGAGGGTGAACACCACGTGGGGTGACGCCTGGAACCGCTCGAGCATCAACGCGAAGCGGCTCCCCGTCTGCTCGTCCTGCCACGAGCCGGACAGGTACACCGGCACCTGGATGCGGTCGATGAGGTTGGCCACGCGACGAGCCTCGAGCGCGGGGCGGAACGTCTCGATGGCACGCCCGAAGCGCTCGAAGTCCAGGTTCAGCGAGCGGATGTCCTGGTTGGCGGCGCACCGGGCGTCGCCGGCGTCGATGCGGGCCTGGTCCCAGGCCATGCCCCCCACCTGGGTCTCGGCGTCGCGCTGGGCCAGCCACGCCCTGGTGAACCCCGAGTTGTACGTGCCGCCGGGCCACTGCTGGCGCCACAGGTCGTCGATGACCGACAGGGGCGTGACGGCCGCGAGGCTCGGCGGCGCGGTGGCGGCCACGAAGAGTTGGGAGATCCCCGGGTAGCTGAGGCCCACCATCCCGGGGCGGCCGTGGAGCACCCACGGCTGGCGAGCGACGGTCTCGATCACGTCGTAGCCGTCGGCCGCCTGGGCGGGGCTGAACACGTCGAACACGCCGCCCGAACAGCCCGTGCCCCGCATGTTGACGCCGACCGTGGCGAAGCCCAGCAGGTTGGCCAGGAGGGTGCCCGGCTGCGGCAGATCGGGGTTGGACGGGCCGTAGCCCGAGTACTCCACCACCGTGGGCCAGGGCGGTGGCCCGTAGAGCCCCTCGTCGGGGAACCGCACCATGGCCGACAGCGAGATGCCGTCACGGGTCGTGAGGTAGCCGAAGCCCTCGGGCAGCGCTTGGTCGTAGAGCGACGGGTCCGGGTGATCTTCGACGGCGAGCACCCGCACGGGGCCCAGCGTGGTGGCGGGGGAGCTCGAATGGTCGCGCACCAGGTAGTCGCCGGGCGCCAGTGTCTCCCCGTTGCCGACCGCGGCGACGAGGTCGTCGATGGTGGCCAGCACCGCGTGGCTGGTGGGCACGTAGGCCACGTGGGCGTTGCCCCGTTCGTCGGCCACCACCGTCACGACCGGACGGCCGTCTGCGGTCAGGACCTGGAGCGCCGCGCCGGGCGTCGCTCCGGTGATGGTGAGCGTCTCCACGCCCGGTTCGACCGTCGGTGGGCGTGTGCCCTGCATGCCGGGATCCATGGGCCTACCTTCGCGCGCCCCGGTCGCCACCGCCCGACCGGCCGCGCTCGGTGGTCACCGCTATCGTCGGCCCTCCCGTGCGTCCCCCGTTCCGGCTTCCCGCCGCCGTCGCCACCTGCGTCACCCTGGCCCTCCTGGCGACCGCGTGCGGCGGCGCCGCCGAGTCGCGGGCGCAGACCGCGTCCACCGTCCCGCAGGCGGCATCGGATGCCCCGAACGTCGTCGTGATCATGACCGACGACCAGACGGTGGAGAGCATGCGGGTGATGAGCCGCACCAAGGCGCTGCTTGCCGACCAGGGCACCACGTTCTCTGACTTCGTCACCAGCTTCCCGCTCTGCTGCCCGTCGCGGGCGACGTTCCTCACGGGCCAGTACGCGTTCAACCACGGCGTGGTCGACAACATCGGCCCGCATGGTGGCTATTACTCGCTCGACAACCGTCAGACCCTGCCGGTGTGGCTGCAGCGGGCCGGCTACGCCACCAGCTTCGTCGGCCACTACCTGTACCGGTACGGGAGCCGGCGGCCGAGGGAGATCCCCCCGGGGTGGGACCGTTGGTTCGCCACGATCGACCCCAGCACCTTCCACTACTTCGACTACGACGTGAACGACAACGGCCGCGTCGTGCGCTTCGGCCACGAGGACGAGGACTACCAGACCGACGTGATGGCCGATCGGGCGGTCAGCGAGGTCGAGCGACTGGCCCTCGGCGACCAGCCCTTCTTCTTGAACGTGTGGACGCTCGCGCCCCACGTGGCCGAGCCCGAGCGCAGCCCGCTGGCGCCGGACCTGCAGGCGGTCCCCGCGCCCCGCGACCTCCACACCTTCGAGCAGCAGTGGTGGACCACCGACGAGGCGCCGGCGTTCGACGAGGAGGAGGTGAGCGACAAGCCGACGTTCATCCAGGAGATGTCGCGCATGCTCCCCGTCACCCAGATCGCCGCGCAGGCGCACTACCAGCGTGCCCTCGAGTCGCTCCTGGCGGTGGACCGGGCGGTGGACCGCATCGTCACCGCGCTCGACGACGCCGGCGTGCTGGACGACACCGTCATCGTGTTCACCTCCGACAACGGCTTCCTCCAGGGTGAGCACCGGGTGCGCGACGCCAAGACCCTGCCCTACGAGGAAGCCATCCGCGTCCCGCTGCTGATCCGCGGACCAGGGTTCCCGGCCGGCGCCACCGCGACGCAGTTGACGGCCAACATCGACCTCGCGCCCACCATCCTCGACCTGGCGGGGGTGTCCGGCGGCCTGGAGCAGGACGGCCAGTCGTTGCTGGCGTTGGCGTCCGACCCCGCCGGCGTCGCCGACGACCGGGCCGTCTACGTGCAGAACGCCCCGACCGGTGAGGGCGACATCCCGCACTTCGACGGGGTCCGGGTGCCGGGATACGTCTACGTCGAGTACGCGCCGGGCGCCCGCGAGCTGTACGACCTGGCCGCCGACCCCTGGGAACTCGACAACGTGGCCGGCGACCCCGCGTACGCCGGGCTGCAGCGCCATCTGGCCGACCTGCTCGTGGCGCTGCGCGGCTGCCACGGCGAGTCGTGCACGGAGCCACGCTTCGATCCGCCCGGTTAGGTTTGGGGCGATGTGCGGCCGGTTCGTCTCCGCCACCCCGCCCGACCAGATCGCGAAGTACTTCGACGTGGCCGAGACGTCGGAGACGCTGCTGGAGCCGAACTACAACGTGGCGCCGACCACCGACATCTACACCGTGCTGGTGAGCGGCGGCGTGCGGCGCCTCGAGCCGATCCACTGGGGCCTCGTGCCGTGGTGGGCCAGGGACATCAAGGTGGGCAACCGCATGATCAACGCGCGCGCCGAGACCCTGGCGGAGAAGAACGCGTTCAAGCGGGCCTTCCGCAAGCGACGCTGCATCGTCCCGGCCGACGGCTTCTACGAGTGGCAGAAGCGCCCGGGCCACAAGCACAAGCAGCCCTTCTACATCGAGCGCGCCGACGGTGAGCCGCTGGCGTTCGCCGGCCTCTGGGAGGTCTGGCGGGGCCCCGACCACGAGGGGCCGCCGTTCCCCAGCGCCACCATCGTCACCGGCCCGGCCAACGAGACGATGGCCGCGATCCACGACCGCATGCCGATCGTGTTGCCGCCCGACGCATGGGACACCTGGCTCGACCCCGAGGTTGACGACCTCGACCTGCTGGGCCGGTTCCTCGTGCCCGCCCCCTCCGAGCTGATCACCATGCACCCGGTCAGCACCGAGGTGAACAACGTGCGCAACGGTGGCCCGCAGCTCATCGACGAGATCAACGCGCCCGGCGACGCGCCGGCGTGAGCCCGACGGAGGAGGGCGGGGCCCGAGCGGCCCGGCGACGGAGTCGCCAGGAGCGGGGAACGTGAGCCCGACGGAGGAGGGCGGGGCCCGAGCGGCCCGGCGACGGAGTCGCCAGGAGCGGGACGCGTGAGCACGCGGGAGCGGAGCAGGGCGGCACCCACCGCGCTGAGCCGGTGGCAGACGCTGCATCGTCGGCTCGACAACCTGGCCTTGCGCTGGCAGGCGCGCCTCGACAGCGACTCGGCCGACCGCATCGTGCCCTGGGTGTCGGCGCTCGTCCTCTTCGTGGTGCTCGCCGGCCTGGCGTTGGCGCGGGCCCGGTCCCTCGAGGCCGGCGCCGACCTGGCCTCGTACCTGCAGGGCGCCTGGCTGGTCAACGCGGGCGACCCGCCGTGGCTGTCGATCACCGGAACGAACCTGCTCTCCGACCAGGCCGGCTTCATCTTCTACCCGTTGGCCCTGGCCACCCGCTTCGTTCCCGCGGTGCCGTTCTTCTTGATGGTCCAGTCGGCCGCGCTGGCCCTGGGTGTCGTGCCGCTGTGGCGGATCGCGCGGCGTGTGGCCCGGCTGCGGCCCGGCGCCGCGGGCACGGTGGTGGTCGCCTACGCGCTGTACCCGGCACTGCACAACATCAACCAGGCCGATTTCCACCTGGCGGCGCTGGCGCTGCCGGCGCTGCTGGCCGCATCGCTGTTCGGCCTGACGGGCCGGTGGCGCCTGTTCGCGGTGTTCGTGCTGTTCGTGGTGCTGTGCCGCGCCGACTTCGCCCTCGTGGTCGCCGGGCTGGGTGGCCTGCTCGCCATCGAGGGCCGCCGGCGCGAGGGGGCGCTGACCGCCGGGTTCGGGTTGGCGTGGATGCTGGTGGCGCTGCTGGTGGTGCAGCCCTACTACGCCCACGGCGGGTTCGTGCACGCCAGCGCGTTCGCGGCGTACGGCTCCTCGCCGCTCGGCGTGTTGGGCGGCATGATCGCCCACCCGTTCTCGGTCCTGGGCGACATCACCGCCGAGGAGAATTTCAACATCGTCGTGTTGCTGCTCGCGCCCGTGGTCTTCCTCCCGGTCCTCGCGCCCCGCTACCTGTTGCCGGCACTGCCGCTGGAATTGCTGTACCTGGTGGCCAACGCCGGCCCCCTCCGGGCGCCCCGGGTCGAGCAGAACGTGGCCATCACCGCGTTCGTGTTCCTCGCCACGGCCATGGCCCTCAGCCGCATCGGCACCCGCACCATCGACCGGGTGCGAGTCGATCGACGCGTTCTGGGCGCGTTGTTGCTGGCGGCGATGGTGTTCTTCGTCCGCGACTCCGCGACCTCGCCCTACCGCGAGCCGTGGAACCTCGGCCGCCAGGACGCGATCGACGGGGCCCGGCTCGACGCGGTCGACACCATCGCTCCCGACGACGCCGTGCGGGCATCACCCGAGCTGTTGCCGCTGCTCGCGGAGCGCCACCACCTCTACGAGCTCGACACGGCCCATCCGCCCCATGTCCGGCGGGCCACCGCCGACCACGTCGACGTGGTGCTGCTCGACGAGCAGGCCGAGCTGGGGTGGGACGACGACGACCGGCGCCTGTTCCACGAGGGGATGCTGGCGCTCGGGTTCACCCGCACGTTCAACGTGGAGGGCGTGGCCGTCTACCGGCGCGGGTGACCACCGAGCGGCTCGAGCCGGCTGCAGGGCGAGCCTCGTCAGGCGCCGCCCGGGCCGTCGACCGCCTCGGTGTGACCCGCGGCGCGCAGGCCGTCGCGGAGCGCCTCGGCGGCCCGATCGAGGTCGGCCGGGTCGGGCTCGGCCACGGCGTTGGCGAAGTCGAGGTCGTGCACGCCGCGTATGGGCACCACGTGGAGGTGGACGTGGGGCACCTCGAGGCCGGCGATGAGCAGTCCCACCTTCTCCGGACGGAACACCGCCTGTTGCACCTTGGCGATGGCGTGCGCGACCCCGGTGAGGTGGCTCATCAGCTCGGGGTCGAGATCGACCCAGTGATCGACCTCGGCGATCGGCACCACCAGGGTGTGGCCGGGCTGGAGGGGATTGATCGACAGGAACGCCACGCAGCGGTCGTCCCGCCACACGAATCGGCCCGGTAGCTCACCGCGGATGATCAGGGTGAAGATGGTCGCCATCGCGAGATCGTAGGCTGGCACCCGTGAGCACAGCGTGGGACCTCCCGGCGAGCGGGCGGTGCTGATGGCCGACCCGGAGGTCCACGACGGCGAGGACCGCATCCTGACGGTGCCGAACCTCATCACCCTGGTGCGCCTGGCGTGCCTACCGCTGTTCCTCTACCTGCTGTTCGGTCGGTCGAACCGCGCCGCCGCCGCCGCCCTGCTGGCCGCGTTGGGCGCCACCGACTGGGTCGACGGCTACATCGCCCGCCGCTACCACCAGGTGTCCACCTTCGGGAAGGTGCTCGACCCGGTCGCCGACCGGCTGCTGTTCTTCGTCGGCGTCGGCGCCATCATCATCGACGGCTCGGCGCCGCTGTGGTTCTCCATCGCGGTGCTGGCCCGCGAGGCGTTCGTGTCGCTGGCGGTGCTCGGGCTCGCCGCGCTCGGCGCGCGGCGCATCGACGTCACCTGGTACGGCAAGGCCGGCACCTTCTGCCTGATGTTCGCGTTCCCGCTGTTCCTCGCGGGCAGCGACACGTCGTTGGCCGGCGCCGACCTGTTCACGCTCGCGGCATGGGGCTTCGGCATTCCCGGGCTGGCGCTCAGCTACTACGCCGCCCTGTTGTACATACCGATCGGCCTCACGGCGCTGCGTGACGGGCGCGCCGCCCGCAGGGCCGCCCTGGTCGAGGAGGCCACGTGAAGGCAGTGATCATGGCGGGTGGCGAGGGCACACGCCTGCGCCCACTCACCTCCAACATCCCCAAGCCGATGATGCCCATCGTCAACCGGCCGATGATGGAGCACATCGTCGAGCTCCTGAAGACCCACGGCTTCGACGAGATCGTGGTCACGGTGGCGTTCATGGCCAACGCCATCCGCACCTACTTCGGCGACGGATCCGAATTCGGCGTGCGCATGGTCTACGCCATCGAGGAGTCGCCACTCGGCACCGCGGGCTCGGTGCGCAACGCCATGGACGAGCTCGACGAGCGGTTCCTCGTCATCTCCGGCGACGTGCTCACCGACATCGACCTCGGTGAGATGGTGCGCTTCCACGAGGAGCGGGGCGCGCTGGCCACCATCGGCCTCGTGCCGGTCGAGAACCCCCTCGAGTTCGGCATCGTCATCACCCGCGAGGACGGCAGCATCGAGCGGTTCCTCGAGAAGCCCACGTGGGGTCAGGTGTTCAGCGACACGATCAACACGGGGATCTTCGTGCTCGAGCCCGAGATATTCGACTACATCGAGCCCGGGCGCCCGGTGGACTTCTCGAGCGAGGTGTTCCCCAAGCTGCTCGACGAGGGCCGGCCGCTGTACGGCGCGGTGGCCGAGGGGTACTGGGAGGACGTGGGCACCCTCGAGGCCTACCTGCGGGCCCACAAGGACGCGCTCGATGCCAAGGTGGCCCTCGACATCCCGGGCTTCCGCATGTCCGAGGGGGTCTGGGTGGGCGACGGGGTCGAGGTGCACCCCGAGGCCGTGATCGAGGGCCCGGCGGTCATCGGCGACAACTGCCGCATCGAGGCCGGCGCCCGCCTCGGTGAGTACACCGTGCTCGGCACGAACGTGAAGGTGCGGGAGCAGGTGCAGATGCAGCGTGTGGTGGTCCACGACAACGCCTACCTCGGCGAGCAGTGCCGTCTCGGGGGGGCGGTCATCGGTCGGGCCTGCGACCTTCGCCGCGGCGTGCGCCTGGAGGAAGGCGTGGTGCTCGGCGACGAGTGCTTCGTGGGGGAGAACGCGGTGGTGGGAGCGGGCGTGAAGGTGTACCCGTTCAAGACGGTCGAGGCCGGTGCCATCATCAACTCGTCCATCGTCTGGGAGTCGCGCGGCGCCCGCAGCCTGTTCGGCCGCGACGGGGTGTCGGGTCTGGCCAACGTCGACATCACCCCCGAGTTCGCCACCCGGGTGGCCATGGCCTTCGCCACCACGGTGAAGAAGGACAGCACGGTCATCACCAGCCGAGACTCGAGTCGCTCGGCCCGCATGTTGAAGCGGGCGATGATGGCCGGGTTGAACGCCGGCGGGGTGAACGTGCTCGACCTCGAGGTGGCCAGCGTGCCGGTGACGAGGGTCCAGGCCCGGCGTCCCGACTGCGTGGGCGGCATCACGCTGCGCCTCGCCGAGGACGACGCCCAGTCGGTGACCATCCGCTTCTTCGACACCAACGGCGCCGACATCAGCGAGGACACGCAGCGCAAGATCGAACGGCTCTTCAACCGCGAGGACTACCGCCGGGTGCTGCCCCGCGAGATCGGCGACATCGGCTTCCCGCCGCGCGCGCTCGAGCAGTACGCGGTGGCCCTCGAGTCGGTGGTCGACGTCGCCGCGGTGGGCGCGGCGGGGTTCAAGGTGGTCGTCGACTACTCCTACGGCTCCACTTCGTTCGTGATGGCCAACGTGTTCTCGAAGCTGGGCGCCGAGGTGCTGGCGGTCAACCCCTACGTGTCCACCGAGGGCGTGGTGCAGTTCGATCGGGCCGAGCACGCCGCGCAGGTCGCCAACCTGGTGCGGGCCTCCGGGGCCAACCTGGGCGCGGTGATCGACCCCTCGGGGGAGCGGCTCGTGCTCATCGACGACCGCGGCCACGTGCTCGAGCCCAACGAGTCGCTGCTCGCGCTGCTCACCTTGCTGCGCGACCAGCTCGACGGCGACCGGGTGGCGCTGCCGGTGTCGGCCACGATGCGGGCGAGCGAGGTGATGGCCGAGGCGGGCATCGAGGTGGTGCCCACCAAGACCTCGGCTGCCGCGCTCATGGATGCCTCGACCGACAAGGGGGTGGGGTTCGCCGCCGATCTCAACGGCGGGTTCATCTTCCCCTCGTTCCTCCCCGCGTTCGACGCCGCCGCGTCGCTGGTGAAGACGCTCGATCTCCTGGCCCACTTCGACGGGTCGCTGTCGGAGATCGTCGAGGGCCTTCCCCGCATCCACATGGCCCACGAGCGGGTGATCACCCCCTGGGAGCAGAAGGGCACGGTCATGCGGACGCTGGTGGAGCACTCCGCCGAGCGCGAGCTCGAGCTGGTCGACGGCGTGAAGGTGCGCCACGACGACGCCTGGGCGCTGGCCCTGCCCGACCCGGAGGAGCCCATCACCCACGTGTGGGCCGAGGCCGCCACCGAGATCGCCGCCCGGCAGCTGGCCGAGGAGTACGCCCGCAGGATCCGCCAGATGCTGCGCTGAGGTTGCGGGCCCGGCCGTCGCGGGGTAGATAGATACGAAACGGTGTCGTTTCGTATTGGAGCCCCGCATGGCCATCGACTCTCCCTCCACCCACGGACCGCCGGCGCAGGACGCGACCGCCGCGCCGCCCGCTGCCCACAGCGAGCTCGACCCCCGCCGGTGGTGGGCGCTGGTGGTGCTCTGCCTCAGCCTGCTGCTGATCGTGATGGACAACACGATCGTCAACGTGGCCCTGCCCACGATCCAGGAGGACCTGGGGGCCACGGGCAGCCAACTGCAGTGGATCGTCGACGCCTACGTGCTCGTGTTCGCAGGGCTGCTCCTCACCATGGGCAGCCTCGGCGACCGCTACGGGCGCAAGCCGGCCCTGTCGCTCGGACTCGCCATCATGGGCTCCGCCTCGGCCATCTCGGCCTGGTCGAGCGACCCGCAGCAGTTGATCTTCTGGCGGGCCGTGATGGGCGTCGGTGGTGCGCTGATCATGCCGGCCACGCTGTCGATCCTCACCAACGTCTTCACCGACCACCGTGAGCGGGCCCGCGCCATCGCCATCTGGGCGGGCACGTCGGGGATGGCGGTCGCCATCGGCCCCGTCACCGGCGGCTGGCTGTTGAACCACTTCTGGTGGGGCTCGGTGTTCCTCGTCAACGTGCCCGTCGTGGTGGTGGCCCTGGTGGCGGGCTACCGCCTCATCCCCAACTCGAAGGACCCCAACCCACCGGCGCTCGACCCGCTCGGCGCGGTGCTGTCGATCGTGGGCCTGGTCACCCTGGTGTGGGCGATCATCGAGGCCCCCGACCACGGATGGACCGACCCGGTCACCCTCACCGCCTTCGCGGTGGCGGGGGCGCTCCTGGTGATGTTCGGGGTCCACGAGAAGCGCAGCGACCACCCGATGCTCGACGTGAGCTTCTTCCGCAACCCGCGCTTCAGCGCGGCGAGCGGCGCCATCACCATGACGTTCTTCGCCATGTTCGGCACCCTCTTCCTGTTCACCCAGTACATGCAGTTCGTGTTGGGCTACTCGCCGCTGGCCACCGGCGTGCGGTTCATCCCCATGGCGGCGGTGACGATGGTGGTGGCCCCGTCCAGCGCTCGCATCGTCGAGAAGGTGGGCACCAAGGCGGTGGTGGCCACGGGGCTGCTGTTCACCAGCATCGCCCTCGCCCTGGGCACGTTCCTCACCGCGGACGGCGGCTACCTGCCGCTGCTCGGGGTGTTGCTGGTCATGTCGGTGGGGATGGGCCTCACCATGGCCCCGGCCACCGAGTCGATCATGGGCTCGCTCCCGCTGGCCAAGGCCGGCGTCGGCTCCGCGGTCAACGACACCACCCGGCAGGTGGGTGGCGCCATGGGGGTCGCCGTGCTCGGCAGCCTGCTGGCGTCGAGCTACGGCTCGAAGATGGCCGACTTCCTGGCCGGGGCGCCCCTCCCCGTGCCGGCAGCGGCATCGTCGGCCATCCAGGACAGCGTCGGCGCCGCCGTCGGGGTGGCCGCGCGGCTGCCCGAACTCCAGGCCGACGCGCTCACCGGTGCCGCCCGGGCCGCCTACGTGGACGGCATGGGCACCTCGCTGTGGGTCGGGGCCGGCGTGGCCCTGCTCGGCTCGATCATCGCCCTCGTCTTCCTGCCCGCCCGTGCCCCGTCCGACCTGGAGCACTCGGCGGGATGACCGCCGCGCAGGCGGAGCACGAGGTCGCGTCGGCGGTCCGGCGGCCGCCCGGGCGCCCGCTCGACGAGCACGCCCGCACCGAGATCCTCGACGCGGCCGTGACCCTGCTCACCGAGGAGGGGTTCGCGGGTGTCACCGTCGACACGGTGGCGGCCACCGCCGGGGTGTCGAAGGCCACCATCTACCGGCGCTGGTCGAGCAAGGAGGCACTGCTGCTCGAGGCCGCGAGCTGCCTGTCCGGGGGGCCGCAGGAGCTGCCCGACAGCGGCTCGCTGCGCGACGACCTGCTCGCCCTCTACCAGGGGTTCCTGCCGGCGCTGATCGACGGCGTGCCCGGCCAGATGCTGCCCCAGATGGTCGCCGAGGGCACCCGCAACCCCGAGATCCGAGCGCTGCTGGCCGACTTCTCCGACAGTCGACGCGGGCGCTGGCGCACCGTGATCGAACGGGCCGCGGCGCGGGGCCAGCTGGTCGACGGCCTCGACACCGAGGTGGTCGTGGACTGCCTGACCGGCCCCCTCTTCACCCGCCTGCTGGTGACCGGTCGTCCCCTCAGCGCCGAACTGGCCGAGCGGGTGGTCGACGTCGTGCTCACCGGCATCACGGTGCACGGGCGGAGCCGGTAGGGCGGATCGGGCCGACCTCGGGACTGGCCGTGCCGCGGCGCTTCCGGCGCTCTCCCACGTGTGGCCGGTGGCGGTGTCAGGTGCGCGGGTGCTGGGTGAAGAACCGCCACGCCATGTTCGTGGCCGACACATGACGGGTCGTGGCGCCGAGCGACGGGACGTCGAAGGGTGATCCCGGCCAGGTGTGACCGCCGCCCTGGATGCGCACGAGCTCGGTGCTGCCGGCGCCCGGGCAGGTCCAGCGCCGCACCGAGACGTCGGGGGCCCGGAGGGTGACGGTGGTCGTGTCGCCACAGCCGTTGCGCCGCAGCGCCCACCGTCGCAGGTAGTTCACCACGCTGTCGCGGGGGCCGGCCCGGTTGAACGTCTCGAAGTCGAAGGGCACGTTCCGGTCGGCTGAGCCGTGGAACGCGAGCACGGGCACCGGCCGAGCCGAGCGGCACACGGCGGGATCCTCGAAGTACACGGTGCCGGCGACCGACGCGACCGCGGCGATGCGGTTCGGCATCCGACAGGCGAGTGCGCTCACCATGAAGCCGCCGCTGGAGATACCGGTGGCGAAGACCCGGTCCTCGTCGACGCACAGTCCCGCCTCGAGGCGGGTGAGCAGCCGGCCGACGAAGCCGAGATCGTCCACGGTCGACGTGCCCGCGGGGATCTCGCCGAGCGCGGCGTCGGTCTGCCACCGGCTCTCTTCCGGATAGGCGGTGTCGGGCGCCACCACGATGAACCCCTCACGGTCGGCGAGCGCACGCACGTCGCTGTACAGGAGTTGCTGGAGCCCGTAGGACCCCTGGCCGTGGAAGGTCATCAGCAGCGGGGTGCGCCTCGTGGGGTCGTACCCGCTCGGCACGTGGAGGACGTAGGTGCGCGTCCGGCCGGCGTGGACGAAGGTCCCCGTGGTCGTCCCCGGGCGCCGGGCCGCCAGCCCCGAGCACGCCGACGGCGACGCCGCCGCGCCCCGCGCCGCCGCTCCCGCCGTGGCCGAGGCCGGCACCAGGAGCGTGAGGCTCAGCACGGCGGCGACGCTCAGGAGGCCAGTCGCCACCACACCCGTGCCGCCCCTCCGCCCTCCCACGTGCCCACCCTATGGCGTGGCCACGCGGCCACGCGGCCACGCGGCCACGCGGTCGGTGGCTGCCAAGGTTCGGCGGCTGTCCGGAGGGCGTTCGGGTAGCTGCCTCCGTGTCACGCGGCCAACAGAGCGTGACGATGGGAGTGCCCACCAGCCGTCGATCGCGTCGCGGGCCCGAAGTTCTCTGCCCGCCTCATTGCGCACGTGTGTTCGTTGGGGTAGGGTTACACCGATGTAGTTCGCTCGGCTGTGAGTGAGCCAGGGCCACGGCTTCCCGGTTGGTATCGGGGGTCGTGAGGTTCCACGGGCAACGGCTGGCGCTTCCCCCCACAAGGTTCTGGATGCGTGGATTGGAGTTGCCGGTGTCGTTGTTGAGTCGTCTCGAAGCAGTGGAACAGGCGGTGGATGCCGTCCTGGCCGAGGATCTGGCCGGCGCACCGGGCCCGGTGCAGGCCGAAGCGCAGCGGGTCGCTGGTCGCATCCGGAACAAGACGGCGGCGGTCGATGTCGGCCTGGCGGCGGCGTTCGACGCGTCCAAGGAGTGGATGGCCGACGGGTCGCGCTCGGCCGCCGCGTGGATGGTGTCGGCTGGGCGCGAGGCGAGGTCCGTGGCCGGCCGCCGGGTGAAGGTGGGCCGGCTGGTGCGGGGCATGCCCAGGGCGTGGGCGGCGCTGGCCCGGGGCGAGATCACGCTGGAGCACGTCGAGGAACTGGCCCGGGTGCGTGAGGGACGCGAGGCGCTGTTCGCGGACAGTGAGCGGAAGCTGGTCGACAAGGCTCGCACGATGCGGTTCGTCGCGTTCCGTCGCGACCTGCGCTACTGGCGAGATCAGGTCGATCCGGACGCCGCCGACGACCGGGCTCGACGTCAACTCGCCGACCGGCGTTGGCACGCGTCCAAGACCTTCGAGGACCAGTTGGCGGTGGACGGGTGGATGGATCCCATCGGCGGGTCGATCTACCTGCGCGAGCTCGAGCGTCTGACCGACTGGCTCTTCGAGCAGGACTGGGCCGAAGCGGTGGCCCGCCTCGGCGAGCGCAACGTCACCTCGGCAGATCTGACGCGCACCGCGGCACAGCGCCGCCACGACGCCCAGGTGCTGATGGCCGAGCGGTCCGGCGCGATGACGCTGGGGGCGGGCATGCTGCGGCCGGTCTTGAACGTGGTGATCGACTGGGCCACGTTCTGCGCCGAGCTGGCTCGCCGCGAGGGCCGCACCGATGTGCAGTTCCCCGACGAGCGGACCTGCCGCCTCGACGACGGCACCGTGGTCGCTCCCTCGCAGGCACTCAGCCTGGGATTGGCCGGCCACGTGCGCGGCATCGTGCTGGACCCGGAGGGCGATGCGCTGAACTACGGGCAGGCCCGCCGGTGCTTCACCGGCGACGCCCGCACCGCCGCCGTGTTGACCCATGACTGGTGTGGGCACCCGCCCGGCTGCGACGAACCGTCGTGGCGCTGCCAGATCGACCACCTGGTCCCGTTCGTCGACCTGGGGCCGACGGCGCCGTACAACGCCGATCCCAAGTGCAAGCCGCACAACCGGTGGAAGGAACGCCTCGACGCCGAGATACGCCGGCGCCGACGATGGCGCCAGCAGCGCCTCCCGGATGATGCGGAACCCTCGCCACGAACTGGCCGCAACGAGCAAGCCGCCTGACCGCACGCGGTCATGGTGCACCCGGGTCCTCGGCATGGCGCGCGTCGAGACGCGCCTCGCCTCACGCCGCCGGAGCCTCGGTGCCGCAGATCAGGGCCCGCAGTGCGACGGACATGTCGTGACGCTCCTGACGTTCGAGCAGCACTCCTCCTGCGGGAGCCACTCGAGATCGTCATCGCCGGGCACGTCACACGATGTGACGCGTCGGGCCACACCCGGCAATGGGCCGACGGTCACGGGGACGCCCGCTGGCTACACCGCTTCGCCGAAGGCCTCGCAGTCGGGGTTCTCACACACGAAGGTGGCGTCGAGCACGTTGGCCGTCTCCGCGGGCAGAGCGGTCACCCCGCAGGCGGCACAGATCGGCGCTCGACCCTCGTCGTCGCCGCCGCCCTCGTCGTGGCGTTCGTCCCACTCGCCCGTCATCGGATCACCGGCCCACCTGGCCGTCGATCTGCTCGCGGAGGATGTCGGCATGGCCGGCGTGGCGGGCGGTCTCCTCGATCATGTGGACCAGGATCCAGCGCAGGGTCACGTGCACCGACGGCCTTGGCCACCATGCACCCCCGCAGGTAGTCGAGGAACAGGACCAAGGTGTCCTTCTCGCCCGTGTTGACCATGGGCGCGCGACGGTCGGGCACGGCGGCCACGGTATCGACGTGGCGCGGCGCGACCCCGTACGGCGCGAGGTTCTCGGAACCGGGGGTGGGGCGCGTCTTGTAGCGTTCAGGGGATGAACATCCCCGACGACCTGCGCTACTCGACCGACCACGAGTGGGCGAGGCTGGAAGACGGCAAGGTGCGCATCGGCATCACCGACTACGCCCAGGACGCGCTAGGCGACGTGGTCTACGTGGACGTGCCCGCCGTGGGCACAGCCGTGAAGGTCAACGACACCTTCAGCGAGGTCGAGTCCACCAAGTCGGTCTCCGACATCTTCGCCCCCGTCGCCGGCACCATCGTCGAGGTCAACGAGGGCCTCAGCGACGCGCCGGAGCGCCTCAACGACGACCCCTACGGCGAGGGATGGATCTGCGTGATCGAGCCCAGCGATCCCGGCGAGCTCGACATGTTGCTCGACGCCGGTGCCTACCGGGCCCTCATCGAGGGGTAGGCGTACCGACGACCATGGTGAAGGGAGCTGGGCGTGGCTGACGTCTTCTGCAACAACTGCGGGCACAACAACCCCATCGGGGCCAACTTCTGCTCGTCGTGCGGCGGCCCGCTCGACCTCGCCAACCAGGAGAACACCACGGTCACGTTCCACCCCGACGACCCGGCCGACCGGCCGGACGACGAGTTGGCGGTCGACCTCGACGAGCTCCCCAACGACATCGGGATGCTGGTGGTGAAGCGGGGCCCCAAGGCGGGTTCGCGCTTCGCCCTCACCGACACGGTCACCACCGCCGGCCGTCACCCCGAGAGCAACATCTTCCTGGACGACATCACCGTGTCGCGCCGTCACGCCGAGGTCACCAAGGAGGGCGACCACTACCTGGCCAGCGACGTCGGGTCACTGAACGGCACCTACGTGAACCGCGAGCGCATCACCACGCCGGTCCGGTTGGCCAACGGCGACGAGGTGCAGATCGGCAAGTACAAGCTGGTGTTCTTCATGGGCGCCGGCGACGCATGAGCGGAGCGGGGGCCCGGCGACGCAGTCGCCGAGAGCGGGAGACATGAGCGGAGCGGGGGCCCGAGTGGCCCGGCGACGCAGTCGCCGAGAGCGGGGAACATGAGCGAGCGTGCCCACCTGTCGATCGGTGAGGTGCTGGCGCTGTTGCAGCAGGAATTCCCCGACGTCACCATCTCGAAGATCCGGTTCCTCGAGAGCCAGGGCCTCCTCGACCCCGAGCGCACGCCGTCGGGCTACCGCAAGTTCTACGACCCCGATGTCGAGCGCCTGCGGTGGATCCTGCGCCAGCAGCGGGAGAACTTCCTGCCGCTGAAGGTGATCAAGGGCCGCCTCGAGGAGGCGGGCGACCAGGCCGTGCCCGACGACCCACCGAAGCTGGCGGCGGTCCAGCCCATCGCCGCCGCGGTGGCCGCCCCTGCCGAGCCCCAGCCCACGTTCGAGACGGCCATGACCTCGGTGAGCATGACTGCCGACGAGCTCGCCGTCGCCGCGGGCATCACGCCCGATGTGGTGGCCGACCTCGAGCGGTTCGGGCTGCTGTCGGGCAAGTCGGTGGGGGCGTCGACCCTCTACGACGACGACGCCCTGCTGGTCGCTCAGGTGGCTGCGGCTTTCCTGCGCCACGGCATCGAGGCGCGTCACCTGCGCATGTACAAGGTGGCGGCCGACCGTGAGGCCGGCTTCCTGGAGCAGATCGTCACGCCGGTGCTGAAGCAGCGCAACCCGGCCGCCCGCCGCCAGGCCATGGCGACCATCGACGAGCTGTCGAGCCTCGGCCAGACCCTCCGGTCGGCCCTGCTGCGTGAGGCGCTTCGGAACCATCTCGGGGCCTGACCCACGCCGCTGGTCGTCCGGTAGCGTTGGGACATGGTCGAAATGGAGCTGGTGGGTGTCCGGGTCGAGCTTCCCACCAACGCCCCCATCGTCCTGTTGCGGGAGAAGGGCGGCGACCGGCGCCTCCTCCCCATCTTCATCGGGGCGCCGGAGGCCACCGCCATCGCCTTCGCCCTCGAAGAGGTGGAGACCCCGCGGCCCATGACCCACGACCTGATGAAGAACGTCCTCGACGACCTCGGCGTGACCGTGGCCCAGGTGGTGGTCACCGCGCTGAAGGACGCCACGTTCTACGCCGAGCTGCACCTGGTGGCCAACGGTGCCTCGCACCAGGTGTCCAGCCGACCGTCCGACGCGATCGCCCTCGCCGCCCGCACCGGCACGCCGATCTTCGCGTCCGAGGCGGTGCTCGACGAGGCCGCCTACGCCCTCACCGAGGAGGACGAGGAGCAGCAGGAGGTCGTGGTCGAGCAGTTCAAGGAGTTCATCGACAACGTGAACCCCGAAGACTTCGCCTCCTGAGCAACCGCTCAGGACGGCGCCTCTCCGTGCCGACGTCCTAGGCTCGGCACGAGCGGCGTGACGGCGGACAGGGGAGTGCGAGGGTGGGCCCAGCGCAGGGCGCTCGGCGGGCGGCGGTGGTCGCGGCGGCGACGATCTCGCTGCTCGCCTCGCTGCTCGGGCCCGCGGTGGCGGCCGTTCCCGACGCAACCGCGGCCGCCGGGCCGTGCACCCCCGCCCTCGGCACCACCGGCATCCGTGGCACGGTGACCGAGGTCGGGTCCGCACCGGTCGCACGCTCGTCATCGAGGAGACCTACCTCTCGGCGTCCTACGACAACCTCGAGCGGTTCTTCGACAGCACCCAGGGGCGCGCGGCCGGCTACCTGGGACACATCATCGGCGGGACGCCGGTGCAGCTCATCGACTGGCTCGACTCCCATGATCCGGACAAGCCGGGATGGTGGGCCCGGGTGATCTGGTACGCGTGCGACCAGTTCAGCCTGCGCCAGGTGGCGCTCCGCAACCCCGCGGGACCCGGGATCATGCCGTCGTGACCGGGCGGTGCGGGACGCCGTGACGGGGCCGACGGACCGTCGTCGCGGGGTGGCTCAACGGCACGGGCGCGCCGGTCGATGGTTGGTCGTGCGTGGAGGGTGGACGTTTCGGGGAGTGGCGTCGCACGGCCGGCGCCGCCACTCGATGGTGGTGATCGGGCTCGTCGTCGGACTGGTGGTGGGCCTGTTGGTGCCGACGGTTCCCGAACCCGCTGGCGCCGCGCGCGGTCAGGTCGGGTGCGGCACGGCCGCGGGGTCGACGGGCATCGGCGGGACGGTGCGCGACGCCGTGTCGGGCTCGCCCGTGGCCGAGGCGTACGTCGCCGTGCTCCGGGCCAGCGACCAGGCGATGGTGGCCGGCGTCGCCGCGGGGACCGACGGGCGCTTCTCGGTCGCGGTCCCGGCGGGGGTGTACTTCCTGTACCTGCTCGACCCCAGCGGCGGGCACACCGCGCGGATGCACGGCAGTCCCACGGCCGTGACCGTCACGGGAGGGGCGGTGAGCAGCGTGGATGCCCAGATGGCACCGCGTCGTGGCTCGTTGACCGGGAGGGTCACCGACGAGGGCACGGGTCAGCCCGTGGCCGGGGCGTGGGCGGTGACGGTCAACTGGGCCAGCGGGACGCCTGAGCGGGTCGCGGTGGCCGACGCCGGGGGCCGGTTCGTCCTGGACCAGATGGCGGTCGGCGCCCACATGGTGGTGTACGTCGACCCGGCCGGCGCTCACGAGCCGGAGTACTTCGGGGGAACCCCCTCGCCGGTGGGGGCGGTGCCCGTCCAGGTCGGCGCCGGGGCGGCCACCGAGGCGGCTGCGGCGCTCGCGGCGCGAGCCGCGCCGGCGACCACCACGGCTGTGGACGGTGTGGTCACCGAGCGCGGTGGCGGCCCGCTGGCCGGGGTGATGGTGGTCGCGCTGCGGGCCCGCGACTACCGGCTGGCCGCGGGCACCCGCACCGACGCCGCGGGCGGCTACCACCTCGCCCTGGCCGCCGGTGACTACAAGCTGGGCTTCCTCGATCCCACCGGGGAGCACCCGATGGTGTGGCACGCCGGTCAGCGCCACGACGGGTTGGGGGCGGCGACGACGGTGCACTCGCCCGCAACGGTCGATGCGGCGATGGACCCGGTCACCGGTGCCGTGGCCGGCACGGTGGTCGACGATCCGACCGAGGCGGGTGTGGGCTGCATATGGGTCGTGGCCATCGACGGGTCGGGGTCGGTCTGGGGACCGACCGCGACCGGTGGCGACGGCACCTACCGGCTCGGCGGCCTCGTGCCCGGCACCTACCGCCTGGCCATGGTCGACCCCACTGGGGGGCGCATCCAGGAGTACTGGCACGACAGTCCCAGCTTCGCGGGGGCGACGCCGCTGGCCGTGGCGGCCGGGGCCACCACCCCGGCCGACGGTGCGCTCACCGCGGCGGCTCCCTTCGGTGCTCCCACCCAGTGGGTGGCCCGGCAGTTCACCGAGTTGCTGGGCCGGCCTCCCACGCCGGGGGAGTGGAAGGTGTGGACCGACTACTACGGCGCGCTGCCGGCCTGCACGTCGGCGTCGCTGATGGTGTTGCCGATGTATCTCACGGGCCTCACGACGCCGACGGTGCCAGGTCTGCCGTCGGGCCGCGCCACCGAGTTCGACACGCTCTACCCGGCCGCCACGCCGCTCGACCGGGCGCTCCGTGCCGCGGCGGTGGTGCGGGCCGCGTACGGCCACGAGGCCAACGACAACGACTGGACCAGCACCATCAAGCCCTACGTGGCCGGAACGGCGACGTGGTCCGGCACGGTGAACCGGCTCTACAGCTTCATCCTGGCCTTCGTCGGGCCGGCGACCTTCTGCAGCTCGACCACGCCGGCGTACCCGTTCGGGTTCTCGCGGACCATCGACCTCCGGGCCAAGGTCATGGCCCTCTACCCGAACCTGAGCCCGCCACTGGCGCCCTCGCGCACGCAGGCCCAACTCGTGGCCGACCTGCAGGCGGCGTCGGGCGGCGCGACCGTCGCCCAACGCACGGTGACGCTGCGCCAGGGTGAGATCGTCCGCATCGGGGGCAGCACCAACGCCAACCAGCAACTGGTGGTGCCCGCGGGCGTGACCCTCACCTCGGAGGGCCGGCCCCCGTACACCGAGCCCACCGACGCCACGCCGCAGGGTCTCGCCTACGAACGCATGGGGCGGATCGTGGCCGACACCACACCGGGGGCCGCACCCGGCCTCGACCCCGCCGACGGCCGGGTGTGCGCCGGCACCGTGTGCAACAACATCGGGCTGCTGGCCCTCGCCCCGGGGGCCCACCTCACCGGCGTGTGGGTGGACGGCCAGGGACTGTCCGGCGCCCAGTACAAGGTCGCGCTCGTGCAGACCGCCGGGAGCGCCGCCGAGAGCGCGGCCACCCCGTACGACGACGGGACCTCGGTGATCGCCAGTCGGCTCTCCGAGCCACCGCGCGACGGGACGGGACTGCGCCTGGCGGGCGCCTCCACAGGCACGCCCTGCGTGAACGAGAAGGTCCTGGGCAACCTCGTCACCGGGTACTCGTCGAGCCATCAGTTCGACCAGCGGGGGCAGGCCCAGTGGGTCGACGGGATCACCGTCTCCTGCGAGGACGCGGTGGTGGCCGCCAACGGGGTGGTGGACGTGACGGATCTCGGCATCGTGGTCAACGGCGCGATGAACCGCAACGAGACCGCCGCGACCCAACGCTCGGACGTCCGGGCGAACACCGTGCTCAGCGCGGGACTGGACACCCACGTGGCGCTCGGGGCCGACGCCGTGGGGCAGTGCCTCGCCATGACCATCGACAACCCGGCCGGGACGCCGGTCCCGGGCACGCCGGTTCCCTGCCTCGACGTGCGAGGCGCCCGTGACTTCAGCGGCGCGCGGATACGCGACAACCGCTTCTTCTCGAGCACCCGGACGAGCTTCGACGTCGCCCTCATGGTGGGGGGCGGTGCGCTGTGGGGTGATCACCGCTTCCTCAACCAGGCGCCCGATGCCGACCATCCAGGGGCGACCGGCGTCGCGGTGACGGGCAACACCACGGGTGGCGTGCCGACCCGGGCGAACATCGGGATCGACGTGCACGACATGACCGATGCCACCGTCACCGGCAACACCACCACCTTCCGCCTCGTGGACGGCAACCCCCGGAGCACCTGGGGCAAGTGCCCTCAGGCGAACCTGCTGGCCGGTACCGACGAGTTGGCCTCGCTGAGCACCGACGCGTCGTTCGTGGGCGGCGACGGCTCACGGGGCTGCGTCATCGGGGAGCCGCCCGCCGCCGGCCTCGAGCGACTCCGCGTCAGCGACGACGGCTCGGCCTTCGTGGGCACGGTGACGGGCTCGGCGTTCCGGGTGTGGGGCGGCGACCTGTCCCTCGATCCCGACATCGAGGTGATGACCGACGACTTCCGTGACGTGCGGCGGATGGGCCTCAACGTCATCAGGCTGCTGCTCGACACCGAGGACTACCTCGTCGCCCCCACCTGCGACACGTGCCCGCCCACCGTCGACACGGCGGCGGTCGACCACCTGGGTGACGTGGCCACGGCCGCGGAACAGGTGGGCCTCTACCTCGACATCACCGGGAACGGCATCGCCACCCACCACCACAACCACAGCTGGTTCGACGACCTGAGCGCGTCACCGGAGGACGAGGTGCGGCGGTGGCAGGCCCAGGAGCTGTTCTGGCAGGCGGTGGCCGCCGAGCTCCGGCCGCACACCTCGGTCGCCTGGTACGACCTGGTCAACGAGCCGACGCTGCCGGTGAGCACCCCGGCCGCCACGTGGTGCTTCGACGAGGACATGGCCCCCGACGACTTCTGCTGGAACCCGAACGTCGTCAAGTCCTACACCGACCCCGCCGACACGAGCCGCCAGCGCAGCCAACTCGAGGTGGCGCGGGCCTGGACGACCCGGATGCGCGACGCGGTGAAGGTGGGGGCCGGCGACACCGCCCATCCGGTGTCGGTGGGTCAGCTCTCGTTCTGCGGTGGGGCGCTCAACCGGGCGAGCCGGGAGATCGCCGACTTCGACATGGTGCACATGTATCCCGAGGACTCGACCCTCACCGCCGACATCAACACGGTGAACAACTGCAAGCAGCCCGGGCGGCCGCTCGTGGTCGAGGAGACGTTCTGGACCGCGTCGGCCACCAACCTCGAACTGTTCGTCGACAGCACCCAGGCGCGCACCGCGGGGTACCTCGGCCACATCCTCCAGGGCACCCCCTCGCAGATCCTCGAGTTCCTGTGGACCCATCCGCCGTCCGACCCCGGGTGGTGGCCGCGCGTCCTCTGCCTGGCCTGGGACCAGTTCAGCCTGCGCCAGGTGGCGCTCCGCAACCCCACCGGGCCAGGGATCATGCCCTCCTGATCACGGGTTGGCGGTGATCGCCGGTGATCACCCGTTGACGGATCGCGCGCGCCGCCGTACGCTCCGTGTCACACCAACGTAATTCCGGACGTGTATTTCGTGAGCGTCGTCGTTCGGAAGATCGGACGATAGGTGTGGTTCGGGGGTGAGGGCCCTCTCGCCGCACCGGGAAGGGCACTTGTGACACCCACCACCACTGGGTCCGTCGCCGAGGGCTTCAGCGGCAAGCGCACCGCGGAGATCGTCGGCATCACGTACCGCCAACTCGACTACTGGGCCCGCACCGACCTGGTGCGGCCGTCACTGGTCGACGCCGCCGGCAGCGGCAGCCGGCGCCGGTACTCGTACCGCGACCTGCTCGAGCTGAAGATCATCAAGAAGCTGCTCGACGCCGGCATCGGGCTCACCACCGTCCGCAGCATCTTCGCCTACCTCCAGGAGAACCTGGGCGAGGACGTCACCAGCGCGAACCTGGTGATCAGCGACGGGCAGGTGGTGCTGGCCACCAGCGACGAGGAGATGATCGACCTGGTGCGCCGGGGCCAGGGCGTGCTCAACCTGTTGCCGCTGGGTGGGGTGCAGGCCGAGATCGACGCGGTGGTCGAGTTGCGCGCCGCCACGACCGACGGTGCAGCCGATGCCGGCGCGACCACCGGCGCCACCACCATCGCGGCCGAGGCGGCCGGCGACCGCTAGGCCCCGTCTCCCGGGTGGCGGCTGCCCCCGGGGGGCACAGTACGATCCGCCGGGTGACCCTGCGCACCTCCCCGCTCGACGCCGCCCACCGGGCGCTCGACGCCAAGATGGTGCCCTTCGGGGGCTGGGACATGCCGCTCAACTATCCGGACGGCACCCTGGCCGAGCACCGTGCCTGTCGCACCGGCGCGGTCGTGTTCGACGTGAGCCACCTGGGCACCGTGCGGGTGCAGGGCGAGGGCTCGTACGAGATGCTGCAGCGGGCGCTCACCAACGACCTCGCCAAGGTGGCGCCGGGGCGGGCGCAGTACACGCACCTGCTCGACCCCGACGACGCCTCGGTGCTCGACGACATCATCGTGTGGTGGGTCGACGAGCAGCGCTTCGACGTCATGCCCAACGCCTCGAACACCGATCGCGTGGTGGCGGCGCTGACCGACGGTGCGCCCGGCACCGTGGTGGCGGGCGACGTCACCCCCGAGCGGGCCATCCTCGCGGTCCAGGGCCCCGAGGCGTGCGAGCGCCTGGCCACCGTGTCGGCCGAGGCCGCGGCGGTGGGGCGCAACCACGTCGCTCGCTTCACCTGGTCGGGCATCGAGTGCGTGGCGGCGGGCACGGGCTACACGGGCGAGCCGGGCGTCGAGTGCGCGGTGCCGGCCGAGCACGCCCCGGCGTTCTGGGACGCCGTGCTCGGTGCAGGTGTGGTCCCCGCCGGCCTGGGCGCCCGTGACACGCTGCGCCTCGAGGCCGGCCTCCCTCTGCACGGCCACGAGCTCGGCCCGGGCATCACGCCGCTGCAGGCCGGCCTCGGCTGGGTGGTCAGCTGGGACAAGGGTGAGTTCCGTGGACGGGCCCCGCTGCTGGCCGAGAAGGAGCGCGGGATCACCCGGCGGCTCCGCGGCCTCGAGGTGGTGGGCCGGCGCCCGCCCCGTGCCGATCAACCCGTGCTCGTCGACGGCGCGCCCGCCGGCATCGTGACCAGCGGCAACTTCTCGCCGATGCTCGAGCGGGGGATCGCGCTGGCCTTCGTACCCCCGACGGTCGAGATCGGCGACGAGGTCGCCATCGACGTGCGGGGCACGCCGATGCCCGCACACGTGGTCAAGACCCCCTTCGTCAGCGCCCGCTGACCCTCACAGACAGGACCGCCCGTGGGCCACTACGTCCCCCACACCGACGACGAGATCGCCGAGATGCTGGCCTTCGTGGGGCTCGACTCGCTCGAAGCCCTCTTCGAGACCATCCCGGCCGCCCTGCGCCTGATCGCGGGCGACGACGGCCGCTACCTCGACCTGCCCGACGGCCTCGCCGAAGCCGATGTGCTGGGTGAGTTCGCCCGCCTGGCCGGCGCCAACCGTGCGCCAGGCCCCGATCTGGTGTGCTTCGCCGGCGCCGGCGCCTACGACCACCAGGTGCCCAGCGCGGTGCGTTCGCTGATGTTCCGCAGCGAGTTCGTCACCGCCTACACGCCCTACCAGCCCGAGGTGGCCCAGGGCGTGCTGCAGATGCTGTTCGAGTACCAGACGCTCATCAGCCGCCTCACCGGCGTCGGCATCGCCAACGCCTCGCTGTACGACGGCGCCACCGCCTGCGTCGAAGCGGTGAACCTGGCCGTCGCCGCCAGCCGCAAGCAGGGCGTGCTGGTCAGCCGCGGCGTGCACCCCAACTGGCGGGCCACCATGGCCACCTTCGCCAAGGGCACCGGCCACGACCTCATCGACGTGCCCCTCGGCGACGACGGCCGCACCGCCTGGCCCACCGACGCCGACGCCGGCGAGGTGGGCGCGGTGCTCGTGCAGTACCCCAACTACCTCGGCTGCATCGAAGACCTCGCGGCCGCACGGGCCTGCGCCGACGCCCACGGGGCGCTGCTGCTGGTCGCCGGTGATCCGGTGTCGGCCGGCCTGCTCCGCACGCCCGGCTCGTTCGGCGCCGACGTGGTGGTGGGCGAGGCCCAGCCGTTCGGCACCCCGCTCAGCTTCGGCGGCCCCTACCTCGGCTACTTCGCCTGCCGGGAGGAGCACGTGCGTCGCCTCCCGGGCCGCCTGGTGGGCGAGACCGTCGACGTCGCAGGCACCCGGGCCTACGTCACCACGCTGCGCACCCGCGAGCAGGACATCCGCCGCGAGAAGGCGTCGTCCAACGTGTGCACGAACCAGACGCTGATCGCGGTCGGGTGCACCATCGCCCTGGCCTGGCTGGGCACCACCGGCCTGCGGGAATTGGCGCTGCGCTGCGCCCGGGCCACCCGGTACACGCGGGAGGCGGTGCTGGCCATCGACGGGGTCGAGCCCGTCACCAGCGCACCCATCCTGCGGGAGTTCGCCGTCCGGCTACCGGTGCCCGCGGCCACCGTGATCGACCGCATGGCCGACGAGGGTTTCCTCGCCGGCGTGGACCTGGCGCCCGGTGGTGACGACCAGGGCTACGGCGGCGGCCTGCTCATCGCCGCGACCGAGCGGCGCACCCGCGCCGAGATCGACCGCTACGCCCAGGCCCTCGAGAAGGTGGTTCGATGATGGGTGATCCGATGAGCACCACCCCCGCCCGCACCGCGGCGCCCGGAGGGCGCGCCACCAGCGCCCCGATCATGGGCCACTCCGAGGAGCCCACGGTCTTCGAGCTGTCCGTCGAGGGCCGCAAGGCCTGGTCGTTCCCGTCGACCGACCTGCCCGAGTGGGGCGCCGACGAGTTGGTTCCCGCCGAGCACCTGGCCGACGTACCGTTGGAGCTGGCCGAGGTGAGCGAGCGCGACCTGGTGGCCCACGTCACCCGGCTGAGCCACCGTCAGTACTCGGTCGACCTGGGCGCGTACCCGCTGGGGTCGTGCACCATGAAGTACAACCCCAAGCTCTGCGACGACGCCTCCGCCCTGCCCGGCCTGCGCGACATCCACCCGTCGGCGCCGGCCGGCCTCACCCAGGGGTGGCTCGAGCTGCTCGTCTCGCTGGAGGAGTGGCTGTGCGAGATCACCGGCATGCACGCGGCCACGCTGCAACCGCCGGCCGGGGCGGCAGGCGAGCTGACCGGGCTGTTGCTGATGCGGGCCTGGCACGACGCCCAGTTGGCGGGCGGTATGGCCACCACGCCCCGCACGAAGGTGATCATCCCCGACTCGGCCCACGGCACCAACCCGGCATCGGTCACCCTCGGGGGCTACGAGACGGTCACCGTGCCCAGCGACGACCGCGGCTGTGTCGACGTGGCCGCCCTGCGGGCCGTGCTCGACGATCAGGTGGCGGGCATCATGCTCACCAACCCCAACACCTTGGGCCTGTTCGAGGAGGACATCGCCGAGATCGCCAGCGCGGTGCACGAGGTGGGCGGGCTGCTCTACTACGACGGGGCCAACCTCAACGCCATCCTCGGGGTGGTGCGCCCCGGCGACATGGGCTTCGACATCGTGCACATGAACCTGCACAAGACCTTCGCCGTGCCCCACGGCGGGGGTGGCCCCGGCGCCGGCCCGGTGGCGGTGTCGGAGCGGCTCGCCCGCTTCCTGCCCGGGCCCCGCCCGGTGCGGACGGCCGAGGGCGCCTACGACTGGGACACGCCCGCCGACTCGATCGGGCGGGTGCACGGCTGGCACGGCAACGCCCTGGCCCTCGCCCGGGCCTACAGCTACATCCTGGCCAACGGCGGTGACGGCCTGCGCACGGTGGCCGACGTGGCCGTCCTCAACGCGAACTGGGTGCGCCACCGCCTCCGCGGCGTCTACGACATCCCCTTCGACCGGCCCAACATGCACGAGTGCGTGCTGTCCACGACCAGCCTGAAGAAGGCCCAGGGCCTCACCGCGCTCGACGTGGCCAAGCGGCTGCTGGAGGAGGGCTTCCACGCACCCACCACCTACTTCCCGCTCATCGTGGCCGAGGCGCTCATGATCGAGCCCACCGAGACCGAGAGCCCCCAGACCCTCGAGGCGCTCTGCGAGGCCATGGCCCGCATCGCCACCGAGACGGGCGAGGAGGCCCACGAGGCGCCCCGCACCGCCCCGGTGCGCCGCCTCGACGAGGCCAGGGCCGCCCGCCACCTCATCCCCACCTACGACGCCCGACTGGCGTCCGAGGCGGCGCAGGCGTAGCGACGTGCCGTCGGCGGGGCCGACTACGTTTTCGGGCGTGCGAACCCTCCTGCGTCCCCTCCTCGCGGTGCTGGCCCTGGTCGTGGTGGCCGGCGGCTGCTATTCGGCCGACGATGGCTTCCCGTCGGTCAACGGCTGCAAGCTCAAGCCCAACACGGTGTGCGAGGACAAGGACCTGTCGGGCGAGGACCTCACCCAGGCCCAGTTGCTGAACGGGCAGCTGGCCGGCGCCGACCTGTCCGACGCGAACCTCACCCAGGCCCAGCTGCTGAACGCCGACTTCACCGGCGCCAACCTCTCCGGCGCGGATCTCACCCAGGCCGCCATCCAGAACACCGTCTTCGACGAAGCCGACCTCAGGGATGCCACCCTCACCCAGGTGAGCAGCAACAACACCCGGTTCCGCAACGCCGACCTGCGGGGCAACGATCTGAGCAACATCGACTTCCTGAACGCCGACTTCCGTGACGCGAAGCTGGCCAGCGCCGACCTGTCCGGCGTCAGCCTGCAGAACGCCGACCTCCGCAACGCCGACCTGACCGGCGCCGACCTCTCCAACGCCGATCTGCTCAACGCCGACTTCACCGGCGCCAAGCTGGCCGGCGCCAACCTCGAGGGCGCCAACACCCAGAACACCGTGGGGCTGCAGGCCGCCACCGGCTGACGGGAGAACGACGACACCGCCCGACGCGGTGGTCGGGCGGTGTCGGTTGCGGGGCCCGGCGAGGCCCGGATGCGGGGTGCGTCTGCGGTGCGCCGTCGGTCAGCCGAAGGCGAGCATCACCTTCGAGTGGTCGGCCGGGTCGTACTTCACGTTGACCACGTTGCCCGGCTGCACCTGGGGGATGGCCACCAGGGGGACGATCGTGGACGTCCGTGCCTGGAACGGCGGCTGGCCGGGCGGGGTCACCTCGAGGGTGAGCACCACCTGCGGGTTGCTGTTGACGAACGTGTTCGTCTGCTGCAGGCCGATGACGGTGGCCGGGGCGTCGGCCCCGGTGGCCATCAGGGCCCGGCCCGCCGACGTGTTGCCGGTCATGCCGGCCACGGCGCGGTAGGTGAAGAAGATCACCACGGCGGAGATCGCGAGCGAGACGAACAACCAGAAGTACATCTGCGAGTACATCAGACCGGTACCTTCTCCCATTGGACGAGCATCTGTGTCGGATCGGCGGGGTTCACCCGCACGGGCAGTTGGCGGCCGACGGCCACCTGCGCCACCCGGAGGGTGTTGACCTCGGTGGTGTGGGTCACCTCGTACGGCGCGAGGGTGCCCGCGTGCACGGTCATGTCCAGGTCGTAGACCGGGTTCAGGTTGGACAGCTGGCCGGTCGGGCGGGCCCCGGTGACCGTGCCGGTGCCGTCCACGCCGGACACCGCAAGCGTGTTGGCCAGGGCGGGGCCGGCGTTGAACGCGGCCATGGTGGCGTTGGCCTGCGCCATCGAGTTGGCGGCCATCTTCATGGTGCCGCCGAACCCCGGCTTGTAGCCCTGCGAGATCATCAGGCTGTCACTGGCGTCGGTGAGCGGCCGGAACAGCTTGTAGACGGCCAGGTTGATGATGGCGATCAGGATCATGATCGCACCACTGAAGATCAGCGCCTGGCCCTGGATGTCGCCGGCCAGTCCGTTGACCCCGTCCTCGCTGTTCGAGCGGGCGACGATGCCCCAGATGACCAGGACGGCGCCGATGACGATGAACACGGCGCTGAACCCGCGCCAGAACTTCATGCTCATGACTGGCTGTACAGCAGGCCGTAGCGGGTGCGGACGGCCTCGTTGGTGGCCATGCGGTTCACCCAGCCCACGTTCACGTTCGACCAGGTGCCCCTGGCCACGCCCTGGGTCTCCAGCCAGGCCTCGGCCTGGTCGGGCGTGCCCAGGTTCTGGCGGGCCATCGCCGCGGTCAGCTGCGCGTACTTGTCGAGGGTGATGCCCTCGATGGGCGCCCACACGGGGTCGTTCAGGTCGACCGGCTGGTTGGCCGAGGCCTGCATGGCCATGGCGTTCTGCTGCATCTGCTGGGCCTGGTTGATCAGGGCCGGCGTCGCTTGCATGGTGTCCTTCATGTCCTTGAACAGGCCCACGAGGCGCTCCTTCGCTCAGGGGGCGGCGTTCGCCACCCGGTGAGGTCATCTTGGGCACGACGCCCGCCTGTGCCATGAGTAATCGCTACTCAAATCATCCGGCGCCGCCCGCCTCGGACCCGTGGGTAGTGCCCGCCGCCCGTGGGGCAAAGCTGGGAGCAGCGCTCAGGCGTCTGCGGCCCGACGCTCGTGGGCGGGCGGTGGGGCAGCCTCGGCCGGCACCCGGCGGTGGCCCAGGAAGCGCCGCTCGACGAGGGCGTACGAGGCGGCGGCCAGCGCGACGCTGAGGACGATCGCCGCGGTGGCGACGAGCCACCACGGTAGCCCGGGCGCCTGGTAGAAGAGCAGCTTGTAGACGGGCAGGTGCCAGAGGTACAGCCCGTAGGAGATGAGCCCCAGGAGCGTGAGGGGCCGCCATCCCAGCATCGTCTTCATCGGGGAGTCCGACGTGACGAGGTGCAGGACGATCACGCCCGCGCAGATGCTGGCCGCAGCCATGCCGCCGACGATCATGAAGTCGCCCTCGGGGTCGGCGAACCCCATGGCGATCAGGTCGATCATGGCGATCACGGCCAGCCAACCGGGGACGACGACCCGTGTGCGGGCGAAGACGAACGCGGCGGTCACTCCGATGAGGATGGCGTCGAGCCGTGTGTCGGTGGCACGGGTGACGTAGATCAGCAGCCCACCGTCGGCCCATCCGACCAGGCCGCCGGCGAAGAGCCACAGGCACGCCCGCCAGGTGGCCACGGCGGCCGCGAGGGCGGCGGGCAGCAGGTAGGGGTGCTTCGCCGTGCGACCGCGCACCGCAGCCAGGAAGAGCGCAGGGGCGACGAGGTAGAACTGGGCCTCGATGGCCAAGGTCCAGGTGTGGGCCAGCACCCCCATGGGCTCGTTGTTGATGCGGGCCCAGTTGCTGACCAGGAAGATGGTGAAGAGCCCCTCGCGGGTCTCGTCGAAGCCGAGCAGCGCGGCCCAGACCACCACGACGGGGATGAACAGCACCAGGGCGGGGAGCAGCCGGACCACCCGGCGGCGGTAGAACTCCGAGAGCCCGATGGTGCCGCGGCGGTCCCACTCGCGGAGCATCACGGCGGTCAGGAGGAAGCCCGAGAGCGCGAAGAACGCGCTCACCCCCATGACCCCGAAGCCCCGGGGGCCCTCGCCGGTGGGCAGGTGGTGGTAGAGCACGGCCACCACGGCGAGGCCCCGGAACCCCGACAGCGCGGCCACGTTGCCGAACCGGCGCGAGGGCGCGCCGCCGCCGGCGGGCGTGGCCGCGGTGGGCGGTGCCACGTGCAGGGTCGCGGTGCCGCTCATGGCGCCGTCGCGGCCCGGTCGGGGCCACCGGTAGTGTGGCGCACTTTCCCATGGAACCGCGACCCGTCCCGTTCAACCGACCCACCACCAGCGCCCGCTCGCTCGAGAACGTGGGCGAGGCCCTGGCCGCGCACCACCTCGCCGGCGACGGCCCGTTCACCGCCGCGTGCCAGCGCCAGCTCGAGGCGCGCCTGGGTGGGGCGAGGACGCTCCTCACCCCCTCGTGCACCCACGCGCTGGAGATGACGGCCCTGCTCCTCGAAGTGGGCCCCGGCGACGAGGTGCTGATGCCCTCGTTCACCTTTGTGTCGACCGCGAACGCGTTCGTGCTGCGGGGGGCCCGCCCCGTGTTCGTCGACATCGACCCCCGCACCGGCAATCTCGACCCCGCCGATCTCGAGCGGCGCGTCGGCCCGGCCAGCCGGGCGGTGGTGGTGGTGCACTACGCGGGCGTGGCGTGCGACATGGACCGCATCGGTGCCATCGCCGCCGCCCACGACCTGGCGGTGGTGGAGGACAACGCTCACGGCCTGTTCGGCACCTGGAAGGGGCGACCGCTCGGCTCCTTGGGCACGATGGCCACGCTGAGCTTCCACGAGACGAAGAACGTCACCTGCGGGGAGGGCGGCGCACTGGTGCTGGGCGACCCCGCACTGGTGCAACGGGCCGAGATCATCCGTGAGAAGGGTACCAACCGCAGTCAGTTCGTCCGTGGCGAGGTGAACCGCTACGCGTGGATGGACATCGGATCGAGCTACCTGCTCTCCGACGTGCTCGCGGCCGTCCTCGCCGCCCAGCTCGAGGAGGCCGATGCCATCCAGGCCACCCGCCGACGGATCTGGACGCACTACCTCGAGGCCCTCGCCGAGTGGGCGGCCGAGCAGGGGACCGACCTCCCGCTGGTCCCCGAGGGGTGCGGGCCGGCCTGGCACTCGTTCCACCTGCTCCTGCCCGATCGAGCGGCCCGCGACGGCCTGATCTCGCACCTGCGGGACCGCGGGATCGGCGCCCCGTTCCACTACCTCCCGCTGCACCTGTCGGAGATGGGCCGGCGGTTCGGGGGCGCCGAAGGCGACTGCCCCGTCACCGAGTCGTTCAGCGGCCGGCTGATCCGCCTACCGCTCCACCACTCGCTCACCGAGGACGAGGTGGCCTCCGTGGTCGCCGCGGTGCAGGCCTACCGGGTCTGAGCCCGTCCGGGTCTGCCCGTCCGGTAGCCGCATCAGGCCGCCGCGGCCTCGCGCAGGTGGATGGCGCGCGCCCGGGACACCAGGTCGAGACCGTCGAGGCCGGGCAGCCGGTGGATCCGCCGGTCGATGCGCTCGACCACCGCTCGGCCGTCGTCGTCGCCGAAGAGGTGGGTGGTCATGAAGCGCACGTCGGCGGGCGGCGCCACGCCAGAGCCGACCGGCCGCCAGAAGCGCCGGAGGGCCACGCGGGTGATCCGCTGCGCATGGCGGTTGCCCTCGAGCCGACGGTGGGCCTCGGACGCGTAGAAGTCCACGTGGCGGCCCTCCTGGCGCATGATCCGCTTCAGCAGGGCGCTGAGCACGGGGTTCGCCTCCCGGCTCGCAAGTCGGCCGTACGCGGCCTGGGCCGTCCACTCGTTGACCGCGCCCCACATCATGTGCACCGCGGTGAAGTCCCGCATGGCCAGCGAGCCGAACATCGAGGCCAGCGTGCCGACGGGCTGACGCCAACCGAGGCGCTTGCGCAACGGCTCCACCCGGGCCGAGCCACCGTCCTCGTCGTGCGCCGCCAGCACCGCGGCGAGGGCCTCGCCGTGGTAGAGCTCCTCGAAGTTCCAGATGGTGAGGAACGTGGTGACGCGGTGGTCGTCGTGGGCCCGAGTGACCAGCAGGTCGCGCAGGTAGCAGACCGTGTGGAACTCGATGTCGTGCATGTACCGGAGGCAACGCAGCCCGGCGGACGACAACGGCTGCTCGCGGAACACGGAGAAGTCGAGGTCGTCCCAGGTGATGCGCCCGGAATGGGCCTGGTAGGTGTCGATGTCGAACCGCATGCCCCATTTTCGGAGCGGGGTGGGGGGATGGATCAAGCGATGTGGGAAAAGACCTCCCCCGTGCCGAGGCCTGCGGCCACCGCGCGGGCCAGGGCCTCGACGAGTGGCCGGGGCGGCGGGGTGGGCTGTGCCTCGATGGACTCGAGCGTCGCCACCAGCACGGTGCCCGATGGCCGGGCCACGGCGTTCACGGTGAACCAGCAGGTGGGCCCGGCGGGGGGCCGGACCGTCAGCTGGACCAGCCCGCCCGATCGGTCGACGTAGCTGACCTCACCCAACTCGTCGGCCACCTCGAGCAGCACCCGTGCCACCTCACTGGCGTCGGCATCGACCCAGATCGCCTCGTCGGTGATGACCTCGACGGCCGCGACGCTGCCGCGCGAGGGCGAGGGGGGCGACGCGGGCGGAGTCGGAGCGCCGGGCCCCGGCGGGCCGTCGGTGGGCCGGTCGCGCAGCAGCCGGTAGGCGCTGATGATGGTGGCGGTCCGCTCGGCCGCTCCCGACGGGTGATCGGTGACGTCCGGGTGGTGGGCCCGCACCCGCCGCAGGAACGCGTCCCGCACCTCGCGGGGGGTGGCCGCCGCGGTGAGGCCGAGGACCGATCGTGCCTCTTCCGGGTTCACGTCGCTACCGTGACCGCGTGGAACAACCTGCGGGCACCCCACGACCGGCGCTGCTGCTGTGGCGCGGGGCCACTCGCCGGTGCCCGCTGTGCGGGAGCGGCCACCTGTTCCGCCGATGGTTCTTCATCTGCGAGCGCTGCCCCCGGTGCGGCTTCTGGTTCGAGCGGGTGGAGGGGCACTGGATCGGCGCCATCGCCATGAACACGATCGTGGCGTTCGGGCTGATGCTGCTGGCGCTCGTCGCCGGCATCGTGGCGACCTACCCCGACGTTCCCTTCCTCCCGCTCGCGTTCAGTGCGGTGGGCATCGCCCTCGTGGTGCCACTGGTGTTCCTGCCGGCATCGCGCACGCTGTGGACCGCCGTCGACCTGTGGATGCGGCCCGCCGAGGCCGACGAATTCCATCGCGAGGGCGCGCCGCGGCACTGATGCCGGACCGGTCACGTGTGGCAGTGGCCCGGTGACGGCGGCAGGTCGAGCGCGGGGTTGCGGTCGAAGAAGCCGACCGGGACCAGGCTGAAGCCGGTGCGCTCGACGGGCATGACCGGCCAGTCCTCGGGACGAGGCACATGGGTGACACCGAAGGTGCACCAGACCACGACGTCGGTGTCGACGACGGGTCGGTCGCCGGCGGTCCACTCGGGCAGCCCACCGCCCCCCGGGCTCTGGTTGGCGTAGGGCCCGGCGGCCCGCGTCTCGTCGCGGTGGTAGGGCGTGACCCAGAGGTGCCTGGACGCGAAGCCGGCTCGGTGGCGGACCGCGGCGTCGTCACCGGCCAGCAGGGTGGGCCACGCGCCGGGGAGCAGCTTGTAGGCCACGGGGCGGCCCAGGCGGTTGCGCACCGAGGGGTTCACGATCCGCCACGTGCGGCTGCGGGCCGGGTCGACGAGCCGCTGGGCCGCCTGCTCGCTGGTGAGCAGGGTCTCCACGGTGGCAAAGGCGTTGTCACGCGGGTTGGCGGGGCCCTTGGGCGACGGTTCGACGTCGACCTCGTACACCGAGTTGTGGGGCCCGTCCACGCACATGTCGAGGCGGACGTTGAACAGGTGCTGGTGCAGCGGTGCGGCGAGCTCGGGGGCGATCATCACCGCTTCGGCCGGCTGATCGCCCGGTGCCACCGCCTGGGTCTGCATGATCCCGGTGAGCTTCACCTCGAGCTCGATGGTGCCGTCGAGGTAGAGGTACCAGTAGAAGGCGTACTCGTAGTTCCCGACGGTGTAGATGGCGCTGATCACGAACCGCCGGTTCCGGCGCACCTCGGTGGTGCCGCTGTGCAGGTCCTGGTGCTTCCAGAGGATCCCGAAGTCCTCCTCGTGGATGCAGATGGCCTGGGACACGGTGGAGGCGCCGCCGGTCTCGGTGGCCATCACCGCGTCGAGGTACACGATCTCGCCGAGGCAGTCGCAGCCGAGCTCGAGCGAGTTGACGAACCGGCCCATGCCCCACTCGCCGGCGTCGAAGGCGTTCTTCCAGTCGTGGGTGGGGGCGGTGCTGCCGTAGGGCACGACCATCTCGCTGAGCGCGGCGCGGTGCAGGATGGGCCGCACCCGGGTGCCGTCGTCCCAGCCGACCTGATGCAGGACCAGGCCCTCGATGGGATCCATCGACACCCGCAGGCGCCAGTTCTGCCACGACAGGAGGTTGCCGTCCACGGTGAAGCTGACGCCGTCGGGCTGGTTGACCTCGAGCGGTTGCAGGCCCGAGCGGGGCGGCCCCGCCCGGTCGATGTCGTAGTTGGAGCACTCGGCGGGGATCGGCACGACCCCGTGGTCCACCACCTCGACCACCCGCCGGCCGGACAGGTCGACCACCGCCATCAGCCCCTCGATCGGGTGGGCGTAGCCGTTGTCGGTGGGATCGTGGCGAAGGTAGGCCACCACCCGGGTGAGTCGGGTGCCGTCCTCGGCGGGCACCCCGAACGCGCCCGCGGGCCACGGGTCGAGCTGCACCGTGTCGAGGTCGGTGATGCCGCGCCGGGCGAGCGCCGCACGCCAGTCGTCGGACGCGTGCAGCAGGCCGATGGCCTCGATGATCTCGGTGAACAGCAGCGGCGGCTTGGCCCCGGGGATGCTCCGCCACGAGCGGAGCTCGCCGGCGGTGACCGACACGATCGCCTCCGCCACCGAGTCGGGCCCGTCGACGACGACGCACGCGACCTCTCTATCGACGGGGTCGCCCTGCCGATAGGTGCCGACCACCGCTTTGTCCGGCTCACGGAGGGTGATGGTGGCGAACAGCAGCTCATCGGAGGATCGCTCGCGGCGCACGATGGACGCGGCGCGCTCGATCTCCTCCGCGGTCAGGGCATCGAGGGGGTGGGTCACCATCGCAGCGTGCCACGCGCGGGGGCCCGTCGTGACACGGCGGGACCGCGGGCGGGTGGGCGCATCCCTGCGCGCCGCGGCGGCCGCGGTGCTGGTGATGCTGGGCCTGCTGCACCCCTCGGCCATGGCACCTGCCGCGGCAGCCGCTGGTGCCCGAGCAGCCGCCGACGAGGTGTCGTGTCCCGCCACCCTCGACGGCGTCCCCCTCGACCTCGACGAGGAGTTCGCGGGGACCCCGCGGGCCCTCGCCAACGACGAGGGCATCCTCGTGCGCTTCACGCTGCTGTGCCCGTACCACCGCGGCAACGGCACCTCGGTGGCCGACATCACGCTGGCCTGGAGCAAGTACGCGGCCGACGACCTCAGGTGCGCGACGGTCGAGCTCACCTCGGAGCCGGCCGGGGACGGACGGGTCCGGGGCCTGGTCGACCACCCCAGCCTGCGTGCGCAGGTCACCTACGACGCCCTGTCCGAGGAGGTGCTGCCGGCGGTCGACGAGGTGGCCACCGAGCTGCTGGCCGACGTCCCGCGGGACGCCGCGCCCTGCGCCGGTGGGGGAGGCGCCAACGTCGACGCCCACGTGACGGTCCCCGCCACCGAGGCGTCCTCGGACCTGCCCCTGGCCCTGGCCGTGGCGGTGCTGGCCGCGTCGGCGGTGGTGGTGCTCGTGGTGGTCATGCTCGTGCGGCGGGGCGCCCGGCGCCGGAAGGCCTCGACCCCGGCCGGCGACCCCGAGGTGGGGGCCCTGGCCGCCGCGATCCGCGCCCGGCGGCTCGAGGCCGGCGCCGCCGAGGCCGCTGGGGCCACGCCGGGGCGAGGCACCAACGGTACTGCGGCCCCACCCGCGGCCGGTGCTCCCGTGGAGGATGCGCACGATCTGGTGGGAGAGCGTCAGAACGCGATGGAGGTGCGGCGCGGCGCGACCGCGGCGATGGCGACGATCGAGCAGGTGTTGGAGCGGGCGCGGGCGGACCTCGGCCGGAACCGTGCCCACGCGCGCGCCGTTCGCACACTGGCGGCATCGCTGCGCGACAGCGACGGCCCCGAATTCCTGTGGTCCTACGCAGGGGTGATGGCGTTCGCCGTGGCCGCCACGAACCTCGCGGCCACCACCGCGCGGGGCGCTGCCCTGTTGCTCCCGCCGGCGCCCGGCGAGCGGGGCGATGTCACCGGGCCCGCAGCGCGCCTGGAGGGGTTGCACCGCCAGGTGCTCATCGCGGCCGAGTCCGGCCTCGACGACACCCGGTACTGGCTCTGGCAGGAGCGTCGCATGGCGGTCGTGGATGCGCTGGCTGCCCTGCAACAGGCGGCGCCGGAATTGATCGCCGCGCAGGAACGCCTCGCCGCGCGGGTGGCCGACCTGGCTCGCGAGCATGCCGTTTCCCGTGAGGAGGCCGAGTGGGCCCAGTCGGTGATCGACGAGGCCGACCACCGTCTCGTGGACGGTGGCGACGGGCCATCGGCCACACCGTTCGAGAGCGCGGGCGTGTGACCCGCAGGAGGATGCAACAGACATGAGCTCACTGATCGATGCACTGCAGCGCTGGTGCGCGCTGGCCGGATTCGGGTGCCAGGTGGTGCAGGCCGAGGCCCCGTTCCGGATCCTCGTGAGCATCGAGGACGACGGCGGCCTGCTGACGATCACCGTCGACGGCCCCGCCGGGCCGGACGACCCGCTGCGCCTCCGCTACGGCTTCGATGTGGCCGGCGGCCCGTCGGGACCGATGCCACCGGAGCGACTGGTGCGGCTCCTGGACGCGGCGGTGATGCAGCGATCGGCGATGGTCGACGCCCGACCGGCCGGCCCCGGGCAGGTGGAGATGGTGGTCGCGCTCTATCCCGACGGCGTGACCCGCCACGGGTTCATGATCGGCGTCTTCGAGTGCCAGAAGCTGCGCCAGATCGTCCGCGGCGAGGTCGAAGGTGCGCTGGCGGGTGAGGCCGCGGTGGCATCGCTGCTCGCGCTGGCCGACGCCTCGGACGGCCTGAGCGACGCCGTCGAGGCCGCCCGGCCGGCCTGAGCCGGCTCTGAGCTGGGTCTGGGTCGGGTCTGTGCCGGGCCTGGGCGACGTCTGCCGGCCGAGTGCCCCGAGCGGGTGCTGGCCGTTCAGGTGAGGAACGACGTGAGGGCGGCCACGAACCGTGGGGGATCGTCGGCGCCGGCCAACTCGCGGGCCGAGTGCATCGACAGCTGGGCCACCCCCACATCCACCGTGGGCACGCCCACGGTGGCGGCGGTGAGCGGGCCGATGGTGGAGCCGCACGGGAGGTCGGAGCGGTTCACGTACTCCTGCACCGGCACCCCGGCCCGCTCGCAGGCCAGGCGGAACTCGGCGGCGCCGAGCGCGTCGGTGGCGTAGCGCTGGTTCGCGTTCGACTTGATGACCGGCCCGCCGTTGAGGGCCACGTGGTGGTCGGGCTCGTAGCGCTCCACGTAGTTGGGGTGCACCGCGTGGGCCATGTCGGCCGACGCGCAGAACGAGGCGGCGAGGGCGCGGCGCAGCGTGGAGCGATCACCGCCGCGCCCGGCGACGATCCGCTCGAGGGTGGCGTCGAGCAGCGGCCCGCCGGCCCCCCGTTCGGAGGTGCTGCCCACCTCCTCGTGGTCGAACAGGCAGAGCACCGCGGTGTGGGCGGGTGGGGCCGCCGCCGCGGCTGCCACCAGGGCGAGGGTGCCCGCCCAGCAGGAGCACAGGTTGTCGAGCCGGGGTGCGCTGATCAGCTCCCGATCGGCGCCGAGCCTGGCCGACGGCGTGAGGTCGTGGGCCATGACGTCCCAGGCCACCACGGCGTCGGGCTCGACGCCGAGCTCGCCGGCCAGCATGGTGCGGAACCCGTCGGGGTCGCTGGTGCCGAGGCCCCACACCGGGGTGAGGTGGGTCTGGCGGTTGAGCAGCAGCCCCCGCTGGTCGATCTCGCGGTCGAGGTGGATCGCCAGCTGGGGTACCCGCAGCAGCGGACGGTCGACACGGAACAGGCGGGCCTCGACATCGGAGCCGCTGCCCGTGCTGGCGCCGGTGCGGACCGCGATCCGGCCGGAGAGGCCGAGGTCGCGGTCGAGCCACGAGTTCAACAGGGCGCCGCCGTACACCTCGACGCCGAGTTGGCGGTACCCGACCCGGCCGGTGTCGGGGCGGGGCTTGATCCGCAGGTTGGGGCTGTCGGTGTGGGCGCCCACCACGCGGAACGGCTGCGCCGCCGGGGCGTCGCCGGCACCACCGCCCACCCAGGCGACCAGCGCGCCGGCGTGACGGAGGAACCGGCCCGACCCGTCCTCGGCAGGCCACGCGTCGGCCTCGTGCAGTTCGGTGAACCCTGCGGCCTCGAGCATCGCCGCCGTCCGGTCGACCGCGTGGAAGGGCGACGGCGCGGCATCGATGTAGGCGAGCAGGTCGTCGGTGGGAACAGCGGCGGGATCGAGGGTGCCGGTCATGGTGCCGGTCATGGTGTCAGGTCGGTGCAGGCGCGGAGGCCGTCCCAGGCGGCGACGGCCGCATCGGCCTCGGCCCCGGTGAGCGGCTGGGGGCGTCCGCCGCTGATCACCGCGGGCTCCCACGAGTAGCTGTCGATGTGGCGGCCCGTGGCGGTGACGTGCAGCACCCCGGTCTGGGCACCGGCGCCACCCGACGCGTAGAACACGAAGTTGCCGAGCCCGTAGGCCACGAGCGCCTCGCCCTTGTGGCCCGCACCGATCAGGCGGTGGGCGTGGCTGCCCACCACGATGTCGGCACCGGCGTCGATGAGGCTCTGGGCGAGGCCCGGCTGGGTGGCGTTGGGGCAGGTCTGGCCCTCGGTGCCCCAGTGCAGGAACACCACCACGGTGTCGCTGGTGGCCCGGGCGGCCTGCACCGCGGCGATCAGCGCGCCGGGGTCCTTGGCCGAGGCGAGCCCCGGCTGGCTGTCGGTGGCCGTCCAGCCGGCGATGAGGTTGGCGTCGAGCACGTCGGTGGCCGCCAGGATGGCGATGCGCTGCCCGTTGACCGTGGCGGTGTAGGGCGTGAGTGCCTCAGTCCGGTTGTTGCCGACGCCTAGCACGGGGAACCCCGCGGCGTCGCGGGCGGCCAGAGAGTCGGCCAGGCCGACCGGCCCGTAGTCCATGCCGTGGTTGTTGGCCATCGACACCACGTCGACGCCGGCGGCCCGCAGGGCGTCGAAGGCCGTGGCGGGCGCCCGGAAGTTGTAGGTCTTGGGCTCGGGTGTGCCGCCGTCGGTGATCGCGGTCTCGAGGTTGACCATGGCGATGTCGGCCTGCGACAGCGACGGCGCGATGGCCGCCATCACCTGGGTGGGGTCGGCGTCGAGCGCGCCGCGGATCTCCCCCTCGAAGTGGACGTCACCCCCGAACGCGAACGTCACCGGGCCCGCCGGCGCATCCACCACGCTGACCCCCTTGGGGTCGACCGTGGCGGCGCCGGGCACCGACTCGGGCCCCGAGGCGGACTCGCCGACGGGTGTGCGGGCAGAGTCGACGGGCGTGCCGGCGCACGCCGCCACGACAAGCGGCCCGACCACGGCGACGACCAGCAGCAGACGCCATCGCCACACCGGAGGGGAGGTTCGACGACGAGCCACGCCAGCAAACCCTACCGAAGCCCCCGCGTCGCCCCTCGGCGCGGCGGCGGTGCTGGCGCTACCCGCGGCCGACCGTCTCGATGGCGCCGGCGCGCAGCAGCCGGTGCAGGGTGCTGAAGACCGTGAAGGCGCTGGCGCCGACGGTCTCGATGATGTCGGCGACGGTGGCCTTGCCGTCGATGGCGGCGAGCACCTGCCACTCGATGGCCGAGATGGTGACCTGGGGGGTGCCGGCGGGCAGGCGCGGCACCACCTGCACCACCACGTCGGTGGAGGGGATGGCGCGGGCGATCTCGGAGAACTCCCGGAGGCGGGCCTCGGCGGCCTGCAACACGTCGTCGACCGGGAAGACGAAGTGGGCGCCGAGCTGGTGCATCTCGCCGGCGCCGAAGCGGAAGCGGTTGCTGTTGGGGACCAGCAGCTCGAACAGGGTGCCCACGGTGTGGTCGTACAGGGCGGCCCGCAGCCCCTCCGGCGTGGCCCCGCCGACCGACACCAGGGCCTCCACCAGGGAGCCGCCCTGCCGGGTGGCCTCGACCGAGCGGTCCCACTCGTCGGCACCGACCACACCCGACGAGAGGAAGACCTGGCGCAGCGACGGCCCCGTCTCGGCGTGCGCGAGGTAGATCCCGCCGTCACGCAGGCAGATGATGCTCGAGTAGCTGCCCGTGAGGTGCAGGATGCCGTGCCCGCCGGCGGCGGCCAGCGATCTCAGGACGTCGCCGAGGGGAACGTCGGTCAGCGAGCCTTCCACCGGTCCGCCCACCGCACGGGGATCTTCCACAGCCACGGGGCGAACGGTATCGCCCGGCGAATCCAAGGGGGAACCAATCGCACCGGCCACCGGCCGCCCGGCTCAACTTCGGGGGGCCTGGTCCGATGGAACCCCTGTCCAAGGAGCCGTCTGCGTCGGGGGGATTCGCCTCCCGGCCGCCGCTCGGTAGCCGTTCGACGACACAGGGGCTGGGAATGCTCAGAAACATGAAGGTCGGAACCAAGATTCTGACCGTCCTCGTCGCACCGCTGCTGGTGCTCGGGGTCCTGGCGGGGCTGGGCGTGCAGGAGCGCCTCGCGGTCGCCAACTCGGCCCATGACGTCGAGCAGTTCACCGAGGTCGCCGCTGCCGACTCCGACGTGGTGCACGAGCTCCAGCTCGAGCGCATCCTCACCGCCGAGTACCTGGGCAGCGGTGGCCAGCAGGGTGGCGACGACCTGGCCCGGCAGCGAGAGGCCACCGACGAGGCCATCAGCCGCCTCGAGCCGCTGCTGGTCGGCATCGACTTCTCGTCGGCCACCACGGGCATGGGGGAGCAGGTCGCGGCGGTCCAGGACCGGTTGAACGGGCTCGACGACCTCCGCGTGTCGGTCGACGGCTCGGAGCTCAGCACCCAGGCGGCCATGGACGGCTACGGCCGCATCACGAACAGCCTCCTGGCGTTGAACGGCGAGATCGGCGCCAGCATCGCCGTGCCCGAGCTGGCGGCGTCGTTCAGCGACTACGTCGGTCTGGCCAAGGCGAAAGAGGCCAGTGCCGCGGTGATCGCCGGGCTGACCGGTGTGCTCGCCTCGGGCACCTACGAGGAGGGCCAACTCGACACGCTGGTCACCACCGCGAACGACGAGGACAGCCACCTCACCCGGTTCTTCGAGTCGCAGAACGCCGGGTACCGGAACCGGCTCCGCAACGAGCTCGACGCCCCTGAGGTGCAGCAGGCCGAGGCGTTGCAGGCCCAGATCATCGCCGCCGGCGGCCTGGGCGGCAGTGGCGACTCCGGGGTGCTCGTCGAGGACGAGATCGCGGCGGGAACGGCACGGCTCAACGCCTACAAGTCCGTCGAGGACGCCATCTTGGACAACGTCACCGGCGAAGCCGCGGCGCAGAGCTTCGCCGCCGAGAAGGCGGTGCGCCTCTACCTTGCCGGCGCCGCCGCGGCCACCCTCGTCGCACTGCTGCTGGCCTCCATCGTGGCCCGGGCCACCACCCGCCCGCTGCGCAAGCTCACCAAGGCGGCCAACGTGTTGTCGTCCGAGCGGATCCCCCGGCTGGTGGAGGACCTGCGCTCGCCCGAGAGCATGGACAGCGAGCCCATGGTCGTCGAGCCGATCGAGGTGCGCTCGAGGGACGAGATCGGCCAGCTGGCCGAGGCGTTCAACGCCATCCAGAACGTGACCGTCGAGGTGGCCGAGGAGCAGGCCGCCCTGTTGCGCAAGGGGATCGGCGACATCTTCGTGAACCTGGCCCGGCGCAACCAGTCGTTGCTCGACCGCCAGATCGAGTTCATCGACGAGCTCGAGGCCAACGAGGAGGACCCCGAGCAGCTCGAGCACCTGTTCAAGCTGGACCACCTCGCCACCCGCATGCGTCGCAACGCCGAGAGCCTGCTGGTGCTGGCCGGCGCCGAGCCGCCCCGCCGCCGGGCCCGGCCGGTGGCGCTGGCCGACGTGGTGCGAGTGGCCATCGGCGAGGTGGAGGACTTCACCCGGGTGAACCTGCTGGCGCTCGACGAGGTGACGGTGGGCGGCAACGTGGCCGTCGACCTGGCCCACCTGCTGTCCGAGCTGATGGAGAACGCCACCCAGTTCTCGCCGCCGGAGACCCACGTCGAGGTGGTGGGCCAGCGCACCAACGACGCCGGGTACCTGATCACCGTGTCCGACCAGGGCATCGGCATGAGCGCCGAGCAGCTGGCCGAGGCCAACCGCATGCTGACGCACCCGCCGCTGGTGGGCCTGGCGCTGTCGCGGTCGCTCGGATTCATCGTGATCGGCCGCCTCGCCACCCGCTTCGGCATCGCCGTGCGCCTGGTGTCGTCGCCCGCCGGCGGGATCAGTGCCATGGTGGCGCTCCCCGCCAGCCTGGTGTCCGACGGCGGGATGCCGGAGGTGGACGCTCCGGTGACCGCCCAGGCTGCTCCCGAACCGGCGGTCAACGGGTCGAGCGCCCCGCCGGACGCGGCACTGCAGGCCCCTGAGCCCGGACCCGCGCTGGAGGTGACCCTCGGGGCGGAGAAGCCCATCGCGAGCGAGCCGTCGTCCCCGCTCGGCGCACTGTTCGCCGAGGCGGCTCCCAGGGCCGACAACGGCACGCCGCCCGTGTTGCCGAACCTGGCGCCGAGCGCGGCCGCACCGCCTGCCGCCCCACCATCTGGCCTCCCGCCCGCGGCCGCACCGCCGGCCGCGCCGCCGGCCGCACCTCCGGCCGAGGGCGCGCTGTTCTTCCCGCCGCAGACAGCCGAGCCGGCCCCGCAGGCCGATGCCGACTTCTGGTCGCCGCCCGACCAGCAGCCGACCGGGTTCCCCGAGTTGGCCGACCTGGACGACGGCCCGCCGTCGTTCGCCGGTGATGGCGCCCTCGGCGCCTTCGGGGGCCCACCGGCCGCGGGCCCCCCGCCCGAGGTGCCCCTGTTCTCGCCACCGGCCCCGCTCGGTGGCGCCGCCGGATCGAACGGTCCGGCCAGCCTGCACGAAGCCCTCCCCGAGGGCGCGGCGTTCGAGCAGGGCCTGGCGTCGCTGGTCAACACCCCGCCGGCGTCACCCACCGGTTGGCCCGAGCCCCCGGCCTCCGAGGCCCCTCCGCCGCCCCCGCCGCCCCCTCCGCCGCCGCCCCCCGTCCCTCCCGTGGCTCCGCCCGCACCGGCCTCGGCGGCACCACCCGTCACGCCGGCGCCGGTGACGCCGGTCGGTGACACCGCCCCGCCGCTGACGCGGCGACCGACGTCGCCCCCCGACAGCCAACCGGCGCCGCCACGGCGCCCGGCGCAGGCGACCGGGCCCGGTTCGGGCCAGCGCCTCACCGCGGCCGGCCTGGTGCAGCGGTCGGCCAAGCCGGTGAACCCGACCCCGCAGCCGCGACCCGCCCCCACCGGGCGCCGAGCGGTGTCCGCGTCGCAGCGCTCGCCCGAGGAGGTCCAGGCGATGTTGTCCCGCTACCGCAGCGGCCTCCAGCAGGGCCGCCAGCCCGGCCGACCCCCGTCCACCGAACACCCCGAGGAGCGGTCATGAACGGCCTCAGCACCGAAGCACAGAACCTGAACTGGCTCATCACCAACTTCGTCGAGCGGGTTCCCGGCGTGCACGAAGCCGTGGTGGTGTCGTCCGACGGCATGCCCATGGCCCTGTCCGGCGGGCTCGACCGAGACGCCGCCGACCGGTTCGCCGCCGTGTCCTCGGGCCTCATCGGCCTGGCCTACGGCGCCGCCGGCCGCTTCGGCGGGGGCGCGGTCAACGAGGTGATCGTCGAGATGGAGAACGCCTTCCTGTTCGTCACCGGCATCAGCGACGGATCGAGCCTGGCGGTGGTCGCCGCCGCCTCGTGCGACGTCGGCCTGGTGGGCTACGAGATGGCCGTCATGGTCGACAAAGCCGGCTCGGTGCTCACGCCGGAGCTCCGGGCGGAGTTGCAGGGCGCCCTGCCACGATGAGCCCGGCGGACGAGCAGGCAGCGGAAGGGCTGGGGGCCCGCCTCCGGCCCTACGCCTTGACCGGGGGCCGCACGCGCCCCGTGTCCGACCTGCCCCTCGAGACGCTGATCCGGACCACCCCCCAGGGGCAGTCCGCGGTGCCCCGCCTCGTGCTCGAGCACAAGGCGATCGCCACGATGTGCGTCTCACCGCTGTCGGTCGCCGAGATCTCCGCCCACCTCAAGGTGCCCCTCGGCGTGGTGCGGGTGCTCGTCGGTGACATGGCCGCCGAGGGCCTCCTCGACACGAACCGGCCGCAGGCCTCCTCGAACGACCGACCAGACATCAAGCTGCTCGAAAGGGTGCTCAATGGCCTTCAGGCACTCTGAGGCGACTGCCTCTCCGACCGCCACCGCCGCGGTCCCGCTCCCGGTCAAGATCGTGGTGGCCGGCGGCTTCGCCGTCGGCAAGACCACGCTGGTTGGGTCGATCTCCGAGATCGAGCCCCTCACCACCGAGGCCGCGATGACCAAGGTGAGCCTCGGTGTGGACGACGTGGGCGGTGCCGCCGGCAAGTCGTCGACCACCGTGGCCATGGACTTCGGGCGGGTCACCCTGGGTGACGACCTGATCCTCTACCTGTTCGGCACCCCCGGCCAGGACCGCTTCCGCTTCATGTGGGACGACCTCGTGCGCGGGGCGATCGGCGCGATCGTGCTGGTCGACACGAACCGACTGGCCGACTGCTTCCCCGCCGTCGACTACTTCGAGTCGCAGGACGTGCCGTTCATCGTGGCCGTCAACTGCTTCCACGGGATGCTGTCGCACAACGTGAACGACGTGCGTGAGGCGCTGGCCGTGCCCCCCGAGGTGCCGCTGATCCTGTGTGACGCCCGCGACCGCGAGTCCACCAAGGCCGCGCTGCTCGAGCTCGTTCAGCACGCGATGCTGAAGGCCGTGTGACCACACCAAACCCTTGACAGCCGGTGCTCTTCATGCCCGCCCTGCGGGTCCTGACCCCGATCGGTATCCAGAGCGAACGAAAGGCGTGTTCGCTCTGGACCCTCCGATCGGCGCCACCCGCAGGGCTGACGTTGCGCTCGTCTGTCGCCCACCAATCAAGGAGGCGTGACGGCCTGGCGGCCGCCCCGCCTCGGGTCGGCGCCACCCTCCGGGCTCGTGTTGGGCCGCTCTGTCGCCCCCCGATCGGAGAGTCGACCGCCCTGGAGGGCTGTCGGCGCTCGGTACCCTGCCGGCGGTGGATCCAGTCGAGATTGTCCTGATCCACTGGAACCAGCCCGAGCGGTGTCTAGCCGCGGTCGAGCGCTATGGGGCGCAGGGGGTCCCACTGCGACTGACGATCGTCGACAACGCCTCGCGTGCTGCCGCGGTCGACCTGCTGCGTCGCGAGTTGCCGCTCGTGGACGGGTGCTTCGACCGGGCGCCGGTGCTGCTCGAGCAGGACACCAACCTGGGGTGGGGGCCGGGCCTGAACGTGGGGCTGCGACGGTGGTTGGCGGACCCCGACGGCGGCGAGTGGTGCGGGGTGGCCCCTCACGACGCACTCGTGGCCGACGGCTGCCTGCGCTCGATGCTCGAGGAGGGGGCGCGTCGGCCCCGGGCCGGGCTGATCAGCGCCGACGTGGGCGACGGCATGACCACGGTGATCGACCCCTTCTTCGGGCCGGTCATCCGGCCGGCGAGCGTCGCCGAGGGGTGGGAGGACATGGACTACCCCCACGGCACGCTGTTCCTCGCCCGGCGCGACTGCCTGGCCGAGATCGGGGTGTTCGACGAGCGCTACTTCGCCTATTGCGAAGAGGCCGACCTGGGGGAGCGGGCCCGGCGGGCCGGGTGGGAGGTGGGCGTGGTGCGGGGCGCCGATGTGCGCAACCCGGTCACCTCGGGTCGCATCGCGCTGGTGGACTACCTGGAGGAGCGCAACACGATGCTGCTGGTGCGCTCGAACTTCGGGCGGTGGCCGGCCACGGTCCGCCTCGTGCTCGGCGTGTGGATGGTGATCCGCGGCGTGGTCCCGCCCCGTCGCCGGCGCGACATCTTCGACGCCCGGGCCCGGCTGCGCGCCCTGCGGGACCACCTCCGCGGCCGCTACGGACCGCCGCCGGCGGACCTGGCCTGACCCCGGCCGGACCGATGGCCGACGGTAGGCTGGGCCATCGCACCGGTGGCGCCGTGACCGACACGGGTCAGCACCCCGCCGGGCGCCGGCTCCCGACCCGATGACCGCCTCCGACCGCGTCCCCGCCGACGACCCCGTCGACCACACCCACACGTCCGACGACGGGTCGGCCCTCACCGGTCCTCCGCCGGAGGAGGGTGGCGACATGGAGGCGGCTCCAGGGGACGAGGCCGCGACCGCCGACACCGATGACGAGGCCGCGACCGCCGGCGTACCGGACGTGCCGGACGCGGTGGACGTGCCGGACGCGGTGGACGTGCCGGACGAGGTGGACGTGCCGGACGAGGGAGCCGAGGCCGACGCTGCCGCGGCCGAGCACGAGGTGGACGAGGTCGAGGTCGAACCCGGCGACCCGGGCGACGAGGGGGTGGCCGAGTCGGAGTCGGAGGACGACCAGTCCGACCCGGGTAGGGACGACGAGGACGAGGACGAGCCTGGCGACCGGGTGGACGAGGGGGTGGCCGGGTCGGAGTCGGAGGACGACCAGCCCGACCCCGGCGACGTCGAGGATGACGCCGGTGAGGTCGACGCCGGCGAGGACGACGCCGGCGAGTCCGACGCCGGGGACGCCGAGTCGGCCGGGCCGTTGGACGAGGACAATCCGGACGGGCCGGCTCTCGTGGATGCGCCCACCCTGTTCGACCAGGACGAGGTGCAGCAAGCGGTCGTGGTGGCGCCCGACGGCGAGGCCGACGATGACGACGACGAGCGGGTCGCGGTGGCCGCCGACGCGCCCACGCTGTTCGATCAGGACGACCTGGACGGTCGGGACGAGGAGGACCGGGACCTCGACGACCTCGATGATCCCGTGCTGCAGCCACAGGCCGAGGTGTGGCGCGCGGCCCCGCAGGGGGCGGTGGTGGCCGCGGCGCCGAAGGTCCACATCCGCTACGAGCCCGCCCTCGACGGGCTGCGGGGACTGGCCGTCATCGGCGTGCTGTTGTTCCACGGGCAGTTCGCATGGGCGCGCGGCGGGTTCCTCGGGGTGTCGACGTTCTTCACGCTGTCGGGCTTCCTGATCACGACGCTGCTGGTCACCGAGCACCACGGCCGCTCCACCATCAGCCTGCGCAACTTCTGGACCCGCCGCTTCCGCCGCCTCATGCCGGCGTCGTTGGCCGCGCTGGCGGGCATCTCGGTGCTGTTCGGGCTGTTCGTGGCCGACCCGAGCCAGCTCAACGACCTCCGCGGCGATGTGCTGTCGGCGCTGTTCTACGTGGCCAACTGGCACTTCATCCTCTCCGACCAGTCCTACACCGACCTGTTCACCCAGCCGTCGCCGGTGCAGCACTTCTGGTCGCTGGCCATCGAAGAGCAGTTCTACGTCGTGTTCCCGCTGCTGGTGTTCGGCGTCCTGCGGGTGGCTCGAGGCTCACGCGCGGTGCTGGGGGCCGTGCTGGTGACGCTGACCGTCGGCTCGGTGGCGCTGATGCTCCACGTGTACCAGCCCGGTCTGGATACCTCCCGCGTCTACTACTCCACGTTCACCCGGGCGGCCGAACTGCTCGTCGGGGCGATCCTGGCCCTGGCCCTGTTCGGCCGGGGCCCGCTCCGCCGGCCGGGCGCGGTGCTGGCCGCCGGAGCGGTCGGGGTGCTGGCCCTCGGGGCCACGTTGTGGTGCTGGATCAACATCGGCCAGCAGGACGAGTGGCTCTACCAGGGTGGGCTCACCGTCTACGCGCTGTTCTCGGCGGGCCTGATCGTGGCGGCCGTCCAGGTCACCGGCCCGGTGCGGTCGATCTTCTCCCGCGCCACCATCGTGCGCCTCGGCAAGATCTCCTACGGCGTCTACCTGTACCACTGGCCGATCTTCCTGTGGCTCACCCCCGAGCGCACCGGCCTGGCGCTGTGGCCCCTGTTCGCCCTCCGGGTCGCGGTCACCCTGTTCGTGGCCGCGCTGTCGTACTGGTACCTCGAGCAGCCCGTGCGCCAGCGCGTCCTGCTCGTGTCGAAGCGGTCGTGGCTGGTGGCGCCGGCCGCGGTCACCACGGTGGCCATGGCCGTCATCCTGGTCACGCTCGATCCGCCGGCGGTGCCCAACAGCGACTTCGCGGAGGCCACCCAGGCCATCGAGGCGCCCGAGACCTCACCCGAGGCCCTGGCGGCCCAGGCCGACGCGGTGGAGGACGCGGTGCCGGTGGCTGCCACCACCGCACCGGCGGTCCACCGGGTGCTGTTGGTGGGCGACTCGGTGATGGGCCAGGCCTACCCGTTCTTCCGGGACCGCTTCGCCGAGCGGGGGATCACCACGGGGTACGCCGGCGGGCCGGGGACCGGCCCGCTGTTCCCGCAGGGCGAGGGCGACTGGCTCAGCCAGATCGACCGCTGGGTGGCCGACTTCGACCCCGATGTGGTGGTGATCGAGGCGTGTTGTGACTACACGAACCCGCCCGACCACCTCTACGAGCTCCCCGACGGCACCCAGGTGCTGCCCAACACCGACCTCGCCTACCAGACGTGGGAGCAGGTGTCGCGCGAGATGATCCGGCGTGCGTCCGCCGGGGGTGCCCGCGTGTTCTGGGTCATCTCGGCACCGGTGCACACCAACGGGTACTACGGCCCGATGGAGGACCACGTCACCCGCCTCAACGCCATGTACGAGCGTCTTCCGGTGCCCAAGATCGACTGGGCCACGCCGTCGACCCTGAACGGCGAGTACTCCGACGACCTGCCCATCGGCCCGAACGGCGAGATGGTCCGCGTGCGGGCCGACGACGGCCTCCACTACACCCCCGAGGGCGATGCCATCCTGGCCGACGCCACCCTGCGGGCGATGCTCCAACTCGAGGCCCGCCCCGGCTTCTAGGGAGCGCACTGGTCCACACCGGGTGGCCCCACACTCACCACTGCCCCTGTCAGTCGGGGAGCACCCCGTTCTCGGCGGCGGCGATGACGGGGCGGACCCGCAGCAGGTACCAGCAGCAGATGGCGATGCCACCGATCATGGTGAGCACGCCGAGGGCGATGGCGCACAGCCAGGCGACCCGGTTGCGTCCCGCCAGGGCCCAGGCCCACCCGGGGCGGTGGGCCACGTCGAGGAAGGCCCAGGCCGACAGGGCCAGGGGCAGGAGGAAGAAGACGGCCTTGGCGGTCTCCCAGGCCAGGGTGCCGAGCCCGACGGCCTCACCGAGCAGCATCGCTAGAGGGTGGCCTCGGCGTAGGCCCGGTTCCACAGCCGGTCGTAGCCCAGCGCGGTGAGCCGCCGTGACCACGCGTCGGCCCGCGTCGGCTGGTCGTCGTCGGGGTCGGGAGGGTCGGCCAGCAACAGCGCGGCCATCGTGTCCGTGAGGGGGTAGCCGCTGGAGGACGGGTTGTCGATGTCGAGCAGGTCGCGCAGCTTGGCCTCGGCCCCGGGACGGGCGCTGTCGTAGGGCCGCACGGTGCTGGCCTGGTAGCGGACGACGGCCACGGCCAGGGCCTCGTCGCTGAAGGATCGGCGGAGCCACACGGGGTTGCGCCGATCCCCGTCGTCGATCGCCGCCGCGGCGCTCTCGGGGTCGCTGAGGGCGACCAGCAGCCGCCAGCCGGGCAGCTCGCCGACCACACCGGCCACGCTGGCCTCACTCGGGCCGTCGTGCCACGACAGGGCGGGCTCGTCGTGCACGACGATGGTGGCGTCGGGGAACGCCGGCGCCAGCGCGGCCTCGACCATCGTGCGCACCTCGGACCAGGGCCGACGGGTGCCGATCCGCAGCAGCCGAGCCATGGCCGCCAGACTACGGCGAACCGGCGCCCGATTCGGTGGTCGGGACGACCGAATCAGGCGCCAGTTCGCGGGGTGTCGCCGGTTCAGGCGCCCCTCAGGCGGCCAGGTCGGCCGCCACGGGGGTCGCCACCTCGTCCTCGAGGGCCAGGGCCAGGACCTCGGACACGTGGCGCACGGTGTGCAGGGTCATCGCCTCGCGGACGTCGTCGGGGAGGTCGTCGAGATCCGGCTCGTTGCGGGCGGGCAGGATCACGGTGGTGAGCCCGGCCCGTTGCGCGGCCAGCACCTTCTGCTTGACGCCGCCGATGGGCAGCACCCGCCCCTGCAGGGTGACCTCGCCGGTCATGCCCACCTCGGGCCGCACCGGGCGTCCGGTGAGCAGGCTCACCAGCGCGGTGGTCATGGTGACGCCCGCCGACGGCCCGTCCTTGGGGACGGCTCCGGCCGGCACGTGCAGGTGGATGCGGCGCTGGTCGGCGCCCTCGCCGATGCCCAGTTCGTGGCGGTGGGCCCGGACGTAGGTGAAGGCGATCTCGGCCGACTCGGACATCACGTCGCCGAGCTGGCCGGTGACCTTGAGGCCCACGTCGCCGTCGAGGGCGGTGGCCTCGACCGACAGCACGTCGCCGCCGGCTCCCGTGACCGCCAGGCCGGTGGCCACGCCCGGCCCGTTCACCCGGTCGTGGTCGTCGCGGGGGAATCGGGCCCGGCCCAGCGCGGGCCGCAGGTCGTCCACCTCGATCACCACCGCGGCATCGTCGGAACGGGCGTCGTCGGAACGGGCGTCGTCGGAACGGGTGTCGTCGGAACGGGTGTCGTCGGAACGGGTGTCGTCGGACCGGGTGTCGTCGGAACGGGTGTCGTCGGCAGGGGTGTCGGCGCCCGGCGCGGCCTGGTCGACCGCACCGGTGGGCCCGGCGTCGCCGCGCGCGCCGCGCTCGGCATCCTCGCCGGCGATGGCGGTGGCGGCCTTGCGGAGCACCTTGCCCAGCTGGCGCTCGAGGTCGCGGACGCCGGGCTCCATCGTGTAGTCGCTCACCACCGCGCGCAGGGCGTCGTCGGTGAAGCGCACCTCGCCGTCCCGCAGGCCGTTGCGCTCGAGTTGGCGGGCCACCAGGTGGTCCCGGGCGATGGCGACCTTCTCGTCCTCGGTGTAGCCGTCCAGGCGCACGACCTCGACACGGTCGAGCAGCGGGCCGGGGATGGTGTCGAGCACGTTGGCGGTGGCCACGAACAGCACGTCGGAGAGGTCGAGGTCGACCTCGAGGTAGTGGTCGCGGAACGAGTGGTTCTGGGCGGGGTCGAGCACCTCGAGGAGGGCCGACGACGGGTCACCCCGCCAGTCCGAGCCCACCTTGTCGATCTCGTCGAGCAGGAACACGGGGTTCATCGAGCCGGCCTCGGACAGCGCCCGGACGATGCGTCCGGGCTGGGCGCCCACGTAGGTGCGCCGGTGCCCGCGGATCTCGGCCTCGTCCCGGACGCCACCGAGGGCGACGCGCACGAACGACCGGCCCAGCGCCCGGGCGATGGACTCGCCCAGCGAGGTCTTGCCCACCCCGGGGGGCCCGACGAGGGCGATGATGGCGCCGGCGCGGCGCCGCGCCCCCTCGCCGACGCCCTGGTCGACGCCCCGCTCGGCCCGGAGCTTGCGCACGGCCAGGAACTCGACCACCCGCTCCTTCACGTCGTCGAGGCCGGTGTGGTCGGCGTCGAGCACGGCCCGGGCCGCACCGAGGTCGAGGTGGTCGTCGGACCGCTCGCCCCAGGGCAGCTCGGCCACCGTGTCGAGCCAGGCGCGGATCCAGCCGTACTCGGCGTTCTGGGGGCTGGTGCGCTCCAGCTTGGCCAGCTCCCGGTCGACCGCCTCGGTCACGTCGTCGGCCAGCGTGCGGTCGGCGAAGCGCTCGCGGTACTCGGCCACGGGATCGTCGTCGCCGTCCTCGCCCAGCTCCTTGCGGATGGCCGCGAGCTGCTGGCGCAGCAGGAACTCCCGCTGGCTCTTCTCCATGCCGTCGGTGACGTCGGAGCGGATGCGCTCGGCCAGCTCGAGCTCGGCGAGGGCCTCCTTGGCCCAGGCGGACGCCAGCTCGAGACGGGCCTCGACCTCGGTGGTCTCGAGCAGCGTGACCTTGCGCTCGAGCGACAGGTCCGGGATCCAGCCGGCGGTGTCGGCCAGCGCCTCGGGGTCGTCGACGTCGCCGAGCACCGAGCCCAGGCGCCGCCCGCCGAACTGCTCGAGCAGGGCGCGGGCCGTGGCCCGGTACTCGCGGGCCAGTGCGGCCACCCGCTCGGTGGGCTCGTCGTGGGTGACGGGCTCGGCCTGCACCCACAGGGCGTCGCCGGTGCCCACCACGCCGCCCCCCACGTGGGCACGGGACTCACCCCGCACCACCAGGGCGGCCTGCCCGTTCGGCAGCGTGAGGCGGCTCTCCACCTTGGCCACCGTGCCGATGCGGCTGTAGCGCCCTTCGAGCCGGGGGACCAGGAGCACGCGACCGTCGGCGGCGGCCTCGGCCGCGGCCTGCGCGTCCTCGGACTCGAGGGCCAGCGTGACCACCATCTGGGGGAACACGACCCCGGTGGTGAGGGGCAGGACCGGCAGGGTGAGGGTGGAGACGTCGTTCATGGGACTCCCGTTCGTGGGGTGAGGGCCATCGTAAAGTCTGATTACAGGATTACACCCTTGAACCGAGGTGGGGTCGACGGCATTCCCGCGCGATCCGCTGGCCGCCAGCGCCCGCGCCCGCCGGTAGCGTCCGGTCCATGACGGTGCGCGTCGGGTTCCTGGGGGCGGGGTTCATCGCCACGTTCCACTCGAAGATGCTGCGGGCCGCCGCCGCCGACGGCCTCGACGTGGCCTGGGCCGGGGTGCACGACCCCGACGACGCCAAGGCGGCGGCGTTCGCGGCGGCGAGCGGGGCGCCGGTCTGCGCCGCGGTGGACGAGGTGCTCGACCGGTCCGATGCCGTCTTCGTGTGCACCTGGACCGCCGAGCACCCCCGGTTGGTCGACCGGGTGGCGGCTCGGGGGCTGCCCGTGTTCTGCGAGAAGCCCCTCGCGGTCGACCTGGCCGGTGCGGTGTCGATGGCCCGGACGGTGCGGGATGCGGGCGTGATCAACCAGGTGGGTCTGGTGCTGCGCCGGTCGCCGGCGTTCCTGCAGGCGCGCCGGCTGCTCCGTGACGAGCGCAGCGGCCGGCCCATGAGCGTGGTGTTCCGCGACGACCAGTACCTGCCGGTGCAGGGGCAGTACGGCTCGGACTGGCGGGCGGACGCGACGAAGGCCGGCTCGGGGGCGCTGCTCGAGCACTCGATCCACGACGTCGACATCCTCGAGTGGCTGCTCGGCCCGGTGGCCACGGTGAACGGCCACACCGCCGAGTTCCACGGCATCGACGGCATCGAGGACAACGTGGCGGCGTCGTTCGCCTTCGCCAGTGGCGCCCTGGGGGTCCTCACCTCGGTGTGGCACGACCTGCTCGAGCGGCCCAGCCTGCGGCGCATCGAGGTCTTCTGCGAACGGGCGCACCTGGTGATCGAGGGCGACTGGTTCGGGCCCGTGCACTGGACCTGGGCCGGCGGCGAGCAGGGGTCGCTGGACGGGGCCGCGCTCTACGAGGCAGTCGCCGCCGACGACCCCGACCACGGCAACCCCGACGCCGCCTTCGTGCGGGCGGTGGCCGCGGGCGCGCCGGCGTCGCCCGACTTCGCCGAGGCGCTGCGCGCCCACCTGGTCACCGACGCGATCTACCGGTCCGCGGCCGGGGGCGGCGCGGCCGTGACCGTGCCCGCAGGCCTGCCCGACCTCGGGTGAGGGGGCGGCGCCACGAGCTCGACGGCCTGATCGCCGCCGCGGGCTTCGGCTCGGGCGACCGGCTGGTGGTCGGTCACTGGCGGTCCTCGCCGATCGGCGCCTTCTCCGACGTCATGTGGGCCGACCCGTCTGGCCGGCGCACCTTGTGGGTGCCCGACGAGCGGGCCGGCGCGTTCGTCAGCGCCGTGTACCGCTTCGACGAGGTGACGGTGACCGACCTGCGGGTCGAGGGCGACCCGCGTCGTCTGGAGGCGACGGCGCCCGGGTTCCGGCTCGCCCTCGACGGTGGGTGGGGCCGGCCGATCCCGTTCCGGCGCCCGGCCTGGTTCACCCGATGGGTCGAGGGCCCCGTGGCGCGGGCGCTGCTGGACGTGCGCACCTACGGGGTGAGCCCCACCGGCGTGCACGAGTGGTACCGGTCCGACGCCTGGCACCCGGTGCTCGGCGGCCGGCTGGAGGTGGACGGCCGGGACCAGGGAGCCCTGACGAAGGTGTGGCCGCCGGCAGGGTTCGGCTTCAGCGAGCCGCCCATGCGACCGTCGATCACCCGCGTGCGGCCCCTCCTGGTCGACCCCACGGGCGCACTCGACGCGCTGGTCGATCGACTCGGCTGAGCGATCCACGACGGGGAGTCAGGGTCGGAGGACCACCTTGCCGGTGGTGCCTCGGCCCGCGAGGTCGGCCAGGGCCTGTGGCGCGTCGGTGAAGGCCCGCTCGGCCGACACGGCCGGATGGACCCTCCCCGCCGCGTACAGGTCGATCAGGGCCCGGTGGCACTCGTGCACGAGGGCGGGGTCGCGGGTCCGGTAGGCCCCCCAGTGCAGGCCGACCACCGCGTAGTTCTTCACCATCAGGTGGTTGGTGGGGGCGTCGGCAACACGGCCCCCGGCGAACCCGACCACCACGATGCGCCCCTCCCACGCCACGCAGCGCCGCGACCGGTCGAACACGTCGCCGCCCACCGGGTCGACCACCACGTCGGCGCCGCGCCCGTCGGTGGCGGCCTTCACGAGGTCGACGAAGTCGCCCGCCCGGTAGTCGAAGGCCTCCGCCGCGCCGAGGGCGAGGCAGCGGGCCACCTTGTCGGGCCCGCCCGCGGTGGCCAACACCCGGGCGCCGGCGGCGACGGCCAACTCGATGGTGGCCGAGCCGGTGCCGCCGGCCCCGGCGTGCACGAGAACGGTCTCGCCGGGCTGCAGGCGCGCCCGGCGGTGCAGGGCGAACCAGGCGGTCTGGTACGTGACCGGAAACGCCGCGGCGACCGCCGCGTCCATGCCGTCGGGAACGTCGAAGACGTCGTGGGCGGCACACAGCGCCTCGTCGGCCAGGCCGCCGTGGGGGAGGAGGGGCAGGCCGATCACCCGCTCGCCCACGGCACGGTCGACCCCGGCCCCGACCGCGGCGACGCGGCCACACAGCTCGAGCCCCGGCGTGAAGGGCAGCGGGGGGTGCTCCTGGTAGGTGCCGTCGCACAGCAGCGAGTCGGCGAAGTTGAGCGCGCAGGCCTCGACGGCGACCCGCACCTCGCCCGGGCCCGGCACGAGCGGGGGCAGCCCGTCGTCGAGTCGGAGCACGTCGACGGGGCGTCCGTGCTCGTGCACTCGCCAGGCCCGCATGGGGCGACGATACGTTCTCGCCACGAGCCCCGGCACGAGGGCGGGCCCAACCGGGCCGTGAGCGCAGTGGACAGGGAGTGGACACCGATGGACGCACCGCACGATCCCGCCCGGATGCACCGGTACGACGACGACGTGGCCGCGATGGCGAGGGCGGTGTTCGACTACGTCGAGGACCGGACCCGGCGCGAGGTGCCGCTCGACGGCTCGCGCTCGGCCGCGGACCTCGAGGCGCTGGCGGGCGGCAGCGTGAGTGCGCGTGGGCTCGGGTGGTCGGAGGCGCTGCGCCGGTTCACGGACGTGCTGGCGCCGGCCACGATCTCGATGGACCACCCGCTGCACCTCGCCTACGTGCCGGCCGCGCCCACGGAGGCGGCGGTCCTGTTCGACCTGGTGGTGAGTGCGTCCAGCATCTTCGCCGGCTCGTGGCAGGAAGGTGCCGGCGCGGTCTTCGCCGAGAACCAGGCGCTGGCGTGGCTGGCCAGCCTGTGCGGGCTCCCCGGCGGTGCCGGTGGGTGCTTCGTGAGCGGCGGCTCGGCCGCCAACCTCAGCGCACTCGTGGCCGCCCGTCACCGGGCCGCGTCGGCCCGGGCGGACCGACCCCGCCGCTGGCGCCTCGCGGCCACGGCCGAGGCCCACTCGTCGGTGCGCTCGGCCGCGGCGATCATGGACGTCGACGTGCTGGCGGTGCCGGGTGACGAGCGGGGTGCGCTGCGGGGCGAGGCCCTGCGCGCGGCCCTCGACGGCGACGGCGAGGGCGCCGACGGCGTCTTTGCCGTGGTCGCGACGGCCGGCAGCACCAACGTGGGGGTGGTCGACGACCTCGAGGGTGCGGCGGCGGTGGCCTCCGAGCGCGGGCTCTGGCTGCACGTCGACGCGGCCTACGGCGGCGCCGCCCTCGCGGCGCCGTCCGCCCGGTCGCTCTTCGACGGGGTCGAGGCGGCCGACTCGATCACCATCGACCCGCACAAGTGGTTGTTCAGCCCGTTCGACTGCGCGGCGCTGCTCTACCGCGATCCGGCCCTGGCCGCCGCAGCCCACACTCAGCAGGCCGACTACCTCGACGCGGTCACCCGCGAGGAGTGGAACCCCCACGACTACGCCTTCCACCTGTCGCGGCGGGCGCGGGGCCTGCCGTTCTGGTTCTCGCTGGCGACCCACGGCACCGATGCGTACCGCGACGCGGTCGAGTCGATCCTGGCGTTGACCCGCCAGGTCGCCGTCGAGATCGCCGACCGTGACGGCCTCGAGTTGGTGCTCGAGCCCGAGCTCTCGGTGGTGCTGTTCCGCCGTGCGGGCTGGAGGAGGGACGACTACGACCGCTGGGCCGACGGCCTGCTCCGCGACCAGGTGGCCTTCGTGCGGGCCACCTCGTGGCAGGGCGGGCCGGTGATGCGTCTCTGCTTCGTCAACCCTCGGACGACGATCGAGATGGTGCGCCCGCTGCTCGACTCGATGCTCGCCTGACCACGGCGTCGGCTCCCAGCGCGGCGGCGACCACCAGGACGCCCTCGGCGGTGGCCCGGTAGCGCGTGACCCCGAACGTGGCGCCCGCGGCGAGGGTGACGGTGAGGGCGACGGCGAGGAAGGGGATGATCGGCACCCGACGGCGTCGCATCGACCACAGGCCGGCGACGGCGAGTGGCACCAGGAGGTAGTACGCGGCCAGACCGAGCCACGAAGCGGTGCGTCCACGGTTCTCGACGTCGATGTCGAGCCGGGTGCCCTGGACCGGCGCGTACACGCTCCAGACCCGACCGACGCGGGCCGCCACCACGACGGGTAGTCGCCCCAGGTGGTCGCGGATGTACGCGGACGCCTGCTCGCCGTAGGGGACGTCCGACTCGCTCTCGTCGTAGAGGCGGGGATCCCGCAACGAGAGCTCGACGGCGCGCACGCCCTCCTCGGTCGCCAGGCAGTCGGCGGGCCGGTCGATGCGGTCGCACAGGTCGGCCTGGGTGGCCGCCGAGAGGGTGCGGGGGTCGAAGCACGACGCGTACGACCCGATCAGCGACCCGTACCACGAGCCGTCGCAGCTGGCGCCGGACAGCACGACCCCGCTGGAGCTGGTGAGCAGCACCGGGTTCTCGAAACGGGTGAGGTTGTAGGCCAGCCATGGCGCGAGGACCGCGAGGAGGGTGACGCCGGACACGGCCACGAACGCGAGCCGCCGGCCCCACGGACGATCGCGGGCCAGGAGGGCGAGGGGCACCGCGATGAGCACGATGAGGGCGATGGCCTCGCTGCGGGTGAGCGTGGCCAGGCCGATGGCGGCGCCCAGCAGCGCCGCCCGGCCGAGCGACGGCCGCCGCCAGAAGGCGTACGCCGCCGCCACGGCGACGGTGACGGTGAGCACCGCCGCCGACTCCGAGAGCAGCACGCCGTCGTTGATCCAGAGGCCCGGGTACAGCGCGGCCACCGCGGCGGCGCCCAGGCCCACCCGGTCGGCCGTGGCCGCGGGCGCCAGCCGGCGGGCCAGGAGGCCCACCACCGCCACCGTGGCCGCGCCGAGCAGGCACGAGGCCAGTCGGTGCCCGGTGATCGAGTCGACACCCAGCTTCGACCAGAGGGCCAGGTAGGTGGCGTAGACGGGGGGATGGGCCGCGCTGGGGGTGAGCACGTCCGATGCGGTGACCGGTCGCAGGTCGACGCCCAGGGGCACCACGTAACCGAGGCCCTTGGCGAGGGCGTTGGCCTGGTGGTGGTAGTAGAGCGAGTCGCCGGCGATCACATAGCCCCGGCCGCCCGCGCCGGTGGTGGGTCGCAGCACCAGGACGTTCACCACCCGGAGGGCCAGGCCCGCGAGGGTGATGGCGACGAGGGCCAGCCGGAAGCGGCGCTCGTCCGCCGGGTTCTCGATCACGCCCTCGATCTCACTACCGTACTCAGCACCATGAGGTTCACCGTGATCGGCCACGCCAGCCTGTACATCGAGACCGACGGGCCCGAAGGTGCGGGCACGGGGCCGACGATCCTGATCGACCCGTGGCTGTTCGGCTCCTGCTACTGGCGGTCGTGGTGGCACTTCGCGCCGCAGGAGGAGCTACGGCCGGAGTGGCTGGCACCCGACTACCTGTACCTCACCCACCACCACTTCGACCACTTCCACTACCCCTCGATGCGGCGCATCGACAAGGGCACCCACGTGCTGGTCTCGAAGTTCGGGGTGGACGTGATGGGCGGCGAGGTGCGGTCCCTGGGCTTCGAGCAGGTGACCGAGTTGCCCCACGGCGAGATCACGACGTTGGCACCGGGGGTTCGGGTGGCGTCGTACCAGTACGGCTTCGACGACACCGCCTTCGTGGTGGCCGACGGCGACGACGTGGTGGCCGACCTGAACGACTGCAAGATCCGCGGCCGGGCGCTCGATCAGGTGGCCTTCGACTTCGGTCACCCCACCTTCATGTTCAAGACCCATTCGTGGGCGCAGTCCTATCCCATCGGCTACGAGGCCGAGGACCCCGCCGACCTCACCCTGCTCAGCCGCCACACCTACATCGAGGACTTCGTCGGCGCCGCCGAGCAACTGCAGCCGCGCTACGCGGTGCCCTTCGCCAACATGGTGGCGTTCCTGCACCCCGAGAGCCGCTGGGTGAACCCCAACCTCATCACCCCTGACGAGGTGCGCACCGAGTTCGAGGCCGCGGCAGGTGTGGAGCACACGGAGCTGAAGGTGCTGTCACCCGGGGACGTCTGGTCGTCGAGCGGCGGCTTCGAGCTCACCGGCCACGACTGGTTCGCCGATCCCGACGCCGCGCTGGCGGCACGGGCCGAGGAGGCCCGTGAGGCGCTCGAGCGGTGTGCCGAGGAGGAGGAGGGTGTCACCCTGTCGTGGGACGCCTTCTCGGCGTACCTGGGCGACTTCCTGCACGACCTGCCCCCGTTGATGCCCCGGGTGCTGCTCAAGCGGCCCGTGGTGTTCGAGGTGCCGTCGTCGCCCGAGCCGTACTGGGTGGTCGACTTCCGCCACCGCTCGGTCACGCGCGCCGCGGCGCCGCCCGACGACCGCGCCAGCCTGATCCAGATCAACGAGGCGGTGCTGGCCGACGCGATCGACAAGCGCATCCTGCACTTCACCCACGGAGGGATGCGCATCCACGTGCAGCTGCGTCCCGGCGGCGCCAGCGGCGACCTGGCGTTCTGGGGGGTGCTCATGGTGTGGGAGATCGGGTACCTGCCGGTGCACCGCCTGCTGCGGCCCCGGTTCCTGTCGGCGCTGTGGCGGCGCCGCCGCGAGGCCTACGACGCCGTCGCCGGTCTCCGGGGCCCGGGCACGCCGCTCGAGCGACTGGCCGGCGGCTTCGCCTCCACCGAGACCTGACGGGGCGCTCGGCGGGGACCGCTCACCAGGGGGCGTCGATGCCGATGGTGGCGGGGGAGGGAGCGGCGCCGTTGGCCCCGTTCGCGGGCGGGACCGCCTGCTCGGGCCGCCACCCCTCGGTGGTGGGCTCGCCCATGATCTGGTCGATCACCTCGGCGGGCTGGGGCTTGCAGTAGTAGAAGCCCTGGGCCATGTGGCAGTCGAGGCTGCGCAGGTAGCGGACCTGGTCGGCGGTCTCGACCCCCTCGGCGACGGTCACCATGCCGAGGCCCCGGGCCATGCCGATCAGGTTCTCGACGATGGTGGTGTCCTCACGGCTGTGTCCGAGGCCGTCGACGAAGCTCTTGTCGATCTTCAGGATGTCCATGCTGAACTTCCGCAGGAAGCTGAGCGACGAGAAGCCGGTGCCGAAGTCGTCGAGGGCGAGGGCCACGCCGCTGGTCTTGGCGGTGCGCAGCATGGTCCACGCCGCCTCCACGTCGTGCATGAGGGCACCCTCGGTGATCTCCAGGCAGATCAGGCTCGGGTCGACCTGCGTGACGGTCAGCACCCGGGTCAGCACGTCGGGGAAGTCGTACTGCGCCAGTTGGCGGGTCGACACGTTCAGCGTCACCGCGAGGGGCGCCCGGTCGGCGTACGCCTCCTGCCAGCGCTTGGCCTGCCGGCAGGCCTCCTCCAGTACCCAGGTGCCGACCGGCACGATGAGCCCGGTCTCCTCGAGTGCGGGGATGAACTCGCCGGGGCTCACCAGGCCCCGCTCGGGGTCCTCCCACCGGATCAGCGCCTCGACCTTCACCATCCGCTGGGTCTGGAGCGACACGACGGGTTGGTAGTGCAGGCGGAACTGGCCCCGCTCGAGCGCCTCGCGCAGGCGGCGCTCGGTGGTCGACGGGGTGATGCGCTGGGCGAGTGACCGGTCGAACATGGCGTAGCTGCCCGGGCTGCGGCCCTTGGCCTTGTGCATCGCCGAGTGGGCGTCCCGGATCAGGTCGTCGGGCTCCGAGCAGTTCTCCTCGGCGATGGCGATGCCGATGCTGGCCGACAGGCGGATGCGGTCGTGGCCCATGGTGAACGGGCGCTCGAGGCCCTCGATCATCTGCGCGGCCAGACGCTCGGCCGACGGGGCACCCGTGGTGTCGGGGCAGATCACCACGAACTCGCCGCCGCCGTAGCGGATCACGGTGTCGGTCTCGCCCACGAGCTCACGCAGACGGGCGCACACCGCGACCATCAACTGGTCGCCCACCTCACGGCCGTGGGCCTCGTTGACGTTCTTGAGCCGGTCGAGGTCGAGGATCAGCACCGCCAACCGGCCGCCGCCACGCTGCGAGCGGCGCACGATCTGCTCGAAGCGCTCGTTCAGGAAGCGTCGGTTCGGCAGGCCCGTGAGGGGGTCGTGCAGGGCCATCCGGTCGAGCTCGAGGCGGGTGTCCACCGCATCGCGGTGGCGGCGGAACGCCACCACGCTGGCGGCCACCGGGACGAGGAACACGAGGGCGAAGAGGCCGCTGAGGTCGAGGTCGGTGCTGACCAGCCAGCTGCTGATCGAGGTACCGACGTCGAGGCTCACCGCGATCGCGGCCACCGCGACGCACACCACGACGGCCCACGCCACCTCACGACCGGCGTCGCGGGTGTGGGTGCTCTCGGGGACGGGTCGCTTGGCGGATCGCCATGCCATCGGTCGCCGTGCCTCCCCGTCCCAACGCGCACCAGACCAGTTCCGGCGCCCCGTCGTCATCCATCGGATGCAGGGTGCGCGCTCTTGAGGCAACGGGCCGGCCGATCGCGCCCGGTCACTGACCGGTGAGTCAGGCTGCGCCGCCCTCTCCGCCCGCCCCCTGGGGCGGCGCGGCCCCCTCCGGCAGCAGGCCCCGACGCGGCGGGGATCGTCAGGCGAGGAAGTCGAGGGCGGCGTCGAGGAAGCCCATGGCCCGGGGGGTGGCGAAGTGGTCGACGCCGCGGAGGGTGACCAGGCGGGCGTCGGGGAGCGCCTCCATGAGCGGGTCGGCCGGGCCCGCGAAATCGCGGTCGCCGAGGACCACGAGCACCGGGCACCCGATCGCCCCCAGCTCGTTCGGTCCGAGCGGCGGCGACCGGCGCCGCAGGCAGGCCGCCAGCGCCAGCGGGTCGTTGCCGTCGCCGCGGGCCAGCTGGGCGAAGTGCTGGCCCACCCGATCGGACTCGGACGGGCCGTCGACGATGGCCCGGGCGATGGGCTCGGGGTCGTCGGTGCGGAAGAGGTTGGCGCCCACGCCGGCGACCACGAGGCGGCGGAACCGGCCGGGGTGCGTCGCGGCGACCGCCAACAACACCCGGGCGCCGAGCGAGAAGCCGACGCCGTCGAGCGGCCCGGCGGGGAGGCGGCCGGCCACGTCGTCCTCCAGGTGATCGTACGCAGCCGGGTCGTGGGGCTTGTCGGCGTTGCCGTGGCCGGGCAGGTCGATCGCCACCACCTCGCGACCGACGTCGTGCAGCAGGTCCACCCACCCGTTGTCGAGCCAGGTGCGGTCGAACGACGCCGCGAACCCGTGCAGCAGGACGACGGCGGGGCTCGGATCGTCGGGCATCGGCCGGACCCTAGTGCGGTCCGATCGTCAGTCGTTGAAGCGCGGCCAGGTGCCGGTCGGGGGTTGCTGGCCGATGCCGGGTGCGGTCCAGTCGCACACACCGTCGGGGAAGATCCGCCCGAGCCGGTCCAGCTGGGCATCGGTGAACGCCACGTCGTACGCGGCGGCGTCCACCGGCTCGAGCGTGCAGGCGATGGGCCGAGCCCTGGCTGTACTGCGTGCCGCAGCCGCCACCGAAGCGGTACACGAGCCGCCCGTTCCAGGCCGGGTTCCACGGGTACTCGCCGATCGGTTCGGCACCGTCGACCGTTCCGCCGCCGGTCGCCACCTGCCCGTGCCGCGGAAACGGATCGAGCACCCAGATGGAGGCGATGCCGCGGTCGATCACGCTGGTCTCGGTGCGGATGATGAACGGCACCTCCTCACCATCGATGGTGGTGGTCGCCGCCAGGCGGCGCGCGTCGGCCGCCGCCAGCGGATCGTCGGGCGGGTCGACGGGAACGACGGCGCCGCCCGGGTCCACGTACGACCACTCGATCGTGGTCGGGGCGCTGCAGTCCTCGTCGGTGGCCTCGCCGAGGCCGTGGGCGGCGGTGGTGCACACCCAGGGCGCCAGGTGCGGGCCGGCGAAGACGGGCCCGGAGATCGGATGGTTGGTGAGCGTCAGGGCGGCGACCTGGTCGCCGGCGGCCACCTCGAGGGACGACCCCTCCTCGGACACCCCCTCGACCAGGGCTCGCCGCGGGCCGTCGCCCCCGCTGAGCGACTCGGTGATGTCCCGGTCGTTGATCGTGAGGGTGAGGTCGTCGGCGCCGGCATGCGCGCCGGACACGGTGACGAGCACATCGCCGCCGCTCACCATCGACGCTCGGGTGGACGTGGTCTCGATGCGGAGGTCACCGTCGAGCGACGCGGCACTCGTGCTCGGGCCGTCGTCGAGCGGGGCGCTCGGCCCCACCGCAGTCGGTGAGGTCACGGGGCCGGCGGCGTCCCCGCTGCCACTGCTGCTGCACGCCGCGGCGAGGAGCACCACGATGCCACCGGCGACGACCGGCCGGATGCGGATGCGCCTCATCGCCGGGTGAGCAGGAGCGCGAGCGCCATGCGCACGAACCTAGGCGCGTACCCTTCCGGCGTGTCCCAACGGCTGCGCGTCGCCCGCGACTGCGAGATCCCGATGTCGGAGATCACGTGGACGTTCCAGCCCTCGGGCGGGCCCGGCGGCCAGCACGCCAACAAGGCCCACACCCGGGCGGTGGCCCGCCTCGACCTGGCCGCCAGCCCGTCGCTCACCGAGCCGCAACGAGACCGGCTCGTGCGCCGCCTCGGCGAGGTGGTCACCGTCGGGGTGGACGACTCGCGGTCGCAGCACCGCAACCGGGCGTTGGCGCTCGACCGGCTGCGCGACCTGCTGGCCGGTGCGCTGCGGGTCGATCCGCCGCGCCGGCCCTCCAGACCGACCGCCGGTGCCAAGCGCCGGCGCCTCGACGCCAAGCGGCGCCGGGGAGCGCTGAAGCGTGATCGGCAGGCGCCGGGCCCGGAGTGACGGCGCGGCGCCGGGTGCGAGGGCCCCGGGCCGGTGCGCTCAGCGCCGGCGGTGGCGGGCGCGCCGGGCCTCCTGGGCCAGCGCTTCCAGGGTGCCGGCGGCAGTGGCCGCCCAGGTGAACTCGCGGGCGTGGGCGAGGGCACCGTCGCTCAGCCGCCGGCGCAGGTCGGTGTCGCCGAGCACCGCGACGAGCTGGTCGCGGAGCTCGCGGTCGTCCTCGGCGAGCAGGCCGCCCCGGCCCTCGGCGACCGCGTCGAGGTGGCCGGAGATGCGGGTGGCGACCGCCGGCGTGCCGCAGGCGGCCGCCTCGGTGAGGGTCATGCCCCAGCCCTCGTGCGACGAGGCGCTGGCCACGACCCAGGCCCGCCGGTAGAGGTCGACCAGCTCGTCGTCGGTGACCCGTCCGGCGAACGTGACCCACGACTCGGCGTCGAGCGCCCGCACGAGCTGGTCGAGGTTGCGGCGCTCGTAGCCCTCGCCGACGATGGTGAGGGTGGCGTCGGGGCGGTGCTCACGGACCTCGGCCATGGTGCGCAGCAGGCGGTCGAAGTGCTTCACCGGCACCAGGCGGCCCACGGCCACCACCAGCGGCTCGGGGGCGCGCTCGCCGCCCGGCGAGAACTGCGGGTCGATGCCGGGCGGGACCACCGACACCAGCTCGGGGCGGAAGTGCAGCTCGGCCACCAATTGCCGCTTGCTGGACTCGGAGAGGGTGACGATGCGGGTGCGGCGGTAGAGGGCCGGGGCCACGTTGTGCTCGAGGATCTGGCCCATCGCCGCGAGGCGGGGCGGGAGCACCATCTTCCACATGTCGCCGTGCACGTGGTGCAACCAGACCACTCGGGGTTGGCGGGCCCACAGCGGCGACAGGAACGGCATGCCGTTCCAGATCTCCACCAGGCCGTCGCACGGGCCGTGGCGGCCGGTGGCCTCGCTGAGCGCGGCCCTCGGGAACACCAGGTAGCGGCCGGCCTTGCGGATCACGTGGTACCCGTCGCGGACGTCGGTGGGGGGGTGCCCCTGCGCGTACGACGTGCGCATCGTGACCTCGATGCCCGCCTCCGACCACAGGCGGGCCACGTTGGCGGCGTGCACCTCGGACCCGCCGGCCTCGACGTCGTCGAGGTCGCGCCAGGCCAGCAGGTGGATGCGCGAGAGGCCGGCGGCGGCTGCGATGTCGCCGAGCTTCACGCGGGGGTCGGGGGTGGTGGGATCCACGCGGGCGGTCCTGGAGAAAGGGGGGGAGGTACCTCGGGCGTGCGGGTACTGCCCGTATGCTAGGTGAGCCTCCCGCGACGGCTCCAAGTCCGTCCCCCACTGCTCCCACCCCCGGACACCGGCCAGGAACCCTGCATGGAATCGCGCTCGATCACTGTCGTCATGCCCGTGTACAACGAGAAGGCGACGCTGCGTCACGCCCTCGAGCGCCTGCTGGCGGTCGAGATGCCGCTCGACACCGAGGTGCTCGTGGTGGACGACGGCTCGACCGACGGCTGCCTCGACACCATCGCCGACATGGTCGACGACGGCCGGGTGCGGTTGGTGCGCCAGACACCCAACCAGGGCAAGGGCGCGGCACTGCGACGGGGCATCCACGAGGCCGAGGGCGACCTGCTCACCGTGCTCGACGCCGACCTGGAGTACGACCCCAGCGACTTCCCCGCCCTGTTGCAGCCCATCCTCGAGGAGGGCGCCCGGGTGGTCTACGGCAAGCGCTCCTACGGTGGCCACGCGGCGTACTCGTTCTGGTACGTCATCGGGAACAAGGCGCTGGCGTTCTGGGCCAGCTTCCTCTACGACGCGTGGCTGTCCGACATCGAGACCTGCCTGAAGGTCGCGCCGACCGCCCTGTGGCGCACCGTGAGCCTCACGTCGTCGGGCTTCGGCATCGAGGCCGAGGTGACCGGCAAGTTCCTCCGCAGCGGCGAGCGCATCTTCGAGGTGCCCATCAGCTACCGGGCCCGGGGGCGCGAGGAGGGCAAGAAGATCCAGTGGACCGACGGTGTGGCCGCGCTCTGGATCCTGCTCCGGCTGCGCCTGCAGCGCTCGGCCAAGGCGCTGCCGGCATGAGCCCCGGCGCCCGCGACTTGTCTCCCCGGGCCCGTTCCGTCAACGTGGAGCACGTGCCCCGTCGCCTCTGGCTGGTGCTGGTCGCGGTCGCGCTGCTCGCGCTGTCGGCCACGTCGTGCGCCACTGACGTCGAGAACCCGGCCGTGGCCGAGGGGACCGCGCCCCCCACCACCGCGCCCACCACGACCACCTCGCTGCTGCCCCCTGGTGGCCGCCAGCCCACCCCCGAGGACAAGCTCCGGGTCATCATGGCCGGCGACTCGGTGATGAACGGCTTGGCGCCCGCGGTGGCCACGGCCCTCAACGAGGGCGGCGAGTCGGACGTGAAGTTCGAGTTGGCGCCGAGCGTCGCCCGCGATGCCGCCTCTCGCGTGCTGTGGCAGCGCCAACTCGACGAGTTCCATCCCGACCTGGTGGTGATGTTGATCGGCACCTGGGAGAAGCGCGACCCCAACTTCGACCCGGGCGATCCGGGGTGGGCGGACTGGTACGCGACCGAGGTGCTCGACCCGTTCGCGACGATGATCACCGACGCCGGCGCCCGGTTGCTGTGGATCGGCATGCCCGCGGTCCCCACGGACTCGGACACCCTGGAATTCGTGGCCCTGAACAGCCAGTACGAGGCGCTGGCCCAGCGCAACGACCAGGTCGACTACGTCGAGGGGGGCGAGTTCCTCAACGGCCCCGACGGCCAGTGGACCGACGTGCTGGCACGTGACGACGGCACCCTCGAACGGGTGCGTCGCACCGACGGGCTGCACCTGTGCCCCGGCGGCGCCGAGCGCCTCGCCGCACCGGTGATCCAGTACGCGCAGCAGCAGTGGAACGTGAAGGTGGCGTTCAACTGGCAGAACGCCCCGTGGCGGGAGCCCCCGACCCTGGACCACCCCGAGGAGTGCCCGGCGGTCTGAGCCGTCGGGGCCCACCGGCCTGAGCCCGTCAGGCGGCGTGCTTCAACTTGTAGTTGCCGCTCACGCCACGGTCGTGACGTCCACCGGCGGGGCACGTGCCGCTCTCAGCTCCTCCGCCGGCGTAGAAGAGCCCTTGGCAACGATGACACCATCGCCACTGGTCCTGGCCTGGCGCGATCGAGGAGCTGTTGTGGATGAGCGTGTAGTTGCCGCTCACGGAGCGATCGTGCGCGCCTCCAGACGGACACGCGCCTGCGTTCGTGTGTCCGCTCGCGTAGAAGAGCCCTTGGCAGTTGTGGCACCAACGCCAGTCGTCCTGACCGGGGAAGCCCGAACCATCATGGACAAGGCCGTAGTCACCGCTGGTTCCACGTTCGTGTTGACCGCCCGACGGGCACTGCCCATTGGTGAGGCGACCGCCCGCGAAGAAGAGCCCTTGGCACTTGTGGCACCAACGCCAATCATGCTGATGGAGGTACACCGGATGCTCAGGCCCTGGCGCCCCTCCGGCGCCCCAGTCCCAGAGCCACGTGAACTCCACGCGGCGACCGTCGTAGCGCAAGAGGTCACCGACGGCATACATGCCGGTGTCGATACCCAAGGTCGCTGCCTTCGAGAACAGCAATGTCGCCCGAGACAGTGCGGCGGGCACAACAGGGATCGTCAGACGCTTCGGGCCGTGGTTGTTCCCGACCGTGTACGCCTCGCCGAAGTCCGCCTGGGTGTCATGAAGCCGGATGCTCTTGCGCCAAGTGATGTCGGGGGCGGAACACAGCGTGAACTGGATCTCGCCCGGGGTGCCCATCCTGAGGTCGGTGATGCGGATGACGTCTCCGCCCCCCGGGTACTGGAGTCGGAATCCCCATTCGAGTTGATACCACTCGATTCGATTCGCCACTGTGCGCCCCCAAACCTGTCGAGGGTGGCCGCCTCGCCACCGTCGCATGACCCTACTCGTGGCAGGTGCCCTGGTTGGAGGTCCTCACACCCTCATCGGCGACGGACGGCGCCCTGGGCTCGAGCCGGCGCCGAGACCACGTGGGTTGGCGCGCGCGTTCAGGAGGGTTGTGCGGACGTTCGGTCGGGCATTCGGTCTGGTCAGGTCCGGCCGTGCTACATGACTGGGCGTTCCGCTGAACGCTTGCCGCTGATCGACGCCTTGGGCATGGGAGCGGGTGTCAGGCCCACGTCGAGGGCGAGCCGAGCCGCGGACCGCGTCCTGATCCCCGGATCGGTGGGGCCGGGCGTGGGTCAGCCCGCGGCCAGCGCCCCGCCGGTGGCGTCGGCGATGGTCTGGGCCACCGCCGGGGTGTCCACCTGGATCGTCCAGTTGGCGCCGTACACCAGCCCGGGGGTGCCCGTGGCGGCCACGTCGGCGGCGAAGGTCGGGTCGTTGTACACGTAGATGAGCGCCTGCTCGTCGCTCACGACACAGGTGCTGAACTCGCCCTGGTCGTCCTCGAGGCCGTCGTACTCCAGGTCGCACTGCAGGTCGGCGCCGATCTCGGCGACGCTGTCGTAGCTGGGGAGGCCCTCGGTGTCGACGGTGCTCCCGGTGCCGCTGGTGGTGCCGGTGTCTCCCGCAGAGGTGGTGGTGTCGCCCCCGCCGGCGGTCGTGTCGGAGCTGTTGTCGTCGCCACTGCCGCAGGCGGCGAGGAACAGGGTCGCCGCGGCGAGGAGGATCGCGAGTCGTCTCATGGCCCCGATTGTGGCTGGCCGGCGCCGCGATGTGCCAGCAGGGGGCGTGGGTGCGGGGGACAGGGCCCGGTCAGGGGGCGGGGGCGAGCGCCTCGCCGGACCCGCCCGAGCACGCCGGGGTGGCGGCGCCGGCGTCGGCCAGCAGCGCCGGGAGATCGGCGCTGAAGGCGAGCGCCCCCTCGCCGTTGAGGTGGTGGGTGTCGGCGAACTGATCGTCGGAGGTGGCCCACGCGTGGGCGTCGACCAGGGTGGCGCCGGTGCGCTCGGCGAGGCGGCGCGCCGTGACCAGGAAGCGCTGGAAGTCGGCGCCGCCGTCGGGGTGCAGCTCGACGTAGTCCCGGGTGACGGGCAGGAGCAGCAGCACCACCTCCACACCCCGGTCCCGGAGCTCCTCCACGAGGTCGGTGGCCCCGGCGATCTGGGCCCCGCCCATGTGGAAGTCGTTGAGCAGCTGGGCCCGGTCGAAGGCCTGGATCGCGACCGAGCCCGTGTAGTGGAGGGGCCGGCGCGACAGTCCCTCGCCGTCGGGGCCGATGATGCCGTCGAGGCCATCGGCGGAGAGCCGCTCGGTGCGCGCACCGTCGCGCAGGCGCTGGATCCCCGCCCACACCTCGGCCGGGTCGCGCAACTCGCTGCGGTAGCGGAACAGGTCGGAGTGCTCGACGAACGGTGCCTGCAACCGTCCGAAGAAGTCGTCGCGCGACAGCGTGGCCGTCTGGTAGCTGTCGAGGGCCGAGGCCGCGATGCGGGCGTTGTCGTTCAGGTCGAAGCTGGAGAGCCCCAGCACCACCGTGCCGGGCTGGAGGCGCGGCTCGACCTGCTCGAGCGTCCACCGCTTCAGGAGCGCGGGCGTGGCCGCGTCGAGGGCGGCGTTGTACGCGCTCCGGTGCTGCGGGTCCGACGCCGTGTAGGTGCGGGGGTCGACGGCGTCGCGGGTCATCGAGTTGCCCACGAAGGCAACGTCCACGCACCCGTGGCGGCGCTCGAGGCGGTCCATCTGGGCGACCTTGACCTGCGTGCTCTTGTCGGACCACACCAGGGCCTCGGGCAGGTAGGGGCTGAAGGCGCGGGCGCTCAGCTCGGCGACGGCGAGGACCGCCACCACCATGGCCACGACGACGGCGACGCCCTTCACGATCCGGATGGTTCGCCCCTCTCCTCGGCGGTTCCCTCGGGCCCGGCTGCACCCGGCGGCGGCGCCGGCGCCGGTGTGGCTGCTCCCGTGACCCTACGGGCCGCCCCGACGTCCACCAAGGTGGCGATGACCAGCAGCGCGACACCGAGCAGGGCCGGCCAGTTGGTGACCTCGAAGCGGTTCGGCCAGTCGAAGTCGGGCGGGTAGCGGTGCACCAGTTGCGACAGGGTGATGTAGCCGCCGGCGCCGGCCAGGCCGAGCACGGCGCCCAGGCGGACCGCGGGGAGCCCCCAGCGCCAGCGCAGGGCCGCGACCGCCCCGACGCCTGCCAGCGCGCCCCACACCGGCCCGCTGAACGCGGTGGTGAGGAGCAGGGCGACCAGGCCCGCCACGACGGCGACCCTCGGCGTGGACGGCGACGCGATCCCCGCCCACGGTGGGGACCAGGTGGGTTGCAGCCCGGGATCCCGGGCGATGCCGGCCGCCTCGGCCGCGACCGCGCGCCGCCGGCGGGGATCGAGCACGAGGAGCACGAGGCAGGCCAGCACGCCCAGGCCGGAGAGGGCCATGGCCACCCACACGGCGCGCTGGGGCGTCCACTCGAGGGCGACGGCCACGTCGCCACCGTCGGCGGGTGCCTCGACCAACCAGGCGTTGGCGTAGCCGTTCACCAACGTGGGCTCGCCCAGCTCGTCGCCGTCGGCCGCGGCGGTCCATCCGGGGTTGAAGCTCTGACCCAGGATCAGCCAGAAGGGCTCGGTGGGCCGGCCGACGGTGACGTGGGCGTCGACGAAACCTTCGTGGTCCACCGTGACCGTGGGCCCGGGCTCGTGCGCCCGGTGGCCGTTGCCGGCCTCGCCCCCGGCGCGCGAGGTCAGTTCGATGCTGTCCAGGTCGATGCCGGTCCGGTTCCCGGGGGTGGCCTGCAGGATGCTCTCGCCGCTCGCGAGGGGCAGGCCACCGTCACCGCAGGGCTCCAGGTCGAGCGCGGCGCGGGCGACGGCGTCGGCGGTCGACCCGACGACCCGCACGCGCACCGGGTGACCGGCGACCTCCACCAGGTCGTCCCGGCAGCGGTCGTCGACCTGGGCCGGCGGAGGGCCGAGGTGCACACCGGGCAGTCCCACCTCGGCCAGCGCGACCGGCAGGGGCAGCGGCGCGTTGCTGTACCAGTCAGGGGTCAGGAGCGGGTCGACGCCCTCCAGGGTGATCCGGATGCTGCGACCGGCCACTGCGTCGAAGTCCACGGGCACCTCGACCGTGTGGTCGAGCTCGTCGCCCCGCTCGATGGCCGGCAGGTCGACCACCGACGCGGGGCCGCCGTCGGCCTGGATGCGGAGGCGCGTGGGCAGCGAGTGGCGACCGTCGGCCACGATCTGCAGGTCGAGGTGGTCGACCCGCGTCCGCTCGGGCAGCGTGTACTCCACCCAACTGCCCTGCGGCACCTCGTAGGGCGACTGCCAGGCGGTCTGCGGATCACCGTCGATGGCGGCGGAGGCCCGGGCGGCCACGTCACCCGCCAGGCGGGCCGACGACCGGGCGGTCACCCCGCCGTGATCGGCATCGGGCAGGCCGACGATCCGATCGACGAGCTCGTCGGGCGCGGTGGCCGAGATCCGCGCGTCCCCGGCCAGCGCGAACGTGCGCCCCACAGGGAGGTCGATGATCCGTGCCATCGCCGCCTCCTCGTCGGCTCGCACCGGCTCGGCGGGGTTGGTGCGCTGCCGGGCGAACAGGACGTCGAGGTTGTGGTCGATCGACGATGCGCCCGCGGCATCGAGCAGGTCGGTGGGCGGGCGCACGAGTTCCTGCACCGTGATGTCGCCCAGGCCCACCTCGGCGAACCCGACCGGGCTGAGCCCGGTGTACTTCACCCGGCGCCCCACGCTGTCGGCGGTGATCTCGATGACGAGGTGCGAGAACGTGCGCTCACCGAACGTCACGGTCTGCCCCTCGCCACCGAGCGACGAGTCGTCGAGGGTGGCGTCGACGGCGTCGCCGCCGTCACCATCGTCGAAGCGCAACTGCACGCCGGTGATCGAGCGGTTGCGCACGCCGAACTGCGGCTGCAGGAGCGTGATGCGGTCGGTGGTGAGCGGTCGGTCGAGGTCGATCTCGAGGCGCTCGCCCTCCACCCGCGAGAACGCGCCGACCCGCCAGGCCGTCGCCCGGTCGCCGTCCATGGCCTGGGCGGCACGGTCGCCCGGGGTGTAGGTGATGGGGTTGCCGTAGCGGGTGGCCGACACGGTGGCGCCCCCGCGTTGCTCGGACACCGTGAACGAGTCGTCGCCGGCGTCGGGGAACACCTGCAGCCGGTTGTCGCCGGGATCGTCCACGAGGGCGGTCTCGCCGGCCCGCTCCGTGTACCCCTCGTTCTCGCGGACGGCGCTCCAGCGGCGGGCGCGCTTGCGGTTGGAGTCGGTGACGACCAGGTCGGCGCCGTCGTCCAGCCGGGCCTGCATGGTGTCGGGCTCGGCGGCCATCGAGCCGCTGTAGAAGACGGCCTGGTTGGGGTCGACCAGCCCGGCGGCCGCGGCCTGCACGATGCCGTCGCCGTCGCCGGCCAGGAGCATCGGGTTGTCCCGGGGGACGGCGCGGATGATGGGCTCGGGATCCTCGACCGGGAACACCGCCACCGGCGGCGGGTCGGGCAGGGTGGGGTCGGTCGCCAACTCGACCTCGTCCACCATGGGCAGCGCGGGACGGGCGCGGTTCGGCGGCGTGGGCGAGCCGAAGCCCTGGGGCGCACCGAGGCCCGGGATGGCGTTGAACAGGTTCCACGTGGCCTGTGGTCGGGGGGTGCGGAAGCGCTCGTACTCGAGGTCGGAGCGCAACAGGATGTCACCCACCCCGAGCAACCGGGCGACCGGGGCCAGCGATGCCGGGTCGAAGGTGCCCTCCTGCAGCGGCCGATCGAGCGCGTTCAACAGGTTGGCCGACGCGTGCGAGCCGTAGGGGATGAGCTCACGGGCGGCGTAGGGGCGGTCCATGAGGCCGGGGGTGACCGGATCGACGGTGTTGCCCCACCGGTAGGCGGCGAAGTCGCTCCCCGGGAGCTCCAGCACTCGGGTGTCGTGGCTCCCGGCGTCGAGGGCCGCGGTGGCCTCGTGCCAGTAGTCGGGGATGTCCTCCGGGCGCTTCAGGTTGCGATCCACCAGGTTGCCGCCCCACGTGGCGGGCATGTTCGCGAGCACCAGCGCGATCGCCAGCAGACCCGCGGGCAGGGCCAGGCGGGGGAGCGCGCGGCCGAGGGCGTTGACCCCCGCCCCGAGCAGCACCGCGGTGCCGAGCACGATGAGCGGCACGGCGCGGGCGGTGCTGCGGAACGCCAGGCCGGCGTCGAGGTTGGTGAAGTCGCGGAAGATGCGGCCGGCCGGTGACGGGTCGGCGTAGGGGTGCCCGCCGATGCCGACGATCACGCCGACGGCGATCAGCAGGACGAAGAAGGCGCGGTGGCGAAAGCGCGTGCACACCGCGGCCACGAAGGCGAGGACCGGCAGGCCGAAGCTGAGGGGCACGCCCCAGCTCATGTAGCCGGTGCTGGGCACCACCCACTGGCCGAGCTTGTCGTTGCCGTAGAAGAACCAGTAGCCCAGGCCCCGCAACAGCTCGGGGGCCATCGAGGTGACGGCGACGGCCTGGTAGGTCTCCGTGTAGCGCAGGATGGGGATGCCGAAGCTGCCCTGCAGCGCCAGGCCGGCCACCCACCAGAGGGAGGTGACCAGCGTGAGCGTGCCGATGCGCAGCACCGCCCCGGTGGCCTGCCGGACGCTGACCTCGCGCTCGAAGGCCACCACCCAGATCACCCACAGGAGGGGGCCCAGGCCCACGAGGATCAACGACGTGGCGTTGATGGCGCCCACGGTGAGCACCACGAGCGCGAACAGGGCAGGGTGGCGCCAGCCGCCGTGACGCAGCGATCGCACGGTGAGGGCGATGAGCCAGGGGAGCGCGGCCCAGGGCAACAAGATGACCGACAGACGTGCCGCGTAGGCGAGCAGGTAGGGGCTGAGGGCGTAGGACAGGGCGGCCACGACCATGCCGAGGTCCCACCACGTCCGGACGTGGCCGCCGGGTGAGCGGCGGGCGGGGACGACGTCCCACCGCAGGGTGCGCAGCAGGTACAGCACACCCGCGCCGGCCGCGAAGAGCACGGTGGCCAGCCACAGGCGCTGGGCGACCCAGTCGGGCAGGCCGAGGGCGTCGAGGGTCCAGTAGAAGGGCCCCATCGGCCACAGGTAGCCGATGTTCTGGTGGGTGACGGTGCCGAGGCCGATGCCCGGGTCCCAGAGGAACGGCGCGTCGTGGAGCAGCCGACCCGGGTCGAGGTACAGGTAGGTCTTGGTGTCGGCGCCCACCTGGCCCGGCCGGGTGAGCAGCAGCGGCAGGTAGGTGGCGGCGGCCAGCACCAGGAAGGGCACGGCGCCCACCAGCCGAGCCCGGGCGGTGTGCCGGCCCCGCTCGATGGCCGGCGTCGCCGGGCGCGACGGGGTGTCCCCGTCCGTTGTGGTCGGGGCGCTCATGGCAGGATCGGGCACGCGTGCGGGCAGAGGATGCGTCGACTCCGTCGGGGGGTGCGGACGGGCGAGGGCCAGGCGGGGAACCGGGCCCTGCCGCCGTCGCCGGGGCACCGCATCGTACTCCCCGGGCCTGAGTAGGATGGCGCGCCGTGCCCCAACGCCTGCGGTCCTTTCCCGCCCTGTTGGTGGCCGTCGTCGGACTCGCGTTCGCGCTGCGGGTGGTGGCCACGATGGCGGGGTACCAGCACCTGCCGCTCGGCCTCGACGACAACAACTGGTACCACACCCAGAGCCTCCTCCTGGCCGACCACGGTGACCTCTACGACCCGTTCGCCTGCCTCGACTCGGTGCGCGAGCCGGGCATGGGCAACGACCAGGCGGTGGCCCTGTGCCGCGAGAAGGGCGTGCTCGAGCCCTCGGCCGGCCACCCGCCGGGGTACCTCGTGTACCTGGCCGCCGTGGCCGAGCTGGGCTTCGAGACCACGCTGGAACAGCGCATCGCCGGATGCGTGCTGGGGGCGCTCGCGGTCGGGTTCGTCGGCCTGGTGGGTCGCCAGGTGGCGGGCCGCCGGGCGGGGCTCGTCGCCGCCTTCCTGGCCGCGGTCTACCCGAACCTGTGGATCAACGACGGCCTGATCCTGGCCGAGTCGCTCTACACGGTGTTCGTGGGCGTGGTCCTGCTGCTCTGCTACCGCCTCTGGCGGCGACCCACCTACGCCAACGCCGCCTGGCTGGGCGTCGCGGTGGCTGCGGCCACGCTGACGCGCTCGGAGGGCCTCACGCTGCTGGCGTTCGTGGTGCTGCCCCTCGCCGTGGTGCTGCCGGGGATCTCGTGGGCTCGCAAGGCGGGCACGGCGGCCGTGGTCGGCGTGGTGGCGCTCGCGTTGATGGCGCCGTGGGTGGCGCACAACCTCGGCCGCTTCACCGAGCCGGTGTACCTGGCGTCGGGCACCGGGCGGGTCATGGCCTACGGCAACTGCGACGCCACCTACTACGGCGACAAGTTGGGCTACTGGGACGACAGCTGCACCCTGAAGGACTTCCCCGACGGGGACGAGTCGGTGGTCGACGCCGCCCATCGCGAGCTGGCCACCGAGTACATGGCCGACCACAAGGGGCGCCTTCCCGTGGTGGTCGCGGCCCGCATCGGCCGCATGTGGAGCGTCTACGCCCCGATCCAGGGCGCCAACCTCGACATCCTCTTCGAGCGGCGCGGCGCGGTGCCGGTACGGACCGGGCTGGCCATGTACTACGGGCTCCTGGGCCTGTCGGTGGCCGGGCTGGTGGTGCTCGCCAGGCGCAAGGTGACGATCGTGCCGTTCGTGGGACTGGCGGCCATGGTCACGTTCACCGCGGCGGCGTCGTTCGGCGTCACCCGGTACCGCACGCCCGTCGACCTGATCCTCACCATCCTCGCCGGGGTGGCCCTCGACGCCTGGTGGCGGCGCCGGCGCGACCCGGGGCGCAGGGGCGTCGACGCCACCGAGGCCGGCCCCGCAGCGCCCGACGGCCCCGCGTCGCCCCCGAGCCCCGCGGGGACGGGTGCGGACGAGGAGCCCCGGCCCGCGGATGCGGGGAGCCCGGGCGAGGTGTCGTCACCGGTGCCCGCGACCGCCGACCGGTGACCGCCCCGGTCGAGCCGGCGACCGCCATCGACCCTCCGGTCGCCACCGAGGACCCGCCGGGACGGTCGCGGTGGCGGCCCGGGCGGTACCAGGTGGGCCTGGCGGTCATCGCCCTCGTCGCCCTCGCGATCCGCTGGGTCGAGATCCTCGTGGTCCGGCCCGAGTGCGGGCCCGACGGACGCGGCCCGGCAGGCTGCGTGGCCATCCTCGGCGGCATCAACGACCCGCTCTACGTCCACCTGCAGGGCAAGTTCATCGCCGAGGGTCACTGGTTCGTCGACCCCCTCTGGCTGCGATCCACGGGCGAGTCGGTGGCCAGCGCCCAGAAGCCGCCGCTGTACCCGCTGCTGCTCGGTGTCGTCTCCTGGTTCGGGATGAGCAGCGTCACCGCCCACCGCCTGGTCTCGGGCGTGGTGGGCGTGGCCGCGGTGCTGCTGATCGCCGCGGCCGCGAGCCGCCTCGCGGGGCACCGCGCCGGCCTGGCCGCCGCAGCCGTGGCTGCGGTGTACCCCATGTTCTGGGTGAACGACCTGCTGCTGCAGACCGAGTCGCTGTTCGCCGGGGTCGCCGCGCTCACCATCCTGGTGGGCTACCGGTTCTGGCGCGCGCCGTCGGTCGCCAACGCCGCGTGGCTCGGGCTGGCGGTGGGCCTGGCCACGCTCACCCGGGCGGAGTCGGCCCTGCTCGGGCTGTTCCTGGTGGTGCCGCTGGCCTGGGTCGCCCGCAGCCTGCGACCGCGCGACCGGCTCGTGCGGGTGGTGGTCAGCGCCCTGGCCGCAGGGCTGCTGGTGGCGCCGTGGGTGCTGTGGAACCTCTCCCGGTTCGACGAGCCGGTCTACGTGTCCACCGGCGCGGGGGCGGTGCTCAACACCGCCAGCTGCGACCAGACCTACTACGGCGCCGGCCTGGGCTACTACGGCGAGTGCTTCGACCTGGCCACGGTGCCGGCGGCCACCCAGCGCCGCATGTGCGCCCGGCTGGGGTTCGACCCGGGCTGCTTCGCCGATCCCGAGCAGTTCGCCCGGGTGGAGGCGTCGGTGCAGGACCGCCACGTCTACGACGAGTCCGAGCGCGAGCTCATCGCCCGCGACCAGGCCACCGCCTACATCGCCGACCACCGCTCGCGCCTCCCGGTGGTGATGGCCGCCCGGGTGGGCCGCATGTGGGACGTGTTCCGCCCGGCGCAGAACGTCCGGTTCAACGACACCCTCGAGGGGCGGGGTGAGCGGGCCTCGCAGGCGGGACTGGTGATGTACTACCTGCTGCTGCCCCTCGCCGTCGTCGGGGCGGTTGCGCTGCACCGGCGTCGCATCACCCTGATCCCGCTGGTCGCGCCCATGCTGCTGATCACGGTCACCGCGGCCCTGGCCTTCGGCACCACCCGCTACCGCATCCCCGCCGATGTGGCCCTGGTGGTGCTGGCCGGCGTGGGCGTGGCCGCGCTCGTTGCCCGTCTGCGGCCCGCTACGGGCCAAGATGGGGCCGGGATGATCGAGGTGGACCCATGACCGACGAAGCCGACGGCAGGACCGACGCCGCGGACGGCGCGGCGGATCAGCACGTCCTGAACACGGAGCTGCTCAACGCCGAGTTGCCGGACAAGCGCTTCGACGGCCCCGACTACCTGGCCTGGCTCTACGACGAGAACCCCGAGGGCGGCGGTGTGTACGAGGGCATCGACGAGGACGGCCGCCGCATGGCCCACTACGCCCTCATCCCGCAGTGCTGGCGCAACGCCGGCGGCCCCGCTCCCGTGTACTTCTCGCTGAACGCCGTCACCCGCAGCGGTGCGCAGCGCAAGGGCTACTTCGTGCAGATCGGCCACCGCATCTACGAGCGGGCCCGTCTGCAGGGAGCCAAGGGCATCCTGGCGGTCCCCAACGAGAAGTCGACCCCCGGCGCCCTGAAGTACCTGGGCTACCGGTTCCTGGGCCCACTGCCCGTGCGGGTGCTCGCGCCCGTCGGGTCGGCCAAGGCCTACGAGAGCCGCGCCGTCGACGCCGAGTGGCTGGCCTCCGACGAGTTCGCAGCCATCGCGGCCGACATCGACCGTCCCGCGGCCTCGGGCTGGACCCAGGCGTGGACGCCCGACCAGCTCCGGTGGCGCCTGTCGCAGCCCCGGGCCGGCTACGCGGTGCACGTCAGCGACGATCTCTTCGCGGTGTCGGTCGAGCACCGCTTCCTGGGAGTCCCCTTCGCGGTCATCGTGAAGTTCCTGCCCCGCACCGCGCTGGCGGTCGGCCAGACGGTGGCGTCCAGCGGCGCGGTGGCGGCGGCGTGCCGGTTCCACCGGGCGCCGGCCGCCGTGTACGCAGGGTTCAACGCCCACGTGCGGGTGCGGGGGGTGCGCCCGCCCCGGCGCCTCCAACCGGCGCCGCTCAACCTGTTGTTCCGCAGCCTGAGCGACGAGGTCCCCCAGGAGACCTTCGCCCTCGACACCTACGAGTTCCTCGACTTCGATGCCTACTGAGCACCCGGGCGAGGGGTCTGCCGGCCGGCGGGCTCCCGTCACCTTCAGCTTCGACGTGGAGCCGCACCAGCCGGTGCCCGCCGACGATGTCGCGTACCCGCGGGTGACCCGCATGGTGTACGAGTGGCTGGCCGAGCGGGGGATCCGGGGCACGATCTTCGTCGTGGGCACCACCGCGGTGGCCAACCCCGATCTGGTCACCGAGGCGGTGGCCCTCGGTCACGAGGTCGGCCTGCACTCGTGGGACCACACCCCACTCACCGAGTTGGGCCGCGACCGGTTCGTGGACGAGACCCGACGGGGCAAGGCGCTGCTCGAGGACCTGACGGGCGAAGCGGTCGTGGGCTACCGGGCCCCGACGTTCTCGCTGGTCCGGGAGACGGTGTGGGTCACCGACGAGTTGGCCGACCTGGGCTTCACCTACTCGTCCAGCGTGCTGCCCGCTCGGAGCCCCCTGCACGGCTTCCCTGGCCTGCCGCGGGATCCGTTCACGTGGCCGAGCGGGCTGGTCGAGCTGCCGTGCCCGATCGCGCGCGTCGGCCCCCTGGCCGCGCCGTACATGGGGGGCGTGTACCTGCGGCTGCTGCCGTGGCCGCTGGTCCGGCTCACCTGGCGGATCAACGGTGGCGGACCGGCGCCGCTCACCTACTGCCACCCGTACGACTTCGACACCGACGAGGCGTTCTGGGTCGTCCCCGGAACCGGCCGCCTCGGCAGCCGCCTCCTGTGGATCGGCCGCCGAGGCATGTTCGACAAGCTCGACCACCTGTTCGCCGACGGGGCCGGCCCGCCCCTGCGGGAGCTGCTGCACACCGCCGACCCCGTCGGCGCCCACGTCCTCCCAGGAGTGTCATGAACATGATGAGTACGCGCCGCGGAGACCCGCGGCGATGAGTGCTGGACACGGATCCCGAAGGGGCGGCGCCGTGGGCGACGCGAAGGCAGGGGCGCAGCTCGAGATGGTGCACACGCTGCCCGACGCGCGGGTGGTGGACCGCATCGCCTACCTCAGCGGCCTGGCCCGGGGCCGGCGCGTGGTCCACGTGGGCTTCGTCGACTCCGGCTACGAGGAGATGCAGAGCGAGGCGGGCACCTGGCTGCACGAGCACCTCGCCGCCGCGGCCGCCTCGCTCGTCGGTATCGACGTGGACGAGGCCGGGGTGGAGCGGGCCCGGGCGCGCGGCTACGAGGCCTACGTGGCCGACGGCCGCCGGCCGGACCTGATGGCGTCGCTCGGCATCGAGCGGGGCGACCTGGTGATCGCCGGCGAGGTGATCGAGCACCTCGACGACCCCGGCTCGTTCCTCGACGGCCTCCACGGCCTGCTGGCACCCGGCGGCACCCTGGTGCTCACCACGCCCAACGCCTCGGGGCTCCTCAACGGCTTCGCAGCCATGGCCGGTGCCGAGATCAACCACCCCGACCACGTGATCCTGTTCAGCTGGCGCACGCTCACCAACCTCATGCGCCGCCACGGGTGGGAGCACGTGCGCACGGCCACCTACGTGCCGGCGGTGAAGCAGGCGCCCGCCCGCGGGGTGTCGGCCCTGGTGCTGGGGCTCGCCGGTCGCTTCGTGCTGTTCCTCGAGCGCTCGATCGGCCGCCTCTGGGCACCGTTCGTCGCCGACGGTCTCATCGTCGAGGCCCGCGCCGTCCCCCGCCCGCCCGACGAGGACTAGCGCACTCGGCACGCGCGCTCGAACCCGTCCGTGGTCAACGCCACTGGTCTGTCCATTCTCGAGGCATTGGCCCCCGGGTTCCGCCAGCTGGTGCCTCGAGAACGGGAGCGCAGGCGTTGGCGCCCCCGATTGCGCCACCGACCGTGGGGAACAACGGTCGTGGGCGCCGCCGATGGGCCCAGCGTCCCCTTCCCGTGCGGGCGTTCCGCCATCCTCGGCACGCACGGGCACGTCGCGGTCGGCTCGGGGCGGTTCAGTCCGGCGGGTCCTCGTGACGCGGGTCGGGCTCGAGGGCGTCGGCCCGCAGCAGGGCCAGTTCCTCGGCGAGGGTTCGGGTGCGGTCCTCGAGCCGTGAGAGCTCGTAGGAGAAGTGCACGATGACGAGGAACAGGAAGGCGATGGCGGCCAGGAAGATGATGGCAGGCTCGTAGCTGATCCCCAGCGTCTCGCTGATGGGCACGAGGATGTCCGGATAGATGGCGAAGCCCACCATCGCGGCGCCGACGCCGAGCCACAGCAGCGCGTACTTGCCCCGCAGGTGGCCCCGGCGCACGAGGCGGAGCAGGAAGAGCAGCGTCAACGCGGTGAGGACTGCGACCAGGATCCGCCCGCCGACGCTCATGGCGTGCACGTCGTCGACCGGCTGGGTGCCGCCGCGACCGCCGGCCCCACGGGCGGCCACGTCGAGGCGGGCAGCCAGGCCCACGAGGGCGGTCACGAGGCGTCCTGGGCCGGGGGAGTGGCGGCCGCTCGATCGTCGGTGCCATCGGGCGCCGCGGCCACCTTGGCGCGGGGCGCCGCCGCCACCAGCACCACGAAGAGGCGCAGGTAGTGGTAGACGAGCCGCCAGGTGCGGTTCGAGGGCGCACCGAGCTCTCGGTTGCGCATGGTCACCGGCACCTCGACCACCCGGAAGCCGGCCCGGCAGGCCGACAGCAGGGCCTCCACCGACTCCATGTACTCGGCGGGGTAGGTCTCGGCGAAGAACTCGAGGACCGGGCGCGAGAACGCCCGGAACCCCGAGCTGGTGTCGCTGAAGTGCTGACCGGCCATCCGGCGCATGGTGACGGTCAGCACCCCCATGGCCGCCTTGCGCAACCGACCCACCCGGTAGCCCGGCTGGCCGTCGGAGAAGCGGCTGCCCACGGCCATCTCGGCGCCGGCGTCGAGCGCGGCCAGCAGGCCGGGCACCTCGTCGGGATGGTGCTGGCCGTCGGCGTCGAATTGCACGGCCCGCTGGTAGCCGTGGCGCACGGCGTAGCGGAACCCCGTCCGCAGCGCACCCCCGATGCCCAGGTTGTACGGGAGTTGCAGCACCACCGCCCCGCCGGCCCGCGCCGCGTCCGCGGTGCCGTCGGCCGAGCCGTCGTCGATGACCACCACATCGGCGTCGGGGTAGGCATCGGCCAACTCGACCAGGACGCCCGGGAGCGCCTCCTCCTCGTTGTAGGCCGGGATGATGAACAGCAGCCGGCCCGGCCCCTCGCTGGTCATGACGGGGCCAGGGTACGAGAACGGCGCCGCAACAGCCCATCGACGGCCGCCGCGGCCAGGACGACGACCGCGATCTCGGCCGGGATGCGGAAGCGGATGAGGCCGTAGAACGCGACCGCGGTGACGGTGATCACGGCCGCGGTCATCACCAGCGGCAGCACCATCACCCGGCGGCGGCGCAGCAGCACGGCGCCGTAGACGGCGAGGGGCACCATCGCCCACCACATGACGTAGCCCCACCACGAGGCCCATCCCTCGCGCCCTTCGCCGGTGGTCTGCAGGTCTCCCTCGGAGTACCCCACCATCTGCCCCGGCGCGTACACCCCCCAGATGCGACCGACGCGGGCCGCGGCGACGACGGGGAACCGGGTCTTGTGGGTGCGGATGTAGTCGATGCCGGCGGTGCGGTACACCGCCGAGATCTCCGACTGGTCGGCGCACGACCAGGGGTCGTCGGGCCGCAGGTGGCAGCCTTCGGGAACCGGCGGTGGCGCGGGCAGGGGCACCGTGAACGGGCAGGCGAACGACCAGAGCCCCACCCCGTCGCCGTAGTAAGTGGTGTCGCAATTGGCCCCGAGGATGGTGAGTCCGTCGTTGGTGGACAGCAGCACGGGCCTCTCGAACCGGGTCAGGTTGTAGGCCGTCCACGGCACCACCACCGCCACCGCGGTGACCCCGGCGACCGCCACCACGCCCAGGCGCTCCCACCACGGCCGGTCGCCGGCGAACCACACGGTGGGCAGCACCACCAGCGGCAGCAGGAAGGCCGACTCGGCCCGGGCGAGGATGGCCAGCCCGCACAGGGCCCCGATGAGGGCGAGGTGGCGGGCGGTGTAGCGGCCCTGGAACCGGTAGAGGGCCAGGAACACCGCGACCAGGAGGAGGGTGGCCAGCGACTCGGACATCACCACGCCGTCGTTCAGCCACAGGTTGGGATAGACCGCGGCCAGGCCCGCGGCGATCAGCCCCACCCGGCTGCTGGCGGTGACGGTGCGGCCGAGCACGCCGATGGCGGCCACCGTGAGGGAGCCGATGAGGGCCATGGCCAGGCGTTGCACCAGCAGGCCCTTGCCGAAGATCAGCACCACCGGGGCCATGGCCAGCGCGGTCAGCGGTGGGTGATCGGCAGCGGGGCCGCCGGCGAAGGGGTGCACGAACCCCCGGCCCTCGGCCAGCCGGATGGCCTGGTTGCTGTAGTAGATGGCGTCGCCGATGGCCGGCTCGTCGCGCTTGAACACCAGGATGTACGCGATCCGCAGGGCCAGGGCGCCCAGGGCGATGAGGGCGAGCCGGCGGAAGAACGTGGCCCGCTCGGCCGGGGCCGGGGCCGTCGCCGAGGGGCCCGGATCGGGGACGCGTGCGGGTTCGGGCTCGCCGACGTCGGTGCTGCTCGATGGCCGGTCGCTCAACCCGCCTCGCCTCCTGGCTCGGGCGCGGACCTGGGGAGGGTAGCGGCGACCACGAGTGCCAGCATCGCCAGCGTCGGCCGGTGGGCCGCGGAGACGGTGTCGACCCACCCGAAGCCGGCCGGGTTGTGCTGGATCGCCTGGCGCACGACGATCGCCGCGGTCACGAGGCCGAGACCGGCCAGGCCCGCCAGGCCCGCCAGCGTGGAGCGTCGGGCCAGCACGAGGGGCAGCGACACCGCGACGGCCACGACGCCCCACACGGGCGCGACCAGCAACGCGGCCGCCACCCCAGCGGCGACCCACACGACGTGGTGGCGCCGATCATCGACCCGCCAGGGGGCGGCGAGGACGGTGGCGCCGCTCACGGGGTGGGCGTCGGTTCGGCGGCGCCGGTCGAGCACGGCGAGCGCGATGCAGGCAAGGACCGCGACCATCGAGAGCGCCAGGCCCACCCACGTCCAGCGCTGGGGTCGCCAGCGCAGGTCGACGGTGGTGGCGGTGGGCGACGGATCCAGGAACCACCCGTTCATCCCGCCGCTGATGGCCTCGGGGTCGCCCAGCGACCGACCGTCCACGGTGGCCGACCACCCCGGGTTCCAGCCCACACCCTGATCGAGCCAGCACCCGTCGGGGCACGGCCCCACGGTCACGGTCTGGTGGTCGCGCCCGCCGTGGACGGTGACCTCGGGCGGCGCCGGCGCAGTCGATGCCAGCACCTCCTCGGCCGCGGCGTTGGTGAGCACGAGCCGATCGAGGTCGAGCCCGGTGTCGGCCCCCGCCGCCGCGACCACCCGGTGCCGGCCGCCGTCGAGGTCGAGGGGCCGATCGGCGTGGTCGCCGCAGCGCTCGACCGTCAGCGTGTCGCCGGCCAGCGCGGCTGCGGTGCTCCCAGAGAAGCGCAGCGGGACGGCCTCGCCGTCCACCTCGAGCAGGTCGGCGCGACACCCCGAGTCGAGGGAATCCGGGAGGGGCTCGCCGGCCAGGCCCCGTCCGGCGACCTCGGCGATGCCGGCGGGCAGCAGGGTGACCTCGCCGTAGCGGCGATCGACCGTGGTGGCGCCGTCGGTGGCCGTGATGGTGAGCGTGAGCGGGCCACTGGCCCCCGCCAGCGCGGCGAGGTCCACCGTCTGGACCGCTTCGTCGGGGTCGACCTGGACGGCGACACGACGGTCGCCCCGGGCCACGTCGAAGGCCGTGACCCGGGCCAGGTGCGGTCCGGTGGCGACCCGGACGGCGAGCGGCCCCAACCGGGCGCCGTCGTCCACCGGGACGGTCAGGCGCGCGCCGGCGCCCTCCCCGAAGGGCGTGAGCCAGGCCGTGGCGGGATCCCCGTCGACCGCGGCCCAGCCGCCCGCGGCCGGGTCACCCGCGAGGTGCTCACTGGACTCCGCGGTGTCGACCTCGAAGAGCGCGGCGAGCACCGCGTCGGAGGCCCGCCGGTCGAGGCGGCCCGTGGGTGCCAGCGACAGCTCCTGGGGGCTGTCGAGGGTGAACGAGCGCACGAGCGACGCCTCGGGGTCGTGCCGCCAGCGGTTCAGCGGGTCGGCGCGCAGCCGGGTGAGCACGATCGCCGTGGGGGTCTCGCTGCCGACGTGGGAGAGCACGTCGGTGGGGAGCACCACGACCTCGCGGCTCGGGCCCAGCGCGGTGCTCACCTCGGCGAAGCCGACGGGTGACTGGCCGGGATACGCGGCGGCGCGGGGCACGTTGGTGGCGGTGATCTCCAGTTGCCACCAGTCGGCCGGTGCCCCGAGGTCGACGGGCTGGCCCTCGCCCGTCCTCGAGGACTCCGTGAGTGCGATGGTGCGGTCCTCCCCCGACGAGGTGGTGAGGCGCACCTCGGTGATCCACCGATTGGCCCGCGGCGCCTGGTCCTGCAGCACGGAGATGGCATCGACCGGCTGCTCCGCGTCGATGCGCAGGCGCTGCCCCACCGGCTCGGCCCGGTCGGCGACCACCCACGAGGTGCGCGGGTCGCCGTCGACCGCCATCGCGGCCCGTGCTTCGGGACGGTAGGCGTTGGGCTCTCCGTAGGCGCTGGCGGTGGCCCGCACCGGCCCGTCGGCCACCGCCACCGTGACGTCGTCGTCGGTCTGGTCGGGGAACACGTCGAGGCGGTGATCGGCTGGGTCGTCGTCGAGCAACCCGGCGTGGCGGCCGTCCTCGGTGAACCCCCACACGTCCTGGCTGCCGCGCCACTGCCGCGCCCGGACACGGTTGGTGTCGGTGACCACGTTCAGGTCAGAGGTGGCCACGGCGTCGGCCACGTCGCCGGTGGCCGCCGGGTACCGGATCGTCTCGGAGCCGTCGATCAGACCGGCGGCGGCGGCGTCGACGGTGCCGTCTCCGCTGCCCGACAGCAACACCACCCGCCCGCCGGCCCGCACGATGGGTCGCGGGTCCTCGACGGGCACCAGGACCACGGGAGGGACCGCCTCGCCGATGTCGTCGAGGGCCAGCGCTCGCTCGTCCACCATGGCGGCCGCGGGCACGTCCGCGGGCGGGAGGTTCGGTGCGGGCGTGCCGTAGGCGCGGGGGTCGCCGAGGCCGTCGGCACCCCTGCGGAACAGGTCCCAGGTGGGCTCGGGTCGCGGTGTCTGGTAGCGCTCGAAGGCGACCTCGGGTGCGACGAGCACGGTGTCGGCCCCGAGGAGCCGGGCGATGGGGGCCACCGCGTCGGGCTCGGCGACGCCGGCCTGGAAGCGGTCGTCGAGCGCGTAGAGCGTGTCCATGGCCGCGGGGCTGCCCAGTGGCAGCAGGTCGCGGGTGACCAGCGGGCGATTGGTGATCCCCGGTAGCACCGGGTCGACGGTGTGACCCCAGCGATAGGTCGAGAACTCCATCCCGGGGACCTGCAGGACCCGGTAGCCCGAGGGCAGGGCGTCGAGGTCGCGACCCACCTCGGTCCACCAGGTGGGGAGCGACTCGGGGCGGTCGAGGTCGGGGTCGACGAAGCCACCGGTCCAGGCGGCGGGCAGGTTGGCCAGCGCGATCAGCACCACGCCGACCGCCGCGAAGGTGGCGACCCGGGGCCGCCAGCGGTGCAGCGAGGTGACGAGGGCGCCGATGCCCAGGGCCAGTCCGAACACCACCATCGGCACCGCCCGCGTGCTGCTGCGCAGGGCCAGCACGAGGGTCGAGCGCGACGACCCGGCCAGGGTGGCGCCGAGCGGTGACGGGTCGTCGATCGGGTAGGCGCCGACCGCCAGGATCACGCCGGCCGCGAGGCAGAGCGCGGCGAAGCGCCGATGGGCCCACCGCACGAGCACCAGGCCGGCGACGCCGCCGAGCACGAGCAGGAAGCCGGCGGCGATGAGGAGGGGCTGCTCCTGGTAGGCGCGTGAGGCGGTGGTAGCCGCCGTGACGGGGTCGCCCACGTAGAAGAGCCAGTAGCCGAGCCCCCGCAGCACCTCGCTTCCCACCGCGGTGGAGCTCACGGCCTCGAGCGTCTCGCTGAACGACAGCGCCGCCGCGCCGTAGCGGGCCTGGACCGCGAGCGCGGTCATCCACCAGAGCGAGACCGCGAGCGACAGCCCGCCGAGCGTCAGGACGGTGCGCGCCGCCCGCCGCCAGCTGATGACGTCGCGCGCCGCGGCATCGAGCAGCCAGAGGAGCGGGACCGGCGCCACCATCAACAGGGCGGTGGCGTTGATGCCACCCACGGTGGCGACGACCAGGGCGAACAGGGCGGCGTCGCGCCCCGGTGCACGCGTGGCGGGCGTTCGGGTGGCCGCGCCGATCGTGAGGCCCACCAGCCAGCCCAACGCGGCCCAGGGGAGCAGCAGCACCGACGTCCGCGACAGGTAGGCGAGCACGTACGGCGACAGCTGGTAGACGACGGCCGCGACCAGCGCCGCCCCTCCGGCGAGCCCCAGCCGCCGGGCCGCCCAGCGCAGGCCCGCGCCGGCGAGGAACAAGATGGTGCCGAGCCAGAGGCGGTGGGCCACCCAGTCGGGCACGCCCAGGCGATCGAAGACCCAGAACCACGGTCCGCTGGGCCACAGGTAGCCGATGATCTGGTGGGGCACCCAGCCGGCGAACTGCCGGGTGTCGAACGACCACAGGGCATCGGCCATCTGACGGCCCGGGTCGAGGTACAGGTACAGCTTGGTGTCGGCCGGGAGACGACCCGCCGCCGCGGTGAGGGCAGGGACGTAGGCGAGCGCGGCCAGCAGGGCCAGTTCGAGGGCGTTGCGTGACCGGCGGGAGGCGACGTTGGCGAGCCGGCGGCGCCCGGTCACGGGATCGCGCCGTACACCCCGTACAGCGCGGTGAGCGTGACCAGACCGGCACCGCAGAGTGCCAGCAGCAGCGTCCAGCCGTCACGGGACCAGCTGTTGGCGTCGTCGTCCGGCCACCACGCACCGGCGGCCATGAAGAGCGGGAAGGCCGTGTACACGAACCGGGGTCGGGCCGTCACGGTCGCGGGGATGAGCATCAGGGCCAGCACGACCGCGACGTAGGCCACCATCGGCCAGGGCAGCCGCTTCTTCCAGCCGCACCACAGCAGGGCGAACATGGCGAAGAGCGACGCGCTGGTGAGCACGTCGGTGGGCGAGTTCAGCGGATGGGTGAGGAAGCCGAACGTGTCCTGGACCGCCGTGGCGCCGAAGCTGGTGCCCTCGGCCCACGCCTCGGTCTGCACCCGGAACCAGGCCCACGGCTCGTCGGTGTGGACTCGCAGGTACCACTGGAAGGCGATGAACCCGAGGGGTGCCAAGGCGGGGGCGATCAGGGCGCGCCACTCCCTGCGCTGCCAGATGGCCATCAGGGCGGCGACGCCACAGGCGGCGGCCACGGCCACCCCGTTGGGGCGGGTGGCGGTGGCCAGCGCGGCCACCAGGCCGGCGATCAGCCACTGCCGCCGGTAGAGCGCCAGCAGGCAACCGGCGGCCAGGAAGATGAGCATCGCCTCGCTGTAGGCGAAGCTGAGCACGAAGCTGCCCGGGAAGACCGCCATCAGGATCATGGTGCGCTCGGCGGGCCGGATGCCGAACACCTCGCGGGCCAGGAGGCCCACCATGTAGACGGCCAGCGCGCCGAGCAGGGCGTTCACGAAGATGCCCGCGAACACCTCGCTGCCCGGCAGCACACGGTCGAAGGCGCCGACGAGCATCGGGTACAGGGGGAAGAAGGCGGCGCGCGCCTCCACCTGGTGGTAGGTGATCGGGCGGGGGATCGACTGCGGGTACCCCCGCCGGACGATCTCCATGTACCAGTTGCCGTCCCAGGAGTCGAGCACCTGGACGATGAACGTGCTGGCCCCCTCGGGACGGGGGATGTTGTTGACGTTGGCGTCGACGCCTCGCTGGGCGGCCACGATGCCGCTGCCGGCGATCACCATCAGGCGCGAGGCCACGTAGGCGATGCCGCCCTTCAGGAGCGCGAGCCGCCAGCGCTTGCGGTCGTCGGGACCGGCCCGGTCAGGGGTGACCGCCTCGGTAGGGGTCGTCACGGGAGCGTCGGTCTCGGTGGCGGTGGGGGTCATCAGGGAGCGGGCCCCCGGAGCGTGCGGGGCCGGGTGAACCTACCACGGCCACCTCCGGACGAGACCGCAGCGGCGGTGCCGCCGACGGCGTCAGGCCGCGGGCTCGGCGACGGCCCGACGGATGATCAGGATCTCGGAGGTGCGGAAGCTGGCCACCCGGGTCGCCCAGCTGTCGACCACCTGGCGACCGCCGTCACGGCGGAAGAAGGTGGTCATCTGCCCTTCCTGCTGGTAGGCGTCGGCGCCGTCGATCCGCTCGACGGTGCGGTCGGTGAGGGTCACCTCGTAGCTGGTCATCGTCTCGTCCTCCGGGCACGACGCTACGACGCGGCCCCTGTGCATCGCTAGGGCCACAACCCTGTGGATAACTGTCTCAGCGCTCGCGGAAGTCGTTGAGCCCCATGCGGGGGCCCTTGCGCTCGGGACCCAGCCGGGCCGACGTGATCAGGCGGATGACCCGCCCGCGGTGGCCGCGGAACGGCTCGAGCAGCTCGAGCATGCGCTCGTCGGTGGCCCGCTCCTCGCTGGCCAGGGCCCAGGCCACCTGGTGGGGGATGTGGTAATCGCCCACGCTGACCGCGTCCGGGTCGCCGAACGCGATGAAGGCCACCTCGCCGGCGCTCCACGGGCCGATCCCCCTGATCTGGGTGAGCTCGCGTTGCGCCTGCGCGGACGGAAGCGCCAGCAACGACTCGAGCCGGTGGGCGCGGGCGGCGACCCGCCGGAGGGTGTCGGCCCTGTTGCGCTCGACGCCGAGCAGGTGGAGCTCGTAGTAGGGGGTTCCCGCGATGGCGCCCGGGTCGGGCGGCAGCGTGAGCCCGGCGGGTCCGGGCGCCGGCTCACCGAGCTTGGCCACCAGTTGCCGGTAGGCCCGCCGGGACTCGAAGCCCGTCACCTTCTGCTCGAGCACCGTGGGGACGAGCGTCTCGAACACCGCGTTCGCCCGGCTCACGCGCAAGCCGGGCATGCGCCGGTTGAGGCGGGCGACGAGGGGGTGGTCGGTGTGGAAGTCCTCGGGGTGGTCGTCGGCGCCCAGCAGGGCGGGCGCGTGCTCGAGCGCCCACTCGGCGCCGGGCCCCCACGCCCGCGCATCGAACGACGCGCTGTGCGTGCGACTGGGCCCGTCGCGGCCGACCACGGCCAGCGTGGCCGGGCCCTCCGGGGTGCGGCTGGCGCGCCACAGCCCCGAGGATCCCAGCTGGGTGGCCGGGTCGTACTTGCCGCGCCGGAGGGGTGCCAGCGTGAGCACGAGGTCGACGGGCTCGGCGAAGGTGATGGTGCGGGACCGCTCGTCGGGGCTCAGCGGGCCGGGCCCTCCTCGGCGCCGGCCGCCGTGTCGCGCGCCCAGCGGTAGTCCGCCTTGCCGCTGGGACTGCGCTCGATGTGGTCGAGCCGCAGGATGGCCTTGGGCAGCTTGTACCGGGCGATGTGGAGGCCACAGGTGGCCAGGAGCTCGTCGTCGTCCACGTCGGCGCCCGGGCGCAGGCGCACCAGGGCGACCACCTCCTGACCCCACCGCTCGCTCGGGCGACCCACCACCACTGCGTCGAACACCTGGGGATGGGCCTTGAGGGCGTGCTCCACCTCCTCCGCGAAGATCTTCTCGCCGCCGGAGTTGATGGTGACCGACTCCCGCCCGTGCAGCTCGATCAGGCCGTCCTGGTCGTAGCGGGCGCGGTCACCGGGGACGGCGAAGCGCTCGCCCTCGATGGTGGGGAAGGTCGCCGCCGTCTTGGCGGGGTCGCCCAGGTAGCCGAGCGGCACCCGGCCCCGCTGCGCCAGCCACCCCTCGTCGTGGCAGTCGCGATCCAGCACGTGGCGCAGATCAGCGCTGACGATGGCCGTGCTGGGGGTGGGCGCGAACCGCCCCTGCGCGGCGCCGGCGGACGTGCTGTGCCCGGCATTGGTCGACGTGACGCCCTGGCGGCCCGACTCGGACGACCCGAGGATGTCGACGATGGTCACGCCCGGCACGAGCTCGAGGAGCTCGGCCTTCGTCGACGCGCTCAGGACGGCCCCGCCCGTCAGCACGAAGCGAAGCGACGACAGGTCGTAGCCGGTTCGGCGCAGCTCGTCGGCGAGGGGCCGGGCGAAGGCATCGCCGACGATGAGCAAGGAGGTCACCTGCTCACGCTCACAGGTGCGGAACACGTCGGCCGGGTCGAGGTGGTGGGGCTCGTCCTGGACCACGACCGTGCCGCCCGCCAACCAGGCGCTCAGCGCGTTCCAGTGGGCGGCGCCGTGCATGAAGGGCGCCGCGGGCAGCGCTCGCACGCGCCCGGGTCGGGCGTCGTCGATCGCCTCCCCGAGGTCGTGGTGCTCCGACCCGTCGCGCCGGCGGAAACCGAGCGCAGCCGGCAGGAAGTCACCCTGGCGCCACAGCACCCCCTTGGGCATCCCCGTGGTGCCGCCGGTGTAGAGCAGGTAGCGGTCGTCGGGTGACCACGACGACACCAGCGTGGCGTCGAGGTCCGGGTCGGCGCCGGCCAGCGAGGTCTCGTAGTCGAGTGCGCCGGGCAGCAGGTCGTGGCCGGACCCGTCCTCCACCTGCAACAGCAGCGGCGGTCGGTCGAGGCGGCCCAGCACCTCGGCCAGGGTCGGGGCGAACGATGCGTGGTAGACCACGGCGCCGGTGCCGGCGTCACGCAAGAGGTAGGCGAGCTCCTCGGCGACGTAGCGGTAGTTGACGTTGAACGGCGCGGCGCGTGCCTTGAACGACCCCAACATGGCCTCGAGGTACTCGTTGCCGTTGTGCAGGTACAGCGCCACCTGGTCGTGCGGGGAGACCCAGGGCTCGACGGCTGCCGGATCGGCCCGGAGGCCGACACCGTTCGCGACGAGTACGGCGGCGAGGCGGCGCGTGCGGTCGTTGACCTCGGCCCACGTGAGCCGACGGTCGCGGAACACGATGCACTCCCTCTCGGGCACGACCGCCGCGATGGCCTCGTGCAGGGCCGCCAGGTTGAATTCCACGATGCGCCCGCAGGCCTGCTCTCAGTCGCGCGCTCGCTGCGTGACCGACACCGAGTCCATGGTGTCGCCCACCGCGATGGCCTGGGCCACCTCGATCCCGTCGACCACGTAGCCGAAGAGGTTGTAGAGCGGCTGGAGCTTCTGCTGGCAGTCGTCGATGCAGATGAAGAACTGGGAGCCGTTGGTGTCGGGGCCGGCGTTGGCCATGGCCACCGCCCCGAGGGTGTACGCACCCTTCACCGGCTCGTCGGCGAACCGGTAGCCGGGGCCACCGGTGCCGCGGCCGTCGGGGTCGCCACCTTGGATGACGAACCCGGGAACGACCCGGTGGAAGGTGAGGCCGTCGTAGAAGCCGTTGCGGGCATTGACCACGAAGTGGTTGACGGTGGTGGGCGCGAGCGCGGGGTCGAGCTCCATGGTGATCTCACCCTTGGGAGTGCTGATCACCACCTGGTACACGGCGTCGAGGTCGATCTCCATCGCGGGGGGGTTGGCCATGGGGCCATGTTGGCACCTCCCGGCGACGGAGCCGAACTCGGGCGCCCTGCTACTGCTCGACCCAGATCTGGGCCACCTGGTGGATGCTGGTGCGCATGCCCAGGTTCTCGCCGCCGTCGGGCAGGTTGTAGCCGGTGGCGATCTGGTGCACGTCGGTCTGGCTGGCGATGGCCCACTCACCCCAGGTGAGCCACACGTTGTAGACCTTCTTGGCGAAGCGCCGGTTGATGGCCTCGGCGGCCGCGGTGCGCTCGTCGGGGTCGTCGCTCTCACGGATGATGTCGAGGTTCTGGTCGATGACCGGGTCTTGGATGCGCCCGAAGTTGATCGCCAGCGATCCGACAGGTGCCGAGGTGTCCGAGCCCCAGAACACGTTGTTCTGGTCGGGGTCCTGGGTGGCCAGGTTCCGGTAGAGGAAGATGTCGAACTCGCCCTTGGCCGCCGACAGCACCAGCTCACCCTGCTCCTGCTGGTCGACCGAGACGTCGATGCCGATCTCGCCCATGAACTGCTGGAACAGCTGGGCGCTCAGCAGGTTGAACTGGTCCGACGTGGTGCGGATGCCAAGCTCGATGGGCCCGTTCTCGTTCTCGTACTCGTCGACCAGCTCCCTCGCCTTGTCGGGGTCGTAGGTGGGGAACCCGGTGTCCTCGAGGTAGCCCGGCGTGCCCGGAGGGAACGGCCCGTTCGCGATCCGCGCCGCCCCCGCGAACCGGGCCCGGTTCACCGTGTCGTAGTCGACGCCGAAGGCGATGGCCTTGCGCACCCGGACATCGGCCAACGGCGAGTCGGGGTCACCCTGGTTCAGCATCAGGTAGTTGGTCTCGGCGTTGTTCGAGTTCTCGATCAGGTTGATCTGGCCGGCATCGGCCTGCTCGCGGAGCTGGACGATCGAGTCGAAGTTGGCCGTGTGCATGAGGTCGATCTGGCCGGACTCGAGGGCCGCGGTGCGCGACTGCACGTCCTCGAAGATCTTGAATTCGATCTGGTCGAGGTAGGGGAGCTTCCGGCCCTCGGCGTCGGTGCGCCAGTAGTCGGGGTTGGCGGTGGCCACGAAGCTGCCGCCCGGTGTGTACGAATCGAAGACGAAGGGCCCGGTGCCGACCGGCTCGTCGGACTGGGCGGTGCCGGCGGCGGTGGCCTCGAGCCAGTCGCCCGAGGCGACGAACCCGACCTGGGTGGTGAGCACGTAGTCGAACGCCGTCCACGGGCGCTTCAGGTTGTACTGGATCGTGTACTCGTCCACGACCTCGGTCGAGTCGAGGTCCTTGGTGGCGATGGCCAGGGTGGGGCTGGTGGACACCCGGTCGGAGTTGATCTTGAGGTCCTCGGCGGTTAGCGGGGTGCCGTCGTGGAAGGTGATCCCCTCGCGCACTTTCACCGTCCACACCGTGAAGTCGTCGTTGTGCTCGATGCTCTCGGCGAGCACGGGCTGCACGCTGCCGTCCTCGCCGATCTCGGCGATGGGGTCGTACACGGCCCGCAGGATCTCGGAGCAGCTGGGCGCGCACAGCACCTTCTGGGGCTCCCACGGGTTCGAGGTGTCGGCCTCGATGCCGTACACCACGCTGCCGCCGTACTGGGGCTCGGCGGTGTCGGGCTCCAGGTCGGTCTGGCCGATGGCCACGGTGTCGGCGGAGCTCTCGCCGCCCGACGAGGAGCCACCGCCGCTGCCACATGCGCCGGCCACCAGGACCAGGGCCAGAGCCGCGGCGAGGAGGCGGGAGGAGCGGACGGCGGAGCGGGTGGACATGAAGGGGGGTCTCCTCGGTGCGGACGGCGGGGATCAGGGACGGGGCGGAACGGGAGCCGGTGGCTCAGGACCTGTCGGAGGCCTCGAGGGCGAAGTGGCAGGCGACGAAGTGGTCCTTGCCGACCTGGCGCATCTGAGGCTCCTCCTGCGCGCAGCGGTCCTGCGCGAGGGGGCAGCGGGTGCGGAAACGACAACCGCTGGGGGGCTGGACCGGCGAGGGCAGCTCGCCGGTGAGCCGGGCGTCGGGGTCGGGCTGGACCGTCGGGTCGGGCACGGGGATGGAGTTCAGCAGCGCCTGGGTGTACGGGTGGGCGGGGCTGCGGTACAGGTCGTCGGGCCGGCCCACCTCGCAGAGCTTGCCCAGGTACATCACCGCGACCCGGTCGCTGACGTTCTTGACGACCGCCAGGTCGTGGGCGATGAACACCAGGGTGAGCTGGTAGCGGTCCTTCATGTCCTCGAGCAGGTTGAGGATCTGAGCCTGCACCGACACGTCGAGGGCCGACACGGGCTCGTCGCAGATGATCACCTTCGGCTCGAGCACGACGGCCCTGGCGATGGCGATGCGCTGGCACTGCCCGCCCGAGAACTCGTGCGGGCGCTTGCTCATGGCCACGTCGGGATCGAGTCCGACCGCGTCGAGCACCTCGGCCACGCGGCGGCGCTCGTCCTCCCCGGTCCGGGGGAAGTCGCCGCGCGTGGTGGGCAGGTAGAGAAGGCCCATGGCCAGCAGTGGCACTGCGGCCATCGCCAGCAGCACCGGCTCGTGGAACAGGAAGACGAACGTCAGCGCGGGGAACGCGACCAGCAGGCCGAACGACAGCAGTCCTGAGTCGCGGGCCGAGTCGTCCCGACGCCAGAGGCCCACCCCGACCCGCAGGAGCCAGATGCCGAAGGCGCCCAGGATGGTGCCGAGGAGGATCCCCAGCAGCGCCGACGAGGCACCGAACGCGGCCAGGTCGGGCAACGCGATGATGGACAGGACGGCCAACAGGCTGCCGAGGAACGCGAAGGCGCTGTACACGGCGCTGACCGCGCCGATGACCAGGGCGATGACGGCCGCGACCGCGGTGGAGATCGCCCGGCGCTCGCGGGCCCGCGGGGCCCAGATCTCGAGGGGCTCGCCCACGATGTCGCCGATCGTGCGCCGCGGGTTCAGCGACGAGATCGGGTCCTGGAAGATCATCTGCATCTGCGTGCGGGTACGCCGCAGTTCCTCGCCGCTCAACTCGGTGAGGTCGGTGCCGTCGAAGAGCACCCGGCCCGCGGTGGGCTTCGGGAACTGCATGATCGCCCGGCCGGTGGTGGACTTGCCGCACCCCGACTCGCCGACGAGCCCGAGCGTCTCGCCCCGCCGGATGTCGAGGCTCACATCGGTGACGGCGTTGACCTTGAGCCCGGTGCGCCCCACCGGGAACTCGACGACGAGGTGCTCGACCCGCAGCAGGGCGTCGTCGTCGGCACTCAGGTGGGCGGTGCCGCTACCGGCCATCAGGCACCCACCGGCTGGTCGGCGCCCGTCTGGACGGCGAGCGCGGCGGCCGACTGGCCGGCCGCGAGGTTGTCCTCGAGCGCCTTGCGGCCCTCCGGGGTGCCGACCGGGTACCAGCAGGCGAATTGGTGGCCGGGGGTGTCGCCGTCGCGCAACGGTGGCTCCTCTTCGGAACAGCGGGGCTGGGCGTACGGGCAGCGGGGGCTGAAGTTGCATCCCTTGGGGGGGTTGATCAGGTTGGGGGGCCGGCCCCCGATGATCTGCAGGCGGGTGTGGCTGGCGTCCTCGAGCTTGGGGATCGACTTCAGCAACGCCTCGGTGTAGGGCATGCGCATCTCGCGGAACAGCACCGGTGTCGGGGCCTTCTCGACCACCTTGCCGGCGTACATGACCGCGATCTCGTCCGTGCGCCCGGCCACGACGCCGAGGTCGTGGGTGACCAGGATGATGGCCATGTGGCGCTCGGTCTGTTGGGCCTTCAGCAGGTCGAGGATCTGGGCCTGCACCGTCACGTCGAGGGCGGTGGTGGGCTCGTCGGCGAAGAGCAGGCGGGGGCCACAGGCCAGCGCCACGGCGATCATCACCCGCTGGCGCATGCCGCCCGAGAGTTGGTGGGGGTACTCGTCGACGCGCTGGGCCGGCTCCGGGATCCCCACCGACGTGAGCAGCGCGATGGCGGTCTCCCGGGCCTCGCCCTTGTCCATGTCGAGGTGGTAGCGCAGCGACTCGGTGATCTGCTTGCCGACCTTCATCACCGGGTTGAGCGAGGTCATGGGGTCCTGGAAGATCATCCCCATCTCGGTGCCCCAGATGCTGCGCATCTGCTGCTGGTTGTAGTCGGAGATCGAGTGGCCCTGGTAGCGGATCGCGCCCAGGCGGACCACGTTCCGCGTCGGCAACAGGCCCATCAGCGAGCGGGACAGGACGGTCTTGCCCGAGCCTGACTCACCGACGACGCCGAGCGTCTTGCCACGATCGAGCGTGAAGCTCACGCCGTCGACGGCGCGCACGGTGCCCGCCGGGGTGAGGAAGTGGGTGCGGACGTCCTCGACCTCCAGCAGGGGGCCGTCGAGCTTGTCGCCCGCTGCGGTGGGGCTGGTGAGGACCACCTTCTTGCGGGCCATCAGAGGCGCACTTCCTTCACGTCGAAGCGTCGGCGGAGTTGGTCGCCCGCGTAGTTGAACGCCAGCAGGGTGAGGAACATCACCGCACAGGGGATGAGCGCGATGTGCGGGGCCTCCTCGAGCGCGGTGCGACCCTCGTTGATCATGTTCCCCCAGGTGGCCGTCGGTGCCGACACGCTGAGGCCGAGGAAGCTGAGCGCACCCTCGGCCACGATCACGATGGCGATGGCGATGAGCGAGAACGACACCATCGGCGGCACGACGTTGGGCAGGATCTCCCGCAGGATGATCCGGCCGTTCCGGGCGCCGAGGGTCCGCGAGGCCTGCACGAACTCGCGCTGCGAGAACGTCAGCGTGCTGGCCCGCGTGATGCGGGCCAGCGCGGGGATCGACAGGATCGTGAGCGTGAGTGTGATCGTGCGCAGGCTGGCCTCCTGCGTGTTGGGCGGGCTGAGGAAGGTGACGATGCCCAGGGCGAGGATCAGCGCCGGGAAGGCCAACATGATGTCCATGGCCGACATCACGATCTTCTCGAAGCGGCCGCGGAAGTAGCCGGCGGTGAGGCCGATGCTGCCGCCGAGGAGGAAGCCGAGGGTCACCGCGGCGACGCCGACGAACAACGACACCCGGGCGCCCCAGATGACCCGGGAGAACACGTCGCGGCCGAGGTCGTCGCCGCCGAAGAGGTGGAACGTCGGCGACAGGGCGCCGTTCCAGCTGCCCCCGGACGCCCAGGCCGGGGGTTGGCGCAGGGCCAGCGCGTCGATCTTGGCGGGGTCCTGCACGAACGGCAACCACGGCGCCAGCACTGCCAGCAGGATCAGCACGCCCAGCCACGTGACCGCGAGCCAGAACCCGATGCCGAGCTTGCGCACCTCGAGTTGGCCGCGGGCCTCGTCGGCCGAGACGTCGGCGGTGACCGCGTCGAACCGGATCTCGCCGGGGGCCTCGGTGAGCAGGTCGTCACCGGGCCGCTCGCTGAGCGACGGGGCGTCGTACGGTCTACGCGATGGCGCGGGCATGGCGGATCCTCGGGTCCAGGAGGGCGTAGATCAGGTCGACCGCGAAGTTGATGATGACGAAGCCGGCGGCCACCACGACCACGACCCCCTGCACCACCAGGTAGTCACGCTGGAAGATCGAGAACACCAGCAGCTTGCCGATGCCGTTGATCGCGAAGATCTGCTCGATGATGACGGTGCCGCCGATAAGGTTGCCGATGGTGATGGCGGCCACGGTGAGCAGCGAGAAGCTCGACGGTCGGAAGGCGTGGCGGAACAGGATGCGCCGGGTGGTCATGCCCTTGGCCTTGGCCACCCCGATGTAGTCCTCCTGCAGCGTGGCGATCATGTCCGTGCGCAGGAGGCGCATGAACACCGCGACCTGCCCGACCGCCAGCGAGACCGCGGGTAAGAAGAGCGTGTAGAGGTCCTCGTCGCCCTCCTTCACCGTCGCGGGGAACCAGTCGAGGGTGAGCGCGAACACGTAGACGAGGATGGTCGCCATGATGAAGTTGGGGACCGACAACAGGCCGAACCCCACGGTGCCGGTGATCTTGTCGAAGCGGGTGTCGGCCTTGTAGGCGGTGGCGATCCCGAGCGGTATCGCCACCACCAGGGCCAGCAGCATCGAATAGGCCATCAGCATCAGCGTCACCGGCAATCGGTCGACCAGCAGCTCCGACACCGACGAGCCGTTGACGTAGGACTCACCCAGGTCACCCTGCACCGCGTCGCCCAGCCAGCTGGCGTAGCGGACCGGGATGGGGTCGTCCAGGTTGAGGTCGGCCCGCAGCGCGGCGATCGACTCCTGGTCGGCCCCGAAGCCGAGGATGGCTGCTTCGGGGCCGCCCGGCAGCAGGTTGATCAGCATGAAGGTGAGGAACGTGACGATCAACAGCACCGCCACGAGCTGCACCAACTTGCCTCCTACGTAGCGCACGTCGTGTCTGCTCCCCGGTCCGCCGCCGGCCTCAGTTCCCGGACTCGTCGATCCAGATCTGGCTGACCTGGTGGGCGCCGCCGATGCCGAGGACGTCGAGGACGGGATCGCCCTCCTCGGTGATGCCGCCGAGCACGTTGTGCACGGTGGGGCTGTGCCCGATGCTCCAGATGGGCCACTCGAACCAGATGTTGTAGACCTGCTCGGCGAAGCGTCGGTTGATGGCCTCGGCCGCCTCCGTGCGGGTGTCGGGGTCGGGGTTGGTGCGGATGATGTCGAGGTTCTCGTCGATCACGTCGTCACGGATCCGGCCGAAGTTCAGGCCGAAGTCACCCGGCGCCACGGCGTTCTCGGAGTTCCACCAGATGTTCTGCTGATCGGGGTCGAAGCCGGCGTGGTTGCGCCAGCCGAACGCCTCGAAGTCGCCGGTGAGCGCGAGGCCGATGAACGAGCCCTGCTCCACCTGGTCGATGGTGACGTCGATGCCGATCGCCTCCCAGAACTGCTGGTACAGCTGGGCGGTGACCACGTTGAACTGGTCGTTCGTCGTCTTGTAGGCGATCTCGATGGGACCGTTCTCGGCCTCGTACTCGTCCACGAGATCTCGGGCCTTGTCGGGGTCGAAGGTCGGGAAGCCGGTGTCCTCGAGGTAGCCCGGCGTCCCCGGCGGGAACGGGCCGTTGGCGATCTCGGGCACACCGCCGGATCGGGCGTCGAGGCGCGTCTGGTAGTCGAAGCCGTAGGCCAGCGCCTGGCGCACGCGGAGGTCGCTGGTGGGCAGGCTGTCGTCGCCCACGTTCAACAGGACGTAGCCGGTCTCGAGGTTGTTGGTGATCTGGTCGACCTCGATGGTGCCGTTGTCGACCTCGGCGGCGAGCCGGTTGGTGGTGTCGCCGTTGGAGGTGTGCATGATGTTGGTCTCACCCGAGATCAGGGAGTTGAACCGGGTCTGGTCCTGCTCCTGCACCACGTACTCGATCGCGTCGAGGTAGGGCAGCGCCCGGCCCTCGGCGTCGGTGCGCCAGTAGTCGTCGTTGCGGGTGGCCCGGAAGGTGCCGCCCGGGTCGTAGGACTCGAAGACGAACGGTCCGGTGCCCACGGGCTCGGCGGCGTCGGCGGTGCCGGCCTCGACCGCGTCCAACCAGGTGGGGGAGGCCTGGTAGCCGAGCTGCCCGGTGAGGAAGGCCGGGAAGGAGACCCACGGGCCCTTGGCGGTGACCGTCACGGTCATGTCGCCGTCGGACTCGATCGTGTCGATGTAGGCGAAGGCCTTGCCGGTGAGCGGGCTGGCCTTGTCGGCCTCGAGGTTGGCGGCGATGGCGTCACCGTCGAAGGGCGTGCCGTCGTGGAACGTGATGCCGTCGCGCGCCACCAGCGTCCAGACCGTGAAGTCGTCGTTGTGGTCGAACGACTTCAGGAGGTTGGGCTGCACCTCGCCGTCGGAGTTGGCGAGGGTCAGGGGATCGAACACCGCGTGCATGATCATGTGGCACGAGATCGCGCAGACCGCGTTGGCCGGCGTCCAGGGCGACGAGGTGTCGGCCTCGATGCCGTAGCGCAGCGTGCCGCCGGTGACGGGCTCGAGGTTGGCGTCGGGGTTGGTGGTGCTGGTGGCCACGTTGGCCCCACCCCCGGACGAGCCGCCGCCGCCGCTGTTGCCGCCGCTGCCGCAAGCCCCGCCCACCAGGACCACCGCGACGAGTAGGACGAGCAGGCGACGCCAATGCGCCGAGCAGTTCAACACGATGTTCCCCCTGGTTGGTGAAGCCGGTGCTCCGGACAGTATCCCGGTTCGGTCGGCTGTGACGGTCGACACACCCGAGACCGCGCAAGGTAGCAGGCCTGGCTCGGGGCGTGGTCGCATCCCCGACCGGAGACGGTCGGCGTCGACGCGCCGGGCCAGGCCACGCCGGCCCGCGGTGGCGGGTCGACACCGGGACCGGACGGTGGGCGGGCCAGTCGGCCCGACGCACGCGCCGCGGTGCCGGGTCAGTCCAGCGGGACCGCGCGCTGGTAGCCGCGCGCGAAGCCGAGCACCTGGGACACGTAGGCGTCGGAGTGGTTGTAGCTGAAGTAGGCCCGACGCAGGCCGGCGTCGCTCTCGAGCCCGGGTCCGCTCGCGCACAGGTAGTCGGCGGCGCTGAGCGCGGCGTCGTACAGGTTCTGGGGGTTCGCCACACCGTCACCGTTGCCGTCCCGGCCGTAGCGGGCCCAGGTGGAGGGGATGAACTGCATGGGGCCGACGGCATGGTCGACGGTGGGGTCGCCGTCGAGCAGGCCGCCGTCGGTCTCGCCGATCGCCGGCAGCGGGATGCCGAAGATGGGTCGGCTCACGTCCCCGGCCGCGTCGAGCTCGGCGCCGCCGAACGTGCCGTGGCGGCCCTCGACGCGGGAGATCCCGGCCAGCGCCCACCACCGGACGCCGCAGGCCGGCTGCTCGTCGGCGAGCGTCTCCGCGGCCCGGTAGTAGGCGTCGAGCGCCACGAGGGGGAAGTCGACACCGTCCACCGGGGCGAGGACGCGTGCCGCCGCGACCCGGGGAGCCAGGTCGAGCTCGTCGTCGGCGGCCTGGGCCTGCGTCGCCTTGGCCGAGGCGATCCGCTCGGTCACGTTCTCCAGCAGGGCCGTGCTCAGCACCTGCTCACGGATCGCGGCGTCACGGGCGTCCTCGGCCTCGTCGCGCTCCGCGGACTGGGCGGCGTTCACCGTCGATGCCATCACCTCGCGCTGCTGGCTGGCGTTGGCGGCTTCCGGGTCGAGCAGGGGCACCGGGGGCTGGCCGCTCTCGGTGTAGCTGGCCACGGCCAGCGCGCTCATGGCCGCCTCGATGTACGCCAGCCGCTTGGCGGTGCGGTGGCGGTTGTGCTCCGCCCGCTGCACGCGGTGCTCGAGCTCGACCTTGGCCGGCCGCAACTCGGCCAGCTCCGCGGTTGCCTGCTCCCGGGCCTCGCGCGCCGCGGTCAGCGCCGCATCGAGCGAGCGGAACTCGGCGCTGTCCACCGGGACGCCCTCGAGCGCGGGGGACAGCTCGACCGTCGCGGCGACCGGCTCGTCCGCCTCCTGCGCCCCCGACGCGCGCGTGAGCGCGCCCATCGTCGTGGCGACGGTGAGCAGGGTGGCGAGCAGGCGGGTGCGGTGGGGGCGCAGGGCGGGCTCTCGGGCTCGGGGGTCGGGTCCAGGCGGTGGGGCGCACGGGTGCGGCCCCACCCGGTACCCGTCGGCGCACCCGGTGGTGTCCTTGAGGTGTCCCCCTGCGTCAGCGGCGGCGAGCGGCGTCGTCGGCGAGCGCCTGGAGCACCGTCTGCGCGCTGGCCGCCCACGTGAACCGGGACGCGTGCTTCACGGCCCCGGTGCCCAGGTCGGCGAGCAGCGCCGGGTCGTCGAGCAGGCGCCCGATGGCATCGGCCATCTCGACCTCACCCTCGACGAGCAGCCCGCTGACACCATCGTCGACGGCCTCGGTGTGCCCGGGGATGCGCGACGCGACCGCCGGCGTGGCGCACGCTCCGGCCTCGGTGAGGGTCATGCCCCACCCCTCCAGCAGCGAGGCGTTGGCCACGAACCACGCCTCCTGGTAGGCGGCCACCAGCCCCTCGTCGCTCACCCGGCCGCGGAACTCGAGCCAGTCGCTCATGTCGAGGTCGCGGGCGAGCCGCTCGAGATCGGCCCGCGACGGGCCGTCGCCCACGACGACGGCCCGCAGCTCGGGGTGCTCGCGGTGGGCGCGGGCGATGGCCCGCAGCGTGGTGTCGAAGCCCTTCTGGGGCATGAGCCGACCGACCGCCGCCACCAGCGGGGTGGGGGAGCGGCGGCCACCCGGTCGGAAGCGGGGATCGACCCCGTTGGGGGCCACACGGATGTCGGCGTGGGTGAGGCCGAGGCGCTCGATGACCTCGGTGCGGGTGGACTCCGACGGGGTGACGAGGGTGGCGTTGCGATACACGACGGGGATGGCGTAGCGCTCGAGCACGTGGCCGACCTGGGCCAGTCCCGGCGGGAGGAGGAGGTGCCAGGCCCCGAGGTGGACGTGGTGCACGAACCCCACCCGGGGACCGCGGGCCCACAGCGGCGAGAAGAACGCCACGCCGTGGAACACGTCGACCAGCCCGTCGCGGGGCCCGGCCCGGCCCGACACCTCGCGGGCGATCGTGCGGGGGAACACGGTGAGGCGCCCACCGTGGCGGACCACCGAGTACCCGTCGCGGGTGGCCGTGGCCGGGCGGCCCGCGGCGGCGGAGGTGTGGATGGTGACCTCCAGGCCGGCGTCGGCCCAGTGCCGGGCCAGCTGCGACGCGTGCTCCTCGGACCCCCCGGCCTCGGGATCGTCGTGGTCGCGCCACGCCACGACGTGGATCCGCCGGATCCCGGCGGCGTCAGCGGTCCGGCGGAGGGTCTCGGCGGAGGGTGGCGGGGGAGGGTCGCCGGGAGGAGGCGCTGCCGGGTCGGTCACTCTTCTACTATCGCCTCTCCATGGCCCCGGCCCGGACGCTCGTCATCCCGATGTACCGAGAGGCGGCGCGCATCGGGTCCACCTTGGCGGCCCTGGCCGCGTCCGCGCTCAACGAGCGGGGCACCGAGATCCTGCTGGTCGACGACGGGAGCGACGACGGCACGCCCACCATCGCCAAGTCGGTGGCCGCCGACCTCGGGCTGGCCGTCACCGTCGTCGAGTTGGGGGTGAACCAGGGCAAGGGTGCGGCGGTGCGCGCCGGGATGCTCGCCAGTCGGGGTGCGGTGGTCGCGTTCGCCGACGCCGATCTGGCCAGCGACGCGGTGGACATCGAGGCGTGCTTCCGCCGTGTCGAGGCCGGGCCCGACGACGTGGTCGTCGCGACCCGCTCCCACCCGGACAGCACGATCACGGTGGCGGCACCCCGTCACCGGGTGGTCATCGGTCGCACCTACAACGCCTTCCTCCGTCGCCTCGACCTCACCGACAGCCTCGACACGCAATGCGGGTTGAAGGGCTTCACCGCCGACGCGGCCCGGCGCCTGTTCGGCCCGCTGCGCACCACGGGGTTCGCGTTCGACATCGAGGTGCTGGCTCGGGCGCGCCAGTGCGGGCTCTCGGTCGGCGAGATGCCGATCGCCTGGGGCCACGTGGAGGGGAGCCGGGTGGGCATGCGCAGCGGGCTGCGCTCGTTCACCGACGCGGTGGCGATCCGTCGGGCGCTCGGGCCGAGCCGGCCCCGTCACGAGCCCCCGGGTGACCGCGCCCCCACCGCCATGAGCGAGGGCAAGTACGACGTCATGGCCGCAACCGAGCGGGACCACTGGTGGTTCCGGGCCAAGCGGTCGCTGGTGGTGCAGGAGGCCCTCCGCTCCGGGGTGGACCGTTGTGGCCTGGCGGTCGACGTGGGGTGTGGCACCGGGGCCGTGCTCGACACCTTGTCGCACCGGTTCGCCAGGGTGGTGGGCACCGACCTGAGCCCTCGTGCGGCGGCGCTGGCGGCACGCCTCGTGGGGCCGGCCACGGGGCCCGTGCTGGCCAGGGCCGAGGCGTTGCCGCTGCCGTCGGCGTCGGCCTCGCTGGTGACCAGCCTCGACGTCCTCGAGCACCTCGACGACGACGTGCAGGCACTGCGGGAGCTGCGGCGGGTCACGGCCCCGGGTGGACTGCTGGTGCTGGCGGTGCCGGCGTACGAATGGGCGTGGAGCGATCACGACGACGTGCTCGGGCATCGCCGGCGCTACACCGCCCCCCGCCTGCGCAGGGTGGTCGAGGACGCCGGCCTCGAGTGCGTCCGCGTGACGTACTTCCACTCATGGCTGGCTCCGATCGCCTTCCTCCTGCGCCGCACACCGCTGCGGCGCCTGGTGGGCGGCGACCAGGAGGAGGCCAGCTACGTCAGCCCTGCGGTCAACCGCGCCTTCGTGGCCGTCACCACCCTCGAGCGGTGGCTCATCCGGTGGCTGGCGCTTCCGTTCGGTCTGTCGATCCTGCTGGTGGCGCGGCGCCCGGCTTCGGGCGGAGCCACGGAAGGCCGGGCCACGACGCGGGCACCAGGCTGACCAGCACGGCGGCCACCGCCTGCACGGCCAGGATCTGGGTGGCGGCACCGAAGGCGTTGCCGCCCGGCCCGGCGCTCAGGGCCACCAGGACGCCGGCCAGGAGGTACGACGCCGCCGCCAGCACGGGCAGCGAGTCGTCCCTGCCCGGCAGCAGGAGCAGCAGGGGCACGAGCACGGCGAGCGGGCCACCGATCACGAAGCACAGGGCGACGGCCAGGACGAACGTGACGAGGGGGGGCAGCACGCGTCCGTCGGCCGGCGCCGGTGCGCGCGCGTGGCGGCGTCTCACGAACGCGAGCACGAAGAGCACCGCCACGAAGACGGTCCCGAGCGCCAGCGCGCCGCGGTAGTCGCGGTCGGGCGCGAACGACATGGCGACGGTGCCACCGTCGCCCGCCGGGATCACCCAGCCCTGGCGCCAGCCGTCGAGGCGCACCGGCTCGAGAGCGTGGCCGTCCAGCGTGGCCTCCCACCCCTCGTTGAAGTTCTCGGCCACGGCCAGGTAGGCCTCGTCGCCCGCCGCGACCGTGGCGGTGCGCTCGACCGTGCCCCACGAGCCGATGTCGACGGCGCGTGGCGCGGCGGCCTCGGCGCGGTCCTGATCGGTATCGGTGGCGTCACGAAGGCTGAGTCGTGACGGGTCGAACAGGGGCACCGGTGGGGCGTCGATCTCGTGGCGCCCGGCGGTGATGGCGACGGGCTCGCCGCAGCCGGTCATGGTCAGCGGTCGCGCCTCGAGCAGGTCGCGGACGCGACCCGAGAGCGAGGTCTGGACGACCTGGTCATCGATCGTGATGGCGGGCCCCTCGCCGCAGGGGCGGCGGAAGGTGGCATCCGGGTCGAGCGATGACACCCCGAGGTCGTCGAGGGCGGCGAACTCCAGCTCGGCGATGCCGACGGCCCGCGACGCGTTCGAGAGCGGGTCGACCGACGTCGGGAACGAGATCGTGACCTCGTTGGTGACGAGGGCGCGGAACGATCCCTGGCCGGCTCGCCCGATCACGACGTCCCGGTCACCGGCGGGGCTCTCGAGTCGCAGGCTGCTGGGCCGCTCGGTGGGTGCGCCGGTCGCGGTGAGCAGCACCTGCGACAGCGACCGCGGCTCGTCCCACCGGAGGGTCACCGTGGGCACGGGGTTGGAGGGGTCGGAGATCCACGACGTGCTCGGATCGCCGTCGAGCAGTCGTCGAGCCGAGAAGTTGGGTAGGCCGCCCCATGTGGAGGTGGTGGTGACGGACACCTGGGCGGGCTCGCCCAGCGAATCCACCAGCCGGATGAGGTTGTCGCCGGGAACCGGTGCGGCAGTGCCGCTGAGGGCGAACGTGGCGGCATCGGGCAGGCGCACGACGCGGCGCAGGCCCACCTCCTCGTCGTGACGGGTCAGGTCGAAGGGGTCGGCCCGGGGGCGGTCGAGCACGACGAGCGGCGCCGCCGAGCCATCGAGCGCGTCGGGGCGGTCGGCCGGGGTGACGAGGGGCCGCTGCACCTCGAGGCCCGGGATGGTGACCTCGCTGATGCCGGGGCCCTCGAGGGCGTTGGTGCCGCCCAGCACGTCGGTGATGGTGATGCGGATGAACGAGGTCTCGCCGGACGGGAGCGACACGCCGTTGGCCCCGGCACTGGCGGCCAGGCTGCTCTCGCGGCGCCCGGCCTCGGTCGCTATCTGCACGGCGGCGACGCGCCCTCGCCCGACCCGTGCCGGAGGGATCTCGATGCCGATGCGGTCGATCTCGACGGGCTCGTCGAGTCGGAGCTCGATCCACTGGCCGACCGCGCTGCCCGTCCGGGACGGGCGCCAGACGGTGGCGGCGTCGCCGTCGAACGCCGCGAACGGCTGCGCCTCGGGGAGGCGGGCGAGGCCGAGGGCGTAGGAGGACGAGGACAGGTCGGCGGCGCCGCGGTTGCGGGCGGTCGTCTGGTGCTCGATGCCGGGGACCACGAGGCGGTCGTGGGGTGGGCGACCGGTGTTCGGCGAGTCCTCGTCCGGGGTGAGCACGTAGGACGCGTTGGTGTGGACCCGGCCGAAGTTGACGTCGCGGCGTCCCAGGTCGTCGGTGAGCACCCACCGGTCGTCGGCACCGAGGGGCGCCCGCTCGTCGCCGGAGAGCACGACGGCCCGGTCGTCCAGTGACTCGGTCTCGTCGACCGGCAGCATGGCCTCGGGGCCGCCGCTCAGCACCTGGGTGTCGGTGGTCGGGTAGGTGACCAGGCGCGACGCCTCGGGGGCGACCTCGTAGATCTCCACCGCCTGCAGCGGGTTCGCGGCGGCCGCGGCGACGTCGGGCACGAGGCGGGTGGTGACCGCGAGGGGCTCGACCTCGGGGCCGAACCGCGCGACCCGCTCGATCCCTGGCGTGCCCGCCAGCACCGCCCGCACGATCTGTGGGCGTGGCGACGTGACGCGCCGGACGTCGAGGTCGTTGCGCACCACCAGGTACCGGACACCGGCACGGGCCAGGTACGGCGCCAGCGCCGGTGAGCGGGTGCCGGTCGTGAGGAGGTTCTCGACCCCGTCCAGGAGGCGGACGGCGCCCACCGACCCCAGCGGGATGAGGTCGCGCACCGCCCACGGATCCTCGGCGAGCGGCTGCAGCGGCTCGTTGAACGTCCGGCCCCAGTCGTACTCGCCGAAGGACGCGCCAGGGAGGATCAGGGTGCGTTCGCCGTCACCGTGGTCGGCCAACCAGTCCGCGGTGTCCTGCCAGTAGCCGGGCAGGTGCTCGAAGGACCCGAGGGTGGCGACCCGGCCGGACACGACGGGGAACGCCGCCATGCCGATCAGCACGAGGGCGAGGGCGGCGGCGACCGGTCGGGCCCAGACCGGTCGCGGCCGGCCGGTGCGCTGCCACGATCGCCGCGTCCAGGCGGTGAGGGCGCTGGTGCCGTGGGCGACGCCGAGAGCGATCGTGAGCGCGATGACCGGGCTGAACTTGTGGAGGTTGCGGAAGGCCGCGAGGGGCCCGTCGAGCAGGTCGCGCACCTGGCCGGCGGCGCCACCGCCGAACGGGCCGGTGTAGCCCGAGGCCATCACCGCGGCGCCCACGCCCAGCGTGAGCGCCAGCATGGTGCGCTCGGGCATGTCCCGCCGGGCCAGGCCACCGAGGCCGAGGGCGGTGAACAGCGCGGTGGCGATCACCGCGGCGGGCAGGGTGATGAGCGACCAGGCGCCCTGCAACCAGGGTCGCCCGCCGACCACCAGGTACCCCACCCAGTTGCCGGTGCCGCGGAGCACCTCGACCGCGGAGGTGGTGGCGGTGGTGATCGACGCGGTCTCGGTGTACGCCGAGAAGGCCAGGCCGTAGCGACCCTGGAGGAGCAGGGGGACGGCCCACCACGTGGTCGCGAGCACCACGGCGAGGGCCCACCAGCCCATCAGCGCCCGGCGCCGTGGTCCGGGCGAGCGGGTGAGCAGCCACAGCGCCGGGAAGACGAGCACGGCGATGGTGGCGGCCGCGTTGACGCCGCCCATCGCCACGATGGCCAGGCCGGACAGCGCCGCGGCCCGTCGTGTCGACCCGCGCGTGGCGCCCACGACGAGCGGGAGGACCACCCAGGGGAGCAGGGCGTGGGGCAACTCGACGCCTGACTGGAACCCCACGAGGGTGAGGATCGACGGGCTGAGGCCGTAGACCGCGGCGCCGACGACGCGGGCGCCGGGGCGGCCGATGTCGAGGGCCTCGAGCAGGCGCAGCGCGCCCCACAGCCCGATCAGCAGCAGCGACGCGAACCACACCCGCTGCAACACCCAGCCGGGCACACCGATGGCATGGCCGATCGCGAAGTACGGCCCGATCGGGAAGAGGTACCCCGCCGCCTGGTTCTGGAGCTGGCCGAACGAGGCCGATGGGTCCCAGAGGTGCAGCGTGCGACTCAGGAAGCCGACCGGGTCGACGACCAGGTCGAGCTTGGTGTCGCGCACCAGCCGGCCGGGGGCCTGCAGGAAGCAGCCGACGACCACGATCGCCGACAGCACGAGCGGCTGGGCGCGCCGGTGGGCCCAGGCCGTGAAGGTGGCGGTCACGGGGCCGCCAGCAGCTGGTCGTGGAGGGAACGGGCCTGGTCCACCAGGGCCTGCTGGCGCGGCTCGGCGAGACGGGCACTGAGCCGGGCGCGGGCCTCGGCCCGGCTGGCGTCGGGTCGGGCGACGGCTTCCCGGTAACGCGCTCGGCCGTGCACCGCCAGCTGCTTGTCGTCGATGACCGCGAACACCCGCGCGACGTTGTCGGGCGTGTGGTCGAAGCGGGCGAAGGAGGTGCCGAACCGGGTGTTGAGCCGATCGACCACCGGGCCGAAATCGGTCGTGGCCTCGTCGAAGGTGACGAGCAGCAGGTCACCGAGGAGTGGCTGGATCTGGCGGTGGTAGTGGATCCAGTACCGCACGAGGTGCTCGACCCGGTGGTGCGGGTCGGCGATGGCCATCGACACCGCGGCGTCATGCGGGTCGCGCAGCAGCACCATGGTCGGCACCCCCCGGCGGGTCGCGAGCTTCACCTGGGCCGGCAGGTGCACGTGGCTCGCGACCACGACGGGTCGCGGCTGGCTGAAGGCGAAGGCCTTCGCCGCGAAGGTGTTGCCCGAGCGGGGGAAGCCCTCGATCACCAACTCGGTGCGCGCCGTGATGGCGCGTTCGCGAGCGCTCTCCGGGGTCAGGGCCCGCTGGAGCGGGAGGAACGCCGGGGCATCGCCGAGCAATTCGTGGGCGCGGCGGACGAGCCGTCGTCCGTGCACCCGGGCGGCCGCGGTGCTCATCGGTCACCTCCGAGCGCCGCGCCCGCCTGCTCGGTCGAAGGCGACGGGTCGGGTGCCATCCGCCGGCTGACGGCGGCTGCCGCGCCGACGGCGACCAGGGGCCCGAGGACGAACCACAGGTTGCGGTCGCCGACGGTCACGACGGCGAGACCGGCTGCCAGCACCGGGACCGCGAGCCACGGCAGGTGCCGCCGCCAGGACTCGCCGAGCGTCGCGCGGCGGGCCCAGAGCTCGTCGACGGCGAGCGCGACGACGACCCCGTCGACCGCGAGCCTCAGCACCATTCCCGGCCCGCTGCCGACCGTCGCCGGCCAGGTCGCCGCAGCCGACCACCACCCATCGACGGCGTCGTCGACCCCCGAGGCCCAGAGCCACAGCCCGAGGACGGCGGCGCCCAGGACCGTCCCGGCCCGAGCCAGTGTCGTGCCCGAGGACACCGGGGCGGGCCAGACGATGATCCACACGACGGCCACGGGGAGGACGATGAGCGCCTCAGGGCGGGCCAGCGTGCCCACCGCCAGCAGCGCGCCCGCCGTCACCGCTCTGGCCGCGGTGAGCCGGTCGGGCCAGGCGAGCAGCAGCGCGGTGACCACGGTGAGGCCGGCCAGGGCGCCCGGGAGCGGTTGGGCCCAGACGAGCGGCAGAGCCGCCACGACGAGCCCGGCGAGGATGCCGGTGCGGCGGCCGCCGAGGCGGGTGCCCAGCACGAGGGTGGCGGCGGCGGTGGCCGCGGTGGTGGCCGCGAGGGCCGCCCCGAGGGCGGAGGGGAACGCGGCCGCCACCACCAGTGCGGCCGGCGGGTACCGGGTGGCACCGGGGGCGTGCAGGAAGCCCTGGCCGGCCCGCAGCGCCTCGGCGGCGGCCCGTGCCCCATCGGGTAGGGCGGCGGGCGCGACGGCCAGCGACACGGCGCCCGCGAGCACGGTGACGGCGGCACACGGCAGCCAGGGGCCGATCCGCTCACGCAGGGCGGCGTGGTCGGCCGGCTGGGGCGCGGCGGGGCTGAGTGCCCGATCGGAGCGGGCGGCGCGTGCGACCGCGACGAGCAGGCTCACGCCCGCGGCCAGACCAGCAGCCGCACCCCACGGCCGGTCGGCGGCGAAGCTCTGACGGAGGCTGTCGGGGCCCGGCCAGGCGCCGAGCACCGACCCGACGGCCGCGGTCGCCAGGAGGCCCACCGTGAGCGCGCCCAGCCAGTCGGGGTGACGCCGCCACACCAGCACCGCGAGGGCGGCGATCACGAGGCCGAAGGGGCCGCCGATCAGGAAGCCGCCGGCGACGACGAGCGTGATCGTCAGCGGCCCTGGTGGGGTGTCGCGTCCGGGCTGCGGTGCGGGGTCGAGCTCGTCTCGGGGGATGGGGGTGGCGGTCACGCGGGCCGTCTCGGGGAGGTGGTCGGACGGGGGGCCCGAGCCCGGAGTGCCGGGCGCAGCAGGATGGCGACACAGAGGACCACCCCGACGAGCGTGGCCACCAGCGCGCCACGGTACGTGCGCTCAGGAGCGTAGGTCAGGTCGACCACGTGCTCGCCCGCGGGGAGGGACCACGTGGCCAGGGTGCCCACGGGCCGTGCCGGGCCCAGGTCGGCGCCGTCGGCCGTGGCCCGCCAGCCGGGGTCGAAGGACTGCCCCGTGGACACGAGCGTGTCACCCGCGCTCTCCACGCGGAGCCGCAGGTGACCGGCGTCGCGTGCGAGCACCTCGACCGACGGCTCGTCCACGGCGGCAGCGGGAGCGATCGATCCGGAGGCGAGACCGACGGCGTCGACGATGGCGTCAGCGGTCGCCAGCACGTGGCGGCCGGCGGGCACGGTGATGCCATCACAGCCGGTGAACGGGACCTGCTCGCCGTCGAGGGCGCGGTCGAGATCTCCCGGTGCCAGCCGGATGCCTCTGGGGCGACCGTCCACCGTGAGCACCGTGTCGTTGCACGCGGTGCCGTCGACGTCCCCGTCGGCACGGACCGGAGGGCCGTCGCCGTCGCTGACGGCCACTTCGCTGAGGCGTGCGGGGCGGTTGCCGTTGGCGCCGCCCGCGACGGTGCTGGCCAGGCGGACGACCACCTTGTCCGCCTCGGTCGGCGGTATTTCGAGCGTGCCGGTCTGCTCGCAGTCGGTGTCGTCGCACCCTTCGGCGGTCTCGAGATCGAGCGACTCCTCCCGCCCCCCGACCAGGACGTCGACCCGGTTGACCGGCGAGCTCTCCGCGTCGGCGGGGCTGGTCACCTGGATCCGGCTGACGGTCTGGGTCGGGAACAGGATGGTCAGCTCCTCACCGTCGCGGGGCGGCACGGCCCAGGCGGTGGCGGGGTCGCCGTCGATCGCCGCGAGCCCACGGTTCTCGAGTGCGCCCTGCGCTCGGGTCGAGCCGTGGGCCGAGACGCCGTCGTCCCGGAACCCGGAAAGGAAGCGGTCGAGCTCGAGGTCGGTCGTGCGCACGTCGAGGCCGAGACGGCCCGAGAGATCGAAGGTGCGCGGTGCGGCCACGCGGAAGCTCCGCCGCACGACGACCTCCTCGTCCTGGGCGCCTGTGCCCTGTACACGGTCGAACAGGTAGCGCAGCGGCGCGTCGGCCAGCGCGGCGCGCAGGCGGCCGTCGGATGCGGCCGCGGTGGCGACGTCGTCGGGAATGGCGATCACCTCGGTGAGGTCGACGCCGGGGATGGCGATCTCGCGGAACCCGACCGCCGCCGTGCCGGCGCGGCTCACGTCGTCGATGCGGAGCTCCAGGAAGGTGGTCTGCCGGGCCGGGATGCGGACCTCGGTGGTGCCGCCCTCCTCGAGGTGGACGGGGACCGGCTCGCCGGAGGAGAAGTGAAGGCTGACATCGGTGACCCGGCGACCGGCGTCGCTGGGGAGAAAGGGCAGGAGCGAGAGGCGGTCGATCGTCTCCGGCTGCGCGAACTGGACACGGAGGAAGGCGCCGGTGGGGTCCTCGAGGCCGCCGGTGAGCCAACTGGTGGTGTAGTTGCCGTCGAACGCGTTCGCGGGCCGCAGCCAGGGCTGGAAGCCGGTGATCCGTGTGCCCGACGACGATGCCTCGATCGCGGTCGCATCCTGGAACTCGGCCACCGACTGGGTCCCCGGCCGCCCGAAGAGGTCCTGGGCCGGCTGGTCGAGGTCCTGGCCTTCGCTCAGCGTGTGCGACTGGGTGGGGACGGCCCCACGGATGCGGGTGAGGCGCCGGCGGTTCGTGTCGGTGACGACGAGCGGTGATCCGTCATCGAGGGCCTGCAGCAGGGACGCGGCATCGAGGTCGCCCGTGTACGCCACCGGCCGCTGGCCGTCGAGCACGCCGGCAGCCGCGGCCACGGGCCAGGCGCCACCGTCGCCGGACACCAGCAGCGGCGGCACGTCCGGGCGGGCGAGGCCCGGGGGTGCGGTGGTGGGCGCGGCGTCGCGCACGGTGTAGATCTCGACGGGCGGGAGCGAGCGCTCGGTGGTGCCCGCGTAGGACCGGTCGGCCGGGTCGACGACCGACTGGCCGGCGTCACCGAAGCGCCGGTCGAGCTCGAGGTCGGGGTCGTGGCGGACGAGGTCGAGGTCGCCCGGCCTGACCACCTGCGACTGCTCCCAGTCGAGGTCGTTGCGGATCAGCACCCGATCGACCCCGAGCGCTCTCGCGATCGGGCCGAGCTCGCCGGGGCCGAGCGTGCCGTCGGCGATCCTCGCCTCGAGCGCGTCGACCAGGTTCGCCGACTGCGGGCCGCTCAGGGGGAAGGCGTTGGAGATCACGTTCGGGTGGCGGTGCAGGTAGGTGTCGAAGATGTCGTCGCCCGGCTCGCCCCACCGGTAGGCGGTCTTGGTCGTGCCGGGAAGCACCAGCACGCGCCCGGAGCCGGGTCGGGCGTCGAGGTACGACAAGGCGTCCTGCCAGTACGTGGGCACGTCGCTGAGGTGGTTGCGCTCGGGGTAGAGGCCGCCGTTCCAGAACGGCAGCGACACGGCGAGCACCACCACCACGGCGACCGCGCCCGGCAGCGCCCGCCACCCGGGTCGGGTGCGTTCGAGGCGGGGGGCGGCGATGGCGACACCGACCCCCACGAGCGCGGCGACGGCCATCATCAGGCCCGAGCCGGCCTTGTAGGTGTTCCGCAGCGACGCCAGCCCCGGCACCGCGTCGTAGGCGCGGAGCAGCAGCCAGCCGGTGGGTGGTGGGTCGGACGGCGGGTACGAGCCCACCATCAGGACCAGGCTGACGAGGGCGAGGGCGCCGAACAGCGAGCGGGCGCGCCACCGTGACTTCCACAGCACCACCGCGGCGGTGACGGGAGCGACGAACGTGACCAGCACGCCCAGGGCGGTCTCGTAGTAGTAGGTGCCGCCGGGCAGGCGCTCTGCGCCCGACGCGTCGCTGAAGTAGCTGAGCCAGAACCCGAGCCCCCGCCACGACTCCGCCCACGACGACGTCTCGTTGACCCGTTCGGGCAACTCGGTGAACTGCAGCCGCTGGGCCAGGGGGTCGCTGCCGAGCAGGGTCTTGGCCAGGGCCGCGGCCGTCGTGAGCACGGTGAGCGCAGCGGCGCGTGCCAACCATCCGGCCACCTGGCGCCAGGTGGCCCGACGGTCCACGACGACGAGCCAGATCGCCGCGGGCACGAGCCACAGCACGGCGAAGAACGTGCCGGGGGTGTCGGCGTTGCCGGCCGAGAACACGAGGAGCGCGAAGCCGGCGGCCCACCGCCACGGGCGCGTGCTGCCGACGCCGCGCAGGAACATGACCAGCAGCCACGGCGCGATCGCGTAGTTCCAGAAGAGCACCGACGGCAGCAGGAACGTCGCGGTGAAGGGGTTGAACATGTAGAGCAGGCCGGCGAGCAGCGCGGCCGGCCCGACCCTGCCCAGGAAGACCCGCAGCAGGCTCACCATGCCGAGCCCGGCGATCACCAGCACCCCGGCGTGCCAGACGTGCTCGGTGAGCGGCGCGGAGAGGCCGAGCCCGCGCAGCACGGCGATGGGGTAGCTGACGGGCCAGAACTCCTCGCCCACCCGCCCGATCCCGCGGCTGGCGTCCCACAGGCCCGACTCGCGCAGGAGTCGGGCGGCAGGCCCCCAGAACTGCTCGAAGCGGTTGTCGCCGACGTAGTCGCCGGGGTCGTTGGTGAGGGTGGCGACGAGGGCCAGCGCCGCGAACAGCAGCCCGGTCGGCCAGAGTCGGTCGCGGGTCACGTCGGGCAGGATCCAGCCGGTCCCGGTGGACGCGGGCGCGCGCAACTGGTCGGGGGTGTCGCGCTCGTGGCTCATGCAGTCGGCCGTACGGGCTGGCTGGCGCCGGCCGGCGTGCCGGGACGCTTGGGCAGCGTGGGCAGGCCGAGGTTGCGGAGGCGGGAGGTCGGGCGCTCGACGGTCAGGTAGGTGACCGCGGAGGCGGTGATGGAGAGCACGAGCGCGATGTAGAGGGTGGGCCAGAAGGCCGCGACCTCCTTGCCGCCGAGCCAGTCGGCGGCGTGGATGAGGAACAGCATGTGCCAGAGGTAGATGCCGTAGCTGAGCTCGCTCATGACCCGCAGCGGTCTACTACCGAGGGCGCGGTGAGAGAGCGCGGCCTCCCGTCCCAGCACCGCGGGGATGAAGACGAACAGCGCCGCGAGGGTGTAGAGCAGGTAGCGGGCCATCTGGTCGGACGGGGTCAGCTTGAAGGCGTCGATCGGGTTGATACGCGACAGCGGCAGGTGCAGCTGGCCGAGGAGCACGAACATCCCCAGCGCCGCGCCGAAGCACACCGCGGGGCGGTCGGCGAGCCAGCGCGCCGCCCGGGGGACACCGCCGCCCTGCTCCGCCCAGGTCACTCCCACCGCGAAGGCCATGCCGAGCCCGAAGAAGTCGGCCTGGGACGGCAGCCAGATGTCGACGAGGCGCGTGGTGCCCTGGAGCAACCAGAAGCACCGCCACACCGGTCCGATCAGGGCGAACAGGGCCACCATCATGATCTCGCCGTTGAGCCGGGCCCGCCGTGAGGTGCCGAGCCGCTTGGCGATGGCCCGTGCCGCCAGTGCCAGGAGCGGCACGACCAGGTAGTAGCTGACGTCCACCGCGAGCGTCCACGCCGCGAGGATGCCCCGGCCGAAGGTGGCGGGGGAGTAGATCTGGAAGAGGGCGTAGACCCGGATGTAGCCCCAGAGCCCCGGCACGTTCTGGTTGCCCTGCAGGAAGTAGACGGTGACGACCACCCAGTACAGGGGGTAGATCCGCAGCAGTCGCTGCCACAGGAACCGCCGGGTGGCGGGGGCCGGCCGGTTCTGGAGATGGCGGGCGACGAAGGGCCGGTACACGAGGAATCCGGACATGGTGAAGAAGATGACCACCGCGAAGTAGCCGGTGAAGTTGGCGCCCAGCACCGGATGGTCTTCGACGACGCGCAGCCCCTCGGCGGCGTGGCACACCACGACCAGCAGGCACGCCAGTGCGCGGTACCCGTCGAGCGGCGCGAAGCGGCCGGCCCGGCTGAGCTTGAACGGGGCCAGCGCGTTCACGGCGGCGGCCCACCGTTCGACGGGGCGGGAGCCACCTCGGCGACCGTCGCCTGGTCCGACGTCGCCACGTCAGCGATCGCCTCGTCAGCGGTCGCGTCGTCAGCCGTCGCCGCCTGCGAGCGGCCGTGGCTCGACGACGGCAGGACGCGCGAGGTGGCCGAGAGGAGGCCGCCGAGCCGCACGCGCTGGATCGGTCGCTCGAGCAGGACCCAACTGGCCGAGGCGATGACCGCGGTGATCGCCAGCGTGGCGCCGAACAGCGGCCAGTACGAGACCGAGTCCCCTCGGTCGATCCCCTTCGTGAGCAGGTAGAGCACGAGCAGGTGCCAGAGGTAGATCCCATAGGACACCTCGCCGGTCCATCGGACCGGGACCGACCGCAGGGCGCGGCGGTACCACGTGCGCTGCTGGTTCCCGAAGACCAGCGGGGCGAGGAGCAGGAAGCCGACGAGCCCGTAGCAGACGTGGCGGGCGAGCTCGTCGCCGAGGCTGCGCGGGGCGAAGCCGGTGGGGACGTCGAGCATCGCGACCACCCACACCAGCTCGAGGGCGATGGCCACCCCGAGCAACGGGTAGCGCCCCAGGTAGCGGAAGACGGCGGGGAGCGGCCCACCGGCCTTCTGGCGGGCACGCACCACGGCGATCACCATGCCCATCGCGAAGAGGTCGGTCCAGGCCAGGAAGCCGGCCAGGGCGCCCGGGTACACCTTGTCGGTGACGAGCCACCGGGCGGTCACCCCCACCGCGTACAACAGGACCAGGCCGAGCCATTCGGCGCTCAGCCGGCCGTCGCGCCCGATCAGGGTGCCGAGGCGGCGGATGCCCCAGGCGTACAGCGGCAGCACCACGTAGAAGGTCAGCTCGATGGTGAGGGTCCAGGCGACCGCGATGCCGGTGAGGCCGAGGGACCGCGAATACCCCTGCAGCAGCGAGACCCGGAGCAGGAGGTGGTCGGTGATCGAGGCACGGATCGCCGGCGAGGCCAGCAGGATGAACGCCGCCAGCGCCAGCCAGTAGGCGGGGAAGATCCGGAGGAACCGGCGCCGGAAGTAGGGGCCGAGGGCCGGCGCCGGGCGCCGGCCGAGGTGGGCGACGACGAAGGGCCGGTAGAGCAGGAACCCGGAGATGGCGAAGAAGATCGAGACGCCGAGCCGGCCGAGCTGGTTGGTGTAGTCGGCCACCCAGCTGTCGCCGGCGTTGACGCCCGTGGCCGGCCCCGCGACGTGGAACGCCACGACCATGATCGCCGCGGCGGCCCGCAGGCCGTCGATGCACGGGAAGTAGCGGTCGGGCTGCGAGCGCGACGGGGCAGCGCCCGACGGTGTCACGGCGCCGAGGTCGTCGTCGACGAGCCCCCCGCTCCCGAACCCGAGCCGTTGCCCCCGCCACCGCCACCGCCACCGCCACCGGTGATCGGCACCCCGCCGGGCAGGCCGGCGACGAAGTCGTCGAACCGGGCATCGGTGGAGTCGGGCCCGCGAGCGGTGATGCCGACCTTGCCCGCGTCGACCTGGAAGTCGTCCACGATGGTCTTGCGGATCCGGCCGTTGATGATCACCTCGATGGTGTCGCCGCGGAGGCGCACACCCACCGTGGTGCCGTCGGCGGTGGGTGACTGGCCGGTGTTGCCCACGACCTCCTGGTCACCGTCGACGACCTTGATCACGTTCCAGGTGGCGACGTCGGGGACGGCGACGACCGCCCAGTAGTTGTACGGGCCGACGTAGCGGAACACGAGGCCCGAGTTGGTGACGACCTTGTCGAGCCGGACCTGCGCGCCCCCGTCGCCCTGGCCCAACCCGATCACGGCGTGGTTGCGGAACTCGCCGCCCCGCACCAGGTACGCCTCGTCGGCGTCGATGCCCCAGGTGCCGGTCTCGGGGCTCCACGGCCGTCCGGGGGCGAAGTCGCCGAGCGTCGTGTCGGAGTCGGCCCGGTCGAACTGGTCGGTGGTGCCGAAGATGCCCACGTCGGTGCGGGCGTCGGCTGCGGTCGAGTCGTTGCCGCCGCCACCGCCGCCGCCACCTCCACCGTCACCACTGGTGGCGATGAGGACGCCGACGATGGCGATGGCCACGAACGCCACCACCGCCCCGACGACGAGCATCACCCGGCTGGGCCCCTCGTCGTCGAGGTCGTCGTCGTAGTCGCCCTCACCGTGGTCGAGGTCGCCGTCGCCGTCTCCCTCGGCGTCGCCGGTGTCCGTGGCCGCGTCCTTGCCGCCGACGTCGGCGTGCACGTCGAACGGCTCGGCCAGCGGTGGCAACTCGTGTGGAGCGTCCTCGTCGTCGGCCGCGTCGGTGGCGTCTGGCGTGTCGTCGTGGGCCAACCCGCCGGCGTCGGCCGGCTCGCCGGCGTCGCCCGGCCCGTCCGAGCCGTCGGTCTCGTGCCCCTCGGGGGGCGCGTCGGGCCCCTCGTCGGCCTCGTTGTCGGCGGTGGTCGCTGCACCGGGGGCGTCGCTGCCGTCGAGATCGGGGTCGGTGGCCTCGTCGTCGGCCTCGGTCTGGTTCGAAGTCACAGTGGAACTATCCTAGGTTGGTCCACGTGCCCGGACGGGCCGCGCCCGCCGAAGTGTCGGCCCGGCGCCAGGTCCGTCCCCGGTCGTTCGCCCGTCCCTGTCCTCGGCCACCCCGGATCCCTTCCATGAGCAACGACGCCGCCGCCACCTCGTCCCTCGAGCCCCGATCCGACGCGGTCGAGGGGCCGGCCCGACGGTTCTCCGACGTGCTGGCGTCGGTCGCCCACGTCGAGGGGTGGATGACGCCCGCGCAGGCGCGTTGGCTGTGGGACCGGGCATCGGTGCTGCGGCCTCCGGCCACCGTGGTCGAGATCGGCAGCTACCGGGGGCGGTCGGCAATCATCCTGGCCAGCGCCGCGGCACCCGGGGTGGACGTCATCGCCATCGACCCCCACGGCGGCAACGACCGCGGCCCCCAGCAGATCAAGGCCGTCCCCGAGGAGGGCCAGCGCGACAACGACGCGTTCAACGCCAACCTCGAGGCGGCCGGGGTGGCCGACCGCGTGCGTCATGTGCGGCGGCCCAGCCAGGAGGCCCTCGACGCGGTCGAGGGGCCCGTCGACCTGCTCTACATCGACGGCGCCCACCGGTACGGCCCCGCCCGAGACGACATCCGCCGCTGGGGCGACCGGGTGGCCGACGGGGGCACGCTGCTGATCCACGACTCGTTCAGCTCGGTCGGCGTCACCCTCGCCATCGTCACGTCGCTGTTCTTCGGGGGACGCTTCCGCTACCTCGGTCGCACCACGTCGATGACCGCCTACCGCTGCGAGCGACTGGGCGCGGCCGACCGGGCCCGGAACGCGCTGGCGCAGGCCGCGCAGCTGCCCTGGTTCGTGCGCAACGTGATCGTCAAGACGCTGATCCTGGCCAAGCTCGACTCGGTGGCCCGTCTGCTCGGCCACCACGACCAGGTCTGGCCCCACTGAGCCCCGCCGCGGTGAGGCAGACCCCGAGCCGGCGGCGGTGACCACGACCGGGGGTCGGGCGCCGCGTTCGCGACCCGGGTCCCTGGTGGAGGACCACGGTCACCTGCTCCGCGGCTCCGCGTGGCTGTTGGTCAGTGTGGCGGCCAACGCCGTCGGGGGGTTCGCCTTCTGGCTCATCGCCGCTCGCATCGACTCGAACGACGACGTGGGGCGGGCCGCCGCCCTGTTCACCTCGGTGATGTTCGTCAACTACGCCACCAACATGGGCCTCCCGGTGGCGGTCGCCCGCTATTCGCCCGACGACGGGGCCCCCTCGACGGTCCTGTTCAACTGGTCCATCCTCTACACGGCCGCCTCGTCGCTCGTCGGCACCGCGCTGTTCCTCGCGTTCCTGCCCGACTCGGTGGCCGACACGCTGTGGCAGTGGGGGCTCCCGGCCGGTGTCCTGATCTTCCTGTCCGTCGTGTTCGGGATGTCGTGCGCGGTCCTGGTCGAGGTGCGCCTGATGGCGCTGCGCCGGTGGGGATGGGTGTTCACCCGGGTGGCGGTCGTAGGGCTCGTGCGGTTCGCGTTCGTGCTGGTGCACCCGCTCGACGACGAGGCGCTGTGGCTGTTCCTCGTGGTGGCCGGCATACCGGCCCTGTCCGGGATGGTCGGTTACGTGGTGCTGCTGGCCCGGCGCCGTTCCCCGCACCCGCTCCGGCCGCTCCCCGCCAACTGGCGAGCGGGCCTGCGCTACTCGTGGGTCAACTACCTCGGCGTCCTCGCGGTGCAGGCTGCCACCTTCGCGCTGCCCCTGCTGGTGTCCATCGAGGTCGCCTCCGGTGACTACGCCGCGTTCTACGTGGCGTTCAGCATCACCAGCGTGATCTTCCTCGTCCCGCACACCCTCGGCCAGGTGTTGCTGGTGGAAGGGGGCAAGGACGGCGCCGACCTGGGCCACCAGGTGCGCCTGGCGCTGGTGCTGGCCCTCGGCTTCATGGTCGTCGTGGCCGTCGGTGGCCGGGTGGCAAGCGGCTTGGTCACCGACATCTACGGGCCCGACTACGCCCCGGCGGCCAGGATCCTGCCCACCCTCGTGCTGGCGGGCGTGGGCTGGGCGATCACGTCGATCTGCCTCACCAAGGCACGCGTGCAGGAGCGCGTCGGGGCCATCGTCACCATCGCCACGGCGCTGGCCCTCGGCATCCTGCTCCCGGCGCTGGTGTTGGTGGCCGACGACGGCATCGACGGTGCCTCCCGGGCCTGGCTGGTCGGGAACGCCATCGCCGCGGTCACGGCGGTGGTGGTGACGGCGCGCAACAGCCGTCAGGGGGCGTTGGCCGCCGACGCGGCGTGGCTCGACGCGTCGGACGGCGACGAGACGAGCGCGTCCCGTGCCCTCAGCCCCGGCTGACGCCGCCGCGGCGCGTCACCGCGTCCGAGCGACGTGGCCGTGGGTCGCCGGCGTGGCCGTCGGCCTGCTCGTGCTCGGGCCCGCGCTGGCCCCGGGCGCGCTGTTCAACCTCGACCTGGTGCTGACCCCGGTCATCCCCGTGCCCCAGGGGGTGTGGGGCCTCGGTCCCGAATTGCCGCGGCGCCTCCCGTTCATGGTGCCGCTGGCGTGGCTGTCCTCGGTGGTCGACGGGGCCGCGGCCGCCAAGGTGGCGCTCGTGGCCCTCTTCGCGGCCGCGTTCGTTGGGGCGCAGCGCCTCGTCGGCGATCGCGAGGCGCTCACCCGCCTCGGTGCCGGGCTGCTCTACGCCTCCAGCCCCTTCCTGGTCACCCGGGTGGCCACCGGCTACCTGGGCGTGGCGTTGGTGGCGGCGGTGCTGCCGTGGGTGCTGCCGCGCCTGCTGCGGCCCTCGTCGTCCGGCCGGCGCACCCTGCTGGCGGCCGCGGCGCTCGGGATGTGCGGGGTCACCGGCGGCATCGTGGCCGTGCTCGCGGTCGTCGCCGGTCTGGTCGCCGAGCGCGAACGGCGTCCCCTGATCGTGGCGGTCGGGGTGCTGGTGGGCCAGCTGCCGTGGTTGGTGCCCGGGATCGTCGTGTACTCGCAGGGGATCAGCCCCGCTGCCGCCGCCGACTTCGCCACCCGCGCGGACGGGGTGGGCGGGCCGTTCCGTGTGCTCGCGGGCCACGGGTTCTGGCAGGACACGTTCCAGGTCGGCCACGGATGGGCCGGCGTGGCGGTCGTCGGTGCCGCGTTGTCGGCCCTGGCCGTGCTCGGCCACGGCGACCTGCCCGCAGCCTGGCGCCGTCCGGCCGGATGGCTGGCGGTGACCGGTGTGGTCGTCTCGCTGGCCAGCGTGGTGCCGGGCGCCCGGTCGGTCTACTCGGAGCTGGCCAGCACCTCCTTCGGTGCCCCACTTCGCGAGGGGCATCGGCTCCTGGTGCTCTACCTGGTGTGGATGGCGCCGGCCGCGGCCCTCGGCGCCCGTCGCCTGGCCACCGGGCAGACCGGCGCCCGGCGGCTCGCCCTCCTCGCCGCCCCGGCGGTGGTGGCGGCCTGGCTGGCCCTGCCCGGCCTGTGGGGGGCGGGCGGCCAACTCGATCCCGTTCAGATCCCTGCCGAGTGGGCCCAGGCGCGGTCCGTCGTGCACGACGCTCCCGGCCCGGTGGTGTCGCTGCCGTGGGCCCAGTACTTCAACCTCAACGTGGCCGGGGGCCGGCGGGTCAACGACGTCATGCCGCTCTACCTGGGGGGTGACGTGCTCACCGCGTCGGACCCCAACCTGGCCGAGCCCGCCCGTGAGCGGACCGACCGCCGCGAGCGGGAGATGGACCTGCTGGCACTGCGGATCCACGCCGGCGAGCCCGTCGGGGCCCAACTGGCCGACCTGGGCGTGCGCTGGGTGGTGCTCCAGCACGACATCGACTGGCAGACCTACCTCTCGCTGCGCGACGACCCGGGCCTCGAGCGGGTCGTCGACGGGCCCACCCTGGAGCTGTTCGAGGTGACCGCCTGGCGCGGGCCGGTGGTGACCGACGACGGCGCCACCCTCGCCGCCGGCGGCCCGGCGGCACCGGTGGCCGACGTGGCCGCGTCGGGCGCCGCCACCTGGGCGCGGCCCGGCGCCCGTGGCTGGTTGCGGGGCCTGGAGCCGGCCGCCGTGGGTGCCGACGGGCAGCTCCGCCTGCCCGCCGGACGGGGCCTCGTCTGGTACTGGCCGACCCTGCTCGTCCTGCTCGGTGACGCGCTGTTCGTGGTGGCGGTGGCCCTCGCCGCGGCCGGGCGCTCACGGGAATCCACGTCTCGGTCGACAGACGTGCTATAACTTCGTCTTGTTCATCTGTCTTGGGAGGACATCCGTGACGAGTACGGCACTGCGCAACATTTTCCGAGCAGTCCTTGGTGGGCTGTTCCTCAGCGGCATGTTGCTTGTCGCGACCCTCGGCCCGGCGTCGGCGCAAGCCGGCGGGCAGGAGGACCAGGACCCCGGCGCCTTCGTGGACGACCAGGGCAACTTCGACATCGACGCGTACATCGCGGCGTCCACCGGCTCGGACGACGGCTGTTCACCGGCCAGCGCCGCGGTCGGCGACACCGTGACCTGCACCGTGCACGGCTACAACGCCGGCGACACGGTCACCGCCACCCTCACCTGCGGCCCGACCGTCGTGTTCGAGGGCCCGTCCACCGGCACCACCTTCACCTTCTCGTTCGTCGTCCCCGACGTGCCGGCCGGTGACTGCGGAGTCGAGGTGTGCGGGACCGACACCGGGGGTGAGGCCTTGTGCCGTGTCCTCGGCTTCGAAGTGGTCGGCAACGAGGTCACCACGGGCTCGCTGGCCCGCACCGGTTCCAACAACACGGGCACGCTCGTCGGCGTGGGCGCGGCCCTCGTGGTGCTCGGCGGGGCTGCCGTGTTCGGCGCCCGTCGTCGCTTCAAGACGACGACCACCGCCTGATCCCCGACAGATCAGCTGAACCAGCCGCCCCCCTTGTGGGGCGGCTGGTTCGCGTTCGGGCAACGGTCCGGGCGCACACCGACCGCGAGTGTGCGCCCCCTCGACGGGGAGCACGGCTGCGGGCGGCCCGCGGTGAGCCCCTGTGACCGCTACTGCGAGCGGCGCAACTGATCCTTGCGGACCTTGCCGGTACCGCTCCGGGGCAGGTCCCCCACGATCTCGACCGATCGAGGGGCCTTGAAGTGGGCGAGGCGGTCCCGGACGAAGCGGCGCAGGTCGTCGGGGTCGGCCGATCGGCCCGCCCGCAGCACCACGTAGGCCTTGGGCACCTCGCCCCATCGCTCGTCGGGCACGCCGATGACCGCAGCCTCGAGGACGTCGGGGTGCGCGGTGAGCGCCTTCTCCACCTCCACGCTCGAGATGTTCTCGCCGCCCGAGATGATGACGTCCTTGGTGCGGTCGACGATGGTGAGGTAGCCGTCGGCGTCGACCGTGGCGACGTCGCCGGTGTGCAGCCAGCCGTCGCGCAGCACCTCGGCGGTGGCCGCGGGCGCGTTCCAGTATCCCTGCATCACGTGGTTCGAGCGGGCCCGCACCTCACCGCGTGCGGTGCCGTCGTGGGCGACCTCGACGCCGCGGTCGTCCACCACCGAGAGCTCGACGCCGAGGATGGGGAGGCCGGTGGTGGCGCGTCGGGCCGGGTCGGACGGCTCGCCGGGCTTGTCGAGGGCCCGTGTGAGGGTGGGCGACGACTCGGTCATGCCGTAGCCGCAGATACAGGGGCAACCGAGGCGGTGCTCGAGCTCGCCGAGCAGCTCGCGCCCGAGCGGTGCCCCGCCCACCGAGATCTGGCGCAGGGACGGCCACGGCCCCGCGGCCAGGTCGGGGTGCTCGAGGATCGCCGTGGCCATCGCGGGTACCAGGAACAGCCGGGTGACGCGCTCTGCGGCGATGAGGCGCAGCACCTCGCCGGCGTCGAAACGGGGGAGCATGACGTGCACGCCGCCGAGGCCCGTGACGTAGTGGGGGGTGCCCCACCCGTTGACGTGGAACAGGGGAATGGTGTGCAGCACCACGTCGTCGCCCGTGATGGCGTTGGTGAGGGCCGAGTGCACGGCGTGCAGGTAGAGGTTGCGATGGGTGAGCACCGCGCCCTTGGGCAGGCCGGTCGTGCCGCTGGTGTAGAAGATCTCGGCCGGTGCCCGTTCGTCGATGTCGGGCACCGCCGGGCCGGTGGCGGGCTGAGCCGCGAGGAGCGACTCGTAGGGCCCACCGAGGACCACCTGTGGCGTCGGGTGCCCCGGGTCGGCCTGGTCGGGGTGGCGGACCAGCACCGCGGGGCGGCAGTCGTCGAGGATCGTGGCCAGCTCGGCGGGGGCGAGACGGATGTTTAGCGGCACCAGGACGGCGCCGGCCAGCAGCACGCCGTAGTACGCCTCGAGCAACTCGTGGGTGTTGCCGCCCAGCCACGCCACCCGGTCGCCGGGTGCCACCCCGTGGTCGCGCGCCAGCGCGTGGGCAAGACGGTCGCAGCGCTCGGCGAACTCGGCGTAGGTGAACCGCTGATCGCCCTGCACGACCCCGACCCGGTCGGGGAACAGCGATCGGGCCCGGGCCAGGAAGTCCAGCGGGGTGAGCGGGACCTCCATCAGTCCACCCAGGCGCCGCGCCGTTCGAGGACCTCGCGCAGCACCGCGGGCCGGTCGGTCATGATGCCGTCCACCCCGAGGTCGAGCAGGCGGTCCATCTCGGCGGCCTCGTCGATGGTCCAGACGTGGACCTGCAGGCCCCGGCGGTGGGCGAACCGCACGAGGCGCTGGTCGACGACGGTCAGTGGCCCCTGGCGGACCGGCACCTGCAGGCAGGGGACGGTGATGGTGCCGACGGGCACGCCGAGGCTGCCGATGCGGGCCCGAGCGGTGCCCATGGGCCCGGCCGACGAGCACAGGCGCTCGCCCAGCCGGCGACGGAGGCGCTTCAGGCGCCGGTCCGAGAACGAGCCCACGCACACCCGGTCGATCGCGCCCGTGCGCTCGATCGCCGTGGCGAGGGCCTCGACCGCGCCGTCGTGCTTCGGGTCGATGTTGACCCGGAGGTCGGGCCAGGTGCCCAGCAGGTCCTCGAGCAGGGGGATGGGCTCGGTGCCGTCGACACGGGCCTGCCGGACCTCTGACCACGGCAGATCGGTGACGGTGCCGGCACGGTCGGTGACCCGGTCGAGCACGGAGTCGTGGAACGCGAGCAGCACGCCGTCGGCGGTGACGTGGACGTCGGTCTCGATGTAGCGGTAGCCGAGCTCGACCGCCCGAGCGAACGCCGGCATCGTGTTCTCGGGGGCGTCACTGGCGCCGCCGCGGTGGGCGAAGGCGAGCGGCCCCGGGTGGTCGAGGTACGGCCAGCGGGGTTGCACGGTGGTCGACGCTACCTGCCAGGCCCCCGGGCGGCCCGCCCGTGTGTGCGACCCTGACCTGATGCAGGCAGCACGCGCACCCCGTGCCCGCTGGTCGGTGGGACGGCGTCGGTCGGCTCGGGTGCTCGCCGCCGGCATGGGGGCGGCCACGGCGTCGGCGTTGCCGCCGTTCCTCGTGGGCGGTCTCGCCGTGCAACTGCGCGACGACCTGCGGTTCGACACCGCGGGCCTGGGCCTGGCGATCAGCGCGTACTGGCTGTCGTCGGCGCTCTGCTCGGCGGTGCTCGGGCGGGTCGCGGAGCGCATGGGCGCGCGACGGGCCCTGCGCGCCGGCCTCTACGCCAACGTGGCCGTGCAGTTGTCGGTGGCCACCATCGCCCGGTCGTGGACGGCGCTGGTCGTGGTGATGCTCGTGGGTGGTGTGGTCAACGCGCTCATCCAGTTGGCGGTCAACGTGCTGCTGGCCCAGGAGATGCCGGCACACCGGCTCGGCGTCGCGCTGGGGGCCAAGCAGTCGGCCATTCCCATGGGCACGTTCCTCGCCGGCCTGGCCGTGCCGGCACTCGCGCTCACGGTCGGGTGGCGGTGGGCGTTCGTGGTCGGCGCCGCCCTCGGCCTGGCGGCCCTCGCCGTGCTGCCCGCGCTGGGCCATCCACCGGTGCGGGCCGCCGATCGCCCCCGCCTCGGCGACCGGCCGGTGTCGGCGCTGGTGATCCTGGGCCTCGGCGGCGTGTTCGGCGCGGCGGCCGCTGGTGCGCTGGCCGGCTTCCTGGTCAGCGGCGGGGTGGAGGCAGGACTCGCGGAGGGCCCGGCGGGCCTTCTGCTCACCGCCGGCAGCGCCTGCGGGATCGCCGTGCGCATGCTGGCCGGCGTGCGGGCCGACCGGCGCACCGGCGGGCATCTCCGGGTGGTGGCCCTCATGCTGGGAGGTGGCGCCATCGCCTACCTGGCGTTCGCCTCCGGCCGGCCATGGGCCTACGTGCTGGCCACGCCCCTGGCCTTCGGCGCCGGCTGGGCGTGGCCCGGCCTGTTCAACCTGGCTGTCGTGCGTGACAACCCGGACAGCCCCGGTGCCGCGACGGGTGTCACCCAGACGGGCATCTACCTCGGGGCCCTGCTCGGTCCGCTCGCGTTCGGCACGGTGGCGGAGCACTTCTCGTACGGCCCGGCGTGGATGATGACTGCGGGCTGGTCGGTGCTCTCCGCCGTGATCATCACGGTCGGCCGTCGACGGCTGCGCCGGCGCTCGGAGGCCCCGGCGGTACGGTGACGCTGTGGACGTGTTCGGCCGGTTCGAGGACATGGTCACCGGCCCCGAGGCCGAGATCCCGCTCGACGAGGCCATGCTGCTGGTGGCGGCCCAGGCCGAGGCGGGGGTCGACGTCGAGCGCTCGCTCGTCGCACTCGACCAGATCGCCGAATCGTGCCGCACGCCGACGCTCGATGCGCTCGTCCGCCACCTGTTCGTCGATCTCGGCTTCGCCGGGAACCGCGAGCACTACTACGACGCTCGGAACTCGTACCTCAACCGCGTGCTCGAGCGCCGGCTCGGCATCCCCATCTCGCTGGCGGTGCTGGTCATCGTGGTGGGGCGGCGGCTCGGGGTGCCGCTCGCCGGGGTGGCGATGCCAGGGCATTTCCTCCTGCGCGACCGGGTGGACCCGGAGGTGTTCGTCGATCCGTTCGCCGGCGGCACGCTGCTCGACGTCGCCGGGTGCGCCGCGGTCTTCCGGCGCCTGCACGGGCCGGGCGTCCCCTTCGACGAGCGGTTCCTCGAGCCCGTCGGTTCCCGGGCCATCCTCAGCCGGGTGCTCGCGAACCTGAAGGCGATCCACCGCCAGGCCGGGGACCGTCGGGCCCTCGTCGGCGTGCTGCGCCTGCGGGTGGCCCTTCCGGGGGCGGGGGAGGAGGAGCATCGCGAGCTCGCCGCCGCCCTGGCCGCCGCCGGTCAGTTCGGCGACGCCGCCGACGAGCTCGAGGCGCTGGCGGCGGACGCGGGCGGCGAGCGGGCCGAGGCCGACCTCACGGCGGCAACACGCTTTCGGGCCCGGCTGAACTGATGACCGACGCCGGCTGCGAGCGGTCGCTCGGCGAGATCACGACGGGCACATCCGTCGGCGGTGCGCGGTCGGCCCGGCCGGTGGGCACGGCGGGCTGATGGCCTGGCTGCTCATGGGAGCGGTGGCACTCGTGGGCACCGCCGTGTTCCTGGCGTGGATGCAGTCGGCCCGCGAGCAGCGGTTCGCGGCGGCGACCACGACCGAGCTCCACGTCGACGACCACGGGGTCGAGCGGCGGATGGCCGACGGGCGGGTCGAGGCGATCGCGTGGGCCGAGCTCACCGAGGTGGAGGTGATCACCACCGCCACCGGGGTGCATCGAGAGGACGGCGCGCTGGTGGTGCTGGCGGTCGACGACACCCGCGGCTGCCTGGTGCCGAGTCGCCTGGCGGCGCAGCGCGGTGTGATCGAGCGGCTCAGCCGGCTCCCCGGCTTCGACGCCCGCCGGCTCGCGGCGGCACTCGAGGAGCCCCCTCCGTCGCGCACCACCTGCTGGACCCGTCGCTAGGTCGCGCCACCCCGCCCGGTGGCCCGGTGCCCGATCCGCCCCGCCCTCGCCCGACCGGGTCGCTCAGGGTCGCAGGTGGCCGGTCTCGTTGATGCTGACGATGGATCGCGGCCCCGAGCGGGCGGCGCGCACCCTGCTGATGCCGGTGTAGTCCGGGTGGAAGAACATGGGGTCGGCCAGACCCAGGACATGGGCCAGGTACACGTTGATCACACCGCCGTGGCACACCACCGCCACCTCACCGCCCGGATGCGCGGTGATCACGCGCTCCATGGCGGCCACCAGACGGTGGGCGAAGGCCGCTCTGGCGTCTTCGCCGGCCCAGGTGCCGTCCACCAATTCCTGGTACCGGGGGTCGCCCTCGGCCTTCAACTCCTCCAGCGGGATGTAGAAGTCGGCGTCGCGATCGAACTCGGCGAGGTCGTCGTCGATCTCGGTCTCGACCCCCAGCGCGCGCGCCAGTGGCGCAGCGGTCTCCAGCGCCCGGCGCAGGGGGCTGGACCAGACCGCGTCGAGGGGTGCGTCGTGCAGCCAGGCGGCGAGGCGCTCGGACTGGGCCAGGCCCTCGGGCGACAGCCCGGGGTCGGCGCCGCTCGCGACACCCTCGACCCGCAGCGGCAGGGCGTGGCGGATCAACCAGAGCTGCATCGGAGGACGGTCCTTTCGCGGCGATCGGCGGTGGCGGCGCCCCGGGCGCGGCCTGGACGGGGGGGCCGGCCGGTGGCGGTGGCCGTGCGTCGAAGTCGGACGAAAGCTACCAAGGCCCCGTAGCGTGTGTGGCATGGCCCGCCGGACCAAGATCGTCGCCACCATCGGCCCGGCGTCCGAGTCGCCCGCGATGATGCAGCGGATGGTGGAGGCGGGCATGGACGTGGCCCGCCTGGGCCTGGCCCACGACACGCTCGATCTGCAGATCGAGCGCTACTTCCGGCTCCGGGCTGCGGCCGAGGCGGTCGGTCGCCCCCTCGGGATCCTCGTCGACCTCCCCGGCCCCAAGGTGCGCGCCGGTGCGTTCCCCGAAGGCGGCCTCGACCTGGTGGAAGGCCAGCGGCTGCGCCTCGCCCCGGGATCGGGCTCGAGCACGGCCGAGGTCGTCGAGGTCGACTACGCGGGGCTGCTCGACGACGTCGAGGTGGGCGACACACTCCTGTTCGGCGACGGCTCGGTGGTCGTCGCCGTCCGCGACCGCGACGGCGGCGGGCTGGCGGTCGAGGTGGACCACGGCGGGCACCTCGAGGGCCGTCCGGGGGTCCACGTGCCGTCCGACCGGTTGCGCACGCCCACGCCCACGCCTGCCGACCTGCGCATGCTCGATGCGTTCGTCGAGGTGGGGGTGGACATGGTGGCGGTGTCGTTCGTGCGATCGGCCCACGACGTGCGCCGCGTCGGCACCGAGCCGCACCCGCGCGGTCCGCTGGTCATCGCCAAGGTCGAGACGCGCGCCGCGGTCGAGAACCTCGAAGGGATCGTGGCGGAGTCGGGGGCCATCATGGTGGCTCGTGGCGACCTGGGTGCCGAGTTCCCGATCGAGGAGCTGCCCCACCTCCAGAAGAAGATCATCCGCCAGTGCATCTCGCTCGGGCGCCCGGTCATCACCGCCACCCAGATGCTCGAGTCCATGATCCACGCCGCCACGCCCACCCGCGCCGAGGCCTCCGACGTCGCCAACGCGGTGTTCGACGGCTCCAGCGCGGTGATGCTCTCCGGCGAGACCGCCATCGGACACGACCCCGTGGGCACCGTGCGCACGATGGCGCGCATCGCCGGGAGGGCCGACCAGGAGTTCGACTACAACGGCTGGGCACCGCAACTCTCGCAGCTGAACGCGACCGGGCAGGCTGCCGGCGACGCCCAGGTCACGGACACGATGACCATGGCGGCGTGGCGGGCCGCCACCGAGATGCGGGCGGCGGCGATCATCTGCCTCTCCCGCAGTGGCTTCACGGTGCGGGCCATCGCCCGGTTCCGACCCCAGACGAAGATCCTGGGGTTCTCGGCCGACGAGCGCACGGTTCGCCAGCTCACGCTCAGCTGGGGCGCCACGCCCATCGCGCTCGACCCGCACGGTGACCCCGCCGATCAAGTCGAGCTGGCGATCGAGTCGGCACGGGCCCTCGGTCACATCCGATCCGGTGACACCGTGGCCGTGCTCGCCGGCGCGCACGGGCGGTCGAGGGCCACCGATCAGCTGCGCCTGGTCCGCGTGCCCTGAACCGGCGATGGGGCTCTTCGACCGTCTCCGGAGCGGCAAGGTCGCGTTCGTGCTCAGCGGCGGCGGCAACCTCGGTGCCATCCAGGTGGGCATGCTGCGGGCCCTGGTGGAGCGGGGGATCCGTGCCGACCTGGTGCTGGGGTGCTCGGTGGGCGCGTTGAACGGGGCCGCCTACGCCGCCGACCCCACACCCGCCGGCGTGCGGCGGCTCGAGGCCCTCTGGAACGGCATCGACGACGACGAGGTCATGCCCAGCGGCTGGTTGCCCCCGTCGGTGATGCTGGCCCGTCGACGGGAGGCGGTCCACGACAATTCCGGCCTGCGGCGCCTGATCCAGGACGCGCTCGGTGTCGAGCGATTCGAGGAGCTCCGGGTGCCGTTCCACTGTGTGGCCACCGCGGTCGAGCCGGCGGCCGAGGCCTGGTTCAGCAGCGGGCCGCTCATCGACCCGATCCTGGCGTCGGCGGCGCTGCCCGGGATCTTCCCGCTCGTGCGCATCGGCGACCTGCGGTACATGGACGGCGCAGTGGTGAACGACGTCCCGGTGACCAAGGCGGTGGCACTGGGGGCTCGGACGATCTACGTGCTGCACGTCGGCACCCTCGACCGGCCGTGGCTGGACCCGAAGCGGCCGCTCGACGTGATCGTGCAGGCGTACTGGATCGCCCGCCGGCATCGCTACCACGAGGACCTCGAAGCCCTGCCCCGCCGTGTGAAGGTGGTGGTGCTTCCCCCGGGTGCACCACCGCGCCTGAAGTACAACGACTTCAGCCACAGCGACGAGTTGATCACGCAGGCGTTCGCGGCCACGGCCGCCCACCTGGACGCCCGTCACGGCCGCGAGCTCCCCAGCGACGGGATGCTGCCGGCGCCACCGCTCACCGTCGCGCCCGATGCCGACGACGAGCGATAGGTTCGGGGGGTGTCCAGCGTCCAGTTCTCGAGTGGCCTCCCGGAGACGGTGCTCGACGCCGAGCCCGTCGAGCTGCTGACCGCCCTCGACTCGGCCCTGGGCCGGCCCGAGCCCGACCGGCGGGCCGCCGTCGCGGCGGTGGTGGCCGACCACCCCCGCTTCCTCGACGGCTGGGCGCGGCTCGGCGACCTCGGCCGCGACGACGTGGAGTCCTACGCCGCCTACCGGGTGGGGTACCACCGGGGCCTCGACCGGTTGCGCCAGAGCGGATGGCGCGGCTCGGGCTATGTCCGCTGGCAGCACCCCGAGAACCGCGGGTTCCTCCGGGCGCTCGAGGGGCTCCGCCGTACCGCGGGCGCCATCGGCGAGCTCGACGAGGAGGAGCGGTGCGCGCTGTTCCTGCGCCAGCTCGACCCGTCGTGGCCCCCGTCCGACCTGGGCTGACACCGCGCCGGCACTGAAGAGCGACCGATCGCTGCGCAGCTCCGGGCGCGCGGCTGGCCCTGCACGTGCCGCGCGGTGCAACCCCGGAGAGCTTCGACCTGACCCGCGCCCGAGCGTCTCGGTCGGGCTCGGGCGCCGGCGGCGACCGTGAGGCTGCGTGGGCGGCCGGCGATGGACAACCCCGCGACGCAGAACCCCGCGACGCCCGTTCTGTCGGTGCAGGTGTCGGTGGATAGGTAACCGGCACCCGGGGTCCCGGAAAGACGAGTAGCCGCTACTCACGACACAAGGGCACCCGTCGCGGACACTGGGCGGGTGCCGTCCACCCTGACGGCGCTCGCCGGTGGATGACCCGCCAGCCGATCCCTCAGGAGACAACGCAATGCCCAAGAGTTCCGTTCGTACCCTCGCCTCGCAACTGAGCATCGCGATCGCCGGCGCGGTCGTCGCCATCGCGCTGACCAGCGGCGGCTTCGCCTTCGCCCAGGACGCCCCGGCGGCCGGCGCCGGCGTGGCCGAGACCCTGGCCGGCCCCAACACCGTCAACGGCGCCGCCATCATCAACGGCAGCGTGGGCCGAGCCGACATCAAGCCCGGCGTGGCGCCCCTCTACGCAAGGATCGACGCCGATGCTGGGTCGGCGACGCTCCTGTCGGGCAAGGGAGTCACCGCCGTGGGCGGTGGAGGTGGCTTCTACACGGTGACCTTCGTCCGTTCGGTGGTCGGGTGCGCCTGGGTCGCCACGCTCACCGACAACGATGCCGGTGCGAGCTCAGCCGGTGAGATCTCGATCGACCGCAACCTGCCTGGGGACGCGTTCACGCTCCGGATCAAGACCTACAACAGTGCCGGAGCGTCGGCCTCGCCCGCCGACGACGACGGCTTCACCGTGATGGTGACCTGCTAGCGCGGCCGGTCAGCAGCTCACGCGCACGGTTCGCCCACCCCGTCGCCTCCGGGCGAGGGGGTGGGCGTTCGCCGTTCTGGGAGCGCCTGCACGCCGTGGAGCCACCACTTAAGGTGCTCGGGTCAAGAGCAGGGCGGCAGCGTGCCGTCACGAACCAGGAGAACCCATGAGCAAGAGCCCTCTTCGTACCCTCGGCACCCAGGTGGTGTCGGCTGCGGTCGGTGCCGCGGTAGCCGTCGCCCTGGTGGGCGGAGGCTTCGCCTTCGCCCAGTCGGCGCCCGAGACCGGTGCGGCCGTCGCCGAGGTGGCCGCGGCCAACTCGGTGGACAGCGCCGCGATCATCAACGGCAGCGTCACCGGCACCGACATCGCCAACGGCACCGTCGGCCGCAACGACCTGAAGTCGAACGTCGTCCCCCGCTGGGCCAAGGTGAACGCCGGCATCGCCACCGCTCTGCTGCGTGGGCGCGGGGTCGAGTCGGCCTTCCGCGCCTCGGCCGGTGTGTACCGGGTCTCGTTCACCGACTCGGTGGCGAACTGCGGCTGGACCGCCACGTTGAACGACAACGGCAACGGCACCAGCACACCGGGCGAGCTCTCGGTCGAGAGCAGCGTCTCCAACCCGACCGACCTGATCGTGCGCACGTACAACAGCGCGGGTGCGGTCGCCGACACGGGCGAGACCGACGGGTTCACCGTCACCGTCGACTGCTAGGAGCCCCGTTCGGCGCCGTGTGCGCCTCGCCCCGCGTCGGGGCGGGGCGCACACGGTGTGGCACCCCCCGGCGCTCTACCATCGGCCGATGACCACCGAGCACTTTCCCGCCACGGGCGTCTCCACCGAGGAATTGCTGGCCGAGGTCCGGGCCATGCGGGGCGGCGACCTCGACTGGCGGGGCGGCAAGGCGTTCAGCCTCGTCTACAACGTCGCCGACGAGGGCCTCGAGCACGTGCTGCACGAGGTCGCCACCGCCTTCCTGCACGAGAACGCGCTGAACCCGTTCGCGTTCCCCAGCCTGCTGCAGATGGAGCAGGAGATCGTGGCCATGGCCGCCGACCTGCTGGGTGGACCACAGCGAGCCGGCGCGCTCACGTCCGGCGGCACCGAGAGCATCTTCCTCGCGGTGCAGACGGCGCGTGAGCACGCCCGCCACGGGCGGGGCATCGCCGAGCCGCAGATCATCACCGCCAACACCGCCCACCCGGCGTTCGCCAAGGCGTGCCACTACCTCGACATCGAGCGGGTCGTGGTCGATGTCGGGGACGACCTGCGGCTCGACCCGGCCGATGTCGAGGCGGCCATCGGGGCGCGCACCGCCCTGATCGTGGGCTCGGCACCCTGCTACCCGTACGGGGTCATCGATCCCATCGCCGACCTGGCCGCGTTGGCCTCCGATCGAGGGGTGCTGTGCCACGTCGATGCCTGCCTCGGCGGGTGGCTGCTGCCGTTCTGGGAGAGCATCGGCGAGACCGTGCCGCCGTGGGACCTGCGGGTGCCAGGGGTGACCTCGCTGTCGGCCGACGTGCACAAGTACGGCTACACCTTCAAGGGCGCGTCGGTGCTGCTCTACCAGTCGCGTGACCTGCTGGAGCGACAGTTCTTCCTGTTCGACGAGTGGCCCGGCGGGCTCTACGGCTCGGCCACGGCCGCAGGGACCCGGCCCGCCGCCCCCATCGCCGGCGCCTGGGCGGCGATCCGCTTCCTGGGCCGCCCGGGGTACGAGCGACTGGCCCGCACCGTCCGCGACACCACCCGTGCCTTCCAGGAGGGAATCGCCGCCATCGACGGACTCACCGTCACCGGCGACCCCGATCTGTCCGTCTTCGAGTTCTCGTCGGCCACCGGCGACATCGCCGCGATCGGTGACGCCATGGACGACAAGGGCTGGAAGTTGGACCGCCAGCAGGGCGGGCTGCACGTGATGGTCTCGCCGGGCCATGCCGCAGTGACCGAGCGGTTCCTCGCCGACCTGGCCGAGGCCGTCGCCCACCACGGCGAGTCACGCGGCACCGACGCGGTGTACGGGGGCATCGTCTGAGCTTCTCGGGCGCGGTGCTCACGGGTGGGGCCAGCCGCCGCATGGGCCGCGACAAGGCCTTGCTGGTGGTCGACGGGCAGGCCCTGGCGGCGACGGCCGCCCGAGCGCTCACCCGAGCGGGGGCGGCAGAGGTCTTCTGCGTCGGTGGCGACGAGGCGGCGCTCGTCGCGCTGGGGCTCACCGTGGTGGCCGATCGTCACCCGGGGGAGGGCCCGCTGGGCGGGCTGGTCACCGCGTTGCGCCACGCCCGGGAGGACCTGGTGGTGGTGCTCTCGTGCGATCTCCCGGCGGCGTCGCCCCGGGCCGTCGAGGCCGTCGTCCGTGCGCTGCGCTCCGAGCCGGGGTCGGCGCTGGCCGTCCCCGTCCAGGACGGGCGCCGCCAGTTCCTGCACGGGGCCTATCGCCGTCGGTCACTGCCGGACTGGGAGGCCGCCTTCGCGTCCGGCGAGCGGTCGCTGCACCGGCCTGCGTCGCGGCTGTCCGTCGTCGAGGTCGCGGGCCTGGACCCGGCGTGGCTGCACGACGCCGACGCGCCCGAGGATCTGCCCGACCCGCCGGGGTGACCGGTACGCTCGGCCCCACCCAGACGAGCACCAGGAGGCGCCCGTGGACCCGCAGGTACCCGAGATCGACGTCGAGGCATTGGCCCAGCAGCGAGAGGTGCCGCTGGTCGACGTGCGCGAGGTCGCCGAGTACCAGGAGTTCCACGTGCCGGGCGCTCAGCTCCTGCCGCTCAGCGAGCTCACCGAGCGGGTGGCCGAGCTCCCGTCCGACGGGCAGGTGTTCCTGATCTGTCGCACCGGCGCCCGCAGCCATCGGGCCGCCGAGTACCTGCGCCAGCAGGGCATCGACGCGGTGAACGTGGCCGGCGGCAGCGTCGCGTGGGTCGAGGCGGGCCATCCCGTGGCCTCGGGCCTCGAGCCGGGCTGAGGTCCGGCGCGTGGCCGACCCCCCGCTGGAGCTCGTCGACGACGAGGCGGCGTGGCGTGAGATCCTCGATCAGCTCGTGGACGAGCCCCGGTACGGCGTCGACACCGAGTTCCATCGTGAGCGCACCTACTTCCCCAAGTTGGCGCTGGTGCAGATCGTGTGGCGGGGCGGCATCGTCCTCATCGACCCCCTTGCCGTCGACCTGGGCCCGATGGCCAAGATCCTGGAGGGCCCCGGGACCGCGGTGATGCACGCCGCGGGCCAGGACCTCGAGGTGTTGCACCACGCCTGCGGTGCGGTTCCCTCCCGGCTGTTCGACACCCAGCTGGCGGCCGGGTTCGTGGGCATGTCGTCACCGTCCCTGGCGTCGCTGGTCGAGCGTGAGCTGGGCGAGAAGCTGGAGAAGGGCGATCGCCTCACCGACTGGCTGCGCCGGCCGCTGTCGGCCGACCAGCGCCGGTACGCCGCGCTCGACGTGGCGCACCTCTTCGCCCTGCAGGACCAGCTCACCGAGCAGCTGGCCGAGGCGGGTCGGGTCGAATGGGCCGCGACGGAGTGCGAACGCCTGCGCACCAGCAACCCGTGGGACCGCGACCCGGCCGAGGCGTGGCGCCGCATCAAGGAGGTCCGACAGCTCCGCGGCCGGGCACTGGCGGTGGCCCAGTCGCTCGCCGCGTGGCGGGAGCGCCGGGCCGCGGCCATCGACCAGCCGGTCCGGTTCGTGATGCCGGACCTGGGCATCGTCGGCGTGGCCCAACGGGCACCGCGCACGATCGACGAGCTGCGCAAGGTGCGCGGCATCGACGATCGCCACACCCGTGGCGCCGCGGCCGAAGGGATACTGGCGGCGGTGGCCGAGGGCCTGGAGCGCCCACCACCGCCCCCGCGCACCGACCTGCCCGGGGAGCTGGCGCGCGAGCTGCGGCCCGCGGTGGGGCTGGTGTCAGCCTGGGTGAGCCAGTTGGCCCGCGACCTGCGGATCGACACCGCCATCCTCGCCACCCGCGCCGACCTCGAGGCCCTGCTTCGGGGCGACCCCGATGCCCGGCTGGCCCATGGCTGGCGGGCCGAGGTGGCCGGCGGTCCCATTCGGCAGTTGGTGGACGGGCGGGCGGCGCTGGCCTTCGACGGCAAGGGCGGGCTGCTCCTCGAGCGGCGCTCCAACCAACCCCTGTAGACGGGCCGTGTCTGCCCGACCGGCCGAACCGCAGGCCCGGTGACCGGGGAGGGCGAGGGGCGCTGGCGTCGGCCGAGTGCGAAGAGACGCACCCTCCGGGCGAACAGGTCCCCGCTCAGCGTCCGAGCACGGCGCCGGCCGACACGATAAGGCCGAGCAGCAGCGCCACCAGGGCGAAGCGCCGATCGCCCTTGCGGAGCCAGCGCCGGGCCAGCCAGCCCAGGCGGATCAAGGGCACGGCGACCAGCACGGCCACCATCGCCACGCCCAGCGCGGTGCCGAGGCGGCCGGGCATGACCAGCGCGGCGACGGCCACCGCGAACGCCGTCGTCACACCCACCCGCAGGAAGCGGGCCAGGCGACGCTGGCGGTCGGCGCGTGGGTCGAGGGGTGCGCTCACGATCGAGCGAAGAGGATGATCGACACGGTGGCCAGTAGGGCGCTGATGGCCAGTCGAACCAGCGGTGCCGGCAGGCGGCGCTGCGCGAGCACACCGACCGTGCCGCCGAGCAGGCCGCCGACCACCACCGCCGCGCCCGCGTCGACGTCGAGGCGGCCCTGGGTGGCGAAGATCACCAGGCCGGTGGCCGCGGTGAAGCCGGTGGTGAACGTGGAGGTGGCCGCCGACACCTTGACCGGCACGTGCATGATCTCGCTCATGATCGGCGTCTTGATGAACCCGCCGCTCACGCCGGACAGGCCCGACACCAGGCCCGCTCCCACCATGGCCAGCAGACCCGCGGGCACCCGACGGGCCGCGTACGGGACGACCCCACCGGGTGCCTGGTAGGCGCCTGAGAGGGTGCCGGGCCACTCGCCTGCGACCTCGGCGTCGAACGTCGGCTGGGGGAGGTTGCGCATGCCCTTGCGGAGGCCCGCAGCCAGGGCCGACGACAGGGCCACGGCGGCGAGGATGCGGCTGAGGGTCGAGGCGGACAGCGAATCGGACAGCAGGGCACCCCCGAGCACGCCGAGGCTGGCCGTGGTCTCCATGGTGACCCCGAGACGGTGGTGCACGAGCCCGGCCTCGAGCTGTGGGACCGCCGCGGCCAACGACCCGGCCCCTGCCGAGAGCAGCCCGAGCGGTGCCGCCAACGCCGGCTCCGCCCCCAGGAGCACCAGGACCGGCACCAGGAGCACGGCGCCGCCCAGCCCGCCGAGGGCCCCCAGGCCCGCGGCGAAGAAGCTCAAACCGACCAGCGCGGCCTCCGGCGGCATGTCAGCGCGTCGGATCGACCACGACGGCCTGGTCCGGCGCCAGCGAACCGGCGAACGGAAGGCCCTCCGCATGGCCGTCGGAGGACACCACCACCGCACCGGTGACCGCGGACGGTCGTTCGGTGCCGGTGAAGTTGACCAGCACCACGCGCCGGTCGCCGTCGGGTGCCGTGCGCTCGAACCCCAGCACGCCGGGGTCGGTGTCGAGGGGCTGCCAGCTGCCCAGGTGGAGCGCGGTCGACCGGCGGCGCTCGGCGAGCAGCCGCCGGTACAGGTGCAGGATCGAGTCGGGGTCGGACGCCTCGGACTCGACGCTGTGCGGCACGGGATCAGGAGGCCAGGGCAGCCAGGGCTCGGCGTCGGCCCAGCCGTGCGGGGGGCGCGCCGTCCACGGGATGGGTGCCCGGCAGCCGTCGCGGCCTCCGGGGTCGACCCGCCGATCCTCGGGGACGTCGGCGTCCTCGAGCCCGAGCTCCTCGCCGGCGTAGAGGAACGGGGTGCCCCGCAGCGTCAGGAGCAGCACGGCCGCGGCCCGCGCCCGCGCCTCGGTGCCGTAACGGGTGCGGTGGCGACGGTTGTCGTGGTTGGACAGCACCCAGGTGGGCCACGCACCTCGGGGCCCGTGCTCGGCCTCGGCCCTGCGGATCTGGTCGAGCCAGGCGTCGCGCTCCCACGGGCAGTAGAGCGGTGGGAAGTTGAACGCGAGGTGCAGGCCGTCGTTCTGGCCGTAGTACTCCGCGACCAGCCGGGTGTCGAGCAGGTACACCTCGCCCACCATCATCCGGTCGTCCGGGTAGCCGTCGAGCAGGCGGCGCAGGTCGCGAAGGATCGCGTGGGTGCGAGGGTCGTGGTTGAGCGCCGAGTGGGGGATGGGCACCAGATCGGCCGGGTCGTCGGGCAGGGCCGGGTCCTTGCCGAGGGCGTGGACCACGTCGATGCGGAGGCCGTCGACCCCGCGGTCGAGCCAGAAGCGCACCACGTCGTGCATCGCCTCACGTACGTCAGGGTTGCCCCAATTCAGGTCGGGCTGGGCCGGGAGGAACAGCCGCAGGTACCACTGACCGGTTGCGTCGTCGAAGGTCCACGCCGGCCCGCCGCCCCAGGTCTCGACCCAGTTGTTCGGCGGGCCACCGTCGGGAGCGGGGTCGCGCCACACGTACCAGTCGCGCTTCGGGTTGTCGCGGCTCGAGCGGGACTCGACGAACCACGGGTGCTGGTCCGAGGTGTGGTTCGGCACCCAGTCGATGATCACCCGCACCCCGCGGGCGTGGGCCGCGGCCACCAGGGCGTCGAAGTCGGCCAGCGTGCCGAACAGCGGGTCGACATCGCAGTAGTCGGACACGTCGTAGCCGAAGTCGGCCATCGGCGAGCGGTAGAACGGTGAGAGCCAGATGGCGTCGACGCCGAGCCACACCAGGTGGTCGAGGTGGGCGAGGACACCCGGGAGGTCGCCCACGCCGTCCCCGTCGGTGTCCGCGAACGATCGTGGGTATATCTGGTACACCACCGCTGATTTCCACCACGGGACGCCGCCGGTCATCGGGCCGACTGTAGGGGGTGGGAGACGTTGGGGGAGGCGCTGGCGGCGATGCGTGGTCGCGGCGGTCGCAGGCGCTAGAGTAAATGGACCGAACAGCGGCCTCAATGGGGAGCTGGCCCGTGAAAAAGGGTCGACACCGTCGCTTCGAAGAAGCGCGAGCACTGAAGCGAACAGAGCTGGATTTCGATCGGCTACTCGATCTCAAAGACGAACAACCCTGCGCGGAGTGCGGCGCAGATCCTGGTCATGACCACGCCTCGTGGTGCCTGGCCGAAGAAAACCGCGAAGACGACGACGGAGAGCTCTGGGTTCAGTGAGTTGAGTTGACCCGGCCCGGCCCCCACGGGGGCGGAGCCGTTCGTTGCATCTTCGTTCATCCGCGCCCGCACAACCATGACTGCCACCTTCCGCAACGTCGCGCTCGTCGCCCACGTCGACCACGGCAAGACCACCCTCGTCGACGCCATGTTGCGCGCCACCGGTGTCTTCTCGGCCCACGAGAAGGTGACCGAGCGCGTGATGGACTCGGGTGACCAGGAGCGCGAGCGGGGCATCACGATCCTGGCCAAGGCCGCGTCGGTGGAGTGGAAGGGTGTGCGCATCAACCTGGTGGACACACCGGGCCACGCCGACTTCGGTGGCGAGGTCGAGCGGGCGCTCGCGCTGGTCGACGGCGTGGTGCTGCTGGTCGATGCCGCCGAGGGGCCACTGCCCCAGACGCGCTACGTGCTGTCGAAGGCACTGGCCGCCCACCTGCCCGCGGTCGTGGTGCTGAACAAGGTCGACCGGTCCGATGCCCGCACCGCCGAGGTGCTCGACGAGATCTACCAGCTGTTCTTCGACCTCGAGGCGGCCGACCACCACATCGAGTTCCCCATCGTCTCCACGATCGCCCGAGAGGGCCGCTCGATGGAGGGCGTGGGCCAGCCCGCCGAGGACGACGACCTCACCGCCCTGTTCGAGGCCATCGTGGCCACGGTGCCGGCGGCCACCGGCGATCCCGACGCCCCGCTGCAGGCCATCATCACCACGCTGGACGCCTCCGAGTACATGGGGCGCCTCGCCATCGGCCGCGTGATCCAGGGCACGCTCGACGCGAGCCGGCCGGTGACCCTGTTGGGCGACGTCGACGACGCACCCGTCACCCGCAAGGTGTCGCAGTTGATGGGCTTCGAGGGCGTCAGCCGGGTGGACGTCGAGCGGCGTGTCGCCGGCGACCTCTTCGTGATGGCCGGGTTCCCCGAGGTCGAGATCGGCGACACCATCGCCAGCCCCGAGCACCCGGTGGCGCTGCCACGGCTCGAGGTCGACGAGCCCGTTCTGCGCATGACCTTCGGCGTGAACACGTCGCCGCTGGCCGGCAAGGACGGCAAGTACCTCACCTCGCGCCATCTCATCGACCGGCTGGAGCGCGAGGTGCTCGGCAACGTGTCGATCAAGCTGGCCCCCACCGAGTCACCCGATCAGATCGACGTGGCCGGCCGTGGTGAGCTGCAGCTCGCGGTGCTCATCGAGGCCATGCGCCGCGAGGGCTTCGAGATGCAGGTCAGCCGCCCGGTCGTCGTCACCAAGGAGATCGACGGGCAGCTCCACGAGCCGCTCGAGCGGGGTGTGGTCGACGTGCCCGAGGAGTACGTCGGCACGGTCACCCAGGCCCTGGCCCCCCGCCGGGGGATCGTCTCCGACCTGCGCCCCGGCGACGCCGGTCGCAGCATCCTCACCTTCGAGGCCCCCACCAGAGGCCTGCTCGGCTTCCGCTCGATGCTGCTCACCGCCACCCGCGGCACCGCCATGTTGCACCAGCACAACCACGGTTGGGTGCGCTGGGTGGGCGAGCTGCCCGGACGGCGCGGTGGCGCCATCCTCGCCGACCGCAGCGGCGTGGCCACCGCCTACGCGCTGGACAAGCTGCAGTCGCGTGGCGAGCTGTTCATCAAGCCCGGCGACGAGGTGTACGAGGGCATGGTGGTGGGGGAGAACTCCCGGGTCGACGACATGTCCGCCGACGTCACCCGGGCCAAGCAGAAGACGAACATCCGCACCCACGCCGCCGACGACGCCGTGAAGCTGCCGCCGCCCCGCGAGATCACCCTCGAGGTGGGCATCGAGCTGATCAAGGACGACGAGCTGGTCGAGGTCACGCCCAACAGCATCCGTCTCCGCAAGCGCCTCCTCGCCGAGGCCGATCGGCGGCGGGCCAGCCGCTAGACCGGCGCGCCTCGCGCTGGGCCCCTCCTTCGTCGGGGCGCCTTCGGCATCCGGTTCGTCGGCGCCGCTGCTCCGCTCGGCGGCCTGACATTGGCCCCTCCGTCGTCGGGGCGCCTTCGGCATCCGGTTCGTCGGCGCCGCTGCACCGCTCCGCGGCGCAGCCTCCGGGGTTACGCGGTCTGCTGCTGCTGAGCTCTCGCCACCTCGACCGCGACCTGGATGGCCCGGTCGACGTCCGACGGCTCCAGCACGACGACGGTCGGCAGTCCGCCGGAGCGCTCGGCCAGTGCGTACTCCGCCCGCTCGCGGTTGTCCTCGCGCACCCGCTCGGGCACGTCGACCAGCACGCCGCCCAGCATCACCCCGTGCGGTCGGCTGCGGTCGCCCAGCCGGCGCGGGTGGTTGTAGCGGATGGGGCCCGAGTACAAGATCCCCTCGAAGGCGCGGAACTGCGGCAGATCGACCCCCCTGGCCTCGAGGCGCTCGACGAGGGCCATGATCAGCGCATGCTGGGCCCGGGTGCGCCGGTCGCAGAACGGCAGGATGTCGTCGGCGGTCAGCGGGTCGGCGGCCCGGTCGAGCATCTGGAGGGCCGGCTGGTAGGTCTGGCGGCGGCTCCCTGACCGCGTGCGCTTGAAGGCCCGCGGCGTGGGCTTGTCGCGGCTCACTGCGGCCATGGTGCGGTGCTCGAGGAACCGGATGGCCCGCATGCCGTTGTGGCGGGCGCGGCGCAGCGTGTCGTCGTCGTAGGCCTGGGCCGACATCGAGTCGACGCCGCGCCCGGCGTCACGGATGCTGACGAGGGCGGCGGCCAGCACCTGGTTCTCGGGGATGTCGTAGGCGCGCTGTGGCGACGAGCACACGTAGATGTCCTGGCTGCCGTGGCTGGACGACCGGGCCGACATGGTCTCGCTCCACAGCACCGGTCCCCGCAGCTCGCCGCGGCACTGCTCGGGGGAGCTGGTGGTGGACATGGCCAGCGAGCGCAGGGTGTGGGGCATGATCGCCAGCAGGGCCTCGGCCTCGGCGCTGGTGGCCAGCATCGTGCCTGCCAACTGGCGCACGACGTTGGGCGACAGCCCGAGCACGGCGTCGACCATGGCCACCACGTCGAACGGGCGCCGGATGCGTCCCCACAGGGCGCGGGTGGCGTCCGGCGGCCCGCTGCCCTGGAACTCGGCGGCGGCGGCCACGTCAGAGCGTGAGCTCGACGCCCAGCACCCCTTGGATGGTGCGCTGGGCCTCGGCCTGCTCCTCGGGGTCGAACAGGTTCTCGACGGTCCGATAGAGCTTGGTGGCCCGGAGGTCGTCGAAGCCCTCGAACTGGGGCAGGAAGTAGGCGTAGAACACCTCGTACAGCAGGCGCGAGTCGGTGGCGCCGTCCTGGCGGCGCCGGGCCGCGTAGCGGGCCGCGTCGAGGTACACCGCGGGCCCCAGGTCGCTGAAGTTCCGCAGCGGCAACAGCTTGTTGACGATCTCGCCCGGACCCTGCAGCAGCCGCTGGTAGGACGCCTCGTCGGGCGTGCCCACCTCGATGAACGCGAAGCGCCGCATGAGCGCGTACGACATCTCGAACAGCAGGTTCTTGTCGAACACGTTCATGGTGGCGATGATGCGCCAGCGGCTGGGCAGCCGGATCACGTCGGTGTCCCGCGGCGCCTCGACACCGGTCGGCACCAGTGAGAGGGGGTTGGGCTGGCCCTTGCGCTTGAAGGGGAGCACCACGGGCTGGCCGGACAGGACCGTGAACAGCTGCCCGAACGCGCGGTCGAAGTTCGAGCGGTTGAGCTCGTCGATGACCAGCCAGCGCCCGGACTCGATGGCCTCGACGAACAGACCGGGACGGTAGATGAGGCCTTCGGCCGTGGGCTGGAGGCCGCCGATGGTCTCGAAGGTCGTCCACTCGGTGGTGGCCGTGGTGGGCAGGTAGCCGGTGCACAGCATCGCCTGCTGGGCGACCTCGGCGGCCATGTAGGCCAACGTGGTCTTTCCGGTGCCCGGGGGCCCCGTCAGGATCACGTGCTTGCCCGCGTCGATCGCCGCGACCAGCTGATCGAGCACGTGAGTGGGGAAATACATGCCGGCGCTGTCGGCCGCGCTCTTCAGCTCTGCTGCGGTGAAGGACCTCACGGTCTCCTCGTCGGTCGCTCCGGCGTGGTTGCTTAGGCCCTGGGACCCAATCAGTCGCCGCGCCCGAGCCGGCCGAGCGCCGGGCGCCGGGCGCTAGCGGTCTGCCGGTCGCCTGGCGAGTGCGGGATGGGGGAGCAGCACCGGTTGCCGGTCGGCGTCGGCGCGCGCGTCGAGCACCTCGACCAGGTGGTCGTACGCCACCTGGCCGACCAGCGCGACGATCTCGTCCCGCAGGGCGCGGTACACGGGACGGTCGCCCACGAAGGCGAGTGGGTCCTCGGTGCACCACCAGTGGAACTCCTGGCCACCCTCGCCCCAGTCGCGACGCTTCCACTCGCGCAGCGTGGAGGTGACGTGGCCGTTCTCGTCCACGTGGTCGACGAGGCGCAGCGGCAACTGCCAGCAGACCTCGGGCTTCCAGTCCAGCGGGCGCTCGCCCCGGGCCAGGGCGGCCTGATGGAGCGAGCACCCGGCGCCCGCGGGGTGACCGGGGCGGTTCAACATGATGCAGGCGTCGTCGGCCTGGCGGGTGACGGTGTCGCCCGCCTCGTCGACGTGGACGGCCCCGCCGGCGGCCGCGGCCTCGCCGTGGAACTGCCACTCGTCGGGGCCCAGCTCGGCGATGCGCCGCTCGACTCGGGACCGGTCGGCCTCACCGGTGAAGTGGGCACCGTAGGAGCAGCAGCCCTGCTCGGCGTCGGCCGCAGGCCCCGTGAGCACCCCCGGACAGCCCCGGCCGAAGATGCAGTCCCAGTTGCTGGTGAGGAAGGTGAGATCGAACAGCCAGGTGCGGTGCTCGTCGTCGGCGTCGAACGACAGCCACTCGTGCAGGTCGTCCGGGGCCGTCACAGGCAGCGACCGTATCGGGCGGCGCCGGCGGTGGGGCACACTGACCGGGTGCACGCCCCTCACGCGGCCGACGCCGACGCCGGCCTGGTGGGCGAACTGCGCCGGGTGCTCGGCGACGAGGCGGTGCACGCGTCGGCCATCGACCGTGCGCTGTACGGCCGCGACGCCTCGACCATCGACGTGGGTGATGCCGCCGCGGTGTGCTTCCCCGTCGACACGGAGGGCGTGGCCGGCTGCGTGCGAGTGGCCGTGGCGCACGGTCGGCCGTTCGTGGCCCGGGGATCGGGGACGGGCCTGGCCGGTGGCGCGGTGCCCGTCGACGGCGCGGTCGTGATCTCGACCACCCGGATGAACCGCATCCTGTCGGTGGACGTGGAGCACCACCTGGCCTGGGTGGAGCCCGGCGTGATCAACCTCGACCTGACTCGGGCACTGGCCCCGCTCGGCGTCCACTTCGCCCCCGACCCGTCGAGCCAGCAGGCGTGCTCGATCGGCGGCAACGTGGCCAACAACGCCGGTGGCCCCCACTGCCTGGCCTACGGGGTCACCAGTGCTCACGTGGTGGCCCTGGAGGTGGTGCTGGCCGACGGCACCGTCACCCGGCTGGGCGACCCGGGCGGCGTGGCGGGCTACGACCTCCGGGGCGCCTTCGTGGGCTCGGAGGGCACCTTCGGCGTCACCACCGCGGTGGCGGTGCGGCTCACCCCGAACCCGCCGGCGGTGCAGACGATGCTGGTCGACTTCGAGCGCGTGGAGGACGCCGCCGCGGCCGTGAGTGCGGTGATCGCCGCCGGTGTGGTGCCCGCGGCCCTGGAGATGATGGACGCCCGCATCACCCGGGCGGTGGAGGACTTCGTCCACGCAGGGTTCCCCACCGACGCGGCCGCGGTGCTGCTCGTGGAAGTGGACGGGCTGCCCGGCGGCGTGGCCGTCGATGCGGCCACCGTCGACCGGGTCGTCCGGGAGCACGGGGCGCGCACGGTGCGGGTGGCCGCCGACGAGGCCGAGCGGGCGCTGCTGTGGAAGGGGCGCAAGACGGCCTTCGGTGCCGTGGCCCGCATCCTGCCCAACTACTACCTGCACGACACGGTGGTGCCCCGGTCGAGGCTGGTGGACGTGCTGGCCGAGATCTACGCCATCGCCGAGCGTCACGACCTGCTGGTGATGAACGTGTTCCATGCCGGCGACGGCAACCTGCACCCCCTGCTGGTGTTCGACGCCAGGGTGCCGGGCACGATGGAACGGGTGCACGCGGCCGGCGCCGAGATCGTCGCCGCGTCCCTCGCCGCGGGTGGGGTGCTGTCGGGCGAGCACGGCATCGGCCTCGAGAAGCGCGACTTCATGCCCCTGTTGTTCGGGCCCGACGACCTGGACGCCCAGGCCCGCCTGCGGGCGGCGTTCGACCCGGTCGGGCTGGCCAATCCCACCAAGATCCTTCCCAGCGGCTCGCGCTGTGCCGACCTGCAGTCGGTGCCCGAGGGGCTGTGGGTGTGAGCGGTGGCGGCGGAGGGGGCGGTGGGGGCGTGAGCGGTGGGGAAGTCCGTGGGGCAGACGACGTTCTGGTCGCCTTCGCCGACGAGGTCGGCCCGGACGGGCCGGTGGCGGTGGTCGGCGGCCGGACGCACTGGGCGGAGGGCGGCCTGCCTGACGACGGGGTGCGACTCGTGGCCGCACCGGCCGGGGTGGTCGAGCACGAGCCCGCCGAGATGACGGTGCGGGTGCGGGCGGGCACGACGATCGAGGACCTCGACGCGGTGCTGGCCCGGTCGGGCCAGGCCGTGGCGTTGGCCCCGCGCCCGGCCTCGACGGTGGGCGGCGCGCTCGCGGTCGGCCACAGCGGGCTCACCCAGTTGCGTGACGGAGCCGTGCACGACGCGCTGCTCGAGGCCCGCTACGTGTCGGCCGAGGGCCGGCTGGTCAAGGCCGGCGGGCCCACCGTGAAGAACGTGAGCGGCTACGACCTGTGCCGGCTGCTGGTCGGGTCGCTCGGGACGCTGGGGCTGCTCGCCGAGGTGGTGCTGCGCACCCGGCCCCGTCCGCCCTGCGCGCGCTGGTTCGCGGGTGCGGTCGATCCGGGTGCGGTCCGGGCGGCGCTCTACCGGCCGTCGGCGGTGCTGTGGGACGGCCGGACGACGTGGGTGTGCCTGCAGGGCCACGAGGTGGACGTCGACGCCGAAGGCGCGGTGCTCGACGGGTTGGGGATGGACGTGGTCGACGGGCCGCCGGCGCGGCCGCCCCATCGCCACCGGGTCGATCCTGCGGCGGTGGCGTCGCTGGAGGGCTCGTTCGTCGCGGAGGTGGGGACGGGGGTGGTCCACCGATCGTGGCCGGCGCCCCCTCCCTCGGTGCCGGGGCCCGTCGCGGCGCTGTGCCGTCGGATCAAGACCCAGTTCGACCCGACCGGGCGCCTCAACCCGGGCCGTGACCCGTTGTCGGTGACGTCGTGAGCGGCCGTTCGGCCGCCGGGGCCCGATGTGCCCACCGATGTGCCCACCGGGACGACCGTCGCTCGGCGGTCCCCGAGGCGCGCACACCGGGGCGAGCGGGTGCTGGGTCACCCCTCGAGGTGCCCGTGGCGCGAGACCGCGGGGCGTCGCCGAGGGTCGGTTCCCCACCCTCCGCGTCCGGAACAGCGGTGGCCTTGGAACTCGAGGCAATGGCTGTCGGAATCCGGGGGGTGGTGCCTCGAGTTCGGCGGGAGTCGGCTCGGCGGGCACCGAGCGTGAGATCCACGGCCCGGCCGGCCCCGTCCTCGGCGCCGTTCACCCGTGACGCGCCGTTCGCGAGACAGGGGGACGTTCGTGGCGGGGTCGCCCCCTGCCGCGAGCCCGCTCGCGGACGCGATGCCAACGCGAGCCGCCAGATCGGCCGGTGCGAGTGAGCGGGCCGCTGGCGATAGACGACGATGCGCTGGCCACGTGCGTGTCGTGCGGGCTGTGCCTGCCGCACTGTCCCACCTTCCGCGTCACGGGCGACGAGGCCGCGTCGCCGCGGGGCCGGATCGCGGCCATGCGTCTGGTCCAGTGGCTGGGCGCGCCCCTCGACGCCGACTTCGAGCGGGTGATGGACAGCTGCGTGCAGTGTCGCGGCTGCGAGCCGGTCTGCCCGTCCGCGGTGCCCTTCGGTGCGCTGATGGAGGGCACCCGGACGACGATGGCGGCCGAGACCCGCTACCAGCCGTGGTGGCGCCGCCTCGGCTACCGGGCCCTCGGTCACCACCGGCTGCTGCTGCTCGCGTCGTCCCTGCTGGCGGTGGCCCAGCGGCTGCGCCTCCTGCCCCACCTCGACGACGCTCGGCGGACCCCCGCCGAACTGGCGCCCGATCTTGTGGCCAGGACGACCGAATCGGGCGCCAGTTCGCCAAACGCCCCGGACCGACGGGCAGGGACGCGCACGCTGCCGGTGCTGCCCCGTCTGGCCCTGCGCCGGCGGCCGCTCTCGGCGACGGGCGACGACGTCTGGCTGTTCACGGGTTGCGTGATGGACGCGTGGCAGCGCCCGGTGCACGCCGCGACGATCCGGGTGGTGACGGCGGTCGGGGTCGGTGTGCGGCCCAGCGGGGGAGCGGCGGGTTGCTGCGGCGCGCTGGCCGCCCACGCCGGCCTGCACGACATCGCCGCGGCGCAGGCGGGGCAGGTGGTGGCGTGTTTGCCGGGCGAGCACCCCGTGCTCGTGAACTCGGCGGGTTGCGGGGCGATGCTGAAGACCTACGGCGAGCTACTGGGCACGCCCGAGGCGGCGGCGTTCGCCGCCCGGGTGCAGGACGTCCACGAGTGGTTGGCGCCCCGGGTGGGCAACCTGCCTGCTGCGACGCCGACGCCGACGCCGGCCGGTGTGGTGGCGGTGCAGGACCCGTGCCACCTGCGCCACGTCCAGAAGCGTCACCAGGCGGTCCGCGACGTGCTGGCGCCCTACGTCACCGTCGTCGACCTGGACGACGAGGGTCTGTGCTGCGGCGCCGGCGGCGCGTACTCGGCGACCCACCCGGAGTTGGCAGGTGCGATCCGTGCCCGCAAGCTGGAGGCCATAGATCGCGCCGGCGCCCCCGTGGTGGCCAGCGCCAACCCCGGGTGTGCCCTGCACCTGGCCGCCGCCGGCGTGACGGTGCGCCACCCGATGGAGATCCTGGACGACTGCCTCTCGGCGAGGCACGAGGAGTGACCATGACCAACCTCAACCCCCACTGCGACCGAACTGGCACCGGATTTCGGTGCCCCGGCACCGAAATCCGGTGCCAGATGGGGTGGCCTGCGGCCATTCCGGAGGATCAGATTCGCCGAATCCGGTGCCAGCGCGGGGGGCTCTGCTGATGGCCGGCGAGTTCGACGAGATCCGAGGACGCCTCGAGGCCATCGCCGAGGAGTTGGCCGACCTGGCCATCATCCGCCTGCGTGAGTCCATCGACGCCGGCGGCCACGAGTTGCCCGTCGACGAGAAGCGCCTCACCCGGGCCCGGCGGGCGGTCGAGAAGGCCATCGGCCTGCTCCAGGAGCCCGACGACCTCTAGCGGCGCCCGCCCCGCCTGCCCCGCCCGCCTCATCCACCGCCGTACGCTGCGTCCATGGCGCGCAGGAAGCCCGAGCGGCTCCACGAACCCGTGGCCTCCGAGACGCATCCCGACACCGTCCCGGCGAGGGCGCTGCCGCCGCTCAGCGCGTTCGACCGTCGAGCCGACGGTGCCCGGCTCGGCGCCTGCCCCGCCTGCGGTGGCGTGCGCTGGTGGGACAACCGGGCCGAGAAGCGCGCCGCCCAGGTGCCCGCGGGCACGCCCGACTTCACCTGCGTGCGGTGCCGGGCGCCGCACTCGGAGGACGACCCGCCGAACCCCCCGGGCGCGTCCGTGACGACGGTGGTGCCGGCCGAGCCGGTGGGCCGGTCCGGCAGCGGGGGACAGTGCGCCAAGATCAAGGCCGACGGGCAGCGGTGCCGCGGCGGCGCCATGGCCGGGAGCGACTTCTGCGGACCGCACTCGGGGATGACGGCGGCACCGCCCAACCGGTGCCAGGGCGTGACCAAGGCGGGCAGGCCCTGCGCGGCCGGGGCGCCGAAGGGCGAGCGATTCTGCCCCGCCCACGCCCCGCAGGCGCCGTGACCCGACCCTCGACCGGTGCCGACAGGTGACGATCGGTGCGTGCGGGGGCCGGCCGCTCTCGTCGCCGGCGCCGGTCGCGCCGAGGGTCTGATTGAGGTGCCCCCCACCCGCCTCGCGATCGCGGTTGGGAACCAGCGCGCTCCTCGTCGACGTCAAAGCAGGGTGCGTCGCTTCGTCGGGATCGCGGTGGCCGCGGTCGTGGTCGCGGGTTGTGCGTCGTCGGGCGGCGGGGCAGGAGGTGGTACCTCGGGCACCAAGGCCACGACGACCACGGTGCCCGAGATCCCCGCAGCAGGTGACGAGGCGGACCGGCTGGAAGCGGCCCGGGCGCGTTGGGAGGCGGCGGCGATCGACGACTACACGTGGTCGTTCACCCGGGTGTGCTTCTGCCCGCCGCTGAGCGCCGAGGTGCGGGTGGAGGGCGGCCGCGCCGTGCCTGAGTCGATCGAGGTCGAGTTCGGTGAGGTGGAGGACCTCGACTTCGCGACCATGGAGGAGCTGTTCGACTTCATCGGGCATGAGATCGACCACTCGGACGAGGTGACCGTGGAGTACGACCCGGACACGGGCCAGGTACGCAGCTTCGACGCCGACCGGATCACCACAGCCGTGGACGACGAACTGGGCTACCAGGTCGAGCGTCTCGTGCCCGCCGATCAGCGCTGACCGGCCCCGACGACCTCGAACCCACCGAGCTACGGCTGAGTGGGCTGAGGCTGGCCGGCTCCACGGATGCGGAAGCGGATGAGGTCCGCACCGCGCGTGAGCGTCAGACGTTCGCCGACCAGTTCGGCCACGGGGCGGTCCGTCATGAACGCCTTGACCCACCGATCTTGACCCCTCGGGTTGCCGCCTCCCAGGCAGTAGCCCAGCGTCGTGAACGCCTCCTCGTCCTCGAGGTCGATTCGACCGCCATCGAGCTCGTAGGGGCCACTCGTATCGTTGCACCCTGCGTCGAAGTACACGTCGCCGTCCTCGAACCTGACCTCGACGCGCGTGCCGTTGGTGAGTCGGCGACCGACGACCTCTGTCGACACGAAGGTGCGCCCATCGAGATCTGCCTGGGTCACATCGGATGCGTCCGCGCCGGAACACGCGGCGGCGAGGGCCCCGAGCAACACCAGCAGTGCGAGGCGACGCATGCGTGCCCATCGACGTGGACCTGGTCAGGATCAAGGCGCCAGGCGACGACGTACCAGACGCCACCACCGAATTGGTCGAGTTGCACCAGGCAGCCGAGAAGGCCCGCACCATCGGGTGGGCCGACGAGCCCGTTGCCTGTCTCGAGGACGCGGTGGTGGCGCTGGGGCAGACCCGGGCGGTGCTCGATGCCGTCGAGGTCGAGATCTTCGGGGTGTACGACGCCTCGAAGGAGTGGAAGGCGACCGGGGCGCTGTCGGCGGCGACACGGATCGCGCACCTGACCGGGGCCCGCGTGGAGAACGTCCGGTGGCGGGTCGGGCTGGCCCGCAAGCTCCGGTCGATGCCGCACACGGTTGCCGCCTTCGAGCGCGGCGAGATCACGATCGATCACGTCGGGGTGCTGTGCCGAGCCAACCTGATCGCCCTCGAGGCGGAATTCGCACGCGACGAGGAGACGCTGGTCGACAAGGCACGCACGTTGCCCTACGACGAGTTCTTCACCGAGGTCCGCCAGTGGCGCGACATCGTCGACCCCGAGGGCGCCGAGAAGCGGGCGCTGTCGAACTTCGAGGAGCGCCGGGTGCACGCCTCGGCGACCTTCGAGGGCATGGGCCGCCTGGACGGGTGGATGGACCCGATCGGTTTCCACGAGTTCGACACCGAGCTCGACCGCCACTACCAGCGCCTCCTCGAGGCCGACTGGGCCGAGGCTCGCGAGCGCCTCGGCGACGCCGCCACCGTCCACGACCTGGGCCGCACCGCGGCCCAGCGCCGCCACGATGCGCTGGTCGAGATGGCCCGGGCGTCGGCCGAGCACGGCGGCGCCGGTACCGCGCCCACGCTGCGAACCACGGTCGTGGTCGACCATGCCACCTACCTCGTGGCCCTGGCCCGGATCCTTGCCTCCTGCGCGGCGAGGACCCGGACCAGTACCGGTACCCGTTCGAACGGCGCTGCGAGTTCGCCGACGGCACGCCCGTCACGCCCGAGCAGGCGGTGTGGACCTCGATCGCCGGCTGGTTGGCCGTGCTCGCGGTGGCCGAGGACGGACACCCCCTCAACTACTCCCGCGATCGTCGGCTCTTCGCCGGTGCCCAGCGCGACGCCTCGATGCTCGCCTTCCCCACCTGCAGAGACCGGTCGTGTCGCATCCGGTCGATCCACTGCGAGATCGACCACCTCCTCGAATGGATCGAGGGCGGCACCACCGACTCGGCCAACGGTCGACCGTTGTGCAAGGGCCACAACCTGTGGAAGGAGCACCAGCGGGTCAAGGCCGGCGGGCGCGCCGGCCGCGGCCGCCGGCGAGCCCAGCCCTGATCGGACCGACCGCCACCCTCCCCATCAGCCCGACCGCCACCTCAGGCAAGGGCGCGCCCGCCCGCCGCTCCGATTCTCCCTGTCGCGGGTCAGAAGGGGGTGGCGTGACCGGGGGGTGGGGGGAGGTCGGCGGGGGCCGAGCCGAGGGCGTTGAGGGCGTCGATGAGGGTGCGCAGGCGGCCGTAGCGGTTGAAGTCGAAGTGGATGGTGAGGCGGGGGAGCTCGGGGTGGTCGTCGTCGGCGGCCTCGGGACCGGTCGGGCCCGTGCGCTCGATGCCGCCGGCGACGGCGAGGTCGCCGAAGTCGGCGTTCAGCCGGGCCAGCTCGGCGTCGGTGGGCGCCCGGCGCAGGCGGATGATGAGCGTGGCGCCGGTCCAGCGGATGGAGTGGTAGTTGCGGTAGAAGCCCCGGATCTCGGCGACCGCCTCGTCGACGTCCTCGGTGACGAGGAACAGGTCGAGGTCGTGGTCGTGGATGTAGCCCCGGGGGGCGATCTCGGTGGCGAGAAACGACTGCCACTCGTCCCAGTAGGTGCCGCCGACCGTCTCCAGGAACACGATGGGTGCCGGCAGCGTCTTGCCGTTCTGCAGCAGGGTGAGCAGCTCGAACGACTCGTCCAGCGTCCCGAAGCCGCCGGGCAGCACCACGAAGCCGTCCGACTCCTTGATGAGCTCCAGCTTGCGGGTGAAGAAGTACTTCATGGCCACGAGCTTGGGGTCGCCCTTGATGAAGGGGTTGGGCTCCTGCTCGTGCGGCAGGCGGATGTTGACGCCGAAGGAGTGCTCGCGGCCGGCGCCCTCGATGCCGGCGGCCATGATCCCGGGACCGGCGCCGGTGATGACCATCCACCCCTCGGCGGCCATGGCGCGGGCGAGGTCCCGGGCCTGCAGGTAGAGGGGATCGTCGGGCTGCGTGCGGGCCGACCCGAAGATGGTGACCTTCGGGTACGAGCGGTACGGGGCGAACATCTTGAAGGCCACCGCCATCTCGCGGAGCGCGGCGTTCGCGATCTTGAGGTCGAGGCGGTCGGCGTCGTCGGACGCGAGGTCGACCACCGTGGCAGCCAACTCGGAGAGCAGGTCGCGGTCGTCGGTGGCGCCGGCGAGGTCGAGCAGGCCCGCGATGGCCGAGTCGACCTCTGGCGAGCCGGTGCTGCGGACCGGTCGTGCCCGGGGCCCGGGCCCGGCCTCGGTGCTCATCCAGCCGCGGCGGCGACCCGGCCGTACAGCGTGGTGCGCTGCTCGAGCCGGCGGCCCAGCGGCTCGACCAGCGCTCGGAAGTCGGCCTCGTCGGCCATCTGGCCGTGGTTGGCGCCCGCCGCCCGTGAGATGTTCTCGTCGATGAGCGTGCCGCCCAGGTCGTTCACCCCCGCCTGCAGCAACTGGCGCACCCCACCGAAGCCGAGCTTCACCCAGGAGGCCTGGATGTTGTCGATGGCGCCCCGGTACGCGATGCGTCCCACCGCGTGCATGAGCAGCGACTCGCGGAACGTGGGACCACGGCGTGCCTTGCGCTGCAGGTAGATCGGCGAGGCCATGTGCACGAACGGGAGCGGCACGAACTCAGTGAAGCCCCCGGTCTCCTCCTGCAGGTCACGGGTGCGGATCAGGTGCCGCGCCCAACTGCGGGGGTGCTCGATGGAGCCGAACATGATGGTGACGTTCGAGCGCAGGCCGATGCCGTGGGCGGTGCGGTGGGCCTCCAGCCACTCGTCGGTGTCGATCTTGTCGCTGCAGAGCACCTTGCGCACCTCGTCGTCGAGGATCTCGGCCGCGGTGCCGGGCAGGGTGCGCAGGCCGGCGTCCATGAGCCGCTGCAGGTAGACGGCCAGGGGCTCGTCGAGCCGCTTGGCCCCTTCGGTGACCTCGAGGGCGGTGAACCCGTGCACGTGGATGTCCGGCGCCGCCGCCTTCACCGCCTTGGTGACGTCGATGTAGTAGTCGCCGTCGAAGTCGGGGTGGATGCCACCCTGCAGGCACACCTCGGTGGCGCCGCGGTCCCACGCCTCGCGCACCCGCTCGGCGATGTCGTCGAGGGTGAGCAGGTACGGGTTGCCCCGCAGGTTCAGCGAGAGCGGGCCCTTCGAGAACCCGCAGAAGCGGCACTTGAACGTGCAGACGTTGGTGTAGTTGATGTTGCGGTTCGACACCCAGGTGACCACGTCGCCCACCGCATCGGCCCGGAGCTCGTCGGCCATGGCGGCCACCGCGGCCACCTCGGGGCCGCGTGCGCCGAAGAGGGTGACGATCTCGTCCTCGCCCACCTGTTCGCCGGCACGGACGCCCGCCAGCACCTCGGCCACCGCGCTCCCGGCGGAGATCGTGGGCCCGGGCGGCGGCGGGATCAGCACCGGCGGGGCGTGCTCGTCACCCGAGTACCAGGTGTCGTCGCGGGCCAGGGACTCGGCGTCGCTGTGGTCCATCACCGGGAAGTGCAGGGCCTCGTCGAGCCAGCGCTCGGGCGCCAGTGCGTACTCGGGGTAGATCGTGAGGCGGGGCGCCAGGGTGTGCCCGCGGGCCTCGGTGATCGAGCGCAGCCGATCGAGGGCGGGCCAGGGCCGCTCGGGGTTGACGTGGTCGGCGGTGACGGGGGAGACGCCGCCCCAGTCGTCGATGCCCGAGTCGAGCAGCGGCCCGAAGTCGTCCGACAGGTTCGGCGGGGCCTGCAGGTGCACCTCGGGCGGGAGGATGACCCGGGCCAGGGCCACGGCCTCGAGGTACTCGTCGGCGGGGCACGGCGGGTGGGCGTGCATGGCGGTGCCCGGCTTCGGCAGGAAGTTCTGGACGATCACCTCCTGCACATGGCCCCAGCGCCGGTGGGAGGCGGCGATCGCCTCGAGGGCGGCGATGCGGTCGTCACGGGACTCGCCGATGCCCACCAGGATGCCGGTGGTGAACGGGATGGCCAGCTCGCCGGCCGCGTCGAGCGTGGCCAGGCGGCGCTCGGGGGTCTTGTCGGGCGAGCCCCGGTGCGCCTCGAGGTCGGGGTTGAGGCTCTCCAGCATCATCCCCTGCGAGGGCGACACCGTGCGCAGCGCGGCCAGCTCGTCGGCGTGGAGCGCGCCGGCGTTGGCGTGGGGGAGCAGGCCGGTCTCGTCGACCACGAGCCGGCACATGGCGACCAGGTACTCGACCGTGCTGGCGTACCCGTGCTCGTCGAGCCACTCGCGGGCGACCGGGTAGCGCTCCTCCGGACGCTCGCCGAGGGTGAACAGCGCCTCGTGGCACCCGGCCTCGGCGCCGGCGGTGGCGATGGCCAGCACCTGGTCGGGCGCCAGGTACGGGTGGTCGAGGCGAGCCGGCGGCTGCGCGAAGGTGCAGTAGCCGCACTTGTCCCTGCACAGCATGGTGAGCGGGATGAAGACCTTGGGGGAGTAGGTGACCCGCGAGCCGTGGGCGTGGTCCCTGATCGACCGTGCCTCGGCCTGCAGGTCGCCGAGTGAGCGGTCGGTGAGCGCCATCGCGGTGCAGCCTATTGGGCCGCTCTTCGGCTGACGCCTGTCTTGTGCTCTTCGCGGGCGCCTCATCGCGATCCTCAGGGCTCGCGCGTCCCTCGCTCGCCGCGAACAGAGCGGTGCGGGCGCTCGGCGTGCCGCACACTCGGACGTCGTCGGTCGTGGTGCGCACGCGCACGGTAGGGTCTCCGGTGAACACGGGAGTCCGGTGCACCGGGCTGAGAGGGTGGGCTGACCAGCCCCCGACCGTCACCACCTGATCCGGGTCATGCCGGCGCAGGGATGTTCGGGATCGATCCGGTCCGCCCTCTCGCCTCCCGTACCGCCGCCAGACGAGGAGCGACCAGTGATCGCCGAGATCCAATGCCTGCCCCAACCGCTGGGCACCCCGGCCGACCGCTACGCCCACGTGGACGCGGCCATCGCGGTGATCGCCGCATCGGGCCTGCCGTACGAGGTCGGTGCGCTCGGCACCACCGTGGAAGGCCCGCCGGAGCACGTGTGGCCGCTGCTGCAGGCCGTGCACGCAGCCACGTTGGCCGCCGGCGCCACGGCGGCGGTGACCGTGATCAAGGTGGCCGAGTCCGCGGACGGCGCCGAGCAGCCCACCATCGCCGGCCTCACGGACAAGTTCCGGTCATGACCGGGGCGACCGGCGCGGGGTTCACCCGTCGTCTGGTGGACGCGCTGCTGGTCGCACTGCTGCTCGGACTCCTGGTCGTGGCCTGGCAGGTGGCGGTGCGTGCGTTCGACATCGCGCCCTACCTCCTGCCGCCCCCCAGCGATGTGTGGGCCGCGTTCTTCGAGATACGGGCGACCCTGCCCGGCCACGTCGCCGCCACCGTGACCGCAGCCGTGCTCGGCCTGCTGGTCGGCGCGGCCGTGGCGGTGGCACTGGCGGTGGTGGTCGCATCGGTGCCGCTCGTCCGGCGGGTGCTGATGCCGCTGCTCGTGGTGAGCCAGTCGATCCCGATGATCGTGCTCGCCCCCCTGCTCATCGTGTGGCTGGGCTTCGGGATGGCACCCAAGGTGATCGTCGTGGCCCTCATCGTGTTCTTCCCGGTGGTGGTGTCGACGGTGGCCGGCATCGACGGGACCGACCGCGACCTGATCGACCTCGTGCGCAGCATGGGGGCGGGGCGGCGCCAACTGCTTCGACAGGTCCAGGTACCGGCCGCGGTGCCGGCGTTCTTCGCCGGGCTCCAGGTGTCGGCCGCGTACGCCATGCTCGGCGCCGTCATCGCCGAGTGGATGGGTGCCTCGGAGGGTCTGGGCATCTTCCTCACCCGGTCGCAGACCTCGTTCCGCCTCGACCAGGTGTTCGTCGGGATCGTGCTCATCGCCGCGGTCAGCGTCGGCCTGTACCTCGTCGTCCGCCTCGTCGCCCGGCTGGCGACGCCCTGGCAGCACACCCGACTGGAGCACTGACATGTCCCGAGCCCCCCGATCGTCCCCACCGGCCCAGACCTTGCGCGGCGCGGTGCGGCTCCTCGCGGTGGTCGCCCTGCTCGCCGCGGCGGCGGCCTGCTCCTCGGGCGGCTCGTCGAACGACGCGCAGGGCGACGGGCTGCGTCACGTCACCCTCATGCTCAACTGGACGCCCAACGCCCAGCACGCCGGCATCTACGCCGCCCAGCAGCTCGGCTACTACGAGGACGAGGGCATCGACCTCGAGATCGTCGAGCCGGCCGAGGCGGGTGTCGAGCCGGTGGTGGCGGCCGGCCGCGCCGAGTTCGGCCTGGCCCAGGCGGAGTCGCTGCTTCCGGCGCGGGCCGCGGGCGTGCCGGTCGTGTCGATCGCCACCCTGATGCCCCACAACGACTCGTCGCTGATGGCACTGGCCGACTCGGGGATCCGCCGGCCCCGCGACCTCGAGGGCCACACCTACGGCGGCTACGGGGGTGCGCTCGAGACCGAGTTGATCAACCGGCTCGTGGCGTGTGACGGCGGCGACCCGTCCGAGGTGGACTTCGTCGAGGTCGGCAACGTCGACTACCTGACCGGCATGCAACGTGGACGCTTCGACTTCGCGTGGGTGTTCAACGGTTGGGACGCCCTGCGCGCCGAGTCGGTCGACGGTGTGGACGTCGACACGATCCCGTTCATCGACCACACCGACTGCATCCCCGACTGGTACACGCCGCTGATCCTCACCAGCGAGTCGATGATCCAGGATGACCCCGACCTGGTGACCGCCTTCCTGGCCGCCACCTCCCGCGGCTACTGGGTGGCGGTCGACCAGCCCCAGCGGGCCGCCTCGCTGCTGCTCGATGCCGTGCCCGAGCTGGATCGGGACCTGGTCGAGGCGAGCACGGCCTACCACTCGACGCGGTTCGTGGAGGTGGATCAGCCGTGGGGGCACCAGGAGATGCAGGTGTGGGCCGACTTCGCCGACTTCCTGGTCGACGCGGGCCTGCTCACCGACCCGATCGACACCACCGAGGTGTTCACCGACGACTTCCTCCCCAGCGCGCCACTCGGCACGGGGGCGTGAGCCCGACGGAGGAGGGCGGGGCCCGAGCGGCCCGGCGACGGAGTCGCCAGGAGCGGGGAAGGTGAGCCCGACGGAGGAGGGCGGGGCCCGAGCGGCCCGGCGGCGGAGTCGCCAGGAGCGGGGAAGGTGAGCCCGACGGAGGAGAGCGGGGCCCGAGCGGCCCGGCGACGGAGTCGCCAGGAGCGGGGAACGTGACCCTGGCGACGGTCGAGGTCGTCGGCGTCTCGCACGGCTTCGGCGGGGGCCGCGACCGCGTCGAGGTCCTGGACGACCTGTCGCTGTCGCTGGCCGACGGCGAGTTCGTGTCGGTGGTGGGACCGAGCGGCTGCGGCAAGAGCACGCTGCTGCACCTCTTGGCCGGCCTGGACCGCCCCGAACGGGGAACGGCCCGCGTCGAGGGCCGGGCCGCCTACATGCCCCAGCGCGACGCCCTCCTGCCCTGGCGCCGGGCCATCGACAACGCGACGCTCGGGGCCGAGGTCCGGGGAGTGCCGCGCCCCACGGCCCGCCGATCGGCGACGGCGCTGTTCGAGCCCTTCGGTCTGGCCGGGTTCGAGCGGGCCTGGCCCGGTCAGTTGAGCGGGGGCATGCGCCAACGGCTCGCCCTGCTGCGGACCTTCCTCACGCCTGCCTCCACCTTGCTGCTCGACGAGCCGTTCGGGGCCCTCGACGCGATCACCCGGCGGCAGTTCCAGCGCTGGCTGGAGGAGGTGTGGATGGACGACCGGCGCACCGTGATGCTCGTGACCCACGACGTCGAGGAGGCGCTGGTGCTGTCGGACCGGGTGCTCGTGCTCTCGCCCCGGCCGGCGCGGGTCGTGGCCACCGTCGCCTGCCCGTTCCCACGACCGCGGCCGCCGACGCTGGTGACGAGCGCGGCGTTCGTGGCCCGCAAGGCCGAGCTGCTCAGCGCTCTCGATCAGCCTCGGGCGCCGGCGCCGGGTCGTCCGCCGGCGGGTCGGGCGCCGGCTCCCGACGATCGGCCCGCAGGCTGAGCAGGATCGTGATGGTGAGCACCAGCGCGATGAACGAGAGGCTGGCCCAGGTCGGCACGTGGAGCCAGGCCGCGCCCAGCATCTTGAGCCCGACGAAGGCCAGGATCACGCCGAGCCCCTGGTTGAGGTAGCGGAACTTGTCCTTCACCCCGGACAGGCAGAAGTAGAGCGCCCGGAGGCCCAGGATCGCGAAGGCGTTCGACGAGAAGATGATGAACGGCTCACGGGACACCGCCAGGATGGCCGGGATGGAGTCGAACGCGAAGATCAGGTCGGTGGTCTCGATCAGCACGAGCACCGCGAAGAGGGGCGTGGCGAGGCGCACACCCGTGCGGCGCGTGAACAGCTTCTGGCCGTCGTAGTCCGGCGTGGTGGGCACCACCCGGTTGATGACCTTCAGCGCCGGGTTCTTCTCCGGGTGCACCTCCTCCTCGTCGTGGGTGAAGATCTTCACCGCGGTGAACAACAGGAAGGCGCCGAACAGGTAGAGGATCCAGTCGAAGCGCTGGATGAGGGCCACGCCGGTGAAGATGAAGATCCCCCGCAGCACGAGGGCGCCGAAGATGCCCCAGAAGAGCACGCGGAATTGGTAGAGCGCAGGCACGGCGAAGTACGTGAAGATCACCGCCCACACGAAGACGTTGTCGACCGACAGGCTCTTCTCGATCAGGTAGCCCGACAGGTACTCACCGGCCGCGGTGGGGCCGTGCCAGCCGAGCACGACCAGCGTGAACGACAGGCCGATGGTGATCCACACCGCGGACTCGATGGCGGCTTCCTTCAGCGAGATCTCGTGCGGCGTCCGGTGGACCACGAGCACGTCCACCAGCAGCAGCACGGTGATCGTCGCGAGGAGGGCGGCCCACGCCCACAGCGGCACCTCGAACGAGGCGTAGTGCTCCGAGCCCGACCCCGAGGCGCGGTTGGCCACGACGCCGAGCACCGCGATCATCGTCGACGGGATCACCCGTGCACCGCTCGGTCGTTCAAGGCAACTTGGCGGCGGCGGCCGGGTCGACGAGCCAGATCAACCGCTCGGCCTTCAGCCGAGCGGCGGGCAGGTCGTCGCCCCGTGCAACCGCGGCGAGCGCGTCGGCCTTCTCCGCGCCCACCACCGTGACCACCGCGAACCGGGCGCGGGCGATGCCGGCGAAGGTGAGGGTCATTCGCTGGTGGGGGTTCGCCCCCAGCGGGTCCTCGTTCATCACCACCAGCCGTCCGGGGTCGGCGTCGAGCGCGGCCGAGCCCGGGAAGAGCGAGGCGGTGTGGCCGTCGGGACCGAGCCCGAGATGGACGAGGTCGAACTTCCCCAACTCCCCGATGCGGAGCTGGTACGGGTCGGCTCCCTCCTCGCAGCGCATCGGGAAGTTGGCGTCCACCGCACCCACCCGCTCGAGCAGCGCCTCCCGCCCGAGGCGGTAGTTGGAATCGGGGTGGTCGAGGGGCACGCAGCGCTCGTCCCCCCAGTACACGTTGACCTTCCACCAGTCGATCTGGGTGCCGCCCACGTCGGCGAGACGCTCGTAGCACGAGCGGGCGGTGCTGCCTCCCGACAGGGCCAGTGAGAAGTTCTCGTTCGGCCGCGTGTGGAACGACTCGATCACGCGCTCGGCGAACTCGCCCGGCACGTCGTCGACCACGACCAGCTCGCCGTTCATCGGCGCTCGTGCCTCCGCGCTGTGCCGGCGGTTCCCATGGACTGACAGTAGACGGTGATCGGCGGGCTCAGGCCCTTCGCAACTCGTCGGACTTGCCGCGCAGGACGTCGAGCAGCTCGTCGAAGGACTTCGAGAAGGAGGCGACACCCTCGTCCTCGAGCACGCGGGTCAGGTCGGCCATGTCGACTCCCACCTCGGCGAGGGCGTCGAGGGTGGCGCGGGCGGCATCAGGATCGGCATCGACCGTGCGCTCGAGGCGACCGTGGTCCTCGAACGCGTCGAGGGTGGCGTCGGGCATCGTGTTGACGCTGTTCGGGCCGATCAGCTCGTCCACGTAGAGCGTGTCGTGGTACGCCGGGTTCTTGGTGGAGGTGGAGGCCCACAGCGGCCGCTGCACCCGTGCGCCACGGGCCGCGAGCTCGTCCCACCGCGGCCCCGAGAACCGCTCGAGGAACAGCTGGTAGGCGCACTGCGCCTGGGCCACGGCGGCCCGGCCCCGCAGGGCCAGCGCCGCGTCGGTGCCGATGGCCTCGAGCCGGCGGTCGACCTCGGTGTCGAGGCGGCTGACGAAGAACGACGCCACGCTGCTGACCGGCTTCAGATCGCCCTGGCAGTTTTCGAGACCCGACAGGTAGGCCTCGATCACCGCGTCGTAGCGCTCGAGCGAGAAGATGAGGGTGACGTTGATCGAGCGACCCTCGGTGATCATCTCGCGGATGGCCGGAAGCCCCTCGGCGGTGCCGGGGATCTTCACGTAGAGGTTGGGTCGATCGATGGTGGTGTGCAGGTGGCGGGCGGCCACCGTGCTGGCCTCGGTGTGGCGGGCCAGCTCGGGGGCCAGTTCGAGCGACACGAACCCGTCGAGTCCGTCACTGGCCTCGTGCACCGGCGCCATGATGTCGAGCGCGTCGGTGATGTCCTTGGTGACGGCGGCCCAGTAGGCGTCCTCGGTGCTCGCGCCCGCGGCGGTGAGCTCGGCCAACTGCGCGTCGTAGGCGTCGCCGCTGGCCATGGCCTTCTGGAAGATCGTGGGGTTCGACGTGATGCCCCGAACGCCGCGTCCGACCCACTGCTCGAGCTCGCCGCTGGTGATCCAACCCCGCTTCAGGTTGTCGAGCCAGGGGCTCTGGTCCTGCTCGTCGTAGAGGCGCTGCAGTCTCGTCGTCATGGTCGCTCCAGGGCGGGGGTGCGGTCGGATGGGGTGCGGTCGGATGGAGGTGTGGTCGGATGGAGGTGCGGTCGGGGACCGCCGGCAGTCAGGCCGGGGCCGGGGCCAGCAGCTCCCGGGCCCGAGCAGCCACGTTGGCCGCGTTGATGCCCAGCTCGCGCAAGGCCACGTCGCCGGGCGCCGACGCACCGAAGCGATCGATGCCGACCGACGCGTCGACCCAGCGGGCCCACCCGAAGGTGGCCGCGGCCTCGACCGACAGGCGAGGGACGCCGGGGGGCAGCACCGATGCCTGGTAGGCGGCGTCCTGGGCCTCGAACAGCTCCCAGCACGGCATCGACACGACGGAGGCGGCGACGCCGTCGGCGGCGAGCAGGTCGGCGGCCTCGACGCACACCGACACCTCACTGCCGGTGCCCACCAGCACGACCGCCGGCGACTCCTCGCGCCGGAGCGGGTAGGCGCCCCGGGCCAGGCCGTCGGGGTCGACGCCCTCGAGCACCGGCAGGCCCTGGCGGGTGAGGATCAGCGCCGTGGGCCCGTCGTGGTCGACCGCCACCCGCCACGCCTGCGCGGTCTCGTTGGCGTCGGCAGGGCGGATCACCCGCAGGCCGGGCATGGCCCGCAGCGACGCGAGGTGCTCGATGGGCTGGTGCGTGGGCCCGTCCTCGCCGAGCCCGACCGAGTCGTGGGTCCAGGAGAAGATGACGTGGGCCTGCGAGATGGCCGACAGGCGCACCGCCCCGCGCATGTAGTCGGAGAAGTTCAAGAAGGTGCCGCCCACCGGCACCACGCCACCGTGCATGGCCATGCCGTTCATGATCCCGCCCATGGCGTGCTCGCGGATGCCGTAGTGGATCACCCGGCCGTCGGGGACGTCGGCGCTGAGCGAGCCCGCGCCCTTCAGGGCGGTGCCGGTGTTGCCGGTGAGGTCGGCGCTGCCCGAGACGAGGCCCGGCACCACCTCGGCCGCCGCGGTGAGGCAGTCGCCGCTGGCCACCCGGGTGGCCACCTTCTCGCCCGGTGCCCAGGTGGGGAGCTTGGCCTCCCACCCGGTGAGACCGGTACCCGCGAGGCAGGCATCGAGCTCGGCGCGGTCGCCCTCCCAGGCATCGAGGCGGTCGACCCACATCAGACGCTGCTCGACGCCGCGTCGGCCCGCGGCGCGGTAGTGCTCGAGCACGTCGTCGGGCACCCAGAACGTCTCGTCCGGGGGAAGGCCCAGGAGCTCCTTGGTCGCCCGCACCTCGTCCTCGCCGAGCGGCGAGCCGTGGGCCTTCTCGCTGTCGGTGAACTTCGGCGACGGGTACCCGATGTGGCTGCGCAGCACGATCATCGACGGCGCGTCGTCCACCGCCATGGCCCGGCGGAGGGCGGCCTCGAGGGCGTCGGTGTCGTTGGCCGCCTCGCCGATGTCGTCGACGTGCCAGCCGTAGCTGGCGAAGCGCATCGGGGCATCGTCGCTGAGGGCCAGTTCAGTGGGGCCGTCGATGGTGATGTGGTTGTCGTCGTACACGTACACCAGGCGGCCGAGGCCCAGGTGGCCGGCCAACGACGCGGCCTCGTGGCTGATGCCCTCCTCGAGGTCGCCGTCGCTGCAGAGCACGAACGTGTGGTGGTTGCAGAGGTCGGCACCGAAGCGCGTGCGCAGCCAGCGCTCGGCGATGCCCATGCCCACCCCGTTGGCGAAGCCCTGGCCCAGTGGGCCGGTGGTGACCTCGACGCCGGCGGTGTGGTGGACCTCGGGGTGGCCGGGCGTGGCGGAGCCCCACTGGCGGAAGTCCCGGAGGTCGTCGAGGGTCAGGCCGTACCCGGTGAGGTGCAGCATGGAGTAGAGCAGGACCGAGGCGTGGCCGCACGAGAGGATGAAGCGGTCGCGGTCGGGCCAGTCGGGCGCGGCGGCGTCGTAGCGCATGACTCGGTCCCACAGCACGTGCGCCAGCGGCGCCAGGGCCATCGCGGTGCCGGGGTGGCCGGAATTCGCCCGCTGCGGCATGTCCATGGCCAGGCCACGGATCACGTTGATGGCCCGCTGCTCGAGGTCGGGGTCGGACACGTTTCCTCCAGCGGTGGGACGGCGAGCGGTGAGCCCCGACCCTACCCGAGCGGGTCGGTGAACAGGACCATGGATGCGGTGAAGCTGTGGAGGAAGTTGCGACCGCCGACGGGGCCAAGCTCGCCGGCGCAGAACATGCCGGCGACCGCCCCGTCCGACACCACCCCGTCGAGGACGGCGGCGTCGTGGTCGGGCTCCGAGAACAGGTGGCGGCCCCGCCCGTTGCAGGTGAACAGGAGGGCGCCATCGGCCTGCCGGCCGGCGAGGAGCCGGCGTAGGTCGTCGTCCGACGTCTGGGCGTCGCGCACCTGGAACTGCAGGGTGGCGCCGACCTCGGCGCGGTCGCCGATGGCCACCGCACCGGTCGAGCGGTCGGCGCCGATGACTCCCCGGATCAGGAAGTCGCCCTGCTCGAACTCGTCACGTTGCTCGTCGATCACCCGCCCGATGTGCAGGCCCTTCCGGGCGAGGGCGAGATCGTCGGGCCCGAGGGCCCCGACCACCTGCTCCAGCCGCTCGAGGGCGGGTCGCCCGCCGAGCTCCTGCACCACGTTGGCCTCGGAGCGGGTGACCACGTAGGGATCGCCGATGGGCCGGCACCCCTGCGAGACCACGGTCTCGACGCCGCCGGCCGGTCGGAGGAGGACCCCGACGGCTCCGTCGGCGTGGACGTCCCGGCCGAGCAGCAGCCGGTTCCCGCCGGGGCCCCGGGCGGCCGACGCCATCCCGCCGGCCACCGCCAGGCCGGGCCACGACCCGTCCACGTGCTCGAGGACGTCGTCGACGGGGAACGAGAACGGGTCGGCCAGCAGGAGGAGGAGGTCGCGCTCCGGGTCGATCTCGCCCGGGCCCGCCGCCCCGAGCGAGGCGAGCGGCGAGAACGCGGCACCGGCACCGCCGCCCAGGCCCGGGACACCGGGCAGCCGCACCGGGTGCACCTCGCCGCCGAGGCGCGCCGCCCACAGCGACACCGCCGGGCGCTCCTCGACCTCGCGGGGCCCGCCCGCCACCGACGCCGCGGTGACGCCGAGGAGCACCGAGGGGCGCAGGACCGAGCCGATGGTTGCGCCGATGTCCTCGAGGGCGCCGCCGTGGGGCTCGGTGACGAAGACGATGGCCAGGTCCGGCGGCCGGTCTCCCAGGCGCTCCAGCACCTGGCCGACCACCTCGCCGGTGGCGTGGGTGGCCAGCGGATGCTCCGACAGCGCGGCGGCGAAGGCCACGGCCTCAGGCCTCCGGCCCGCTCAGCCCACTGGGGGCAGCAGGGTGTAGGGAACGATCGTGACCGGCCCCAGGTCGATGCGGCAGTGGGCCTCGACGGTGCCGTAGTCGGTGAAGTCGATCTCGCCGCGGACGAGACGCTGCCCGAACTTGCCGGGCTCGATCTGCAGCGGCGACACGTGTCGGGCCAGTTGCTCGCCGTCGCGCAGGTAGACCACCTCGAGCGCGCCGTTGCCCGTGTCGTCGGGGCCGCACCGCACGAGCACGCAGAGGTGAGGGGCCCAAGTGAGCGGCGGGGGGTGGGGCGCTGCGGCCGAGAAGTGCACGCCGGTCAGGTCGATGCGCGTCGAGGGCCCCGGTGCCGGGTGCATCTCGATGCTCTCGATGAACAGGGCGGAGACGATGTCCACCGCGGGCACGTTAGTGCCGGTGGGAAACGTCTCGTCGGCGAGGTGCCGTCACGCGACGCGCTCGCCCGCGACCCACGTGGCCTCGACGGCGAGGTCCTCGGAGAGGGCGACGAGGTCGGCGCGGGCACCGGCGACCAACCGACCCCGATCGTCGAGGCCCAGGAGCCGGGCCGGTGTGGTGGCGGCGGCGGTGAGGGCGTCGGCCAACGGCACACCCGCCTCGGTCACCGTGTTGCGCACCGCTCGGTCCATCGTCAGCGCGCTTCCGGCGATGGTGCCGTCGGCGAGGCGAGGCACCCCGTCGACCGCCTCGACGGCGATGCTCCCGACCCGGCCGGAGCGCCAGGCGACGGCATCGGTGACCAGAGCCACCGCCGCGGGCCCCTTGGCCCGGAAGGCCAGGCGGAGCAGCGCCGGGTGGACGTGGGCCAGGTCGGCGATGAGCGACACGGCGATGCGGTCGTCGCAGAGCGCGGCACCGACCAGCCCGGGGGCGCGGTGGTGCAGGCCCTCCATGGCGTTGAAGCAGTGCGTGGACAGTCGTGCGCCGGCGTCGATGGCCTGGGTGCTGCACTCGTAGGTGGCGGAGGAGTGGCCCAGTGCCACGAGCAGCCCGCGTCGGGCCAGTTCCTCGATGGCGGCCATGGCGCCGCCCACCTCGGGTCCCAGGGTGACCACCCGCACCACCGGAGGGAGCTGCTCGAGCCAGGCCACGTCGACCGGCCTGATGAGCTCGGCGGGATGGGCACCCGCCCGGCCGCCGAGGAACGGGCCCTCCAGGTGGGCGCCGGCGATCGCCGGGCGGGGCCCGGGGCGGGCGGCCGCGGCCGCGATGCGACCGAGCGGCGCCGAGTACGCGTCGAGGGGGGCGGTGACGAGCGTCGGGCACCACGTGGTGACGCCCTGGCGGGCCAGGAGGTCGTCGAGCCGGTCCCAGTCGCGGCCCGCGGCCGTGGCCACGTCGATGTCGTCGTGGCCGTTGACCTGGAGGTCGACGAAGCCGGGTACGAGCGTCACCGGGGGCACGCTCGCGGTGGTGGGGCGGATCGCCGCGACGGCCCCGTCCTCCACCACGACCTCGACGGGGCCGGTCCAACCGTCGGGGGTGAGGGCCCGCGCCCCGGCGACGGTGCTCATGTGCCGGCGGGTGCGGGCACCTGGCAACCCGTGCCGACACACTGTCGTAGCTCGACGATCAGGCCTTCCATGGTGGTGACCAGGCCCGCCTGGCCAGGGTCGCCGGCGATGTTGGTGAGCTCGTCGGGATCGGTGTCGCGGTCGTACAGCTCGGTCTCGCCCGTCTCGTAGCGGACATAGGTGTAGCGGGGTGTCCGGACACCCACGTAGTGGGGGATCCGGCCCGAGCCTCGGGGCGGGCTCTCGAGCAGCAGGGCCCGCTCGGCCGGCGGCGACGCGCCGGCGTCGGCGGCGGATCCAGGCAGCGGGCGGCCGTCGAGCGCCAGGCGGGGCGCGGCGCCGGCCAGAGCGAGGATGGTGGCGGGCAGGTCGACGATCCCGACCTGCTCATCGACGGTGGCGCCTGCGGCGAAGGGCCCGCCGCGCACGATGAACGGCACCCGCAGCACGTTCTCGTAGGGCAGCACCTTCGCGAACGGGATGCGGTGCTCGCCGAAGCTCCACCCGTTGTCCGACACGAACACGATCACCGTGTCGTCCAGCACGCCCTCCTCGTCGAGGGCGTCGACGATGCGACCGACCGCCTGGTCGACGGCCAGGAGCGACTCCAGGTAGCGGCGGTAGGCCTCGGTGGTGAGGCCGGTGAGGTCGAAGTCCGTGCCGTTGTCCAGGTTGAACTGCACCACGCCGAGGGCGAAGGCCTGCTCGATGCCGTGCACGTGGTCGGGCTTGTCCGACACGTCGGTCTCGCCGATCGCGGCCGAATCGGGCAGCGGCTCGCCGTCGAAGCGGCCGAGGTGGCGGGGCGCGGGAGCCGGTGAGAACGGCAGCGCCCCCGGCCCGGTCCCGGTGTGGGGGGCGGTCGGCCAGAAGTCGAGCAGGAACGGCTGGCCCCCGGCGGCGAGCTGGTGGACCTGCTCGACGGCACGGTCGGCGAGCACGTCGGTCTGGTAGTCGGCGTCGGCGGTGCCGCGGTGCACGTAGTGGCCGTTGTCGTTGACGTCGTAGTCGAAGTAGTCGGTGGCGGTCGGGTCGACCAGTGCGAACCACTCGTCCCATCCCGGCGGCCTGGCCGGCTCGGCGGTCCGCGTGTACGCGTTGAGGTACTTGCCGACGTGCGACGTCGTGTAGCCGGCGGCCTGGAGCCAGACCGGCAGGGTCTCGGAGTGGTCGAGCGCCGGGTAGCCACCGTCGGGCGGGGCGTTGTCCTGCACCCCGTTGTTGTGGGCGTACTGGCCGGTGAGGAACTGGGCGCGGGCGGGGCAGCACAGGGGGAAGGTGGCCAGGCCGTTGGTGAACGTGGTGCCCTCGTCGGCCAGCAGCGCGCGCGTGCGGGTCATCACCCGGAGGCTCTCCGCGGTCTGGTCGTCGGTCATGATCACCACGACGTTGGGGCGGTCGGTGCGCACGGCCGCCTCCTCGCCGCCGTCACCGCCCCCGCACGACGCGGCCGCCCCGATGACCGCCAGCGCGACGAGGAGGGCGGGCCAGCGCGGGGTCATGGCGACTGTCTAGCGGAGACCCTCCAATGGCGAAGGGCGGGCCGCCGGTACGCTGCGCTGGTGGCTGAACCCCTCGTGGCGACCTCGACGCGAGACGCCATCCTGGTGGAGGCCCGTCGATGCTTCGCGGAGCACGGCTACGAGGGCACCTCGCTCAACGAGATCGCAGAGGCCGTGGGGATCCGCCGGCCCAGCCTGCTCTACCACTTCGAGTCGAAGCACGCCCTGTACCGCGAGGTGTTCGAGACCGCGCTGGCCGAGTGGTACGTGCTGATCGAGGAGGCCGTCACCGACACCGATCGCCAGGGCTGGAACCTGCTCGACCGGGGCCTCACGGCCGGCTTCCGGTTCTTCATGGAGAGCCCGGAGTTCGTGGTGCTGCTGCGCCGGGAGTTCCTGGAGAGCGGCGGGCACCTGGGCATCGACCTGGGCGCGGCGATGCGTCCGCAGTTCGAGCGGGCGGCGGCGTTCCTGCAGCGGGAGATGGACGCCGGCCGCTTCCGTCACCACGACGCCGAGCAACTGCTGCTCACCGGGTACGGCGCCATGCTGAGCTACTTCAGCGACCTGCCGGTCATCGAGAGCATGCTCGGCCGCGACCCCGGCTCGCCCGAGGCGTTGGAGGCCCGGCTCGAGCACATCCGCGAGTTCTTCCGCGCCGCCCTCGAGCCCTGAGGAGCCTGGTCGGGCACGCGTGGTGGGTGCGGGCGGGGTGTGTCGAGCCCGGGGTGTGTCGAGCCCGAGGTGCCCACGTAACGTACGCCGGATGTCGCCGACGCTCTCCGAGGCCGAGTCCAAGCAGTTGCTGGCCGCCCACGGCGTGCCCGTGGTGGACGAGGCGGTGGTGAGCGACGCCGCCGCCGCGAGCGACGCGGCCGAGGGGCTGGGGTTCCCCGTGGCGGCCAAGCTGTGCGGCGACGCCATCGCCCACAAGACCGAACGGGGCCTTGTCCGGCTGGGCCTGGCCGACCGCGACGCGGTGCGCCGCGCCGCGGACGAGCTGTTGGCCGCGGCCCGGCCCGAGGACGGCGAGGTCGGCGTGCTGGTGGCCCCGATGGTGTCGGGGAACCGTGAGCTCATCGCCGGGCTGCAGCGCGACCCGCAGTTCGGCATGACGGTGATGCTCGGGATCGGCGGCGTCCTGGCCGAGGCCCTCGCCGACGTGGCGTTCCGGCTGGTGCCGATCCAGCGGGTCGACGCACTGGAGATGATCGAGCAGCTGCGGACGCAGGCGCTCCTGGGGGCGTTCCGCGGCGAGCCACCCGTGGACCGCGACGCACTGGTCGACGTCCTGGTGGGCCTCTCCGACGCCGCGCAGGCCCGCCCCGACCTGGTGTCGGCCGACCTCAACCCCCTGATCGTCCACGACGGGCGGCCGGTGGCGGTCGACGCGCTCGTCGAGCTCGATGAGCCGGATGCCGCGTGATGGCGCCCACCAGCGAGCAGTTCCGCGCCCTGTTCGAGCCCCGTGGCGTCATCGTCGCCGGGGCGTCGACCCATCCCGGGAAGTTCGGCTTCGTGTGCCTGCACAACATCCTGAGCGCCGGCTACGAGGGGCGGGTGTTCGCCACCAACCGTGACGGGGCGGAGGTGCTGGGCATCGAGTGCCTCACGACGGTCGACGAGGTGCCCGACGGTGCCGCCGACCTGGTGTTCATCTGCACCCCGGCGTCGACCAACCCCGACCTCCTGCGCTCGTGCGCCCGCAAGGGCGTACGGGCCGCGTTCGTGGCCTCCGCCGGCTACGCCGAGGCGGGCGACGAGGGCCGGGCCGCCGAGGGGGAGCTGGTGGCGCTGGCCGACGAGCTGGGCATCCTGCTCGCCGGGCCCAACGGCCAAGGCGTGGTGTCGCCCCCCTCCAAGCTCTGCGCGCAGATCGTGGCGCCGTACCCACCGGCCGGCCACATCGGGGTGGCCAGCCAGTCGGGCAACTTCGTGTCGTCGTTCATGAACTACGCGCAGCACAGCGGCATCGGCATCAGCCGCGCGGTCAGCGCCGGCAACTCGGCCGCGGTCACCGTGCCCGACTACCTGGACTACTTCGCCGACGACCCCGAGACCCGGGTGGGGCTGGCCTACCTCGAGGGCATCAATGACGGCCGCGCCTACTTCGAGCGGCTGCGATCGGTGGTCGAGCGCAAGCCGTTGGTCGTGGTGAAGGGGGGCGCCACCGCCGGCGGCGCTCGGGCGGCCGCCAGCCACACCGGCTCGCTGGCCACCGACGACGCGGTGTTCGACGGAGCGTGCCGGCAGGCGGGCGTCACCCGGGCCGCCACCGTCGAGGAGGCCTTCGAGGCGGCGGCCACCTTCGCCACCCAACCGCGGCCCAGGGGGCCACGCACCGTCGTGCTCACCACGGCGGGCGGATGGGGCGTCGTGACCGCCGACGCGATCGCCCGCACCGACCTCGAGCTGCTCGAGCTCCCCGACGACTTGTGCCGGTCGATCGACGCCAAGCTGCCGCCCCGGTGGAGCGGGAGCAACCCGGTCGACCTCGCGGGCGGCGAGACCCGTGACACCATTCCCGAGGTGATGGAGCTGGTGGCGAGCCACGACTCGGTGGATGCGGTGATCTACCTGGGCCTCGGGATCCAGGCGAACACGGGCCGTCTCGAGCGGGAGGGGCCCTTCTATCCCGACCACGGCCTCGAGCGCATCGTCGCCTATCACGACCGCCAGGACGCCCGGTTCGCCCAGGCCGCGGCCGACATCTCAGACGCGACGGGCAAGCCCATCCTCACCGCGACCGAGCTGGGCGTGACCGACCCGTCGAACGCGGGACCAGCCACCGTCCGGGCCAGCGGTCGCCTCTGCTACCCCTCGTCGAACCGTGCCGTCACGGCGCTCGCGCACCTGTGGCACGACGCGCGGTACCGCCAGCGCCGCGGCCTGTAGGCGGCCCACCGCACCGTGCGCCGTCTGATCCTGCCCGTGCTGCTGCTGCTGGTCGCCCTCGGGGCGGGCATCGCCGCGGTGGTGGCCGACCGGGAAGCGGCCGCCACCGATACGGCCGCCGAGCGGCCGGGGCCGGTCACCCCGGTGCTGTCGGCCCGGCGCGTGCCCGACCTGGCGTCGCAGGCCGGGGCCGACAGCCGCCTGCGAGCCGGCCTCGACGGGTTGGCCGGCGTGCTGCCCCCCGACAGCTGCCTGGTCGTCGAGGCCGATGGTCGGCCCATCACCGCGCACCGGCCGGAGGAGGCGGTGACGCCGGCCTCCACCGAGAAGGTGCTCACCGCGGCCGCCGCGCTCAGTGCCCTCGGCCCCGACTTCCGCTATCGGACCCGTGTCGAGGCGGCCGCCGCACCCACCGGTGGGGTCGTCGCCGGCGACCTGTTCCTGGTGGGGGGCGGCGACCCCGTGCTCACCACCGCCGACTACGCCGCCACCTCACCGCAGCAGGACCGAGCCACCACGAGCCTGGAGGACCTGGCCGACGCGGTGGTGGAGGCCGGGGTGACCCAGGTGCAGGGCGGTGTCGTCGGTGACGAGAGCCGCTACCCGGCGGCTCGCTACGTGGACGACTGGCCGTCGCGATACATCGACCAGAACCAGACGGGTCCGCTCTCGGCGCTGTCGGTCGACGACGGCTACGAGAGCTTCCCGAGCGCCGCCGACCCCGGCGCACCGCTGCGTCCGTCCCCCGACCCGGCGGCGCGGGCCGCCGCGGTGTTCACGGGGCTGTTGCGCGACCGGGGTGTGGACGTCGTCGGGCCACCGTCGGCCGGCACCGCGCCCGACGGCACCGTGACCATCGCCAAGAAGCGCTCGAAGCCACTGCCGCAGATCCTGGCCGAGGCGTTGACCTTCAGCGACAACCAGACCGCCGAATTGGTGATCCGCGAGATCGGGCGGTCGGTGGGCGGCGAGGGGACCACCGCGGCAGGCGCGTCGGCGGTGGAGCAGGTGCTGGCGGCGGCGGGCCTGTCCGCCGGGCCCGAGGACGCGGTCGACGGCTCGGGCCTCGCGGAGTCGAACCGCCTCACCTGCGAGACGCTGGTGCGCACCCTCGAGAGCGACCCCGTGCTGGTCGACGGCCTGGCCACCGGCGGGGAGCCCGGCACGCTGGCCTCGTTCGCCGGCACGCCGCTGGATGGCCGCCTGCACGCCAAGACCGGCTCGCTCAACCACGTCCGGGCCCTGGCGGGGGTGGTCGACCTCCTCGAGGGGGGCGAGCAGCTCACGTTCTCGTACATCATCAACAACCCGCCGTTCATCACGCCCGAGCAGGACAGCCTGCGAGGCCAGTTGGGGGCGCTGCTGGCCAGCTATCCCGACCGCCCGCCGCTCGGCGACCTGGTGCCCGTGCACGTCGACGGGCAGCAGCCCTCGGCCACCGACTGAGCGGTCGACCGTGACGCGCGGGGCCCTGACCGGGCCGACGGTACGATCGGCTCCCGTGCCCAGGATCGCCCGACTCTCGTTTCGGGCGTGGCTGGCGATCATCGGCGGCGGCGCCCTGGCCCTGCGGGTGACCTACACGCTGATGGCCAAGGGCAACGGCCCGCCCGAGGGTGACGGGGTGTACTTCTACGGCCAGGCGCGCGCGGTCGCCGACGGCGTCGGGTTCATCGACCCGATCCTCTACCAGGCGTTCCACCTCAAGCTGCAGGCCGCGCATCACCCCCCGCTCTACGTCGTCTACCTCGCGCTGGCGTCGAAGGTGGTGGGCACCAGCCCCCAGTCGTTGCGGCTCGCGTCGTGCCTGCTGGGCGCGGCGATGGTCGTGGTCGTGGGGCTGGTCGGTCGGCGGGTGGCGGGCGAGCGCGCCGGATTGCTGGCGGCGCTGGTGGCCGCGGTCTACCCGCACCTGTGGGCCAACGACGCGCTGTTGCTCTCGGAGCCCCTGTACGGGCTCATGATCGCCCTGGTCCTGTTGACCGCGTACCGCCTGTGGGACGACCCCCGTCCCCGCGAGGCCGCCCTGCTGGGCGCAGCCCTCGGGTTCGCGACGCTCACCCGGGCCGAGGCCCTCGTGCTGTTCCTGATCCTGGCCATCCCCCTGGTGGTGCTGTGCCGGAGCCTCGACCGCGTGGCCCGCGCGGTGCTCGTCGCCGTCGTGCTCGCCACCGGTGGGTTGGTGATGGCGCCGTGGGTGGCCCACAACCTGTACCGCTTCAACGAGCCCGTCACGTTGTCCTACGGCCTCTCGGGGGTGCTGACCCAGGCCAACTGCGACCGCACCTACTCGGGGGAGTACCTGGGCTACTGGCATCCCGACTGCTCGTTCCTCGACGAGACCATCGGCCCCTCCGCCCGCCAGTGCCTGCGTGAACCGGCCCGCTGCGCGGAGATCTACGCGGCCCGGTTCGGTGACGAGTCCGACGCGGCCAAGCTCGGGCAGGACCTGGGCGTGCAGTACATCAAGGACCACAAGGGGCGGGTGCCCGTGGTCGTCGCGGCCCGGGTGGGGCGCATGTGGGGCGTCTACCGGCCCGGGCAGCAGGTGCAGATCGACGCGGTGAGCGAGGGGCGGGGGCTGTGGCTGGCTCGCGTCGCGCTCATGACCTTCTACGAGATGGTGGCCGTGGCCGTGGTCGGACTGGTGCTCCTCCGCCGCCGGCGGGTACCGATCCTGCCCTTGGTGTCGATGGCCGTGCTGGTCACGCTGGTGGCGGGCCTGGCCATCCCGGTCACTCGCTACCGCGTGCCCCTCGAGGTGGCCATGGCCGTGCTCGCCGGCGTGGTGGCCGACCAGTGCCTGCGTTGGTGGTCGGCCCGCCGGCGCTCCTCGGCACCTGCCACCCGACGCACCTCGATCAGGGCCGACGAGGTCACCGGAACGGCCGAGCCGACCCGTGCCTGAACGCTGGCGGACCTTCCCCGTCCGGCTCGGCCTCGTCACGGGCGCGGCGCTGGTGCTGCGGCTGGTGTACGCGATCGCGGTGCGGGGCAACGACGAGCCCGGCGGCGACGGCTTCTACTTCCACAACCAGGCGCTGGCCATCAGCCGGGGCGACGGCTTCGTCAACCCCATCGCGTGGCTGTACGCCGACACCAACGTGCAGGCGGCCCACCACCCGCCGCTGTACTCGCTCTACCTCGCCCTGCCCTCCGCGCTGGGGCTGGAGAGCCCGCTCGCACACCGTGTGGTGTCCTGCATCGCAGGGGCGGCCACGGTCGCGTTGGTCGGCCTGCTGGCCCGCCGCCTCGCGGGCGGCCCGGGCGCAGGTGACCGTGCCGGGCTCCTGGCCGCCGGCCTGGCGGCGGTGTACCCGATCCTGTGGGTGAACGACGGCCTCGTGCTGTCCGAGCCCCTGTACGGCGTCACCATCGCGCTGGTGCTGTTCGCGGCGTACCGCGTGTACGACGAGCCCGGTCCCCGGCGAGCGGCGGCCCTGGGGGCCGCGATCGCCCTCGCCGCCCTCACCCGTGCCGAGGCGTCGAACCTGCTGCTGTTCCTGGCGGTACCCCTTGCGCTCCTCCTCCCGGCCCTCGGATGGCGACGCCGAGTGGTGCTGGTCGTGGCCGCGGGTGTCGCCTACGCCCTGGTGGTGAGCCCGTGGATCGTCTACAACCTGGCCCGGTTCGACCGGCCGGTCTTCCTCTCCTACGGCGCCGCCGGCGTGTTGCCCCAGGCCAACTGCGACCAGACCTACGACGGCCCGTTGCTCGGGTACTGGAGCGGCGCGTGCGCGTTCCCGAGCAAGGAGGAGATCCCCGAGCTGCGCAAGGCCCACCCCGACATCGAGGTGGTCGCGCAGGAGGGCATCGAGTTCCTCGGGGACGGCGACGAGTCGTCGGCCGCCGACATCGGCCTGCACCGCGGGCTCGACTACATCGAGTCGCGGCCGGGACGGGCGGCGGTGGTGTCGGCGGCGCGCGTCGGTCGCCTGTGGGGCGTGTACCGGCCCGCCCAGGGGGTCGACCTCGACACCGTGGTGGAGGACCGCGGCCGCGGGGTCTCCACGGTCGGGTTGATCATGTACTACGAGCTCGTGGTCCTCGGCGCCGTCGGGCTGGTCGTGCTCCGGCGCCGATCGGTACCGATCCTGCCCTTCGTCAGCCTGGCCGTCCTGGTCACATTCACCGCCGCCGTCGCCATCGGCATCACCCGCTACCGATTCCCCGTGGACGTGGGCCTGGTGGTGCTGGGCGGCATCGCGCTCGATGCCGGGTGGCGCTGGATGCGTCGGCCCTCGTCGCCACGACGCCGTCCGGCCCCGCGGCGGGCCGAGGCGGGCGCGGCACGATGAGCACCGACGACCGCGCCTCCGACCTGGCCGCCACCGCGGCCCTGCTCGCCGCCGAGCACCCCGACCGCGACTGCTTCCGCGCCGACCGCTACCTGCCGTGGCTGTACGAGGAGAACCCGTGCGGGCCGGCCATCCAGGAGAGCGTCGACCGGCGGGGTGAGCGGGTGGCCCACTTCGCGCTGCTGCCCCAGCGGTGGGCCCGGGGCGACGAGGTGGCCGACTTCTGCGTGGGCGTCAACGGCGTCACCCGCACCGGGGCGGGCCGGGCCCACTTCCTCGCCCTGCTCCGGCGAGGCATCCGGGAGATGGGCCGGCGGGGCGTGGTCGCCGGCTTCGGGGTCACGAACGAGTCATCGACCGCCATGACCCTGGCGCGCACCGGGATCGGCAACGTCGGCCCGCTGCCCGTGGTGGTGCGACCGGTCCTCCCGGGCGGCCGGCGGGTCACCACCCACGACGTCACCCCGAGATGGCTGGCGAGCGACGACTTCGCCGCCCTCGTGGCCTCGGTGCAGCCCGGCCGCGGTGCCGGCTGGGCGCAGGTGTGGGACACCGAGACCCTCCGCTGGCGGCTGTCCAACCCCGCCGCCGCCTACCGGGTCCACGTGAGCGACGAGGCGCTGGCCGTCACCACGCGGACCACCCACCGCCACGTGCCGGTCACCGTGGTGCTGAAGCTGCTGGCTCGCACACCCGAGCCCAGCCGGGGCGCCGGCGCCGCGCTGGTCGCCCGCGCCTGCCGCCACGACCGCACGCCGGCCGCCGTCTACGTGGGCTTCAACGACCAGGTCCCCTTCCGGGGCACCGCCGTGCCCCGGCGCCTGCTGCCGTCGCCCCTCAACCTGGTGCTCTTCGGGGCCGACCGGGCGTCGGACGCGGTGGGTGAGCCGATCGACGGCATCCCCCAGGACGAGGTCACCCTCCGCTGTTTCGAGCTGTTGGACTTCGACGCGCTGTGACCGACACGCCCGACACGCCCGACACGAGCACCGCGGCCGCCGACGACCTGGCCCCGACCGCGGCGCTGCTGCTGCGCGAGCACCCCGACGCGGCCCGGTTCGAGAGCACCGAGTTCCTCCACTGGCTGTACCGGGAGAACCCCCACCACCCGGCCATCGAGGAGAACGTCGACCGCCGCGGCAACCGGGTGGCCCACCTCGCGCTCGTGCCCCAGCCGTGGCGGGACCACGAGCGGTCGGCCACGTTCGTGCTGTCCGTCAACGCCGTCACCCGGTCCGGCCTGGGCAGCATGCACTTCGTCGCCCTCGCCGCCAAGGGCACCCGCCTCGCCATCGAGCGCAAGGACGAGCTCGGCGGGCTGATCGGCGGCATCGGGGTGACCAACGAGTCCTCCACCATGCCGGGCCTGCACCGCATCGGCGCCCGGCTCATCACCAGCCTGCCGGTACGGGCCCAGCCCCGGCTGGGCCGGCGCCCGCGTGACGTCGAGAGCCACGACCTCGACGAGTCGTTCCGGGCCACCGACGACTTCACCCGCCTCATCACCGGGCTCGACGAGGCGCCGGCCGACGGCTGGACCCAACGCTGGACCCCCGAGCACCTGCGTTGGCGCCTGGCCGCACCCGGCGCCGGCTACGCCGTCCACGCCAGCGACAAGGTGCTGGCCATCAGCACCCGGGCCAGTGCCAAAGGGGTCCCCGTGGCCGTGATCCTGAAGCTGCTGCCCCGCGCCGGGCACGTGGGCCCGCTCTCGGCGCGCTCGGTGATCTCCGCGGCCGTGCACCACCACCGGGTGCCTGTGGCGATCTACGCCGGCTTCAACGCCAACGTGCGGGTCCGCGGCGTGCTGGTGCCCAAGCGCATCCAACCCGCGCCGCTCAACCTCCTCTTCATCGCCCGCGACGAGGCCTCCCAATTCCTCGGCATGGACCTCGAGGACGAGGGTCCCCAGGCCCCCGCCACCTTCGACACCTACGAGTTGTTGGACTTCGACGCGTTTTGAACTGCTCTTCGGCTGACGCCTCATCGCATCGTCAAGGCTCGCTCGTCCCTCGCTCGCCGCACGTGTTCGACCGCTCTTCGGCTGGCGCCTCATCGCATCGTCAAGGCTCGCTCGTCCCTCGCTCGCCGCACGTGTTCGACCGCTCTTCGGCTCGGCGGCTCATCGACGGGTCTTCCTGGTGCGGCGTCCGCCGTCGCTGGGTGAGGTCCGGACCTGGTCGGTCGTCGTAACGTCGGCTCGTGCCCGTGATGCCGATGTTCCCGCTGGGGACGGTGCTGTTCCCGTCGATGGTGCTGCCGCTGCACGTGTTCGAGGACCGGTACCGCCGGCTGATGCGGGACTGCCTCGCGGGTGATCGCGAGTTCGGGGTCGTGCTCATCGAGCGGGGGAGCGAGGTCGGTGGGGGCGACGTCCGCACCGACGTCGGCACCGTGGCCCGCATCGTGGAGTCCGACGAGTTGCCCGACGGCCGCTACGCCCTGGTCGCGGTCGGCGTGCGCCGGATCGTGGTCGACGCCTGGTTGCCCGACGATCCGTACCCCCGTGCCGAGGTGCACGACTGGCCCGACCCTCCTCCCGACCCGGGCCCTGGCGCCGGCGACCTCGACGACGCCGTGGCGGCCATGTCGGGCCCGTTCCGCCGGGCCGTGGCCTACAAGGCCGAGCTGGGTGAGTCGACGGTCCCGGCCACCATCGCGCTCAGCGACGACCCGTCACTGGCCGGCTACCAGGCCGCCGCGGTCGGGCCCATCGGCCCGCTCGACCAGCGGCGCGTGCTGGCCACCGAATCGCCCGCCGACCGCCTGCGGCTGCTGGCGGAGCTGTTCGACGAGGAGGCCGCCGTACTGGCCGCCCGCCTCGCCGGGTAGGACGGCGCCACGACGATCCGACCCGAGGAGCAGTCGAGCCCGTGCGGCGAGCGAGGGACGAGCGTGCCGAGGAGCGTCCACCGACCGAACAGGGTGAGCGAGCCGAGGGGGCGTGAACCGACCGAGCAGGAGCGGTGAGCGAGTGACGACGAGGCGACGAGTAGTCGAACACGTGCGGCGAACGAGTGACGACGAGCCGACGAGTAGTCGAACACGTGCGGCGAACGAGTGACGACGAGCCGACGAGTAGTCGAGCCGTGCGGCGAGTGAGTGACGACGAGCCGACGAGCAGTCGAACACGTGCGGCGAGGCGAGTGACGACGAGCAGTCGAGCAGTCGAGCAGTCGAGCAGTCGAACACGTGCGGCGAGCGAGGGACGAGCGAGCCTTGATGGTGCGATGAGGCGTCAGCCGAAGAGCAATTAAGTAGGGTGTCGATCGACCCGTGGCGACAAGTGAGGACCGAGTGGCGACCAGCATGAGCAATGGCGGTTCCCGCCACGACCCGGCGTCGCAGTTCGCCGACGTCAAGGACCTGCTGGTCGGCTACGCGAAGCAGGAGACCGTCGACCCCATCAAGGGCCTCGGGCGGTTCGTGGGCTACGGGGTGAGCGCCATGTTGCTGATCGGCATCGGCGCCATCGAGCTCACCGTGGCCCTGCTGCGACTTCTGCAGACCGAGACCGGGAGCCCCCTCACCGGCAACTGGTCCTGGGTGCCCTACCTGATCACGCTGCTGGTGGCGTCGGGTGTCGTGTACCTCTCGATCAAGGCCATCAACCGCAACACCGCCAAGACCGCCTCCTCCACGAGGAACCAGCCATGACGAACACCGCTCCCATCACTCGCGACGACATCGAGGCCAAGTTCCGAGAGATCCAGGGCGAGGTGGGCGAGGCCACCGACGTGGCCCGGAACTACGTGCTGATCGCCGGCGTGGTGGTCGCCGTCACGGTCGCGGCCGCGGCGTTCTACTTCGGGCGCCGCCGCGGGAGGCTGCAGAAGACCATCGTCGAGATCCGCCGGGTCTGATGGCCACCCTGCTCCGCTACCTGCGGCGAGTCGGCATCGAGCGCGGCGTCCTCGAGGGACGGCGCTCGTGGCTGTGGTTGGGCGGCGCCGCATGGGGCCTGCACCTGCTGTCGCGGGCCGCGGGCCGTCACGAGGTGGTCGTGTACCGCGAAGAGCTCGCCCCGGGTGAGGGTGTGGTGATCCGGCGCGACGCGGTCCCGGCCACCGGCCGGCGCCGGAACCGGTCGTGAAGGTCCTGCTCAGGAACCCACGACGGGAGCTCGAACTGCAGGGGCCGATGAGCGTGGTGGCCCTGCTCCAGCACCTCGACCTGCGGCGGGAGACGGTGCTCGTGATCGACGGCGACACCCTGGTGCCGGCCGACGCCATCCTGGCCGACGACGCCGATGTGGAGATCCGGCCCGTGATCTCAGGGGGGATGGCATGAGAGGGACGCGGCACCGGACACGCCGGGCGGGGACGGTCGGATGAAGTGCCGTGTGTGCCGCGGCCCGGCGGTGATCGACGTCCGCCGCCACAACGCCAACTTCTGTGTCGAGCACTTCGTGAAGCTCTGCCGCGACCAGGTCGAGAAGGCCATCGAGGAGTGGTCGATGATCGAGCCGGGCGACCGCGTGCTCGTCGCCGTCTCGGGCGGCAAGGACTCGTTGGCGCTCTGGGACCTGCTCCTCGACCTGGGACACGACGTGTCCGGGCTCTACGTGGGCCTGGGCATCGGCGACTACAGCGATGCGTCGGCCGACCATGCTCGAGCGTTCGCGGCACGGCGCGGCGCACCGTTGATCGAGGTCGATCTCCCCACCGACTACGGCTACGACATCCCCGATGGCTCGCGGGCCGCCCGCCGGGCCCCGTGCTCGGCGTGTGGCATGTCGAAGCGTCACCTGTTCGACAAGGCCGCCCTCGACGGTGGGTTCGACGTGTTGGCCACCGGCCACAACCTCGATGACGAGGCCGCGGTGCTGTTCGGCAACGTCCTGCACTGGCAGACCGACTACCTGGGTCGCCAACTGCCGGTGCTGCCCGCACGCGACGGCTTCCCCCGCAAGGTGAAGCCGCTCGTGCGGCTCGCCGAGCGCGAGACCGCGGCGTACTGCGTCGTGCGGGGGATCGACTACCTGGTCGAGGAGTGCCCCATGGCGGCCGGCAACCGCCACCTCGGCTACAAGGAGGCGCTCAACGTCGTCGAGGCCGGCTCGCCGGGGGCCAAGCACGACTTCTACTTCGGGTTCCTGGCCCGGGCCGCCGACCGCTTCGCGGCCGAGGCCGAGCACGATCGCGAGCAACTGCTGGCCTGCACCCGCTGCGGCGCACCCACCCCCACCGAGGTGTGCGCGTTCTGCCGCCTGGTCGAGCGGGCCGGAGGCCGTGGCGACGGCGCCGGTCACGGCCCCCAGCCGGTCCGGCTCGGGCGGGCGCCGCAGTGAGCCGCGTCTTCGCCGACGGCGACCGGGTGCTGTTGATCGACGCCAAGAAGCGCCGCTACCTGGTGACCCTGCAGGAGGGCGGCGAGTTCCACTCGCACGCCGGCTTCGTGCCCCACGCCGACCTCCTCGGCCGCACCGAGGGCGTGACGGTGAAGTCCACGATGGGCTCGCGCTACATCGCCATCCGGCCCACGCTGTCGGACTTCGTGTTCAAGATGCCGCGTGGGGCCCAGGTGATCTACCCGAAGGACCTCGGGCCGATCCTGCTGCTGGCCGACATCTTCCCTGGTGCACGCGTGCTCGAGTCCGGGGTGGGCTCCGGCGCGTTGTCGATGACCATGCTGCGGGCCGGCGCCGACGTGACGGGCTACGAGCTACGGGAGGACTTCGCAGCGCGGGCGCAGCACAACGTCGCCGCCTTCCTCGGCGACGAGGCCGACGGTCGCTACCGGGTGGAGGTCCGTGACAGCTACGAGGGCATCGACCTGGTCGACCTCGACCGCATCGTGCTCGACCTGCCCGAGCCCTGGCAGCTGGTGGGCCACGCCGAGCAGGCCCTGCACCCCGGAGGGATCCTGGTGGCCTACACGCCGAGCATCTTGCAGGCGCGTCGGCTGAGAGAGGCGCTCGACGCATCCGCGTTCGGGATGGCCGAGACGCTCGAGGTGCTCAACCGCAGCTGGCACATCGAGGGCCAGTCGGTGCGGCCCGACCACCGGATGGTGGCCCACACGGGGTTCCTCACCCACGCGCGCCTCCTCCGTTCCTGAGCGGGGCCCGGGGCCGTGAACGCGCTCGACCTGTTGATCCTGGCCGGTGTCGTCGGCGCCGCGGTGGGTGGGTACCGGATGGGCTTCGTCGCCCGGTCGACGTCGTGGGCCGGCATGGCGGTGGGCCTGGTGGCGGCCGCACTCGCGCTGCCGTGGGTGCTCGAACAGGTCGGTGAGACCGACGAGCAGTTGCTGTTGCTGGCTCTCGCGGTGCTCTTCGGCGGCGCGTTCCTGGGCCAGGCCGCCGGCCTGGTGATCGGCCGCCAGCTCAGCCTGGGCATCGAGACCGGCCGGGGCCAGGCGCTCGACCGGGGTGCCGGGGCCGTGGCCGGCATGGTCGGCGTGTTCGTGCTGCTGTGGCTGCTGCTCCCCACCATGGCCACCGTGCCGGGCTGGGCGGCCCGCCAGGCCCGCACCTCCAGCCTGGCCGGCTTCGTGCACGACACGCTGCCCGAGGCGCCCGACGCCTTCCTGGCCCTGCGCCAGCTGGTGGGCGAGGACCGCTTCCCCGAGGTGTTCGACGCCCTGCAGCCGGCGCCCGACGTCGGGCCGCCGCCCGCGGCGACCGGCATCACCGCGGCGGTGTCCGACCGGGTGGTGCAGTCGACGGTGAAGGTCGAGGGTGAGGCGTGCGGGCGGATCCAGGACGGCAGCGGCTTCGTGGCCGGCCCCGAGCTGGTGGTCACCAACGCCCACGTGGTCGCGGGGGAGGGCGACACCAGCGTCGAGCGGTCGGACGGCACACGGGTGGACGCGACGGTCGTGGCCTTCGACCCCGAGCGCGACCTGGCGGTGCTGCGGGCCCCCGGCATCGATCGCCCGGCGTTGACGATCGCCACCGCCGGTGCCGGCGATCGAGGCGGGGTGTACGGCCACCCGGGGGGAGGTCCGCTGGAGATCTCGCCCTTCGAGATCGCCCAGGAGGTGCGGGCCCAGGGCACCGACATCTACGACCGTGACCGCACCGAGCGATCGGTGTTCTTCCTGGCCACCGAGCTGGCGCCGGGCGATTCGGGGTCGGCGCTGGTCAACCCGGACGGCGACGTGGTGGGGGTGGCCTTCGCCATCGCCCCCGATCGACCCGGCGTGGGCTACGCCCTCACCGACGCGGAGCTCCGCGCCGTGCTCGACGGCGACCTCTCGAGCGAGGTCGACGCCGGCCCCTGCCTCGCCTGAGGGTCCCCAGAACGACGAAAGGAGCGCCCTGGGGCGCTCCTCACGACGTCAGGGCTGCGGGTGGCCGCAGCCCCGGATCACATCTCGATGAAGATGCACTCGCCGGGGCACTCCTCGGCGGACTCGATGGTGGCCTCTTCCTGGCCGGCGGGGACCACGGCGAGGCCCTCGGGGCCGCCCGGGTCGCTGAAGACCTTGTCGCCTTCCTTGACGTAGGCCAGGCCGTCGTCGAGGAGGGTGAAGACGTCGGGCGCGATTTCCTCACAGAGGCCATCGCCGGTGCACAGATCCTGATCGATCCAGACCTTCATTGGGGTAGTCCTCTCACGATGCCCGAACGGGGGCCGCCAGGCGGGGGTCGATACTCGTGGGCACCACTCTAGCCCGTCGCCCCAATAAACACGGAAATCCCGTGGCAATTGCCTCGCCCGCCGTCGGCCGCGGTGCGGCCCGCGGGCCATGCTCCGTCGCATCGGTCGACAGCCCGTGTATCGTCCGCGAAACGCGAGCGAGGAGGTGGTTGTCGTCAGCCAGGACCCCACAGAACGACGGATCGCCACGCTCGAGGGTGAGCTCGAGGAGCTGCGGGCCGAGGCGCGCACCATGGAGGACGAGGTCGTCGCCCTGCGGCGACGGCTGCAGGAGGCGCCCAAGCGCGTCCGCACCCTGGAGGAGCGCCTGCTCGAGACCAAGGGCCAGCTCGCCCAGGCGGTGTCGCAGAACGAGAAGCTCACCTACACGCTGCGGGAGGCCCGAGAGCACATCGCCACCCTGCGCGAGGAGGTGGACAAGCTCACCCAGCCCCCGTCGGCCTACGGCACCTTGCTCGGCCGCAACGACGACGGCACCGTCGACGTGTTCTCCGGGGGTCGCAAGATGCGGGTGGCCCTGCACCCCGAGATCGGCGACACGGAGATCGAACGGGGCGCCGAGGTGGTGCTGAACGAGTCGCTCAACGTGGTCCTGGCCCGCAGCGGCGAGGTCACCGGCGAGGTCGTCACGCTGAAGGAGCTGTTGCCCGACCGCAAGCGCGCCCTCATCGCCGGCCGGGCCGACGAGGAGCGGGTGGCCGAGCTGGCCGACTCGCTGGTGGGCCAGAAGCTGCGCGCCGGCGACGCGGTGCTGATGGACTCACGGTCGGGCCTGCTGCTCGAGCGCCTGCCCCGCCCGGAGGTGGAGGAGCTGGTGCTCGAGGAGGTGCCCGACATGTCCTACGAGGACGTCGGCGGACTGGACGAGCAGATCGAGCAGATCACCGACGCGGTCGAGCTGCCCTTCGTCCACCAGAAGCTGTTCGCCGAGTACCAGCTGCCGGCGCCGAAGGGCATCCTGCTCTACGGGCCGCCCGGCTGCGGCAAGACCCTCATCGCCAAGGCGGTGGCGAACTCGCTGGCCAAGAAGGTGGCCGAGGTGAGCGGCGACTCCGAGGCCCGCAGCTACTTCCTCAACATCAAGGGCCCCGAGCTGCTGAACAAGTACGTGGGTGAGACCGAGCGCCAGATCCGCCTCGTGTTCCAGCGGGCCCGGGAGAAGTCCGAGGAGGGCTGGCCCGTCATCGTGTTCTTCGACGAGATGGACTCGCTGTTCCGCACCCGGGGCACGGGCATCAGCTCCGACATGGAGTCCACGATCGTCCCCCAGTTGCTGGCCGAGATCGACGGAGTCGAGACGCTGAAGAACGTCATCGTGATCGGGGCCTCCAACCGGGAGGACCTCATCGACCCCGCGATCCTCCGGCCGGGCCGGCTCGACGTGAAGATCAAGATCGAGCGCCCCGACGAGGCCGCGGCGGCGTCGATCTTCAGCCGCTACCTGGTGAGCGACCTGCCCCTCGACCCCGGCGAGGTGGAGTCGCTGGGCGGGGGCGACCCCGACAAGGCGGTGCAGGCCATGATCGAGGCCACGGTCGAGGAGATGTACCGCGACGACGAGCAGAACCGGTTCCTCGAGGTCACCTACCAGAACGGCGACAAGGAGGTCATGTACTTCAAGGACTTCTCGTCGGGCGCCATGATCGAGAACATCGTGCGCCGGGCCAAGAAGCGGGCCATCAAGCGCTTCATCGGCGAGGGCGCCCGGGGCATCCGCACCGAGGACCTGATCGCCTCGATCCACCAGGAGTACAAGGAGCACGAGGACCTGCCCAACACCACCAACCCCGACGACTGGGCCAAGATCTCGGGCAAGAAGGGTGAGCGCATCGTGTACGTGCGCACGCTCATCACCAAGGACGACGAGGACACCACCGGCGGCCGGGCCATCGAGCGCATGGCCACCGGTCAGTACCTCTAGGTGATCGGTACCGGTCCCTGATGGCGCTGCCCAAGATCATCGGCCTCGAGACCGAATTCGGCATCGTCCTGCGGGGTGCGGGCGAGTCCAACCCCATCGCCGCCTCGTCCGTGCTCATCAACGCCTACATGGGCGAGTTGGCGCGCGCCGCCGACGCCGCCCACCCGGTGGCCAAGGTGGGCTGGGACTTCGAGGACGAGTCACCCGGCAACGACGCACGCGGCAGCGCCCCCGAGGGGGCCATGGCCCCCGAGGTCGAGACCCATCTCATCAACGCCGTGCTCACCAACGGCGCCCGCTACTACGTGGACCACGCCCATCCCGAGTTCTCCACCCCCGAGTGCGCCGATCCCCGCTCGATCGTGGTGTTCGACAAGGCCGGCGAGCAGATCCTGATCCGGTCGATGGCCGCCGCCGGGCGCCTGCTGCCCGAGGGCCAGGAGATCGTCGTCTACAAGAACAACTCGGACGGCAAGGGCAACTCCTACGGGTGCCACGAGAACTACCTGATGGCCCGCTCGGTGCCGTTCTCGCGCATCGTCACCCACGTCACGCCCCACTTCGTCACCCGTCAGATCTTCACCGGCGCGGGCAAGGTGGGTACGGAGGCGGCGGGGCTCTCGCGCCACAGCATCGGCTTCCAGCTCACCTCGCGGGCCGACTTCTTCGAGGAGGAGGTCGGCCTCGAGACCACGCTCAAGCGCCCCATCGTCAACACCCGCGACGAGCCCCACGCCGACGCGCAGAAGTACCGCCGCCTGCACGTCATCGTGGGCGACGCCAACCTCTCCGAGGTCTCGACCTTCCTGAAGGTGGGCACCACCGCCCTGGTGCTCAGCATGATCGAGGACGACTTCCTGCCACGCGAGTTCCGCTTCCTCTCACCTGTGGCCGCCATGCGCCGGGTGTCGTACGACACGGGCCTGCGCGAGCCGCTCGAGCTGGCCGACGGCACCACGGTCACCGCCCTGGAGGTGCAGTGGGAGCTGCTCGACCGGGCCCGGAAGTACGCCGAGGTGGCCGGCCTCGAGTGCCTCGGCGCCGACACCGCGGTGGGCCAGGACGTCCTGGCCCGATGGGAGTCGGTGCTGACGCAGCTCGAGGCCGACCCGATGGTGCTGGCCGACCAGCTCGACTGGGTGGCCAAGTACCGCCTGCTCGAGGGCTACCGCGAGCGCCACGACCTCGACTGGGACGACGCCCGGCTCTCGGCCATGGACCTGCAGTACCACGACCTGCGCCCGGCCAAGGCCCTGTTCCCGCGCCTCGGCGTGGAGCGCATCAGCAGCGACGAGGAGGTGGCTGCCGCCATCGCCAGCCCGCCGCCCGACACCCGGGCCTACTTCCGGGGGCGCTGCCTCGACAAGTGGGGCGACGACATCGTGGCCGCGAACTGGGACTCGCTGGTGTTCGACGTGGGGGCCGAGACGCTGCGCCGGGTCCCGATGATGGAACCGACGCGTGGAACCAAGGCCCATGTGGGTACGTTGGTGGAGCAATGCGCGACCGCCGCCGAGCTGTTGGAGCGACTGGGATCGTGATCACCGGACACTGGGACAGGAGCGACTGATGGCCGAACGAGAGCAGAAGCGCCGGCCCGCCCCCGCCCGCGAGGAAGCCGACGTCGACGAGGCGCCCGCCACCTCGGAGACGGGGGAGAAGATCAAGGCCGAGCTCGACGACCTCCTCGACGAGATCGACGACGTGCTCGAGACCAACGCCGAGGACTTCGTGCGCAGCTACGTCCAGAAGGGCGGCCAGTAGCACCTCCCGGCGGGTGAGCTGATCCCACGCCGGCTCGTCCACGCAGGAGCGCCCGACCGAGGCGCCCTCGGAGGCGGGGGGCGACGACGGAAGCGGCCGGACGAGCAGCGGGTAGCCTCCGAGCCGTGACGCTTCCGCACTTCCCGGTCGGGGACGATCCCGGCCCCAGTTTCCTGCACCTGCTGCGCGCCCAGGGTCTCCAGCCCGACTTCGCCTCGGGCGACGCCAACGCCGACCGCCTGACGTTCAGCCACGGCACCACCGTCGTGGCCGTGCGGTTCGCGGACGGTGTGGTGATGGCCGGCGATCGCCGGGCCACGTCCGGCAACCTGATCAGCCACCGCCACATGGACAAGGTGTTCCCCGCCGACCGCCACTCGGGGGTCGCCATCGCCGGCGCGGCCGGGCCGGCCATCGAGATGGTCAAGCTCTTCCAGCTGCAGCTCGAGCACTACGAGAAGGTCGAGGGCACGATGATCAGCCTCGACGGCAAGGCCAACCAGCTCTCGCAGATGGTCCGGGGCCACCTGCCCGCCGCCATGCAGGGCTTCGCGGTCGTGCCCCTCTTCGCGGGGTACGACCTCGCCGTCGGCGAGGGTCGGCTGTTCGAGTACGACGTCACCGGCGGGCGATACGAGGAGAGCGAGTACGCGGCCACGGGTTCCGGCAGCCTGCACGCCGGGGCGGTCGTCAAGATCGGCTACCGCCCAGGGATGACCCGCGAAGCGGTGATCGATCTCGTGATCTCGGCGCTGTTCGAGGCGGCCGACGAGGATTCGGCCACCGGCGGGCCCGACCTGGTCCGGGCCATCTACCCCAGCGTGGCCACCATCACCGCGGCGGGGTTCGAAGCCGTCGACGAGGCCGAGATCGCGGAGCGGTTCCGCGGCCTGGTGGAGCTGCTCACCGACACCCGGGGCCCGATCGCCCCCGTCGCCCCCGCGGCCGACGCCAAGCCCGCCAAGAAGACCTCCGGGAAGGAGGCCTCGTCATGAGCATGCCCTTCTACGTGGCACCCGAGCAGGTGATGAAGGACCGGGCCGACTACGCCCGCAAGGGCATCGCCCGAGGTCGCAGCCTGGCCGCGGTGGTCTACGACGACGGCATCCTCATCTGCGCCGAGAACCCGTCGAACACGCTGCGCAAGACCAGCGAGATCTACGACCGCATCGGCTTCGCCGGTGTGGGCAAGTACAACGAGTTCGACTCGCTGCGCATCGCGGGGGTGCGCCACGCCGACCTGAAGGGCTACTCGTTCAGCCGCGCCGACGTCAGTGCCCGCAGCCTCGCCAACCAGTACGCGCAGATCCTGGGGCAGATCTTCACCAACGAGATGAAGCCGATGGAGGTGGAGATCCTGGTGGCCGAGGTGGGCACCGACGTGGAGGGCGACCGCCTGTTCCACATCCTCTACGACGGCACCGTGGTCGACGAGTCCGACTTCACCGTGCTCGGTGGCGAGGCCGACGCCATCGCCACGCGCCTCGGCGAGGCCTGGGGCGAGGGCCTCACCCTGGCCGACGCGCTCAAGGCCGCCACCAAGGCCATCGGCGGCCCCGACCGCACCCTGGTGGCCGACGACCTCGAGGTCGCGGTGCTGGCCCGCAGCAACGGCCGGCGGGCCTTCCGCCGCATCGAGGGCGCGGAGCTGGCCGAGCTCCTGGGCTGACCGGCCCGGCCGTCGCCGCCCGATCACCAGGCCCTTCGCCCCTGCGAACCGGCGGGGCGTGTGTAGGTTGACGCCATGGACCGCCGGATCTTCGGGCTGGAGAACGAATACGGCGTGACGTGCACCCTTCGCGGCCAGCGGCGGCTCAGCCCCGACGAGGTCGCCCGCTACCTGTTCCGACGGGTCGTGTCGTGGGGGCGCAGCAGCAACGTGTTCCTCGCCAACGGCGCCCGGCTCTATCTCGACGTCGGCTCGCACCCCGAGTACGCCACCCCCGAGTGCGACTCGATCCACGACCTCGTGGTGCACGACAAGGCCGGCGAGCGCATCCTCGAGCAACTGCTGGCCAGCGCCGAGCAGCGCCTGCGCGAGGAGGGCATCCGCGGTGTCATCTACCTGTTCAAGAACAACACCGACTCGGCGGGCAACTCCTACGGGTGCCATGAGAACTACCTCACCAGCCGCCAGGACGACTTCAGCCACTACGTCGAGGTGCTCATCCCGTTCTTCGTGAGCCGCCAGATCTTCGCCGGTGCCGGCAAGGTGCTGCAGACGGCGAGAGGCGCGATGTTCTGCATCAGCCAGCGGGCCGAGCACATCTGGGAGGGGGTCTCGAGCGCCACCACGCGTTCGCGCCCGATCATCAACACCCGCGACGAACCCCACGCCGACGCCGAGCGCTACCGGCGGCTCCACGTGATCGTGGGCGACTCGAACATGAGCGAGTACGCCAACTTCGTGAAGATCGGCACCACCAGCATCCTGCTGCGGATGCTCGAGGACCGCATGGTGACGTTCCGGGACATGACCCTCGAGAACCCCATCCGCGCCATCCGCGAGATCAGCCACGACATGACCTGCACCCGCCGGGTGCGCCTGGCCAACGGCCGGGAGGCCAGCGCCTTCGAGATCCAGTCCGAGTACCTCACCCGGGCGCTCCGCTACGCCGACACCAAGGGCCTCAACCCCCTCGAGCAGCAGGCCCTCGACATGTGGGAGCACTGCCTCACCGGCATCGAGAAGGATCCGCTCTCGCTCGACCGCGAGTGCGACTGGGTCATCAAGCACAACCTGATCGAGGCGTACCGCGACCGGCACGGCCTGGCCCTCACCGATCCCAAGGTGGCGCTGATGGACCTGCAGTACCACGACGTCAACCGCGAACGGGGCCTGTTCTACCGGATGCAGCGGCGCGGCCTGGTCGACCGCCTGTGCACCGACGAGGAGATCGACCTGGCCGTCGACCAGCCTCCTCAGACCACCCGGGCCCGGTTGCGGGGCGAGTTCATCCGCAAGGCCAAGGAGCGCAAGCGCGACTACACCGTCGACTGGGTGCACCTGAAGCTCAACGACCAGGCGCAACGCACGGTGTTGTGCAAGGACCCCTTCAAGTCGCGTGACGAGCGCGTCGAGAAGCTCATCGCCTCGCTCTGATCGACGATGCCCTCCTTCCGCAGCGGCCGGGTGGCCGAGATCCTCTCCGAGCGCGAGGGCCTGCAGCGGGTGCTCGTCGACCTCGAGCCCGATCCCGAGGTGCCCGACGACGACGGCCCGGCCCGGGCCTACGTCCTGACCGGCCTCATCGGTGAGGTGGCGCTGGGCGACGACGTGGTGTGCAACACCACCGCGGTCGAGTGGGGCCTCGGCACCGGGGGGTGGCACGTGGTGCACTGGAACCTCTCCCGGCGCTCGTGGCGGCAGCGGGGTCCCGGCCACATCATGAAGCTCCGTTACACCAGCCTCCAGGCCGACACCGGGTCGGCCGAGGAGCACCTCGACGACCTGCCGATCGACCTCGGTGGCCTGCCGGTGGTGGCCTGCAGCGTGCACAGCCAGGTGCCCTGCGTGGCGGTCGCGCTCAAGCAGGCCGATCCGTCGGCCCGGCTGGTCTACGTGATGACCGACGGCGCCTCTCTGCCGCTGGTGTTCAGCGACCTCGTCGCCGCCATGACCGAGTGCGGCCTGCTCGACGGCACGGTCACGGCAGGTCACGCCTTCGGTGGCCAGCTCGAGGCGGTCAACGTGCCCTCCGCCCTCGCCCTGGCGCGACACCAGCTCCACGCCGACGCGGTCGTCGTGGCCATGGGGCCGGGGGTGGTGGGCACCGATACCACCCTGGGGACCACCGCGCTCGAAGTGGCCCACGTCCTCGACACCACCGCGGCACTGGGCGGCCGGCCGGTGATGGCACTGCGGGTGTCCGAGGGCGACCAGCGTGAGCGCCACCGTGGCGTCAGCCACCACAGCCGGACGGTGCTCGACCTCGTGCATGCCGAGGTGGTGGTGGCCGCCCACCCCCTGCTGGGAGCCCGGGGACGGGTCGAGGCGATCACGGTCGACACCGTGGACACCCCGGCGCTGCTGGCCGCCCGCGGGCTGCACGTCACCACGATGGGGAGGGGGCCCGACGAGGATCGGGCGTTCTTCCTCGCCGCCGGCGATGCCGGCACGCTGGCCGCTCAGCTCATCCGGTGATGGACAAGCTCGAACGCCTGCTCAACCTGATCGCGGCCCTGCTCGAGACGCCCCGTGCCCTGAGCGCCGACGAGATCCACGAACGGGTCCCGGGCTACGCCGACGAGCTCGGGCCCACGTTCCGCCGGGCGTTCGAGCGGGACAAGGACGACCTGCGGGAGATGGGCATACCGCTGCGGCTCGAGACCGTCCCCGGCAGCGACCCGCCGGTGACCGGCTACCGCATCCTCCGCTCCGAGTACTACCTGCACGACCCCGGGCTCGATCCCGACGAGTTGGCCGCGCTCAACCTCGCGGCGGCCGCCGTGCGGGTGGACGGGGCGCACGGCCTCGGCGGCCTGTGGAAGCTCGGCGGGGTGCCGCTGACCGGCGAGGAGGACGCGGTCACCCCGCTCGGCGAGCTGCCCACGGACCCCAACCTCGTCGTCGCCTTCCAGGCCGTCGCCGAACGGCGACAGCTGACCTTCGGCTACCGCGGCGAGCAACGAGCGGTGGACCCCCACCGGCTCGACTTCCAGCTGGGGCGCTGGTACCTGAGCGGCCACGACCACCTGCGGGGCAGCGACCGCAACTTCCGGCTGGACCGGATCGAGGGCCCGGTCGAGGCGGGTCCCGCCGGGGCCTTCGACCGTCCCTCCGGGAGCGCTCCCGGCCTCGAGCTGGCCGCCTGGCAGCTCGGCGAGGGTGAGCCCGTGGTCGCCGAGCTCCTGGTCGACGCCGACCAGGCCGCCCTTGCCCGTCACGAGCTCGGGGACGGCGCGGTGGTGGACGAGCGGGCCGACGGCTCGGTGGTGTTCTCGGTGCCGGTCACCAACCGTGCCGGCTTCCGCTCGCTGGTGCTCGGCTTCCTCGACCACGCCGAGGTGCTCGGCCCCCCGGAGCTGCGCGACGACATGGTGGCGTGGTTGGCCGCACTGGCGCAGGGCCGGGCATGACGGCCACGGGTCGGCGCGGGGCCGGGGAGCGGCTGCAACGGCTCCTCTCCATCGTGCCGTGGATCGTCGACCACCCGGGGGCCCGGATCGACGAGATCTGCGCCCGCTTCGCCATGGCCGAGCGTGAGCTGCTCGCTGCTCTCGAGATGCTGCGCTTCGTCGGTGTCTACCCGTTCAGCCCTGATGCCCTGATCGACGTGGTGATCGAGGACGGCTGCGTGTGGCTCCACCTGGCCCAGCCCTTCGGGCGCCCGCTGCGACTCACCCCCGAGGAGGGCCTGGCCCTGGTGGCCGCCGGGCGCAGCGTGGCCGGTGCCCCGGGGGCCGACCCCGACGGCCCACTGGCACGAGGGCTGGCCAAGCTGGCCCGGTCGCTCGGGATCACCGACGACGGCGCGGTCGACGTGCAGCTGGCCGGCGACGTGGTCCCGGAGATCCTCGACGTGTTGCGGACCGCCGCCCGGGAGCGCCGCCGCGTGGTCATCGACTACTACTCGTTCGGCAGGGACGACCGCACGACCCGGGAGATCGACACCCGCCGGGTGTACGCCGACCAGGGGCGCTGGTACGTGTCCGCCTGGTGCCACCGGGCCGGCGGTGAGCGCATCTTCCGGGTCGATCGCATCCGGTCGGCCGACCTGCTCGACGTCACCTTCGACGAGCCGGCGGTGGGCCCCGACGACGGGCCGGCCGCGGCCGACACCTTCCGACCCGGCCCCGACGCACCCAGGGTGGTGCTCGACATGGACGCCGACGCGCGCTGGGTGGCCGACCACTACCCTTACGACGCCCTCGACGAGCTGACCGACGGGCGGGTGCGCATCACGCTCGGGGTGACCGCGCGGCCCTGGCTCGAGCGCCTTCTCCTCGCGCTGGGACCCTCGGCCGACATCGTCGAGGTGGACGGGCGCCTGGGGGGTGTGGGCGTGCGGTCACAGGCGGCCGCACGGCTGCTGCGACGATACGGAATCGACGTGGCGGTGCAGTAGCCTGCCCGCACCGTGACCCATCCCGATCCCAGCTACCTCGAGCTCGACGACGGGGACGCCGCCCCCGATCCCGACGAGCGGGGTGGGGCCTCGGCGGTCCGCAGCATGGTCGAGTGGGTCGTCGTCGTCGGCGGCGCGCTGATCATCGCGCTGGTCATCAAGACGTTCCTGCTGCAGGCGTTCTACATCCCGTCGTCGTCCATGGTCTCGACGCTCAACATCGGCGACCGGGTGCTGGTGAACAAGCTCAGCTACAAGGTCCACGACGTGCACCGTGGCGACATCGTGGTGTTCGAGCGCCCGCCCGGGGAGGCCGACAGCGAGATCACCGACCTCATCAAGCGGGTCGTCGGCCTCCCGGGCGACACCGTCGAGGGCCGCAACGGCCAGGTGTTCATCAACGGCGAGCCGCTCGACGAGCCCTATCTCGACGAAGGGGTGACCACCGGCGACTTCGACCCGGTCGAGGTGCCCGCCGACCACCTGTTCATGATGGGCGACAACCGCGGCGACTCCCGTGACAGCCGGTTCTTCGGCCCGATCGCCGAGGACACCATCGTGGGTCGGGCGTTCTTCCGCGTGTGGCCCCTGGGCGACATCTCGACCCTCTGACGGGCGTCAGGGCGCCGTCGCGTCCCGGATCGCATCGACCATGCGGTCGACGTGGTCGGAGAACACGCCGTCGATCCCCATGTCGATGAGCTGGGCCAGCGACCGGTCGAACTGGGCATCCCATCCGAGGCAGTAGCGCTCGAACCGGTGGAACAGCGTGGTGAGGCCGCCGGTCCAGTCGGTGTGGTGCATGTTCACGGCGTCCACACCGGCGTCGGCGAGGGCGGCCGCCCGCCGCTCGGGCCCCTCCTTGATGCGGCGCAGGCGAGTGGAGTCGACCAGGCGCACCTCGGCGGCCAGCGGACGCCACGAGGCCACGGTGCGCCAGTCGGGGTGACACAGCCAGAGGCGACCCAACGCGCCGCCACCGGCGGCCCGCGCCGTCTCGACGATGGCCGCGGCGGCGTCGGGCTGCTTGACGTCGATGGACAGCTCGAAGTCGGTGCCGCACGCGGCGTAGAGCTCCTCGAGGGTGGGGATGTGGTCGGGGAGGTGGTGGCGCTCGAACGCCGACAGGGCGCGGCGCCGCAGGCGGCCGACGATGCCGTCGTGGTCGAGCGCCACGTGGCCGTCGGCGGTGAGCCAGGCGTCGGTCTCGAGGCCGGTGGCGCCCAGCCGCAGCGCGAGCGCGAACGCCTCGAGTGTGTTCTCCGGGGCATGGGCGCGGCCGCCCCGGTGGGCGAAGCCGATCGGCTCCGACCGGAGGGAGGGGAGTCGGGTCGCCATCACCGGATTGTCGCAGGTCGCGCCAGATCCGACTCAAGGGGCCCGCTTTCGATGCCGATGGCTGGAGGGAGTTGAGGAGAGGAGGGGCGAACCGATGGCAACCATCCGGGCCAGCTGTCCCGATTGTGGCGACGTGGAGTTCACGACGCGAGACGTCCAGGTGCGCATCAGCGCGGAGGACGGGTCGGGCACGTACTCGTTCCGTTGCCCGGGGTGCGTGGTCACCGTGGTGAAGTCGGCCGAGCCCCGCACCATCGACCTGCTGCTGGCGTCCGGCGTCGAGGAGGCCACGTCCGTCCTGCCCGCCGAGCTGCACGAGCCGCACGAGGGCGAACCGATCACCCACGACGACCTGCTCGACTTCCACGACCTGCTCCACCGCGACGACAGCTGGCTGCGGGCCCTGACGTCCGACTCCGACCGCTGACGCCGGTACCGCCCACCCAGGGCTAACCTCCGGCCGTGCTCTGGCTGGCGGTCCCGGTGGTGCTCGTCCTCGGCGGGGTCGTGGTCCTCGCCGGCGTCCGGTCGATCGAGCGCTCGCGGCGCGAACTGCAACGTCAGGTCGCCGCCCTGGCCGACACCCGCGCGGCCCTCTCGCCGGTGCAGCGCCGGGTCGATGCCACCCGCGCCGCCGCCGTGGCGCGATCGCGCCGGTAGGGTTTTCAGGTGTTCAACATCGGCGGCGCGGAGCTCCTCGTGATCCTCCTCGTCGCGCTGCTCGTGCTCGGGCCGAACAAGCTGCCGCAGGCCGCCCGTCAGGTGGGCCACTTCCTCGGTGAGTTCCGCCGGATCGCCGACGGCTTCCAGCAGGAGCTGAAGACGGCCATGGACGACCCCTCGATGACCGCACCGCCGAAGGCCGACAAGCCCAAATCGCCGGGCGGCCCCACCGAGCAACCCGTCGTGATCGATGCCGACAGCACCGAGCTGGCCGACACGAACGGGGTCGCTGACGGCACCGCGGCGGCCGACAGCGGCGGGACCGCCGACGGCACCGACATCGCCGACAGCAACGCGAACGCGGGCAGCAACGGGATCGCCGACAGCCGCCCGGCGACCGACGGAGGCACGGGCGAGGGGAAGACGGCTGACGCCGGCTCCACCAGCGAGCCCGATCTGCCGCCCGAGCGCTGATCGTGGCGGGGGTGAGCGACGCGGACACCGCGGTCGACGAAGGCGACGAGCACGAGCGGATGACGCTCGTCGAGCACCTGGCCGAGCTCCGCTCGCGCCTGTTCAAGTGCGTGATCGCCGTCGTCGTGGGGGGCATCCTCGCCTGGGCCTTCTACAACCAGATCCTCGACTTCCTGGTGCAGCCGTACTGCGACATCAGCGGTGGTGACTGCGCGCTGTACGTCACCGACCCCCTCGAGGGGTTCAAGACGAGGCTCCAGATCGCCGGGTACGGCGGCATCGCCCTGGCGATGCCCGTGATCCTCTGGCAGCTCTGGCGCTTCATCACCCCGGGGCTCTACAAGCACGAGCGCCGCTACGCCATCCCGTTCGTGGCGTCCGCGCTGGTGCTGTTCTCGATGGGCGCGGCGCTCGCGTTCTGGACCCTGCCGAAGGCACTCGAGTTCCTGAAGGACATCGGTGGCACCGACCTGCAGGAGATCTACTCGCCGGCCAAGTACCTGTCGCTCATCCTCTACATGATGCTGGCGTTCGGCATCGGCTTCGAGTTCCCGATCCTGCTCGTGTTCATCCAGATGGCGGGCCTGGTCACGCCCGAGCAGTTGGCGTCGGCCCGCCGGTGGGCCATCGTCATCATCTTCGTGCTCGTGGCGGTGCTGACCCCCAGCGGTGACCCGTACAGCCAGATCGTGCTGGCGGTGCCCATGGTGCTGTTCTACGAGATCGCCATCATCATCGGGAAGCTCATGCGCAGGCGCAAGACCAGGGCGGCCGAGGCCGCAGCCTGACGTGGCGGACCCGACGGCCGCCCCCTACGCCTTCCCGCTCGACCCCTTCCAGCGCGAAGCCATCGCCGCGCTCGACGCCGGCCAGTCGGTGCTGGTGGCGGCGCCGACCGGCGCGGGCAAGACCGTGATCGCCGAGCACGCCGTTCAGGTCACGATCGATCGGGGTGACGATGCCCGGATCTTCTACACCACGCCCATCAAGGCGCTCTCCAACCAGAAGTACGCCGACCTGGTGCGCCGGCACGGCACCGATGCGGTCGGGCTGCTGACCGGCGACAACGCGGTGAACGGCGAGGCGCCGATCGTGGTGATGACCACCGAGGTGCTCCGCAACATGATCTACGGCGCCTCGCCCGCCCTCGATCACCTGCAGTTCGTGGTGCTCGACGAGGTGCACTACCTCCAGGACGCCTACCGGGGACCGGTGTGGGAGGAGGTGATGATCCACCTCCCGGCCCGGGTGCGGCTCGTGTGCCTGTCGGCGACCGTGTCCAACGCCCACGAGCTGGCCGACTGGATCGCCACGATCCGGGGACCGACGGCCACGATCATCGAGCACGAGCGTCCGGTCGAGCTGGCCAACCTGTACCTGGTCGGCGACCGGGAGACCGACACCCCGGTGCTCCTGCCGACCCTCCTGGACGGCCGCCCGAACCCGGAAGGCGACCAGTTCGACGCCGAGCGGGTCCGCTCGGGCCCCCGGCGGGGACGGCCGCGCCGGCGCTACTACACGCCCCGACGCCTCGAGGTGGTCGACGAGTTGGTGGCCCGCACGCTGCTACCCGCCATCTACTTCATCTTCAGCCGGGCCGCGTGCGACGACGCCGCCGCCAACCTGCTCGGCACCGGGCTGCGCCTGACCTCGGCCACCGAGCGCGAGCGCATCGCCGAGATCGTCGACCAGCGGGTCGCGCCGCTCACCGACGACGACCTCGGCGTCCTCGGCTACGCGCGGTTCCGCGCCGGCCTCGACGCCGGCATCGCCGCGCACCACGCGGGCATGGTGCCGCCGTTCAAGGAGGCGGTCGAGGCCTGTTTCGTCGAAGGGCTGGTGAAGGTCGTGTTCGCCACCGAGACCCTGGCCCTCGGCATCAACATGCCGGCCCGCACGGTGGTGATCGAGAAGCTGTCGAAGTTCACCGGCGAGCACCACGAACTGCTGACCCCCGGCCAGTACACCCAGATCACCGGTCGGGCCGGGCGTCGCGGCATCGACGACATCGGCCACGCCATCGTGCTGTGGTCGCCCTTCGTCTCGTTCGGCCAGGTGGCGGGGCTGGCCGCCAGCCGCACCTTCGAGCTCTCGTCGGCGTTCCGGCCCACCTACAACATGGCCGCGAACCTGGTCCGCCGGTACCCGCCGGACCAGGCCCACCACCTGTTGAACCTGTCGTTCGCGCAGTACCGGGCGGATCGCGACGTGGTGCGCCTGGAACGCCGCCTCGAGAAGCGCTCGCAGCGGGTGGCCGAGTTGCGGGCCGAGGCCCGCTGCGACCGGGGCGACATCGAGGAGTACCGGGCCCTGCTGCCCGCGCCGGCGCCGCGCCGGCGGTCGGTGCCACGCGGGATGGTGGAGGCCGGGCTGGCCGCGCTGCACCCCGGCGACGTGATCCCCGCCGACGGCCACGAACGGGTGCTCGTGCTCTCGGTGGCCCACCGCCAGCGGGGCGCGGTCCGGGTGCGGGCGATCACCACCGGCCGCAAGGTGCTCACGCTCGGCGCCAACGACTTCACGGCCCCGCCGGCGCCTGTGGGCCACATCGAGCTGCCCGTGCCCTACGCCCCCAACAACGACAAGTTCAGGCGGGCCGCGGCCGACGAGCTGCGTCGGGCCGCGATCAGCGCCACCCACCGGGCGCCGGGCCGGGCCACGCCGCCTGGTCCCGACGATCGCGGCGATGCCAGCGTCGACCACCCGGTGGCGGGCTGCCCCGACCTCGAGGCCCATCTGGCCGCCGCCAAGCGAGCCGACCGGGTGGCGCGCGAGGTCGCCGACATCGAGGGTCGGGTCCGGGGCCGCACCGAGTCGCTGGCCCGCCAGTTCGATCGGGTCCTCACGCTGCTGGAGGCGTGGGGTCACCTCGACGGCTGGCAGCTCACCCGTCGAGGCGACGTGCTGGCCCGCATCTACCACGAGAGCGACCTGCTCATCGCCGAGAGCCTGGCCACCGGCGCCCTCGACGGTCTCGATCCGGCCGCCCTCGCCGGGCTCGTGTCGTGCTTCACCTACGAGCACCGCAGCGCCGCGCCACCGCCTCCGCCGTGGTTCCCGTCGGGCCGGGTGCGCGAGCGGTTCGGCGACATCGAGCGCCTGGCGGCGGCGCTGAACGCGGACGAGCACGACGCCGGCATCCCGCTCACCCGCCCGCCGGACGCCGGGTTCTGCGCGCTGGCCCACGCGTGGGCCGCGGGCGAGCCCCTCGACGAGGTGCTCGACGACGAGGACCTCTCGGGCGGCGACTTCGTGCGCAACGCCAAGCAGCTCATCGACCTGCTCCGCCAGATCGGCGACGTGGCCCCCGAGCCCGCCACCGCCCGCACCGCCCGTGCCGCGGCCGACACGATCTTCCGGGGTGTGGTGGCCGCCTCGTCGGTGGTGGGGGAGGGGACGCCGGCGTGAGGGGCCGCGGGCAGGTGCCGGCGGTGATCGGCAGGGAGCGGTGACCATCCGCAAGGGCCAGGAGTGGGGGGTCCCGGGCGCCCTGCCGCCCGACGGCGTGGTCGTGTCCACCGATGCCGAGGCCCGGGACGTCGTCGAGCGGGCCCGCAGAGCGGGGGAGCCGGTCCCGCCGTTGGGCCTCCTGGGGGGCGACCTGTGCCGCACGCTCGGCGGTCGCGGCGACGAGGCCCGCCTGCGGTCACCCGAGGGGACCCGTGTCGAGGTCGACCTCGGCTCGGTCCTGGTCGACGGCCGACAGCACTGGTTCGTGGCCCACCTGGTCGCCCGGCGCTCGTGGTGGTGGGGGACGATCGTCGCGGCGATGAACGCGCAGTGGCTCGGCGACTGGGACGTGGCGCCCCGCGCCCACCCCAACGACGGGTCGCTCGATCTGGTCACCGCCGATCTCTCCGTGCGCGACCGCGGCAAGGCGTGGCGGCGGCTGCCACAGGGCACGCACGTGCCCCATCCGGGGATCGTCGAGCGGCGCGTCGCCGCCACCCAACTCGATCTGGTGCCCCCGTGCGGGGTGTGGCTCGACGGCCGGCGCCTTCCTGGTGTGGCCCGTCGGCTGTCGATACGCGTCGAGGAGGACGCGCTGACGGTGGTGGTGTGACCCGAGGACGGGCACGACCGGTCGGCCCGTCGTCGGTAGGGTGCGGGGCATGGACCTGGCAACAGCGAAGGTGCGGCTGGCGGACGAGGTCGACCGCAGGGCCGATCTGTTGATCGACGCCTCCCACCAACTGCACGAGCACCCCGAACTGGCCTTCGAGGAGCACTTCGCCCACGACCTGCTCACGGGCATCCTCGAAGGCGAGGGCCTGGCGGTCGAGCGCGGTGCCTACGGCCTCGAGACGGCGTTCGCGGCGAGGGCCGGCACCGCGGGCCCCACCGTCGCGGTGCTGTGCGAGTACGACGCGCTGCCGGGCGTGGGCCACGCCTGCGGGCACAACATCATCGGCACCGCGGGCCTCGGGGCGGGGCTCGCCGCCGCCGCGCTCGCCGACGAGCTGGGGGGCACCGTGGTCATCCTGGGCACCCCTGCCGAGGAAGGCGGGGGCGGCAAGGTGCTCATGGCCGACCGGGGGGCCTTCGACGGGGTGGACGCGGCGATGATGGTGCACCCCGCCGGGGGCGACCTGATCTCGATGAACGCCATCGCCATCCAGCAGGTGTTCGTCGAGTACGAGGGGGTCGCATCGCACGCCGCGGCCTACCCGCACAGGGGTCGCAACGCCCTCGACGCCGCGGTGCTCGGCTACATGAACGTCGCCGCCCTGCGCCAGCACATCCGGCCCAACGAACGGGTGCACGGGGTGTTCCTGAAGTCGGGCGACAAGCCCAACATCGTGCCCAAGGAGGCATCGGCCCACTGGTACGTGCGTTCGGGCACGCTGCGCACCCTCGAGCCGCTGAAGGCGCGGGTGCTGGCCTGCCTGCAGGCCGGCGCCGACGCCGCCGGCTGCACCATGACCCACCGCTGGGAGGAGCCCGCGTACGCGGACATGGCCGACAACGCCACGTTGGTCGACCTCTACCGGGCCAACGCGGCCTCGACGGGCCGGACGCTGCTCGACCCGGCCGACGTCCCCGGGGTGGTGGGCAGCACCGACATGGGCAACGTCAGCCACCTGGTGCCCTCGATCCACCCGATGATCGCGGTGTCGCCGCCGAACGTGTCGATCCACTCGCCCGAGTTCACCGCCTACGCCGCGTCCGAGGCCGGCGACCTTGCCGTGATCGACGGCGCCAAGGCCCTGGCGATGACGGTCGCCGACCTGTGGCTGCAGCCCGAGAAGGTCGCCGCGGCCAGAGACGAGTTCGCCGCCGCGCACGAGCGCTGACCGGCCCGCGGGGTGATCCCCGCCACGGCCCCACGCGCGCCGTAACCTCGGCCGTCGTGAAGCGACCCGGGGAGCACCCCACGTGAGTGTCTACGTCGCCGAGGAGTACGAGCCCGACGAGGCCGACATCCTGCGGCGCTACTTCACGAACCTCGACGGCCCCGTGTTCGCGCTCGTCAACCTGCCCGAGGTGGTGAAGGGCGCGCTCTTCGCCCGCTACTCACGGTCGCCGAAGAGCCTCCGCCGCCTGTTCCTCGACGAGTTCGTGGGCGACCTCGACATCAGCGGCGACATCAGCATCGACGCCACCGTGGGCCTGCGACGGGCCGAGGACCTCTACGACCGGGTGTTCTTCGACTACGGCGACGACTCGGTGGCCCAGCTCGGGGGCGTGCACCTGGCCTGCGAGCAGGCCTCGAACCTGCTGACCAAGGTGCTCGAGTGGGGCCGGCTGATGGCCTACCTGGAGCAGTCCACCCGCTACATCGCCTACGACGCCCGGATCGGGGGTCGGTACCGCTTCTACCGTGACCCAGCGGTGCTGGGATCGTCGCTGGGCACGCGCTACGTGGGCGACATGGACCGTCTGTTCGACACCTACGGCGAGCTCTTGCCGGTGCTGCAGGAGTGGTTCCGCGACCAGTACCCCAAGGACCCCGACGACTCGGACTTCGTCTACCGCCAAGCGGTCCGGGCCAAGGCCTTCGACGCCCTGCGGGGCATCCTGCCCGCGGCGTCGCTGTCCAACGTCGGGATCTACGGGACCGGCCAGGCCTACGAGCAGCTGCTCCTGCGGATGAGGGCGCACCCGCTGCCCGAGGCCCGGGCCTATGCCGACATGATGCTCACCGAGTTGCGCAAGGTCATCCCGTCGTTCCTCAAGCGGGTCGATCTCGACGACCGCGGCGTGGCGTGGAGCGAGTACCTGTCGTCCACCCACAACGCCATGGAGGACGTGGCCGGCCGCCTCTTCCCGGCCGGTGCCACCGAGGCCGACGACGCCCCCGTCGTGACGCTGACGGACTTCGACCCGGACGCCGAGGTGAAGCTGGTGGCGGCCATGCTCTACCCGCACCTCGACCTGCCCGAGACCCAGATCGAGCAGCGGGTGCGGGACATGGGCGCCGACGAGCGCCTCGCCGTCGTGCGGGCCTACGTGGGCGACCGGGCCAACCGCCGGCACAAGCCCGGCCGGGCGCTCGAGCGGCCGTTCTACCGCTTCGACGTCCTGGCCGACTACGGCGCCTTCCGCGACCTCCAGCGTCACCGGATGCTCACCATCGAGTGGCAGCGGTTGACACCGCACCACGGCTTCACCCGGCCGGGAGCGGTCGACGACGCCGGCGCGAGGCCGCGCTTCGACGAGGCGATGGAGCGCTCGGCCGCCCTCTACGAGTCGCTCGCGGGACCGTTCCCGGAGCAGGCGTCCTACGCCGTGTCGCTGGCCTACAAGGTGCGCTTCGTGCTCAACCTCAACGCCCGCGCGGCCATGCACCTGATCGAGCTGCGCACCACCCCTCAGGGCCACCCGGCCTATCGCCTGGTGGGCCAGGAGATGCACCGCCTCATCGCCGAGCAGGCCGGCCACCATGCCGTCGCGGAGATGATGACCTTCGTCGACCACTCGGCCGAGACCGAGCTCGAGCGCCTGCAGTCGGAGCGCCGGGCGGAGGACCGCCGCCTCGGCCGCAGCTGAGCCGACCGACCGCTCCGGCACCGAATGGCCCTGCGAACCACACGAGGCGCACGACTCGCCTGTCGTGTGCCTATCATCCCCGCCGCGGCATCTTCCGGTGGCGCGGCGACAACTCACCTAGGACACCATGGCTGACGACGTAGACGAGATGATCGAGGACGAGGACTTCATCGCCGAGGACCTCGACGAGGAGCTCGACGACGAGGATCTGGTCGACGACGACCTCGTCGAGGACACCGACCTCGCGGAGGACCTCGTCGTCGACGACGTGGTCGTCGACGACGAGGTCGACGAGATCGTCGAGAAGCCGGTGACGGCCAAGGCCGACGCCGAGGAGGAGGACGACGACGAGCCCGACCCCGACGACGTCGAGGCCGACCTCGATGCGATCCTGAAGGACCGGATCGCGGCCACCGACGACGAGGACGAGGACGAGGAGGAGGACCAGGTCGCCCCTGAGCCCGACGGCGGCGAGGGCGGCGGTCGCATCCAACCCAAGCGCCCTGGCGAGTTCGTGTGCCAGTCGTGCTTCCTCGTCAAGCACCCCAGCCAGCTGGCCGACGAGGCCAACCAACTCTGCCTCGACTGCGTCTGAGCCCATGCCCGACGAGCGTCCCGCGGTGTCCCGGCTGGCGGACGCGGTCGTCTTCGCGCCCCTCGGACTGGCCCTCGACGGACGCCGCCTCTTCCCCGACCTGGCCGACCGCGGGCGTCGCCAGGTGCAGTTCACCCGGGTGGTCGGCAAGTACGCCGTGCGACGGGGCGAGGCGCGTGTGCAACAGACGCTGCAGGACGCCCAGGGCCTGGTCCTGGGCCTGCTGAACATCGCCGGCTTCCGCCCCGAGGACGACGACCCCGAAGCCGCCGGCCCGGTGCCGGACGACGACACCACCGTCGACGGGCCCGAGGGTGCCGACCTGCACCTCGTGCGCGACGACGAGCCGCGGGCCGACGGTCGAGACCTCGCCATCCCGGGCTACGACAGCCTCTCGGCCTTCCAGGTGATGCCCCGCCTCGAGGGCCTCGGGCCTGAGGAGCTCGAGGCGGTCCGGGCCTACGAGCGCGGCACCCGCGGGCGCCAGACCATCTTGAACAAGATCGCGCAGCTGCAGGCCTCGTGATGCCCTTGGAGGCGGCGCGCGTGGCCAACGCCACCGACCTGGAGCGGCTCGCCGAGCTGGCCCGCGAGACGATCGCCGAGTTGCAGCCCACCAAGGGTGGCGAGGTGTGGGCCCGGACGGCCGGACGGGCCGAGCCCGTCGAGGACGCGCTGCGGGCGGCGCTGGCCGATCACGACCACCTGGTGGTGGTGGGCTCGGTCGACGACTCGGTGGTGGGCTACGGCGTCGCCCGGTTCAACGAGCTCCGCGACGGCGGTCGCCTCGGCGTCATCGGTGACCTCTTCGTCGAGCCCGACTTCCGTGGTGTGGGGGTCGGCGAGGCGATGATGACCCTGCTCGTCGACTGGTGTGAGGAGCAGGGGTGCTTCGGGGTCGACTCGGTGGCGCTACCGGGCAACCGGCCGACCAAGAACTTCTTCGAGGCCTTCGGCCTCGTGGCCCGCGCCATCGTCGTCCACCGGGCGTTCGACGCGGACGACGGTGCACCTGATGATGGTGCGCCCGAGGCGGGTGCCGACGAGGGTGAGCTCGCCGATGCCACGATCGAGGGCACCGGGGTCGGTGCCGACCTCGGCGACGGGGGCGAGGACGCCGCCGACGATGCGCCCTGAGGCCTGCGTCGGGGCCGTGGTCGTCGACGACGAGCGGCTGCTGCTGGTGCGGCGGGGGAGGGGAGCGGCGGCGGGCACCTGGTCGGTGCCGGGCGGCCGCATCGAGGCGGGCGAGACCGTGCAGGAGGCGGTGCTGCGTGAACTGCGCGAGGAGACCGGCGTCGAGGGCGTGTGCGGCGAGCTCATCGGTTGGGCCGAGCGCATCGACGACGACCACCATGCGGTGATCCTCGACTTCGCGGTCACCGTGCTCGAGGCCACCGATCCCGTGGCGGGCGACGACGCCGACGAGGCTCGCTGGGTGCCCCTCTGGGACGTGGCCGAGATGAACCTGGCCCCGGGTCTGGCCGAGTTCCTGCACGACCACGACATCCTGCGCACCATCGTCTGAGCCACCGGACGGCGCGTCGGCGTGGCTACTTGCCCTGCCAGTTCGGGGGCCGCTTCTCGATGAAGGCCATGAGCCCCTCCGAGAAGTCGGCGGTGGCGGCGAGGTCCATGATGGCCTGGTTGGACTGGCGGATGCCCTCGTCCACGTCGAGCTCCTCGTACTTCAACAGCAGGCGCCGGCTCTCGCGGACCGCGAGCGGTGCGTTCGCCTCGATCCGGGCGGCCAGCGCCAGCGCGGTGTCGAGGGCGGCGCCGGGCTCGCACAACTCGTTGACGAGGCCGAAGTGGTAGGCCCGCTCGGCGTCGATGGGGTCACCGGTGAGGGCCAGCTCCATGGCGATGTTGGGCGGCAGCTTCTTCGGCAGGCGGAACAGGCCGCCACCGGCCGCCACCAGCGACCGCTTGGCCTCGGGGATGCCGAAGCGGGCCTCGGTGGAGGCCACCAGCAGGTCGCAGGCCAGCACGATCTCGGTGCCACCGGCCAGCGCCGGGCCGTCGACCGCGGCGATGATGGGCTTGGTGCGCTCGCGTTGCGCGATCCCGGCGAAGCCGCCCCGCTCGGTCTGCAACTCGGCGCCCCGGCCCTCGTTGATGGCCTTGAGGTCGGCGCCGGCACAGAACACGGGCCCGTTGCCGCACAGGATGGCGACCCACACCTCGTCGTCGGCCTCGAAGCGGTCGATGGCCGCCTCGAGACCGTTGGCCACCTCGCCGTTGACCGCGTTGCGGGCCTCCGGCCGGTTGATGGTGAGGACGGCTACGTGGCCCTGGATCTCGTACTCGATCATCACGGAACCCTACCGGTGGGCGAGGGCCCGGTTGGCCGCCGGTGTCCCGGGGCGGGGAGAATCACCGGGTGAGCCCCCTGGTCCCCGTGTTCGACCTCGACGGCACGCTCCTGGACTCTGACGAGGCGCTCATCGCGCCCTTCCTGGCGCTCGGGGTGGCTCGGGAGGACATCACCTTCGGCCACACACTGGCCAACGAGTGCGCCCGGTTCGGCTTCAGCGTCGCCGACTACGTGGCCCACTACGACGTGGAGGTGGCGCAGCCCTTCGCCGGCGCCGCCGAGTTGGTGGGGCGCCTGCCTCGTTGGGCGGTGTGCTCGAACAAGCTCCATGGGGCGGGCGTGGCCGAGTTGACCAGGCTGGGCTGGCAGCCGGAGACCGCGATGTTCGCGGATGCCTTCGGCGGGGCGGGCAAATCGCTGGGGCCCGTGCTGGAGCGGATGGCCCTGGAGGCGTCGGAGGTGGTGTTCGTCGGCGACACCGACCACGACCGCCGGTGTGCGGTGGACGTGGGCTGCCGATTCCTGTGGGCGGGGTGGAACGCCCGGGCCGAGCCCACCCCCGGTGACGAGGTGCTGGCGTCGCCCCTGGACCTGCTGGACCTGCTCGGGGCCTGACCGGCTCTAGGCCTCGGCGGGCTCGTCGGCTGCGGGCTCGCCCTCGGCCCGGTCGTCGGCGGACTCGGGCGGAGCCGGTGCATCGGTGCCTTTGTCGGTGCCGGTGCCCTGGGGGGCGTCGGTGCCGCCGTCGATCGCCGGGGTGGCAGCGTCGGTGGTTTCCTCGGTGCCCTGAGTGTCCTGCGTGCCCTCAGTGGCGTCGGAGCCGCCCTCGGTGGGGGTCTCGTCGGCGACGGCGCCCTCAGCGGCGTCGGTGCCGGTCTCGGTGGTCGCCTCGGCGACGGTGCCCTCCGTGCCCTCGGGGGCGTCGGTGCCGCGGTCGATGGCCGGAGTGGGGGTGTCGGTGGTCGCCTCGGGGGCGTCGGTGCCCTCAGTGCTCTCGGGGGCGTCGGTGCCGCTGTCGGCGGACGGCGCCGGCGTGGTGTCGGCCTCGTTCACCACGGTGGCCTCGGCGCCGGCCGGTGGGGGAGCGGCGGCGGCATCGTCGGTGCCGGCCGCACCGGCGGGGGTGCCCGCGCCGCCGGCGGGCGGGGGAGGCGGCACCCGCTTGGGCTTGCGGTCACCGCGGGGAGGACGGGGCCGGGGGCGCTTGGCCGTGTCGGCCGGCTCGACGCCGAACACCGTGGCGATCTGGGGGATCTGGGTGGCGAGGCGGCTCACCTCGGCCAGGAGCTGGTCGGAAGGGACCGCGGGCAGGCTCTCGGGGACCACGTTGAGCCGGACCGGCGAGAACGCCAGGGCGTCGAGCACCGTGGCCCATCGGTCCTGGGCGACGTCGGACGTGAGCGCCGCCGAGGTGGCCTCGGCGAGGCGGGTGGCCATGTCGGCGGGCAGGGGAGCACCGGCCTTGGGCGGCCGGGAGCTGAGCCGCAGGGCCCGCACGCAGCGACCGTCGGCCAGCGTCGACGCGATCTCCGCGAGCCAGGCACCGTGCTCCTGTTCGACCCGGCGCGCCAGCGCGGTGCGCAGTTGCTCGGCGAGGGCGCGGCTCTCGTCGTCGCGGGCACCGCCGTCGGCGGCGACGATCACCGAGCGGAGATCGCGCAGGTCGATCTCGGCCACGTCGGCCAACGCGGCCTCGGCCTTGTCGCGCCATTCGGCGGCCCGCAGGCGGGGGAGCATCTGCTCGGCCAGGGCCAACAGGGGCTCGGCCTTCACCGGGGGCTTGCCCTCGGCGGCGCCGGTCTCGTTCTGCTTCTCGACGGCCTGGCGCACCGCGGGCAGGCCACCGCGGAGCACCTGCTCGGCGATGGGGCGCTGCTCGGGAGGCAGGTCGGCCAGCACCGCGTTGCGGTGGGCGCGGCCCGCCTTGAGGCGCTTGGGCTTCGGCTTGGCCTCCACCTCGGGGCGGGGCTTGCGGGGCGGTCGCCGTGCGCCGTCGCCGTCGGGACGGGAACGACCCTCACCCCGCTCGGAACGGCCCTTCGGACGGTCGCCGCGCTCGGGCCGATCGCCCCGTCCACCGCCGTCGGGGCCGTCACCGGGGCGCCCGCGGCCACGCCGCTTGTCGCCTCGTTCCCCGCGGTCGCCGCGGTCGCCGCGGTCCCGCCGGTCGCCACGATCGCCCCTGCCCTTCGTGACCAGGGTGCTGGTGACGGGCTCGAGCTTCTTGGGGGTGCCGATGATCTCGAGGCGCTCGGGCTCGGGTCGGGCGCCCTTGGGGGCCAGCACGGCGGTGACCGTGATGCCGTCGATGTCGAAGTCGGCATCGGCCCGCACCACGTCGCCCACCTTGGCGCCGGTGAACAGCAGGCCGCCGTCGAGCTCGCCCTTGGGCTGCTTGGCGCCGGCGGCGCGCCAGGTCCACACTCCGTCCGGGCGCTCGCTGGTGAGTTCGATGTCGATGCGACGAGACATGGGGCCACCACGCTATCGGTCCGGCGGGCCCCTGCCGGTCGGATACGGCCCCGGCCCCGTCCTCGACCCTGCGTGATGAGGGCAGACGGCCGGCAGGGCGGGGGTGACACGCCCGGCCCGGGGCCATCGGCGACTGCACCGCCCGGCACCCAAAACGCCCAGAATCTCCGTTATGTAAAGTAAAGCGATCACGTTGTCCACAGGAGGCGGCGCCCCCGGTCAGGCGCGCTCGGCCACCGGGGTGAGCCGGAGCGCCACCACCGGCACGGCCTGCGACACCAGCCAGTCGAGGGCTCGGCGCACGTCGTCGGCACCGGCGGCGTCGGCCAGGTCGTTGGCGACGTCCTCCAGGGCCGCCTGCAGGGCGTAGACGCGATCCTGCAACTCCTCGAGGTCGGCCTGGCGGACGACCACCTCGTCGGCGCCCAGGGTGTGCGCGGCCGCCAGCTTGCGGGCCAGGTAGGCCTGCTGGCGACAGCCCTGACGGCAGTACTGCCGTGGTCGCCCTCCCGAAGGCCGGCGGACCATCGGTGCCCCGCACCAACGACACCGTGGTAGTTTCGTCACGTGACGAAACTACCGCAGTTCCGTGCAGGTGTCGACGCATCGACCGTGAGTAGTCGTCGTCGCGGCGAATGAGTAAGCGCTACTCACGACACCCCACGGCCGACACGCGAGACTGTGCCCACGGTCGCCCGATCCGCGGCACCGGTTCTCGACAAACGGAAGGAACCCCATGCGCAGACTGCTCGGGTTTTTGATGGTGGGCCTGCTGTTCGCAGGCACGGCTGCCGCGTGCAGCAGTGACGACGACGGCGGTGGCGACACCACGACCACGGCCGCCGACAGCGGCGGTGGCAGCACCGACACCACGGCCGCCGACAGCGGCGACAGCGGCGGCGGCGGCAACGAGGCCATCACCGCGTACTGCGACTCGGTCCAGGAGTTCGTGGATGCCGGTGAGGCGTTGGCCGCGGATCCGACCGACGCCGACGCCCAGCAGACCTTCACGGACCTCGGCACGCAGCTGGCCACCGACGGTGCCGCGCTCGCCGGCCAGGTCGGCACCTTCAGCGCCGACGACGCCGCGCAGTTCCAGGAGTGCCAGACCGACTTCTCGAGCGCTCAGGGCTGAGCCAACCCGTCTGGTGGTACGGGGAGGCGGCGGGATGTTTCCGCCGCCTCCCCGGCCGTTTGGGCCCCCCTGGGGTGCCGGTGTCGCTGCCCCCGGGGTGTCTCCGCCATTCGTGTGCACCGCACCGCTTGGTGGAGACTGTCGGCGCAGAGGCGGTCGGGCACCGGGCCCGGACCACGAACGGAAGGCTCGCGTCGATGAGGACCATGGTTCGACTGTCGCTGGTGACGGTGCTGCTGGCCGGCCTGGCCGCCGCCTGCAGCAGCGATGGCGGCACCGATCCCGGCTCGGATGCCACCACCACGAGTGTGAGCACCCCGGCGGGGCGCGACGCCAGTGCGGAGGTGGCGCAGTACTGCGCCGACACCCAGGAGGTGGGGGCGCAGCTGGAGGCGGCCGTCACCGATGCCGATGCCAGCTCGACCGACGCGACCGACGTGGTGGAGCGGGCCAACCAGCTCGCCGAGCAGGCGGCGACGCTCTCGACGGCGCACCCCGACGAGGTGAACGTGATCAACCAGTGCGCGGCCCAGCTCTCGGTCAGCCCAGGAGGCTGATCCGGCCGTCCGGCCTTCCTACCCTCCTCTCCACCGTTCCCTCCACCGAAGGAGGTCTCGATGCTCTGTCGTTCCTGCGGTCGGACCCTCGCCGCCGGCGCCCAGTTCTGCGGTGAGTGCGGCGCCCAGGTGGGCGCGATCAGCAGCTCCCCGCTCGACGATGGTGCCGCGTGGCCGGACCCGGCGAGCACCCCCACGGCGCCGAGCGACGCCATGGTCACCTCGGGGGGCCCTGCGCTGCCCCCGTCGACCCAGGCGCCGGCCACTCCGCTGCCTCCCCCGCCGGGGCTTGGGTCGCCTCCCCCACCAGGCGCCGTCCCCCCGCCTGGCCCCGCGACGGGCCCGCCGCCCACCGGCGACCCGTCGCAGCGGTGGGCGCTGTGGCTGATCGGGGCGTTGGTGGTCATGGTCGTGGCCTTCGGTGCATCGATCGCCTACTACACGCTCCGGGACGACGGGGAAGACACCGCCATCTCGTCCTCGGCGCCGGCCACGACGTCCACGGATTCCGTGACCACCACCGAGGCGCCGCCGTCGACGACGGCGGACACCAAGCCCGACACCCGCGAGGACCGGCCGTCGTCGACCACGACACCGGGCCTACCTGGTGGTGGTGCCGACCCGGTCGAGCAGTACTGCGCCGACGCTGAGGCGCTCGGCGCGCTCCTGCAGCAATTCGCCGACGACCCAGGCAGTGTGGACGCCGCCGCGATCACAGAGCTGAGCACCGACCTGACGGCCGACGCTGCCGCGCTCAGCGAGAGCGCCTCGCCCGCGGACACCGAGCGCATCGCCGAGTGCTCGGAGGCGCTGAACGTCCCAGCACCGTCGGGCCCCTGACCGCCCTGGGGGCGGCGCGCTCATCGGGCGCGCCGCCCGCAGGCTTCAGGCCGGCCGGCGCCGACGGCGGCTGCGGACCACCAGTGCGGCGATCACCGCCAGGGTGAGGGCGAACAGCGCCGCCGACGCGGCCCAGCCCTTGCTGCCCGGGCTGTCAGCCGGGCGCGACGACTGCGCAGCCTGGAACGCGACCTCGTCCGCCGACGATCCGTCGGTGCGCTCGGAGGTCGTGCGCTCCTCACCCGCGCCGTCGGTGGTGCTCGTCGTGGCCGTGGGTGCGACGGACGTCGTGGCCCCAGGGACGGTCGAGGCCGGTCCTCCCGCACCTCCGGTCGCCGACGCGCCGGTCGACGGCGTGCCGGCCGCGACGCCGGGCGCTCCGGGCGCGCCGGGTGCCGGCGTGGCGTCGTCGCCGGTTCCGCCGTTGCCCGTCCCGCCGGTGCCGCCCGACGAGGTGGGCGGTGTCGTGGGCGCGGGGAAGACCGACGCGAACGAGTGGAACGGGGGTGGTGAGCCGGTCCCCCACTTCCATCCCTCCACGTCGCCGTCGTGCACGCGGGTCGCGCCGGCGCCCACTCTCGAGTAGGTGAAGGCGCTGGAGCCGGCCGGGGCCCGGTGATAGGCCCAGTAGTAGCCCCGGGGATCGCAGGTGAGGCAACTGCCGTCCGACGGGCACCCGACGCCCTGGAGGGCGCAGACCGCGCCGCCCTGGCCGTCGAACCCCTGCAGGACCGGGTCCAGGCCGGCCAACTGCAGGGCTTCGACGCCCGAGATCGAGTCGGCCTCGAATTCGATGCCCCGCACCAGCACGCCGGTGCCAGAGTCGGCCACGACGACCGCGCGGTTCGGCCCGGAGGCCGCCGCGCCCGGGGCGTGGCCGCCGACCATGGCCGCCAGCAGGCAGACGACGATGACCGCGGCGGCGCCGAGGGCGCTGCGGAGCCTCACGGCGTGAACTCGACGGTGGACGGCAGGCTCACGTCACCCCAGGCCGGGGCCGAGCTGGCCAGCCGGAACAACATGTTGGCGGCCTGGGCCCGGGTGAGCTTGTTCCTGGGGAGGTAGGTGCCGTTGGGCAGGAGGGTGATCACACCCGTCTCGACGGCCCAGTCGACCGCGTCGGCGTAGTAGGCCTCGTTCGGCACGTCGCTCACCACGAGGTCGGTCGCCTCCGGGGAGCCCGCGGTCTTCCACAGCAGGTAGGCCACGCGGGCCCGGTTCACCACTCGACGAGGGAAGAAGCGGCCGCCATCGGTCACGAGGCCGGCGTCGACCATCCAGTCGACGGCGTCGTTGTACGCCGCGTTGGCCGGCACGTCGGTGAAGGTGTGGGGTGCCAGGCCCGTCGGCGCGTCCATGGTGTTCCAGAGCAGCAGGGCAAGCTGGCCGTTGGTGATCGTGCCCTTCGGCACGAACGTGCCGGTCGTCGAGCGGGTGATGCCGTTGGCCGCCATCCAGGCCACCGCCTGGGTGTACCACGCGCAGCTGGGCACGTCGGTGAAGCCCTCGACGCGCGCCGCGGCGGCCGGCGCCACGGGGAGCCACCTGCGCGACAGCGCCTGCACCGCCTGGGTCGTGGCCGAGGTGTTCGGCTCGGGCCCGAAGGCGTCGTTCGGGCTGCGGAAGCGCCCGATGTCGTCCGAGTCGCCGCTGGTGATCTGCTGCGACCGGAGCCATGCGACCGGGTTGACGTAGCCGGTCGCCGTCACCGCGCTGCTCGACGACGTGCGCCAGCAGGAGCTGGACAACCGCCAGCCGGCCGACGCGACGGCGAGCGCCGCCATGGCCGTGCTGTTGGTGTCGTCGGATCCGAACGACAGCCACGCGCCGGATGCCTGCTGCTGGTCGGCCAGCAGCTTCATGGCCGCGGCCACCGTCGCGTCGCCGGTGGGTACCCCGTTGGCGACGAGTGCCGTGACCGCCCTGGCGGTGCTGTCGATGTCGATGTCGCTGCCGCTCGGGTCGCCGGCGAAGTTCCAGCCGCCGTTGGCCTGCTGGGTGTCACGCAGGTAGGCCAACGTGTCGGCCGGCGCGGCCCGTCCGAGCACTGCATGGGCGAGGAGGGCGTACAGCGTGGCGTTCAGCTCACCGTCACCGTACGAGTGGCTGTCGGGGTCCTCGCCGGCGTCCATGGCCGCCACGAGGTCGACCGGTGACCCGTCGGACGCCGGGTCGAAGGCGGCGGGGTCGAGGCCCAGCGGTCCGGCCACGAGCACGATGAACTTGGCGGCGATGCCGGCGCTCGGCGGCTCGGCCAGGAAGTCGTCGGCCCAGTCGAGCGGCGTACCGCCGGGGGCCGCCTCGTTGACGTCGTGGGACCCGACCGCGGCCAGCGCCTCGGTCTCGCTCCAGGTGGCGGTCGTCTGGGCGTTCTCGGCGATGGCCAGGATGGCATCAGGGGTCTCGAACGGCGGGAACTGCGCCACCTCGAAGCCCCCGTCGGGCTGCTGCTTCGACACGAGCCAGGCCGTGGCGCTGTCGGTGGTCTCGTCGGCGCCCGCCGGTGCCGCGAGCGCGCCGCCGACGAGCAAGGTGATGAGGGTGCTGGACAACGCCAGCCGGAACCGATGGGTCATGTGACCTCCGCGGGCCCTGTTCCACGAGGGCCCTCTGTATGGAGCCGCCCGCTGGGGCCGGCTCGGCTGCGGTGAACACCGGTGGCCCGGTGTGGCGACGGCAGGTCATCTGGCTCACGGCCCGGAGGCCGCTCACAGTTGCGGGTCAGCGTCGGTCTCTCACCGACTTCCCCTACCGCCTCGGCGGGTCACCCCACCGCGGCGGTCCATCCACGACGTCCGGGCCGTGGATGACCGTTGCTGGGCCGCAGAGTACGCCAGCCCGGCAGACGCCCGCAAGGACCGCGCGCGCGGCAGGGTCAGCGGTTGCCGCTGCGCATGATGGACACCGCGCCCACGATCAGGACCACCCCGATCACGGCCAGGACGATCAGCGACAGCGGGACCGCCGGCGCGCCGTCGCCGCCCCCGCAGCCGACGGCGGGAGCGCGGCTGGTGGGCAGCCACCGGCCCAGGAGGCCCTGTACGGCGACTGCGGTGGACGACACCGGGTCGGGGGTGTCCCCCGCGATGCGACCGTCGGCGGACTGGTCGGCGATCAACGTGGCCGAAGGGGCCTGGTACTCGCCGTCGGGAGGCTCGGACTGGCGCCAGCACGCGGCGTCCGGGTCGTGGCCCGCAGCGCGGATGGCGCCCATCGCCCACGCCGTGGCCGTGGGGTCCGTCGGCCCGCCTCGCTCGGCCGGCCAGCCACCGTCCGAGCCCTGGTTGCGGGCCAGGAAGGCCAGTGCCCGGGTGACCGCGGTTGAACCCTCGGCGGCCACGCCGGCCGCCACGAGCGCCTCGGTGACGAGACCGGTGGTGGCGGGATCCACGTCGTTGCCGTCGGCGGTTCCCGCGGCGCTCCAGCCCCCGTTCTGCTGCTGGGCGTCCTCGAGCATCGACCGCGTGGCCTCGTTGACCGGCGTGCCCACCAGCACGAGGGCCAACGCGGCCTCGGCCGTGGCCCGGAGGCTGCCGTAGGACCCGTCGGCCCGGCGCCCCGCCGCCACGGTGTGGACCAGGTCGACCGGGTCGCCGTCGGCCCCGGGATCGAAGTTCTCGGGGTCGAGGCCCATGGCGACCACCGCCCGGCTGATCATCACCGCCGCCGCCTCGGGCGTGGGATCGGCCTGGGCCGCGGCGTCGAGGGCCTCGAGGGGACTGGCGCCGCCGCCGGTCTCGGCCGCACTCACCGCGTCGACGGCCTCCTTCGCGCTCCATTCGTCTGAGCCCTGCGCCGCTTGGGCGATCGCCGACACCGCATCCGGCGTGGCGAGTCCCGCCTCGCCGAAGCCGCCGTCGGCCGCCTGCTGGTCGAGCAGGAACCCCACCGCATCCTCCGCGGCGCGGGACACGTCGTCACCGGCGGCCGCCCTCGCCGACCGTTCGGAGGCCTCGGCACCGGCGCCTGCAGCCGCGCCCGACAAGGCGGGCGAGAAGGTGGCGACCGCCCCCACCGCGAGGGTGGCCAGCGCGGCCGCCAGGGTGGTCGAGCGGGTTCCTCGCCGGTGCCGTCGGAGCCGCGCGCCCGGTCGCGGACTTCTGACCATCTCCCCACCCTGTCATGCTGGGGGCCTCGTTGTGCGCACTTCCTCCCGCTTCCACGCCGTCACGTGGCTCCTCTGGGCCCTGGCCGGCGCCGCCACCGTGCAGATGGCCCCCAGCCCTGTCTACGTGGCGCTGGTCATCGCCATCGCCGCGCTCGTGGTCGAGGTCCATCGCCTCGACACCGCCATGGCTCGGGCCTTCCCGCTGCTCGTGGCACTGGGCGTGGCCTTCGCGTTGCTCCGGGTGGTGCTCACCGCCCTCACCACCCACGGCGTCGGCCACGTGCTGTTCACCCTGCCCGAGGCCACCCTCCCCCGGCTGCTGGGTGGGTTCACCGTGGGTGGCACCGTGGAGTCGCCGGTCGTGCTGCAGGCCGCATCCGAAGGGTTCGCGGTGGTCGGCATCCTGGCGGTCTTCGGTGCGTTCAACGCGGTGATCTCGCACCACGAGTTGGTGCAGGCCACCCCTCGGGCCTTCCACGAGCCCGGGCTCATCGCCACCGTGGGCCTGGCCTTCGTGCCGTCCACCATGCTGGCGATCCAACAGACCCGCGAGGCCGACCTGGCCCGCACCGGCGGGCAGCGGGTGGGTCGCCGCCGCGTGCTCCGCCAGCTGCTACCGGTGCTCGAGAGCGGCATGGAGCGGGCCGTGAACCTGGCCGAGTCGATGGACTCCCGGGGCTTCGCCCGCACCCGCGGTGGCCCTCGTGAGCGGGCGGCGGGGTGGTGCGGGCTGGCCGCGCTGTTGAGCCTCGGCGCCTCGTTCCTCGCCCTCGTCGGGCGGGCCCCCCGCACCGCGGGCGTGCTCGGAGCCGTGGGCGTGGTGCTGCTGCTGGTGGCCATCGTGGTGGCCTCGCAGGCCAGTCGGGTCACCCGCTACCGGCCGCGGGCGATGACGTTGCCGGACTGGCTGGTGGCGGGGGTCGTGTGGATGACGCCGGTCGCCCTCGTGGCGCTCGAGCGTACGATCCACCCGGTGCTGCGGTGGATCACCAACCCACCCGCGTTCCCGGAGTTCTCGCCGGTCGTGGCGGCCGTGATCCTGCTGCTCGGGCTGCCCGCGCTGGTGGCACCGGCGCGCGCGCCCTCGCCGGCCGACGCCCCGACGCCCTCGCAGGGAAGCCGTCGTGCGCGGGCCGCGCTGCCGGTCGAGGAGGCGGGGACGCGATGACCGAGGCCGTGCGGTGGGCCGGCGTCGGCTTCGCCTACCCCGACCGCGAGCGAACCCTGACCGGTATCGAGCTCACCGTCCCCGCGGGCGACGTCGTGGTGGTGGTGGGGCCGTCGGGCTCCGGCAAGAGCACCTTCCTGCGCACCATCAACGGGTTGGTGCCCCACACCAGTGGCGGGCGGTTCCGGGGAGAGGTGGTGGTGCAGGGCCGCTCGACCCGCACCAACGCGCCGCGCGACCTGGCCGACGTGGTGGGGTTCGTCCACCAGGACCCCGAGGCGCAGTTCGTGGTGGACCACGTCGAGCACGACCTGGCCTTCGTCCTCGAGAACCTGGGCACCGGCGCCCAGGCCATGCGCCGGCGGGTCGAGGAGGTCCTCGACGCCCTGGGCATCGCCCACCTCCGCGACCGGTCCCCGGCCACCCTGTCGGGCGGTGAGCGCCAGCGCTGCGCCATCGCCGGGGCGCTCGCGTCGGCGCCGGCGGTGCTGGTCCTCGACGAGCCCACCTCCGAGCTCGACCCCCAGGGAGCCGAGGACGTGCTGGGCGCGGTCGGTCGCCTGAACGCCGATCTCGGCACCACGGTCGTGCTCGCCGAGCACCGGCTCGAGCGGGTGGCGGCGATGGCCCACCGCGCCCTCCTCATCGACGACGGTCGGGTGGTGGCCGACGGTGAGCCGGCTGCGGTGGTCGTGGACTACGACGGCGCTCCCCCGGTGACGCACCTGGGACGCCTGTTGGGCTGGTCGCCGCTGCCGCTCACCGTGCGGGACGCGCAGCTGTGCGCCCGCGCCACCGGCTGGCATCCCGACGCCGGCCTGGTGCGACCCCAGTGGGACGCCCCTGGCGAGGTGCTGCAGGCCGCCCGAGGCATCGAGGTCCGCCACGGTGGCCGGGCGGTGCTGCGCGACACCTCCCTCGAGGTGCGGGCCGGCGAGGTGGTGGCGCTGCTGGGACGCAACGGCGCGGGCAAGACCACGCTGCTGCGGGCCCTTGGCGGCTTGCACGGCCCCGACAAGGGATCTGTGGGGGGCACCGGATCGGTCGCGTACGTGCCCCAGGACCCCAACGTGTTGCTGTTCGCATCGAGTGTGCGGGCCGAGCTTCAGGAGACGCTGCGTTTGCGGGGCATGGCCGACGACGGCCGCGTCGATCACTGGCTGGCCGCGCTGCGCCTCGAGCCGCTGGCCGAGCGTCACCCCCGCACCCTCTCGTCGGGTGAGCGCCAACGGGTGGCCGTGGCGGCCATCGCCGTCGGTGGCGCCGACGTGCTGCTCCTCGACGAGCCCACCCGTGGCATCGACGCGGCGTCGCGGGCGGCACTCGAATTGGCGGTCCGCGAGCACGTGGCGGCCGGTGGCGCGGTGATGCTGGCCACCCACGACATCGAGTTGGCGGCGCGCTGCGCGTCGCGCGTGGTGGTGCTGGGCGACGGCGAGGTGGTGGCCGACGGTCCGTCCCGGGAGGTGCTGTCGGGCTCGCTGTTCGCCCCGCAGGTCCTACGGGTGCTGCCCCCGTTCCTCACCGTCGACGAGGTGCGTGCCGCCCGCGACGCGGAGGCCGTGCGATGACGGCCACCACGCCCACGCCGACCCCCGCTCCCGTGCCCGGCCCCGGCGCCGCGGTCCGCTGGGGCGAGCGGGCGCGGCCCGTCGGGGTCTACCTGCTGATGGTGCTGCTCGGTGCCGGCGCCTTCCTCTACCCGTTCTGGTTGCCCAGCGAGGCGTTGCCCGACCAGGCCCACGCCGGTGACGCCCCCCTGGTGGCCGCCCTCGTCGGCGCCCTGGTGGTGGCCGCGGTGACCCTCGAGGTGCGACGCGGCACCATGAACGGCAGCACGGTGGCGCTGCTCGGTGTGCTGTCGGCGGCGGCCGGCCTGATGCGGCTCCTCGACCTGCCCGGAGGGGGCAGCGGCATCTTCTTCCTCGTGGTGCTCGCCGGCGCCGCCTTCGGCCCGCGGTTCGGGCTGCTGCTCGGCCTCTGCTCGATGGGGATCTCCGCGGTGATCACCGGCGGCATCGGCCCGTGGCTCCCCTTCCAGATGCTCGCCCTCGGCTGGATGGGCGCCGGCGCCGGCTTGGTGGGCCTGGTCACCGCCCGCATGCGCCCAGCCGCCGAGGTCGTGGTGCTGGCCACCTACGGGTGGGTCTGGGGCTTCCTCTACGGGGCCATCATGAACCTCTGGTTCTGGCCCTTCTCGGTGGGCAGCGGCGACCTGGCATGGAATCCGGGCCTCACCCTGGCCGAGACGCTGCACCGCTACTGGTCGTTCTACGCGGTGACCAGCCTGGGCTGGGATGCGGCCGGCGCCCTCACCAACGCCGTGCTGATCCTGGTCACGGGGGTGGCCGTGCTGGCCAGCATGCGGCGCTTCGCCCACCGGCTCGACCCCGTGGTCGAGCTCGAGGAGGCCTGAGGCCGAGGAACGAGGGCGGGGCCCGAGCGGCCCGTGATCGAAGCGAACAGGAGCGGGGGGCGTGAGCGGGCGGCCGGCCCCGGGAGCGGCCGGCCCCTAAGCTCGCCGTCGGGGGGTGGAGTGCACATGGGTTGGTCGCCGCCGCAACGCGAGCCATGGGTCGAGTCGGTCAACGCGCTCGGCGCGAACCTCGGCGACGAGGGCGCTTCGATGATCAGCCTCGAGCCCGACGCCGTCGTCGCCGCGGCGCGGGCGGTCACCGGCTTGCACGACATGGGGGCCGGTGTGTGGGCCGAGGCCCTCGACACCCTCTGCGCGTCGCTGCGGGACGAGGCGCGCCTCACCTTCGCCGGTCGCATCCTGGCCCGGGCGGAGCTGCAGCGGATCGCCCAGAGCCGGCTCCGACTCCTCGACCAGCGGGCCCGGGAGCCGTCGATCGGCGACGAGGTGGTGGTCGCTCCCGTCGTGGTCACCGGGCTCGGGCGGTCGGGCACCACGTTCCTGCACGAGCTCCTGGCGCAGGATCCCGCCAACCGGGTGCCGCTGCTCTGGGAGGCCATGTACCCGGTGCCGCCGCCCGAGATCGCCTCCTACCACGACGACCCGCGCATCGCCGCCGCGCACCGCGAGATCAGCGTCATGGACGAGATGGTCCCGGCGTTCACCGCCATGCACGAGAACGCCGGGTGGCTCCCGACCGAGTGCATCTTCGTCTTCGCCCACGAGTTCGTCACCGACATGTTCCTGGGCCAGTACAACTGCCCGACGTACGCGGTGTGGCAGTCCGGCGTGGACCGCGCCGCGCAGTACGCGTTCCACCGGCAGTTCCTGCAGGTGCTGCAGTGGCGGTGCCCCGGCGACCGCTGGGTGCTGAAGGCGCCCTCCCACCTGTCCCGCCTGGCGGCGCTGTTCGCCACCTATCCCGACGCGAGGGTGGTCATCACCCACCGCGACCCGCTCCGCGTCATCGGGTCGTTGGCCGACCTCATGGCCGCACTGCAGTGGATGCGCTCGGACCACGTCGACTACGACGCCATCGTGGCGCTGCTCGCGTTCGGCGTCGGCTACGAGATGGACAACGTCTCGGCCGAGCGCGACGCCGGAGGACTGCCGGAGCGTCAGATCACCGACGTGCTGTACCGCGATCTGGTCGACGACCCCGCGGGCACGGTCCGCCGGTTGTACGACGCCTGGGGGCTCGAGATGACGCCGGCGTTCGCCGACCGGCTCGACCGGTACCTGGCCGAACGGCGGGCGACGAGGTCGTCCGGCCCTGGCCACGAGTACGCCTTCGCCGACACCGGTCTCGATCTGGGGGCAGAACGCGACCGGCTCGCGCCCTACATGGCCCGGTTCGACGTCCCGCTCGAGGTCACCTGAGCGGCGTGTGCCGCGTGCCCTCCAGGGTGACCACCCGGCAGGCGGGCGCCGTCGCGCCCGGTGCCAGGCACCACCGGATCAGCAGGTACCCCTCCGGCCGCCCGTCGGTGTGCAGCCAGTTGGGGTGCCCGGGGTCGTCGGCGGCGACGAACAGCGTCCAGGTGCCGTCGTCGTTGCGGCGGGCGGAGCGATCGTTCAGGTTGACCTGTGTCCACCGGTAGTCGTAGCTCTCCATCCACGGGTTGCAGATGGTGATGCCCCAGTAGACGAACGCTCCGGGAGGCGGCTGGACCGTGATCTCGAGGGCCTCGCCGTCGGCCAGCCGGAATCGGCCCCCGTGGTACACCATGTCGGTGTCGGTGTGACTGCGCACCTCGTCGGACTGCTCGTCGTGGTGGGCCTGGCCCGACTGGCCCGACAGGGTGTTGACGTGATCGGCGGGTGCCGCCCACATCTCGTGGCACATCGCGGTGACGAACGCGACGAACAGCGCCGCGAGCTCCATCTTCTCGGCGAACCAGTCGGGGTCGAGCGGCGCGGCCGGCTCGGGCTCGACCAGCTCGAGGTGCAGGGAGGCGGGGCGTTGGGTGGCCCGGTCGTGGAACGTCTCACGGATCGCGACCTGACCGATGCCGGGCACCATCTCGATCCAATTGGTCGCACCCTCAGGGCGCTCGCGGGCGATGATGGCCTCGAAGCCGCCGTCCGGGTCGAGGATGAGGTCGTCCAGGTTCACCTGCAGCAGGGTGCCGAGCCGCCCGCCGGCGCTCCCCGATGCGCCGGCGAAGATCGGCGTCCCGAAGGCCAGGCCCACGTAGCTGGCCGCCCCCCGGTTCCCCCACAGCCGGTAGCGGCACGACTCATCGAGCACCGAGAAGTGGTACGTGACGTCGGGGTTGTCGACCATCAGCTTGCGATAGGCGTCCTGGCTCTCGAACAGCACCGGGTGCCGCGGGTCGACGGCCTTCTCCATGAACCACTCCTGGGCCAGGGAGGCGATGCGCGTGACCCATCGGAACCCCTCGGCCCGGTCGGCGGTGGTGGCCGGCGAGGACGACGCCAACATCGCGTCGATCGCGTCCCGCTGGGCCTGCTGCCAGGTGGCGAAGGCGGCCGACAGCCGCTCGGTCTGCGCCGTGGTTGCCTCGGGGAGACCCATCACCAGAGTCTGCCTCACCCGCGCGGCGCGAGGCGGCGAGGCTCAGTTGGTCGGGGCGGCCGCCTTGCGGGCATCGCGCAGGTGGTGGTGACCCTCGTGCAGCGAGAACCGGGCCATGTCCGCGATGGTGAAGCGCTCGTGCCCCCGTCGCGTCCCGGAGCGTTCCCACGCGTCGTCGGGCACCTGATCGAGGGTGGCCGCCAGGTGCTCGGCGTTGAGGTCGAGGTCGGCCAGCACCGCTCCGGGGTCCTGCTCGTTGTAGAACTCGTCGACCGCGGCGGCCTCGTGGTCTCACCACCCGAGGTCGGCGTCGTCCTGGGCCAGCGTGAGCGTGACCCTGCTGGCGAACACGGCCAGCACGTCGCGGGTGTGACAGGCGTACTCGAGCGCCGACCAGGTGGCGTCGTCGGGCCGGTCGGTCACGCTCGGGGCGCCGACGACGAAGCCGGTGCGCCACGCGTCGCCCAGCGAGCGGACCGCGCCGGCGAGTTGATCGTCGGGGATGGCCGCGGCATCGAACCCGCACTCGGCGCACGGCTCGCGCACGGTCGCCAGCCAGTCGCGGTCGTCGGGCATCGGCGGAGGCTACCCGAGCCCCCCGTGCCCGGCGCTCAGCCCGTCGGTTGCAGTCGATCGATGGTGAGCTGGGCGAGGTTTCGGCCTGCGGCTACGCCGTCGACCGTTGCCGGGAATCCCGCGCCCAGATGGAACCACGCATTGTTGACCCGCACGTCGTACGAGACGCTGCTCGGTTGGGCCGGGTCCGCGTACAGCCAGGCCTCATCGCCCAGACCATCGACCTCCTGGTTCGCACCTCCGGAGCTACCATCTAGGATCTCGGCGTTCTCGGTCAGGGGCGTGATCGAGCCCTCGCAGGCGACGGCTGCATCAGAGAACCTGTCCCGATACTCGGCGAAGGCGTGGGCGTCCTGTTCGCTGGAGAAGACCTCGATGTATTGCTCGACCCCCGATTCCCCGTCGGGGCCGCTGAAGGACACAACGGCCTCCTGGGTCGAATCCAAGGCCTGGTCTTCGGTGGACTCGCACGTCGAGGTGTCGAAGGTCGACGTCCAGAGCGGCTCAGCCGGCATGCGTCCCTCGGGACTCTCGTTGACGGACCAGCCCGATCCGGCAACCCCGGTCAGGTCATCGACGGTGATGAGCGCGGCTACGGGGTCACCGACCAGCGCTGCTGATGCGTCGGCATTGTCACCGGCCACCGACTGAGCGTCGTCTGATTCGACGCCGTCGACGGACGCCGATCCGCATCCTGCCAGCAGCACCGCCAGCACGATCGATCCCGCGCGAAACGTACGTCTCATCCCGGCGACGCTAGCTGCAACGGGTGGGCGTGGCTGTCCGGCCGGCGGGCGTCCGGGGGCGGCATCGACGAAACCTCACACCGCCAGCAACGCCTCGACCAGGGCGTCGGCGGCCGGGTCGGGCGGTCGGTCGGCCCGCCGCACCGCGGCCAGGCGGCGGTGGGCCAGTACCTCCGGTCGCGCCCGGCGCAGCGCACCGGGCTGCTTCTCGGCCTGGATCACCGGCAGCACCGTCCAGCCGATGCCGAGGCGCACCATCTCGCACAGCACCTCGGGCTGGTGCGACTCGGCCACGACCTGGAACGGCGCTCCGCGGTCGCGCAGCGCCGTGGCGATGAGCGCCCGGGTCTGCGACCCCGTCGGGAACGACACCCACGGACCCCACGTCTCGGGCGGGCCCACGCGGGCCCCCTCGGGCGCGTAGACCGCCAGCGGCTCGTCGAGCAGCGGCCGAGCGTCGTGGTCGGGGGTCTCGGGGTCGACGCACACCGCCACGTCCAGCAGGCCTCTCCCCAAGCGCTCGAGAAGGTCGCCGGACGGCGCGACGGTGAGGTGCAGGTCGACCTCCGGACGCTGCCGGCGGAACTCCCGGAGGGCCTGCGGGTAGTGCTCGACCGCGGCCACGTCGATCAGGCCCACCCGCAGGGGCCCAGTGCGGCCGGTGCGCACGGCGTCGGCCCACCGGGCCAGGTCGGCGGTCTGCGCGAGCACGCGCTCGGCGTACCGCAGCACCTCCTCGGCCTGGGGTCGGAGCACCCGTCGCCGGCCCTCGCTCGCGAACAGCGGCACACCCACCCGACGCTCGAGCTCGGCCAGGCCCTGGGAGAGTGCCGACGGCGTGACGCCCACCACCGATGCCGCATCGGCGAAGGTCGGCTCCCGAGCGGCGGCCACCAGGTAGTCGAGTTGCTGCACGGTGACGTTGGGCAGCACGGGCGCCCGTGCGGACGACGAGGCGGAATCGTTCACCCTCCGAGCCTAATCATTCAGTCTTGCTTCACACGCACCCACTTATGTTTCGGATCGCTTAGTGTGGCGGGCATGCCCTCCGACGTTCCCCCCTCCCCCACCGTCGCCCCCGCGGACGGCCGCCTCGGCGTGCTGTGCGTGGGTCTCGGCGCCGTCACCACCACGCTCATCGCGGGCGTCGAGTTGGCCAAGCGCGGCGAGGCCGACCCGGTGGGCTCGCTCACCCAGATGGGCACCATTCGCATCGGCAAGCGCACGGACGACAACGTGCCCAAGATCAGCGACTTCGTGCCACTGGTGTCGCTGGACCAGATCGTGTTCGGCGCCTGGGACCCGTACCCGGACGATGCCTACACCGCCGCCAGCCGCGCCGGCGTTCTCGACCAGTCCCGCCACCTCGAGGGCATCGCCGACGCGCTGCGTGCGATCCAGCCCATGCCGGCGGCGTTCGACCCGTCGTACGTGAAGCGCCTCGAGGGCACCAACGTGATGGCCTCGACCGACAAGCGCACGATGCTGAACCAGATCAAGGCCGACATCGCCACGTTCCGCGACGAGAACCTGTGCGACCGCCTGGTGATGATCTGGTGCGGCTCGACCGAGATCTTCATCGAGCCCGGTCCCACCCACGCCACCATCGAGGCGTTCGAGGCCGCCATCGACGCCAACGACCCGTCCATCGCCCCGTCGATGCTGTACGCCTACGCCGCCCTCCAGGAGGGCGTGCCCTTCGCCAACGGCGCCCCCAACCTGGCGGTGGACACCCCGGCGCTGCGGACCTACGCCGACGAGCACAAGGTGGCGATCTGCGGGAAGGACTTCAAGACCGGGCAGACCCTGCTCAAGACCGTGCTGGCCCCCATGCTCAAGGCCCGCATGCTCGGCCTCAACGGCTGGTACTCCACCAACATCCTGGGCAACCGGGACGGCGAGGTGCTCGACGACCCCGAGAACTTCAAGACCAAGGAGCAGTCGAAGCTGGGCGTGCTGGAGGACGTGCTCGAGCCCGATCGCTTCCCCGAGCTCTACGGCGACGTGTACCACAAGGTCCGGATCAACTACTACCCGCCCCGCGGCGACAACAAGGAGGGCTGGGACAACATCGACCTGTTCGGTTGGCTCGGCTACCCGATGCAGATGAAGGTCGACTTCCTCTGCCGCGACTCGATCCTGGCCGCCCCCCTGGCCCTCGACCTGGTGATCTTCCTCGACCTGGCCCAGCGGGCCGGCCTCGGCGGCATCCAGGAGTGGCTCAGCTTCTACTTCAAGTCACCTCAGGTGGCGCCCGGCCTGTATCCCGAGCACGACCTGTTCATCCAGCTCACCAAGCTCAAGAACACCCTCCGCTGGATCCAGGGCGAGGACCCCCTCACCCACCTCGGCATCGACTACTACGTGTCTGATTAGCCCCACATTGGCTCCTCCTTCGTCGGAGCGCCTTCGGCATCCGGTTCGCTGGCGCGGCGCCTCCGCTCCGCTGCGGCACCTCACCCCCCGCTGACGCCCCGCAGCTCGACGCAAGAGCACCCTCAACGCGAGAGTCATTGCGTCGAGTTCGTGGGTTCACCGGCGCGAGGTTGACGAACCGGGTACATTCTGGACACATGTCCAGTTCGGGAGTCGGGACGGCGGCGCGGGGGTCGCTCACGGAGCGGCAGGCCGAGACCGTGGCGCGCCTGGTCGAGACCGCGCACGCCGTGCTGGTCGACGGAGGGTATGACGGTCTGACCGTGCGCACCGTGGCGTCGGGGGCCGGGGTGGCGCCGGCCACGGCGTACACCTACTTCGCGTCGAAGGACCACCTGATCGCCGAGGTGTTCTGGCGGCGCCTGCGTGAGGTCCCGGTGGTCCCGGCCGATCCCGCCCAGCCGCCGGCGGCCCGCGTGGCCGCCGCCCTGCGACCCGTCGCCGAGATGCTCGTCGACGAGTCGCCCGTCGCCGGTGCGGTCACCACCGCCATGTTGGCGTCGGACCCCGAGGTGAAGCGGGTGCGGGACCGGATCGGCGCCGCCCTGCAGCAGCGGGTGACCGACGCGCTCGGCGGCGATGCCGATCCCACCGTGGTCCGCCTGCTCGGGATCGTCATCTCGGGCGCCATGCTCCAGGCGGGCATGGGCCACCTCTCCTACGCCGACCTCCCCGGCACGCTGGCCGAGGCCGCCGACCTGCTGCTCGGGAGCCGGTGAGGTGACCGCCGTGCGGTACAGCCCGTACGACTACGAGGTCCACGACGACCCGTACCCCACCTACGCCCGGCTGCGACGGGAGGCGCCGCTGTACCGCGACGACGAGCTCGACTTCTGGGCCCTGTCCCGGTACGCCGACGTCTCGGCCGCGTTCCGCGACACCGCCCGCTTCTCCAGCGCCTACGGCGTCACCCTCGACGAGCTGGCGTGGGGGCCCGAGGCCTACAAGACCATGTCCTTCCTGGCCCTCGACCCGCCGCGGCACACCCGCATGCGGGCGCTGGTCTCCCGCGGCTTCACCCCTCGGCGGGTGCTCGACCTGGCGCCGCGCATCACACGGCTCACCCACCACTACCTCGACCCCGCCCTCGAACGGGGCTCGTTCGACCTGGTGACCGACGTGGCCGGCAAGCTGCCCATGGACGTGATCAGCGAGTTGGTGGGGGTGCCGGTGGCCGACCGCGACGAGGTGCGCCGCCTCGCCGACCTGCTGGTGCACCGTGAGGAGGGCGTGCACGACATCCCCCCGGCCGGCATAGAGGCGGCCATCGCGCTCCACGCGTACTACGGCGAGATGGTGGCCGAGCGCCGGCGCCGGATCACCGACGACCTCACATCCGCGCTGATCGAGGCCCAGATCGACGGCGAGGGCCTCACCGATGCCGAGGTCATCAGCTTCCTGTTCCTGCTCGTGGTCGCGGGCAACGAGACCACCACCAAGTTGCTGGCCAACGCGCTCTACTGGGCGTGGCGCAACCCCGGCACGCCCGAACAGGTGTGGGCCGACCCTGGCCTGATCCCGGGGTGGATCGAGGAGACGCTGCGCTACGACAACTCGTCGCAGATGGTGGCGCGCCGCGCCGCGGTCGACATCGACACGCCGCACGGACGCATCCCCCAGGGCGAGCGCGTCCTGCTGCTCATCGGCTCGGCCAACCGCGATGGCGATGTGTTCCCCGAGCCCGACGCCTACGACCTCCGCCGTGACACGTCGCGCGCCATCGACACCGACAAGCTCTCGTTCGGCGTGGGTCGCCACTACTGCATGGGCGCGTCGCTGGCCCGGCTCGAGGCCGCGATCGCGCTCGAGGCCCTGGTCGCCGGGTGCCGCAGCTACGACATCGACGGCGACCGGGTACGGCGGGTCCACTCGGTGAACGTGCGCGGGTTCGCCTCGGTGCCGATGACGGTCACCCGCTGATGTCGTTCGCCGCCCACCCCGCCCGTCGCCCCGCCGTGGTCACGGGTGCGTCCTCGGGCATCGGCGCGGCCACCGCCCGGCTCCTCGGCGCGGCGGGCCACCCGGTCGTGCTGGGCGCCCGCCGGGTCGAACGCTGCGAGGCGGAGGCCGAGGCCATCCGCCACGCCGGCGGCGAGGCGCTGGCCCTGGCACTCGACATGAGCGAGGCCGATTCGGTGGCGGCCTTCGCGGCGGCGGCCACCGCCGCCTACGGCGAGATCGACATCGTGGTGTCCAACGCCGGCGACGTCGTGCCCGGCACCTCGGTCGGCACCGACCCCGACGCGTTCGCGCAGGACGTCACCGTCAACTTCCTCGGCCCGCAGCGGCTCTTCAACGCGCTGGTGCCGGCCATGGTCGAGCGGGGCCACGGCGACGTGGTGCTGGTCAGCTCCTCCATCCTGCGGGTGCCGGTCCCCGGCATGTCGGCCTACGCCACCGCCAAGGCCGGGCTCGACACCCTGGGCCGGGTGATGCGCATGGAGCTCGAGGGCACGGGCGTCCGGGTGTCGACCGTGCGCCCCGGCCCCACGCTCACCGGGATGGGCATGACCTGGGAGCCGGCCCTCGTCGACGCCTCCATCACCACGTGGATCGAGCGGGGCCTCATCCACGGCCAGCACTACCTCACCCCCGACGACGTGGCCGGCGTGATCGTCACCGTGGCCACGGCGCCCAAAGGCGTCCACCTCGCGGTCGTCGAGGTCGAGCCCGAAGCACCCGTCCGCGGAAAGGACAGCTGATGACCACCACCGACACCACCCTCCACGAGCCGCCCCGCGTGTCGGGCGGCGAGGGCGACACCGGCCACCTCGACGAGCTGCGGACCGACCCCATCGCGCTCATGGCGCGGGTGCGGGCCGAGTGCGGCGACGTGGGCGAGTTCGACCTCGCCGGCCGGCCGGTCGTGCTGCTGTCGGGCGCCGACGCCAACGAGTGGTTCTTCCGGGCACCGGAGGAGGACCTCGACCAGGCCGAGGCGTACCCGTTCATGACGCCGATCTTCGGTGAGGGGGTGGTCTTCGACGCCCCGCCCGAGCGCCGCCGCGAGATGCTGCACAACCAGGCGCTACGCGACAGCTTCATGCGCGGGCACGCGGCCACGATCTCGGCCGAGGTGGACCGCATGGTGGCGGCGTGGGACGACGAGGGCGAGATCGACCTGCTCGACTGGTTCTCCGAGCTCACCATCTACACGTCGTCGGCGTGTCTCATCGGCACGCGGTTCCGCGAGGAGCTCGACGGGCGCTTCGCGGCCCTCTACCACGACCTCGAGAAGGGCACCGACGCCATCGCGTACGTGGACCCGTACGCCGACATCGAGAGCTTCCGCCGCCGGGACGAGGCCCGGGTGGGCCTGGTCGCGCTGGTGCAGGCGATCATGGATCGCCGTGTGGCCGACCCTCCGGCGGAGGACGAGGAGAAGGACCTGCTCGACGTGCTGATGTCGATCAAGGAGCCGGACGGGTCGGACCGGTTCAGCGCCGATGTCGTCACCGGCATGTTCATCTCGATGATGTTCGCCGGTCACCACACCACGTCCGGCACCGCCTCGTGGACGCTGATCGAGCTCCTGCGCCACCCCGACGAGATGGCGGCGGTGGTCGACGAGATCGACGCGCTGTACGCGGACGGCTCCGAGGTGAGCTACCAGGCGCTCCGGGAGATCCCCCGGCTCGAGGCATCCCTGAAGGAGGCGCTGCGCCTGCACCCGCCGCTCATCCTCCTCCTCCGGGTGGCGATGTCCGACCTCGACGTCGGCGGGTTCCGCATCGCGAAGGGCAAGATGGTCGGGGCCAGCCCGGCGGTGTCGAACCGCATCGCCGAGGCGTTCCCCGATGCCGATGAGTTCGTGCCCGAGCGCTACCTCGACCCCCGCAACGAGGACCTGGCCAACCCGTGGAACTGGATCCCGTTCGGCGCCGGTCGCCACCGCTGCGTCGGCGCCGCCTTCGCCATGATGCAGCTCAAGGCGATCTTCTCGGTGCTGTTGCAGGACTGGACCTTCGAGCTGGCCCAGCCGCCGGACACCTATGTGAACGACCACTCGAAGATGGTCGTGCAGCTCGAGCAGCCCTGCCGGGTGCACTACCGACGCCGCGGCGCGGAGGGTGAGGCCAGCGGTGACGCTGCGCAGCGGAGCGGAGCGGCATCGTGACTCGAACCGGATCCCGAAGGGGCACCGACGAAGGCGGTGCGAAGGTACAGGTGGATCGCGACCTGTGCCAGGGGCACGGGGTGTGCGAGTCCGAGGCGCCGGCGGTCTTCACCGTGGGTGACGACCGCCAGGTCGTGATCCTCGACGCCGATCCCGGCGACGACCAGGTCGCGGCCGTCCGGGCTGCGGTCAAGTACTGCCCCACCCACGCCCTCATCCTCCATGACTGACCGATCCATCCCTGCGAACAGGAGCAACTGATGCCCGCCTACCCCCGTGAAGAGCTCGAAGCGATGGTCGAGCGCTGGCTCCAGGCCAACCGCGATGCCGAGGCCGCCGGCGACTGGAAGCCCATGGCCGACCTCTACGCCGAGGACGCCACCTACGGCTGGAATTACGGCGCCAACGAGGACTTCATGTGCGTCGGCCGCGAGGAGATCCGTGCGGTCGCCCTCGGTGTCGAGATGGGGGGCCTCGACGGATGGGAGTACCCGTACCAGCGGGTGCTCATCGACGACCAGCAGGGTGAGGTGATCGGCCTCTGGAAGCAGGTGGCGACGCTGCCCGACGGGTCCACCGAGGAGGTGGCCGGCATCGGCGGCAGCTGGTTCGGCTACGCCGGCAACGGTCAGTGGGCCTGGCAGCGGGACTGGTTCGACGTGGGCAACGCCACCGCCCTGTTCGTCAAGATGTTCCGCAACGGCACCCTGTCCGACGGCATGAAGAAGCGGCTGGACATCGCCTCGTCGGGCGAGTCCCAGCCCTGCCGCTACCCCATCGGTGAGGCGCCGGCCGGGATCTGGCCCTGATGCCCCCGGCGGGTGTCGGCTTCATCGGACTGGGCCAGATCGGCTCGCTCATGGCCGCCCACCTGGTCGACCATCCGGGCGGCCTGGTGGTGTGCGACCTGCGCGCCGAGGCGGTGGCGCCGCTCGTCGAGCAGGGCGCCGCGGCCGCGGCCACCCCGGCCGAGGTCGCCGCCCGTGCGGGGGTGGTGTCGGTGATGGTGCTCGACGACGCCCAGAGCCGTGACGTGGTGGCCGGACCGGGCGGCATCCTCGAAGGGGCCGAACCGGGCACGGTGATCGCGCTGCACTCCACGATCAAGGCGGGCACCGCGGTCGAGTTGGCCGCCCTGGCCGCCGAGCGGGGGGTGTCGGTCGTCGACGCGCCCGTGTCGGGGGGGTTCATGGGCGCGGCCGAGGGTGCGTTGGCCACGATGGTCGGCGGCGACGCCGCCGCCGTCGAGGTGTGCCAACCGGTCTTCCGCCGGTGGGCCGCCATGGTGGTGCACCTCGGCCCGGTCGGTGCCGGCACCAAGGCCAAGTTGGCCCGCAACATGATGCACTTCGTGGCCTACACCGCCGCCGGCGAGGCGCAGCGCCTGGCCGACGCCTGCGGCATCGACCTGAACGAGCTGGGGGCGATCGTCCGCCACACCGACTCGATCACCGGCGGCCCCGGGGCGATCATCTTCCGCGGCAGCGTGGCCGAGCTGCACCCGGGCGACGACTTCTACGACATCCTCGTGCACACCCGCACCCTCGGCGAGAAGGACCTGCGCCTCGCGCTCGAGCTGGCCGACGAGGTGGGCGTCGACGCCCCGCTCGGTCGGCTCGCGTTGGACAACTTCGCCGCCAGCCTGGGCGTCCCCCACCGCCCCGACGAGCCCGAGGAGGCCCCATGACCAGCGAGCGGCGCCAGCGGGGCCTCGACAAGATGAGCGAGGTCTACGGCTGGGAGGTGTCCGACGACGGTGGCGCCCCCGACGACTTCTACGGCATCACGGTCGAGCACCTCTTCGCCGAGATCTGGACCCGTCCGGGCCTGTCGAACCGTGACCGGCGCCTGCTGCTCATCGGCGCCCTGGCCGGCTCGGGCCAGGAGGACGTGCTCGACATCCAGCTGCCGGCGGCCCTCGGCAACGGCGAGCTGTCGGCCGACGACCTGCGCGAGATCGTCATCTTCCTCACCCACTACCTGGGCTGGCCCCGCGGGGCGAGGATGAACCAGCAGATCGAGGCGATCATCTCCCGTCTCGACGCCTGACCTCCTCCGGACGCGCCGAAAGCAGAGGCAAAGGCGCTTGGGGCCACAGCACGGGGAACAGGGGGTGGTGCAGCGGCGCCCCCGCCGGGAGCTCGTCGGCCAGGCCGGGGAACGGCGGCGACGTGTCCCACGGGCGGGGCGCGTGCACCATGTCGTCGCCCAGGAACCGGAGTGAGAGCACCCGCCGCCGACCTGGACCCGCGAAGCCGCCGGCGCCGTGCAGCGCCCGCATGTCGAAGTAGACGGCGTCGCCGGGCTCCAGGGCCCAGGCGAGAATCGGGAACTCGTCGGGCGAGGCCTCGATGTCGTCGGGGAGGTCGGCCAGCGAGCCCTCGGGGAACCACTTGGCCCTGCCGTCGAGGAACGTGCGGGGCAGGTAGAGCGGCCCGATGTGCGAGCCCGCCACCACCTGCAGGCTGGATTCGACCGGCACCGGGTCGACGGGCAGCCACACGCTGGTCTGCTGGGTGCCCTCGACGTTGTAGTACGGCAGGTCCTGGTGCCACGGCGTGGCCTGGCGGGTGCCCCCCTCCTTCACCAGCACGTGGTCGTGGAACAGCCGGATGGTGTCGGACCCGGTGAGCGCGCCGGCGATGGCCGCCGCCGGACTGGTGCGGGCGAACGTCTCGATCTCGGGGATCCGCTGCCAGCTGCGGAAGTCCTCCACGAAGGCGCCGTCGTCGTCGGCGCTGGCCCGCTTGGCGTAGGTCCCGGGATGGGCCAGGACCGCATCGATGGCCGCGGCCGCGAGGGCGATGTCGTCGGGCGAGAACGCGGCGCGCACCACCACGGCGCCGTCGCGCTGGTAGTCGTCGATCAGGTCGCGGTCGACCATCGGCAGGTTCACGGGAGAAGGATGCCCCACCGGCGGGATGCACCGTTCACAGCAGGCGAGCCGGCACCGATAGGAGACGGTGACGTCCCGCCCCGGGCGCAGGCATCGACGGCGCCCGAGTGCGGCCTTCCTCGTCCTGACCGTCCTCGCCGCTGCGACGGGGTGCCTCGGTGACGGCGTGACCGTGACCGAGGCCGCCGACGCCGACTGCCCCGACCGTGTCGGCGCCGACTTCCTCGACGGGTTCCGGGAGCACGCCCAATCGATCGACTCGCACCCCTCCAAACGGTGCGGCCGGACCTTCGTCGTCGAGGCGCCCGACGGACGCGGCGAGGAGGTGCAGCACGCCCTGGCCGTGTGGCTGCAATCCGACGAGGGCTCGCTGACCGAGCAGGGATACGGCTGGCTGGGCTCGCTGCCGGTCGGCGATCGCTTCTACGACGTGAGCCTCACCCGCTCACCGGGCGCCGCCGGGGCCTTCGCCCACGGCTGGGACACCGTCGAGCTCCTGCTCGAACCTCGGCACACGGGCGTGAGCGCACCGGACGGTGCCGAGATCCCAGCGGCCTGGATCGGGGCACCTCGCATCGCCGCAGGTCACGCCATCGTCCCCGCCGGTGATCGCCTGATCGGCTTCGACCTGGAGTCGGGTCGGCAGGTGTGGACGGGTGAGCACTGTCCCGACATGGACTGGGCAGGGCCGATCGCCGGCCCGGAAGCGCAGGTGCAGGTGGTGGACTGCCACGGCGTGCTCACCGGTGTCGACGCCGCCACCGGAGACACCGCCTGGGAGTACCAGAACCGCGAGCGCCTCGACCGCGTGCGCACGGGCCCCGATGTGCTCGTGCTGCAGTCCGACAGCAGCATCCGCGCCATCGACCTCGACAGTGGCGAGGAGCGATGGCGCAAGCGGGGCTTCGGGGACGCCAACGTTGCTGCGGACGACCAGCGGGTCTACGTCTCGAACGACGAGGGCACGTACGCGCTCGATGCCGACTCCGGCCGGCGCGAGTGGGCGGTCGACGTGCCCGCCTCGGGGCTCTTCGCCTCGGCCGACGCGGTGTTCGCCCGCACGACGCTCCATCGTCTCGTGCGCCTCGACCCGGCAACCGGTGAGCGCGAGTGGTCGACGGACCGCGACGACGTCCGTCTCGACTGGAGCGACGTCATGGGGGCGTCCGACGATGCTGTCGCACTGCTGGGCACCAGATCAGGGGCGCTGACGGTGTACGACGCGGCGACGGGGCGCCGGCTCTGGGAGGCCGATGGCGCCATGGGCGTGGCGGTGGGCGACGAGGTGCTGGTCGCCAGCGACCTCTTCGTCGGTCAGGTCGTGGTGTACGACCTGACCACGGGCGAACAGCTGTTGGAGCTCGGGGAGCCGGCCGCCGAGTTCCCCGCCGTCGGCGCCGACCGGGTGGTGTCCGTGGCCCGTGACGGCGAGGGACAGCGCCTGCAGATCGACGAGGTGAAGTGATGCGCACACGCCGCCCGGCGCCCTGGGCACCAGCGGCAGCGGTGCTGGTGCTGACGGCCCTGCTGGTGCTCGCCGGGTGCGGCGCCGGGATCGAGCGGCTGGCTCCCGAGGAGCTGGCCTGGCGGGCCGCCCAGCGGTCCGAGGCCGCCGGCACGGGCGAGTTCACCCTGCGCTGGACCGACAACGCGGTGCCCGACGACCCCAGCACCCTGGAGGTCACGGGTCGGTACGACGGGCCACGACGGTTGATCGAGACCCACACCGAGCCCGAGCCCCTCGACATGGACGCCACCGGCGTCGACCCGGCCTCCATCACCGGGCCGATGGACGTGTTCGTCGAGGGCCCGTGGACCTACACACGCACCCTCACCGGTCCGGTGAGCACCGGCGACCGCTGGGCGCTCCTCGACCCCGTGGGCGACGACCACACCGTCATGCTCCGCGGCGACTTCAGCGTGGAGTACGGCGACCCCCGCCTGTTCTTCGCCTTCCTCGCCGGCATGGCCCCCGGCGCCACGAGCACCCCGGACGACCGCGTGGGGCCTGGCGTCGTGCACATCTCGGGCCACCTCGACCTCGACCGCGCCCACCGCCTCCTCCCCCGCTCGACCTGGACGAAGCTCGCCCGCCAGGTTCACTTCCTCCGCGACCTCCTCGGCTCTCGTGGACTGGCGCGGGGCGTCGACGCCTGGATCGACCGCGACGGCCTCGTGCGCCGGCTGCGGGTGAGCTTCGACCTGGACTGGGGCTACTCGGAGGATGGTCCGGCGTCCGGCGCAGGTGACGACCTGGTGGTCGAGGTGGCGTTCTCGGACCTGGGTGACGACCTGAGGTTGGAGGCGCCGCGTGGCTGGGAAGTCATGTCGCCGCAGGAGCGTCTCGGGGCGCCGTAGCCTCGGGCCATGGATCGTGCCGGGCTGGTCCCGTTCGGGTGGAGCGAGCGCTGGGCCGCGCGGTTCGAGGCGTTCGACCGAGGCGACCACCTCGACGACGGCGAGGAGCGCGACGACCGCCACGACCGTGATGACGCAGAGCCGGCGCGGGTCGTGCGGCACGACGGAGCGGGCCTGATCGTCGCGACCACCGACGGGGTCAGCGCGGTGCCGTTGGTCGAGCGCGTCGTCCCCGCGCCGGCCGTGGGTGACTGGGTGGTCCTCCGGGACGGTCGCCCCACCGGCGTCCTCGAGCGATCGTCGCTGCTGCGGCGCCGCGACGATCGCACCGACACCGCCCAGGTGCTGGCGGCCAACGTCGACCTGGTGCTGATCGTCTGCGGGCTCGATCGCCCCCTCAAGGAGGGACGCATCCAGCGGGCGGCCGCGCTCGCACGCGAGGGCGGCGCCGATGCCGCAGTGGTCCTGACCAAGGCGGCCCGCCCCGGGGTCGACGTCGATGCGCAGTCGGCCGCGGCCCAGGCCGAGGCCGCCGACCCGGGCATCACGGTGGTCGTCACCTCGGCCAAGGAGGGGCTGGGCCTCGACCAGCTCGAGACCCTCGTGGCCGGCAAGACCGTGGTGCTCCTGGGCGAGTCCGGCGCGGGGAAGTCGAGCATCGTGAACGCGCTGGTCGGCGACGACCGGGCCGCCACCGGTCGGGTTCGCACCGGCGATGCCAAGGGTCGGCACACCACCACCAGTCGATCGCTCTACGTGCTCCCCTCAGGGGGCGTGCTGATCGACACGCCGGGCATCCGGGCCATCGGCCTGTGGACCGACGAGGAGTCCACGGCGGTCGCCGAGACCTTCGGCGACATCGAGGACCTCGCTGGGAGCTGCCGTTTCAGCGACTGCGCCCACGACACGGAGCCGGGGTGCGCGGTGAACGCGGCAGTGGCAGAAGGCACCCTCTCCGAGGACCGCGTCCTGCGCTGGCGGGTGCTGCAGCACGAGGCCGACGCGGCCATCGTCCGAGCCTCGCCCCACGAGCGCAAGCGGTACGAGAAGAAGCTGGCCAAGCTGATCAACGAGTCGCAGCGGCGAAAGGGCCCCCAGTGAGCGACCCCCTGTCCCCACCCACGACCGTCGAGGTCGCAACCGGTGCGTACGCCTACGTCCAGCCCGACGGCACGTGGTTCGTCAACAACGCCGGTTTCGTGGTGGGCGACGACCACGTCGTGCTCATCGACACCTGCGCCACCGAGCGGCGCACCCGGGCCCTGCTGACGGCCGTCGGCGCGGTGACCCAGGCCCCGGTGACCGTGGTCGTCAACACCCACCACCACGGTGACCACACCCACGGCAACTACCTCGTCACCGGCGCCACGATCGTGGCCCAGAGGGAATGCCGTGACGAGGTCGAGCGCATGGGCATCATGACGCTCGACTCGGTGTGGGGCGCGGTCGAGTGGGGCGACCTGCAGGTGCGGGCACCCGACCTCACCTTCGACGACGGCATCGACCTCAGGGTCGGAGGCCACACGGTCGAGGTGCGGGCCTTCGGCGCGCCGGCCCACACCACCAACGACTGCGTGGCCTGGGTGCCCGACGGGCGGGTGCTCTACACCGGCGACCTGGTGTTCCACGGCGGCACGCCGTTCGTGGTGATGGGCTCGATCACCGGCTCGCTGGCGTCGTTGGAGTGGTTGCGCGCGTTCGAGCCGGAGGTGATCGTCCCCGGCCACGGCCCGGTCTGCGACCTGGTCGCCCTCGACACCATCGAGGCCTACTTCCGGTTCGTGCAGGAGCTGGCCGCCGAGGGCCACGCGACAGGCACGCCACCCCTCGAGGTGGCCCGGAACGCCGACCTGGGGGCCTTCGCGTCGCTCACCGACCCAGAGCGGCTGGTCGCCAACCTGCACCGGGCCTACGCCGAGCTCGACGGCGCCGCGCCGGGCGCCCCCATCGACTACCTGACCGCGTTCAGCGACATGCTCACGCTCAACGGCGGCGGCCCGTTGCGCTGCTTGGCCTGAGCCCGCTCGGACGACGGCGGCCGCCGAGGCGGCAGGGCTCGGGTCAGGCCCCGCGCGGTGCCGGCGGGAAGTGGCACGCCACCTCGTGGCCCTCGCCCACGCTCGTGAGCACGGGCACCTCGCCGCCGCAGGGCGAGGTGTCGGTGCCGGCGGTCTCGAGCTCCTGCTTGCGCCAGCAACGGGTGCGGAAGCGGCACCCCGACGGCGGATCGGCGGGGCTGGGCACGTCGCCCTCGAGCAGGATGCGCTCGCGTGCCCGTTCCTGACGCGGGTCGGGCAGCGGCACGGCCGAGAGGAGCGCCTGGGTGTAGGGGTGCATCGCGGCGTTGTAGAGCGCGTCGCGCCCGGCGATCTCGACCAGCTTCCCCAGGTACATGACCGCCACCCGGTGCGAGATGTGGCGCACCACCGAGAGGTCGTGGGCGATGAACACGTAGGCCAGGCCCATCTCCCGCTGGAGCTGGCTCAGCAGGTTGACGACGCCGGCCTGGATGGAGACGTCGAGGGCTGAGACGGGTTCGTCGAGCACGATCAGGTCGGGCTCGAGGGCAAGGGCCCGGGCGATGCCCACCCGCTGGCGCTGGCCACCCGAGAACTCGTGGGGGAAGCGATTGGCGTGCTCGGGCGAGAGGCCCACGATCTCGAGCAGCTCGGCGACGCGCTCCTGGCGGCGCCCGGGATCCCACGCGTGGTGGACCTTCAGGGGCTCAGAGAGGGTGCTGCCGACGGTCATGCGGGGGTTCAACGCGGAGTACGGGTCCTGGAACACGATCTGGAACCGCCGGCGGGCCTCCGCCAGCTTCTTGCCCCGCAGCGACTTCAGTTCCATGCCGTCGAAGGTGACGCTGCCGGAGGTGGGGGTGAGCAGGTGCAGCAGGAGGCGCCCGGTGGTGGACTTGCCGCAGCCCGACTCGCCGACGAGGCCGAGGGTCTCGCCCTTCCGGACGTGCAGCGACACCCCCGACACCGCGGAGACGTGCCCGACCTCGCGGCTGAACACCCCCGAGCGGATGGGGAAGTTCTTCACCAGGTCGCGCGCGACCAGCAACGGCTCGTCGGTCGGTCCGTCCTGGTCGCCGGCATCGGCCCGGGCCGTGGTCCCCAGGGTGTCGGTCATGGCTCCAGCACCGAGCGCTGCTCCACCACAGACCCGGGCTCGACCACCGGCTGGTGCTCGGGTTCGGCCAGATCGGACGGCGAGGGCACCTCGAGCGGCGCGGCACCGCCGGCGACCAGCTCCTCCTCGCTCGCCGACGACCGCAGCTCGGACACCGAGACCTCGCTCAGGTCGTCGAGGCGGTGGCAGGCAGAGGCGTGGTCGGTGCCGGCGGCCACGCGCTGGAGCTGCGGCACCTCGGTGCGGCAGATGTCCAGCTTGGCGAACCGGCAGCGGGGGTGGAAGGCGCACCCCTTCGGGAGGTTGATCAGCGACGGCGGCTGGCCACCGATCGGCACCAGCACCTCGTGGCCGGTGTCGTCGAGGCGCGGCATGCTGGCCAGCAGGCCCAGGGTGTAGGGGTGACGGCTCTCGTAGAAGATCTCGTCGGTGGTCCCCAACTCGGCTTGACGCCCGGCGTACATCACCATCACGTCGTCGGCCAGGCCGGCCACCACACCCAGGTCGTGGGTGATCAGCAGGATGGCCGAGTCGATCTCCTGCTTGATGTCCATCAGCACCTGTAGCACCTGCGCCTGCACGGTCACGTCGAGCGCGGTGGTGGGCTCGTCGGCGATCAACAGGTCGGGGTTGCAGGTGATGGCCATGGCGATCATCGCCCGCTGGCGCATCCCGCCCGAGAACTCGTGCGGGTACATGTCGGCCCGCTTGGACGCCTCGGGTATGCCGACCAGCCCCAGCATGTCGACGGCCCGGGCGCGGGCGGCCGCCTTGGACAGTCCCTCGTGGATCCTGGCCATCTCGCCGATCTGGCGACCGACCGTGTGCACGGGGTTGAGCGCGCTGAGCGGGTCCTGGAAGATCATGGCGATCTCGCCCCCGCGGATCTTGCGGTGGGCCTCCTCGTCCATCGAGAGCAGGTCCTCGCCCTTCCAGAGGATCTCACCCGACTCGATGTCGAGGGTCGGGAGCAGCCCCATGATGGCCATGGCCGTGACCGACTTGCCCGAGCCGGACTCCCCCACCACCGCGAACAGCTCACCTCGGTCGATGTCGAAGTCGAGCCCGTCGATGGCCTTGACCCGCCCGTCGGGCGTGTCGAACCCGGCGCGCAGGTCCCGAACGGAGAGCAGGCTGGACGTGGTCACTTGAGCTTCGGGTCCAGTGCGTCGCGGAGGCCGTCGCCCACGAAGACGAAGGCCAGGACGGTGAGGAAGATGGCCATGCCGGGGAAGAACAGCATGTGCGGGGCCACCGCCAGCGTCGACTTGGCGTCGGACACCATGAGCCCCCACGCCGGCGTGGGGTCGGTGGGCCCCACACCGAGGAACGACAGCGCCGCCTCGGCCAGGATGATCGTGCCCACCTCGATGGTGCCGTACACGATGACGGGTTGCATGGCGTTGGGCAGCATGTGGCGGAAGATGATGCGGGTGTGGCCGAAGCCGAGCGATCGCGCCGCCTCGACGTACTCGAGGCGGTTGAGCGAGAGGAAGCTGGCCCGCACGATGCGGCACAGGCCGAGCCAACCGGTGAGGCCCAGCACGAGGATCACCGAATTGACGCTCTTGCCGAAGAGGCTGGCGATGGCGATGGCCAGGATGATGTAGGGGATGGCCAGGAACACGTCGGTGATCCGCATGATGAGCCCGTCGGTCTTGCCCCCGAAGTAGCCGGCCAGTGCGCCGAGGATGAGGCCGATCACGATCGTCATGAGGGTGGCGATGATGCCCACGCGCAGCGAGATGCGGGCGCCGTAGACGACGCGCGAGAACACGTCGCGGCCGGTGGTGTCGGTACCGAACCAGTGCGCCGTCGACGGGGGCTCCCGGTAGGCCCCGTAGTCGTGCTCGGCGAAGTCGTAGGGGGCGATGAGCGGGGCGAAGACCGCCACCAGGATCAGGAAGACGATGAACACCAGGCCGATCAGGGCGAGCCGGTTCTTGCGGAACCGGCGCCACACGTCGGCCCGGAGCGGCTTGGGGGCCAGCATCTCGTCGGCCTCGATGTCGCCGACCTCCTCGAGCCCGACCGTCGCGCTCAGGGGGTCGAGTCCGCTCATGTCTTCCGCTCCTGGCTTCGCCGGGCCGCTCGGGCCCCCGCTCCGCTCATGTCTCCCGCTCCTGGCTTCGCCGGGCCGCTCGGGCCCCCGCTCCGCTCATGTCTCCCGCTCCTGGCTTCGCCGGGCCGCTCGGGCCCCCGCTCCGCTCATCCCTCGGCGTCCCTTCCGACCCGGATGCGGGGGTCGAACCAGGCGTAGGACAGGTCCACCAGCAGGTTCACCAGGGCGAAGGCGATGGTGACCGCGAGCGTGAGGCCCAGGAGCACGGGAAGGTCGCGCTCACCCACCGCGTCGGCGATGGCCGACCCGAGCCCCGGCCACGAGAAGACCGTCTCGGTGAGCACTGCCGCCCCGATGACGGTGCCGAAGTCGAGCCCGATCAGCGTGACCACCGGCAGCATCGCGTTGCGCATGCCGTGGCGGGTGACCACCTGGCGCTCGTTGAGGCCCTTCGAGCGGGCGGTGCGCAGGAAGTCGGCCCGCAGGACCTCGAGCATGGAGCCGCGCATCATCCGGGCGCAGAGCGCGGTCGAGACGCAGGCGAGCGTGAAGGCAGGCAGGATCAGGTAGCGCCACTGCTCACCGGTGGGGATGAAGAAGAGGGTCCAGGTGTTCGGTCCGAGCCCCTGCGTCCGCAGGTGCATCCAATCGGGCCAGCCGCGCTTCTCGGGCACCACCGCGAACAGGTACTGCAGGATGAAGCCCAGCACGAACACGGGTATGGCCGAGGCCGCGGCGGTGCCGATGGTCGTGAGCTTGTCGGACAGCGAGTAGCGCCGGATCGCCGACCACACACCGATCGAGATGCCGAACAGGATCTCGATGATGATGGCCCAGATGGCCAGGCGCAGGCTGTTGACGGCCTTCTCCCCCAGCAGGTCGTTGACGCTGCGCCGGGTCTTGAACGACTCGCCCAGATCCCACCGGAGGGTGCGCTGCCAGTAGGAGACGAATTGCTGAGGCAGGGGCTTGTCCAGGCCGTAGCGCTCGCTGGCCCGCTGGACCACACCCGAGTCGACGTTGCGGTCACCGCCACCCGCGATGAGCGTGGCGGGGTCGCCCGGCAGGGCGAAGAACAGCACGAACAGGAACGAGAGCGCGAAGAACACCGTCGGGATGACCAGCAGCAGTCGGCGGATGATGTACGCGAGCACGGCTGATCCAATCCTCCTTCGACTGGCCGACGGTGGGTCGGGGGTGCGGCCCGCCCATGGCGGACCGCACCCCCGTGGTGCCGAGTGCTGCTCGGCGCAGGCCTAGGCCTTGAAGGCCACCTGCTCCCAGAGGATCAGACCGAGGTTGGTCTGGGGGAACGTGGCGATCGTCTGGTCGTTGTAGACGTAGTCGCCCTTGTACCAGTTGACCGGTACGGCCCCGATGTCCTCGTTCAACAGGAGCTCCTCGGCCTGCTGGAACAGCGCGGCCTGCTCGTCCTTGTCGACGGTGGCCTTGGCCTGAGCGACCAGGTCGTCGAACTCGGGGTTCGTGTAGCCGTAGTTGTTACCGCCGAGCGAGTCGGTGCTGAACAGGTCGTACATGAAGTTGTCGTACGTCGGGTAGTCGGCGTACCAACCCACTCGGCAGAACTGGCAGGCACCGTTGGCCAGGTCGGAGAAGTAGGTCTCCGGGTCCATGGGCTCGGCCTCGGCGTCGATGCCGATGGCGTTCAGGTTGTCCACCATGATCTGCACCACTGGCTCGTGGCCGTTGTCCCGGTTGAACTGGATGCGCAACGGCTCGGTCTGCTCGTTGCCGGCGGCCTTCCACTCGTCGAAGGCCTGCTGGGCGGCTTCCGGGTCGAAGGCGCAGAAGTCGCACAGATCCGGCTTGAAGCCCGGGATGCCCTCGGGAGTGATGCCGGTGCCGGTTGAGCGGCTGCCGTCGTAGACCGCCTCGTTGATGGCGTCACGGTCGATGGCCTGCGAGACGGCCTGGCGCAGCAGCGCGTTGTCGGGGCCGCCGATCGCCGGGTCGCAGTTGTTGAACTCGTAGTAGTACGAGCCGAGGATCGACACGTCGAGCGTCGTGCCCCAGTTCTCCTGTGCCTCCTGCGTGCGGGCGGGCGGGATGTTGGCGTCGTCGCCCTCGCCGGCCTCGAACGAGTTGTAGGCGGTGTCGGGATCGGCGGTGGTCACGAAGGTGATCGTGTCGAGCCGGTCCGGGAAGGTGTCGCCGTTGAAGTCGCCGGCCCACTCGTCGTTCTTCTCGAGCACGATCTGCTCGTCGGTGCGGGGCTCGGACAGCTTGTACGGCCCGTTGCCGATCATCAGGCCGTTCTCCCACTCGTTCTGGTCGCTCAGGTCGTCGACCGCCGAGGGCATGGGGAAGAAGAGCTGGAAGCCGGCCACCGCGTCGAAGTTGGCGTACGGCTCGGAGAGGGTGACGGTCAGCGTCATGGTGTCGTCGTCGGCCTCGACACCCGCGAGCGTGTCGGCCGAGCCGTCCAGCTTCTCGGCGCCACCCTCGATGAAGTTGAACAGGTAGCTGTAGTCACCCGCGAAGTCGGGGTCGCTGGCCCGCTCCCACGCCCGCTGGAACGAGGTGGGGGTCACCTGCTCGCCGTTCGAGAAGAACTGGTCGTCCTTGATCTTGAACGTCCACACCGTGGCGTCCTCGTTGGCCTCCACGCTCTCGGCGACGAGCGGCACGATCTCGGGGTTGTCGGGATCGCTGCTGTCGATCTCGGTGAGCCCGTCGTAGAGGGCGTTGACCACCTGGTACGCGTCGAGGGTGACGTTGAGCGCGGGGTCGATGTGCTCTGGCGGGTCGCCCACGAACGTGCCGAGATCGGTGAAGTCACCGCCGGCCTGGGTGGCGACGTCGGTCTGGTCGTCGGCCGCCGTGGTCGTGGTGTCGGCCTCGGTGGTGGTCGTGGTGTCGGCCTGGCCGGACTTGGCGGCCGCGGTCGTGGTGGTGTCGTCGGCGGCCACGGTGGTCGTGGTGTCCTCGCCGGCAGCGGCCGTGGTGGTCGTGTCGCCGGCGGCGGCAGTGGTGGTGGTCGTGTCCCCGGCGGCGTCCGGCGGGAAGTTGTCGCAGAGCGACTCGGTGCTCTCGGTCGTGCCGCTGGCTCCCTCGTCGCCGCTGTCGCTGGAACATGCCCCAGCGACCAGCACGAGAGTGAGCAGCAGGGCGAGCGAGCGGCCTGCCAATGTCCTTCGGGTCACGGGACCCCCCTTGTCGTGGCTTCGGTGATCTGGAGGGCCGCGCCCGACCGATGCCTCCCGGGGCGTCCCTCACAGCTGCGCGGAACGTAGCAGTGAAATGAACGCCGGGTGGCCAAATCGGTGGATTTCTCACGTCGGGCCTGGTACTGGCCCCTACCTGCGCAGCGCGGCGTACTCGACGACACGGGTCACGACCGTGTCGTCCACCTTGTCGAGCGCGCCGGCGTCGAAGGGCGGCTGCGGGTCGTACTCGATCATCAGCTGCACGGCCCGGGCCGCGGTGTCGTCCACGAGCAGCTCCACCAGTCGGAGGGCCATGTCGATGCCCGAGGACACGCCGGCCGCGGTGATGATGCGCCGCTCCAGGTGCTCGACGACCCGCTCGGAGGTGGGCACGGCGCCGAGGGCGGCCAGGTCGTCGAGGGCCGCCCAGTGGGTGGTGGCCGTGAGGCCCTCCAGCAGGCCGGCGGCGGCGAGGACCAACGAGCCCGTGCACACCGAGGTCGTGTAGGTCGTGCTCGTGTGGGCGGCGCGCACCCACGAGAGCACCCGCTCGTCGTGGACGAGCGGCCGGGTGCCGACCCCGCCGGGGAACACGAGGACGTCGGGAGCGGGCAACTCCTCGAAGGTGGCATCCACGGTGATGCCGAGGAACCCGTTGTCGCTGCGGACCTCCCCCCGATGGTGGCCGACGAAGGTGACGTCGAACCCGGGGATGCGCTGCAGCACCTCGTAGGGGCCGATGCCGTCGAGGGCGGTGAACTCCGGGAACAACGGGATGGCGATCTGCACGGTGAGGGTCCTCTCGGATGTCGTCGAGCGGTTCGGGTCGTGGACGATCAGGGCAGGTGTACCGCACCATTCGCGTCCGAGCCAGCGGCGACCCTCCGGCAGCGCCGGGTGCCTGCGGTAGCTTCGGTCCATGAGCAGCTACCCGTACGAGGACCGCTTCGGCATCATCCGCGGGATGCCCGATCGGGGTCGCCCGCGCGACGAGATCCTGGCCGATGTGCAGTGGATGGGCGCCCAGGAGGATCGCTCCTGGAACCAGGGCCACTGCTCCGGGACGATGTACTGCGGTGACGTCGACCACTACGCCTTCTTGAACCAGGTGTTCGCGGCGTTCTCCCACGTCAACGCCCTGCAGCGCGACATCTGCCCCAGCATCACCAAGTTCGAGGCCGAGATCACGGCGATGACACTCGACCTGCTCCACGGTGAGGCCGCGGACGACCCCTGCGGCTCGATCACCGGCGGCGGCACCGACAGCATCCTCACGGCGATGCTGGTGTACCGCGACCAGGCCCGCGCCGAGCGCGGCATCACCACCCCCAACTTCATCATGCCGATCACGGCCCACCCGGCGTTCGACAAGGCCGGCCACCTGTTCGGCATCGAGATCATCAAGGCGCCGGTCGACCCCGTCACCACCCTCGTCGACGTCGACTTCGTCGCCGACCACATCAACGCCGACACCATCGCCCTCGTGGGCTCGGCGGGCAACTACCCCTACGGCACCATCGACCCCATCGACCAGCTGTCCGAGCTCGCGCTCGAGCACGGGATCGGCCTGCACGTCGACGGGTGCCTCGGCGGGTTCATCCTCCCGTGGGGTCAGCAGCTGGGGTACGACATCCCGGTCTTCGACTTCCGGCTGCCCGGGGTGACGACCATCTCGGCCGACACCCACAAGTACGGCTACGGGCTCAAGGGCACCTCGGTGCTGTCCTACCGGTCGAAGGCACTACGCCGGCACGGCTACTTCATGACCCCCGAATGGGTGGGCGGCAAGTACCTGTCCCCCGGCATGGCCGGCAGCCGGTCGGGTGGGCTCATCGCCGCGACCTGGGCGTCGATGGTCAGCCTCGGCCGAGAGGGCTATCTGGGGTACGCCACATCGATCTTCGAGACCTCGTTCGCCATGCAGGACGCCGTGCGCTCCCACCCCGAGCTGCTCATCATGGGCAGCCCCACGTGGTGCTTCTCGTTCCGGTCGGACGACTTCGACATCTACCACGTCAACGACTCGATGTCGCAGAAGGGTTGGCGGTTCAACGGCCAGCAGTACCCGAACGCGATCCACATGTGCGTGACCCGTCCGCAGACCCAGCCCGGGGTGGTCGAGGCGTTCGCCGCCGACCTCGCCGAGGGGGTGGCCTACGCCAAGAACCCGCCCGTGGACCAGCCGCTGTCGGGTGCCATCTACGGCGGTGTGCCCGGCGGGGCGACCCCCGAGGTGCTCGACTTCCTCGAAGAGGTCATGGGCGATCTGCTCGACGGCATGCAGGACATCCCCGCCCCCGGCTGAGCGCTCGTCCAGCCCGACCGTGCTCAGGCCACGTCTTGGCGCTTGAGCCGTCGCGTGGCGTAGGCCAAGGCCACCGTGGCCACCACGAAGGCGGCAAGGTAGGCCGTGGTGGGCGCGAGCACCGACAGGCGGACGTCGACACCCGACCAGTCGGCGAGGATGGTCGCGGTCATCGACCGCACCGCGAGGCGCGCGGCGTTGTCGCCGCCCCGGGCCACGAAGCCCTCCCAGATCAGGATGTAGAGCAGTCCCCAGGCCAGCGCGCGACGTACCCGCAGGCCCAACGCGGTGAACAAGCCGGCGTAGGCGACGACGCCGAGGCACGAGGCCAGGACGGTGCCGACGATCAGGTCGGCGCCGCCGCCGGTGAGGACCGCGGCGATCACGAGCGGCGCGACCACCAAGGGGATGGTCACGGTGACTGCGGCCACGAACGCCGCCACCACGATCACCCAGCGCCGCAGCGGCCGCAGCCACAGGTACACCATCGTGTTGTCGTCGTCGAGATCGCCGAGCGCGGCGCTCGCGAACACGAGTGAGGTGACGGGCACGCTGACCGAGAGACCGAACGTGTTGATGAAGTCGGCGCCGGTGACCAGGGGATCGATCGGGTCGGATCGGCCGATCGCGAACCCGACCAGGATCGCGGTGGCGCCCAGCGCGCTGAGCGCGGCGATACGTGAGCGGCTGAGCTGGCTGCGCAGGAGCAGGCGGTACACCGCCGGGAACGCCGCGAAGGACCGGACCCGGGGCGGCGTGCGGGGCGGGGTGGGTCCGGCCGTGGTCATGGTCCGCCCACCAGGTACCGGAACACCGATTCGAGGTCGTCGTCGAGCGGCACCACCTCGACCAGGCGCGCCCCGGCGTCGCGCGCCACCGGGGCCACCGTCCGGCGGAAGGCGGTGACCTCCGTGGTGTCCACGATCACCGAGTCGTCGCCCTCGAGGTGCACGCCGACGGCCGCACCTGCGGCCATGAGACCGGTGGCGAGCACACGGGGCTGGTCGGTGCGCACTCGTATCCGGTGTGGCCGATCGTCCATGAGGTCGCGGATGGCGTGGAAGTCCCCCTCGGCCACGAGTCGGCCGCGGGCGATCACCAGCACTCGCGAGCCGAGGCGCTCGACCTCGTCGAGCACGTGGCTGGAGGCGAGCACACATCGGCCTTCTCGGCCGAGCCGCTGGAGCAGGTCGATCATGGCGATGCGCTGTCGCGGATCGAGGCCGGAGAGCGGCTCGTCGAGCATCAGGATCGCGGGATCGTGGACCAGCGCGGCCGCCACCTTGACGCGTTGGCGCATGCCCTTCGAGTAGGTGACGAGTCGGCGGCCCATGTCGGCGTCGAGGGCCACGATGGCCAGGGCCCGGCGCGCCGCTGCGTCAGGCGACGCCACACCCTGGAGGACCGCCGCCAGCCGCACGAACTCGAGCGCCGTCTGCCGCTCGAACACGGCCTCCTGCTGCGGGACGAGGCCGAGCAGCCCGAACAGCTCCAGGTGCCGGCGGGGGTCGCGGCCGTAGATCAGCACCTGCCCGCGCGACGGCGGCGTCAGGCCGCAGAGCAGGCGCAGCACGGTGGACTTGCCGGCGCCGTTCGGCCCCAACAGGGCGGTCACGCCGGGGCGGACCTCGAAGGAGACGTCCGAGACCGCCACGACGTCCCCGAACCACTTCGACGCACGGACGACCGCGAGCGGCACGTCGGTCGGCGCCGTCACCGCAGGAGGAGGAGGAGATGGCGGAGGCGGCGGAGGCCCGGGCGCCGTGGCGTCGGTCATCGCGTCACCTCGATCGACCGGTAGCGAGCGACGACGACCCCGCTGAAGGCGACGCACCACGCGGCGGTGGCGCCGATGACCTGGACCGCGCTGAGCTGGCCGTACTGGGGGTCCTCGGTGGCTTCGCCGAAGATGCGGACGACCGCTTCGAACGGCAACACGAACAGGTTGGCCAACAGCAGCTGGGGTGAGGCGTTCGCTCCCTCGACGAGGCTGGCGGTGACCACCCCGGAGAGCAGCAGGGTGACCACGATGGCCGCCGACGCCGCCGCCTTGCGATCGGTGAGGCTCGAGACCGCCATCGACAACGAGCCGAAGAACGCCGACACCAGGACCCCCGCCGCCACGATGCGCACGAAGAACAGCAGCACGTCGACGGGCCCCTCGGGACCGGTGCCGACCAGCACGTAGGCGATGAGGAGGAACAGCGGGGGGCCGAGGGTGACGATGGCGAGGACCCCCATGACCGAGACGGCCTTGCTCAGCAGGTAGGTGGACCGGGTGAGCGGGGACGCCAGGTACAGGCCCAGCATTCCCGTCCGGCGGTCGGTGCACAGCACCTCGGGGGCCACGAACGCCGCGAAGACGACGATGGCCGACGTGATGAAGAAGTAGTACTCCGCGTAGGTCGGCAGGAGGCTGACCTCCCCGCTCCCACTGATCCCACCGGTGGTGTCGAGGAGGCTGTCGGGCAGGAGCACGGCCAGGCCCGCGTAGACGATGGCCGGCACGTAGGCCAGCAGTGCGGCGAGGACGGGCAGTATCTTGTACCGCCCGGCGCGACGGAGACCGAGCGCGCGCTGCGCCGTGTGCAGGGCGACGCTGCGAACCGCGCCCGTGCGGCCGGTGCGGGCACCCTCGTAGCGCCGGTACCCACCCTCGATGATGCGGGCGCCGGACGGGGCGGTCATGACGCCAGGTCCAAGAAGATGTCCTCGAGCGAGACGGTCAACGGCGTGACGCGTCGGAGTTGCGCCTGTGCGGCGGCGACGGCGTCGCGCACGAGGTCGTGCAGGTCCTGCTCGGGGGCGGACCGGCCACGGGTGACGATCAGGCGAGGCCCGTCGGCGTTCACCTCGCACCCGGCCCGATGCAGCCAGGCCAGCACGTCGGCACCACCTTCGGTGATCTCGACCACCAGGCCACGGCTGCCGCCCCGCAACTCGTCGAGGGTGCCGCCGGCCACCACACGGCCCTCGCTCAGGATGACGGCGGCGTCGCAGATGCGCTCGACCTCGTCGAGGAGGTGGGAGGACAGGATCACGTCGATGCCGAACTTGTCGGACACGCGGCGTATCAGGGCGAGCATCTGGTCGCGCTGGACGGGGTCGAGGCCGTCGGTGGGCTCGTCGAGCAGGACCACGGCCGGGTCGTGGGCGATGGCCTGGGCCATCTTCACCCGCTGGCGCTGACCCGTGGAGAGGGTGCCGACCGGGCGGAACCGCTCCTCCCCCAGGCCCACTTGCCAGAGCGCGTCGCTGGCTCGGGCCGCGGCCTCTCGGCTGGGCAGGCCGTGCACCTCGGCGAGGTGCCGGACCAGGTCCTGCGCCTTCACATCGGGCGGCAGCCGGTGGTGCTCGGGCGCATACCCCACCCGTGCGCGCAACTCGGCCCCCAGCCGGGACGGATCGAGCCCCAGTACGACCAGGCTGCCCGCGTCGGCGCGATGCAGGCCGAGCAGCAGACCGATGAGGGTGGTCTTGCCGGCACCGTTCGGGCCCAGCAGTCCGGTGACGCCGCGTCCGATCGTGAACGATGCGCCCGACAGCGCGGTGGTCGAGCCGAACCGCTTCACCAGACCCTCACCCCGGGCGACCGGCACGAGGGGGTCGGGCGCGGCCATGGGGGGTCACGCTACCGGTGACGGCCCGGGCCGGCGCCGGTCGACCGTCGTGCCATGCTGGCCCCGCGACCGCGGGTGAGGTTCCCGGTCGGTTACCCCGGGAGGGTCGATGAAGGTCCTGATCGCAACCGACGGCTCGGAGGCCGCAATCGAGGCGGCACGCCGGGCCCTCCCCCTCTTGGCGCCACCCGACACGGTGCTGGTGGTCTGCGTCGTCGAGCCGCCGTCGATCGCGGCGGAGGGGTTCGAGTCCGGGTTCGCAGGTGGTGTGGCCGCGCCCGAGGAGATCGACGCCGCGTGGGGCGCGGCCAACCAGGAGGCGCTCGAGGCGCTGGCGAGGACCGTCGCGGTGCTCGACACCGGGGCGACCGTCGAGCAGTTGGTCGAGAACGGCGACATCGGGCCGACGCTCTGCGCCGTCGCCGACGAGCAGGCGTGCGACATCGTGGTGGCCTCGTCGCGCGGGCACGGCGCCATCCGCCGGGCCCTGCTGGGCTCGGTCAGCACCCACCTGGTCAACCATGCCCCGTGCCCGGTGATGGTGGTGCGAGAGGGCGCCGGGACCTGAAGACCTAGGATCACGCCCGACACCAGGAGGAACCATGTCGGGGGGACCCCCAACGATCGCGGGCATGGCCGACCTGGTCGAGGTCGGGCAGGGCGGCTTCGCCACCGTCTACCGGGCCCGGAACGACCGCATCAACCGCATCGTCGCGATCAAGGTGCTGCGCACCTCGCAGCTGTCCGATCGCGACCGGCTGCGCTTCGATCGGGAGTGCCACGCCATGGGCGCGCTGTCGTGGCATCCCCACGTGGTGGCGATCCACGACACCGGGGCGACCGACGACGGTCGGCCCTTCCTCGTGATGGAGTACCTCGAACACGGTTCGTTCGCCGACCGGATCGTCGCCGAGGGGCCGATGCCCTGGCGGGAGGCGGTGTCGGTCGGGGTGCACGTGGCCGGCGCCCTCAGCGCCGCCCACACCGCCGGAACCCTCCACCGTGACCTGAAGCCCGAGAACATCCTGGTGGGACCGTTCGGTGAGGCCAAGCTCACCGACTTCGGGATCGCCGTGGTCGAGGGGTTCGGCGCCACCACCACCGCCGGCTCCTCCGCGCTCACGTTGGCGCACGTCGCGCCCGAGGTGCTCCTCGGCCAACGGCCCGACGAGCGGTCCGACGTCTACGCGCTCGGGTCGACCGTCTACACGCTGATCCACGGCCGGCCGCCCTTCGCCCAGGGTGAGCTGGCGATGGGAGCGCTGGTGATGCGGGTCGTCAACGACCCTGCGCCGAGGTTGGCCGGCGTGCCCGACCGGTTGGCCGACCTGCTCCTTCGCACCATGTCCAAGACGCCCGACGAGCGGCCGAGCTCGGCGGCGGCGTTCGGGGAGGCCCTGCAGGCCGTCGAGCGCGCCGAGGGCACCACGCCCACGGTCATGCGGCTCACCCCCGGCGCCGGCGACTCGCCGACGGTCCCCCGCCGGATCGATCGACCGGCTCGTCCTGAGGCATCTGGGCCCACCATCATCACTGCGCCCGACGGTCCCCCCGAGGCCGCCGACGCCCACGAGGGGGCCACGATCGCCGGCGCCTCGGTCCCCCTCCCGCCGCCCGTGCCGGCACCGCCGGCGCCCGCATCACCCGCCACGACCGCGCCCGAGCAGCGCCACCTCGATGCCGACGGCGAGCCGGGCGCGGACGCGGTCGACGACGGAGCCCGATCGCCCGCTCGGCGGCGCCGTACCGGCCTGCTGGTCGCGTCGGTGGTCGCCGCGCTGGTGCTGACGGGCGTGGCCGTGGCGCTGCTCCGGCCCTCGGGGACGTCGAGCGGCACGTCGGCGACCCCGGGGTCGCCGGTCGTCGCCACCGTGGAGGTGGGCGAGGGGCCGGGGACCGTGGCGGCCACGGCCGACGACGTCTGGGTCTCCAACTTCGGTGACGACACGGTCACCCGCATCGACCCCGACGACAACAGCGTCGTGGCCACCATCCCTGTCGGGGGTGGCCCGTCGGGCATCGCCCTCACCGAGGAGGCGGTGTGGGTGGCCGAGGCCAGGGACGGCACGGTCACGCGCATCGACCCGTCGACCGACGAGGTGGCCGCGACGGTGGAGACCGGCTCGCAGCCGCTCGGCGTGGCGGTGGGCGACGGTGATCTCTGGACCGCGGACTTCGGCGACGACACCGTCACCCGCATCGACGGGGACACGGACGAGGTGGTGGCCACCATCGAGGTGGGCCGAGGGCCCACGAGCATCGCGACCACCTCGGACGCGGTCTGGGTGACCAACCGCACGTCGAAGACGGTGTCGCGGATCGACATGGCCACCAACGAGGTGGTGGCGTCCGTCGATGTCGGCAACGATCCGGGTGGGATCTCGGCCAACGAGACCGGCGTGTGGGTCACCAACCTGGAGGACGACACCGTCGCCCGGATCGATCCCGACACCGACGCAGTGGTGGCCACCATCGATGCCGGCAACGAGCCCGACGCCGTCGCGGTCACCGACACCCTGGTGTGGGTGGCGAACCGCCGTCAGAAGACCATCACCAAGATCGACCCCGAGACCAATCAGACCGTGGCCACCGTGGACGTGCCGGCGACCATCTCGGCCGTCGCTGCGGGAGACGACGCGGTGTGGGTGCGGCCCGGTGGCGAGCGCGAGGTGTACCGGGTGGATCCCGCCCTGGTGCCGTGACGGTGCCGGCGCCGCGGCGCGGCTAGACCGTTCCCATGCTCGCCTCCGCGATCACCCAGGCCATCGGCGGCGCGCTGCCGTCGGCGCTCGGCGTGGCCCTCAGCCCGATCCCGATCATCGCCGTGATCCTGATGCTGGGCACACCCCGCGCCCGCAGCGACGGCCCGGCGTTCGCCGTGGGCTGGGTGGCCGGTCTCACCGTCGTGAGCGCGCTGGTCCTCGTCGTCACCAGCGCGGCCGGCGAGGCGTCGACGGCCGGGAGCTCGACGTCCGACTCGATCAACTGGATCAAGGTCGGCCTGGGTGGGGTGCTGGTGCTGGCGGCCCGCAAGCAGTGGCGCCAGCGCCCGGCGCCCGGCGCGCCCGCCGAGTTGCCGACCTGGATGGCCACCATCGATGCCCTGCCCCCGGGCAAGGCCCTTGGTGCCGGCCTGGCCCTGTCGGCGCTCAACCCCAAGAACCTGGTGCTCACCCTGGCCGCCGCCGCCTCCATCGCCCAGGTCCCGGGGATCACCACAGGAGAGGAGATCGCGGCGGTGGCGGTGTTCGTCGTGATCGCATCGGTGACGACCGTGGGGGCGGTGCTGGCCTACTTCGTCGGCGGCCGACGGGCCGCGGCGTGGCTCGCCGACGTGAAGGAGTTCATGGCCGCCCACAACGCCGTCATCATGATGGTGATCCTGCTGGTGATCGGCGCCAAGCTCATCGGCGACGGCATCGGCGCCGCCGGCTGAACGCGGCCGGGTCAACGACCCGAACCCGGCTGCCGAACCCGTGGTCGACGGACCTGTATCAGTCGAGGAACCCGTCGCACTCCCCGGTGCTGAGCGCCCGGACCAGGGCCACCGAACCCTGCAGCAACACGCCCACCGCGTCGTCGTCGAAGGCCTCGGGCCCGGCGTCGACGATGGTCTCGAGGTCGGCGAGGAACTGCTCGGCGGTGGCCTGGTCGGGTGCCGAGAAACGCCCGAAGTCGGGCTCGGCCCGGCTGATGATGTCGTGCATGGAGACGGCGTCGTCGTAGGCGGCCGCAGGGGTGTCCGGCACGAATTCGGGCACCTCGTCGGTGCCGGCCAGGTCGTCGACCAGCGCCTGCGCGGTGAGGATCTGCTGGTCGAGCTTGGGGAAGTCCACGATCGAGACGTCGTCACCCACCGTGTGGTAGCAGGGCGGGTTGGCGTCGGTGAAGAACACGACCGGCACGCCGGCTGCCGCGAAGGCGGCGTGGTCGCTCCGGCCCTGCCCGAAGAGAAGGCTGAGCGCGACGGTGTCGAGGCTCGACGCCGTGGTGGCGGCCCGCGCGGAGGCGACGAGGTTCGGTCCCCCGGTCTCCGCGCCCACCATGACGGTGGAGTCGGCGAGTGCCGGCGACAGGTTGGTCCCCTGGATGTCGAAGTTCACGTAGCCGACGATCGCGTCGAGCGGGACCGGCGGATCGGCGACGAACGCCTTCGAGCCGCCCAGGTCGTCCTCCTCGCGGTCCCAGAAGGCGAGGATCACCGAGCGCCGAGGCCCGTCGTCCCGCGACGCGATGGTCTGGGCGACGGCCAGCGCGGCCGCAACACCGGTGGCGTTGTCGGTGGCGCCGTTGCAGATGTCGTCGGCGGCGGAGACCCCATCGCAGTCGTGCCCGAGGTGGTCGTAGTGGGCGCCGACCACCACGTACTCGTCGGGCAGCTCGGTGCCGGGGATCACCGCCAACACGTTCGTGCCTTCGTCGAACTCGGCACGGTAGGCGTCGGCATCCGTGGCGTCCCCGTCCAAGGGCTCGGCGATGTCCTGGAGCTGTCCGATCAGGTAGTCCTGTGCCTCGGCCGAGCCGGCCGTGCGGTCCTGCCGACCCGCCAGGTCGTCGGCGGCCAGGGTCTCCACCGTGCCGTGCACGAGGTCGGAGGTCGCGTCCGCTCCCCCATCGGCCCCGTCGGTGGTGTCGGTCGTGGCGGCGGTGTCGGCCGCGGCGCTGGTGGACGTGCCCCCACCGTCGGCGTCGTCAGAGGAGCCACTCGACCCGCACGCCGCGAGCAGCGTCACCACCAGCACGACCCCCACGGCCGGCATCCACGCACGTCGCTGCACTGAGTTCCCCTGGGTCGTCGATCGCTCGGGTGGTGTCGCCACCCTACGCGGGCGCGCCCGTGCGGGCGGCGGTGGCAGACTCGGCCGGTGACCGACGTGGCCGCGCAGGCGTGGGCCCGGTGGGCCGAGGTGATGGCCGACCTGCCCCGGCGTCTCCGAACGTCCGGCTTCCCCGACGACGCCGCCAGCCGAGCGATCGCGACTCGCCACCTCGCCCGCCAGGCAGCCTTGGCCCTCCGCGGCGAGCTCGAGCACGCCGATCCTGCGCACCCCCGCCTGCACCGCTACGAGCAGCCGTGGTCGCAGTGGGGCGCGCCGAACCCCGACAACGTCTACGAGCGGTGCGCCATCGACCCCGACGCCACCTACGTGGTGCGCGGCAGGGTCGATGGGGTGCACGAGGCCCTGTTCTCGCTCGTCGAGGGCGACATGCACCTCGGCGAGGACACGGTGTACGCCGAGGCCGCGCTCAGCGACCTGGCCGCCCCGGACGGCCGCCTCGAGTTGACGATCGGGCCGGGCCCGGGCTCCGGCAACCACCTGCGCACCGCACCGGGCGCTCGGCTGCTCCTCATCCGCCAGTACCTCTACGACTGGGGCGAGGACCCGATCGCCTCGTTCGGCATCGAGCGCCTCGACACCGCCGGCGTCCCTGCTGCGGAACCGACCCCCCACGAGGTCGCTGCGGCGCTGGACCGGGCCGGCCACTGGGTCGGGCAGTCGATCGAGTACTGGGCGGCCTACGCCGCCGCGTCCCGGGACCTGCTCGAGCACAACACGGTCTCGCCGCCCAACACCCCGCCGGGCGGGGCGCCGAGCATCGCCTACGGCGGCTGCTGCTGGGACCTGGAACCCGGTGAGGTGCTGGTGATCGACCACGATCGGCCCGACGCCCGGTACTGGAACTGGTCGGTGCACCATCTCCACTGGTTCGACTCGGGCGACTGGGACCAGCGGGCCACCAGCACGAACGGCCACCAGGCCCACGTCGACGCGGACGGGCGCGTCCGGGTGGTGGTCGCGCCGACCGACCCCGGCGTCGCCAACTGGCTCGACACCCAGGGCCGGCCGGTGGGGCTGGTCGTCTACCGCTACGTCGGTGCGGTCACGACGCCGCAGCCGACCGCGACTGTGGTGGGCGTGGCCGATCTGGACTCGGTGCTCCCGCCGGCGCATCCCCGTGTCTCCCCCGAGCAGCGCCGCCGGCAGCTGGCCGACCGGTCACTCGCGGCGCAGCGGCGCTGGGGCTGATCAGCGTGGGATGGCACCCGCCCGAACCGCCGGCATGGGTGGCCCGTCTCGACGCCCACGGACTCGCCGCGGGCGGCCCTGAGCACCTGGTCTCCCTCGATCCCGTCGACCTGCTCGATTCGGCACGGGCGGCCACCGGGCTGGACGACTTCGGGGACGACTCGTGGCGCCCGCACTTCGACCTGCTGGTCCGCTCGTTGACCGACGAGGCCGGCCTCACCACCACCGGGCGCCTGGTCGCCCGGACCGAGCTGCTGCGGGCCCTCCGCCAACGACTGCTGCTCACCGCGACGTGGGCGGCCGACCCCTCGATCCTCGACGAGGCCGTCGTCGAGCCGGTCTTCGTGGTGGGCACCGGGCGCTCGGGCACGTCCATCCTCCACGAGTTGCTGGCGCTCGACCCGGACAACCGCACGCCGAAGACGTGGGAGCTGCTGCACCCCGGCGAGGTGCTGGGCGCGGACCGCGAGCAGGCCCGCCGCCTCGGCCACGACGTGCACGCGTTCTGGGCCGATCTCCAGCCCGCGTACGACACGATGCACCACAACCACGGCGACGAGCCCAACGAGTGCATCCTCGCCACGATGCTCGAGTTCCTGTCGGACCAGTGGGGTGGCACCTACGAGGTGCCCGGCTACTCGGCCCACCTCGTGGGCGCCGACCACACCGACGCCTACCGGTATCACCGGCGCGTGCTGCAGACCCTGCAACGGGCCGAGCGAGGCCGGCGCTGGGTGCTGAAGGCACCGAGCCACCTGGCCCAGTTGCGGGTGCTGTTCGCGGTGTACCCCGACGCCCGGGTGGTGCTCGTCCACCGCGACCCGCTCAAGACCGTGCCCTCGACGGTCAGCCTGATGGGCACGATCCGTTCGATGCGGTGCCGGGACGTCGACGTCGACACCCTGGCGCCGCTCATCTCGCTCGGCTACGCCCTGATGCTCGACGACACGATGGACGCCAGGGACTCCGGCGCGCTACCCGACGACCGCTTCGTCGACGTGCGCTACGCCGACCTGCTGGCCGACCCGACCGGCACCGTGGCCGGCATCTACCAGGCCCTCGGGGCCACACCGCCGGCGGCCCTCCCGGATGCGATCACCGCTCACCTCACCGAGCGACCCCAGGCGGCCCGCGGGGTGCACCGCTACTCGCTGGCCGACACGGGGCTCGACGCCGAGGCCGAGCGACGCCGCTTCCGCCGGTACCAGGACCGCTACCACGTGCCCGACGAGGCCTGACCGCCGCCGTCGCGACGGTGGACCACCGCTGATCCCCGCCGCTCCGACGCTGGTCGCCTCGCCCCGGGCCCGCCCATCCACCAATCCGCGCCGGCGGCGTCGGACAATGGCGCTACCGAGCGCCCCGTCCCCCGACCCCGGAGACCCCACATGGCCATGGCCCGACCCGCCCCCGACCCGGTCGAGCCCCGGCGCACCTACGTGCTCGACACCTCGGTGCTGCTGTCGGACGCGATGGCGCTCGAGCGCTTCGACGGCCACGACGTGGTCCTGCCGCTGGTGGTCATCTCCGAGCTGGAGGCCAAGCGCCACCACGGCGAGCTGGGCCACATGGCCCGGGCCGCGCTCCGCTACCTCGAGGCGTTGCGTACCCGGCACGGGTCGCTCACGATCCCCATCCCGCTCGAGCACGGCGGCACCCTGCGCATCGAGCTCAACCACATCGACGGCGCCCGGTTGCCGTCGCCCATGCGCACCGAGACCAACGACGCCCGCATCCTGGCCGTGGCCGACCACCTCGCGGGCGAGGGCCTCGACGTGGTCGTCGTCACCAAGGACCTGCCGCTGCGCCTGAAGGCCTCGCTGCTCGGTCTGGGCGCCGACGAGTACCGCAACGAGCTGGCACCACGGAGCGAGTGGACCGGTCTGGTCGAGCTCGATGTGGGCAGCGACCGCATCGACGAGCTCTACGACGACGGCGTGGTCGACCTCGACGTGGCCGGCGAGATCCCCTGCCACACCGGGCTGGTGCTGCGCGACGGCAGCCGCTCGGCCCTGGCCCGGATGCACCCGGACAAGCGCGCCCGACGCCTGCGCACCTCGGCCGAGGGCCTCTTCGGCGTGGCCGGCCGCTCGGCCGAGCAACGGGTCGCCCTCGACCTGCTCGACGACCCCGAGGTCGGCATCGTGTCGCTGGGCGGTCCCGCCGGCACCGGCAAGTCGGTGCTGGCCCTGGCCGCCGGCCTCGATGCCGTGCTCCAGCGCCGCACCCACAAGCGCATCCTCGTGTTCCGTCCCCTGTTCGCGGTCGGCGGCCAGGACCTCGGCTACCTGCCGGGCAGCGAGAACGAGAAGATGTCACCGTGGGGCGCGGCGGTGATGGACGCGCTCGAGTCCATCACCTCGCCGGCGATCATGGATCGTGTCGTCAGCAACGGCCTGCTCGAGGTGCTGCCGCTCACCCACATCCGGGGCCGCACCCTCGTCGACAGCTGGGTGATCCTCGACGAGGCCCAGCAGTACGAACGACCGGTGCTGGTCACCGCCCTCAGCCGGCTGGGCGCCGGCAGCCGGGTGGTGCTCACCCACGACATCGCCCAGCGGGACAACCTCCGGGTGGGTCGCTACGACGGCGTGATGTCGGTCATCTCCGCGCTCACCGGCAACCCGCTGTTCGGTCATGTGACGCTGTCACGCTCCGAGCGCAGCCCCATCGCCGCCCTCGCCGCGAGCATCCTGGAGATGCCGCTGCCGAGCGCGTAGCGCTCAGGCCGGCGCAGTTGTCGCTTGTCGCGCCGTCAGCGCGACAAGCGCCCGCCGCACCATGGTGCCGCGGGCGCCGCCTCGCTCACCACGTCTACGAGCCCAGCGTGGCGACCAGCACGGCCTTGATGGTGTGCAGCCGGTTCTCGGCCTGGTCGAACACGATGCTCGCCGGTGACCGGAACACCTCGTCGGTCACCTCTAGGCCCTCGACCATCCCGGTCTGGGCCATGATCTGCCCGCCCACGACCGTGTTGCTGTCGTGGAAGGCAGGCAGGCAGTGCATGAATTTCGCCTTCGGGTTGCCCGTTGCCTCCAGCAGGGCCCGGTTCACCTGGAACGGCCGCAGCAGCTCCACCCGGTCGATCCACACGTCCTTGTCCTCGCCCATCGACACCCACACATCGGTGTGCACGAAGTCGGCCCCGGCCACCGCCTCACCGGGGTCGTCGGTGATCGTCACCCGTGCGCCGGTGCGGGCGCCGATCTCACGAGCGAGGGCCACCACGTCGCCGGGCGGCTGCAGCGCGGCCGGCCCGCCGAGCCGGACATCGGCTCCCATGAGGGCGCCCATCACGAGCAACGACCGACCCATGTTGAAGCGGCAGTCCCCCACGAACGCGTAGCGGAGCTGGTCGTAGGGCTGGTTCGACGCCTCGTGCATGGTGAGGAAGTCGGCGAGCATCTGGGTGGGGTGCCACTCGTCGGTGAGGCCGTTGTACACGGGGACACCGGCCTCACGGGCCAGCTCCTCGACCTCGGCCTGCGCGTTGCCCCGCAGCTCGATGGCGTCGTACATGCGGCCGAGCGCCCGGGCGGTGTCGGCGATCGACTCCTTGTGCCCCAGCTGCGACCCGGTGGGGTCGAGGTAGGTCACATGGGCGCCCTGGTCGTGGGCCGCGACCTCGAACGCGGCCCTCGTACGGGTGGAGGTCTTCTCGAAGATGAGGGCGATCTCCTTGCCGACGAGGTGGCGCTGCTCGGTGCCGGCGTACTTGGCCGTCTTCAGGGCCTCGGCGAGTTGGAGCAGGAAGCGCAGCTCGCCGGGCTCGAAGTCGATCTCCTTGACGAAGCTGCGGTTGCGGAGGTTGTACACGGCGGACTCCGGTCTGGATCGGGGCTCAGAACGCGGGGTCGCGCTCGAGGGGGCAGGTCATGCAGTGCGAGCCGCCGCGACCGCGGCCCAGCTCGAAGCCCTCGATGGTGATGACCTCGATGCCGGCCTTGCGCAGGGCGGTGTTGGTGCCGGTGTTGCGCTCGTAGGCCACCACGACGCCGGGCTCGAGGGCCACGACGTTGTTGCCGTCGTCCCACTGCTCGCGCTCGGCTTCGAACTGGTCGCCACCGGTGGGGATCACGCGGAGCGCGCCCACGCCGAGGGCCTCGGCCATGGCGTCGACCAGCGACCCGTGGTGCTCCTCGGCCACCAGTTCCTCCGGCGTGTCGCCGGCGCGGATGCGCCACGTCCGGGCGCCGTTCACCACGGCGGGGAACATCGTGACCAGGTCACGGTCACACATCGTGATCACCGTGTCGAGATGCATGTAGCTGCGTGACTTGGGCAGGTGGACGGCCAGGACCTGGCGGGCCGAGCCGGCCCGGAACAGGGCCCGGGCGATGATCAGCACCGCTTGCGGCGTGGTCCGCTCGCCCATCCCGATCATCACGGTGCCGTTGCCGATGGGCTGCACGTCACCGCCTTCGACGTGGGCCTGGCCCCAGTCCTCGTCGTTGCCGCCCAACCAGATGGGGAACTGCTCGGCGCTGAACATCGGGTGGAAGCGGTAGATCGCCTCGACGATCATCGACTCGGGCTTGCGGGCCGGCTTGGTCATCGGGTTGATCGTGACGCCGTCGAAGATCCAGCACGACGGGTCGCGCTGGAACAAGAAGTTGGGCAGCGGCGGGAGCAGGAGGCTGTTGGGGTCGCTCGCCTGCCAGACCAGGCCCAGGTCGGCCTGGATGTCGGCCCGGATGATGCCGCCGATGAGGAACTCGGCGACGTCGACCGTCGATGCCGACTCGACCCATGCCCGGGCCCGTTCGGCGGCACCGATGCCCACCTGGCGCTCGTTCAGGATGTGGGCCACCACCCAGTCCTTGGCCTCGGGCTTGCCCAGGGCCTCGGCCAGCAGCGTCTCGGCCTCGAAGACCTCGATGTCCCGCTCGCGCATCACCTCGCAGAAGGCGTCGTGCTCCCGCTTGGCCTGGCTCACCCACAGCACGTCGTCGAAGAGCAGCTCCTCGGCGTTGGACGGGGTGAGGCGGGTGTGCTCGAGCCCCGGCCGATGGACCATCACCTTCCGCAGGGTCCCTACTTCCGAGTGAACGCCGAAAGCCATCGTTCAGTCCTCCCTCTTGGTGTCGTGGTCGTGGGTGGGGCCCGCGGGCCTTGGGTCGGGCGGCGCGGTGACCACGCCGTCCACGTCGGTGGCGATGCGGGTGCCGGCGGCGCCGTCCACCAGCGCGTCGATGTCGGCCAGTTGGCCGATCACTGCGGGGCGGCCGGTGGCGTGGGCGAAGTCGCAGGCCGCCGTCACCTTGGGCAGCATCGAGCCGGCGGCGAACTCGTCCCCGTGCTCGGCCAACAGGGCGTCGGGGTGGGCGGCGGTGATGGCCCTGGCCGACGGGGAGCCGAAGCCCAGGTAGGCGGCGGGCGTGTCGGTGGCCATGACGAAGACGTCGGCGCGGAGGTCGCGGGCCAGCAGGCCGCTGGCGTGGTCCTTGTCGATCACCGCCTCGACACCACCGAGGTGGCGCGTGCCGTCGAAGGCGGTGGGGATGCCGCCGCCGCCGGCGCAGATGACCACGCAGCCGGCGTCGAGCAGCCACGAGATGGGACGCTCCTCGAAGATGCGCCGAGGTGCGGGCGAGGGCACCACCCGGCGCACCCGGTCACCGTCCGGCCGGAACACCCAGCCGCGCTCGCGCTCGAGCGCCGCCGCCTCGGCCTCGGTGTACAGGGGCCCGATGGGCTTGCTGGGCGCACCGAAGGCCGGGTCGTCGGGGTCCACCTCGATCATGGTGAGCAGGGTGGCCAGCGGGTGGTCGGGGGGCAGCCGGTTCCCCAGCTCCTGCTCGATCAGGTAGCCCACCATCCCCTGGCTCTCGGCGCCGAGCACGTCGAGGGGGTAGGCGGGCACGGGCTCGTAGGACGCGGCCTCGAGCGCCAGCAGGCCGATCTGGGGCCCGTTGCCGTGGGAGATGACCAGCTGGTGGGGGCCGGCCAGCGGGGCCAGGTGCGCACAGGCCAGCGCCACGTTGGCCCGCTGGTTCTCGATGGTCATGGGCTGCCCGCGGCGCAGCAGGGCGTTGCCGCCGAGGGCGACGACGACCCTCATCTGACGACCCTCATCTGACGGCCCTCATGCGGGGGGCCGGTAGGCGGGCACGGGCTCGGGCTGGGTCATGCGGTCGCGCATGCGGAGGTAGACCGGCACGCCGAGCAGCAGGGCGCCGGCGCTCAGGAAGAACGGCCCCCAGTAGACCCAGAAGCTCTCGCCGGTGAAGCGGGAGTACCAGATGAACAGGATCGAGAACACCAGCGACACCACGGCCACCACCATGTCGCGCACGAACCGGGGGGTGTCGAGCTGCTGGTGGTCCACCCAGCGCCACTTCATCTGGGCCAGGGCGGAGAAGGCGTACGGGATGGCCGCGGTGATGCCCGTCATGAGCACCAGCGTGGTGAACACGGTGGCACCGTTGGAGCCCACGTAGTTGATGGCCATGGCGACCGACGCCAGACCGGTCGAGGCGATGATCCCGAACGCCGGCACACCCTTGGCCGAGAGGCTCTTGAACCGCTCGGGGAACAGCCCGTCCTTGGCCGCGGCGAGCGGCATCTCGGCGCAGATCATCGTCCAGCCGTTGAGGGCACCGAACCCCGAGATGATCACGAGGACCGCCATCACGTTGCCGGCCCACGAGCCTCCGAACATGGCGTCGACCGCGTCAGAGAACGGCGCGGTGGACTCGGCGAGCACCGCGTTCGACAAGATGCCGAACACGGCGGTGAGCGACAGCATGTAGACGACCGCGGTGGCCAGCGTTCCGAAGATCGTCGAGCGGGGGATGTTGCGGTCGGGGTCGTGCACCTTGCCGGCCGCCACCGCCGCGGTCTCGACGCCCAGGTAGCTGAACAGGGCGATGGCCATGCCACCGCCGATGGCGGCCACCGCGCCTTCGCCGCTGACGTTCCAGGGGGTGTAGTTGGCCGTCTTGATGTAGAAGAGCCCGACGGTGGACATGAAGGCCAGCGCCGCGAACTTGAGCACCGTGGTGACGACCTGCACCGCGCCCATGTTCTTCACACCCGACAGGTTGATGGCCGCCGGCACCCACAGGCCGACGAGCACCAGGGCCACGGAGGCAAGCCGGTTGTGGCCGGTGTTCACGAACTCCTCGACGTAGAGCACCCACCCGACCGCGATGGCGGCGTTGCCGGCCCAGGCGGTGATCCAGTACGACCAGGCGTTGGAGAAGCCGAGCCCGTTCCCGAAGGCCACCCGGGCGTAGGCGTAGGGCCCGCCGTCGGCCGGAAGGCGGCGGGACAGCGCCGCGAACAGCAGCGCCAGGGCGAGGGCACCCACCGTGGTGAGACCCAGCGACACGAGGGTGATCGGCCCGTACCCCGCCAACGACGTGGGCAGGTTGAAGATGCCGACACCGATGATGCTGCCGACGATGAGGGCGGTGGCGACGCTGAGGCCGAAGCCCTCCTGGCGGTCGTCCCTCTCCCCCTCGACCATGCCGACGGCCGCAGCCTTCGTGCGCTCGTTCGACGAGTTGCTCATCGCTCGTCCCCTCCCGATGCGTGGTTGTTTGCCTGCAGCTTCTGCGCCCCCACATCGCCCAGACAGTGCCGAAGGTCCCGAATGACATCCTCGATGGTCCTGCCGACACGACCCGAGGTCGCCACCCACCACCGGCGCACTGCCGTGCGGCTGGTTCAATGGCCGGGTGAGCCCCGAGGTACCACGGTGACGCCGGAGCCCCGCACCCCCGTGCTGGTGGGGGCGGGCACCGCCAGCCAGCGCTTCGACGACCCGCTCGAGGGCGACGATGCGCTGGGCCTGATGCGACGGGCACTCGAACGGGCGGGCACCGATGCCGGCGCCGGCGGTCCCGCGCTGCTCGAACGGGTGGGCGAGATCATCGTGCCGGAAGGCCTCTGGTCGCTCGACGACCCTGGGCGGCTGGTCTTGGGCGGACGCTCACCCGGTGCCCGTTCCGTCATGGCGAAGGTGGGCATCCTCCAGCAGTCGCTCTTCACGAGGGCGGCCCGAGCGATCGCGGACGGCCGCGTCGACGTGGTGGTGGTGTGCGGCGGCGAGGCCAAGTACCGGGCCCTGCGGGCTCAGATCGAGGGTGTGGCCCTCCCGGACCCGGAGGCCTTCGGCGGGGGCGGGCCCGACGTGGTCCTGGCGCCGGCGAGCCTGAAGGACCTGGTCGACCGCATCGAGGTCGAGCGCGGGCTCGCCCTGCCCGTCTACCAGTACTCGCTGATGGAGTCGGCGCTGCGGCACGCGGCGGCGCGTGCCCCGTCCGACCACCGCCGCCGCGTGGCGACGCTCGTGGCCGCGATGAGCGAGGTCGCCGCCGCCAACCCCGACGCGTGGAACCGCCGGCCGATGACCGCCGACCAGGTGCTCGACGCCCCGCTGGTCGCCGAGCCGTACACCAAGCCGAGTTGCTCGCAGTGGAACGTCGACCAGGCCGCGGCCTTCGTCCTCTGCTCGGCCGAGACCGCCGCGTCGGTCGGGGTGTCGCGCGACGCCTGGGTGTTCCCGCATGCCGGCGTGGAGTCGAACCACGTGGTGTCGCTCAGCCAGCGGCGTGCGTTGCACCGCTCCCCTGCCGTCGCCCAGCTCGGGCAGGCCCTCACCTCGGCGGTCGGGCGGCCACCGGCGGCGTGCGAGCTGCTCGAGATCTACAGCTGCTTCCCCGCTGCGGTCGAGATGCAGTGCGATGGGCTGGGCATCGACATCGACGCCGGCCGGGCGCTCACGGTCACCGGGGGGATGCACTTCGGCGGCGGCCCCTTCAACTCGTTCACGCTGCAGGCCCTGGCTCGCCTCGTGACCCTCCTCCGCGACGACCCGGCGAGCACCGCGCTGCTCACCTCGGTGTCCGGTCTGATGACCAAGGTCGGTGCCGGGCTCTGGTCGGCCCGTCCGCCGGCCACGGGCTTCGTCGGCGCTGACGTCTCCGCCGCGGCCGAGGTGGTCACCGAGGTCTGCCCCCGCGACCCCGATGCCGAGGGGAAGGTCACCATCGCCGGGTTCACCATCGGTCACGGGCGGGACGGGCCCGTCGATGCGGTGATCGTGGGTGACACGGCGGCGGGCGGGCGGACGGTGGCCCGTACTACCGACCCCGACCTCGTCGACGCCCTGCGCGACGGCGAATGGTGCGGACGCACCGCGTCCGTGCGGGGCGGAGCGTTGTTGGGCCTCGACGACTGACGGGGCGCTCCAGACCCGTTTGCCGGGGCCGATAGACGGGGATGGCCGAGGTCGTCGACGCCGGTGCGCATCCCGTTGCCACTCACGTCCCCGAGCCCGGGAACGATGACGCCCGCCCCCACCCCGACCGACGCCCGCTGACCCGCGTGCTCGTCGCGGCCACCGCCTTCTACGCGGTGTTCATCTGGCGCACCTCCTGGGTGGCCGCCGGCCAGCGGCGATTCACCCTGTTCGACGACGCCATGATCTCGATGTCGTACGCCCGGACGTTCGCCGACGGCGACGGCCTCGTCTGGTACCCGGGTGCACCCCACGTCGAGGGGTTCACCAACCCCTTGTGGGTGCTGACCATGGCCGGGCTCCACCGGATCGGGCTGTCGCCATCGGGCGTCGCCCTCGTGGTGATGGTGCTCGGCGCGGCCCTCTGCCTCGGGGCGGCGCTGCTGGCGGTCGGAGTCTTGCGAGCGCTCACCGACACCACCCCCGGGTTCGAGGCGGCGGTCGGTGGCCTGGTGGCGTTCTGCTACCCACTGGTCTACTGGTCGCTCCGAGGGATGGAGGTCGGCCTCGTCACCGCCCTCACGCTGGCATCGGCCTGCCTCGCCCTGCGCCTCGATCCGGGCGCCGCCGGCCGTGGCGCGTCTCATGGTCGCAGCGGTGCGACGGGCACGACGGGCACGACGGCGTGGTTGTGCATCGTGCTCGCCGCAGGAGTCACGACCCGACTCGACTTCGCCGTCGTCGCCGCAGTGACGATCGTGTGGCTGCTGTGGCGCGCCCCCCGAGGCCGCGGGATCGCGCTCGTCGCACCGCTCGTGGGAACGGTCGCGGCCGCCCTGGTCGTCCAGGAGCTGTTGCGCCGTTGGTACTACGGCGCGTGGACGCCCAACACCTACACGCTCAAGACCGCAGGTGTGCCGCTCGCCGACCGGCTGACCCGCGGTGGCTGGGTCGCCCTCGCCACCACGGTGGGGTTCGTGCTGGCGTCGGCGGTGGTGCTGGTGCTCGCGGCACGCCGGCGCGGGCTGCACCGACCGTCCGGCACGGCACTGCCGGTCGCTGTCGGCCTTGCTCTCCTGGGGTACTCCACCCTGGTCGGGGGCGACGCGTGGGAGTGGATGGTCCACCCGAACCGCTACCTCGTGCCCGGCGTGGTGCTCGCCATGGTGGCCGCGGCCGCCGCGGCGGCCGACCTGCTGCGCACCCGACCCGAACGCGACGGCAGCCTCGTGCGGTCGCTCTCGGCTGCCGGCGTGGCGGCCATGGTGGGGCCGTGGGTGGCGTTCGCGGTGCTCGTGCTGAGCGGCATCGGCGCGAAGGCCCGCGTCATCGTCGGTGCCGGCGAGGTCGCGTTGATCGCGGTCGCCGTCGCCGTCGTCACGGTGTTCCTGATCCGGCGCCTGGCCGGGGCGGTGCGCTCCGCCCCCGCCGCGAAGGCGGCCACGCTCACGGTCGTCGTGCTGGCGGTGGGTGCCAACCTGCTGCCCGTCCTGCAGTGGGTGGGCGACGGTGGTGCGTACCGCTCCGTCGACGAGCGGGCGGCCGACGTCGGGCTGGTGCTACGCGACGTCACCCGTCCGGGGGCCACGATCGCGGTCGTCGGTGCGGGCAACCCGATCTACTTCAGCGAGCGGTCTGGTGTCGATCTGCTGGGCAAGAGCGACGCCCACGTGGCCGCGCTGCCCAGCCGGGCGCCCTTCACCCCGGGCCACACCAAGTGGGACTACCGGTACAGCATCGTCGAGCAGCGACCCGACGTGATCACGCAGCTCTTCCATCCCACCCCCGACGACTTCGCCCTGGTGGCCGCCGCCGGGTACGAGCTGATGACGGTCCGCCAGGACGTGGCGCCGTTCGTCGTGGTGCTGCTCGTGCGCGACGACAGTCGCCTGGTCGACCGTTCCCGCCTCGAACCCGCGTCCCAGCAGGTCCGGGCCGCGTTCTTCTCGTCCTAGGGCGACGAGGACGCCCACTGGTGGGACGCACCGTCCGGTCGGTCGAGCCGTGTCGCCTCGGAGGCGCGCTACTCCCCCAGCGGATCGGTGTCGCGACCGTGGCGCCAGCGGCTCCACGGCCAGCTGCCCTCCACCTCCACCTCGAGCGAGAAGCTGAGCACGATCCGGATCACCACGATCATGCCCAGCACGGTGACGCTCTCGATGGTGGGATCGACGATGATCGTCCGCACGATGTCGCCGATGATCAACACCTCGAGGCCGAGCAGGATCACCCGCGCCAGGCTCTCGCGAAGTTGCTGGTAGGCGGTGTGCCGGGTCGCCTCGTGGGTGATGGACGCCACGTAGACCACCAGGGCGACGAGCCCACCGACGACCATGATCGCCGCGCCGAGCGCTTCGACCACGCGGACGACGTCGGAGATGAACTCGTCGTAGCTCATGGGTCGCAGTCTGGTCGATCGCCCGCCGCTCGGGTGCCGCCCCGTCCGATTCGCGGACCTTCGGCCCTGGTGAGGGCGGCCCGACGGCGCGATGGTCAGGCGCTGTACCCGGCCTTTGTAGGTTGTGGAACCGCACGCCCCGGTTGCTTGGACGCGAGAGAGCACATACATGACGCAGTCAGAACCCGGTCGACCGCCCTCCTTGGAGGAGGTGCGTGAGCGGTACCGGATCGAGCGGGCGAAGCGCATCCGTGCCGACGGCATCGCCCAGTACCGCGAGATCGACGGCGAGTACGCCGATTTCGACCGCGATCCCTTCGCCGACCCTGGGTTCACCCGCGAGGCGGTCGACGAGGAGACCGACGTCGTCATCGTGGGTGGCGGGTTCGCGGGGATGCTCACCGCCATCAACCTGAAGGCCAACGGTGTCGAGCAGGTGCGGCTCGTCGACAAGGCCGGTGACTTCGGCGGCACCTGGTACTGGAACCGCTATCCGGGCTGCATGTGCGACGTCGAGTCGTACACGTACCTCCCGCTGCTCGAAGAGACCGGCTACATGCCCACGGAGAAGTACGCCAGCGCGTCCGAGATCTTCGCCTACTGCCAGTTGATGGGCCGCCACTTCGACCTCTACCCGCACGCGCTCTTCCAGACCGAGGTCGTCGATGCCGCATGGGACGAGCCCTCGCGACGGTGGTACGTGACGACGTCGCGGGGCGACACCCTCCGATCCCGCTTCCTGGTCACCGCCGGCGGCATCCTCGCCAAGGCCAAGCTGCCCGGCATCCCCGGCATCGAGGACTTCGCCGGCGCGGCCTTCCACACCAGCCGGTGGGACTACCGCGCCACCGGCGGCGGGCCCACGGCGCCGATGGACCGCCTGCACGACAAGCGGGTCGGCATCATCGGCACCGGCGCCACCGCGGTGCAGGCGGTGCCCCAACTGGCGCGTGCCGCGAGCGAGGTCTACGTGTTCCAGCGCACGCCGTCGGCGGTCGGCGAGCGCAACAACGGCCCCACCGACGTCGAATGGTTCAAGAGCCTGGCGCCCGGCTGGCAGGCCGAGCGCATCCGCAACTTCACGCAGGCCGTCACCGGCGCCAAGCCCGACCGCAACCTCGTGGGTGACGGCTGGACCTCGGCGATGTGGGAAGACACCCGGACGGCGGCCGCGTCCGACGACGAGGCCGCCGCCCTCGAACGGTCGGACTTCGAGACCATGGAGGCGTTCCGCCAGCGGGTCGACGCCATCGTGGACGACCCCGAGACCGCCGCCAAGCTGAAGCCCTGGTATGGCAAGCACTGCAAGCGGATGTGCTTCCACGACGAGTACCTGCCCGCGTTCAACCGCCCGAACGTCCACCTGGTCGACACCGACGGGCACGGCGTGGAGGCCATCACGGCCGACGGCGTGGTGGCCAACGGCGTCGAGCACCCCGTCGACGTGCTGGTGTTCGCCTCGGGGTTCGAGGTGACCACCACGCTCGAGCACCGACTGGGCTTCGACCCTCGGGGCCGGGACGGCGTGGCGTTGAGCGAGCGCTGGGTCGACGGCCCCCACACCCTGCACGGGGTGCTCACCGGTGGGTTCCCGAACCTGTTGATGATCGGCCTGGTGCAGGCCGGGTTCGGCACGAACTTCCTGCACTTCCTCGCCGAGTCGGCCAAGCACGTGGCCTGGACGATCGCCACCTGCGAGCGCCAAGGGGTCGCCACCGTCGAGGCGTCACCCGAAGCCGAGGAGGAGTGGTTGGCCGTGCTGCAGGAGCAATCCCGCCTCATCGCCGGCTACTCGGCCAACTGCACCCCGGGCTACTACAACAGCGAGCTCAGCCGCGACGAGAAGACCGCCCGCAACCTCGTGTACACCGGCAGCATCCTCGACTACGCCGGGTTCCTCGAGCAGTGGCGGGACGCCGGCGACTTCCCCGGCGCCCACATCATCAGGGTCGACCCGTGACGGTCGACCCGTCACGGGTCGACGCGTGAACATCGGCGCTGCAGTACCGGCTACGGAAGGACCTTCGATGCAGGCATGGGTGTACCACCGCTACGGCGGACCGGAGGTGCTCAGTTTCGAGGATGTCGAGGCGCCGCACCCGGCGGGCGACGAGGTTGTGATCCGTGTGCGCGCGAGCGGCCTGAACGCCGCGGACTGGCACATCATGCGGGCCGACCCAGTGCTGGCCCGCCTCGCGTTCGGCCTGCGCAAACCCCGGAAGCCGAAGATCGTCGGCTCCGACGTCGCGGGCGTCGTCGAGGCCGTCGGCGACGGGGTGACCCGACTCGCGGTCGGCGATCGGGTGATGGCCGAGACGCTGCGGTCGGGCAGCTGCGCGGAGCTCATCGCCGTCCCCGAGAAGCACGTCGGTCGGGTGCCCGACACGCTCGACTTCGAGCACGCCGCGGCGATCCCGATGGCCGGCGTGACCGCCCTGACCGCGGTGCAACACGACGGCCGGCTGCAGCCGGGCCAGACGGTCCTCGTCAACGGCGCGTCGGGTGGTGTCGGCACCTTCGCCGTGCAGATCGCGCGGGCGCTCGGCGGCAAGGTCACCGCAGTGTGCAGCACCGCCGCCGTGGACCTCGTGCGGTCGCTCGGTGCCGACGAGGTCGTCGACTACACGCAGCAGCAGGCCATCGACGCGGGACGGACTTACGACCTCCTCGTCAACTGCGGCGGCGAGCACTCCCTGGGGGCGCTGCGGCGGACGATCGCCCCTCGGGGGACCCTGGCGGCGGTCGGCGACTCACAGCACGGTGGCCTCCTGGGACCAGGATCGGTCGGCATCCGCGGGGCGCTGCTGTCCCCCTTCGTCCGTCAGCGGCTGATCTCGGTCACCGACAAGCCGAACGCACCCGACCTCGAGACCCTTGCCGCCATGGTCGACGCCGGCGACATCGCCCCCGTGATCGACCGCATCTACCCGCTCGCGGAGGTGCCCGACGCCATGCACCACCTCGAGGACGGCCACCCGAAGGGCAAGGTCGTCGTCAGCGTCAGCGGCGGATAGCCCCAGGCCGGCCTCAGCGGCGCTCCAAGCGGAGGTGCACCACGGCGTCGGAGGCGGTGTGCTCGACGCAGGTGTAGCCCGGCGGCGGGGACGACTCGGGGAAGACCCGCTCGCCGGCGCCGATGAGCATCGGCACGAGGACCACGTGCAGCTCGTCGACAAGACCGGCGCTGAGGTACTGGCGGACGACGCCGGCACCGCCCATCAGGCGCACGTCCTTGCCGTCGGCAGCGGCGAAGGCCCGCTCGAGCGTGTCTTCGATGCCGCCGGTGGCGAAGTGGAAGGTGGTGCCACCCTCCATGGGCAGGTCCTCCCGCTCATGGTGGGTCAGCACGAACGTGGGTGCGTGGTACGGCGGGTTCGGCCCCCACCACCCCACCCACCCGTCGTCGGTCCACGGCCCTCGGGACGCGGTGAACATGTTGCGCCCCAGGATGACCGCCCCGATGTGGTCGAAGCTGTGGCGGACGAAGGGGTCGTCGTCGTTCTCCTCGCCACCGTCGAGGCCCAGCATCTCGTTCCCGGCCCGGGTGGCGAACATCCAGTCGGTGAAGCCCTCGACGTTGTCGCCGAAGGGCTGCTCGAGGCGCTGGTTGCGGCCGGCGGCATACCCGTCGAGCGACATCATCAGGCAGCGGACGACGAGCTTCTGCTCGTTGGTGGGCATCGGGTGGGGCTCCTTCGCGATGGGCGACTGGGGAGGGAGACGGACGCGGGCGCGGGAAGTGATCGCGTCGCGGTGGCGGCCCGCCGCGGAGACGCTGTCACATGTATAGGTCAATCCAGATGTTCAGGGTCTACCGGGTCGAGGAGGACCACTCCTGAGAAGTGCTGAGGCGGGGGTCGAGCACCCGCCACCTAGGCTGGCGCCGTGGACGAGTTGGACGTGTACGAGGCGGTCAAGGACCTGTGCGTGACGAGTGACGCGGTGTCGCTCGCCGACGTGTCGGAGCGACTCCGAAGTGACCAGTACGAGGCCGTGGCCGCCACGCTGGACATGCTGGTGGTGAAGGGACTCCTCTCCCCCGCCGGCGCCCCCACCCCGAAGCGGTACCGGCCGGCGAAGGGTCACGAAGACATCAACGTCTGACCACTGGCGTCGACGGAGCCGACGATGACCGCACCGCAGCTGTCCCTGGTGCTCGGCGACATCACGGCACAGGAGGTCGACGCCGTGGTCAACGCCGCCAACTCGTCGCTGCTGGGCGGCGGCGGCGTGGACGGCGCGATCCACCGGGCCGCCGGCCCCGAGCTCGTCGAGTTCTGCCGCACCCTCGGCGGGTGCGCGACCGGTGACGCAAAGGTCTCCCCGGGTTTCCTCCTCCGGGCCCGTTGGATCATCCACACCGTGGGGCCGGTGTGGCGTGGCGGCGAGCAGGGCGAGCCCGAGCTGCTGGCGTCGTGCTACGCCACCTCGCTCCGACGGGCCGTGGAGGTGGGCGCCGCCAGTGTGGCCTTCCCTGCCATCTCGACCGGGATCTTCGGCTACCCCGTGCGGGCTGCGGCCGAGATCGCGGTGTCCAGCGTCCGCCAGGCCGGCGTCGGCGTGGACCATGTCCGGTTCGTGTGCTTCGACGAGATGACCTGGCAGACCTACGACGAGATCCTCCTGGCCTGACGGTCGACCCCCGGCTACCGGCGGGCGGCGGTGACGGCGAGCACGACGAAGAACGCCGCGACGCCAGGGACGAGACCGAACGCGACGCGGAGCGCGAAGCGCCAGCTTCCTGCGGCCAGTGCGATGACCAACTTTGTCACGGTGTTGGCGGCCACCGCCGTGGCGACGCCGACCAGGCTCGCGGCGACGGTGATCACGTCGGCATCGGCGAGCGTCACCGGCTCGCCGGCGACGCCGGGGTCAGGCGGCAGGCTCGGACGGCGCCTCGGCCTTGGGCCGGGCGTGGGTGTAGGTCTGGGCGTCGGTGCGGAACTCGGCGTGGCCGTAGGCCTTCAGGCGTCGCCGCAGGGTCCAGGTGACGAGGGAGTCAGTCACCGGCCGCAGCGGCGGCACCCGGTTGAGCAGGTTCACCGCGTGCAGACGGCCGTAGATGAACGGCGCCGCCGCCGCGACCCGCACCTTGTCGCCGGTGCTCATCGACACGCCCATCGCCGCCGCCTGCGCCGCGTCGCCGTCGAGGAACACCTTGATGAAGAACGCCGTGCTGAAGCTGCGCTCGAAGGACTCGCCCAGGCGGTTCGCCAGCGAGTGGTCCGGGCGCAGGTACGCGCTCATCGTGGCGCGGACGAGCTCGCCGCAGGTGGCGTCGTCGTAGCCCTTGCGCAGGGTCGCCGCCCGGGCGAGGAACACCGCCAGCATCCCCTTCGGGTCCGAGGGGAGGAGCTCCTCGGGCAGCCCGAGCAGGAAGCAGCGGTAGCGGGCCATCTCGATCTGCGCCCGTTCGTCGGCGTCGAACTCGTCACGGCCCGCCCGGACGACCGCGGCGGCGGTGAGGAACGACGAGATCAGCCCGGCCGGCATCTGGTCGACCTGCGGGATGGGGATCCCGAAGCGGTTCTGGTCCCAGCGGTCGGACCGTCGCAGCGCGTTGTAGCGGACCATGGAGTGCATGAGTCGCACCATCGCGGCCGCCTCGAACCCTGGGCCGTCGCGCCGCATCCCGCCCGGGAGCACGGTGGCGGCGAAGAAGCTGGCCGTCTCGTTGACCCGGCGGGCGGCGCGCTTGTCCGACAGCGAGCCGGTGATGGCCATAGGCAGCGCCGCGTACTCGTTCAGGAAGGTCGCCAGGAAGGCGCCCCGGATGGCGTAGGGCGCGGCGAGGGCGGCCCCGACCCGCTCCACCCGGGCGCCCCGCTCGACGAGCTCCAGGTCGATCCAATCGGGCGTGGCCTCCATGGCCTGGAGGCAGGCGACGAGCTCGTCGGGGGCATCGTCCACCGCGTCGATCCCCTCCCGACAGGCGGTGCGCACCATCTCGATGAGACGCTGCATGCCCAGCTCGGGGATCAGCGACACGTAGGCGTCGCACACGACGTCGCCCAGCATCGTGGCCGTGGCCATCACCTCGATCAGCTCGGTGTCGGCCATGAGGTCGGCGCGGGAGAGCTTGATGTGGCTGGGGTAGTCCGACTCGTCGTCGGGGCCGAGCGCCAGCCGCTCGGGCACCCGGTCGAAGTCGATGTCGCCGTACATCCCGGGCAGCTCGTCGCGCTGACGACGCACCCGCTCCCTGAGCGTCTCGACCGACACGACCCCTCCGATCCTCCCGCCGCACCCAGTCGACGGGCGACCCATCGAGTCTCGCACAGCACTTGACCGAGCGGTCAAGAAGCGGGTCGGGCCACCGAACGGTGACCAACGACCGGTGACCAACGACCGGTGACCAACGACCGGCTCAAGCCTGCTGCCGTCGGCGCCCGGCAGTCCCGGATCGACGCCCTCGCCGACGCTTCATCGACCGGATGCGGCAGCGTCCTAGACCGAGATGGCGATGAGGTCGACGGCGGCGAGGGTCAGCCAAGCGAACGTCGCCCAGTAGAGGGCCCGCTCGACCAGACCGAACCAGCGGCGCAGTGGGGCCACGGCGAAGAACACGCCAGTCGCGATGGCCACCCACATGACGACCGCCCCAACAAGGTTCAGGCCGTTCGCCTTGCCCGACCAGGCGGCCGCCGTCAGCCCGTCGGGGATCGACGACGACGCCACCGCGATCGACGCGAACGCGGCCACGGCGAGCACATTGTGGATCCGGCCGGGCAGGGTGGCCCGTTCCCCAGGCAGATCCACGGGGAACCAGGCGATGGCAAGACGCGACGCGCCGAACACTGCCAGCGCGATCAGCGAGCCGGCTCCCGGGCCCCCGTCGCGCGCGAATGCCACGGTGAGACTGGCGCTGGCGACGGCGAGCCCGACGACGGTGGTGCGGTACCAGGCGCGGTAGGGGCCGGCGCCGTAGTCGCTGACTGCATCGCGCAGCGGGTTGTGGCCGGTGGGCAACAGGTGGACCCTGACATGGGCCGCGACCGCGCACGCCACGGCCACGAGCGCCACAACCGAAGGGACCACCACCCGGCCGTCCTCCATGGAGCTTTTCTTACCACGCTCCGACCGTTCCCAGGCCCTCACCCCGGGCCCCGCCAAACGAGTGTGGCCCTCTGGCGCCGCACGCACGCTCGTCGATTCAGCCGGGCGTGCGGGAGCCTCCCCGATGCGGGTTCGCCCGGAGGTGCCGACCGCGCTCGGCTACGCCGGCGACCCCGTCGTGCCGGCGGTCTGCATCGAGGTCAGGGTGCGGGCACTGCCTCTTATCGACCTCGCTGCAACGCCCTCACCCCATTCCGCACGGGTCCGGCCCCACCGCTGACGGCGCTTCTGCGCGCTCGGCCGAGGTGTGGAGCGGTGGGTGCTCGAGGACCCGGGGGCGGTACTCGACCAGCTGGATGGCGCCGTCGAAGGTGCGGTGCTCGGTCATCTCGAGGGCGACGTCCGGGTACCCGTCGTAGATGCGCTCGGCGCCTGTGGCCCCGGTGATGACCGGGAACATCACGACGCGGAAGCGGTCGACCAACCCGGCCTGGAGGAGCGCCCGGGCCAGGCTGAGGCTGCCGATGGTGCTGAGGATGCCCTGCTCCTCCGCCTTCATGGCCCGTACCGTCTCGACGGCATCGCCGCGCACCAACGTCGAGTTGGCCCAGGTGAGCGGCTCGTCCAGCGAGGAGGAGAACACGACCTTCCTGGCCCGCGTGAGCTCGTCGACGGACGCCTCCTCCTCCGGGCGGAACTCGTCCTGCCCCTCCGGGACCTCGCCGGCGGCGAAGCCCGACATGAGCCGATAGGTGGTGGCTCCCATCAGGTAGGTGACCTCGGGCTGCTCGCCCAGCCAGACGAGGTACTCGGGCCCCTCGAGGCCCCAGAAGCCGGGCCAGCCCTCCCCCGACGCGTACCCGTCGAGCGAGGTGATGAAGTCGACCAGGAGCTCCGACATGGTGGTGTCCTTTCCCACGTGGTGTCGTCGTCGCCCAGCTGTGTTGCCGTGACGACACGGGTACGACGGATGGCGGGTGGTGGAACTCATCGCGAGCCGGACCCGAACCTCCGTGGCTCGCCGACTCGGCGGACCCAGTCGCCTACATCCTCGACCACGGGGTGAAGAGCTGCACCGGGCCGTCGCTGGAGAAGCGCGACCGCAGCTCCGGGCTCAGCTCGCCGAGGAGCTCGCCCGACACCGACCCCGTGGCGATGATGGCGTCCATCAGGTGGGCGAGGTTCTCGCCGTGCCGGATGAGCGCCTCGGCGTCGCGGAAGCGCTCGAGGACCATGCACTCCGTCTCGTCGTCGTTGAAATAGGTGTCGTACTGCAGGGTCCCGGTGTCCTTGGCGCGGACGATCTCCATGCACTCGGCCGACAAGCGCTTGAACTCCTCGACGGCGCCGTCGTGGAACCGGAACCGCACGACCGCCTGAAGCTCTGTCGTCGCCATGCTCGTTCTCCTTCGACTCGCGCAGCCCGATCGACTGCTCCTACCCAGGGACGGAACCGGTCCGGCGTTCTCGACATCCAACGATGGCAGTCCACCGCACCCGACCCGCACCGGCACCCGGATGTGGCGCGTTGGGATCACAGATCCGGCTCGATCTTCCTCCTTCGGGTTGGACCGCTCGGTTGTGCCTCTACGGCAGGCGCTGAGCCGGAGGACGCGTACTGGCGCTATCGGAGGCCGCACTCGTCGAGGAGCCGGATGAACGTGGTCTTCTGGCCGTGTCGACGGCGGAGGTCGGCCAGGTAGGTCTCGAAACCGCTCGGATCACCGCCCCGCTCGTGGAGCATGCGGATGACCACAAGCCGCTCGATGGCGCGCTCGTAGGTCCTGGTCTGCTTGCGGTCGATCTGCGCCTCGACGTCTCGGGCGTAGGCCCGAGCGGCGTCGAGCGGTCGGTCCGTCTCGCTCAGCTCGGCCAGTTCCATCCAGACCGACAGCGACGCGCCGTGCTCGTCGGCGACGGCCCACGCGTCGTCGAGACGGCCCTCCCCGGCCAGCACGGCGATGAGGTCGTCGTGTGTCGCCGGTGCCGGGATGCGCGCTGTCAGGTGCCGGTTGATGAGCGTGGGTCGGTTCGCCACAGCGGCGGCGTTCGCCGCGCCGCGCTCCTCGAGCAGGGCGATCGCCCGCGGCCCGTACTCGCCCCATGTGCCCGACCCGGTCGTCCACTGCTTGAGCCGCTGACAGCGCTCCGGGTTCGGCGCGTCGGCGAACCGTCGCCACACGAGGTCGTCGACCTCGGCGCTGCGTCCCCGCTCAGCCCAGCCCGCCAGCGCGACGTCGTCGAGGCGGGTGTCGCCGCGCATCTGATGGTCGGAGCCCTCGAAGGCCGCGAGGCCCCGCTCGGCCCAGGTGAGCGCCTCGTCACCGCGGCTGGCCTCGATCAGCACCTCGGCGATCTTGACGTAGTCGTACGGGTACGACAGGTCGAGCGCCAGCAGCTCGACCCGGGCATCGACGTCGCCCGCCGCCTTCGCGAGGTGCTCTCGCATCTTCACGAGGTGGAAATGGCCTCGCTCTGCGCCTGCCCGCTCGGCGTCGCTGAGCGAGTCCCATCGTTCGTCGGCCAACCGCTTGAGCTCGGCCAGCCCGTCCCTGCCGAGCACGTCGGCGTACCGAGTCGGTGCGTCGTAGAGGATGTCCCCACTCGCTGTCGACGTCGAGGGCGAACAGTCGCCGAGCCAGCGGGACGGGATCGGGTCGAGCGATCTCGCACGCCCGGAGGTGGATGCTCTCCAGCTCGGAGGTGATCTGGGAGAACCAGCCCGACGAGTCGTCGACCCGGCTCATCGTGACGTCCACCCGACCGAGTGCGTACTCGGTGATGTCGATCACCGCCGCCGGATGATTCGGGAGCAGAGCGCCGATCTGGCCGACCACGCCCATCACCGCCCGAGCCCACGGCCCCGACGTTCGGGCGTGGCCACGTCGGTTCGCGCTCCCCGACCGCAACGCATCGGAGAAGGACTGCCGATACGAGGACACGTCGAGCGGCCCACCGCTCGCCGATGCCGCATCCAACAGCAGCTGGGTCCGAAGTTCCACGTCCTGCTCGGCCTGGCTCATCACCAGCTCGACCAACCGCTCCGTCGGCAGTTCGGCCAGGTACGCCGTCAACTGCTCCGCCGCCTTCCTCGTCAACCGAGCCATCGCCACTGTCTACCGGCGCCGGACCCGCCGGGCGTTCGATGACGACCTCTTGGTCACCGGCCAGGACAAGGGCATGTCGATCGTTCTCGGTGCCGTAGCGGTCCTCCACCCCACCCGGAGGAACGTAGGCGACCCTCGCCGACGCGACGTCGACCCACGCAACGTGTATCCCCATCGCCGCGTCCCCGCTCGAGACCGTTGACCTTGGCCAGGATGTCGAGCGGGTACCTGCCTTCAGCCGGCAGGCGAGGACAGCTCGATGCGGCGGGCGATCGGGCCGCTGACGAGAGCACCTGCCCGGGATGAGCGTGTCGGAGGGGGGACTTGAACCCCCATGCCCTTGCGGGCACCAGCCCCTCAAGCTGGCGCGTCTACCAATTCCGCCACTCCGACGTGGCCGCTCGGATCGCTCCGAGCGAGGGGTCACTGTACCGCAGCGACCCCGGGGCGCCGACAGCGTTCCGCTGAACGCCTCAGTCGAGCAGGAGGACCAGCGAGATCGTCGTGAAGGAGAAGATCAGCGCCGCCACGACGGTGATGCGGTCGAGGTTCTTCTCCACGACCGTCGAGCCGGCTGCGGTGGCACCCAGGCCGCCACCGAACATGTCGGACAGGCCGCCACCCTTCCCGCTGTGCAGCAGGACGAGGAGGATCAGCAGGCCGGACACGATGACGTGGATGCCGATGACGATGGCGGTGAGCACGGCTGACGATCCTACCGGCCACACCCTCCCGCGGACGACTTCTCGGGGAGGTCGGGTGAACTCAGCGCCGGATCCGGCGTGACGCGCCGGAAATTGGGCTGAGTTCGTGCCGAGCTCGTGGGTTCAGCCCAGGCGGTAGCGGATGATGCGGCTGAAGTCGTCGGGGTCGAGGCTGGCACCGCCGACGAGGGCGCCGTCGATGTCGGGCTGGACCATCAGCTCGGCGGCGTTGGAGGGCTTGACCGAGCCGCCGTACTGGATGCGCACCGAGGCGGCGGCGGCGTCGCCGGCGACGGACGCCACGATCGAGCGGATGAAGCCGCACACCGCCTGGGCGTCCTCGGACGACGCCGTACGGCCGGTGCCGATGGCCCAGATGGGCTCGTAGGCCACGACCATCCCGCCGACCTGTTCCCGGGTGATCTTGGCCAACCCGGCCCGCACCTGGCCCTCGACCTTGGCCTCGGTGGTGCCGGCCTCACGCTCCTCGAGGGTCTCGCCGCAGCAGAGGATGGGCGTCATGGCCTGGGCCAGCACCGCCTTGGCCTTGCGGTTGACGTCGTCGTCGGTCTCACCGAACAGCTCGCGGCGCTCGGAGTGGCCGACGATGACGTAGCTCACGTTCAGCTTGGCCAGCATCGGGGGCGCCACCTCCCCGGTGAACGCGCCCTTGTCCTCCCAGTGGCAGTTCTGGGCGCCCAGCGCGATCGGGATGTCGTCGGACTCCAGCACGGTCTGCACCGACCGCAGGTCCGTGAACGGCGGGTGGATCGACACGTCGACCGCGTCGTAGTCCTCGCCGCCGAGTTGGTACGACAGCTTCTGGACCGTCTGGATGGCCTCGAAGTGGTTGTGGTTCATCTTCCAGTTGCCGCTGATCAGCGGCTTGCGCGAACCGGTACCGGCATCAGGCATTGGGGGCCTCCCTCAAGGCACGGAGCCCGGGCAGGTCGCCCTGCTCCAGGAGTTCGAGCGACGCGCCGCCACCCGTGGACAGATGGTCGACCTCGGCCGCCAAGCCGAACTTGGCCAGCGCGGCGGCGCTGTCGCCGCCGCCCACCACCGTGAAGCCCCGGGCGTCGGCGACCGCCTGGGCCACGGCCCGGGTGCCCGCCTCGAATCGAGAATCCTCGAAGACGCCCATGGGCCCGTTCCACAGCACGGTGCCGGCCTCGCCGATGATGTCGAGGAACTCGGCGGCGGTACCGGGGCCGATGTCGAGGCCCATCCAGCCCTCGGGCAGGTTGACGCCGAACTGGCGCACCTCACCGCCCGCCGCCGGGTCGCCGATCTTCCCGCCCGGGCCGAGCGCGGTCAGATCGCTGGGCAGGTGGATGGCATCCGACTCCCCCAGCAGGCGCCGGCAGGTGTCGATCTGGTCGGGCTCCACCAGCGAGCCGCCGATGCTGTGGCCCTGCGCGGCCAGGAACGTGAAGCACATGCCGCCGCCGACGATCAAGGTGTCGACGACCTGCAGCAGCGCTTCGATGACGCCCAGCTTGTCGCTCACCTTGGCGCCACCCAGGATGGCCACGAACGGGTGACGGGGGTCGTTGCGCACGCCCAGCAGCACCTCGGCCTCGCGGGCCAGCAGCCGCCCGGCGGCCGAGGGCAGGAACTGGGGAGGGCCGACGATCGACGCGTGGGCCCGGTGCGACGCCCCGAAGGCGTCGTTCACGTAGGCGTCCTGGCCCTCGATCAGCCGCTGGACGAAGGCCGGGTCGTTGGCGGTCTCGCCCGGATCGAAGCGCAGGTTCTCCAACAGCTCGACCCCGGGTGCCAGCTCGGCCAGGCGGGCCCGCACCGGGTCCATCGAGAACGCCGGGTCCGGGGCGCCCTTGGGGCGGCCGAGATGGCTGCAGGCGGTCACCGTCGCGCCCTGCTCCTGCAGCCAGCGCAGGGTGGGCAGGGCCGACCTGATGCGCAGGTCGTCGGTGATCTCGCCGTCCTCGAGCGGGACGTTGAAGTCCGCCCGCACGAGAACCCGCCGGCCGTCGAGGTCGGAAAGGTCCTCCAGGACCGGCACGCGCCCGTGCCCACGCGCCTCCTCCGTCGGCGGCCCTTCGGGATCCGGTTCGCCCGCGGCTGCGCCGCTCCGCTCCGCAGCCTCGGCAGACATCGGTGTGTACCCGACCTACGAGGCTGCGCCGACGATCCCGACCAGGTCGACCAGGCGGTTCGAGTAGCCCCACTCGTTGTCGTACCAGCCGAGCACCTTCACCAGGTTGCCGGTGGCCATGGTGAGACCCGAGTCGAACGTGCACGAGGCGGGCGTGCCGACGATGTCGGACGACACCAACGGGTCCTCCGAGTAGACGAGCACCTTGGACAGGGGGCCGGACGTCGCCGCCGCCCGGAACGCCTCGTTCACCTCGTCCACCGAGGCCTCCTGCTTCAAGGTGCCCACGAAGTCGGTGATCGAGCCGGTGGGCACGGGCACCCGCAGCGACGTGCCGTCGAGCTTGCCCTGCATCGCTTCGAGCACGAGGCCGGTGGCCCGGGCCGCGCCGGTGGACGACGGGATGATGTTGATGGCCGCGGCCCGCGCCCGGCGCAGGTCGCTGTGGGGACCGTCCACCAGGGACTGGTCGCCGGTGTAGGCGTGCACCGTCGTCATCAGGCCCCGCTCCACGCCGAAGGCGTCGTCGAGCACCTTGATCATGGGCACGAAGCAGTTGGTGGTGCAGGACGCGTTCGACACGACCTTGTGGGCCTCGGGGTCGAAGGTGTCGTCGTTCACGCCGACCACGAAGGTGGCGTCGGCGTCCTTGCCCGGGGCCGAGATGATCACCCGAGGCGCGCCGGCGTCGAGGTGGGCGCCGGCCTTGGCCCGGTCGGTGAAGAACCCGGTGGACTCGACCACCACGTCGACGCCGAGGTCGCCCCACGGCAGGTTGGCCGGGTCGCGCTCGGCCAGGACCTTGAGCACCTTGCCGTCGACCTCGATGCCGCCGTCGACCGCCGTCACCTCGCTGTCGAGGGTGCCCATGACCGAGTCGTACTTGAGCAGGTGGGCCATGGTGGCCACCGAGCCGAGGTCGTTGACCGCGACGAACTCGATGTCGGCGCCCTGCTGCTTGACGGCTCGGAAGAAGTTGCGGCCGATGCGGCCGAAGCCGTTCACGCCGACGCGGATAGTCATTTCGGGTCTGCCTCCGTGCTGATTGACGATCTGCTCCTATCCGACCACGTCGGCCCGCGCCGTGCCAGTTGGCGGCCGGAACGATCGCTCGCGAGGCGCCACCGACGCGCTCGACATGCGTTGGCCCGTCGACGCAGGGCGGCCGTCCGCGCCTCGGTCGCGACCGCGCTCCCTCGGCGCCACGACCCCGGCACGGCCGGCCAGGGGCTGGGGTTGAGCAGGGCTGGCGTTGACCAGGGCTGTCGTCGAGCAGGGCTGGCGTCGAGTGGGGCTGTGGCTGGGGACGATCAGACCAGGTCGGCGAGGACGCCGGCGAGCAGGGCCGGGTCGTGGGCCAGGCCGCTGGCGCGGGCCACCGGGCGCTCGACGACCTCGACGCCCAGCCCGGGTAGGCCGGTGTCGTCGAGCCCGCCCGGATGGCACACCACCACGTCGACCTCGAGGCCGTGCGCCCGCAGGGCGTCGACGTGGTCGACGGCGCGGTAGCCCGCCGTCTCGGGCACCTCGGGCGCGAGGTTGCACACGTAGACCTTGCGGGCCGACGTGGCGGCCAGCGCGTCGCGCACGCCGGGCACCGCCGCCGCGGCCAGGATCGACGTGTAGAGCGAGCCGGGCCCGATCACGACCTGATCTGCGGCCACGAGCGCGTCCACCACCCCGGGCGCCACCGGCGGGTCGGGCGGCGTCAGCGACACCCTGGTGATGCCCACGGCGTTCGACACGGCCACCTGACCGGCCACCTCGTCGCCGCCGGCCTCGGCCTTGAGCACTACAGGCTCGAGCGTGGCCGGCAGCACCCGGCCGACGGCGCCGAGCAGCCGCCCCACCTCGTCGAGCGCGGCGACGAAGTCGCCGGTGGCGTCGGCCAGCCCGGTGATGAGCAGGTTGCCGAGGGCGTGGCCCTCCAACTCACCGGCATCGAAGCGGTGGTCGAGCGACCGCACGAGCAACGAGTCGTCGGCGGCCAGCGCGAGTAGGCACTTGCGCAGGTCGCCCGGCGGGGGCAGCGCGATCGCGTCGCGCAGCCGGCCACTGGACCCGCCGTCATCGGCGACCGCGACGATGGCGGTGATGTCGCCCGCGTAGTGACGAGCCGCGGCCAGCGTGGCCGCCAGCCCGTGCCCACCGCCCACCGCGGCCACCCTCGGCCCGGTCCGCGTCGGCGTGGTCAACGGTCGATGTCGCGGTGGCTGACGGCCGGCGTGTCGCCCCGCTGGCGGAGCTGGTCGGCCACCTCCTCCGCGATGGCAACCGACCGGTGGCGCCCGCCCGTGCAGCCGAACGCGATCGTCAGGTAGGACTTGCCCTCGTGCACATAGGCGGGCACGAGCAGGCGGAGCAGCCGCTGCAGGTGGTCGAGGAAGGCCGCCGCCGCCGGTTGACCCAGCACGTAGTCGCGCACCGCCTCGTCCCGACCGGACAGCGGGCGCAGCTCGTCCACCCAGTGCGGGTTGGGGAGGAAGCGGCAGTCGAAGACCAGGTCGACGTCCAGCGGCAGACCGTGCTTGAAGCCGAACGACTCGACGGTGATCTGCATGGCCGCGTCACGGCTGTCGCCCCCGAACAGGTCGCCGATCCGGGCCTTCAACTGGTGCACGTTGAGCTCGGTGGTGTCGATCACCACGTCGGCGCCGCCCTTCACCGGGTCGAGCAGCAGGCGCTCGCGTTCGATGGCGTCGGCCAGCCGGTCACCGTCGGCCAGGGGATGGCGGCGCCGCGTGCTCTCGTAGCGGCGCACCAGCACCTCGGTGGAGGCGTCGAGGAACAGCACCCGGACCCGGGCGTCGGTGGACCGCAGGGCGACCACCGAGTCGAGCACCTCGGAGTGGTCCGGCCCCGAGGCGCCGACCACCAGCGCCACCCGCTCGTACCCCGAGCCCGGCGCCTGTGCCAGCTCGGACACCTTGGGCATGAGGGCGGGCGGCAGGTTGTCGATGACGAACCAGCCCAGATCCTCGAGGTTGTCGGCCGCTTGCGACCGTCCGGCCCCCGACAGCCCGGCGATGATGATGATCTCGCTGATGGCCTCAGCCTACCGATCGGCCCTCGCACGCCGCGCCCGCTGATCTCGAGGCACTACCCCCCGGAACCCGCCAGCCATTGCCTCGAGAACGAGGTCACCCGCTGACCGGTTCGGCGCGGAGGAACAGCAGTCGCGGGATGGTCGCCGCCGCCCGGTACTCGGCCGCCGCGGCCAGGAAGCCCGGCGGTGGGGCCGGCTCCTCCATGCGGGTGATGGTCAGGCCGTGGGCCGCCAGTGCGTTCACGTACCGGTGGAGGGGGCGGTGGATGAACGGGATGAACACGTCCTTCTCCACCTCCTCGATGGAGGCGTCCTCCACCAGGTAGGGCCCGATGCGCCAGTACTGCTCGGGAGGGTCGAGGATCTGGTCGTCGATCCAGCCGCTGTTGGGTGTCTGGAGCAGCGGGTGGTTCAAGAAGAACAGGAAGCGCCCACCGGGGGCCAGCACCCGTGCCACCTCGGCAATGGCCTCGTCGACGGCCTCGATGTGCTCGAACACCAGGCAGGCCACCACCACGTCGATCGTGCCGGTGGCGACGGGCAGGTGATCGGCCCCGGCCCGCGCGTAGGCCACGCCGCCGCCCCGCCGGGCGGCCTCCGCCACCTGGGCCAGCGTCGGGTCGATGCCGACCACGCGGGTGGCGCCGAGCGAGCGGGCCAGGCGCGCCACCTGGCCCTCGCCGGTGCCCACGTCGAGCACGGAGCGGGCCCCGGCCAGGTGCTCGGCGGCCAGCGGGAGGATCTGCTCCTCGTACTCGGGGTCGGCCCCCTCGGTGAACCCCTCCTGCCACCACCCGGCGTGGGTCTCCCAGAGGTCGCCGTCGTCGTCGTGCTCGGTCCCGCTCATCGTCGGGCCGGGCGGTGCAGCTTGTCGAACACCGCGTCGGCCACCGAGTCCGGCAACCACGACAGGGCCCGCAGCGTGTCGAGGTCCGCCTGCTTCACGCCCTTCACGCCGCCCAACTCCTTCAGCAGCCGCTTCTTGCGGGTCGGGCCGAGGCCAGGGATGTCGTCCACCACGCTCTTGGTCATGCGCTTGCCCCGGAGCTCGCGGTGGTACGAGATGGCGAAGCGGTGGGCCTCGTCACGGATGCGCTGCAGCAGGTACAGCGCCTCGGACTGGCGCGGGAGGCGCACCGGGTCCGACTCCCCCGGCACGTAGACCTCCTCGAAGCGCTTGGCCAACGAGGCCACCGGGATGTCGTCGGCCAGCCCCAGGTTCTCGAGCACCCTGATGGCCACCGCCAACTGGCCCTTGCCGCCGTCCACCACCAGCAGCTGCGGCGGGTACGCGAACCGCCCCTTGCGCTCCTCGACCGGACGGTCACGCTCGGCCAGGTAGGCGGTGAGGCGCCGCGTGAGCACCTCCTCCATCGCCGCGAAGTCGTCGTTCTGGTCGACCTCGCGGATCTTGAAGCGGCGGTAGTCGCTCTTCTTGGCCAGACCGTCCTCGACCACCACCATCGACCCGACGTAGTCGCTGCCCTGGATGTGGCTCATGTCGTAGCACTCGATCCGCAAGGGCGCGAACGGGAGCCCCAGCTGGTCCTGCAGCTCGTTCAGCGCACGGGCGCGGCTGTTGTGGTCGGAGGCCCGGCGCAGCCGGTGGCGGGTCAGCTCCTCCTTGGCGTTGCGGGTGACGGTCTCGTGCAGGGTCCGCTTGTCCCCCCGACGGGGCACCTTCACCGTCACGGCCGAGCCCCGCCCCTCGGTGAGCCACCGCTCGTAGAGATCCGGGTCGTCAGGCAGGGTCGGCACCAGCACCGTCTTGGGCAGCCCCGTGGGCGGCTCGTCGTAGTACAGGCCCTCCAGCACGCTGCTGATCAGCTCGGCGTCGGACAGGTCCTCGACCTTGTCGATGATGAACCCCTTGCGGCCCACGACACGGCCGCGGCGGACGAAGAAGACCTGCACCGCCGCTTCGAGGTCGTCGTCGGCGATGCCGATCACGTCGAGGTCCTCGTTGCGATCGGCCACCATCTGCTGCTTCTCGATGGCCTTGCGGACGCTGGTCAGCTTGTCTCGCAGCCGGGCGGCCCGCTCGAAGGCCAGCTCGTCGGCCGCCTCGCGCATCTCGTGCTCGAGGCGCTTGACGATCGTGTCCGTGTCGCCGTCGAGGAAGTCGAGCAACTCGTCGACCAGTTCCCGATACCGCTCCTGCGTCACCTCTCCTACGCACGGGCCGCTGCACTTCTCGATGTGGAAGAGCAGGCACGGCCGGCCCGACTTCTCGTGGCGCCCGAACTTGTTGTCCGAGCAGGTGCGCAGCGGGAACGTGCGCAGCAGCAGGTCGAGCGTCTCGCGGATGGCGTAGGCATGGCCGTAAGGGCCGAAGTAGCGGACCCCCTTGCGCTTGGCCCCTCGCATCACCATCGGCCGCGGCCACTCGTCGCCCACGGTGACCGCCAGGAAGGGATAGCTCTTGTCGTCGACCAGGCGGATGTTGAACCGGGGGCGGTGGGTCTTGATGAGGCTGTACTCGAGCATCAAGGCTTCGACGTCGTTGTCGACCTGGATCCACTCGACGCTCGCGGCCGACGCCACCATCTGGGCGGTCCGGATCGGCAGGTTCTTGACGAAGTAGTTGCTCAGCCGTGAGCGCAGCGACTTGGCCTTGCCGACGTAGATCACCCGGCCGTCGCGGTCCTTGAACTGGTAGGAGCCGGGCGCGTCGGGGATGGAGCCGGCCGGAGGTCGCTGCACCATGTCCGCCCCAGCCTAATGGGGGTCGACCAGCTGCCTCCTGTGGGTGAGGCTGGTTCCGAGCCGCTGGTAGGTCAGCACTGTTGCAGCCAGAGTCGTGAGCTCTACTTCTAGATCGTGCGCCTGCCGGTTGGTGAGGTTGATCGTGATGGCTGGTGGGATGACGTGCCTCGAGCACTGAACCATTAGGACGCTGGCGGTCGCCTCGGGCTCGACGACAACGACTGACGAGGAGGTCCGATGGGGAGGGTGTTCGTGGGGCATGACTGGGCTGAGGCTCACCACGATGTCTATGTCGAGGACGCGGAGGGGCGGCGGCTTGCGGGTGGCCGGGTGCCTGAGGGCATCGAGGGTGTGGCCCGCTTCCATGAGTTGGTGGCCGCTCATGTGGACGATCCGGGGGAGGTGACGATCGCGACCGAGACCGATCGGGGCCTGTTCGTCGCGGCGTTGGTCGCGGCCGGCTACATCGTGTTGGCGGTGAACCCGATGTCGACGTCGAGGTATCGGGAACGGCACTCGACGTCGGGAGCGAAGTCCGACCCGGGCGACGCCAAGGCGCTGGCCGGGTTGGCTCGCACCGATGGCCACAATCATCGGCCCGTCGCCGGTGACAGCGACCTGGCCGAAGCGACCAAGGTGCTGGCTCGGGCTCACCAGTCGATGATCTGGACCCGTCAACGCCAGATCAATCAGCTGCGCTCCACGCTGCGGGAGTTCTACCCCGGCGCTCTCGACGCCTTCCCGGAGCTGGGATCAGGCGACGCGCTGGCAGTCCTCGCGGTCGCTCCCACCCCGACGTTGGGCCGCCAGTTGTCGCGATCGAAGATCGGCGCCGCGCTGCGCCGGGGCGGCCGCCAACGCCGCATCGACGACCGCGCCGTCGAGATCCAGGCGGCGTTGCGGGCCGACCAGCTCGAAGCGCCAACCCTGGTCGCTGACGCCATGGGCGCGTCGGTCGCCGCTCTCGTCGCGGTGATCGCCGAGCTGACCGCCCAGATCGACCGGCTCGAGACCCAGCTGGGCGAGTGTTTTGATCAGCACCCGGACGCCAAGATCATCCGATCCCTGCCAGGACTAGGGATGATCCTCGGCGCCCGGGTGCTCGCAGAGTTCGGAGACGACCCGAACCGCTACGCAGACTCCAAGTCTCGCAAGAACTACGCCGGCACGTCACCCATCACCCGAGCGTCCGGCACCAGACACGTCGTGTTGGCCCGCTACGCCCGCAACCGGCGCCTCGCCGACGCCTGCTACCTCTGGGCGTTCGCCACCCTCACCGCCAGCCCCGGCGCCCGCACCTTCTACGACCAACGGCGAGCCGCCGGCGACACCCACCACCGGGCCCTACGCGCCCTCGCCAACCGCCTCGTCGGCATCCTCCACGGGTGTCTACGACACCACACCCCCTACGACGAACACACCGCCTGGGCTCACCGCCAACAACTCGCCGCTTGACACCTACGACCCGTGGGATGTCTAGGAGGGTGCTCGATTCCTCACTCGACCGGACCACCCCCGCTCGATCACCCGGTTTCGATCACCCCAGTGCGATCGGGCGGAGCGTGGGTCGCTCGTTGGGGCCGACCACGTAGTACCCGATCTGGTGGCGGCCCGGCGTGAGCGTGGAGCGCAGGGCCATCGCCGCCACGCGGCCCGGCGCGAACTGGTCGGTGTACAGGGGCACGACCGCGGCGATGGTGTCGTCCACGGTCACCGCGACCAGGGTGCCGTCGGGTGGGTTCCCGTTGACGCGACCCACCACGAGCGAGGGCAGGCTTTCGCCCTCGGCCACCTCCACGGTCTGGCCCGTCTCGACCTGGCCCGGTCCCAGGTCGCTCACGCTCCCCTGGGGGAAGTCGTCCACGGAGCGGCCCACCAGGTCGGGCCGGGGGCCGAACGAGTACCACCGGCTCGTGCCCGTGTGGCGGGGCAGGAACGTGTCGACCCCGCCGGCGAACACGTCGTCGAGGGTGGCCTGGTCCTCGATCCCGATCGGGTCCTCGAAGTGGTAGGAGGCGCCGGATATGCCCACCGCCCGCACGAAGGGCTTGTGGTCGCCCTGGCGGGGGGCGCCGGCGAGGGAGCGCCCGTCGACCGCCCACGGGATGTCGATGCCCAGCAGGTCGGCCATGGTGGGCAGCACGTCGATGGTCTGCGCGTTGCGATCGTCCACCCTGCCCTCGGTCTGGCCCGGGGCCTTGACGATCAGCGGCACCCACGCCATGTCGGGCATGGTCGAGGGGTCCACCGGCGCGGGGCCGAGGCCGCGGGCCGGGGCACCCGCCTCGAAGGTGATGCCGTGGTCGGCGGTGATCACCACCATCGCGTCCTTGTAGAGGTCGTCCTGACGCAGCCGGTGCACCAGGTCGCCGACCAGCGTGTCGACGTAGCCGGCCTGCAGCAGCATCCGGTGGCGGTCGAAGTCCGCGGCCTGCTGGGCCGGGCCGCGGACGTTGCCGGCCGGGTCGTCGCCCTGCACCTCGGCCACCTCGCGGAGCCCCTCGTCGGGGGTGTAGTGCTCGCCGCTCGGGAGGTGGGCGTAGGGGGTGTGGGGCACGAGCAGGTGCAGGAAGTGCAGCGTCGGGGCCTCGTTCGGCGAGAACGTGTGCAGGAGCCCGCTGAGCCCCTCGGGCCTCGGCCCGAAGATGGCGAACACGTCCACCTGTCCCTGGTCGTTGCGGGCGTCGCGCACCTGCTCGTCGACCTGGGCCCCGGACTCGATCGCGGTCTCGGCCGCCAGGTCCGACTCCGCGTCTTCCAGGTCGGTCGAGCCGCCCAGCGCCTCGGAGGGGCTCACGAGCGTGCGGTACACGCTGGCGGCGTCGTCGACCAGCGACCCGAGGCTCGAGTCGCGCCACGCCTCCCGGGTCGACGCCCCCCCGCTCCTCGACCGCGGGGCCCTCGGCTCGTTGCAGATGGCGGTCGGGCACAGCCGGGTCACCGGCTCGACCGCCTGGAGGTCGTACACGCTGCCCAGCAGGGTGAACAGGTTCTGCGGGTGCGAGCGGGCGTCGGCACTCAGGCCCTCGTCGGGCATCTGGCCGGTGAGCACCGAGGGCACCGCGAACAGTGTCGAGTTCGTGACCGTGGTGGTGTTCGGATACCAGGTGGCATCGCCGGCCAGCGCCGCCAGGTTCGGGTACAGGTCGGCGTCGATCTCACCGTTGGTGTCGACGATCGACGTGAGGGGCCACTCGTCGAACACGATCATCACCACCGGCGGCAGGGCCTCGGGGCGGGCCACGTCGATCGCCGCCGCCTCGGCGCCAGAGGGGCGGAGCAGCTGCCCGGCCGGTGACAGCACCAGGAAGCTGATGACGAACAGCACCGGCCCGATCGCGAGGTAGTGCAGCAGGGTGGCGGTCACCTCGGCCCGGCGGCGGTACGCCGCCACCAACAGGGCCCCGGCGCCGAGGCCGACCGCCACCAGCCAGAGGCCGGGCGACCCGCCCAGGTGCTTCGCCACGTACATCGCCAGCAGGGCCGTCAGCAGCCCGAGGGTGGCCAGGTGGACGGGCTGGCGGGCCCGAGGCGCGAGGAGCCCCACCACCGCTCCCACCCCCCACAGGATCAGGGGCGGGACGAACAGCAGCACCAGCGCGAACGTGACGATGTCGCGGTTGGTGGCGTCGGCGAACACGAACACCTCGGGGCTCGCGCCGAACACCTCGTAGAGGGGTTGGGCGACGGCCAGGCCGCTGAGCCCGAAGACCTCCAGCGCTCTCCACCCCTCGGCGCGTGCACGTGACGACATCCCCCCGATCATCCCCCGAAACGAGGTTCACCCCGTGTCATGCCTAGACTGACCACACGCCGGCCTGGTATCCGGCGACATATCAGCTCCGTGGGCGACATCCCCGTGGCGTGGCGACCAGGCTGCCCCCACCGCCCTTCAGCGGAGCTTCCCTCCAGGGAGGTCACCACAACATGCTGAGGATGCAGTCACCGCTCCCCGAGCGCTATCTCGACGCCACCCCCGAACAGATCGACGACCAGATCGCGGCGGCCAAGGCCGCGCTCGGCGACCGGGTGTTCCTGCTCGGCCACCACTACCAGCGAGACGAGGTGATGAAGTGGTGCGACGCACGGGGTGACTCGTATCGGCTCTCGGTGCTGGCCCAGCAGCGGCCCCAGGCCGAGTTCATCGTCTTCTGCGGCGTGCACTTCATGGCCGAGTCGGCCGACGTGCTCACCGCCGATCACCAGACGGTGATCCTCCCCGACCTCAACGCCGGCTGCTCGATGGCGGACATGGCCGACATCGACCAGGTGGAAGAGGCCTGGGCCGAGCTGGCCGACGTGGTCGACATCGACCGGCTGGTCCCCATCACCTACATGAACTCCTCGGCCGCGCTGAAGGCCTTCGTGGGCGAGCACGGCGGCGCCGTGTGCACCTCGACCAACGCCAGGGCGGTGCTGGACTGGGCCATGGCGCGGGGCGACAAGACCCTGTTCTTCCCCGATCAGCACCTCGGCCGCAACACCGCCCACGCGATGGGCTACACCGAGGCCGACATGGCCGTGTGGAACCCCCGGTTCGACCTGGGTGGGCTCAGCGAGGCCGAGTGCAAGGACGCCACCTTCCTCCTGTGGAAGGGGCACTGCTCTGTCCACCAGCGCTTCCGCCCCGAACACGTCGAGGCCTTCCGCGCCGAGCACCCGGACGGGCTCGTGGTGGTGCACCCCGAGTGCGCCCACGACGTGTGCGAGGTGGCCGACAAGGTGGGCTCCACCGACTTCATCATCCGGGCGGTCGACGAGGCCCCGGCCGGCACGACCATCGGCGTGGGCACCGAGATCCATCTGGTGCAGCGCCTCGACGCCGAGACGCCCGACAAGACGGTGGTGTCGCTCGATCCCCTGATCTGTCCCTGCTCCACCATGTTCCGCATCGACGGCCCCCACCTGGCCTGGGTGCTCGAGTCGTTGGTGGCGGGCGACGTGGTCAACCGGATCACCGTCGACCCCGACACCGCCGAATGGGCCCGCGTGGCCCTCGAGCGCATGCTGGAGATCACCTGACACTGGCCCCTCCTTCGTCGGTGCGCCTTCGGCATCCGGTTCGTCGGCGCCGCGGCTCCGCTCCGCTCCGCCACCTCCGGATCGGGGCATCGAGTTCACGCAGGGTGAAGCCTGATCTCGACGGAGGGTGATAGTCGCAGGAGGCGCTGTAGGCCGGTCGACCCATGCCGATGGAGGAACATGGACCTCTCCGGCGCGACCATCCTGCTGACCGGCGGCACGGGTTCGTTCGGGAACGCGTTCGTGGAACGCGTGCTCGACGAGTGGCCCGACGCCACCATCCGGGTGTACTCCCGGGACGAGTTGAAGCAATCCGAGATGCGGGCCCGGTTCGGCGACCGCCAGGTCCGGTACATGCTCGGCGACATCCGCAACAAGACCCGCATGTCCCGGGCCTGCCAGGGCGCCGACGTCATCGTGCACGCCGCCGCCATGAAGCAGGTGCCGGCGTGCGAGTACAACCCGTTCGAGGCGGTCCAGACCAACGTCCTCGGCTCCCAGCACGTGGTGGACTGCGCCATCGACAGCGGGGTCGCCAAGGTGGTCGCGCTCTCGACCGACAAGGCGGTGAACCCGGTCAACCTCTACGGCGCCACCAAGCTGTGCGAGGAGAAGATCGTGGTGCAGGGGAACGCCTACGCCAGTCACTCCGACACCGTGCTGTCGTGCGTGCGCTACGGCAACGTCGTGGGCTCCCGGGGCTCGGTGGTCCCCCTGTTCCAGGAGCAGGCCCGGACCGGCACGCTCACCATCACCGACGAGCGGATGACCCGGTTCTGGATCACGCTCGAACAGGCCGTCGACCTGGTCCTGTTCGCGCTCGACAACGCCACCGGCGGCGAGGTGTTCATCCCCAAGATCCCGTCGATGAAGGTCACCGACCTGGCCGAGGCCATCGCCCCCGGCCTCCCCCGTGATGTCATCGGCATCCGGCCGGGCGAGAAGCTCCACGAGGTGCTGCTGACCGCCGACGAGAGCCGTCACGCCATCGACGCCGAGGACGTCTACGTGGTGCTGCCCGAGCACCCCTGGTGGACCGACGAGCCCGGCTGGCTGGAGGGCAAGCCCCTCGACGACGACTTCACCTACGACAGCGCCACCAACACCGACTGGTTGTCCTGCGAGGACCTCCGGGAGTTGGTGCGTTGATCCCCTACGGGCGGCAGTCGGTCGACGACGACGACATCGCAGCGGTGACGGCCGTCCTGAAGGGCGACTGGCTCACCCAGGGACCGGCGGTGGACGAGTTCGAGGCGCGCCTGTGCTCGGTCACGGGCGCCCGGCACGCGGTGGCGTTCTCGAGCGGAACCGCCGCGCTCCACGCCGCCTGCGCGGTGTCGGGCCTCGGCCCCGACGACACGGTGGCCACGTCCACACTCACCTTCGCGGCGAGCGCCGCGTGCGCCCGCTACGTGGGCGCCACCCCCGTGCTGGTGGACATCGACCCCGCCACCTTGAACCTCGACCTCGGCGCGGTGCCCGCCGATGTCGACGCGCTCGTGGCGGTGCACTACGCCGGCCTGCCCGTCGACCTCGGCCAACTGGCGACGCGCCCCCGGGTGGTGATCGAGGACGCCGCCCATGCCCTCGGGGCCCGCACCCCTGACGGGCCCGTGGGCAACTGCGCCCACAGCGACCTCTGCTGCTTCTCGTTCCACCCCGTCAAGGTGGTCACCACCGGCGAGGGCGGCGCGGTCACCACCAACGACGACGCGCTGGCCGCGTCGCTGCGCCGGTTCGGACGCCACGGCGTCACGCCTCGACCCGACCTGGGGGGCTGGGCCTACGAGATCACCGAGGAAGGGCACAACTTCCGGCTGTCCGACATCGCGGCGGCGCTGGGCGCGAGCCAGTTGACCAAGCTCGAGCGGTTCGTCGAGCGGCGCAATCACCTGGCCGACCGGTACCGATCGCTGCTGGCCGACCTGCCGGTGACCCTGCCGCCGGCCGCCCCGCCGGGCTGGCGGCACGCCTATCACCTCTTCGCCGTCCGGGTTCCTCGCCGTTCCCATGTGTACGAGGCACTTCGCGCCGATGAGATACAGGTGCAGGTGCACTACGTCCCCCTCCATCACCACCCCCGGTTCGCGGCCGAGGCGGCCCGCTTCCCCGCCACCGAGGCCGCCTACGCGGGGCTCCTGTCGCTGCCGCTGTTCCCCGACCTGACCGAGCCCGAACAGGACCGTGTCGTCGATGCGCTGACCGCGGCGGTGCTGGGCTGATGGCGTCGTTCGATCGGTCGGAGGCCTGGTTCGCCCGTGCCCAGCAGGTGATCCCGCTCGGCACCCAGACCCTGTCGAAGAGCCCGACCCAGTGGGTGCAGGGCGCCCACCCCCGCTACCTCGCGCGGGGCAAGGGTGCCCATGTCTGGGACGTGGACGGGAACGAGTTCGTCGACTTCCCGATGGCGTTGGGCCCGGTGCTGCTGGGCTACGCCGAGCCCGTGGTCGACGACGCCATCCGCCGCCAGCTCGACGACGGCATCACCTTCACCCTCATGCACCCGCTCGAGGTGGAGGTGGCCGAGCGCATCGTGGCGCTGTGCCCGGGCGTCGAGTCGGTGCGGTTCGCAAAGAGCGGCTCCGACGCGGTGAGCGCCGCGGTCCGGGCCGCGCGTGCCCGCACAGGACGCGACATGGTCCTGGTCGCGGGGTACCACGGCTGGCACGACTGGTACATCGGCTCGACCACGCGCAACGCCGGCGTGCCGAAGGCGGTGGTCGACCTGACCGCGACGTTCACCTTCGGGGACCTGGGCAGCCTCGAACGGGCCTTCGAGACCTATCCCGGCGACGTGGCCGCAGTCGTGCTCGAGCCGTCCGGGGCCACGGTGCCCGAGCCCGGCTACCTGCAGGCCGTCGTCGAGGTCGCCGCCCACCACGGCGCGGTGTCGGTCTTCGACGAGGTCATCACCGGCTTCCGCCTCGCGCCGGGTGGGGCCCGCGAGCGGTACCGGGTGCAGCCCGACCTCTCGTGCTACGGGAAGGCGCTCGGCAACGGCATGCCCATCTCCGCGGTGGCCGGCGGCGGCGAGATCATGGACACCTTCGAGGAGGTGTTCTTCTCGGGCACCCACGGGGGCGAGGCGCTGTCGCTGGCCGCGGCGGCCGCGGTCCTCGACACCATCGCCGACGGCACGGTGCTCGGTGAGATCGAGGCACTCGGACGGACCCTCCTCACCGGGATGGCCGAACGGGTCGACCGTCACGGCGTGGGTCACCTGGTCACCGTCGGGGGTGAGCCGCAGCGGACCGTGGTCGGCTTCACCGGGACCGACCACCTCGTCCACCGGAGCTGGGTGCAGCAGTGCATGGGCCGGGCCGGGGTGCTGTTCAACGGCTCCATGTTCATCAGCGCCCGCCACAGCGAGGCGGACGTGGCCCTCGCCCTGAGTGCCTTCGACACGGCCCTCGCCTCCCTCGCGGCCGGCGAGGACGTCGCCGCCCGCCTCGTCGGCCCGACCCTCGAGCCCGTGTTCCGGCCCGTCTGATGGCGATGCGACTCCTGAAGCGCCGCTCGCTGTCGGTGCTGGTGCTGGGTGCCGGGTCCATCGGCAGCCGCCACGCCCGCAACCTGCACGCGGCCGGTGCGGACGTGGCGCTCGCCGACCCCTCGCACGACCGGGCCAAGGCCATCCGACACGCCCGGACGGTGCCGTTCGACCTCGACCATCTGTCGGGGTACGACGGCGTGGTGGTGGCCAGCCCCACCAGCGCCCACCTCGACCAGGCCCTGGCCGCCCTCGACACGGGCGCCAAGGTGCTGATCGAGAAGCCCATCAGCCTGTCGGTGACCGGCACCGAGGCCCTGCTGGCGGCCTCCGACCGTGTGATGGTCGGGTTCAACCTGCGGTTCCACCCGCCGGTGTCGCGGATCATCGAGCTGGCCCACCAGGGCCGGGCCGGCCGCATCACCTCGGTGCGAGCCTGGTTCGGCAGCTACCTGCCCGATTGGCGACCCACGGTCGACTACCGCGAGTCCTACTCGGCTCGATCGGAGCTGGGCGGTGGGGTGCTCCTCGACGCCATCCACGAGCTCGACCTGCTGGTCTGGCTCCTGGGCGGCTCGTTCGAGGTGCTGGGCGCCGAGGTGGCCCGCCTGGGCGACCTCGAGATCGACGTCGAGGACACGGTCAAGACCCTGCTCCGCCACGACAGCGGCGCGCTGGCCGAGGTGTCGCTCGACTACCTGAGCCGGCGCTACCGCCGTGGCCTGGAGATCATCGGCACCGACGCCACACTGCGCCTCGACTGGGCCCGTGAGGTGCTCGAGGTGGAGCGCGACGGCGACGTCGAGGTCGAGCCGGCCATCGACTCGGTGGCCTGCTCGTACGAGCGCCAGACCGAGTGCTTCCTCGCATGGTTGCGCGACGAGGCCCAGCCACCCGTCGATGCCGCGGAGGCCATCGCCTCCCTGCGCCTCGCCGACCAGATCCGGTCGGTGGCGGGCTGGTCCCCGTGAGCTGGCCGCCGACCGTACCGGCCCGGGTGACCACGGTCGTCGTGCAGGCCCGGATGGGCTCGAGTCGCCTCCCGGGCAAGGTGCTCGCCGATCTGGGCGGGCGACCGGTGCTGCAGCTGATGCTCGAGCGCCTCCGCCCCGCCCACGTCGACCGGGTGGTCGTCGCCACCAGCGACCGGCCCATCGACGACCCGGTGGCCGCGCTGGCCACTGCACTCGGTGTCGACGTGGTGCGAGGCCCGGAGACCGACGTGCTCGCCCGGTTCGCCATCGCGCTCGACCGGTTCCCCGCCGACGACGTGGTGCGGCTCACCGCCGATTGCCCCCTGACCGACCCCGCACTGGTCGACGCCGCCCTCGACCTGCACCGTGCGATGGGCGCCGACTACACCTCGAACTCGCTCGAACGGACCTACCCCGACGGCCTCGATGTCGAGGTCGTGCGGACGGCCGCCCTGCGGGCCGCGGTGGCCGAGGCCACCGAGCCCGACGAGCGCGAGCACGTCACGCCGTTCGTCTACCGCCACCCCGAGCGCTTCCGCCTGGCATCGCTCGAGACCGCCGAGTGGCTGGGCCACGAGCGCTGGACCCTCGACACTCCCGACGACCTCGCCCGGCTGCGGGTGATCGTCGATGCGCTGCCCGACCCGGTCGGCGCCGCCTGGCACGACGTGTTGGCCGTCGCCGGGGTGATCGCCGGACCGCCCCGCCGGTGGCCGGCCCCACCGGGCACCCACTTCGTGAACCACGAGCTGGTCCGCTGATGGCCGGCGCCGACCGCACGCAGAAGGAGCGACCGTGACCGACACCCGCACCCCGACGCTGGCCGATGTCCCCGCGGCCACCCGCAGCGAGGCCCTGTGGGCCAGCGGGTTCGGCGACGAGTACCTCGTCCGCAACGCCGACGCGGGCGCCCCCCGCGCCGCGTTCTGGGATGCGTTCATGGGCCGGTTCCCCGCCACCCGGATCCTCGAGGCCGGCTGCACGCAGGGCGACAACCTCGTCCACATGGCCCGGCACACCGAGGCCCACGATCTGTGGGGCATCGACATCAACACCACCGTGCTCCAGGCGCTGCAGGCCAACGTCCCGGGCGTCAACGGCGTGTGGGGCACCGCCCGGTCCCTCCCCTTCCGGGACAACTGGTTCGATCTCACCCTGACGGTGGGGCTCCTGATCCACCAGCCCGACGACGTGCTGCCCATCGTCATGAACGAATTGGTGCGAACGTCCCGCCGGTGGGTGATGTGTGGCGAGTACCACGCCGACGAGCCCACGGAGATCACCTACCGCGGCCATGACGGGATCCTGTTCAAGCGGGACTACGGCAGGCTCTACGCCGAGCTGTTCCCGGAGCTCACACTGGTGGAGGAGGGCTTCCTCACCAAGGACGACGGCTTCGATCGTGTCACCTACCACGTGTTCGAGAAGTGACGGCCGCCGCCCACCACGGCGCTCCGGGGTGAGCAGCCAACGGCTCGTGCTCCGCGCCGACGGCGGAGACGGGGTGGGCGCCGGCCACGTGGCCCGCTGCGTGACGCTCGCGGAGGCCTGGCAGGACGCGGGCGGAGACGCGCTGCTGGCCGTCGACGGGTCGGCCGCGGAGCATGCCCGCCGCATGTCGCCGGCGGTCGATCTCGCGGTGCTCGACGTCGAGCCCGGCACCGCCGAGGACGCCCGCACCACGACCTCGCTCAGCGACGGCGCCTGGCTGGTCGTCGACGGCTATCGCTTCGCCACGCCTGCCCGACCCACCGGCGACCGGGTGCTGGTGATCGACGACTTCGGGCACGGAGGCCGAGCTGACGCGTCGATCATCCTCGACCAGAACCTCGGCGCGAGCGCCGACTGCTACCGCAGCCGTCCCGCCGGCACCCGCCTGCTGCTCGGACCGGCCTATGCCCTGTTGCGCCGCGGCCGTCCCGTCGTCGCGGCTCGCGGCTCCGCACCGGCGACGGTGCTGGTGTCGGTGGGCGGCGAGCCCGCTCCCCCGGTGCTCGACCACCTCCGAACGGTGATCGCCGCCCTCGCGGCCGACGGGCTGCGCATCGATGTGATCGGCGGCGCCGCACGGGACGACCTCCCCTCGGCCCCCGGCGTGGCGGTGCACGGCTTCCTGGACGACCCAGGCGAGGTGATCGCCCGGGCTGACCTCGCGGTGGCCGCAGCCGGCTCGACCGTCTACGCACTCTGCCTCTCCCGCGTGCCCTCCGTGATCGTCCCCTTCCACGCCAATCAGGAGCCCATCGCCCGGTCGTTCCACGACGCAGGTGCCGCGCTCACGCCGGCCAACCCTTCCGACCCGCGCCAGACCCTCACCCTCCTGCGACAATTGCTGGCCGATGACGACCGGCGACACCGGCTCGGCGACACTGCCGGCGCGTTGGTCGACGGCGGCGGCGCCGCCCGGGTCGTCGCCGAGATACGGAGGAGGTGAGATGGCCGAGCAGCACCCCCCGTGGGGGGACCGGGTCTGGATCGTCGCCGAGCTGTCCGGCAACCACAACGGGGACAAGGGGCGCGCCCTCGAGCTGATCCGCCGCGCCGCCGATGCGGGCGCCGACGCCGTGAAGTTCCAGACCTACACCGCGGACAGCCTGACCATCGACGCCGACACCGACCTGTTCCGCATCGGTGCCGGCACGCCCTGGGAGGACCGCCGCCTCTACCAGCTCTACGAGGAGGCGGCGACCCCCTACGAGTGGCACGACGACCTCTTCACCGTCGCCCGTGAGTGCGGCCTGGTGCCCTTCTCGACGCCGTTCGACCCTGCCGCCGTCGACTTCCTCGAGCAGTACGACCCGCTGGTGCACAAGATCGCCTCGTTCGAGCTGGTCGACCTCGCCCTGATCCGTGCCGCGGCGGCCACGGGGCGCACGCTCGTGATGTCCACGGGCATGGCCACCGAGGGCGAGATCGACGACGCCGTGACCGCGGCACGAGCGGCCGGCGCCGGCGGCGTGGTGCTGCTGCGCTGCAACAGCGCCTACCCCGCCCCGGTCGACCAGATGGACCTGCGCACGATCGCGGACATGCGCGGCCGCTGGGACGTGCCCGTCGGTCTCTCCGATCACACCCTCGGCACCACGGTGGCCGTCACCTCGGTGGCCCTCGGCGCCTGCATGATCGAGAAGCACGTCACCCTGGCCCGGTCCGACGGGGGGCCCGACGCATCGTTCTCGCTGGAGCCGGGCGAGCTCGGCGACCTGGTCGTCGCGGTGCGTGAGGCCGAGGCCGCGTTGGGTGCGGTGCGCTACGGTCCCACGCCGGGCGAGACCGCCAGCCAGGTGTTCCGCCGATCGTTGTTCGTCGTCGCCGACGTGGCCGCGGGCGAGCAGTTCACGGAGGGCAACGTCCGTGCCATCCGTCCGGGCCATGGCCTGGCGCCGAAGCACCTCCCGGAGGTGCTCGGTCGCACGGCAGGCACGGCGGTGCGACGCGGCACGCCGGTCTCCTGGGACCTGCTCGCCTGATGCGGTGCGTGCTGCTGGCCAACAACCGCCTCGGCGAGCGCATCGCCCACTACCTCGCGGCGCGCGGCGATCTCGCCGGGCTCGTCCTCCATGACGAGACCCGCCGGAAGGGGTTCGACGACCCCGGCGTCTTCGGCGTGCCGTACTGGACCTGGCCCGACGGGCAGGGTGAGGTGGCGGCCCTCGAGCCGGACGTGTTGCTGTCCGTGCTGTTCGGGCACCTGGTGCCGCCGACCTGGCTCGGCCTGGCCTCCTGGCGAGCCCTGAACCTGCACCCGGGCCTGCTGCCCCACAACGCCGGCGCCGCGCCCAACGTGTGGCCGTTGGTGGACGGCAGCCCCGCCGGGACGACCCTGCACGTGATGGTGCCGGCGCTGGACGCGGGCGACATCGTCGAGCAGGTCGCCGTGCCGACCCGTCCCGACGACACCGCCGAGCGGTTGTACCGGCGGCTGGAGGACGCCTCCGAGGCGCTGATGCGCCGGGTCTGGCCGATCATCGACCGCATCGAGCCGCGGCCGCAGGGCCCCGGGGGCTCGTTCCACCGCGTGGCCGACCTGGCCGGCCTCGACCCCACGCCCGACGAGGTGGCCCTCCTCGACCGTCTGCGGGCGCGGACGTTCCCTCCCTACGGCGCCGAGTACGACGTCGACGGCCGGCGCTACCGGATCAGGGTGGAGATAGAGCCGATCGAGCCGTCGGACCGGTAGCTGCAGCCGCGGGCCCGGAGGCGAGGAAGTCACCGCCGAGCAGGATCCCGTCGCAGATGCGGTCGACCGACGGGTCGGCGCCCGGTGCCAGCGCGTCGAGGTGCTCCACGGTGATCCGGGCCAGCCCGGGCACGTGCTCCTCGACACCGGGGCTGTCCACCGGCGCCTCGAAGAAGAACAGGTTGGCGTAGCGCCGCACCCGCTGGGGATCGGGGCGGTGGCGGGCGGGGTCGGCCAGCACGTCGTCGAGGGCGGCGAGGAACTCGCTCGGGCTCGACACGTCCACCGTGAAGCCCTTGCCCCGGTAGTGCGTCTCGCCCGCCACGATCACGGGCACGCCGGCGAGGGCCAGCTCCATCCCGGTCGTCGACGTGAACACCAGGCCGAGGTCGCTCGCCTCCATCAGCGGGTACGAGCTGGTCGGGTCGTCGGGCTCGATCACCCGCACGTTCGGCGGCAGCGTGGGGAACCGCTGCCGGAGGAACGGCAGCACCGGCTCTCGGGTCTCCTTGCCGGGCAGCTTGACCTCCGCAGGATGGAGGCGGATCACCAGTTCGTGCTCAGGGCGGGCGGCCATGGCCTCGACCGCGGCCACGATCCACGCCTGGATGCTCGGGTAGGCCAGCTCCTTGCCGATCACCGCGGAGTCCCAGGTGAGGTTCGTGAACAGGGTCACGAGCCGGCCGCTCCCGGCGCGGGAGGGCTCGTCGAAGCGTGCGTCGGCCCAGTACCGGTCGATCGTGCGCCGACCGTGGCGCCGGGCGTCGAGGTACTCGTCGAGGCGCTCGTCCTGCTCGGGGGTCAGGGCCACGTCGGCGAAGCGGTCCCACAGGTCCGACAGGTCGGTGAGGCAGGCCGGGGCGCCCCGGCGGAACACGAGGGTCTCCTTGATGAACCCCCGCTCGTAGGTCACCACGTCGATCCCCCGCCGGCGGCACAGCTCCCACGCGACGGCCTCGAACAGGAACAGGCCGTTGCACAGCAGGACCACGTCGGGCTGCAGGCGGTCGAGCGCGGCGTTCAGGCCGGCGGCGATCCGGCGGGCGGATCGCAGGAAGCCGCGCCACGTCGACGGCGCCAGCGGGTCGTCACCGGACGAGGCGCGCATGAGGAACCACTTCACGGGGATCTCCGTGAGGCGCCCGTAGGCCATCCCGTCGGCGTCGACGACATCGCGGAGGGCGGACAGCGACACCTCGTCGAGCTCGTCCCAGTCGCCCGGATCGTCCTGCTCCCACCCGGCCCGGATCGACGTGCGCGGGAAGCCGTGGGCGTCGAGCGACGTCTCCACATAACGGGTGCACGACCGGCACGGCATCGGCGGGCCCTCCCAGGTGTTGGCCCGGTCACACACCTCGAGACCGCCGCCGCAGGTGACGAAGTCGACCCGCGCGCCCCGCAGGCGCAGCGCCTGGGCGATCACGGCCTCCCACTGGACGTGGACGGCCCAGTCCCTCGGCGTGAGAATGGCGACGCGCGGCCCGTCAGGGTCGGGCGCCGGTGCCTCGGCGGCCAGCCGGCGGGCACGCCGGTGCTCCGGCGTCACCGCCACCTGCCGGGCGGCGAGGTGGCCGCCTTTCACGACGTACTCGTTCATCCTTCGACGCGTGGGCAGGGGCATCAGCGGGGAGCTCCCGGTCGGGTGTCGAACGGTCGTCCGGTGACGATGCGGCCGACGCCGGCCCAGAAGCCGAGGCCGTAGGCCCAGTGGCAGACCGACAAGGCGCTCAGCGCCCGGTGGGGAGCCACGCCCGGCTCGTCGCTCAGGCGCAGCGCCACCACCCCGGCGCCGACGGCGTAGGCCGCCGCCGGGACCGTGCACGGCAGCGGCCGGCGGGTGGCCACGCCGAACGCGGTCACGGCCGCGGCGCCCGCCACCATCGCCGCGGGCGCGAGGGGCCGCCACGACGGCAACGTGCGGTGCTTCTTCAGCGTCGACGCCTTGCACATGCCGTAGTTGAAGTACTGCCGCCACAGCGACCGGGGCGTCTGGCGGGGGAAGTACTCCGAGCGGATCGAGGGGTCGAGGCGGATCCGATGCCCGCGGCGGCGCAGGCGGTGGTTCAGCTCCTGATCCTCCGCCGCCCACTGCAGCTCGGCCTCGTCGTACCCGCCGGCCTCGGTCACCACGTCCTTCCGGTACGTCCCGAGGTACACGGTGTCGACGTCCTGCGCCTCGTCGGCGTAGTGGAACCGTCCCGGCCCCACCCCCACCGGCGAGCTGGTGACGGCGGCGACGGCCCGGCCGTAGGCGGTGGTGCCCACCGGGCGCATCGGCCCGCCCACCACGTCGGCACCGCTCGTCTCGAGCACCTCCACGCACCGGGAGACGAAGTCGGGCGCGTACAGGGTGTGCGCGTCGGCCCGCACGATGATGTCGGTGGTGGCCTCCGCGATGCCGATGTTCATGGCCGCAGCGGCGGTCACCCGGGGGTTGGCGACCAGCCGGACCGGCAGGCCCCGCCGCGCCACGAGGTCACGGGTGCCGTCCTGGGAGCCACCGTCGACGACCAGGATCTCCTCGATGGCCGCATAGTCCTGCGCCAGCAGCGAGTCGAGGCAGTCGGTGATGTGGCGGCGCTCGTCGAGCGTGGGCAGGACGATGGTGACAGGGTTGCCCACCTTCAGTGCTCCTCGGTCAGGAATCGGTGGTACGTGTGCGGGTGACGGGCCATCTCGGCCGCGGCCCTCGGGGCCAGCGTGCTGGGGCTGACCCGCCCGTAGGGCGCACCGAAGAGGCTGTCGGCGAACTCGATCTGGAAGACCAGACGAGATCCGGCCACGGGCGGGAGACCCTTGTGCAAGCCACTCGTGTCGGCGGCGAAGAGCGTCCCCCGGGGCCCGCAGACCGTGACGATGTCCTCGGCCCGGTAGTGCCGCGCGACCTCGTCGTCCCCGAAGCGCCGGTCCGCCCGGAGCGCGCCCGGCCGGCCCCGATGCGAGCCCCGCACGTACACGTGGGGGCCGTGCGCCTCGTCGACGTCGGTGACGTACAGGAAGAACTTGAGGAACGACGGGTGGTCGCGGTCCTCGTGGAACAGCTGGGCGATCTCGGAGCAGGCACCATCGGGTGAGGGCGAGGACCACCAGGTGGCCGTCAGGGTGCACACCGGCTGGCACCCGAGGTACGACGCCGCCAACGCCCGCAACGTGGGGTCGACCAGCAGGGCCTGCACCTCGGGGACGGCCACGACCGCGGCCTCGGGGACATGGTGCTTCGGCGCCCGCGGCTGGTCCTCGTCGAACACCGCCACGGCCGGCCCGAGCGCGGGCGCCGGCAGCAGCTCGGCGGGGGTGGTGCGAGCCACCGCCTCGATGGCGGTGCAGGTGGCCGCGTCGACCGGGCGCTCGAACCGCACGAACCCGTCCTGGCGCACCCCATCGGTCAAGGCCGTCAGCTCCGCAGTGCTGGGAGTGCCGAGCACTCCGGACGGGCTGGGCTCGGGCGTGACGTCGGCGGTCGGCAGCACCAGGCGGAACGCCTGGGGGGCCAAGCGGGGGGCCACGGAGAGGCTCTTGCGCATCACGCGGTAGGTCCCGGTCGGCGTGGTCCCCGTACGCCGGAAGGCCACCAGGCCCGCCGGGCTGGTCACCAGGTCACGGGCACCGTGGGCCAGGGCACGCACAGGGGGTCGCACCCCTGTCCTGTCGGCCGAGCCCGACCAGCCTTGACTTGGTACGGCCCATGCCGATGGATCACAGGTGACAGACGCCGGGGCCAACGCCGCCCCTGAGACCGGGAGCGGGGCGCGGCCCTTCCGTCGCCGGGTGTTGGTCAACACCGCCTCCACCGGCGCCGCCAACGTCTGGGCGATGGTGGTCACCCTCGTCGCCCTGCCGCTCATGCTCCAGGGGTTGGGGGCAGCGGCCTTCGGCACCTGGGTCCTGCTCTGCACGTTCTCGGCGATCAACGGGTGGATCTCGCTGGCCGACCTGGGCGTCAGCACGGCGACCACCCGGGCGGTGGCCGAGTCGGCGTCCCTCGACGACCACCGAGGCATCGCCACCCGGGTGGGCAGCAGCCTCGGCCTGTTCACCACCCTCGGGCTCGTCAGCACCGTGCTGATGGCGACGGTCGGTCGCCGGTGGCTGCCGTCGCTGTTCGACACACCGGAGCGCCTGGTGGCCGACCTCCGGTTCGCCATCGTCGTCTACGCCGTCCAACTCCTCCCCGACCTCCTCACCGGCGCAGCCACGTCGTCGCTCGAGGGTCTCCAGCGGGTCGACCTCTCGCGGGCGGTCGACGCGGTCCGTCGCACCGCCGTCGCCGCGGCCACCGCGGTCGCCGCGCTGGCCGGATCGGGCCTGCAAGGGGTCGCGGTGGCGAGCCTGGTCGTCTCGACCCTCAGCGCCCTGCTGGCGCTCGGCACCCTCTGGGTCATGCTCCCCGACCGTCGCCTGGGACTCGACCGGACCGAGATGCGCGCGCTGCTCAGCTACGGGAAGACCGTGGCCGTCCTGCGCCCGTTCGGGGTGATCCAGCGCATGATGGACCGCCTCATCGTGGGTGCCGTGCTGGGTCCGGCGCCCGTCGCCCTGGTCGAGATCGCCACCCAGATCCAGAACGGTGCCGACGCGATCCTGTCCGCCAGTTCCTACGCGGTGATCCCCAGCGCGTCGTGGCTGCGCGCCCGGGGCGACGGCCACACCCTCCGAGAGCTGTTGATGACCGGGACGAAGTACTCCCTGCTCGTCACCCTGCCCTTCGTGACAGCACCGGCCATCCTCGCCGGCCCGCTGGTCCGGGTCTGGGTCGGCCCCGCCTACGCCGCCGCCGCCGGCCTGGCCGTGGTGGGCCTGGCCTACGTGGCCCTGGCCGCCCCCGTGGCGGTGGGCTCGAACCTCCTCGTGGGCACCGGCCGGGCAGGGGCGGTGTTGCGGGCGGTCACGCTGGCCGTGCTCGTCAACCTCGTGGCCAGCATCGTCCTCGTGCACCGGATCGGCACCGTGGGCGCCTTCCTCGGCACGCTGGTCGGCACGGTCTTCCTGATCGTGCCACTATCGCGATCGGCGCTCGCGGAGGTCCACGCCACCCGCCGCGAGCTGTGGCGCACCGCGATCCGACCCTCGGTCGCCCCGAACCTCGCGCTGGCGACCGTGACCGGCCTCGTCGTGGTCGCTCCCCTTCCCGACCTGGCCACCCTGGTCGCCGGCGCCGGGCTGGGGCTGGTCGCGTACGGCCTCGTCGCCCGCCGGTGGTCGTTCAGCCGCGCCGAGGTCGCGGGCCTGCGCGCCACCATGGCCCGCCCGGCGCCGATGGTTCCCGCCCATGCCTGACACCGTCGCCCTGCCTGAGGTCGAGACCCACTGCGACGCCGACGGACGCCGATTCGGCTACGTCCACGTGCCCCATGCCGGCGCCACCGACCTCGTGATCCACTTCAGCGCCTTCTTCGGGTCCTGGGGCAACGCCAAGCCCTACCGCGACCAGTTCCAGGGGTACTTCCATCGCCTGAAGATGCTGGGCTCGGACCCCGGTCACAACTGGCTGTTCCTGTGCGACGCCTACGGCGCGTTCGAGAACGGCACGTACTACACCGGCGAGCGTGGTGATCTGTTCGTCGAGCGGGCCGTGACCGAGATCATCGACCACCACCTCGACGAACGCGGGTACCGGGGACGACCCCTCGTCACCGTCGGCTCGTCCATGGGCGCGACCGCCGCCCTCAAGTTCGGGCTGGACCTCGATGCCGACGGCATCGTGGCGATCTGCCCGCACATCGACCTGGACGTGTGCGCCGCGCGCCAGGAGCGCATGGCCGAGGTCGCCTGGATCTGCCCCGACGGCGACCCGCTCGCCGAGCACAACCACCCGATCACCCGGCAGATCCGTGCCCGCTTGACCGCTCGCGGGGACCGCCCGCTCCCCCGGCTCTACGTGCAGTCGTGCGAGGACGACGTCGGCGTCCACGACGAGCAGGTGATCCCTCTGGTCGAGCGGTGGCGAGGCGCCGGCGGCGACGCGGTCACCGACTTCCGTGCGGTCGGGGGGCACACCAGTGACCACGCCACCCGGGCGGTGCTGCTCGATGCCGTGGGCGCGCTGGCGACCGGCGGCCCGATCGACGTCGAGCGCTACCGGTCCGACCCCGCCTACGCCGGCACCCTGGTCCGGCCACCCCTCGCCCACCGGGTGCGCCGGGCCGCCAGCCTCGGGCGCAAGCGGGTGCTCAGCGCCCTCCGCCCTGACGGCCGGTGACCGACCGAAGGGTGCGGCCCACGATGCGCAGGTCCAGCGCCACACCCTGACGGCGCAGGTAGAAGAACTCGTATTGCAGCTTCTCGAGCGCATCGCGCTCGTCGCCGGCGTAGCCGTACTTGACCTGTGCCCACCCGGTGAGCCCGGGTCGGACCAGGTGGCGCATCGAGTAGAAGGGCAGCTTGGTCGTGAGCTCCTCGACGTAGGCCGGTTGCTCGGGTCTCGGCCCCACCACCGCCAGCTCACCCCGCAGGATGTTGACCACCTGGGGGAGCTCGTCCAGGTGGGTGGTGCGCAGCACCTGGCCGAACGGCGTGATGCGGGGGTCGTCCTCGGCGGTCCACTCGTTGTGGGTGGTGCCGTCGGAGGCGGGCCGCATGGTGCGGAACTTCAGGATCTCGAATGGCGCCCCGAACTTGCCCACCCGCTCCTGGCGGTACAGCAGCGGCCCGCGGTTCCCGAACCGGTTGGCCACCGCGATGACGGGGACGGCGAGGGCCAGGGCCACCAGGCCCACCGCGGCGAGGGTGACGTCGAGGAGCCGCTTGATCCGGCCGTAGCGGGCACGGTGCACCTCGCCGATGTCGAACATCAGCGACACTCGCTCGAGCTCGGACACCGGCAGCTTGCCCAGCCACTCCTCGTAGAACAGCGACAGGGTGCGCAGGCGGATCCCCGACTCGTGCAGCGAGGCCGCCTGGCTGACGATGCTCGGCTCCACCTGGGCGGCCCGGTCGAGCACCACCACGCTGGCGGCCTCGGCCACGACCCGCTCGCACAACGGCCGCGAGCGCACCCCCGCCACCTTCGCCTCGTCCGGCGACATGACGGCGACGATCTCGGCCGGCACCTCGGCGTAGCGGGCCATCTCGTCACGGAGCGCCTCGATCTCGGCGAGGTCACCCACCACCACGACCCGGTCGTGGAGGCGGGCCCGGTCCCGCCCACCGTCTGCGACACCGGCGCAGATCAGGTACCAGGGCACCAGGACCAGCACCGACACGAAGACCACGAACCGCGGCAACAGCGCGTCGCCCACAACGAGTTGCACCACCGAGATGGCCGCCGCCGCGCCCGCAGTGGCGGCGACGGCCGACGCGAGGGCGCTGCGCCGAGTGCGAGGGAGCTCCGGGAGGCCGACGCCGTAGGCCGCCACCACCAAGAGGACCACGTACGCCACCGCCCAGCCGAACCGGAACGAGCTGGTGAAGTCGTAGGGCGGGTCGGCGATGCGGCTGGCGTGCAGCTTGCTCAGACCGAAGACCGCGCCGAGCGTGCCTCCCACGAGCAACGCCCGGGACAAGCGCAGGCTCATCGGGCACATCGCAGGCGGTCAGCGGCGGGGGTACCCACTCCCTTCCATCGGCTGATGGCTTTGCCCTACTGAGGGCGAGGGTTTCCCGACCCCAAGACACTCATGTACCTCGACCGGCGCCGCAGCGAGGCGCGGTGAGGTTCGCCCTCAGGCGCGGGCCAGCAAGGGGGCCAGGAACTGTCCGGTGTAGCTCTCGGGGGTCTTGGCCACCAGCTCCGGCGGGCCCTCGACCACTACGGTGCCACCCCCTTTGCCGCCCTCGGGGCCCAGGTCGATTATCCAGTCCGCGGTCTTGATGACATCCAGGTTGTGCTCGATGACCAGCACGGTGTTGCCCTGGTCGACCAGGCGCGACAGCACGGTGAGCAGCTTGCGGATGTCCTCGAAGTGCAGGCCGGTGGTGGGCTCGTCGAGGATGTAGATGGTGTGACCGGTCGAGCGCTTGGCCAACTCGCTGGCCAGCTTCACCCGCTGCGCCTCACCGCCCGAGAGCGTGGGCGCCGGCTGGCCGAGTCGCACGTAGCCCAGGCCCACGTCGACCAGCGTCTGCATGTGACGGGCGATCGCCGGCTGGTTGGCGAAGAACTCGAGGGCCTCCTCGCAGGACAGGTCGAGGATGTCCGCGATGTTCTTGTCCTTGAAGGTGATGTCGAGCGTGTCGCGGTTGTACCGGGCGCCCTTGCACACCTCGCAGGGGACGTAGACGTCGGGCAGGAAGTGCATCTCGATCTTGATGGTGCCGTCGCCCGCACATGCCTCGCAGCGGCCGCCCTTGACGTTGAACGAGAACCGCCCCGGCAGGTAGCCCCGCACCTTGGCCTCGTGGGTCTGGCTCATGAGCTTGCGCACGTGGTCGAACACGCCGGTGTAGGTGGCGGGGTTCGACCGCGGCGTTCGCCCGATCGGCGACTGGTCGATGTTGATGACCTTGTCGAGCAGGTCGATGCCCTCCACCGTGCGATGACGCCCCGGCGGCGTCTTCGACTTGTAGATCGTCTGCATCAGCGACCGGTAGAGGATCTCGTTGACCAGCGTGGACTTGCCCGAGCCCGACACCCCGGTGACGGCCACGAAGCAGCTGAGCGGGAAGTCCACGTCGATGTCGCGCAGGTTGTTCGCCTTGGCGCCGCGCACCCCGATCCAGCGCTCGCCCGGCTTGCGGCGCAGCTCGGGAACCGGGATCGACCGCTTGCCGGACAGGTACTGGCCGGTGATCGAGGCCCGGTTCTTCAACAGCTTGTCGACGGTGCCGGAGAACACCACGTCGCCGCCGTGCTCGCCCGCGCCGGGGCCGATGTCGACCACGTGGTCGGCCACCCGGATGGTGTCCTCGTCGTGCTCGACGACCAGGACGGTGTTGCCCAGGCCGCGCAGGCGGACGAGGGTGTCGATGAGCTTGCGGTTGTCCCGCTGGTGCAGGCCGATGGACGGCTCGTCGAGCACGTAGAGCACCCCGACCAGGCCGCTGCCGATCTGGCTGGCCAACCGGATCCGCTGGGCCTCGCCGCCGGCGAGGGTGGCCGACGACCGGTGCAGGCTGAGGTAGTCGAGGCCCACGTCGAGCAGGAAGCCCATGCGGGCGTTGACCTCCTTGACGACCCGCTCGGCGATCAAGCGGTCGCGCTCTGACAGCTCGAGCGCCGCCAACGCCTCGGCCGACTCGGCGATGGACATCGAGCAGAGGTCGTGGATGTTCAGCCCGTCGATGGTGACGCCCAGGGACAGCGGCTGCAGCCGGGCACCGCCGCAGTTCGGGCACGGCACCTCCCGCATGTAGCCCTCGATCTGCTCGCGCTGGGAGTCGGACTCGGCATCGCTGTGCCGTCGCTGCAGGTACGGGATGACCCCCTCGTACTGCGCGTGGTACGACCGCACCCGGCCATAGCGGTTCTTGTACTTGACGTGCACCCGGTCGGCGCCCGTGCCGTAGAGCAGCAGTCGGCGCTGGGCGTCGTTGAGGTCGGCGAAGGGCAGGTCGGTGGGGATGGCGTGCTCGGCGGCGACCGACTCGACCAGCCGCTTGAAGTACTGGTTGTGCCCGCGGGCCCACGGCGACAGCGCGCCGTCGTCGACGCTGACGCTGGGGTCGGGCACGACCAACTCGGGGTCCACCTCGTACCGGGTGCCGAGGCCGTCGCAGTGGGGACACGCGCCGTAGGGCGAGTTGAACGAGAAGTTCCGGGGGGCCAGCTCGTCGTAGGAGGCGCCGCAGCTGGTGCAGGCCAGGTGCTGGCTGAAGGTCAGGGTCTCTTCGGGCCCTTCACCCGCTTTGGGCACCACCTGCACCTCGGCCACGCCCTCGGCCAGGCGCAGCGCGGTCTCGAGCGAGTCGGTGAGGCGGCGCTCGATGCCCTCCCGCTTCACCAGGCGGTCGATGATGACCTCGATGGTGTGCTGCTCGTACCGGGCCAGCTCGATGGCCTCGGTGAGCTCGAAGATCTCGCCGTCGATGCGGGCCCGCGCGTAGCCCTGCGTCGCCAGGTCGGCCAGCAGCGTCGTGTAGTTGCCCTTCCGACCCCGGACGACCGGTGCCAGCACCTGGAACCGGGTGCCCTCCGGGAGCTCGAGGATGCGATCGACGATCTGCTGGGGCGTCTGGCGGGTGATGACGGTGCCGTCGTTCGGGCAGTGGGGCACGCCGATGCGGGCGTAGAGCAGGCGGAGGTAGTCGTAGACCTCGGTGACGGTGCCCACGGTCGACCGAGGGTTCCGCGAGGCGCTCTTCTGGTCGATCGAGATGGCCGGGGACAGGCCCTCGATGAAGTCCACGTCCGGCTTGTCCATCTGCCCCAGGAACTGGCGGGCGTAGGACGACAGCGACTCCACGTAGCGGCGTTGGCCCTCGGCGTAGATCGTGTCGAACGCGAGCGACGACTTGCCCGACCCCGACAACCCCGTGAAGACGATGATCTTGTCGCGCGGGAGCTCGATCGAGATGTTGCGCAGGTTGTGTTCCCGGGCGCCCCGGATCACCAGCTTGTCAGCCACCGGGGGCCACCCTACCGGCGAACCCCCGTCGAACGTGTGTTTGTCTGCACCCGAATTTCGCGGGATGTCGCCGGCCGTCGCCCGTCAGGCGGCGAGTGCCGGCGACGGGCCCGCGGCCGCGACCGGCTCGCGCCCCCGATGGCGCGGCCGGTACAGCAACAGGCCGATCAGCACCGCCACCTCGAACAGCGGAAGGGCGACGTCTCGGGTCCACACCTGGAGGTGCTCGAGGGGGCCGAGCCCGCCGCCACCCACGGCCACGGGGAACAGCGCGAGCTCCAGCAGGGCGCCCTGCACCAGCGCCACCCACATCAGGCGCGAGCGCACGACGAGCGCCAGCACCGGGAGGCCCCAGGCCCAGTACCACGGCAGGAAGTTGGCCCCCACCACGGCGAAGGTCAACAGCACCGAGCCCACCACGACGGGCAGCTCCGGCTCGCGCCACCGCCGCAGGACCACGGCCACGCACGCCACCCCGACGGCGAGCTGGGCCAACATCGCGATGCGGTCGCGGGCCTGTTCCTCGGCGAGGCCGGGCGTCACGCCGTCGTCCACCTTCTGGTCGATCAGCGCCTCGCGGGGCTCGATCCAGATCGACGAGGCGGTCTGGCGCAGCTGGGCGTGCTGCAACGGCGCGAGCGCGTCGTTCCCGCCGAAGAGCACCAACGACCCCAGCACCAGGACGACGAAGACCCATGATGTGGCGAGGCAGGCTCGGAGCCCCTGCCGGCGCCACACCCACAGCACCGCGGCGGCGACGGCCAGCACCACGGCGAGCTTGATCAGGACGGCGGCGGCGAACGCCGCTCCGGCGAGCGCGGGTCGACGGTCCACGGCCAGGACGACACCGCCGAGGAGGGCAAGGCCCACCAGGGCGTCGTTGTGGCCGCTGTTGACCACGCTGACGACGATGATGGGGTTGAGGCCGATGCACACCAGCGCGGCGACACCGGCCTTGCGGCGGTCGAGCACGAACAGGATCCCCACCACCGATGCGGCCGCGAGGGACTGGAAGAACAGGCGCGCCAGCACGAGCGAGTTCCCGGCGACGGCCGACCCCGCCGCCGAGATCGATGCGAAGAGCGGCCCGTACACCGATGCGGTGTGGTGCCACTGCGGGTCCATCTGCGCCAGGAAGGGGTCGGTCGCGAACGCGGCGGGCAGCGTGGTGTACGGGCTGGCGTGGTGCACGCCGAGGATGCGCCCGTACATGGCGTAGGCCCACACGTCGCGGGACTCGAGGGGCGGCACCACCACCGCGATCACCAGCAGCCCGGCGACGACCCGCAGCAGGGTCCGCCGGTCGAGCCACGGATCGCGCAGTTGGGTCACGAGCACCCCGGCGAAGCCCGCGTAGGCCAGCGTGAGGAGGCCCAGGTTCACGGCCGTGGACGCGCTGTCGAGCACGAGGAGCCCGGCCGTGCCGGTGACGGCGGCGTACAGCCAGCCCCGGTTCACGGATGCCCGACCGCGCCGGCCGGCGCCGCCGTCCCGGACTCAGCCCGGGGCAAGGCCTTGAGCGCGAGCACGCCGACCACGATGGTCAGTGCGTTGCGGGCGACCAGCACCAGCAGCGAGAGCGGCTCGTTCGTCGAGAGCCCCCGCCAGAGCACGGGGTACACCAGGTGCGACAGCACCACCACCGCGGCCAGCACCGTGAAGGCGGGCAGCGCGGGGCGGGGTGTCAGCGCCAGGGTGACGGCGCCGAGGGCCAGGACCCACAGCACGTACTGCGGGGAGTACACGAACCCGAACCCGACCAGCAGGCCCATGGTGCCGAACATCGACAGGCTCAGCCCCGCCGCCGAACCGCGCCGGACGACCTGGGCGCAATAGCGGGTGGCCAACACGACGATCGCCAGCGAGAGCAGCGACGAGGCCGTGGTGAGGCCCCGGGACACATCGCTCACCACGTCCACCGCGCCGAACTCGGTGACGATGACCGCCGGGTAGCCGAGCGCGTGGGCCACCATCACCAGCGACCCGAAGGTGCTCTCCCAGTGCAGGCCCCGCTGGCCCTGGGTGGACTGCAGGTCGTGGACGAGCGGGCCAAGTTGGGTGAGGAAGGGCACGAGCACCAGGGCGCCCGCCACCGCGGCGCCGACGAGCACCTGACGGCGACGGGGCGCCACCACCAGTGCCTGCGGCAACAGGAACACCGCGTAGACCTTGGTGACGATGCCCAGGCCGAGCAGTGCCCCCGCCGCTCGCCACCGCCCCGCCGAGGCCCGCTCGACCGCCCACAGGGTCAACACCGCCGGCAGCAGGTCGAACCGGGTGTACACGACCGGTCCGAGCAGCGGTACCACCAGCACCCACGCGAGCGCCCCCTGCCAGTGCCCGGTCCGGCGGGCGAGGCGCACCAGGAGCAGCAGGCCGACCGCGTCGACCAGCACCATCCCGAGGATGTACGCGGTGCGGTACGACACGTGCAGGTGCGACGCGGCGAGGTAGGGCGCGTCGATGGCGGCGAACGCCCCCGGCGGGTACTCGACGTCGAGGTCGCCGTAGGGCGTCTGGTGACCGTCGAGGGTGGCCCGCGCGTACCCGTGGTAGGTCACCACGTCGTGGCCCGGATCGATCTGCGGGTCGCCGTAGGCCACCGGGTGGTCGGCCACGGCACCGGCCAGGAGCCGGGTGATGGCGAAGGCCAGGACCAACACCACCACCAGGCGGCGGGGCGACGCGGGCCGCCACGCGGCGATGCGATCGCCGACCGGTCCCAGGCGGCCCACGGGGCGGTGCCCGTCCGGCGCGCCCGAGTCGTCCGGAGTCGCCTGATCGCGGCGCGACCCGGGCCGGTCGCTCGGCCCCGTGGAATCGACGACGGGCAGGGCGGTCGGGACGGCGGCGGTCACTCCGCCTCCAGGACCTGGACGGTCCAGCGCGACCCGGGGGTCGGGGCCACGGTCTCGACCACCTGATACGACCCCGCCACGGCCTCGGCGGTGCGCCACGGCGCGTCACCGGCGAAGACCAGGCGCCGCACGCCGGCGGCCTCGAGGCGTTCGGCGTAGCCGGGAAGGGCGCGAGGGGTCACCAGCAGCCAGCGCCCGTCCGGCACGTGCTCCCACGACAGGCGGGGCAGCGCCTCGGCCGTGGTCAACACGACCGGCGGCCCGCCGTCACCGGGCTCGGTGTCGGCCGCCACCGAGGCCACCTGTGCGACCACCGCCTCGGTGCCACGGTGCACCGCCCGCAGCGAGAGCAGCGACAGGGACGCGAAGCAGACCGTGACCACGGCCAGGCCGACGCCCACGCGGCGCCGGTCGTCATCGCCGAGACGCGCCCCGGCGTCGGAGAGGGCGGCCAGGGCCAGTGGCACCATCGCCGGCACACCCAGGGCGAAGTACCGGCCGCCCCACTCCCCCGACCCGCCGCTGGCGTACTGCGTGGCCGCCACCGCGGCCACGAACAGTGCCGAGGTCGCCCCCACGTAGGCGGCGGGGCCCCGGAGGTGGTCGCGCCGCAGCAGGCAGAGCCCGGCCGCGAGCAGCGGGAAGGCGACGAACAGGCCCGGCACCAGGGCAGCGGGCAGCAGCAGCACTCGCAGGAGCGACGCGACGGCTCCGATGGTCACGAGGGCGGTGATCAGGCCCCGGTCGATCACGGGCCGGCGGGCCACCAGGGCCGCCGCCAGCAGGCAACCACCGGCCAGGAGGACCAGCAGGCCGGCCAGCGGTCGTCCGCCGTACCCGGGCGCGACCAGCGTGGTGAGCAGGGCACCCACCCGTCCGCTGATCACCCCGGACAGCCCGTCGGCGGTCCCTCCGGGGACGCCGATGGCATCCGCCTGCCCCACGACGGCACGGCTCAACGCCCCGTCCAGGACCTTGGCCGCCACCGCACCGACCGCGGCGAGCACCGAGACGGTCAGGGCCACGGGGTCGCGGCGGCGCAGGCCGATCGCGCCGAAGGCGCCCGCCACGGCCAAGCCGTAGAGCACCGCCTCGTTGCGCACGAGGCCGGCGGCCATGACCGAGATCAGGACGAGCGCGGCCCACGCCGGCCGCCGCCGCTGGACCGCCGTCAGGCCGGCGAGCAGGGCGCCGGTGGCCGCGGCGGCCCCGAGGGTGTGGGCGATCAGCAGGTAGCTGTCGAACAGCAGGGGGCTGGCCAGCCCCACGATCCACAGCGTGGGTCGCTCGAGGCCTCGCCGGATCACGCAGGCCACGCCGGCCGCCGCGAGGGCGGCCGCCGCCCCACCCAGCACGGACAGTGCCTGCACGGCGGTCATGCCACCGAGGCCGTACAGCGGCGATGCGATCCACGGGTAGACGGGGTGCTTCACGAAGGGAGCGGCGCCGTCGTCGGTGGGCTGCGAGAGGTCGTAGGGGAAGGCCCGCCCGTCCGGGTCGACCGCCGGGAACGGGTTCGGCACCGACCAGGCGCCGTCGTCGTGCAGGGCCCGTGTCTGGGCGGCGAGCGCACCCTCGTCGCCCGAGAACAGGCCTCGGACCCCGATCGCCGGCACCAGCGCGAGCAGCACCACCAGCAGGAGGGCCGTGTGGGCCCAGAGCGGCGCGTCCCACGCCCTCCGCCACCCGGAGCGTCCGTCGCGAGCACGACGCGTGGGCGTCGCCGACCGGTCGACGTCGGCGGCGACGAGCGTGTCCGGCGGCACCTCGACCTATCGGCGGCCGTCCCCGTTCCTGGAGGCCGTCGGCGCCGGAGCGCGGCGACTCAGACCGCTTCGCGCAGCTCGCGCTTCAGGTCGGCGATCTCGTCACGGAGGCGGGCCGCGTACTCGAAGCGCAGCTCGGCCGAGGCCTCGTGCATCTCCTCTTCGAGCGTGCGGATGAGTCGGCCCAACTCGTCGTGGGGCAGGTCGGCGAAGTCGGAGCGCTTGTCGTGCTTGCGTGAGCGCCGATCCGAGCCCGGCACGGGCGCTCCCTCGGCCGGGCGCAACTGGGCGAGGATGTCGGTGACCGCCTTGCGGATCGTCTGCGGGTCGATGCCGTGCTTCTCGTTGTACGCCTGCTGGAGGCCGCGACGGCGGTTGGTCTCGGAGATGGCCCGCTGCATCGAGTCGGTGACCGTGTCGGCGTACATCACCACCTGGCCGTCGACGTTGCGGGCGGCCCGGCCGATGGTCTGGATCAGCGACGTCTCGCTGCGGAGGAAGCCCTCCTTGTCGGCATCGAGGATCGCCACCAGGGACACCTCGGGCAGGTCGAGACCCTCCCGCAGCAGGTTGATGCCCACGAGCACGTCGAACTCGCCGAGGCGCAGGTCGCGCAGGATCTCGATGCGCTCGATGGTGTCGATCTCGCTGTGCAGGTACCGCACGCGCAGGCCCAGCTCGAGCAGGTAGTCGGTGAGGTCCTCGGCCATCTTCTTGGTGAGCGTGGTCACCAGGATGCGGGCATCGTCGGTGATGCGCTCGTTGATGGCCTCGACCAGGTCGTCGATCTGACCCTTGGTGGGCTTGACGATGATCTCGGGGTCGATCAGCCCGGTGGGCCGGACGATCTGCTCCACGATCTGCTGCGAGTGGGTCAGCTCGTAGTCGCTGGGGGTGGCCGACAGGAAGATGGCCTGGTGCACCCGCTCCATGAACTCCTCGAAGCGCAGCGGGCGGTTGTCGGCCGCCGACGGCAGGCGGAACCCGTACTCGATCAGGTTCTCCTTGCGGGACCGATCGCCCTCGTACTGGCCGTGCAGTTGCGGCACGCTGACGTGCGACTCGTCGAGCACGATGAGGAAGTCGTCGGGGAAGAAGTCGAGCAGCGTGTTGGGCGGCGTGCCGGCGGCCCGACCCTCGATGGGCGCGGAGTAGTTCTCGATGCCGTTGCAGAAGCCCAGCTCCTGCATCATCTCGAGGTCGTACTGCGTGCGCATGCGGAGGCGCTGCGCCTCGAGCAGCTTCCCCTCCTTCTCGAAGTACGCCAGGCGCTCCTGCAGCTCGGCCTCGATGCGGGCGATGGCCGCCTTCATGCGCTCCTCGCCGGCCACGTAGTGGGTGGCGGGGAACACCGTGAGCTCGTCGAGCGTGGCCACCAGCTGGCCGGTGAGCGGATCGACCTGGGTGATGGCCTCGACCTCGTCGCCGAACAGCTCGATGCGCACGGCGTGCTCGTCGTAGGCGGGGTGGATCTCGACGGTGTCGCCCCGCACCCGGAACTTGCCGCGCACCAGGTTCATGTCGTTGCGCTCGTACTGCATGTCGACGAGCCGGCGCAGGATGTCGCGCTGGTCGTGGTGCCCGCCCACCCGGACGTGCAGGAGCTGCTGCTCGTACTCCTCGGGTGAGCCCAGGCCGTAGATGCACGACACCGACGCGACCACGATCACGTCGCGGCGGGTCAGCAGCGCCGAGGTGGCCGAGTGGCGGAGCCGGTCGATCTCGTCGTTCACCGACGAGTCCTTCTCGATGTAGGTGTCGCTCGCGGCCATGTAGGCCTCGGGCTGGTAGTAGTCGTAGTACGACACGAAGTACTCGACGCGGTTGTCGGGGAAGAACTCGCGGAACTCGTTGGCCAGCTGGGCCGCCAGCGACTTGTTCGGTGCGATCACCAGCGTGGGCCGCTGCACCTTCTCGATGGTCCAGGCGATGGTGGCGCTCTTGCCGCTGCCGGTGATGCCGAGCAGCGTCTGGAACCGGTCGCCACGGTCGACGCCTTCGGCGAGCGCGGCGATGGCCGCCGGCTGGTCGCCGGCCGGCTCGAAGTCGGACACAACCCGGAACGGCGGCACGTCGAGCACTCTACCGACGGGGTACGACAGGAAGGCTGGGCACCCCACCGCGCACCCCGCACCCGGGGCCCACACCCTCGACGGCCGCCCGGCCGCGCGGCCTTGAGGTGGCTCGGAGCGTGCCGATGAAGGTCTGGTGACCAGCGCGCTCGAGGCGGAGGAGGCAGCCCCAGTCGAGCAGGTGGGTGCCCGACGGTCGGGGGACCGGGTGCTCGTCGGGCTGTTCGTGGTCACCACGTTCCTCGGCGCGGGCCTGCTCTTCCTCGTCCAGCCCATGGTGGCGAAGATGCTCTTGCCGCGGCTGGGCGGCACCCCGGACGTCTGGAACACCGCCATGGTGTTCTTCCAGGCCATGTTGCTGGCCGGCTACGCCTTCGCCCACGCGTCCACCTCCCGGCTGGGCATGCGCCGCCAGCCGTACGTCCAGCTCGTCGTGCTGCTCGTCCCCGTCGCGCTCCTCCCCGTGGCCATCCCGGCCGGCTGGGAGCCCCCGGCCGGCATGGCACCGGCCCTGTGGACCCTGCTGGCGCTCGCGGTCGCCGTCGGGGGGCCCTTCTTCGTGCTGTCCACCTCCAGCCCCACGCTGCAGCGGTGGTTCTCGGTGACGGACCACCCCGCCGCCGACGACCCCTACTTCCTCTACGCCGCCGGCAACGTGGGCAGCCTGCTCGCCCTCATCGGCTACCCGTTGGTGTTCGAGCCCCGCTTCTCGCTGGAGCAGCAGTCCCGCATCTGGTCGATCGGCTACGTGGTGTTCGTGGCCGCGTGCGCCGCGTGCGTGGTGGCACTCCGACGCCGGCGGGCGACCACGGCCGTGCGCGCCACGATGCCGGCCGACGCGATGTCCGACGCGACCCCGACCGTGGCCGTGCCTGCCGATGCCGCGTCGATCGACGACGACGCCGCCGCCGCCGGGCCGGTGTCGTGGCACCGGCGCGGGCGGTGGGTGCTGTTGGCGTTCGTCCCCTCGGCCCTGATGCTCGCGGTCACCCGCCACATCTCCACCGACATCGCCTCGGTGCCCCTCCTCTGGGTGATCCCGCTGGCGCTCTACCTGATCAGCTTCATCGCCGCCTTCGGCCGCGACCCGTCCCGGGTCGTGAGCGTGTCCAGCCGCGCCGTGCGCCTGCTGATCATCCCCGTGGCGCTCACGTTCGTCGCCACCTTCGCGTCCGTGTGGCTGGTGCTGCTCCCCCACCTGACGATCTTCTTCCTCATCGCCCTGCTGGCCCACGGGCGCTTGGCCCTCGACCGCCCCGAGCCCCGCCGCCTCACCGAGTTCTACCTGTGGATCTCGGTCGGCGGCGTCCTCGGCGGCATCGCGTGCGCCCTGCTCGCCCCCGTGCTCTTCAACTCGATCGTGGAGTACCCGCTCATCCTGGCGGTGGCGCTGGCCCTGCGCACGCCGACGCCCGACGAGGCCGCCGGCAGGGACCGCCCCACCTGGCTCACGGTCGGCTACGTGCTCATCCTCGTCTCGCTGGTCTCGGCGGCGATCGTGCTCCAGGAAGCCGGTGGTGACGGGTCGATCGGGCCGTCGATGCTCCTTCTCGCCGGCGCCGCCGCCCTCGCCTACTTCGGGGCCCGCACGGCCACGTCGTTCGCCGCCGGCCTGGCCCTGGTGCTGGTGGCGACCCTGTTCATCTCGCCGCTGCCGGTGCTGCACGCCGAGCGCACGTTCTTCGGGGTCCACCGGGTGCTCCGCGACGACGAGCAGCGCCACCTGCTCGCCAACGGCACCACGACCCACGGCATGCAGGACCCGAGCGACCCATCGGAGCCGCTGGGCTACTACCACCGCGAGGGGCCGATCGGGAACTTCTTCGCCAGCCTCGACGCCGGTGGCCCCCCGCGCGACGTCGCGGTGATCGGCCTCGGCTCGGGCGCGCTCGCCGCCTACGGACGGGCCGGCGACGACTTCACCTTCTACGAGATCGACCCGGCGGTGGTCGCCATCGCCTCGAACCCGGACTACTTCACCTACCTGGCCGACACCCCTGCCACGACGCACATGGTGCTCGGCGACGGCCGCCTCTCGATCAGCGACGCCCAGGGCGACCCCTACGACGTGGTCATCCTCGATGCGTTCAGCTCCGACGCGGTGCCCGTCCACCTGCTGACCCTGGAGGCCGTCGAGCAGTACCTGGACCACCTCGCGCCCGGCGGCGTGATCGCGTTCCACGTGTCGAACCGCTACTTCGACCTGGCCCCCGTCGTGCACCGGGTGGCCGAGGAGTTGGGCCTGGCCGGGGCCATCAAGAGCGACAACCCGTCACCGGAGGAGGTGGCCGCGGGCAGGCTCTCGTCGCAATGGGTGCTGCTCAGCCGGTCGCCGACCGCCCTGGCCCCGGTGATGGCCACGGACGGCTGGTCGTCGCTCGACGTCGTCGGAGACGCCCCGCTCTGGACCGACTCGTTCTCCGACCTGCTCGGCGCCTTCCGCTGGTCCTCGGTCGGCTGACCGGCCTCGTCGCTACCCGGCGTCGGCCGGCGGCAGGGCGCGGATCCACGCCCAGAGGTCGTCGATCTGGGCCTCGAGGTCCTCACGGGTGCCCCGGTTGTCGACCACCCGGTCGGCCTTGGCCAGACGGTCCTCCCGGGACGCCTGGCGCCCCATGCGGGCCCGGGCGTCGTCCTCGGTGACACCCCGCTGGTTCACCAGACGATCGAGTGCGACGTCAGGGAGCACGTCCACGACGATCGTGCCGGCCATGTCGGATCGGCCCGACTCGACCAACAGCGGCACGTCCAGCACCACGATGTGGTCGGTCTTGGCCTCGGCGCCCAGCCGCGCCATCATCTCAGCGCCCACCGCCGGGTGGACGATGGCGTTGAGGGCGGCCAGCTCCTCGGCGTCGTTGAACACGATGTCGGCCAGCGCAGCCCGGTCGAGCTCGCCGGAGGCGGCCACCACCGCCGGCCCGAAGCGCTCCACGATGGCGTCGAACACCGGTGTCCCGGGTCGCTGCAGCGCATGGGTGATGGCGTCGGCGTCGATGATCACGGCGCCGCGGTCGGCGAGCAGCGCCGACACCGTCGACTTGCCTGCTCCGATGCCGCCGGTCAGCCCCACGAGGATCACGAAGCGGGGACCTTAGCTCTCCTGCGGTGGTGCCGATGGGTAGGGCGAAGTGGATCGGGCACCTGCGGTCGCCCGACGGTTCTGGGAGCCGAGGTCGGATGAGCACGGTCATCGATGACGTCGAGGCGGGCGACGACCCGGGTACCGACACGCCTCGCAGCCGGTTCTCCTGGCGCCGCCAGACCGCGCGGCTCACCAGGGCCGGTGGGTTGAGCGACGAGGACGACGAGCTCGTCGCCGCCGGCCTGGCCGACGACGTCGACCGCCTCGCCCCCTTCGGACCGGCCATCCTCGCCATCCGCTGGGGCACCACCGCGGTGTCGGTCGCCCTGTCCGTGCCGTTCTTCATCGAGGCCGACTGGACGGTCGTCGCGTGGTGCGGCGTGATCGTGGCGATGACGCTGGTGCGCACCGCCAGCCCGCTCCAGTACAACGGCGACACCCGCAGCCTCATCCACGTCCTGGTCGAAGTGGCCATCCCGGTGCTGGCCGTCGCGTCGACCGGCTACTGGACCTCGCCGTTCGTGTTCTCCCTGGTCACGGCCATCATCGTGGCCGGATTCGCCCGGGGGTTCGCGTTCGCCCTGCGGGTGGCCGGGGCGTCCGCGCTGGCGGTGGCCCTCCCCGACCTCGCCCGGACCGACTTCCAGGCCGAGGACCTGCGCACCTCGGCGCAGTGGATCGTCGTGATGCTGATGGTGGCCCTCGTGGCCGGCTACGCCCGCCGCATCTCGGGCGAGGCGGACCGCCAGCACTCCGTGGCCCTCGACCGCCTGGGCCGCCTCGCCGACGCCAACGCCCTTCTGTTCTCGTTGCACCGCGTCACCCAGACGCTGCCGGCCTCGTTCGACCTCGACGAGGTGCTCGACACCACGATCACCCGCCTGCGGGGGCTCTTCGACTACGACGCCGCGGTCATCCTGCTGCTCGACGACACCGACAGCTCGATGTGGACGGTGGCCCGGCGCGACGGCACCCGCCTGCCCGAGCGGATCCCGTCCTCACAGCTGCCGCCGCCCCTGGTCCAGACCGCGGCCACGCAGTCGCTGGTGGCCCAGGGGAACCTGTTGCGTGATGGTGGGCCCGGCCTCGTGCCCTCCACCTCCTCGGGGCTCTACATGCCGCTGCGGGCCCGTGGCTCGATGATCGGCCTGCTGTCGATCGAGCACGGCGACGCCCACCACTTCGGCGCCCGTGACGTCGAGCTGTTGAACGGGTTCGTCGAGCCTGCGGCGCTGGCCATCGACAACGCCCGCTGGTTCTCGCGGCTGCGCACGGTCGGCGCCGACGAGGAGCGGACCCGAATCGCCCGTGACCTCCACGACCGCATCGGCCAATCGCTGGCCTACCTCGCCTTCGAGCTCGACCGCATCGTCAGCGCCGACACCAAGGGCGACGACGTGGGACCGTCACTCGAGCAGCTCCGGGGCGACGTCCGGGGCGTGATCCGGGAGGTCCGCGACACGCTCTACGACCTGCGCACCGACGTGTCGGAGAAGCAGGACATGGCCGACACGATCGAGGCGTACGCCACGCGCGTGGCCGAGCGCAGCAACCTCGAGGTGCGGCTGTTCGCCGACCGGGGCCTGCGCCTCCCGATCCTCCAGGAGCGGGAGATGTGGCGCATCGCCCAGGAGGCGCTCACCAACGTCGAGCGCCACGCCCATGCCTCGAAGGTGCGCATCGTGTGGCGCTGCAACGGCAACTCCGCCGCGCTCGAGGTGCTCGACGACGGCGTCGGGTTTCCCGAGGGCCGCAGCGGCCGCCTCGACTCGTACGGCATCGTCGGCATGCGGGAGCGGGCCTCGAGCATCGGCGCCACGCTCGAACTGGTATCCGCTCAGGACAAGGGCACTCGCGTCCGATGCTTGCTCCAAGGGGGATGACATGACGATCTACGACACGGCCCACCCGGCGTCCCGCGCCGCGGCCCTGGCCGCGGTGCACGCCGGCATCCGACTGATGCTGGCCGACGATCACCGCATGCTGCGCGAGGGGCTCCGTCGATCGATGGCGGAGCAGGGCTTCGACATGGTCGGCGAGGCACGGGACGGCGCCGAGGCGGTCGAGCTCGCCCGTGTCCTCCAGCCCGATGTCGTGTTGATGGACGTGACCATGCCCGAGATGGACGGCGTCGAGGCCACTCGTCAGATCCGGCTCGCCCTCCCGCAGGTCCGGGTCGTGATGCTCACCATGCACGCCGACCAGGACGTGCTCGCCTCGGCCATCCGGGCCGGCGCCAGCGGCTACCTGGTCAAGGACTGCTCAACCGAGGAGATCGCCGAGGCGGTGCGCATGACCGCCCGCGGCGACACCATCATCTCCCCCCGGCTCGCGGCCTCGATGCTCGACGAGGTGCGTCGGATCGACCGCCCCGCGGGCCCCAGCGACGAGGAGCGGATCGTCACACGGCGCGAGGAGGAGGTGCTGCAGCTGATCGCGGACGGCTGCTCCACCCCCGAGGTGGCCGAGCGGCTGTACATCAGCCAGAAGACGGTCAAGAACCACCTGGCCTCGATCTACCAGAAGCTCGACGCCAGGGACCGCACGCAGGCGGTCCTCCAGGCCGTGCGCATGGGCATCGTCCACCTCGACTGAATGGTCCGTACTGCCTATTCAGTCGGGGCTCGCAGGCGCCGATGCCTTCATCAGCACCAAACGATCCCCCGGAACGGTGGGACGCCGAATGACAGAACAAGGACCAGAGAACATGACGCTTTCCTACGAGTTCCTCGCCAACTGGCTGCGGGCCCGCTTCGGTGACAGCGAGCGGGGCGCCTCGCTCGTCGAGTACGCCCTCCTCGTGGCGCTGATCGCCGTGGTGTGCATCGCCGCCGTGACCGTCCTGGGCAAGAACGCCTCCAGCAAGTTCAACAGCGTCGGCACCTCGATCGGCTGACGACCCACGGACGTGCTCGGCACGGTGGGGGCGGCCTCGGTCCGCCCCCACCGTGCCGTGGCCCGGGAAGGAGGCCGGCGTGATGCTCCACCTGGAGTATCTGCTCACCTGGTTCCTGGCTCGACACGGCACGTCCGACCGGGGAGCATCGCTGGTTGAGTATGTGCTGTTGGTCTCGATGATTGCCATGGTGTGCCTCGCGGCGCTCTCGTACTTCGGTGGCAACAGCGGCAACAGCCTCACCCGGTCGAGTAACTCGATCGTGACAGCCGGCTGACAACGGCGGATCGAGCCGGAAGGACCCAGTTCGAGGGGGCGGCGCCCAGGCGCCGCCCCCTCGGCGCGTCCGCCCGGAGCCCGACTCCGCCCGCAGCCCGACTCCGCCCGCAGCCCGACGCGCCGGTCGAGACGCTCTGCTGAGGGTGCACCTGGGGCAAACGACCGGGTTCGAACTACCCATGTTCGGGTCAAGTACATGGGTCGATCGGACGATACCTAGGCATCGGTCCTGGGCTGTGGGACCGCGACAGAAAGCCAGGTATCCCCAGATGATCCTCTCCTTCGACTTCCTCGCCTCGTGGCTGCGGGCTCGCTTCGGCACCGACGAGCGGGGCGCATCCCTCGTCGAGTACGCGTTGCTGGTCGCGCTGATCGCGGTGGTCTGCATCGCTGCCGTCACCGTCCTCGGCAAGAACGCCTCGTCGAAGTTCGACAGCGTGGGGACCTCGATCGGCTGACCGACCCCCGGTCGTCCGGCGTGGCGAGGCCGATTCGCCCCTCCCCCGCCACGCCGGACACCGTGCCATTGCTACCGGCGCCTCCGGGCGCCGGTAGCGGTCGTTTTGGGCTCAGCGCGAGCAGGTGGCAGCCGCACCCGGTTGCGGGCGAGGACAGGCGATCACCCAGGCGTCGTCCTGGTAGACGATGCCCCAGTCGTCGGCGTCCTCGAGCCAGGACGCGAACGGCGTGTCCTTGTCCCAGAGCACGACGTCGGCGTCGTAGCGCTCGAGCACGGTGCCGGGGTCGATGCCCCGCACGAGCCCGATGTAGTCGCGGGACACCTCCGCCGGGAACATGTCGTAGCGGTCGTCCATGAACACCCGGACATCGGTGCCCTTCACCGCTTCGAGGTAGTTGCCCACGAAGTCCCGGCTGACCAGGCGCGTCTCGGTGCCGGCCAACTCCTGACGATCCAACCACCGGACCGCGTCCTCGGGGTAGGCCCGCAGGGCGAAGTTGGACTGCTGGCCCAACTGCGACACGGCCACCAGCAGGGTGAGAGCGACGAGGGCCGCCGCCGCCACTCCCGTGGCCAGCGAGCGCCGGGCACCGTCGACGGATCCCAGGCCCGCCGCCCCGTAGGCCATGCCGGGGATCATCACGATCGACGCCACGGGGATGTTGCGCAGGCCCAGGAGCGCCGCTGCGGTGAACACCACGAGCGGGAGCGCCGCCCGGTAGCCGGGTCGGCGCACGAGGAGCAGGATCGCCACGGCCAGCTGCACCAGGAAGAGCCGCTGGCCGAAGGTGTCGAACGTGGGTGACTTCCACTCGACGATGTAGTGCAGGGTCTCCTGGTGGCGCAGGAGCTGCACCGGGAAGAGCAGCAGGCGGGGGCCGAGCGGGTTCACCGCGCCCAGCAGTGTCCCGCCGGCGGCCCAGGCCAGGACGCGGCACTCCGTGCGGGGGGTCTCACCGTCCAGTCGGCTCCCGATGGCCAGGAGCCCCACCGCGACCAGCCCCAAGGGGAACGAACCGTGGGTGTTCACCCACAGCCACATCACGGGCAGCGCCCATCGCGGATCCAGCCGCCCGTCGGCCTGCAGCAGGAGGATGCACAGGAACAGCAGGCCGTACAGCAGGGGCCGCTCGGTCCACGCCTCGGCCCCGATCCCGAGGGCGACGGCGGCGATGCCCACTCGGGCGATCAGCGACGACGCCGGTCGGGTGAGGCTCCACACCAGCGTCGCGATGGCGGCGGTCGACGCCGCCATGAGCACACGCAGGGCCGTCCCGCCCCACACCTGGTCGGCCAGGCCGTAGGTCACCGACGCCAGCCAGCTCTGGACCACCCACGGTCGCCCGAGCGCGGTGAACGAATAGGGATCGGAGCGGGGGATCCCACTGTCGAGGATGAGGCGTCCGGTGGCCAGGTGGGTCAGGAAGCTGTTGTCCTTCAGAGGCTGCAGGCCGATGAGCAGCCCCCAGGCGGCCACCGCCAGGCCGACCACGCCGGCCACCGACGGCGGCCAGCGCCGGGCCCCGCCCTCACCGGCCCCGGACCCGTCGATCGGGCCGGCATCGTCGATGGGGCCGGCATCGCCGAGCGGGCCGGCATCGTCGGACTCGATCTCGGTCGGCACGCCCGACGCCGGCGGCACCACACTCGCCATGTCCTTCTCCCAGTGCTCGGACGGCGGTACTCGGGTTGGTTCGATCAGAAGTTGTTGCGGATCCTGATGGCGGCCGGGCCGATGACGACGACGAACAGCGCCGGGAAGATGCAGAACACCATCGGGATCAGCATCTTCACGGGGGCCTTCTGGGCCTTCTCCTGTGCGATCTGGCGACGCTTGATCCGCATCTCGTCGGCCTGGGCCCGCAGCACCCGGCCGATGGAGACGCCGAACGTGTCGGCCTGCAGGATGGCCAGGACGAACGACCGGATCTCGGGGACCTTGGTCCGGCCCTCGAGCGCACGCATGGCATCGCTGCGGGAGGCTCCGGCTCGGGTCTCGCCGAGCATCCGGGCGAACTCGTCGGACAGGGGGCCCGGCACCGCCTGCACGGTGCGGTCGAGCGCCTGCTCGAAGCCGAGACCGGCCTCCACACTGATCACCAGCAGGTCGAGGATGTCGGGCAGCTGCACCTGCATGTCGTGCTGACGGGCCTCGACCTTGCGGTTCAACATGGCGTCGGGCCCGAGCAGCAACGCGATCGACAGCATGCCGAACATGAGGAACGGCATCTTCCCGGTGAGCGGCAGGACGAAGAAGCTCAGGATGAACAGCACCGGGATCGCCGCCACCGTCAGCACGCGCACGGCCAGGAAGCGGTCGACCGCCTCGGCGCTGGGCCGACCGGAGTAGACGAACTTCTGGCGGACGCCGTCGACGTAGCCCACGGGGGTGAATCGAGTTCCGAGGCCGGTGAGGCCCGTCACCAGGGGGATGAGCGCCCGTTGCCGCAGCGGCACCAGGAGCTCCTGGTCACGGACGTTCTCCACCTCGTAGCCGTCGAGTTGGCGCAGCGAGCTACGGACGACCGACTTCTCCTCGACGTCGGTGAGGATGGTGTAGACGACCACCGCGAGGGAGCCGAAGATCAGAAGGACGAACAGTGGGAGCATGTCAGATCTCGATCTCGATGGTCTTCTTCATCCAGTAGAACCCCACGAGGGCCAGCAGCACGGCTCCTCCGAGGAGGAAGTTGCCCGCCTTCGTGGTGAACAGCGCCGAGATGTACTCGGGGTTGATGACGAACATGGCGGCCCCCAGGCCGATGGGCAGCAGGCCGAGCACGATGGCGCTCACCTTGCCCTCGGCGGTCAGTGCGGCCACGTCGCGGCGGAGGCGCTCGCGCTGGGTCATGGTGTCGCCGACGGTCAACAGCAGCTCGGCCAGGTTGCCGCCGACCTCGCGCTGGATCCGGATCGCCATGACCGCCCACGAGAAGTCGGGGCTGGACATCCGCTCGGACGATGCCTCGAGCGACTCCTCGAGCGGCCGACCCAGCCGTGATTCGGTGACCACCCGGCGCAGCTCGGCGCCCATCGGCTCGTCGACCTCCTGGGACACCGCCTCGACACCCTGCATCAGCGAGTACCCGGCGCGCAGGGTGCCGGCCAGCAGCGCCAGGGTGTCGGGCAACTGGGCGAGGAAGTGCTTCTGGCGCTTCTTGGCCTTCCCCATGACGATGATCGGTGGGATGGCGGCGAGGATCCCGCCGATGATCAGCGTGGCCATCAGGTTGGCCGTGGTCAGGAACAGCAGGACCAGCACGGCCAGCGTGAACGCACCGTAGAAGAACAGTGCCTCAGCGGCCCGCAGGGGCATGGCCGCACGCTCGAGGGCACCCTCGGTCTTGGCCAGCAGCCCCTGACGCTCGGCGATGTTCTCGGTGAGGTCGACCGCCCGTTGGATGAAAGCGGTCGTGGCACCCTTGCCCTCGTCGTCCTCCCCGTCGCCGTCGGTGCCGTAGCCCTCCGAATAGACCTGCAGGACCGCCGACAGGCCGTCCTCGTCCTTGGTGAAGACCAGCACCAACGCATAGACACCCAGGGTCACGGCCACGAGGACCATGACGACCGCCAGCATCTTGGCCATGCTCGACTGCAGCAACCCGCCCGAGCCCTCGGTGGTGTCGAGCGGGGCCAGCTCGAGGTTGCCGGCGACGACGCCGCCGTCCACGTAGGTGACCGCGGTCTGCAGGTCGCCGATGGTGGCCGTCATGTCGACCGGCTCGCCCTCCTTGGCCGTCGTCGGGTAGCTGATCTCGTACTGCCCGTCGATCGACGGCACCACCTCGCGCCGGAGGGTGCGGTTGAGGTCGGTCGTCGACAGGTAGCGCCCGCCCGTCGTGGCGACCAGTTGCTGGAGCGCCGCGGCCGGAGCGTTGGGCTCGAGGCCCACCGCGAACACCGACGTCCCGATCGAGGTGGCCTGGCCGGTCACCCGGGCCGAGGACACCGTCGACGCCGAGTCCGGGCTGGCGCTGATCACCACGATGTTGGGCTGCAGGTCGGGTGAGTCGACGAACGACTGGGTCGCCGCGTAGATGCCGTCCCACATCGCCGCCGCGCCCTTCGGCGCCAGGCCGTCGAGACCCTCGGCGATGGCGTCCCGATCGGTCGTGAAGTCCCGGACGACCAGCGCCGTGTCGCCATAGCTCACCAACGCGACCGGCGTGTCGGCCGGCAGGTCCTCCACGAAGGCCGTGGCCGCGTCCTTGGTCGAGGCCATGGCGGTCTCCATGGCGGCCGACGAGTCGACCACCAACGCCACGCCGCGTGGTGCGTCGTTCGGCACCGGATCACCGAGGCGCACCGCCTCTCCGTTCTCGGTGACCTCGAGGCCCGAGAGCGCTGACGCATCCCCTGTCCAGGTGACGCCCAGTGTGGTGTCCGTGGCGTCGGCGCTGTCAACCGAGCGGATGGCGAAGAACGGCTCCCCGTCCTGACCCCCGGTCGACTGGGCGACCGCAGCCGGGCCGGCCACGAGGAGCACGGCCAGGAGGCCCGCCAGCGTCGCGAGCCGCAGCCTCGTCGATCGCTTCATCGCACACCCGCCTTGCGGGAGGAGGGGTCGGGCTGGAACACCTCGGGACCGAGGCGGATGCCCAGGTCGGCCAGCTTCTCGGCGAACTTGGGCCGCACCCCCGTGGCCTTGAGATGGCCCTTGTACCGGCCGTGCTCGTCGATGCCCATGCCGTAGTCGAAGAGGAACACGTCCTGGAGGGTGATGACGTCGCCCTCCATGCCCTGCACCTCGGTGATGTGGGTGATGCGCCGGGTCCCGTCCCGGAGGCGACTGAGGTGCACGATGAGGTCGAGCGCCGACGCCATCTGCTCACGGATGGCCCGGATGGGCAGCTCGAACCCCGACATCAGGGTCATGGTCTCGATGCGGGAGAGCGTGTCCCGGGGGCTGTTGGAGTGGATGGTGGTGATCGAGCCGTCGTGGCCCGTGTTCATGGCCTGGAGCATGTCGAGGGTCTCGCCGGAGCGGCACTCCCCCACCACGATCCGGTCGGGTCGCATGCGCAGGCAGTTCTTGACCAGGTCGCGGATGGTGATCTCGCCCCGACCCTCGATGTTCGGCGGGCGGGCCTCCAGCGCCAGGACGTGGTCCTGGTGGAGCTGGAGCTCCTTCGAGTCCTCCACCGTCACGATCCGCTCCTCCGGCGGGATGAACGACGACATCACGTTGAGCGTGGTGGTCTTGCCGGTGCCGGTACCGCCGGAGACGATGACGTTCAGGCGCCCGACCACGCAGGCCTGGAGGAAGCGGGCCGGTGGGCGTTCAGGGTGCCGAAGCGGATCAGGTCGTCGACCTGCAGCGGGTCCTTCGAGAACTTCCGGATGGTGAGGAAGGGGCCGTCGATGGCCAGGGGGTGGATGACGGCGTTCACACGGGAGCCGTCGGGGAGGCGGGCGTCGCACAGGGGTGAGCTCTCGTCGATGCGCCGGCCGATCTCACCGACGATCTTGTCGATGATGCGTCGCAGGTGGACCTCGTCGACGAAGCTGGCGTTGGCCCGCTCGAGACGGCCGTTGCGCTCGACGTAGACCCGCTCGGGGCCGTTGACCATGACCTCGGTGATCTCCTCGTCCTTGAGGAGCCGGTCGATGGGCCCGTAGCCCAGGATGTCGTCGGAGACGTCCTGGATCAGCTGGGCCTTGTCGGCCGCGGACAGGGGCGCCCGCTCCTGGGCCAGTGCGTTGTGCAGCTGCTCGTGGACCCGGCGGCGCAGGTCGTCCTCGGAGAGGCGCTTGTCGTAGAGGATCGGGCCGAGCTCGTCGATGAGCACGTGGTGGATCTTGTGGCGCAACTCGTCGAGAACGGGGTCGCGACGCTTCGTGACCGTGCCGCCGCCTGGCGTCTGTTGCACCTCGTGGAGCCGCTTGTAGAGCGACATCGATCCTCCTGTTTGCTACTGGCTGCGCTGTGGGGGGTGGGACTGGTGTCTGAGTGCTCGGCGTACGGCTATCGGCGGCCGGCCGGCGCCGTGATGAACGTGTCGGCGAGTTGCTCGAGGGCCCGGCTCACTGCGGCCTTCGGGGCCGACAGGATCACCGGCGTGCCCTTGTTGACCGCTTGGGGGACGACCACGTCGCTGGGGATCAGCGAGTCGGCCTTGACCTGCAGGGTCTTCTCGACCTCGCCCACTTCGAGCTTCACCTTCGAGTTGGCCCGGTTCAGCACGAGGCGCAGCTTCGACATGGGCGTGTTCAGCAGTCGGAGCGTCTGCAACCCGATCTTGACGTTCTTGATGTTCGGGATGTCCATGCCCGCCACGAGCAAGACGTCGTCGCTGACCTCGATGAGCCCGAGCACCACGTCGTTGAAGTAGGCCGGCGTGTCGATGACCACGTGCGAGCAGAAGGTGCGCAGCACCTCGACGATGCGCACCATCTCGGGCCCGCCGATCTGGTCGGCGAACGCCGGCTCGAGCGGCGCGGGGAGCACGAGGAGCCCCGACGGCTCGTGGACCACCAGGAAGCCCTGGAGGAGCCCTGCGTCCAGACGGTCGATGGCGCTGACCGCGTCCACGATCGTGTGCTGGGGTGCCAGCTTGAGCATCACCGCCACATCGCCGAACTGGAGGTCGGCGTCGACCAGGCACACCGGCCGGTCACTGCGCATGGCCAGGCGCACCGCGACGTTCGAGGCGATCACGGACTTGCCCGATCCCCCCTTGGTCGAGAACACGGTGATGACCTGGCCCTGCTCGCTCGGCTCGAGCGGCTCGGGGCCGGTGAACTCGGGGGAACGGGGCGCCAACGCCGCGGCCTGGGAGGACAGGTTGTCGGCGATGCGCTGCACCGTCTGGATGAGCTGGTTGCCGTCCACCGGGATGGCGAGCACGTCCTTGACACCGGCCCGCAGGGCCTGCTGCAGCAGCGTGGTCGACAGCTCGGCCGCGACCAGGATGGCGCCCACCTCGTGATGCACCTGGAGCAGCCGCTCCAGGTTCACGAGCTCGGACCCGTACGCACACGACGGTCCCAGCACCGTGACCACCGGGGTGCCGTTGAGACGCTCGGCCAGCGCGTCGATCGAGGGGAAGGGGGCCGCCGTGTCACCCAACTGCAGGGCCAGGCGGGTGCGGATCGTCTGGTCGGCGTCGACCACCGCGATGGCGATGTGGCTGAGGCTCGGCGCCGGGAGGTTCGACGCCGGCGCTGCGGCCGGTGCCGGCGAGTAGGCCGGCGGCGGCGGCGGCGGTGCCGGGGCCGGCGTCCCGGGGAGCGGGTCGAACCCTCCGAAGCCGCCGGGGTCGGTGGCCGTCGCCGTCGCCGTCGCGTACCCGTTCGTCTCCTCGGCGGCCGGGGTGGCCGGCGGCGGCATGGTCCCGTTGCCGGCACCGTTGCCGCCGGGGTCACCCCGGCTTCCGAAGAAGCTGGAGAGGCTCATTCTGGGGCACCGTCCGGGCCGTAGGGGGTCAGCTCGGAGCCCGACTCACCGGGGAGCGGCGAGGTGTTGGGATCGATCTCGAGGGCCGGGATCGGGGCCGGCTCGTAGTCGGGGCCCACCAGGGTGAGGTACAGCGTCGACGGGTCGAGGGCCGTGATCAACTGGGCGGCTTCGGGGGGCACCAGGAAGGTGATGAGGCCGCTGTTCTCGATGGCGGTCGACGCCGCGGCCTCGTCGGTGGACTCGCCGTCGGTGCCCGCTGCGGTGATGTTCTCGCCGGGCTGCGGGGTGGCGGTCTGGCCGATGGCCAGGATCTCGACGCTGTGGTAGACGAACCGGGACTGGGCCATGGCCGGCACACCGACGATGTCGCTGTCCTCCTGGAGCGTGCTCGCCACCAGGAGGTCGACCTTGTCCCCGGGGACCAGCAGGCCGGCGACGCCCCGCACCTGGTCGATCGACACGGTGACGGCCACCATGTTGTCGGGGATGCGGGCGGAGAACCCGATCTGGGCTTGTGCCGGGTCCACGAACATGCCGTCCACCAGCACCTGGTTGGCGGCCAGGTTGTTCAACGCCACACGGCCGTCGATCTGGTCCAAGCTGCGGATGGCCGACGCGGGCAGGAACTCGCGCGGGATCTTGTCCTGCACGATGTAGCCCTCGTCCCGTGCCTGCTCGCCGGGGAGGCCCTTGGGCACGTCCTTGCGGACCACGAAGACGTCCACACGCTCTGCGCCCTCGTTGGCCTGGTCCTCGACGCCACCCACGTAGTTGAAGATCATGAACGCGGCGAGCGCCCCGACGGCGATCGCTGCGATAAGGATCATTGTTCTCCGAGAGCTCACTGCGGACCTCGCTCCTGATTCGATGACGCTGCGAGCCAGAGAGCTCTCGACGCGCCGGGGATGTCCATCCCTTCGTCGGCCGGATAGGTCGTCCGGCTTAGGTCTCGACAGGAGTTTCTGGGCCCGGGCGCGCCACCGCCGCCCCGGGGGGCGGCGGTGGGCAACAGCGGGTTCGCGGAGGGTCAGCCCTCGTCGGGCTCCTCGGCGGCTGCGGCCTCGGGCTCGGCTGCGGGCACGTCGGCATCGACCGCGGCCTCGGCGACCGGCGCCTCTACCGCATCGGTCTCGACGGGCTCGACGATCGCCGCCTCGGCGACAGGCGCCTCGGCGACAGGCGCCTCTGCGGCCGGCGCCTCGGCGTCGGGTGGTGCCGGCGGCTCGCCACCGGGCGGGATGGCGTTGGGATCGGTGTTCGCGTAGTACTCCGCCCACGCCTCCTGCCCGTCGCTCGGGGTGTCCTCGAGGTCGCCGGTGGGGCCGATGTAGTTGCCCTCGGTGTCGTAGGCGTGCTCACCGAAGTGCTCCTGGTACTCGGCAGCGACCACGCCTCCCTCGGCCGCCTGCTTGATCGAGAGGCTGATGCGGCGGCGCTGGAGGTCGAGGTCGATGATCTTCACCCACAGCTCCTCGCCGGGGGTCACGACCTGCTCGGGCAGCTCCACGTGGTGGGCGGACATCTCGGAGATGTGCACCAGGCCCTCGATGCCGTCGCCCACCTGGACGAACGCACCGAACGGCACCAGCTTGGTGACCCGGCCGTAGACCAGCTCGCCCACGCGGTGGTTGGTGGCGAACTCCTGCCACGGGTCCTGCTGGGTGGCCTTCAGCGACAGGCTGATCCGCTCGCGGTCGAGGTCGACCTCGAGCACCTGGACCTGGATCTCGTCGCCCACGGCCACGACCGAGCCGGGGTGGTCGACGTGCTTCCAGGACAGCTCGGACACGTGCACCAGGCCGTCCATGCCGCCCAGGTCGACGAAGGCACCGAAGTTGACGACCGACGACACCGTGCCGGTACGCACCTCACCGGGCTTGAGGTTGTCGAGGAACTCCTCGCGCTGCTCCTTCTGGGTCTCCTCGAGCCACGCCCGCCGGGACAGCACCACGTTGTTGCGGTTCTTGTCGAGCTCGATGATCTTGGCCTCGAGGGTGCGGCCCACGTAGGGCTGGAGGTCGCGCACCCGGCGCAGCTCGACGAGGGAGGCGGGGAGGAAGCCCCGCAGGCCGATGTCGAGGATGAGCCCGCCCTTGACCACTTCGATCACCGGGCCGCTGACCACGCCCTCGGACTCCTTGACCTCTTCGATCTTGCCCCAGGCCCGCTCGTACTGGGCCCGCTTCTTCGACAGGACGAGGCGGCCTTCCTTGTCCTCCTTGGTGAGGACGAGCGCCTCGACGCTCTCGCCCAGCGAGACGATCTCGGACGGGTCGACGTCGTTGCGGATGGAGAGCTCGCGGGCCGGGATGACGCCCTCGCTCTTGTAGCCGATGTCGAGCAACACCTCGTCGCGGTCGACCTTGACCACCGTGCCCTCGACGATCTGGCCGTCGTCGACGTCGACCATCGTCGCCGTGTAGGCGTCGGCCATCGACTGGCCGGACAGGTCGTTCTCGATGATCGGGCGGGGGATGTAGTTGCCCTCGTCGTCGAAGGTCCCCATCGGGAGGGACTCGTCGCCTTCGGCGGACGGTTGGGACGGGGCGGTATCGACCTGGGACACGTAGGAGCTCTTCTCTGGGTTTTCCGGACGCCCCACGTCTGTGGGGTAGCTGGCGGCGGGTCCATCCACGCACACCGGGGCACAACGCTACCAGGCCGGCCCTCTCGGCTCCTCCTCGCCACGGGCCGACGTCCCGGGGTCGGGCTCAGGAGCCTCTGCGTGCCTTGTCGGCCACCAGGAGGAACTCGTGCGACGCAAGGTCGGGCGGACGTTCGGCGTAGGCACCGGGCGTCACCGACCAGATCGCCCGGACGGCCAGGCCGGCCTCCTCGGCCAGCAGCGTGAGCTCCCGAGGGGTGAAGCAGGTCGTCCAGAGGTCGTGCTCGGCCTCCTCCCCCGTCTCGCTCCGCAGCGTGGTGCGCTCGTGGTTCACGCCGGTGGCCGCGTCGAAGGTGTCGGTGTCCTCGAGGAAGCGGACCTGGAAGTAGGCCGAGAACGCGCTCACGGCCAGCGCGCCCCCGGGCCGCAGCGCCTTGGTCATGCCCGCGAGGACGTCCCGGTCGCCGGCCAGCGCGCCGGTGGGGCCACCGAGGCCGAACGCCCCCTGGCAGAGCGAGATGGCGGCGTCGAACTCCTCTTCGAACTCGAGCGCCCGAGCGTCGCCCCTGCGGAACGTGACCCCGGGCGGCGCCCCCTCGCCGGCCAGGTCGACGAAGCGCTGCGAGATGTCGACCCCGACGACCTCGATCCCCCGGCGGCCCAGCGCGTACGCGTGGCGTCCGGGGCCGCAACCCACGTCGAGGACCCGATCACCCGGCGCCAGGCCGAGGGTGTCGACGAGGAACCCGACCTCTTGCTCGGTGCCCTTGGTGAAGGAGTAGCGCAGGTACGCGTCGCCCAGGTGGTCGGCCAGGTCCTCGAACCAGTGGTCCGGCGGGGTCATCGCACCGGCTCGTCGTCACTCGGAGCGCCTTCGGCATCTGGTGCTGATCGCAGGTGCCGCTCCGCACCGCTGCGCCGCCGAACCCCCGCGACCCGCTCAGCGGCAGGGCTCAGAACTGACCGGGAAGTCGGACCGGCCTGCAGACCCAGCCCGGAGGGAACACCTGCCAGGTCTTGTCGGCCTGCATACCGCCGCACTTGTCCTCGGTGGCGACCGCGATGCCCGCGGAGGTGAGCGCGTAGACGGTCACCGCCAGCAGCAGCACGAACCAGAGGCTCGATCGGGTTTTCGCACTGGTGGCCATGGCCTGACTCCGGAGACAGTGGGGCTGTCCTCCTCGTCGGCAGCCGGGCCGCGGAACTGAACCCCGTCACGCCCTGCTCGATCACGCCCTGCTCGATCACACCCTGCTCGATCACACCCTGCTCGATCACACCCTGCTCGATCACACCCTGCTCGATCACACCGTGCTCGATCACACCGTGCTCGATCACACCGTGCTCGATCACACCGTGCTCGATCACACCCTGCTCGATCACACCCTGCTCGATCACACCCTGCTCGATCACGCTTTGGCGTCGGCCCAGCTGGCCCCGAACGCCAGGTTCACCTCGAGCGGCACCCGGAGGTCCGCCGCCGCCTCCAGCGTCGAGCGGGTGAGCGCGCCCACCTCGTCGTGCTCGTCCGGCGGCACCTCGAGCACCACCTCGTCGTGCACCTGCAGGATGAGGCGGCTCGACAGCTTGCGCTCCTCGAGCGCCCGGTCGAGCGCGACCAGGGCGACCTTGAAGATGTCGGCGGCCAGACCCTGGATGCCCGCGTTCATGGCCTGGCGCTCGCCGGCCTGGCGGATGCGGAAGTTGCTCGAGCTCAGCTCGGGGATCTGGCGACGACGGCCGAACAGCGTCTCCGTGTAGCCCCGCTCGCGCGCCTCGGCCACCGTGCGCTCCATGTACGACCTCACCGACGGGAAGGCCTCGAAGTAGGCGTTGAGGATCTCGGCCGCCTCCTCGGTGGGGATGGCGAGGCGCTGACCCAGGCCGTACGCCTCCATGCCGTAGGCCAGACCGTACGACACCATCTTCGCCTTCGATCGCTGCTCGGCGGTGACGTCGGCGTGATCGACCGAGAAGATCCGGGCCGCGGTCTCGTTGTGGATGTCGGTCCCGCTCTCGAAGGCGGCGATGAGCCCCGGGTCCTCGGCCAGGTGGGCGATGCAGCGCAGCTCGATCTGGTTGTAGTCGGCCACCAGCAGCTCGTAGCCCGGCCCCGGCACGAAGGCCTTGCGGAACGCCCGCCCGCCTTCGGTGCGCACCGGGATGTTGTGGAGGTTGGGGGCGTCGGAGCTGAGCCGGCCGGTGCGGGCCACGGTCTGGTTGAAGGTCGCGTGGATCCGGCCGTCGGGGCCGACTTCGGCCAGGAGGCCCTCGCCGTAGGTCGAGCGCAGCTTCTCCACCTCGCGGTAGCGCAGGAGGTGCTCGATGATCGGGTGCTGGCCGAGCAGCTTCTCGAGCGACGAGGCGTCGGTGGAGAACCCCGTCTTCGTCTTCTTCTGCGGTGTCAGCGCCAGCTTCTCGAACAGGATGTGGCGCAGCTGCAGCGTGGAGTTCACGTTGAAGTCCTCGCCCGCGTCCTCCTTGATCTGCTCGGTCAGGGAGGCGCACTCGTCGACCAGCTGGGCGTTGAGCGCCTCGAGCTCGTCCCGGTCGACGGCGATGCCCGTGTCCTCCATCTTGGCCAGCACCCGGACGAGCGGGATCTCGATGTCGTCGTACAGCCGCCGCAGGCCCTGCACGTCGAGGGCGTCACAGAGCGGGCCCACCAGTCGGTCGACGGCCAACGCTCGGCGCGCGGCCTCGAGCGACGGCGCGACCGAGTCGCCGTCGAGGTCGAGCTGGCCCTCGGCGGCCGCCCCCTGCGAGGGGAGCTCGAGCGCCGCGTAGCGCACGAGCAGGTCGTCGAGCAGGTACCGGGCCTCGGCGGGGTCGAGCAGGTAGGCGGCCAGCATGGTGTCGACCGTCAGCGTGCGCACGCCGACGCCGTCGAGCTCCAGCCGCCGCAGGAGCGCCTTGGCCCCGTGGGTGGCCAGCGGGCGGCCACCCTCGGCCACCAGTGACGCCAGCGCGGCACGGGTCGGCTCGTCGGCCAGGAGGGCGCCGGGCAGCCACGCGACCTCACCGGCGGCGCCGTCGACCACGAGGGCCAGGCCGGCCAGCGGCGAGCGGCCCTCGTCGCCCGACCAGGCCGGCGCCACCGCGAGCGTGCCGGCCGCCTCGGCGAGGCCGACGAGCGCGGCCTGCGCCGCCTCCGGCGTGGCCAACTCGGTGACCTCGGCCTCGAGCACCTCGATGCCCCCGCCGCCCGCGCCCGGTCCCCCGAGCCGGCCGTCGAGTGCCTCGTCGAGCAACTCGAACTTGCCCCGGAACTCGAGGAAGTCGAAGAGCTGCCGCACCTCGTCGGGGTCGACGTCACCGATGACGGCCTGCTCGAAGTCGACGGTGATGTCCACGTCTCGCAGCAGCACCATCACCTCGGCGTTCAGGCGCACCTGCTCCTCGAACGCGGCCAGGTTCTCGCGCAGCTTCGGGGTCTGCTCGTCGACGTGGGCGAAGATGCCGTCGAGGTCGCCGTAGGTCTTGATCAGCTTGGCCGCGGTCTTCTCCCCCACGCCCGGCACTCCGGGCAGGTTGTCGGAGTTGTCGCCCCGCATGGCCGCGTACTGGGTGTAGTCAGCCGGGGTGACGCCGGTGCGCTCCTCGATGCCGGCCTCGTCGTACAGCGCGTAGTCCGACACGCCCCGCTTGTTGTAGAGCACCCGCACCGACGGGTCCTCGACCAGTTGGTACGCATCGCGGTCGCCGGTGACGATGAGCACCCGGTGCCCGGCCGCCTTCGCCTGCTCGGCCAGCGTGGCGATGATGTCGTCGGCCTCCACCCCGGCCTTCTCGACGGTCTGGATGCGCAGGGCATCCAGCACCTGGCGCACCAGGCCCATCTGCTGGCGCAGGATGTCGGGCGCGGCGTCGCGGTTGCCCTTGTAGGTGGGGATGCGCTCGTGGCGGAACGTGGGCTCGGGGCGGTCGAAGGCCACGATGATCGAGTCGGGCTTCTGCTCGCGCAGCAGGTAGGTGAGCATGGTGGTGAACCCGAGCACGGCGTTGGTCACCTGGCCCGAGGCCGTCGCCAGATCCGTGGGGAGGGCGAAGAAGGCGCGGTAGGTGAGCGAGTTCCCGTCGATCAACATGACGAGCCTGCTGCCGTGCGCCTCCTTCGTCGGCGCCCCTTCGGGATCCGGTTCGGTCATCCCGGCTGCTCCGCTCCGCCTGCTGCCTTGCGCCTCCTTCGTCGGCGCCCCTTCGGGATCCGGTTCGGTCATCCCGGCTGCTCCGCTCCGCTCCGCAGCGTCAAGAGGCGGGCTTCGGCTCCGGGGAGAGCTCCCCGGCGATGACGCGCTCGGCCACGGCCTTCATCGTCTGGCGCTCCTGCATGGCCCGCTTCTGGATGAACCCGAAGGCCTCGTGCTCGCTGAGGCCGTGGGCATCCATGATCTGGCCCTTCGCCCGGTCGACGATCTTGCGGGTCTCGAGCTGCTCCTCGAGGCTGGCGGTCTGCTCGTGGAGCGCCTTCATCTCCTTGAACACACCGAGGGCGACCTCCACCGCGGGGATCAGCTCGCTGCGCTGGAAGGGCTTGACCAGGTACGCCAGGGCGCCGGCGTCGCGGGCCTGCTCGATGAGGTCGCGCTGGCTGAAGGCGGTGAGGATCAGCACCGCGGCCCGCCGCTCGCCGGCGATCTCGCGTGCGGCGGAGAGTCCGTCGAGGCCCGGCATCTTGATGTCGAGGATGGCGATGTCGGGCTCGTGCTCCTTGACCAGGTCGACCGCCTCGTCACCCCGACCCGTCTCCCCCACGACGTCGTAGCCCTCCTCTTCGAGGGTCTCCTTGAGGTCGAGCCGGATGATGGCCTCGTCCTCGGCGATTACGACTCGGGTGGGCACGTCGGATCTGGCCTTTCGCTGGGGTGAGGTGCAGGGTACCCGCGGAGCCGGGGGGAGGAGTCCGCCCGCGTGGCGTCGATGACGCTGCCGGCAGGCGGCCGGTACGGGCCCGGCGACCGCTCGTGCACCGGTGGCGCCGGCGGACGAGCGTCGGGGATGGGCTCGGCCGGCTCAGTCGGGCTCGAGGATGAGCCGATCCAGCAACTCGTCCTGTGCCGCCTCCAGGCGGGCGATCTCGGCGGACACCTCACGGCGGTGGCGCTCCATGGCGTCGGCGTGGCGCTGCGCGTCGCGGTGCTCACGGTCGGCGATGGGGGTCTCGGAGACCAACGACCGCAGCCGGGTGTCGTCGGCCTCCGCGGCCAGCGCCGCCAGTTGCTCGTCGGCCACGGCAAGGTCCTTCCGCAACGCCTTGAGCCGGTCCCCCACCTCGATGAGGCGCCGTTCGACCAGCGATCTCGCCATGAGGGAAATCTACTGGCGCCGCCGTGCGGCCAGGGGCCGGGGCCGGGCGACGGGCCAACAAGAGCGTGCCCGGGGCGGGATTTGAACCCGCACGTCCTTTCGGACAGTGGATTTTGAATCCACCGAGTCTGCCGTTCCTCCACCCGGGCGAGGGTGTTCGAGAGGGAGGGTGTTCGATCATGCGATCGAGGGGAACAGGAGCGTACCCTCGTCGTCCATGGCCGAGGGTGTGAAGAAACGGCGCTGGCTCTGGCGCGTTCTGGTGGTGGCCGCGTTGGTCGCGGCGATAGCGGTGCTGCGCGACCGGCAGTTCGCCCGCAACGAGGGGCGCTACGGCCCACCCTCGTGAGCCGTCGGGGCCGCGGCGGGCGGGGTGAGCCCCGTGGGGAGGAGCCCGCCCACCGCTACCGGTGAAACCTTCGGGCTCGGACCACGGTCGGACGGGGCACACGCCCCTCACGTGAGGATCCGCCCGATGATCGCCTTCACCTTCCCCGGCCAGGGATCGCAACGTCCCGGGTTCGGCCACGCCTGGCGCGACCATCCCTCCTGGGAGCTGGTCGACGAAGCCTCCGAGGCGGCCGGTCGTGATGTCGCCCCGCTGTTGCTCACTGCGGACGATGCCGAGCTCCGCCAGACCCGCAACGCGCAGCTCGCGACCCACGTGGCCGGCCTCGTCGTGCTCGATGCTGTCGAGCGCCTGGGCATCGAGCCCGCGGTCGTCGCGGGCCACAGCCTCGGCGAGTACACCGCGTTCGCCGCGTCTGCGGTCGTCGCGCTGGACGACAGCGTCCGGCTCGTGGTCGAGCGGGGCGATGCCATGCAGGCCGCGGCCGACGAGCGGCCGGGGACCATGCGGGTGGTGCTCGGCCTCGACGACGAGCAGGTGGCGATCGCCTGTGCGCGGGTGGCCGACGACGTCTGGCCGGCCAACTTCAACGGGCCGGGCCACACGGTGATCGCGGGCGACCCCGAGGCCGTGCAGGAGGCCGCCGCGATCGCCCGGGACCTCGGCGCGTCCAAGGTGCTCGCCGTGGCGGTCGGCGGCGCGTTCCACACGCCGCTCATGGCCGCCGCCAGGCCGCGCCTGGCGAAGGCGTTGGCCGCCGTCGAGTGGCGGCCGCCGGCCACGCCGTTGGTCGCCAATGTCGACGGGATGGTTCATACCGGAGCGACCGAGTGGTCGCGCCTGTCGACGGCCCAGCTCTGCAGTCCCGTCCGGTGGCGCCAGACCATGGCCACCCTGGTGGACGAAGGGGTGGACACCTTCGTCGAACTGGGACCGGGCCGCGTGTTGACCGGGTTGGCGAAGCGCTGCGCTCCAGGGGCGCGCGCGATCGCGATCGAGACGCCGGCCGGCCTCGACGCGCTGCTCGAGCTGCTGGCCGGGGCGGTCGTCCCCCCGGACCCGCCCGGCGAGCGGCCGCACCTGGCCGAGCGGCTGCTCGTCACCCCCGTCGCAGGGGTGTTCCGGCGCTCGCCGCGGGCCGAGATCGGCTCGACCGTCGCGCCGGGTGACGAGGTGGGGAGCGTGGGCGGTCACCCGGTGCGCTCGGCGTTCGGCGGCCGGTTCATGAGCTTCCTGGCCATCGAGGGCGAGCGCGTCACCCCCAGCCAGCCGGTGGCCTGGCTGATCGACGACCACCGCTGATGCCCGGCTCGCACATCACCGGATGGGGCGCGACCCTTCCCGACAAGCGCGTCACCAACGCCGACCTGGCGACCTGGCTCGACACGTCGGACGCGTGGATCCGAGATCGCACCGGCATCAGTGAGCGGCGCGTCGGCGCGGGCACCACCGCGATGGCGGTCCAGGCCGGCCGAGAGGCGCTCGACCGTGCCGGCGTGGCCCTGGACCACATCGACCTCGTGGTCGTCGCGACCCTCAGCCCCGACCAGGCCACCCCGGCCACCGCCAGCATCGTGCAGGAGGCCCTGGGGCTCCGCTGTGGGGCCTTCGACCTGAACGCGGCCTGCTCGGGCTTCGTGTACGGGCTGGTCATGGCCGCAGGCCTCCTCGGCACCGGCATGCGCCACGTGCTGGTGATCGGGGCCGAGTCGATGAGCCGCCTCGTCGACTGGGACGACCGCACCACCGCCATCCTGTTCGGTGACGGCGCGGGGGCGGTGGTGCTGTCCTCGTCCGGCGCCGACGACGCGATCCTGGGTTGGGACCTGGGGAGCGACGGGAGCGCCGCGGGCATCCTGCGCGCCGACGTCGGCGGGTGCGTGACCATGGACGGCGGCGCGGTGTTCCGTCGGGCGGTGCGGGCCATGGTCGACTCCTCGGAGCGGGCCATGCGCGGCGCCGGGGTCGAGGCCGACGACCTCGCGCTCGTCGTGCCCCACCAGGCCAACCGGCGCATCATCGAGGCGTCCACCCAGCGGCTGGGGATCCCCATGGAGCGGGTGGTCACGGTGCTGGAGCGGACGGGCAACACCTCGGCCGCGTCGATCCCCATCGCCCTCACCCATGGCGTCGAGGCCGGCCGCCTCGATCGGGGCGACCTGGTCCTGATGACCGGGTTCGGCGCAGGGATGACCTGGGCCAGCGTCGTTCTACGGTGGGAGCCGTGACCGCCGACCAGAGCGACGAGACCTCCGAGACCGGCAGCGACGACACGGGCGGGCGGGTGGTGCTGGTGACCGGTGGGTCGCGCGGCATCGGCCTGGCCACGGCACGGGCGTTCGCGGCCGCGGGCGACCGGGTGGCCATCACCTACAACGCCACCGCGCCACCCGAGGGGGACGACCTGTTCGCCGCGGCGTGCGACGTCACCGACGCCGCGCAGGTCGACGCCGCGTTCGGCGCCGTCGAGGCCGCGCTCGGGCCGGTGCAGGTGCTGGTGTCGAACGCCGGCATCACCCGCGACGGCCTGATGGTGCGCATGGGCGACGACGAGTTCGACGGCGTGCTCGACACCAACCTGTCCGGCGGGTTCAAGGTGGCCAAGCGGGCGGTGGCCAAGATGATGCGGGCGAGGTGGGGCCGCATCATCTTCCTGTCGTCGGTCGTGGCCCACACGGGCTCGGCCGGGCAGGTGAATTACGCCGCATCCAAGGCGGGCCTGGTGGGACTGGCCCGCTCCATGGCCCGCGAATTCGGGTCGCGCCACATCACCGTGAACGTCGTCGCGCCCGGTCCCATCGCCACCGACATGATCGACGCCCTGCCCGCCGATCGGCGCGAGGCCATCGCCGCACTCGTCCCCCTCGGGCGGCTCGGGACGCCGGACGAGGTAGCGTCGACCATCCGGTTCCTGGCCTCGGACGAGGCCGCGTACATCACTGGCGCGGTGATTCCGGTCGACGGTGGCCTGGGCATGGGAACATAGGCGGAACCGACCCGATCACCCGAGCAACGACTGTGGAGAGACGCAAGTGAGCGACGACGCCAATTTCGAACGGTTCAAGAAGTGCGCCGTCGAGGTGCTTTCAGTGGATGCCGACAAGGTGACCCGTGAGGCCACCTTCGGCGAGGACCTCGACGCCGACAGCCTCGACCTGGTCGAGCTGGTGATGGCCCTCGAGGAGGAGTTCGACGTCACCGTCGACGAAGAGGAGCTCGAGGGCATCGAGAGCGTGGGCCAGGCGTTCGACCTGGTCACGAGCAAGCTCTAGACCGTGCGCGGTGCGCGTGTCGCCGTGACCGGTGTGGGGGTGGTCGCCCCCTGCGGCACCGGCGCGGACGCCTTCTGGGACGGTCTCGGCGTGCCCGTCGATCCCGCCGACCGGCGCGCCGTCGAGGACTGGGACCCTGCGCCCTGGTTCGACAACCCCAAAGAAGCGCGCCGTACCGACCGGTTCGCCCAATTCGCGATGGCGGCCGCCGAGATGGCCCTCGAGCAGGCCGGCGACCTGGCCGCCGACCCCGAGCGGTCCGGCGTGCTCATCGGCACCGGCGTCGGCGGCCTCAACACCCTCGAGAACGGGGTGCAGATCTACTACACGAAGGGCGCCCGCCGGGTGTCGCCGTTCCTGGTGCCCATGATGATGGCCAACGCCGCGGCGGCGTCGGTGTCGATGCGCCACGGCTGGCGTGGCCCCTGCGAGACCATCAGCACCGCGTGTGCCGCCGGCACCCACTCCATCGCCAACGCCGCCCTCCTCATCGCCTCCGGCCGGTGCGAGGTGGTGCTGGGCGGCAGCGCCGAAGCGGCCCTCACCCCGACCGCCATCCAGGGCTTCATCAACATGACCGCCACCTCGTCCTCGGGTCGGTCCTGCCCGTTCGACGCCGACCGGGACGGCTTCGTCATCGCCGAGGGCGCCGGCGTGCTCGTGCTCGAGGACATGGACCGGGCCCTCGCCCGCGGCGCCACCGTGCTCGCCGAGGTCCTCGGCGGCGCCAGCACCGCCGACGCCCACCACATCACCGCTCCCGCCCCCGGCGGCTCAGGGGCGGTGTCCTGCATGGAGCAGGCCCTCGCCGACGCCGGCGTCGCCGCCTCCGCGGTCGGGCAGATCAACGCCCACGGCACCTCGACCCCGCTGAACGACGCCGCCGAGGCCGAGGCCATCGCCAAGGTGTTCGGAACCCCCGGCCCACCCGTCACGTCCATCAAGGGCGTCACCGGCCACTCGCTCGGCGCCGCCGGTGCCCTGGAAGCGGTGGCGTCGGTGCTGTCCATCCAGAAGGGCCTCATCCCGCCCACCATGGGCTTCGAGCGCCTCGACCCCGAGCTCCCCCCCATCGACGTGGTGGCCGGCCATGCCCGCCCCTGGGAGCCCGCGCCCCTGCTGAGCAACAGCTTCGGCTTCGGTGGCCACAATGGCTGCCTCGTGTTCGGCCCTCCTCCCGCTGCCATCTGAGTCCCACGGCCTACGGCCCGGCGGGTCCTGACCCCGATCCGGTATCCGACTGCGTCGCCGGAAAGGCATGGCGACGCATCCGGACCCTCCGGATCGGCGCCACCCCCCGGTCCTCCGGCCGTGCCCTGGCGGTCCCCGTCCACCCTCCACTTCGTTGGGGTCGGGCGCCCCGTCGTTGCCCGCACCTCGCTGAGCGAACTCGTCCTGCTCGCTTCGGGCCGTCCTCGCTCACGCCTCGCCAAGCGGACTCGTCCTCTCGCGTCGGGGCGCTCCTCGAACTGGCGCCTCATTCTGCTGCTCGGGGCCCCGGATCGGGCGCCAGTTCGCCGGGGGCTCGAACTGGCGCCTCATTCTGTTGTCCCGGCCGCCGGATCGGGCGCCAGTTCGCCGGGCTCGGACCTGGCGGCGGTCGGTCAGCTCGGGGTCTGGTCCGGGGTGTCGATGAGGACGAACAGGAGGTCGCACTGGCAGGCGAGGTCGCCGTTGACGCTGGCGCGGCCGCTGCCCTTGCCTGCTCTCGCGCTCATCCTGCCCAGCGTCACCTCGAGGTCGAGGGTGTCGCCGGGGACCACTTGGCGGCGGAACCGGGCGCCGTCCACGCCGCCGAAGAGGGGGAGCTTGCCCGTGGTGCGCTCGTCGGACAGGACCGCGTAGGCGCCCAGTTGGGCGATGGCCTCGAGCATCAGGACGCCGGGGAGGGTGGGCAGGCCCGGGAAGTGGCCGGCGAAGAAGGGCTCGTCGCCCGTCAGGCGCCACAGGCCCGTGGCGGTGCCCTCGTCGGAGAGCGCCGTCACCTCGTCCAGGAAGAGGAAGGGCGCCCGGTGCGGCAATACCGCCTCGGGAGGCGGGAGGGCGCTCACGCGTCGGCGAGGGCGGCCTGGAGCTTGATCGGCGTGTCCTTGGGGCTGATCTTGTACCAGGCCTGCTCGATCTTCCCCTTCTCGTCGATCAGGAAGGCCGATCGGATGATGCCCATGTACACCCGGCCGTAGTTCTTCTTCTCACCCCACACGCCGTAGGCCTCGGCCACGGCATGGTCCTCGTCGGCCAGCAGGGGGAAGCCGAGGCCGTACTTCTCGTCGAACTTCGCCTGCTTCTCGGGCTTGTCGGGGCTGACGCCGACGATCGCGGTGTCGCCCACGTCGCCGGCGATGTCGCGGAGGGCGCACGACTGGGTGGTGCACCCCGGCGTGTCGGCCTTCGGGTAGAAGTACAGCAGGACCTTGCGGCCCGTGAAGCTGGACAAGCGGATCTTCTCGCCGGACTGGTCGGCGAGGTTGAACGCAGGGGCCTTGTCGCCGACGGCGAGCCTGGTGGGTTCGGTCATGGGACGAGGGTACGCGACGGGGGGCGACGCCGAAGCGCCGCCCCCCGTCGGTACACCTGTGGTGCCGCTGCTACTTGGCGGCGGCCTTCAGCTTGGAGCCGGCAGCCACCTTCACGCCGTAGCCGGCCGGGATCTGGATCGCCTCGCCGGTCGCGGGGTTGCGCCCCGAGCGGGCGGCCCGATGGGTCCGCTCGATCGAGAGGAAGCCGGGAAGGGTGATCTTCTCGTCGCCCTTGCCGACGACCTCGGACGCCACGTCGAAGAACGCGTCGAGCACCTCGCCGACGTCCTTCTTCGACAGATCGGTCTTTCCGGCGATGGCGTCCACCAGTTCGGTCTTGTTCATGTTTCTTGCCCTCCTGAAAGGCCTGTGGGGTCGGGGAAATCGGGCCTGTTGAGGGACAGCCGAGTAGATCCCAGCAGCCATGTCAAGCATTTCGGCCCGCCCGCAGGGGGTCCGCGTCCGTGGGGGTCCACCTGTGCTAGGGCGTGACGCGCGGCCCGTCAGGCGTCGAGCGCGGCCCGCAGGTCGCCCACGAACGAGGCTGCGCCCTCGGGCCCGCACCCCTCGAGGAGGCGGCGCACCAGCGCCGAGCCCACGACCACGCCGTCGGCCACGGCACTGGCCTCGACCGCCTGTGCCGCGGTCCCGACCCCGACCCCGATCAGCACCGGCTTGTCGGTGATCGCCTTCAGGCGGGCCGCGATCACGGTGGCGGAGGCGGCGAGCGAGTCGCGCTCGCCGGTGACCCCCAGCAGGCCCACGGCGTACACGAAGCCCCGTGCCCGCTCGCAGACCCGGGGGAGGCGTTCGTCGGGTGCGGTCGGGGCGGCGAGCATCACCGTCTCGATGCCCGCATCGTCGGCGGCGGCCGCCCACGGGGCCACCTCCTCCAGGGGCAGGTCGGGCACGATGGCGGCGGCCACGCCCGCGGTGTCCAACTCGTGGGCGAAGCGCTCGTGGCCCATGTGGAACACAGTGTTGTAGTAGAGCATCACCGCCAGCGGGACGCCCGCGTCCAGGTCGGCCAACTCGGTGAGGATGGACTGCGGCGTGGTGCCCCGGGCCAGCGACTGCTCGGAGGACTCCTGGATCACCGGCCCGTCCATGACCGGGTCGGAGAACGGGATGCCGATCTCGATGGCGTCGGCGCCGGCGTCGGCGACGGCCCGCACCACGTCCAGCCAGTCGTCCGCGTAGCCACCGGTGATGTAGGGCACCAGCAACTTGGCGCCGGTCGAACGGCGCTCGCGGAGGTGGGCCTCGAGGGGGCCGGGGGTCCCGCTCACGCCGCCCCTCCGAGGATCCCCATGACCTGGTCGACGTCCTTGTCGCCCCGCCCCGACAGGTTCAACAGCACCGTCCTACCCGCCAACGCGTCACGATCGCGGGACACCCACGCCAGCGCGTGCGCGGGCTCGAGCGCGGGGATGATGCCTTCGTGGCGGGACAGCAGGATGAACGCGTCGAGCACCTCGGCATCGGTGACCTGCTCGTAGCGGGCCCGTCCGATCGCCGCCAGGTGCGCGTGCTCCGGTCCCACCCCCGGGTAGTCGAGTCCGGCGGAGATGGACTCGGCCTCCAGCACCTGCCCCCACTCGTCCTGCAACAGGTAGGACTTGCTGCCGTGCACCACCCCGGGCACCCCCCGGCCCACCGCCGCACCGCCCGCGGGCTCGACGCCCACCAGCTCGACGCCGGCGTCGTCGGCGAACCCCGAGAAGATCCCGATGGCGTTCGAGCCGCCGCCCACGCAGGCGGTGACGACGTCGGGCAGCGCACCGTCGAGGTGCGCGAGGCACTGCGCCCGGGCCTCGTCGCCGATCACGCGGTGGAACTGGCGCACCATCCACGGGTACGGGTGGGGACCCATCACCGAGCCGAGGCAGTAGTGGCTGGTCTCGACGGTGGCCACCCAGTCCCGCATGGCCTCGTTGATGGCGTCCTTCAGCGTGCGGCTGCCCGACTCGGCCGAGCGAACCTCCGCACCCAGCAGGCGCATCCGGAACACGTTCAGCGCCTGGCGCTCCATGTCCACCGCGCCCATGTAGACCATGCACTCGAGGCCCATGAGCGCCGCCGCGGTGGCCGTGGCCACCCCGTGCTGGCCGGCGCCGGTCTCCGCGACGAGGCGCTGCTTGCCCATGCGCTTGGCCAGCAGGGCCTGGCCCAGGACGTTGTTGATCTTGTGCGAGCCCGTGTGGTTGAGGTCCTCCCGCTTGAGCAGGAGCCGGAGCCCCAGCGTCTCGGACAGCCGGTGGCACTCGGTGAGCAGCGACGGGCGGCCCGCGTAGTCCCGCAGCAGGTCGTCCAACTCGGTGCGGAACCCCTCGTCGGCCCAGGCGTCCTTGAACCCGGCCTCGAGCTCGTAGCAGGCGGGCACCAGGGTCTCCGGGACGAAGCGGCCGCCGAACTCGCCGAAGCGGCCGTCCGCGCCGGGGTCGTCCATGATCATCAGAGGTCCTCCTGCCAGTCGTACGGCCCCGACTCCGTGCCCTCGTAGCCGGCAGGGGCGGCCGCCCGCGCCGCGGCGATGAACGTGCGCAGCTTGACGGGATCCTTGCGCCCGGGCTCGGACTCGACGCCAGTGACCGCGTCCACGCCCCACGGCTGCACGCGGGCGATGGCGTCGCCGACGTTGCCGGCGTTGAGGCCGCCGGCCAGGATGATCTTGCGGTGTGACGGGGCACCCTCGGCCAGGGACCAGTCGAACACCTGGCCCGATCCGGGGGTGTCCGAGTCGATGTGCACGGCATTGGCACCGAAATCGTCGATGTGGGCCAGGTCGGGCGACCCCGCCGGCACCGCCCGGATGAGGAACCGCACCCGCTCGGCCAGCCAGCGGCTCTCCTCGGCGGTCTCGTGGCCGTGCAACTGCACCGCGCTGAGCCGGCACTCCTGGACGATCTCGAGCACCCGCTCGGGAGCCTCGTCCCGGAACACGCCCACGGTCATGATCTCCCGCGGCAGGCGCGTGAGGATGTCGCGCACCCGGGTGGCGGCCACCTGGCGGGGCGACGGGGCGAAGATGAACCCCACGGCATCGGCCCCCATCGCCACCGCCAGCAGCGCGTCCTCCTCGGATGTGGTCCCGCAGATCTTCACGAACATGTGGCGCTGAACCTACCGGAGGGTGGCGGCGGCCCGGTCACCGATTCGATCCGAACCCAGCGCTCGACCGTCGGCCAGGGCCGTACCTGTGGTCTGGCCGGCGCGCTGCCGAACTCAGCGCAGAATGCGGCGCGCGACACCGGAATTCGCGCCGAGCTCGTGGGGTGATGGAGGTCAGGCGCCGGCGAGGGCCCGGACAGCAGACTCGGGGTCGCCGCTGGTGACCACGCTCTCCCCCACCAGGACGGCGTCGTAGCCGGCCTCGCGGAGGCGGGTGGCGTCGTCGGGGCCGCCCACGCCGCTCTCGGCCACGGTCACGGTGCCGGCGGGCATGGCCGAGCGCAGCCGCAGTGCCCGCTCGGTGTCGACCGCGAACGTGACCAGGTCGCGCTGGTTGACACCGATCAGCGTGGCGCCCACCGCGGCGGCGCGCCGGAGCTCGTCGCCGTCGTGCACCTCGACCAGGACGTCCAGGCCGATGCCGACCGCCAGGCCGTGGAACCAACCCAGGTGCTCGTCGTCGAGTGCCGCCGCGATCAACAGCACCGCGTCGGCACCCATCAGCCGGGCGTCGCAGACGTCCTGCGGCGAAACGGTGAAGTCCTTGCGCAGCACCGGGATCGAGACGGCGGCGCGGGCCGCGGCCAGGTCCTCGGGCGAGCCACCGAAGAAGTCCCGGTCGGTCAGGACCGAGAGGCACGCCGCTCCCCCGGCCTCGTACGAGCGGGCGAGGGACGCCGGGTCGAGCTCCGGGTTCAGGTCGCCCTTGGAGGGCGAGCGCCGCTTCACCTCCGCGATGACGCCGAGGCCCGGCCCGGCCGTGAGCGCGGCCGCGAACCCCCGCGTGGGTGGCATCGACAGGGCCTGGTCGATGAGGAGGTCGACGTGGCGCTCGTCGGACTCGGCCGCGGCACGATGGGCGGCGAGGATGCGATCCAGGTAGGTGGTCACGCCCGGCCGCCGTCGGCCAGGTCGTCGCTGCGGCTGGCCGCCATGGCCACGAACGGCAGCAACACGAAGCCCAGCATCGACCCCAGGAACATCATGACGGCCAGGGCCAGCAACGGGGCCGCCTGAAGCACCATCGCCACCGCGAACAGGACCACCGAGCCCGCGAACAGGCCCACGGGCACGAGGGTCCACGATCCCCGGACCTGGGCATCGGTGATGGGATCGGTGTCCAGGAGGTCGGCGGCGACGTCGTCGGCCTCGTCCTGGCGCCAGTCCCGGCGACCGGCACGCGGCGGCCCCGGCTTGGGCTCGAAACCGGGGCGGGGCCCCGTCGGCCGGGTCTCGGCCGGCAGGGTGCGGTCGTAGGCGCGCCGCTTGGTGTCGTCGCCCAGCACCGCCCAGGCCTCGTTGACCCGCTGCATGGTGCGCTCGGCCCGGCGCCGGCCCACCTCGTCACCCACGTGGTAGTCGGGGTGGTGGGTGCGGGCGAGGCGCAGGTAGGCGCGCCGCACCATGGCCGCGTCGGCCGTGGGCGGCACGCCCAGCACCTCGTAGTGGTTCACCCCACCAATGGTAGGAGGGGCAGGGCCCGCACTTCGGCGCCGGCCCGCCCGCCCTCCCAACGCAACTCGGCGGCGGCCGGCGGCTCGACCCCCCTGCCCACGTAGGCGAGCGCGACCGGCGCCTGCAGCGCCGCCGACGGCGCCGCGCTGGTCACGGCCCCCACGACCTCGCCGTCGATCACCACCTCGGCTCCGACCGGCGGCTGCGGGCCGTCCACCACCAGGCCCCGCAGGTGTCGGGGCACGTTGCCGCCGCGGCTGTCGATGCGGGCGGTGAGCTCCTGGCCCGTGTAGCAGCCCTTGGTGAAGCTCACCGAGCGCCCCACCACGCCGGCCTCGGCCGGGATGGTGCGATCCGTGAGCTCGGCCCCCATCGCCGGCACCCCGGCCTCGATGCGCACCGCGTCGTAGGCCTCGAGCGAGCACTCGCGCACCCCGTCGGGCACGCCCACGGCCGGGCCCAGGAGGTCGATGCCCTCGACGCCCGGCCACCCGGGATCGGCGGTCACGGCGTCGGCGGTGTCGACCGAGCTGCTGCGGGGGCCGCGCACCGCCACCACGCGCCAGTGCAGCAGCGCGACGGTGACGTCGACCCGCAGCTTGAAGCGCTCCAGGCGGGCCACGAGCACCTCACCGGCGCCGGCGTCGACATCGAGGACGTAGCGATCCTCGGCGAGGCGGATCAGCCGCGCCCACACCGAGACCTTGCCGTCGGGCTGCAGCACGAAGGTCCACGCCGATCCACCGTCGACGAGCGCGGTCACGTCCTGGCTCAGCTGGCCCTGCAGGTAGGTGGCGGCGTCGGCCCCGCACACCTCCACCACCTCTCGATCGGTGAGCACCGCGCCCACGTCGTGGCGCAGCGCCTCCTGGTCCGCCGCCGCCTCGTCATCGATCGCGAACACAGCGGTCACCTCGCCTCCCGCTCGCCGACCACGGCGCCGCCGCGGCTCATCCGCCGGGCCGCCGGCACCGCCGCCAGCAGGGCCCGGGCCTTGTTCTCGCACTCCTCGTGCTCGGCCATCGGGTCGCTGTCGGCGACGACGCCGGCACCCGCCTGCACCGAGGCGACGCCGTCGGGCCCGATCACCATGGTGCGGATGGCGATGGCGGTGTCGATGTTGCCCGAGAAGTCGAGGTAGCCCACCACGCCGGCGTACGGCCCCCGCTTGGTGGGCTCGAGGGCGTCGATGATCTCCATGGCCCGGACCTTGGGCGCGCCCGACACCGTGCCCGCCGGCAGCGTGGCCCGCAGCACGTCGATCGGGGTGCGACCCTCGGCCAGCGTGCCCGACACCTGCGAGGTGAGGTGCATCACGTGGCTGTAGCGCTCGAGCGTCATCATCTCGTCCACCTTCTCGGTGCCGTACTCGACCACCCGGCCCACGTCGTTGCGGGCCAGGTCGACCAGCATGACGTGCTCGGCCAGCTCCTTGGGGTGCTCGGCCAGCTCCGCGCCCAGGCGGCGGTCCTCGTCGTCGGTGTGCCCACGGGGCCGGGTGCCGGCGATCGGGCGCGACACCACCCGGCCGTCGAGGAGCTGCACCATCGGCTCGGGGGACGACCCCACGATCGTGACCTCGGGGTGGCGCAGGAAGTACATGTAGGGGCTGGGGTTCACCTGGCGCAGCACCCGGTAGACGTCGAACGGGTCGGCGTCGAGCTGCAGGTCGAAGCGCTGGGCCAGGACCACCTGGAAGATGTCGCCGGCCAGGATGTGCTCCTTGGCCACGTCGACCGCGGCGGTGTAGAGCTCGGCCCCCATCGTCGAGGTGACCTCGGGCAGCGGGTCGTTCGGGTCCGGCGGGTCGACGAGCGGTTCGGCGAGGGGACGGGCGCCGTCCTCGGCCAGTTGCTGCAGGCGGGCCACCGCGGCGTCGTAGGCGGCGTCGAGGACCGCCTCGTCGGCACCGGGCTCGACGATGACGTTGTCGATCAGCGTGACCCGCTGCCGCCAGTGGTCGAACGCCGCCAGCTGCCCGATGACCGACAGCACCGCGTCGGGCCGGCCGAGGTCGTCGGGGGGCACATCGGGCAGGTGCTCGACCTCCCGCACCACGTCGTAGCCGAGGTAGCCGATCACCCCCCCGTGCAGTGGCGGCAGGTCGGGCAGGCGAGGCGACCGGTAGCGCTCGAGCAGCGCTTCGAGGGCGGCCAACACGCCCTGGTCGGTCGGGACGCCGGCGGGCAGGTCCCCGTCGACGTCGAGGCGGCCGTCCCGGGCCACGATGGTGCAGAGCGGGTTCCGTCCCACGAACGAGAAGCGGCTCCACCGCTCGGCGTGCTCGACGGACTCCAGCAGGAAGCCGGGGCCGTCCCCCACCAGGCGGGCGAAGGCGGCGACGGGCGTGGTCATGTCGGCCAGCAGCTCACGCCACACGGGCACCACGCTGTGGTCGCGGGCCAGGGTGTGGAACTCGTCCCTACTCGGGTGGAACACCGGTCTCCTCGGAGCTGTCAGGGGCAGGGCCGAAGGCCCGGTAGAAGCAGGTGCGCTCGCCGGTGTGGCAGGCGCCGCGGCCCTCCTGGTCGACGATGAAGAGCAGCACGTCGCCGTCGCAGTCGTAGAACGCGGCCCGCACGTACTGGCGGTCGCCCGACGTCTCGCCCTTGCACCAGAATTCCTGGCGGGAGCGGCTCCAGAACCAGGTCCGGCCGGTCTCCAGGGTCTTGGCCAGCGCTTCGGCGTTCATCCACGCCATCATCAGGACCTGGCCGTTCTCGGCGTCCTGCACGATGGCCGCGACCAATCCGTCGTCGTTGTAGTTCACCGCGGCCAACTGCTCGGCGGTCGCCCCCACGGGCTCGGCCACGAAGCTCACAGGTAGAGGCCAGTGCTGCCCTCGTCGAGGCGGGGGGCGGCCACGGCGTGGATGTCGCGCTCACGGAGGATGACGTAGTCCTGGCCGCGGACCTCGACCTCGAAGCGGTCCTCGGGGTTGAACAGCACGTGGTCGCCAGGCTCGACGCTGCGCACGTTGGGGCCGGCGGCGACGGCCTCCGCCCACACCAGGCGCTTGCCCACCTGCGCGGTGGCGGGGATGACGATGCCGCCGCTCGACCGCCGCTCGCCCTCGCTGGAGGTCTGCACCAGGATGCGGTCGTTCAGCATCTTGATCGGCAGCTTGTCGTCGCCGTCGTCCTCGGCGGGCCCCGCCGATCCTTTCGCTGACATCCGAGTCACCGTACCGGCCGTCAGTTCCCGTCCGGTTCGACCACGGTGACACCGAGCCGGACCGGCGCCGGGGCGGGATCGGCCGCCAGCGAGGCCTCGAGCCGGTAGTCCCCCGGCTCGACGTCGAGGGGGCTTCCCGTCAGCGCGAGGCGGTACTCCTGGCCGGCGCCGATGAGCTGGCAGCGCTGCTGCTGGGCGAACACCCGGCCCGCACTCCAGCGGTAGGCGACCTCGCCGTCGTGGCGCAGCACGACATCGGCGTCCTGCGCCGTCGGGTACACGAGCGTCGCCGCGGTGTCGCCCCGGTTGGCGACCGTGAGCTCCCAACGGACACGCCCGGACTCGAGGGTCTCCCGCAACTGCACCCGCAGCTCGAGGTGGCGCGCCACAGACTCGGGGTTCGGATCGCCGTGGTCCTGGCAGGTCGCGCCGTCGGGCGCGGTGGCACCGGCCAGCGGGTCGGTGTTGGGCGGGCCGCTGGTGGGGCTGGTGGCGCCGGTGGGCGGGATCAGCGAGGCGTCGGTGGCCACGCTCGTGTCGGTGACCGACGGGCCGGTGCCACCCGACCCCGAGGTCCCGTCCGCATCCGTCGACCCGCCGCCTCCGCTGCTGCAGGACGCCACCAGGAGCGCACCCGCCACCAACAGCGCACCGGGCGCCCGCGCGCCACGGAACACCCGGCGACCGGTCACCGGGGGCGCACGGCGATGCCCTGCGCCGCCAGGTGGTCCTTGGCCTCGCCCACGGTGTGCTCACCGAAGTGGAAGATCGACGCGGCCAGCACCGCGTCGGCCCTGCCCCGCAGCACGCCGTCGGCCAGGTGCTGCAGCGAGCCGACCCCCCCACTGGCGATGACGGGCACACCGCAGGCGGCGGCGACCGCACTGGTGAGCTCGAGGTCGAAGCCGTCCCGGGTGCCGTCGCGGTCCATCGAGGTGAGCAGGATCTCGCCCGCCCCCAGCTCCTCGCACCGGACCGCCCACGCCACCGCGTCGAGCCCGGTCGGGCGGCGCCCTCCGTGGGTGTACACCTCGAACGCGGGACCGTCCGTCCCCGCTTCGGCGCGGCGGGCGTCGATGGCCACCACCACGCACTGGGCGCCGAACTCGGTGGCGAGCTCGGTGATCAGGTCGGGCCGCTCGATGGCCGCGGTGTTGATCGACACCTTGTCGGCGCCGGCCCGCAGGAGGCGGCGAGCGTCGTCGACCGAGCGGATGCCGCCGCCGATGGTGAACGGGATGAACACCTGCTCCGCGGTGCGCCGGGCCACGTCGACGATGGTGTCGCGATCGTCGGACGAGGCGGTGATGTCCAGGAAGACGACCTCGTCGGCACCCTCCTGGTCGTAGCGGGCCGCCAACTCGACCGGGTCGCCGGCATCGACCAGGTCGACGAAATTGACCCCCTTGACGACCCTGCCGTTGTCGACATCGAGGCACGGGATGATGCGGGCGGTGCGCACGTCAGCCCCCGCTCGACGCCGCGAGCGCGGCGCCGAGCGTGAACGCGCCCTCGTAGAGGGCCCGGCCGACGATCGCCCCGCTGAGGCGGCGCCCGCCGACCTGCAGGGCACCGAGGGACTCGAGGTCGGCCACCGCGCCCACGCCACCCGACGCGATCACGTCGACGTCGGTCGCCGCCAGCATCTCGCCCAGCCCCGCCAGGTCGGGCCCCTCGAGGGTGCCGTCGCGCCCGATGTCGGTGACCACCACGGCGGCGATGCCCACCTCGGCGAACTCACGAGCGACCTCGAACACCGAGCGCTCGGAGGTGGACTCCCACCCGCGAACCGCCACCCGGCCGCCGCGGGCATCGAGACCGACCGCGACGGGGTGGCGAGCGGCGAGGCGGGCGACGAGGTCGGGCTGCTCGAGGGCGACGGTGCCCAGGACGACGCGGGCCACGCCGGCGTCGAAGAGTCGGTCGGCGGCGGCCTCGTCGCGGATGCCCCCTCCGGTCTGCACCGGCACGTCGACCGCCGCGGCGATGGCCGCGATCTGCTCGGTGTGGGCCGGGGTGCCGCTGCGGGCACCGTCGAGGTCGACCACGTGGATCCACGGTGCGCCCTCGTCGGCGAAGCGACACGCCTGGGCGACGGGGTCGTCGCCGTACACGGTCTCCTGCGCGTAGTCGCCCTGGTACAGGCGCACGCACTTGCCACCGCGCAGGTCGATGGCGGGGTACAGGTCCATCAGGCCGGCTGCCGAGCACCGCGCGCCTGGCGCGCCGCGGCCCTGGCGAAGTTGGCCAGCACCGCGAGGCCCTTCGCACTCGACTTCTCGGGGTGGAACTGGGTCGCCCACACGTTGCCCTGCTCGACAGCGGCGGTCACCGGCCCGCCGTAGTCGCAGGTGGCGACGACCGCGTCGCCCGGAGGCGGGGCGTAGGAGTGCACGAAGTACATCCACATCGGGTCGGCGATGCCGTCGAGCAGCCCGGACGGCCCCCGGCGCTCGAGCACGTTCCACTGTATCTGGGGGCGCTTCTCGGTGTCGGGGAGCAGCCGCACCGTGCCGGGCAGGACCCCGAGGCCGGCGGTGTCGGGCGCCTCCTCGGACGCCTCGTAGAGCATCTGCATGCCCACGCAGATGCCCAGCACCGGCCGGCCCGACTCGACCGCGGCCAGCGTGGGGCCGGCCAGGTCGCCGTCGTGCAGGGCCTCCATGCAGCGTCCGAAGTTGCCCACCCCGGCGATCACCACGGCGTCGGCGGTGTCGATCACGTGCCGGTCCGCGGTGAGTCGGGCGTCGGCGCCCACGTGCTCGAACGCCTTCTGGGCCGAGCGCAGGTTGCCGATGCCGTAGTCGACCACGGCGATGACCGGCCCACTCACAGCGTGCCCTTCGTGGAGGGCACGCCGCTGCCCTCGATGCGCACTGCGTTGCGCAGCGAGTGGGCGACCCCCTTGAAGGTGGCCTCGATGATGTGGTGGGTGTTCTTGCCCCGGCGCTTGGTGATGTGCAGGGTCATCGCCGACGCCACCACGAAGGCCCGCCAGAACTCCTCGATGAGCTGAGGGTCGAACGGCGGGTCGCTCAGGATCTTCTCGCCGGGGAACTCGACCTCGTAGTGCAGGTAGGGACGGCCGGACAGATCGAGGGCGACCTCGACGAGGGCCTCGTCGAGCGGGACCGACGACGAGGCGAACCGACGCACGCCGGCCTTGTCGCCCAGGGCCTCGGCCAGGGCCTCACCCAGCGCGATGCCGACGTCTTCCACCGTGTGGTGGGCATCGATCTCGAGGTCGCCCACCGCATGGATGCGCAGGTCGAAGCCGCCGTGGCGGCCGAGTTGGCTGAGCATGTGGTCGAAGAACGGGATGCCGGTGGTGATCTCGACGATGCCCGTGCCGTCGACATCGATCTCGAGATCGATGGCCGTCTCCTTCGTGCGCCGTTCGCGGCTCGCGAAGCGGCTCATGCTCCGTGCCCCTGGCGTGGCCGGGAGTCCCGGGCCGTCGTTGCGCTCATGAGAGGACATCCTCCAGGGCGGCGAGGAATCGGTCGTCCTCGTCCGGTGTGCCAATGGTGACGCGCAGGCACCCGTCGAGGCGAGGCCAGGACGCGCAGTTGCGGACCAGCACCGAGCGTTCGACGAGCGCCCGCCACACCGTGTCACCGTCACCCGAACGGGGACGGAACAGCACGAAGTTCGCGCCCGACGGCCACACGTCGACGTCCAGGTCGGCCAGGCGGGCCACCAGTCGGCCCCGCTCCTCGACGATCGCGGCGACCCGGCGGTCCATCTCGTCGCGGTGGCCGAGGGCCAGGCGCCCGGCGGCCTGCTTCACCGCGTCGAGGTGGTAGGGCAGCGTCACCTTGTCGAGCTCCGCGATCAGCCAGTCGGGGCCGACGACGTAGCCCAGGCGCGCCGCCGCCATCGACCAGGTCTTGGAGAACGTGCGGGTGACGCACAGCGGCCGGCGCTCGTCGACGAGCGTGAGCGCCGACCAGGGGGCGAACTGGCCGTAGGCCTCGTCCACCACCAGCAGACCGTCGACCGCCTCGACCTGCTCGAGCACCGAGCGCACCGTCGCCTCGGTCTCGACCATGCCGGTGGGGTTGTTGGGCGAGCACAGGAACGTGACCGTCGGTCGCAGGCCACCCACGACGCGCTCGACCTCGGCGGGGTCGAGCGAGAAGTCGGCGGCGCGCTCGCCCACGTGCACCGCCGTGCCCGTGATGCGGGCCAGGTGGGAGTGCAGCGCGTAGGTCGGCTCGAACACGCCCACGGACCGCCCGGGACCGCCGTAGGTGAGGAGGAGGCACTGGAGCACCTCGTTCGAGCCGTTGGCGGCGAACACCTGGGTGGGCGCCACGCCGTGGCCCTCGGCGATGGTGGCCCGCAGCGCCGACGCGGCCCGGTCGGGGTACCGGTGCCACTCGACGTCGGCGATCGCCCGCTGGACCTCGGCGACCCACCCGTCCGGCGGCGGCGCGGGCGACTCGTTGGTGTTGAGGCGGACCTCGACCTCGACCTGAGGCGAGTGGTAGCCCTCGAGCGCGACCAGGTCGTCGCGGGGAGCGACCGTCATGGCGTCCAACCCTGACGCAGCCGGACCGACTCGGCGTGGGCCTCGAGCCCCTCGGCCGACGCGATCGCGGCGACCACCGGAGCGGCCTCGGCGAAGGCGTCCCGGTCGAGCGAGATCACGTGCAGCCGCTTCTGGAAGTCGTCCACCGTGAGCGCCCCGGAGAAGCGGGCGGTGCCGGCCGTGGGGAGCACGTGGCTGGGACCGGCGAGGTAGTCGCCCACCGACGCCGGTGCCAGCGGGCCGGTGAACACCGCCCCGGCGTGACGGACGAGCGGCACCAGCAACTCGGGCGCCTCGCTCATCAGCTGCAGGTGCTCCGGGGCGATCAGGTTCGCCACCTCGAGGGCCTGCTCGGGCGAGTCGACGAGCACGGCGTATCCGCCCTCGGCGAAGGTGGAGAGGATCTCGTCGCGGCGCGGCGCGGCGGCGGTGAGGCGGTCGACCTCCGCCACGATGGCCTCGAGCGCCTCGGCCGACCACGTGAGCAGCCAGGCCAGGCCGCCGGGGCCGTGCTCGGCCTGCACGATCAGGTCGATGGCGGCGAACGTCGGCGGGGTGCTGTCGTCGGCCACCACGACGATCTCGGAGGGACCCGCGAAGGCCGAGGGCACGCCGACGACGCCGGCGACCTCGCGCTTGGCGACCGACACGTAGACGTTCCCCGGCCCCACGATGACGTCGACCGGGGCGATCGTGTCGGTGCCGTAGGCCATGGCCGCGATGGCTTGGGCGCCGCCGACCGCGTACACCTCGTCGACGCCGGCCAGCGCAGCCGCGGCGAGCGTGACCGAAGGAACGTGCCCCGTCCGGTCGGGCGGGACGCACAGCGCGATCTCGCCGACGCCGGCGGCCCGGGCCGGGAGCGCGGTCATGAGCACGGTGGAGGGGTAGACCGCCCGCCCGCCCGGCACGTAGAGCCCGGCACGGTCGACCGGGCGGCGCAGGTCGCGGATGTGCAGGCCGCCCCGGTGGTAGTCGTGCTCGGCGCCCACCTGCGAGCGCTGGAAGTCGGCGATGCCGGCCGCGGCCGACTCGAGCGAACCGCGCAGGTCGGCGTCGAGGCCGGCCAGCGCCCGGTCGAGGTCGGCGGCGGGAACCCGGAGCGAGTCGGGAGCGACCCCGTCGAAGCGCTCGGTGAGCTCGCGCAGGGCGTCGTCGCCCCGGGCCCGGACGTCGGCGATGATGGCCCGTACCGCCGCGACCGGCTCCTCCCTACCCACGTCGGGGCGTGGGAGCAGGGCACGCAGGTCGCCACCGGCCCCGCGGAGATCGAGACGGTTCAACACGGCGAGGGCCGGACGGGGCGGGGGCGGCGCATGGAGGCATCACGGTACCGGCGCGCCGGGCCCGCATCCGACCGGTTTCAGCGGGCGCGGATAGACAGGGGCGGTGCGTCCGACCGAGGTACCGATCCCGTGAGCCCAGATTCCGCCCAGCTGTCGTCGGTGGCCACGGGCCTCGGCGAGATGATCCAGCGCGTGTCCGACGCCGCCGACGATCTGCGGCGTGACGGCCGCGACGACCTGGCCGGCGACCTGTACGAGGTGGAACGGTCACTCCAAGCGGCCGCCCGGCGACTGGCCGCGGTGGTCCGGCACCTCGCCTGACACCCCGCCACCGTCGCCGGCGCCCGGGCGGGCCGGCCCGAAAACGTCACCGGCGCCCCTTGCGGGGCGCCGGCGCGGGCGACATCGGGCGGCGGACCCGTCTGTCGCCTTCTACCAGGTGGCGGGAACCTGGTTGACCAGATCTTAACCCCACTCACCGCCGCGACACACGCACCCTGCGTCCAAAATTTTCGACAATTGTCACCGTCACACCCGCGACGACGGACAGAAGTCGTTCAGCACGCAGTCCTCGCAGCGGGGCCGGCGGGCGATGCACACCCGGCGACCGTGCAGGATGAGGCGGAGGCTGAACCTGCCCCGCTCGGCGGCGGGCACCATGGCGTTGAGCTCGTGCTCGACCTTCACCGCGTCGGTCTCGGTGGTGAGACCGAGCAGGCGCGACAACCGGCCCACGTGGGTGTCCACGGGGAGGCCCGGGAGGTCGAAGGCCACGCTGCGCACCACGTTGGCCGTCTTGCGCCCCACGCCCGGCAACGCCGCCAACTCCTTCATCGAGCTCGGCACCTGGCCGTCGTGGCGATCGACCAGGGCGTTGGCCATCCCGAGCAGGCTCTTCGCCTTGTTCCTGAAGAAGCCCGTGGAGTGGATGAGCCGCTCGAGCTCGGCGGGCTCGGCCTCGGCCAGGTCCTCCGGCGTGGGGTAGCGGGCGAACACCGACGGCGTGACCATGTTCACCCGGGCGTCGGTGCACTGGGCGGACAGGATCGTCGCCACCAGCAGCTGGTAGGGCGAGTCGTGGTCCAGCTCGCACCGTGCGTCGGGGTACTCCTCGGTGAGACGCAGCCGGGTCTCGCGGGCGCGGCCGCGCGGGGATCTCGGTCTGGTCACCGCGTGGGAGGCTACCGGCGATGCCACCCTCCATCTCGCTCCGCGCCGGCCATCCGGGCGACGGATCGCCCGCTCGCACCTGGGCCGTGGCGGCCGACGAGTCCCCGGTCGCGTACGCCTGGTGCGCCGAGGACGACACGCTCCACGTCGAGGTCGACGACGGCGTCGACGACCGGCCCACCCTCGTCGCCGACCTCGTGGGCGCCCTCGCCGCCGAGGGTGGTGGTCGCCCACGGCGGTGGTTCGTCCGGGGCGCGCGTCCCGACGACCACGCGGTCGCCGCCGCCCTGGGCTTCGTCGCCGTCCGCGAGCTGTGGCAGATGCGGCGCCCGCTCCCCCTCGACCAGGCCACCGCCGGCCGCGACGAGCGCCAGCCGATCGAGTGGCGCCCGTTCGTGCCCGGCCAGGACGAGGCGGCCTGGCTCCAGGTGAACAACCGCGCCTTCGCCCGCCACCCCGACCAGGGCGGCCAGAGCCTCGAGCGACTCGCCGCCCTCGAGGCCGAGCCGTGGTTCGACCCCGAGGGGTTCCTGCTCCACGAGCACGACGGCGGCGTCGACGGGTTCTGCTGGACCAAGGTCCACGCCGACACCGACCCGCCCGTGGGTGAGATCTTCGTGATCGGCGTGGATCCCGACGCCCACGGGCGCGGCCTCGGCCGGGCGCTCGTCGTGGCCGGCCTCGCGTGGCTCCACGCCGCCGGGCTCGGCGTGGGGATGCTGTACGTCGACGCGGACAACACGCCGGCGGTGCGCCTCTACCGCGACCTCGGGTTCGTCACCGTCTCGCGCGACGTCGTCTTCGCGGCACCCGATTGAACCGCCCGGCGGCCTGGGTGGGTGCGTGCGCGATCGATGCTCAGGCGGTCGACACCCCGACCAGTGATCCCACCAGGTAGGTCACGCTGCTGGCCAGCACGGCGATGCCCACGTAGCGGAGGATGAGACGGGGATAGGAGCCGTGGGTGGAACGGGCCAGCAGCACGCCGACCGTGGCCGCCCCGATGACACCGAGGACGACCGAGGCCACCACCGCGCCGGCGCCACCACCGAACAGCCAGGGCAGCAGGGGCAGCAGCGCCCCCACCGAGAAGGTGCCGAACGAGGCCAGCGCGGCGCCCCCCGGTGAGCCGAGGGCACCAGGGTCGATGCCCAGCTCCTCGCGGGCGTGGGTCTCGAGGGCCAGCTCGGGGTCGCGCATCATCGATCGGGCCAGGTCGTAGGCCAGGTCGGGGGCGATCCCCCGCTCCTCGTACAGCTCGGCCAGCTCCCGGGTCTCGACGCCCGGGTTGCGGCGCAGCTCGATGCGCTCCAGGTTCAGCTCGTACTCGAGCAGCTCGGTCTGGGCCTTCATGGAGCCGTACTCGCCGGCCGCCATGGAGATGGCACCGGCGATCCAACCGGCCAGGCCGGCGAGGCGCACCACCCCGGCACCGGGGTTGGCGCCGGCCACCCCCAGGATGAGCGAGACGTTCGACACCAGGCCGTCGCTGGCCCCGAACACCGCGGCCCTCGCCACCCCGCCCTGCACGTCGCGGTGCTTGTGCTTGGGGACCGGCCCCTCGGGCGTGGGGTCGACGAGCGTCTCGTCCCGCGATCGCTCATGATCGCCGTCGGCTGCCGTGGTCACGCGGCTCACGTTATAGGGAGGGCCCGGACGCGACCCCTACCCTCGGAGGGGTGGCCAGCCGTTACGACACCCCCCGGGCCGCCCTCGCCGAGCTGCTGGCCGACGAGCCGGGCTACCGGGTCGATCAGGTGTGGCAAGGCCTCTACGAGCGGGGCGTCGGCCCCGACGAGATGACCAACCTGCCGGCCGCCCTGCGGGCCCGACTCGGCGAGGCCCTCCCGGCGGCCCTGGCACCGATCACCGAGTCGGTGGGCGACGGAGGCGACACCGTCAAGTGGCTCTGGGGCCTCGCCGACGGCCATCAGGTGGAGACGGTGCTGATGCACTACCCCGGGCGCTCCACCGTGTGCATCAGCACGCAGGCGGGGTGCGCCATGGCGTGCGGGTTCTGCGCCACCGGCCAGGCCGGCTTCGACCGCAACCTCACCGTCGGTGAGATCGTCGAGCAGGTGGTGCGGGCCCGGGCCGCGGCCGCACCGCGGCGCCTGTCCAACGTGGTGTTCATGGGCATGGGCGAACCCTTGGCCAACTACGACCGCACCTGGGACGCGGTCCGGCTGCTCCACGGGCAGCTGGGGCTCTCGGCCCGCCACCTCACCGTGTCGACCGTCGGTGTCGTGCCCGGCATCCGCCGGATGGCGGGCGAGGACCTGCCGGTGAACCTGGCCGTGTCGCTCCACGCGGCGAACGACGCCCTACGCGACCAGCTGGTGCCCATCAACCGGCGCTATCCCCTCGAGGTGCTGCACCAGGCGTGCACCGAGTACCTGGCCGCCAAGAACCGGCGCCTGTCGCTCGAATGGGCCCTCATCGACGGCGTGAACGACCGGCCCGGCGATGCCGCCGAGCTGGCCGACTTCGCCCGGTCCCTCCGCGCCCACGTCAACCTGATCCCGCTCAACCCGACGGCCGGCTACGCCACTCGGGGCAGCGCGCCCGATCGGGTGGCGGCCTTCGCGGAGCGGCTCGCCGGCCTCGGCGCCAACGCCACGGTCCGGCGCAACCGGGGGACGTCGATCGACGCCGCCTGCGGGCAGCTGCGCGCCACCCACGTGGCCCAGCCCGGTCGGCGGCCGCCTACCGCACGAGCACGGTGAGGCCCCCGGTGGTGCGCACGGCGTCGCGCAGCACCTCCCCCTCGTGCACCACCGCTCCGTCCCACACGACCGAACGCTCCACGACGCCGGCGACCTCGGCGCCGGCGCCGATCACCGACACCCCACCCGACACGGCCAGGTTGGCCGCCAGGTAGTCGGCCGGGGTGCCGCAGTCCACGAACGCGCCCTCGTGGCGGACCACCTCCAGCGCCCCCCGGTCGGCCACCGGCCGCCAGCACCGCTCGTACAGCCCCGAGGGCTCGGCGTCCAGCGCCTCGACGGCGGTCCAGGGCAGCAGGCTGCCGGCGATCGACGCCCGGGGGCTGAGCTCGTCGGCACCCACGACCAGCACGCGGACCCGGTCGCCGTCCCACCCGTCGACCAGGGCGTCGAGCGGCCCGGGGCACCACGCGTCGGCGTTCACCACGACGAGCCCGCGCCCCGCCACCCACTCGCGCAGCGCGCCGACGGCCCCGGCGGTGCCCAGCGCCCGCTCGGCCTCGATCGACACGTGCACCCGGTCGGCGAGGTGCTCCTCGAGTAGCTCCCGGCCGTGGTGCACGTTGACCGCGAGGTCGCCGACGAGCGGTGCGACCCGGGCGATGGCCAGGTCGACCAACGCCACGCCACCCACGGGGCAGAGGGCCTTCGGGCGCTCGCGGGTGAGGGGGCGCAGGCGCGTCCCGGCACCGGCGGCGAGTATCAAACCGGCCAGGTGCCCTGCCAGACTGTCAGCCATGCAGACCCGCCGGTGGACCAATGCCTCGCAACCGCAGACCCTCCAGATCGCCGTGTTCCTGCTCTATATCAGCGCGGCGTTCAGCGTGCTCTTCGGCGGCCTCGGCAACCCCATCCTGTTGGCGCTCGCCGCGGGCAACGTGGCCGCCGGCTACGGCATCGCCAACGAGCGGAAGTGGGGCTACGTGCTGGGCGTGGTGCTGGCGGCGCTGCCGGTCGTCGCCCTCGTGTTCGCGCTGATCGTCAGCGGTCTGAGCATGACCCTCATCATCGAGGCGATGTTCCCGGTGGCCCTCTTCGCGCTCCTGATCCACCCCCAGAGCCGCGACTACCAGCGGATCTGGTTCCAGTAGCTGGTTCCGAGCCATCCGGTCAGGGCATGATCGGGGCATGACCACCGTCCTGAACGGCATCGACGACCTCAAGGCCAAGGTGGGCGAGCACCTCGGCTTCAGCCCGTACCTGGAGATCACCCAGGAGCAGGTGAACCTCTTCGCCGACGCCACCGGCGACCACCAGTGGATCCACGTCGACCCCGAGCGGGCCAAGAGCGGCCCCTTCGGCGGCCCCATCGCCCACGGCTACCTCACCCTCTCGCTGGCGCCCTCACTGCTGCCGCAGATCGTCGAGGTGCACGGATTCTCGATGGGCGTGAACTACGGCTGTGAGAAGGTGCGCTTCCCGTCACCCGTACCGGTGGGCGCGAAGCTGCGGGCCGGCGCCGAACTGGTGTCGGTGGACGAGGTGACCGGGGGCTGCCAGGTGGCCATGAAGCTCACGTTCGAGGTCGAGGGCGCGCCCAAGCCGTCGTGTGTGGCCGAGGTGGTCTACCGCTACTACGAGTGACGGTCGGAGCTTCGGCTGGGGGCTCGGTCAGGGTTTCACGACGCGGACGAACTGCACGTCCACGTCGTCGCCGCGCACCCGGCTGATCCGCAGGTCGACCGCGCCGGGCAACGACGCGTCGAACCGCCCGTTCTCGATGTGGAAGCGCACCGTGCGGCGCCGGCCCGAGTCGGTGAGGGCGACCTCGGGTGAGCGCATCCGGCCACCGACGTCCGGCACCATCAGTCGGAAGGTACCTCGCCCACGATCGAGGTAGGTCACCAGCACGTCGACGCTCACCGTGGCGTCTGGGTCGACGAACGCGTCGTCGACCCGGAGGCACAGGTGGTTCTGCCCGTGCGCCCCGTCGGTGCGCCGGCCCTCGATGGCGGTGCCGTTCTCCGGCGCGAGCTCGCCCACGTGCACCTCGTGGCCCAGGCGGCTGTGGCACCCCTCGACGGCGTCGGTCTGGGTGATCCAGCGCTCGAGGTTGCGCACCTGGGGGCGTCTCGCCCAGTCGACACCCGCGCCGGCAGCCTGGTCGTCGTCGGCCCAGAACATGTCGTCGGCCCGCCGGAGGGCCACCCAGGCATCGGCGGACGTGCCCGCCCGCTGCCCGAGGCTGTGGCGCACCCAGTTCCAGTGGGCGGCGAACCGATCGAGGTAGCTGTCGTGGGGCACGACGTACATCCAGTTCGTGCGCAGGGCAGCCAGGGCGTGCAGGTTGGCCTGCCGGATGGCGTAGCCCAGCTGGTCGGCGTGGAACCCACAATCGTTGAAGCACTCGTGCTCCGCCGCCGAGATGCGGTCCGGGTCGCGGAGCACCCAGTCCTCGTCGGTGACCAGGTGGCCGTCGGGGCCGATGGTGGTGCCGTAGGCGGGCACCTCGTCCAGGTGGAAGTTGGACAGTTCGGAGATGCCGGTGCGCACCCCCATGCCGGCGCTCACCGCCTGGCGGGCCAGCAGATCGTCCGCCGTCCCGAAGTTCGAGGCGAACGGGTGGTCCTCGCCGGTGAACACGAGCTTGTTCGCCAGGTCCCCCATGAGCCCGGTGAGATCGCCGACCATCTGGGCGAACCAGGTGGTGAACTGCGGCACGGTCAGCGTGCCGGCGGCCACGGCCTGCTCGGGCACGTCGAAGTCGAACTCGGTGTAGGCGAACGCCCCGGGCACGTACGCCAGCATCAGGCGCGGGTCGTCGCGCAGGCCCAGGTCGACGAGCAGGTGGTGGTACAGGTCCATCGCATGACCCCAGAAGCAGGGGGCCCAGATCGGCAGGTGGTCCTGCCCCGACTCGTCCCTGCCCGCGGGCTCGAGACCGCAGTCGTCGACGACCCATTGCGGCGCCCAGTCGACGTTGCTGATCCACACCCGCAGCCAGAACGGCCCCGGGCCCTCGAGCTGGTCGGCGAGCGGGGCGAAGGGGTCACCCTCGGCGCCACCGGCGAGGTCGTCACGCCAGACGCCGTCGGCGGGCTCGACCATGCGCCAGGTGATGTCGACCACCCGGGTGTCGATGTGGCGCGACGGGCTCGCCGATTCCGAGAAGAACCCCGAGTTGGCTGCCACCGGTGTGCCCGGTGGCAACGACCAGTCGTCGCCCGCCACCGACCCGACGACGGTGACCGCACCACGCTCCGGTGGTGTCGTGCCGATGCCCGGGCCACCTCGTGCGCCCGCGCCCGCGCCGGCGGCGCTCACCGCGGCGGCGAGGGCCACGAGGGCGAGCGCGACGGTGGCCGGGGCTCGACGGCGCCTCGTCATCGCTGGGCTGACTGCCGATCAGCGCAGCGCCGGCAGGACCAGCTCGGCGAAGAGGCGGAGCGTCTCGTGCTCGGGGTAGTCGGAGCACCACGCCACGATGCCGCCACAGTCCCGCTCGCGGTAGGTGGCGATGCGCTCGGCCACCTGCTCGGGCGTGCCCACCAGGTTGCCCGCCTGCCACGACTCGAACGGCTCGCCGAAGCCCGACTTGGAGCCGGCCGCGACCACCTCGGCCTCGGTCTCGCGGAGGAAGAGGTCGGGCGACCAGGTCTTGGTGATCTCGTCGTAGTCGCGTCCCACGGCCTGGCAGTGGCCCTTGAGCACCTCGCACTTGTGGGTCCACTCGTCGGGCTTGCCCCCGAAGTTCGAGTAGTCGGCCAGGCGGGCGACGATGCGCAGGGTGACCTGCTCGCCGCCGCCGCCGATCCAGATGGGCGGATGGGGGTCCTGGAGCGGCTTCGGGTCGCACTGGGCGCCGGCGACCGAGAGATAGGTGCCGTCGTAGGTGGCCTCGGCGTCGCGCCACATGGCCGTCACGATCTCGACGGTGTCGCGCAGCATGCCGAGGCGCACCTTGGCCTCGGGGAAGTCGTAGCCGTAGGCCTTGTACTCCTGGTCGTACCAGCCGCCGCCGATCCCCCAGTCGAGGCGACCGCCGCTCATCACGTCGATGTTCGAGGTGATCTTGGCCAGCAGGCCCGGGTTGCGGTAGCCGGCGCAGCCGACCATCTGGCCGAGGCGGATGCGGCTCGTGACCTGGCTGAGCGCAGCCATCGTGGTCCAGCACTCGAAGATGGACTCGTTCGACGGGACCGGCACGTTGTGCACGTGGTCGTAGACCCAGATGGAGTCGTAGCCGAGCTCCTCGGCGAGGACGGCGGTGTCGACCACCCGCTGCCACTGCTGCTGTGGGTCGGTGATGGACGAGAGCTCGGTCTTCCACCCCTGGGGGGTGAACACGCCGACGTGGAAGGGGGATGACATGGCGCCAGGTTAGGAGGCCCGTAGCCTCGTGCGGATGCCCAGACGCCGTCCGCTCGCCGTTGCCGCGCTCGTCCTCTGTGCGGCGGCGGCGATCACCGCCTGCGGCAGCGGGGTGCAGTCGTCGGTGCCGGGCGATCCCGCCGAGCCCACCGCCACCGACGGGTCGGCCACGAGCACCCCGGCCCCGGGCGACGTGGCCATCGACTTCACGGCCTGCGGGTCGGCGGAGTGCGGCACCCTCGCGGTCCCCCTCGACCATGCGGCGCCGGAGGGGCCCACGATCGACCTGTCGGTGGTTCGCATCCCGGCGGCCGATCCCGACGCGCGCCTCGGCGTCCTCCTCACCAACCCGGGCGGCCCGGGCGCCAGCGGCGTCGAGTTCGCGCTGGCCCGCCCGTTCCCGCAGGAGGTGCTCGACCGCTTCGACCTCATCGGTTGGGACCCCCGCGGCGTCGGCAACAGCGACCCCCTCGAGTGCGGCGACGAGGTCGACCCCTTCCTCGACCTCGACCCCCAGCCCGACGACGCGACCGAGCAGCGGGCCCTGGACCGCGCCGCCCGGGCGGTCGCCGACGAGTGCGACGCGGAGGACGGCGAGCTCCTCCCCCACCTCGGAACCGCCGACGTGGTGCAGGACATGGACGCCATCCGCGAGGCGCTCGGCGAGGACCAGATCTCCTACGCGGGCTTCTCGTACGGCACCGCGCTGGGCCTCGGCTACGTGGAGCAGTTCCCCGAGCGCACCCGGGCGATGGTGCTGGACGGCGTCGTCGACCCCACCCAGGGGCTCACCGACTTCCTGTTGACCCAGGGTCAGGCCATCGAGGCCCAGGTCGACTCGGTGCTGGCCGCCTGCGACGACGACCCCTCGTGCCCGCTCGACGACGCCGCGGCCACCTACGACCGGGTCGCCACCGCCATCGACGACCAGCCGCTCCCCGGGGGCGACGGCGAGGTGGGCCCGGCCGAGCTGCAGACCGCCGCGGTCTACGTCACCTACGAGTTCGACTCGGGTGACGACGCCGCGCTGTGGCAGGCGCTGGCCGACGCCGACGCCGGCGACGGCGAGGCTCTGAGCGAGCTCGCCCAGCAGTACTACGACCTCGGCGCCTACACCCCCTACGCCGCGGTCGAGTGCGTCGACTCCCCGGTGCCCGAGGGCGGTGCCGCCTACCGGGAGTTCGCCGACCAACTGATCGAGGTGGCGCCGCGCACCGGCGCCTCCGTGGCCAACGAGCTCCTGCCCTGCGCCTTCTGGCCGGCCCCACGGTCGGGCGAACCCCACGAGGTCACCGCGCCCGGGTCACCGCCGGTCCTGGTGGTGGGCAACACCGGCGACGCCGCCACGCCCTACCGGCAGGCGGTCGACGTGGCCGACAACCTCGAACAGGGCCGACTGCTCACCCTCGACGCCGAGGGCCACGTCGGCTCGGGCCGCAGCACCTGCGTCGACGACGCGGTGGCGCAGTACCTGATCACGCTCGAGCTCCCGGACGAGGGCACCGTCTGCCAGTAGGCGGGCCGGCGGCCGACCGTCAGCGATACTGACGACCTTCGTGCCCACATGTACGTCCGGGGACTCGTGGTCGACGCCTCCTCGACGGAGGAAGTCGCCATCGCCGCTCACCCTTCGCAGTAGCTCACGCTGAGCATGGTGAGCCCGCCGGGCATGCCTCGGACCAGCTCCACACTCGCGCCGTACTGCGACCAGCGTCGGATTCGGAGGTGGTGATCGCCCACTCGCACAGAATCGCGCCCGTTCTCGGAGTCAGACTCCGCGGGGTCGCGCAACTGCCGGCGGTAGTCGACGAAGGCGCGGTCGGGATCGCCGGTCACCGCCAGGTAGGCCGAGAACCCCGGCGCACAGGCATCCATCACCGGCACTACGAGCTCCGTGCCCACGGCGATCGTGACTCGGGCGGCCACGGGGTGGTCGCCGAGCGGTTCACCAGTGCGGGGCAGCTCCGCCGGCTCGCCCCGGTTGATCGACCCGTCGGGCAACGATGGGTACCTGATGACCCGCTCGACCGGTCGCTGCTCGTGGAGCGTTCCGGGCGCCCATCGCTCGTAGGCGAGTCCAGCGCTGTTGGAGACGATCGTCGGCGCGCCTTCCGCGACCCAATTGACCCAGAGGCTGAGCCGCTCATCCACGGCCCGGCGGGCCGACAGGTCGCAGGTGATGCTCACCAGTCGCATGCCCGGAGGCGCCGGCTCGCGTGATGAGAGGTAACGGCCGCTCGATTCGCCGCCTGTCGGGGCGAGGTACTGGCTGGAGCACCCTTGCCGCCCACGGGTGATCGTGAACCCGGTAGCGAGCACCTGCTCGACAGAGGCGTCGTAGACCTCGAGGGGGTCGCCAATGACGTCGAGCGAAGCGCTCCAGCTCTCGAGCGGAAGGTCCCGACTGCTGGCGCCAGCCGTGCCGTCGAGCAACAGCAACCGGGCGCCAGCGACGACGGTGAAGCCGTCGTCCAGGGGCGTCCCCGGACCTGGGAGCTCGACCGGCTCGGGACCGGCGTCGACGTCTGCGGAATCCGAGCGACAACCGGCGACCGCGATGAGGAGCACTGCGACCAACGCCGCCGATCCGAGACCTCTCATCGGCCCAGGTACGCGATCGGAAAGACCGTCAACCCACCCGGGATCAGGTGGCCTGAACCCTCGGCACCAGCACCACGTCGAACCGTGGAGGCAACGCGGTCCGAGGGCACACGCGCAAACTACGTCGAATGGTGGCGACCTTGAGCAGGCATTGTGCTGGCAACTGCGTACCGGCGCCTCACCGTCGCCGACAACCCCCGCCCTGACGGGGCGCAGGCGGCGACGAGTGAACCAGGCCGGACCCAGCTGTGGGACCCGGCACGCCCCCGGGCGTAGGCCCGCGCTGCCTAGAGCGGCAGGTCGCCGGTGGCGGTGCGGGTGCTGCCGTGGTCCTTGTACGCGGCGATGGTGCGCTGGGCGATGCGCATCTGGTGGATCTCGTCGGCGCCGTCCGCGAAGCGGCTCCAGCGGGCCTGGGTGAGCATGTCGGCGAGGGGCGTGTCGGTGGAGTAGCCGAGCGCGCCGTGCACCTGGATGGCCCGGTCGATGATCTTCCAGAGGGCGTTGGCCACGTGGTGCTTGGCCATCGACACCTCGCTCTTGAAGTCGCGGCCGGTGTCGATCAGGTAGGCGGCGTGCAGCACCATGAGCTTGGCCTGGTAGAGCTCCATGGTGGAGTCGGCGATCATCCACTGGATGCCCTGCTTCTCGGCCAGCAGGGAGCCGTGCGAGTACCGGTCCAGGGAGCGGGCCACCATCATGTCGAGGGCGGTCTCGGCCTGGCCGATCCAGCGCATGCAGTGGGCCAGCCGGGCCGGTCCGAGGCGGGCCTGGCCGAGCAGGTGGCCCTCACCGCGGCCACCGAGCATCTGGTCGGTGTGCACCCGCAGGTCGGTGATGCGGATCTCGCAGTGGTTGTGACCACCCGACATCGTCTGCACGTCACGCACCACCTCCCAGCCGTCACTGGGGATGTCGACCAGGAAGGCCGAGTTGGCGGCCTGGGGCAGGTCGGGATCGTCCTCGGTGCGGGCGATCAGGATCGCGAACGCCGCTCCGCGGGCACCGGAGATGAACCACTTGTGGCCGTTGATGACCCATTCGTCACCGTCCTGGTACGCGTGGGTCTGGATGAGCGTGGGGTCCGAGCCGGCCACCTCGGGCTCGGTCATCGCGAAGCACGACCGCTGCACTCCCTCGCACAACGGCCGCAGGTACTTCTCCTTCTGGGCGTCGGTGGCCCAGTGCAGCAGGGTGTGCATGTTGCCCTCGTCCGGCGCCTGGGCGTTGAGCGCGAACGGACCCATCCGAGCGCGGGCCGCCTCCGCCGACACACTGGCCATGGCCACGTGGCTGAGCCCCATCCCGCCCCACTCCTCGGGCATGTGCGGCAGCCACAGGCCCCACTCCTTGGCCTTCCCCCGCATCTCGACGATGCCCCTGATCCACTGACCCCGGTCCCAGTCCTCGACGGCCGCCCGCTCCTCGACCGGGCGCACGACCTCGTCGACGAAGGCACGGACCTTCATCCGGATCTCGTCGAGCTCGGGCGGGAAGCTGAAGTCGATGGCCATCGGCCAACAGTAGGCAGACAGAATGGCGGGCGTGTTCGCCGCCCAGTACGTCCGCGACCTGCTCGAGCTGGGCATCGTCATCGCCATCGGCGGGATCCTGGTGTCGAGCATCGCCCGGCTGCGGCGGGGCGAGATCCGGGTGGTGCGCTGCACCGCGTGCGGGCGCCCCACCTCGCGGGCCTACCCCAACTGCAAGCACTGCGGCACCCCGCGTCCCGACGCAGCCTGACGATCCCCACGCGCACGGCCGTCCCGGGATCTCCGGAGCGCGAGCCACGCGGGCACCCTGTCCGTCGTCCGGTGTGCGACCCCCTGCAGGAGGGGCGGATAACCACCAGGAGACCCGGTGATCGACGCCCTAGCGTCGCGCCCATGAGCGCCGACGACACCCCGCTGGCCGATGGGTTGGTGCTCCGGGCCGGTCGGGACGAGGACCGCGACGACATCGTCGCCCTCAACGTGGCCGCGCACGGTGCCAGCGAGGCCGGTGCGGTGCGCCACCTGCTGAAGCGACCCGAGCAGTGGGCCGTGGTGGTGGACCCCGACCGCGGCGACCGGGTGGTGTCCACCTGCGTGCTCCTCGAGCATGAGGCGCGCTACGGCTCGGTGCCCTTCGCGCTGGGCCAGATCGAATACGTGGCCACCGACCCCGACTACCGGCGGCGCGGCCTGGTCCGGGCGCAGTTCGACGCCCTGCACGCCCGCTCGGCCGCCCTCGGCCAGCTGATGACGCTGGTCACCGGCATCCCGTACTTCTACCGGCGGCTGGGCTACCAGTACGGGTTGCAGTACCCACGCCGCTACCGGCTCGTCGACCGGCTGCTGGCCGACACCGGCCCCTGGATCGTGGGCCCCGCGACCGCCGACGACATCGACGACCTCGAGCGCCTCCATGCGCAGGGCCACCAGGCGGCCGACCTCGTGGCCCTGCGACCGCGCGCCGACTGGGAGTGGCTGGTGCGCGACGCCGCCGGGCACGGCGAGGAGCTCTTCGTGGCCCGGCGCGAGGGGCGGGTCGAGGGCTTCGGCCGCGTGCAGCGCTACCCGGACAGCGTGATGGAGCGGGCCGAGATGTACGAGGCGGCGGCCGATTCGGTGGGCGCCGCCCGGGCGCTGCTGGTGTACGCCCGCGACGGCGCCCGTGGGGATGCCGGCCGCTCGGATCCGCCCCGGCACCTCGGCCACGGCCCCGACCTGGCCATCGTCGACCGGCCCGGCACCCCCTTCTCCGTGGCCCTGCGGGCATCGGGCGAGCCGTCCCAGGACTACCTGGCCATCTACACCCGCATCCCCGACCCCGTTGCCTTCCTGCGCCACGTCCGCCCGGTGCTGGCGCAGCGCCTGGCCGCGTCGCCGTTCGCCGGCGAGTGCGGTTCGGTGGTGGTGTCGCTGTACGACCGGTCGATCACCATCGCCTACGAGCGGGGGGCGGTCGGCGCCATCGAGTGGGGACCGGCCATCGAGGACCCGTTCGAGGAGGGCCACGCGGGCGTGGCGCCCGATGCGCTCGACGCCCTCGTGCTCGGCCGCTTCGGAGCCGCCGGCCTCGACGCCCTCGTCGACGACGTGATGCTGGGACGCGACCTACCGCTGCTCGACGTGCTGTTCCCGCCGATGCGGGCCGACGTCCCCATGACCATCTGAGCCCCCGAGGGTGTCGCCGCCGCCGGAGTGCGATCACGAAGGCGCGGGGTCCTACCATCGCCGTGTGACGCGCGCCGACATCGAGCCCCTCCCGGAGGGCCTGCCCCAAGGCGAGGAGAAGGTGGCCGCGGTGCGGTCGATGTTCGACACGATCGCCCCTCGCTACGACCTGGTGAACCGGGTGATGACGTTCCGGATGGACGTGCGCTGGCGGCGCCACACGATCCGTGAGCTGGGCCTCCCACCTGGGTCGAGGGTGCTCGACCTCGCGGCGGGCACCGGGGACTTCTGCCGCGAGCTGTCGGCGGCCGGGCTGAGGCCGATCGGCTTCGACCTGTCCTACGGGATGCTGGCCGCGGCCCGCACCGACGCCCCCCTGGCGCAGGCCGACATCCTGCGCCTGCCCGCACCCGACGCCGGTGCGGACGGTGTCACCTGCGGCTTCGCGCTCCGCAACCTGGTCGAGCTCGGGGCGTTCTTCGACGAGTTGGGTCGGGTGGTCCGCCCCGGCGGGCGCATCGCCCTGCTCGAGGTGTCCGAGCCCCGCAACCGGCTGCTGCGGTGGGGTCACGGCATCTACTTCGGCAAGGTCGTGCCCCGCATCGGCGGCCTGCTGTCCGACCCGGCGGCGTACCGCTACCTGCCCAAGTCGGTGGCCTACCTGCCCGATCCCGAGATCATGTTGGCCCGGTTGGGCGAGGCGGGATTCGGCGACGTCGAGCGCGAGTTGCTGTCCACCGGCATCGCGCAACTGATCACCGCCACCCGTGTCGTCTGACGCCGCGCCGCTCCGAGCGACGACTCGGCGGCTCGACCACGACGTCGACCTGCTGGCGGTCGCCGGCGCGGACGGGTTCCTGTTCGAGCAGAACGGCACAGGGCTCGCCGCCGTGGGCGTGACCCTGCGCCTCCGGGTCGAGGGGGGTGCCGAGAGAGCGACCTCCTTGCTGGCGGCTCAGGAGGCCCTCGCGGCGCTCGGAGGTGAGGACGAGGTGGGACTGCCCGGGACGGGCCCGATCGCCTTCGGCGCGCTCCCCTTCGACCCCGGCGCCGCCGGCGTGCTGGTGGTGCCGACGGTTGTCGTGGGCAAGGCCGAGGACGGGACGCGGTGGGTCACCATCGTCACGCCGGACGACCCTGGCAGGACGGCCGATCCGGCCGCGGTCGTGGCCGACGTGCTGACCGGCAGCGAACGGCCGCCGGGACCCGAGGCATCGGCCTTCTCGGTGCGCCCGGTGCGCCCACCCGCCGACTGGTGCGCGTCGGTGGCCGAGGCCACCGCCCGGATGGCCGCCAGCGCTCTCCACAAGGCCGTACTGGCCCGCGAGGTCGTCATCGAGGCCGACGCACCGCTCGACCGCGTCACGATCCTCGAGCGGCTGCGGCGCACCTATCCCGGCTGCATGATCACGTCGATCGAGGGCATGGTCGGCGCGAGCCCGGAGCTGCTGGTGTCCCGCGTCGGCGACATCGTGCGGTCGCACCCCATGGCCGGCACGACTCCCCGCGGCGGCGACCCCACCACCGACGCCCGCCTGGCCGCCCAGCTCCTGGCGTCCGCCAAGGACCGCCACGAGCACCAGCTCACGATCGACATGGTGCACGACACGTTGCTGCCCTGGTGCTCGTACCTCGACGCCGAGGCCGAGCCGTCGGTCGTCCCGGTGGCCAACGTGCAGCACCTGGCCTCACTGGTCGAGGGGCGCCTCAGCACACCGGCCCCGTCGGTCCTGGAGCTCATGGCCGCCCTGCACCCGACGCCGGCCGTGTGCGGCGTGCCGCGCGATCTCGCCCTGGCCACCATCGCCGACCTCGAGCACCTCGACCGTGGCCGCTACGCGGGGCCCGTCGGCTGGGTGGACGCCGGCGGCAACGGACGGTGGGCGGTGGGCCTGCGCTGCGCCGAGATCAGCGGCAACCGGGCCCGGCTGTTTGCCGGCAACGGCATCGTGGCCGACTCCGACCCCGCCACGGAGCTGGCCGAGACACGGGCCAAGTTCCAGGCCCTGCTCGGCGCCATCCTGCGCCCGTAGCGTCGCCACTCAGAGCGCCGCCGCCACGGCGGCGTGGATCTCGGCGTGAACGGCGACGTTGGCGGCGCGGTCGGTACGCACGAGGAGGATCTGGGTGCCGCCTCGGGCCGCCGAGGCCGCCACCGCCGGGCCGATCTCGGCCTGGGTGGTGAGCACCTGGCAGGGGATGCTGTGAGCCTCGGCCAGCTTGGTGAGGTCGACGCCGTGGGGGGTGCCGAACAACTGCTCGAACCGCTCCGCGGGCACTTGGGTGCCCTGCGGCAGGAACGAGAAGATCCCGCCGCCGTCGTTGTCGATCACGATGATCGTCAGGTTCAGTCCTCGGGCGGCGAGCCCGACGAGGGCCGTGCTGTCGTGCAGGAAGGCCACGTCGCCGACGAGGACCGCCGTGGGACAACGAGATCCGAGCGCCCGGGGCAGGGGCGGTGACCGGTCGCCGCCGCCCGCGGTGAGGGTGATCGTGTACGGGCCGTCGCTCCCGGCCGTCAGCGCCACACCGACGCCGGTGGAAACCACCCCGTCGATGCCGTTGGCGCCGCGGTTGGCGAAGACCTGGACGATGTCGGGGCCCGGTTCCGCGTACCACTCGACGTCGCGCACGGGCATCGAGGAGGACACCACCAGCGCCGACTGGTCGGGCAGGTGGCTGACCACATCGCGGGCGATGGCCGGTTCGGTGGGCTCTGGATGGGCGGCCAGCGTGGCGGCGATGGCCTCGCTCGCCGCGCGCTCGGCCTCGGTCCACCCCTGGAGCCACTCGTCCGGTGCAGCGCGCCACTCACGTGCGGACAGCGGCCCGTACAGGTGGGGTGCCACCGCCATGACGACCTGTGCGCCCGGATCGATCCACTCGTGATCGGCCATCGCAGCGACGACCGGCACGCCCGCCAGCCACTCGGCCACCAGGCGCGACGCCAAGGGCCCACCCAGTTGCAGCACCACCTCGGGCCGGTGGCCCTCGGCGAACGCGGGGACTCTGACCAACGCGTCCAGGTGGACGATCGTGTTGGGTTGGTCGTCCCACAGGCAGTTCGATCGCGGGCTGACCGCGAGGGGCCAACCCAACTTGGTGGCCAAGGTGTGCAGCTCGTACGCATCGAACTCGCCGCCGCCGGCGATGATCATGCCGCGGCGACCTGAGAGCAGCGGAGCGACCCGCCCCACCTCGGACTCGTCGGGCTCGGCGAACCGGGATCGCTGGTGCCATGGTGCTCCGCCGGTGCGCCCGTCGGGCAGCGGCCCGGGTACGCCCACCAGCGGCTCACGAAAGGCCAGGTTGAGGTGCACCGGGCCCGGACGCTTGCCCATGGCCTCGGCGACGGCCCGAGCGCCGAGCGGGCGCCAGGTGGCGGCACGAGCCTCGTCGGGCACCTCGGGGGCGGCAAACCAGCGCACCGATCGGCCGTACAGGTGCACCTGGTCGATGGTCTGCGGCGCCCCGACGTCCTGGAGCTCGGGCGGTCGGTCGGCGGTGCAGACGATCATCGGCACGCCGGAGAGTCCGGCTTCGACGACGGCCGGATGGACCTCGGCGGCCGCGGTGCCACTCGTCGTCAGCAACACGGCCGGCTCGCGTTCGCGGAGGGCGGCGCCCAGCGCCATGAAACCCGCCGAGCGCTCGTCGTGGACGACCTGGACATCGATCGCGTCGGACGCGGCCAGGGCGAGGGCCATCGGGGTGGAACGGCTCCCCGGGCACACGATCGCGTGGCGCACCCCGGCACGCACCCACTCGTCCACGAGGGTGGCGCAGAACGTCGCCGCGGCGGTCACCTCGGGCCCCTGGGTCACGGCCGCCAGCCTACGGTTGCCGGGGTGGCCCCCTCCCTGTCGCCGTCGCCCGCCCTGGTGCTCGCGCGCCGGGAGCCGGACCGCACCGGGTCGCGATGAGCGGGCCCCTCGCCGCCGAGACCGATGGCGCCGGCCGCCGCCTGGTGCTGGTGCACGGCTTCACCCAGACCGCCCGGTGCTGGGGCCCGCTCGCCGCGGATCTCGCCCGTGATCACGAGGTGGTGCGGGTCGATGCCCCGGGCCACGGCCGGTCCGCCGATGTGCACGCCGATCTCGCCGTGACGGCGGGACTGCTGGCCGATCTCGGTCCCGCCACCTTCGTCGGCTACTCGATGGGCGGGCGCATGTGCCTCGAGCTCGCGCGGCGCGACCCCGACGCCGTCAGCGCCCTCGTGCTGATCAGCGCCACCGCCGGCATCGACGACCCCGACGATCGGGCCGCCCGCCGAGCCGCCGACGAGGCGCTGGCCGCGCGCATCGAGGTCGAGGGCGTCGACGCCTTCCTCGACCACTGGCTCCACCTGCCGCTCTTCGCCGGCCTTCCACCCGAGCTCAGCTTCGTCGACGAGCGCCGCACCAACACCGTCGCCGGCCTCGCCTCGTCGCTGCGCCTCGCCGGCACCGGGACCCAGGAGCCCTCCTGGGACCGGCTGGCCGCGCTGGGGAAGCCTGTCCTGGTGCTGGCCGGGGCCGAGGACGCCAAGTTCACCGCGCTGGCGCACCGCCTGAGCGACACCATCGGCGCCGACGCCACCCTGGTGGTGGTCCCGGGTGCCGGCCACAGCACCCACCTCGAGGCGCCCGGCACCGTGCTCGCCGCGCTCCGCTCGTGGCTCCGCACGGTTCGCCCCTGAGATCAGGCGCGGGCCACTCGCGCCTTGACCACGTCCTTGCGCGTGGTGTCGCCCACGCTCGTCACCTTCACCGCGGGCGTCACACTCGACCCGGCGGCCGCGTTGTTGCGCACCTTGACCTTCATCGTGAACGTGAAGCTGGCGCCAGGGTTCAGGCTCGGTGTCGACGATCCCGCGGTGACCGCCGCGGTGATGTCGGTGGCGCCCGAGAAGTAGGTGACCGCGTACTGGCTCGTCGAGGCGCTGCCCCGCAGGGTGTACGTGTCCGGTGCGTTGCCGTCGTTGGAGACGGTGATGGTGAAGCTCAGCGTCCGACCCCGCACCGCGGAGGTGACGATCGTCTGCCCTGCGCCGGTGGTGTTGTAGATGCCGTCGCCGATCGTGGCTCCGGCGCCCTTGCGGATGAGGGCGTCCGGCCGACGCTCGGTGCGGGGCGTGGTGAGGTCGACCGGCGTGACCGCGCCCGGCACCTCGTCGTCGCCGACGTTGTTCGTGTTCCCGTAGCCGAGCCGGCCGCTGAGCCCGTAGCCCCAACAGCGGACGTGCCCGTCGTCGAGGCCGGCACAGGTGTGGTACTTGCCGGCGGTGATGGCGAGCACGGTGAGCCCCGCACCGAGGTCGACGGGGGCGACGGCACCGGGCGCCTCGTCGCGGCCCACCACGATCGGCGTGCTCGCCAGGCCCACCTGACCGGAGTCGTCGGTGCCCCAGCACCGCACTCTGCGGTTGTCGAGGATCGCGCAGGTATGGCCGTTGCCGGTGGTGACCGAGAGCGCCGTCCGACCCAGGCCGAGGTCGATGGGTGGTACCGACGCAGGGGTCTCGTCGTCACCGATCCACGAATCGAGGCCGCCGAGGCCGTTGCCCTGACCGAGGCGACCGTCGCTCCCGTACCCCCAGCAGCGCAGGCGACCGTTGTCGAGCACGGCACAGGTCGTGTCCTCACCGGTCGCGAGTTGTGTGGCGGTGCGGCCCGACCCGAGGTTGACCACCGGCTGTGACCCCGGCGTCTCGTCGTCGCCGATCTCCTCACTCGTCCCGAAGCCGAGGTTCAGCCCGAGCGCCCCGTACCCCGCATCACCCCAGCAACGGACGGCACCGTTGTCGAGGAGCGCGCACGTGTGGTGCGAGCCGGCCTCGACCTGCACCGCGGTCCGACCGACGCCCAGGTCGACGGTCGGCACCGAGCCGGGCGTCTCGTCGTCGCCGACGGTGTCGTTGCTGCCGAGCCCGAGCACGCCGCCCGGCTCCCCCACGGTGGCGGTGTCGAGCGCCGTGCCCCAGCACCGCACCTTGTGGTTGTCCAGGAGCGCACAGGTGTGGAAGGTCCCCGCCGTGAGGTGGAGCGCCGTCCGCCCCGCACCGAGGTCGACCGTCCCCACCGACGCCGGCGACTCGTCGTCACCGACGTTGTCGTTGCCCGCATCGTCCAGGCTCGGGTAGCCGAGCGCGAAGCCGGCGTTCGACCCCCAGCAACGGACCGACCCCGTGTCGAGGATGGCACACGTGTGGAAGCCCCCCGCGGCGACCTCGACCGCAGTCCGACCCGGCCCGAGATCGACCGGCCCCATGGGCCCGGGCGACTCGTCGTCGCCCACCCGATTCACGCCGGGATAGCCGAGCTTCCCGATGATGCGAGGACCGGCGATGCCCTGCGCGGTGTTGCTCCCCCAGCATCGGACGCTGCCGTCGCTCAGGACGGCGCACGTGTGGTCGTCGCCGGCGTCCATCTGCGTGACGGTCAGGAGCCCGGCCTCGCCGGCCCCGGTCGGCCCGGCGGCGGTCGCGGCCCCGGCCGGAGCGGTCGGCACGGCGATGCTCGCCGCCGCGCCGATCACCAGCGCCAGCACCACGCGTCGCCACCCGCGATCTCGTACGTCGGCCACCCACTCGCCTCCCGCGTCCCGCCCTCCGGCGCCGAATCGACGACCCGAGGATAGCCGGACCGGCATTGGCCCGGAGCACGCGGATGCCGGCCCACCCAGGGCCCACGAGGACCCTCCGGGGACCGACCGGGGACCCACCTTGGACCTACCGAGGACCTACAAGGAGAGGGCGAGGCCGATCGTGAGGAGCGTGCCGAAGATCATCTGGACCCTTCCCGTGGCGCCCAGGACGGGGATGAGATCGGGGCCGGTGGCGCCGCCAAGCACCCGCTCGACCGGCTTGCGGGCGAACGGGACGCCGATGAACGCGAGGGTGGCGCCGATGGCGGCGAGGCCCGCGACGGGGATCAGGCAGAGGAAGGCGCCGACCAGCAGCAGCACGTAGAGCCAGCGGGTGCGCAGGTCGCCGAGGCGCACGGCCAGCGTGACCTTGCCGGCGACGGTGTCGCTCGGGATGTCCCTGAGGTTGTTCACCACCAGGAGGGCGGTGGCGAGGAGGCCGACGGGCACGGCGACCGCGAACGCCAGCCAGAACAGGTGCTCGGTCTGCACGTAGGCCGACCCGACGGTGGCGACCAGACCGAAGAACACGAACACGAACACCTCGCCGAGGCCCGCGTAGCCGTACGGGCGGGGCCCACCCGTGTAGAACCAGCCGGCGGCGAACGACAGCGCTCCCACCACCAGCAGGATGGGGCCCACCACGACGGTCAGGGCCAGCCCGGCGACGGCCGCCACGCCGAACGACAGCAGGGCCGCTCGCTTCACCGCGCCGGGCGACGCGGCCCCCGACCCCACCAGTCGCATCGGCCCCACCCGAGCCTCGCTGTCGGTGCCGCGGATGCCATCGGAGTAGTCGTTGGCGTAGTTCGTGCCCACCTGGATGGCGAGGGCCACGACCAGCGCGGCGCCGGCCCGCCACCAGATCAGGCCGCCGTCCACCCGCCCGACCGCGGCCGCGGTGCCGACCGCCACGGGGACGATGGCGGCCGGGAGGGTGCGCGGCCGGGCCCCGGCCACCCATTTCACACTGGCCCCTCGAGCCGCACCATCAGGGCCTCTTCGGGAACCTGGTGAAGTCCGGGGTCCGCTTGGCCACGTACGCGTCGCGCCCTTCCTGCGCCTCCTCGGTCTGGTAGAAGAGCAGCGTCGCGTCGCCGGCCAGTTGCTGGATGCCGGCCAGGCCGTCGTCCGCCGCGTTCATCGACGCCTTGATCATGCGCAGGGCCAACGGCGAGAGCTCGAGCATCTCGGTGCACCACTGCACCGTCTCCTCCTCGAGTTGCTCGAGCGGCACGACGGTGTTGACCATGCCCATCGCCTCGGCCTGCCGGGCGTCGTACTGACGACAGAGGAACCAGATCTCACGGGCCTTCTTCTGACCCACGATGCGCGCCATCAGCCCCGAGCCGTAGCCGCCGTCGAACGAGCCCACCCGGGGCCCGGTCTGGCCGAAGCGGGCGTTGTCGGCGGCGATGGTGAGATCGCAGACGAGGTGCAGGATGTGGCCCCCGCCGATGGCGTAGCCCGCCACCATGGCCACCACCGGCTTCGGTGTGCGGCGGATCTGGATCTGCAGGTCGAGCACGTTGAGCCGTCCGATGCCCTTCGCGGCCACGGCGTCGTCGCCCAGGTAGCCGTCGTCGCCGCGGATGCGTTGGTCGCCTCCCGAGCAGAAGGCCAGGTCACCGGCGCCGGTGAGGATGATGGCCCCGACCTGGTCGTCGTCGCGGGCCACGTTGAAGGCGTGGGACAGCTCGAACAGCGTCTGGGGACGGAACGCGTTGCGCACCTCGGGCCGGTCGATCGTCAACTTGGCGATGGCGCCGCCCGGCACCAGCGCGGTCTCGTAGCGGATGTCGTGGTAGTCGCCGCTCCCCACCCAGTCGGCGGCCGTGCGAATGGTCGTGTCGGTCACGGGACCTTTCTAATCGCTCTTCGGCTGACGCCTCATCGCATCGTCATGGCTCGCTCGTCCCTCGCTCGCCGCCCGTCGGTCCCACCCGCCCTCGCACCTGAAGTCGCCGGGGCAGCCGTAGCCTCTCCGCGTGCGTGATCTCGTCGCCGTCGTCGTGGGGGGTGGGTCGGACTTCGGCGATCGCCTGCAGCGCATCTGGGGCGCCGGCGATGCGCTGCTCCCCGTCGATCCCCGCCTGCCCGCACCGGCCCGCGAGCGGCTGTTGCAGCAGATGGCGCCCGCCCGCCTCGTCGAGCCGGACGGATCGGCCCGCCCCCTCGCCGGCAGCCGGCCGGTGGACGATGGCGACGCGCTCGTGGTGCCCACCAGCGGCTCCACCGGTGACGCCAAAGGGGTGGTGCTGACCCACGACTCGATCCGGGCGTCGGCGCTCGCGGTGCACGGTCGGCTGGGCATCGACCCGGCGCGTCATCGCTGGGTGTCCTGCCTGCCCCTGTCACACGTGGGCGGGCTGGCGGTGGTGTTTCGGGGCCTGGTGACCGGCACACCGGTGGAGGTGCACGGGCGCTTCGACGCCGAACGGGTGGAGGCCGCCGCCGCCCGGGGTGCCACCCACGCCACCCTCGTGCCCACGGCGCTGGCCCGCATCGACGCTTCGCGATTCGAGTGCATCGTGGTGGGCGGTTCGGCACCCCCCGCCGACCTCCCCCCGAACGTGGTCACCAGCTACGCCATGACCGAGACGGGGAGCAGCGTGGTCTACGACGGGCACCCGCTCGACGGGGTGGAGTTGCGCATCGTCGACGGCGAGATCCACGTGCGGGGCCCGATGCTGCTGCGCTGCTACCGGGACGGCACCGACCCCAAGGACCCCGAGGGCTGGCTGGCCACCGGCGACCTGGGGCATCTCGACGCCGACGGCACGCTGCACGTGCACGGCCGCCGCGGCGACCTGATCATCACCGGAGGCGAGAACGTGTGGCCCGTCCCCGTCGAGGCGGCGCTGGCCACCCACCCCGCGGTGGCCGACGTGGCGGTGGCGGGCGCTCCCGACCCCGAGTGGGGTCGGCGCGTGGTGGCCCACGTGGTGCCTGTCGACACCAACGCCCCGCCGGCACTCGGCGAGCTGCGCGACCACGTGCGCGAGACCCTGCCGGCGTTCATGGCCCCCCGCGAGCTGGTGCTGCACGAGGCGCTCCCCCGCACCTCGATCGGCAAGATCAGGCGCTCGCTCCTCTGATCAATCGACGAGGATCTGGCCCGTGACCGGGAACTCCTTGCGCACGACGAGGCGCCCGTCGCCCCGCTCCACCTCGTCGTAGCCGAGCTCGGCGTAGCTCTCCTTCAGCGACTCGAGCTGGCTGTCGTCGGGGATGTCCTCGATGGTCAGGTACTCCCAGCGCTCCGTTATCCGCATGCGTGAAGCGTAGGTCTGTCGACGACGCCGCTGCCGAGCGACGCCGGGCCACCAGGTGAGCGGGCCAGGCGGACGCCCGGCCCGGGAGAGCGGCGCGACCGGTCGGCCGAGCAGCACCGCCACCTCGGCACTGGCCAGCACCGCCACGAGCGGCACGGCCGCGAACCGGTAGTGCGGGAAGGTGACGGCGATGATCACGGTGGCGTTCAGCAGGGCCACGGCCCCCCAGATGGGCAGGGCCTGGCGGCAGCGGCGGATCCGGACCAGGGCCACCAGCGCCAGCACCTCGACGGCCCAGAGCCATGCGTTCGCCAGCCACTCGAGCGGCCGCGTGGCCCGCCCCGCCCAACTGCGCGAGCTGTAGTTGCGGGCTCCTGCCACGGCGTCCGAGTCGTCGCGCCACAGCTCGACCTGCTTGCGCGCCGTCAGCCCCACCTCCTCGACCGGATGGGTGAGCGCCCAGCCGACGCCCCGTCGGATGGTCGTGGTGTACCAGCGGCCCTCGTCGGGATGGGCGTAGCGCCACCAGGGCGGCGCGGCGCCCAGCTCCCGATCATCCCAGACCGAGTAGCGGTAGCAGTCGGCCCGCAGGTCGTCGGAGAGCAGGTCGTCCTCGTACTCGGCCACCGCGTCGTCGTGGTTGCCGAGGCACAGGGTGACCGCGTTCCCCGTCGAGGCATACGTCCAGACACCCACCTGCAGGCCGTTGCGGACGGTCCACGGCACCAGGACGACGAGTGCCCCCGCGAGCAGCAGTCCGCTGACCCGCAGGGCCCCCTGCCACGATCCCCGCCAGGCGCGGATGGCCAGGGCGGGGAGGACGAGCGCCACTGCCCCCTGGGTCCTCGTGAGCATGACGAACCCCACGAACACACCGGCCAACAGCCACGGTCGGGCCCGGTCGGCCCCGTCCGCCCGCTGCACCAGCACCGTCACGATGCACAGCGCCACGAGGAAGAGCGCGCCGAAGACCACCTCGCTGTGGGCGGTCGACACGAAGTAGACCTGCGCCGGGGCGATCGCCATGATCCAGGCCGCGGGGTTGCGGGCACCGGGCCCGATCCAGCGGCCGGCGAGGAACGCCGCGGCGGCAACGGCGAGCACCCCGAGCGCCACGTTCACCAGCGAGGCGAGGAACGCGAAGCTGGCGATGCCGGTGGTCCTCGCCACGAGGGCCACCGGAGCCAGGAGGCCCGGGTAGCCGGGGGCGAGCCACGCCGTGGGTGCTCCCGAGAACCACGTGGGCAGGTCCCCGCGCGAGAACCCGTCGGCCATGCGCAGGTACTGGGCGGGGTCGCTGAACGCGTCGGTCGGCGTTCGGGTGACGACCACGGCCCAGAGCAGTCGCACCGCACCGGCCACGGCCAACGCCGCGACCAGCGAGCGGTCCCGCGGCGTCCGGGGGCGGAGCGCGCGCGCCTGCGCCCGGGTCGGCCCGTCGCCATCCTCGGACATGGGCGCGGACCCTACCGGAGCCTCTCGGAGCCGGGAGCGGGGGACGACTCCTACCCTTGGCCCTCGTGAACCGCCTCGCCGACGAGACCAGCCCGTACCTGCGCCAGCACCGCGACAACCCCGTCGACTGGTACCCGTGGGGCGACGAGGCGTTCGCCGCCGCCGCCGAGCAGGACCGGCCGATCCTGCTGTCGGTGGGCTACTCCGCCTGCCACTGGTGCCACGTGATGGCCCACGAGTCGTTCGAGGACCCCGACACCGCGGCGGTGATGAACGACCTGTTCGTGAACGTGAAGGTGGACCGTGAAGAGCGCCCCGACGTCGACGCGATCTACATGGACGCCGTGCAGCAGCTCACCGGCAGGGGCGGGTGGCCCATGACCGTGTTCCTCCTGCCCGACGGCCGGCCCTTCTTCGGCGGCACCTACTTCCCGAACGAGGCCCGACACGGCATGCCCGCCTTCGTCGACCTCTGCCGTGCGGTGGCCGAGCACTGGCGGGACGAGCGCGACGAGCTCCTGGGCAATGCCGAGCAGCTGACCGCGGCGATCACCCGAAGCGCCGAGGTCACCGCCGCGCCCGACCTGCCCGGCCGCGAGGTCCTCGACGCCGCCCACGACCAACTGCTCGAGCACCACGACGCCGAATGGGGCGGCTTCGGCCGGGCGCCCAAGTTCCCGCAGTCCATGAGCCTCGACCTGCTCTTGCGGGCCCACCACCACGCGGGCACACCCCGGACGCTCGAGGTGGTCACCACGTCGCTCGACGCCATGGCGTCCGGCGGCATCTACGACCACCTCGGCGGCGGGTTCTCCCGCTACTCGGTCGACAACTTCTGGATGGTCCCCCACTTCGAGAAGATGCTCTACGACAACGCCCTGCTGGCCCGGGTGTACCTCCACGCGTGGCAGGTCACCGGTGAGGCCCGCTTCCGTCAGGTGCTCGACGAGACCGTCGACTACGTGCGCCGCGACCTCCGCGACCCCTCGGGCGGCTTCCACTCGGCCGAGGACGCCGATTCTGAGGGCGAGGAGGGCAAGTTCTACGTCTGGCGCGCCGAGGAGATCGAAGCCGTGGTCGATCCCCCCACGGCGGCGGCGGTGATCGAGTGGTACGGCGTCACCCGCAACGGCAACTTCGAGGGCTCGAACATCCTGCACCGGCCGGTGCGGGGGGACCTGGCCCGTCCCGAGATCGTCGAGCAGGGCCGTGCCGCGCTGCTCGCCGCCCGCGGTGAACGGGTCCGGCCCGGCCTGGACGACAAGGTGCTCACCGAGTGGAACGGCTTGATGCTGGCGACGCTCGCCGAAGCGGCCGCGGCGACCGGCAACCAGGTCTGGCTCGACGACGCGGTCGCCAGCGCCGAGTTCCTGGTGGCCAACCTCCGCCGCGACGATGGTCGCTGGCTGCGCTCGTGGCAGGCCGGCGACGGCGAGCACCCGGCCCGTGCCCAGCACCTGGCCTACGCCGCCGACCACGCGGCGCTGGTCGACGGGTTCACCCGCCTGGCCGAAGCGACGGGCGAGGCCCGGTGGATCGGCGAGGCCCGCACCACCGCCGACGCCCTGCTCGACCTGTTCTGGGACGACGAGGCCGGCGGGGTGTTCACCAGCGGCCACGACGCCGAGGCCCTCATCGCCCGCCAGAAGGACTTCCAGGACAACGCCACCCCGTCGGCCAACAGCTCGGCGGCCCTGGCCCTGCTGCGCCTGGCGGCCCTCACCGGCGACGCCCGCTACGAGGACGCCGCCACTGCCATCCTGCGCCTCTTCGGCCCGCTGGCGGGTCGCTACGCCAGCGCCTTCGCCCACCTGCTCGGCGCCCTCGACCTCGCGGTCGGTGGCGCCACCGAGATCGTGGTGGCGGGCGACCGGCCGGACCTGGTGGCCGCGGCGACGAGCCGGTTCCTGCCCAACGCGGTCATCGCCTGGGGCGAGCCCTACGACTCGCCCCTCTGGGAAGGCCGCGACGCCGGCGCCGCGTACGTCTGCCGCAACTTCGCCTGCCAGCTCCCGGCGACGACGGTCGAGCAGCTCGCCGCCCAGCTCGACACCTCGACCTGAGTCCGCCGCAGACCCGGACCGCAGCCGTTCTGGGCCCGGGAATCGACGCGTGAGCCGGGAGATCTGTACGCAGAACGAAGGGTGCGGGGTGCTCAGTGGGGGAAGCCGCCGTCGCTGTGGATGACCTGGCCGGTGACCCAGTCGGATTCGGGGCCGGCCAGCCAGGCGACGAGGCGGGCGGCGTCGTCGGGGGTGCCCCAGCGGCCTCGGGGCATGAGCTCCTCGACGGCCCGGCGAGTGGTGGCGTCGGCCCAACCAGTGTCGGTGGGGCCGGGGTCGACGGCGTTGACCGTGATCCCGCGCGCCATGAGCTCCGCCGCGAGCGTGGGCGTCGCCTGCTCGATCGCCCCCTTGGAGGCGACGTAGGGCACCTCGCCCGGCATGGCCCCCTCACCTTGACCGGAGGTGAACAGCACGACGCGTCCTCCCGAGCGTCCGTCGTGCTGGGCGGCGAACGCCCGGACGAGCAGCAGCGTGGCCCGGACGTTGACCGCCAGCGTCCGGTCGAGCTCGTCGGCGGTCAGCGCATCGATCCCCTGGCTCGAGCTGCGGGCGTGGTTGGCGACGAGCACGTCGACGTGCCCGAACTCGGCCACCCCGACGCCGATCACCTCCTCGGCTGCGTCGGGACGCTCGAAGTCGGACGAGACGTGCACCGCGTCGGCGCCGAGGTCTCGGAGCTCCGCCACGAGCACCTCCGGACCGTCCCCATCGGCGCCCCAGCGCATCTCGGCGTCGTGTGGCGCCCAGCTCTGCACCACGAGCGCCACGCCGTCGCTGGCCAGCCGCCGAGCCAGGGCGAAGCCGATGCCGGCCCGCCGGCTCACTCCCGTGACCACGGCGACGCGATCGGTCGTCTCTGAGGTGGTCATCGGTCCTCGACACAACTGGGTCGTGCACACCCGACGGCGTCGGTGGCGGCGTCGCGGCTTGTCACGACCGGTCACCCCGCCGCCGCAGGTACGCCACGCCCCTCGGCGACAGGCGGTAGCCCACCTCCAGGCTCTCGGTGAGGCCCAGGCGCTTGAGCTTGCGCACGTCGGCCTTGAAGGCGAGGCGCTCCCGCCCGACCAGGTCGGCCAGGTCGCCGGCACGCCGGGCGGGATGGGCCTCGATGAGGTGCAGGGTCTCGACGGCCCAGTCCCCCATCTTGTCGAGGCGACGGTCCAGCGCCGCCACGTCCTCGTCGGTGAGCGTGTCGTCGAGCGGGAGCGGGTCGACGGGCACCTCTCCCACCCGGTGGAGCTCGATCCGGTAGACGAGATCGTCCTCGGACTCGACGCCGATCGCCGCCCACAGCGTGTCCCGGTCGGCCGATCCGCAGCGACGGGCGTCGGCGTCGGTGACGGCCGAGGCAGGGACCCGCTCGATCGCGTCGACCTCGAGCAGGCCGCCGCCCGTGCGGTACCGGCCGCCGACCTTGGCCTGGGGCCGGGTCCAGCGTCGCACCGTCAGGGTGACTGCCCCCGACCGGAGCCCGTCGTGCAGGGAGTTCGGGAACAGCACGGCTACCAGCCGCCCCGATGGACCACCGTGTCGAGCGCCGGACGGGGCCGCGACGCCGACACACCCGGCTGATCGCCGGCGGCCCGGTGACCGAGGGCGATCGTGCCGATGGCCTCCATGCCCGCCGGGACGCCGAGCGCCGCCAGCAGATCCGCCTCCCGCCAGAAGATCCCGAAGAACAGCGCCCCCAGCCCTTCGTCCTCGGCCGCCAGCAGGACGCTCATCGCCGCGAACGCCGTGTCCACGGTCCAGTAGGGGGTGGGCCACCGATCCACCCCGTCACCGAGGCCGGTGTGGGCCTTGTCGTCCTCGCCGTAGCGGCGCACGTAGGCCGACGGCTCGGCCAGCGGCAGGACCAGCACCGGAGCGTCGAGCAGGCGTGGCCACCGGAACGACGATCGGCGGGCCGGCGTCATCGTGACGTCCCAGTACCGTGCCGTCTCCTCGGGGCCCGACAGCACCAGCAGGTGGGTGCCCGCGGTGTTGCCCGCCGACGGCGCCCGCCGGCCGGCGTCGAGCACGCGGTCGAGCACGTCGGCGTCGACCGGATCGGTCCGGAAGGAGCGGCACATCCGCCGCCCTCGCACCACGTCCGCGAAGTCCATCAGGGCGGCCTCGGCTCAGTCCCGGCGCGCTACCCGTCCGGACCCGACGGCCGACGGGCCGGGAACGGCGAGCCGACCGGGCGCGATGCGACGCTCAGGAGAACTTGGCGAGGTCCTCGGCCATGGCCCAGCCGAACACCACGAGCGAGTCGCCCCGGTCGGGCTGGTGATCGGTGAAGAACGCGGCCACGTCGGCCGGGATGGCCTCGGGACGGAGCGTCTCGTGGTCGAGCACGCACGGGAAGCTGCCGTCACCCACCGCCAGGAAGGTGCGGTCGTCGTAGCTGTCGGCGTCGATGCCGAACCGCTTGGCCAGGCGGCGACCCCAGGCCCGATCCTCGCCCGACGGCTTGTGGTCCGGCCGGGGGACGATGTCGTCGAGGGCCTTGAACGCCTCGAACCCGGAGGGGTGGAACAGGCGGGTTCCGACGAGCACGTCCTCGTCGGGGAAGGCCAGCACGGCCCGGCGGAACTGATCGGCCATGATCGCCCGCAGCACCGAGTCGCGCTTCGACGTGCGCCGCACCGAGGCCAACCCGATCAGCACGCTCGGGGTCCCACCGATGCGCTCGAGGGTGCTGAACGAGAAGCCCTTGAGGCGACTGCCCTCCCGGGTCATGGTGATGAGCACCCACTCCTCGGCCTGCTTCGACAGCAATCCGGCTTCGAAGCGGCTCGGCCCATCGGCGCAGATGTCGGCCATTTCGGCCAACTCGGCATCGCTGAGTGCGGTGCAATCCTTCGTCTCAACCTCAATGGCCATGCGCTGCTGAGCCCCCGACGTGCTGTGGAACGGTCCCCTCTAGTCCAGCGTGATCCGGGGCCAAGCGCAACTCGCGCCGGTTCCGGTGTGCTCCACCCGCGTCCGGAGACCGCCGGTATCCGGTCCGGCGGCACCCGCGGCCGAGCGCCGCGCCACGGTCGCGACCGGCCCGTGCGCGTGTCAGACGATGACCGCGTCGGGCCCCAGCATCACCCGCAACTCGGCGAGCAACACGTTGGAGGCCTCGACGCAGAACTCGGGCGGGAGCCGCACGGTCTGGCGGGGACTGAGCTGTATGAACACCTCGGACTCGCCCGGATGCTCGAGGAGGAGCGCCTTGAGACGATCGACGAGACCCGGCTGCAGGCCCGTGGCACTGAGCGCGATGCGCAGCGCGGGCGCGGTGGTGCTGGGCTCGAAGACCTCGATGTCCATGGCGATGAGCTTGGGGGTGTCGTCCCGCTTGTCGACGCGTCCCCGCACGCAGACCACCACGTCGTCCTCCAGCTTGTACCCGTGCTCCTGCATGGTCTTCGGGAACACCATGACCTCGGCCGAGGAACGCAGGTCCTCCAGGGTGAACACCGCCATGAGGTCACCCTTCTTGGTCCACTTCTTCTGCAGGGCGGTCACCACGCCGCCGAACATGCGCATGGTGCCGTCGTCGAGGTCGGCCAACTCGTCGAGCGTGCCGTCCGTGCGCCGGCGCAGCGACGCCTCGGCCCCCATCAGGGGGTGGTCGCTGACGTACAGGCCCAGCATCTCCTTCTCGAAGGCCAGCTGCTGGCGCTTCTCGAACTCGAGGTCGGGGATGCGGGGGCGCTCGTCGTAGGTGGGGCCACCGGCGTCCCCGGCGTCGCCGAACAGCGTCATGACCCCCATGTCACGCTCGCGCCGGCGGGCCACGGTGACGTCGACGATGCGCTCGTACACGGTGAGCAGGCCCCGCCGGGGGTGGCCCAGCGAGTCGAAGGCACCGGCCTTGATGAGCGACTCGATGGTGCGCTTGTTGAGCACCGCGGTGTCGACCCGCTCGCAGAAGTCGTAGAAGTCGGCGAAAGGCCCGTTGGCCTCGCGCTCCTCGAGGATCAGCGCCACGAGGCCCTCGCCCACGTTGCGGATGGCCGACAGGCCGAACGGGATGGCGTCGGGCAACGGCGTGGGCGGCTCGCCCTCGGCGGTCGGGGGCGCCGTCCGGTCGACCAGCGCGGTGAAGTTGGACTGCGAGACGTTGACGTCGGGCACCAGCACGGGGATGCCCCGCTGGCGGCACTCGTTCAGGTAGACCGCGGCCTTCTCCAGCGAGGTCTTGACGCTGGTGAGGAGCGCGGCCAGGTACTCGACGCCGTAGTGCGCCTTCAGGTAGGCGGTCTGGTAGGCCACCAGGCCGTAGCCGTAGGCGTGGCTCTTGTTGAAGGCGTAGTCGGCGAAGGGCTCGATGATGTCGAACAGGGTCGTGCCCAGGTCGGCGCCGTAGCCCTCGCGCTCGCAGCCCTCGATGAACTTGACCCGCTCCTTCGCGATGAGCTCGCGGTTCTTCTTGCCGCACGCCTTGCGCAGGTTGTCGGCCTCGGCCAGCGAGTAGCCCGCGATGCTCTGGGCCACCCGCATGACCGACTCCTGGTAGATCATCAGCCCGTACGTATCACCCAGGATCGGCTCGAGGTCCGGGTGCTCGTAGGTGATCGGCTTGCGGCCGTTCTTGCGATCGGCGTAGTCGTTGTGCATGTTCGCCGACATCGGTCCCGGCCGGTACAGGGCGACGAGCGCGGCGACGTCTTCGAACCCGGTGGGCGCCAGCGAGCGCATGAGTGCCCGCATGGGGCCACCCTCCAGCTGGAAGACACCGATCGAGTCGCCCGCCTGCAACATCTCGTAGGTGGCGTCGTCGTCGAGCGGCAGGTCGTCGATGTCCAGCTCGACGCCTCGGCTCTCGCGCACCAGCTCGACGGTGTCGGACAGCACGTCGAGGTTGCGCAGGCCCAGGAAGTCCATCTTGAGCAGGCCGAGGTCCTCGACGCCGTGCATCTCGTACTGGGTGACCACCGGTGCCAGCTCGGGGTCCTGGCCCGACTCGGGCTTGCGCTGGATGGGCAGGTAGTCGGTGAGCTCGTCCTTGGTGATCACCACCGCGGCGGCGTGGATGCCGTCCTGGCGACGCAGGTTCTCGAGGCCCTTGGCCACGTCGATGACCGACTTGGCGTCGGCGTCGGTCTCGTACATCGACCGCAGGTCGCCGGCCATCTTGTAGCCGTCGGCGTACTTCTCGCTGGGGTCGAGGCAGGCCCACAGCGGGGTGTCGCGGCCCATGATGAGCGGGGGCATGGCCTTGGCGATCTTGTCGCCCACCACGTAGGGGTAGCCCAGCACCCGCGCGGCATCGCGCACGGCGGCCCGGGCCTTGATGGTCGAGAAGGTGACGATCTGGGCCACGTGCGTGCGCCCGTAGCGCTCGGCCGCGTAACGGATCATCTCGTCCCGGAACCGCGAGTCGAAGTCCATGTCGATGTCGGGCATGGAGACCCGGGACGGGTTGAGGAAGCGCTCGAACAGCAGGTCGTACTTGATGGGGTCCAGGTCGGTGATGCGCAGGCAGTAGGCCACGCAGCAGCCCGCCGCGCTGCCTCGCCCGGGACCGACGCGGATGTTCGACTCGCGGGCGTGGCGGATGAGGTCCCAGGTGATGAGGAAGTACTGCGAGAAGCCCATGTCGCCGATGACCTTGAGCTCGTAGGCGATGCGCTCGACGACGGCGTCGGGCAGGTCGTTGCCCCACCGGGCACGGGCACCTTCGAAGGTGAGGTGCTCGAGGTAGGTGGCGGCCGCCTGCTCGCGGACCTGTGCCTCGGTCTCGCTGTCGATCAGGCCCAACTCGACGCCCGACAGATCGGGGGCGAACTCCGGCGGCAGGGGGAAGACCGGCAGTTGCGGCTTGCCGAACTCGATCTCGAGGTCGCAGCGCTCGGCGATCCAGAGGCTGTTGTCGCACGCCTCGGGCACCTCGGCGAACAGCGAGCGCATCTCGTGGGCGCTCTTCAGGTAGTGGCCGTCGCCGTGGAACTTGAACCGATCGGGGTCGCTGACCAGCGCACCCGTCTGGACGCACAGCAGGGCGTCGTGGGCCATGGCGTCGTCGCGGTGGGTGTAGTGACTGTCGTTGGTGGCCAGCAACGGCGCGTCGAGCTGGCGGGCGATCTCGATCAGCTGAGGGTTCGTACGGGTCTGTTCGGGGATGCCGTGGTCCTGCAGCTCGACGAACACGTTGTCGCGCCCGAAGATGTCCTGCAGGCGCCCGGCCTTCTTCAGCGCCCCCTCGAAGTCGTCGTGCAGCAACGACTGCAGCACGTGGCCGCCGAGACAGCCCGTGGTGACGATGACGCCCTCGCTGTGGCTCTCCAGCAGCTCCCAGTCCACCCGGGGCTTGTAGTAGTAGCCCTCGAGGAAGGCCCGGCTGGCCAGCTGGATGAGGTTCTTGTAGCCGGCGGCGTTCTCGGCCAGCGCGGTGAGGTGGTAGTAGAGCTTGGCCCCGCCGTCGGTGTCGCCGCCACCGTCGTCCTGGCGTCCTCGCCGGGGTGGTCGCTCGTGGCGGCTGTCGTAGGCCTGGTAGAGCTCGCTGCCGATGATGGGCTTGATGCCCTGGCTGCGGCACTCGCGATAGAAGTCGAGGACGCCGTACATGTTGCCGTGGTCGGTGATGCCGAGCGCGGGCTGGCCGTCGGCGGCCGCGGCGGCCACCACCTCGCCGATGCGGGAGGCGCCGTCCAGCATCGAGAATTCCGTGTGCGTGTGGAGGTGGGTGAATGAATCAGGCACCCGGCGACGGTTCCTCTCTCCGGCTCGATGACCGATACTGCGGCGACCGATGCTGCATCGACCGATACTGCTGTCCACACACGGTCCACAACCGTTGTCCCCAGCCTGGGGACAAGTTACACCCGTGTCATTCGCCACGGTAGCCGAACGAGAGGAACCCTGCCGCCGATGCCTTCACCCCTGTCGTTGGATCATCCCGCCGATGGCGTCGCTCGCCTGACCCTCGACCGACCGGAGCGCCGCAACGCCCTGTCGATCGAGTTGCGCGACGCGTTGAGCGACACGCTGGACGCGCTCGCTCGCGACCCCGACGTGCGCTGCGCCCTCCTCACGGGCAGGGGCACCACCTTCTCCGCGGGCTTCGACCTGGGCCAGTTCGCGGCCGCAGCCGAGGACGCCTCGCTCGGCGACCGCCTGTGGGCCTCCAGCGACCGGTACCACGCAACCGTGCTCCAGTTCCCCTTGCCCCTCGTGGCCGCGGTCAACGGCCCGGCGATCGCCGGCGGCTTCGACCTCGCGGTGATGTGCGACGTGCGGCTGGGCGCCACCACCGCCCGGTTCTCCCACCCCGAGCGCACGTTCGGCCCGGTGGTCTACGCGCCGTTGCGGGAACTGGTGGGCGGGGCGACGGCCCGCGATCTCTGCCTGACCGGTCGGGAGATCGACGCGGTCGAGGCCCACCGGCTGGGGCTGCTCGCCGAGGTCGTCGAGCCCGAGGCGCTCGCCGACGCGGCGCTGGCCGTGGGGGGGGGGGCCGCCGCGGCGCCCCGTGAGCTCCTCGTGACGACCAAGGCGAAGATCCTGCGCTTCGCCGGCATCGAGGCCGGCGCCACCCTCGATCTGTAGGGCGCTGTGGACCAGTGGGGCGCTACAGGTACTGGCCGGCCGGGCGGCCCTGATCGGCCTCGACACCGGGCGGCAGCTGGCCCCGCATACCGTCGAGCTGCTGGCGGGCCGCCATCTGCTGGGCGAACAACGTGGCCTGGATGCCGTGGAACAGGCCCTCGAGCCAGCCCACCAGCTGCGCCTTGGCCACGCGCAGCTCGGCCTCGCTGGGCACCTGGTCGTCGGCGAAGGGCGGCGACAGCCGGTCGAGCTCCTGTTGCAGATCGGGCGACAGGGCCGACGCCAACTCGCGCACCGACGTCTCGTAGATCTCCTTGACCCGCTCGCGGCTGGCCTCGTCGAGCTCGGTGGAGCGCACCTCCTCGAGGAGCTGCTTGATCATCGACCCCACCCGCATGACCTTGGCCGGCTCGGACACCGCCTCGCGCGGGCCGTCACCGTCGGCCGTCGGCGCCGAGGGCACCTCGGCATCGGGGAGCAGGATCTCGCCCCGCTCGACGACGGGCTGGTCGGGTTCGCTGTGGGACATGTCGGCCATCCCCTGTGTCTACCCGGCGCGAGCGGCCAACAGCGGCACCCGCATCTCCGCCGGGGTGAGCGAGCCGTGACGGCCCACGAGGTGGAACACACCGGTGTCGGCGGGATCGGAGAACGAGATGTCGTCGCGGGCAACGAGGGCGACGTCGCCGAGGCGGGCACGCGCCGCGTCCGTGAGCGTGGGCCCGAACCACCCCTCCATCTCGACCTCGGCCAGGGTGCGCACCCAGGCCTGGTCGCCGTGACACGCCCTGGCCGCCTCGGCCAGCGCGTGCTCGTGGCCCGGAACGGCGTGGAGCCAACGGAACCGCCCCTCACCCGACTGCAGCCGCACGTGGCTGAGCACCTCGGGATGGGGCGCCACCACTTGATCGCCCACGTCGACCTGGCCGTGGTCGGCGGTGACCACCAGCACGGCGTCGCGAGGGAGCACCGACAGCACGTCGCCGACGAGACGGTCGACGAAGGCGAGCTCGGCGTCGTAGTGGTCGCGCAGGCCGTACTCGTGCGACACCTTGTCGATGCCGTCGTAGTACGCGTAGACGAAGGGCTCGCCACTACGGGTGAGCCGGCTGATCTCGGTGACCATCGTGGAGGGCACCCGGTACCCGGTGAACCGCACCTGGTTCAGGTGGGCCTGGGTGAAGCCGGTGTCGACGAACTCGGCCTTGGTCACCACCGGCGGCCGATGACCGGCGAACGCCACGCCCGACTGCACCGTCTGCGGGACGATGCGCCGACGGGCGTCGCCCGCGGGCGTGCTCCAACGCAGGACGTTCAGCACGTCGCCCTGCTCGACCATCCGGTAGCCCACCACGCCGTGCTCGCCCGGCGCGGTGCCGGTGGCCAGCGAGGTGAGCGCCGTGGCCGTCGTGCTGGGCGCCACCGTGCAGATGTCGCCGCCGGCCATGGAGGACAGCACCGGTGCCAGCGCCCGGCGCCCGTCGAGCTGCTCCCAGCCCAGTCCGTCGAGGAGCAGGAGGACGACCTGCTCGGCGTCGACCGCCGGGGTGGGCAGCCACGGCGGCGCGGTGTCACCCGGCTCGAGGAGGGCCGGCACCACGTTGCTCAGACAGGCACCCCGGTAGTCGGGGACAAGCGGGTGATCGCCCACGTCGGTCCTTTCCGCAACCGGCTTGGAACACCCGGTCATGTCCACACTCCACCACCTTCCGCCGCGCACGGCCAGTTCTGCTGGCGCCCGGCCGTACGATGTGCGCCGTGAAGGTGTCGACCCGGGGAGACTACGCCAGCCGCGCGCTGCTGTCGCTGGCGCTCCACGCCGACGCCGACGTGCCCACGTCGGTGCGCGACATCGCCGAGCGCACCGGCCTCCCCCAGCCCTACCTCGAGCAGATCCTGCTGGCGCTGAAGGGCGCCGGCCTGGTGCGCTCGAAGCGCGGCGTGGGCGGCGGCTACGTGCTGGCCCGCCCGCCCGAGGAGATCACGCTGTCCGACATCGTCAGCGCGGTGGACGGCCCCATCGTGGCCGGCGACTTCGGCGAGCCCCACACCAACGGGGCGTGCGACCACGAGGGCCAGTGCGTGCTGCTGGCCATCTGGGGCGACGCCGGCGAGCACATGCGGCGGTTCCTCGACTCGTACCACCTGGCCGACCTGGCGGGCATGACCCGCGGCCAGATCCCCTGGCCTGTTTGATCGCTCAGCGTCAGCTGAGGGTGTCGAGGACGGCGTGGAAGTCGGCGGGCAGCGGGGACTCGAAGGCCACGTGGTCCCCGGTGGCGGGGTGCCGGAACCCCAGGGTGGCCGCGTGCAGCAGCGGCCGGTCGGTGGGCAGCACCGGGCGCACACCGCCGTACTGGTCGTCGCCGACCACCGGGTGCCCGATGGCCGAGAGGTGCACCCGGATCTGGTGGGTGCGGCCGGTCTCGAGCCGGCAGGCCAGCAGCGCCGTGTCGGCAGGCGTCGAGAACCGCTGCTGCACCTCGAACCGGGTGCGGGCCTCCCGGCCCGAGGCCGAGACCGTCATCCGGGTGGGCCGCCGGACCGACCGCCCGATGGGCGCGTCGATGAGGCCGACGTCGTCGTCGGGGTGTCCCCACACCAGCGCGACGTAGCGGCGCTCGACCGTCCGCGACCCGAACTGCTCCACCAGCGAGTCGTAGGCCGTCTGGGTCTTGGCCACCACCAGCAGCCCCGAGGTCCCGTGATCGAGCCGGTGCACGATGCCCGGCCGGGCCGGGTCGCCGACCAGCGCAAGGTCGGGGAAGTGGGCCAGGGCGCCCTGCACGAGCGTGCCCCAGTCGTGGCCCGCGCCCGGGTGCACCACCAGGCCCGCGGGCTTGTCCACGACCAGGACGTCGTCGTCCTCGTGCACCACGGCGAGCACGACGCCGGGGTCGGCCTCGGTGGCCACGGGCGTGTGGTCGATCTCGGGGACGACGATCACCTGCCCGGCGGTGACCCGGCCGGAGCGGGCCTTCACGGGTGCACCGTCGAGCAGCACCAGGCCGTCGGCGACGAGCGCGGCGGCCTCGGACCGGCTGCAGCCCGTGAGGAACGACACCACCCGGTCGACCCGCTCACCGTCCAGGGCGTCGGGGACGACCTGGGGTGCGGACGCCTCGGAGCTCACGCCTCCCGCTCTCGTTCGCTTCGCTCGTCGTGCGTTCCGCCACGCAGGCGGCGGGCCGCTCGGGCCACGCCCCTCGCCCGTTCTGCCACGTGGGTGGCGTCCCTCGGGCTCACGCGGTGGTCTCGGCGTCGTCCTGGTCGGCCGCCGCGTGCGGCTCCTCGGCGCCGGTGTCGGCCTCGTGCTCGGCACCGTCTCCGCCACCATCATCTGGGTCGCCCGGTGCCAGCGCCGTGCTCAACAACAACAGCAACCCGCCCACGACGATGGCGCTGTCGGCCACGTTGAACACCGGCCACCACTGCAGGTCGATGAAGTCCACCACTGCGCCGCCGAACAGGCCGCCCGGCCCGGAGCGCAGCAGCCGATCGGAGAGGTTGCCGACCGCGCCGCCCACGATGAGCCCGACCGCCACGGCGCTGGCGCGGGACGTGGCCGATCGACCGGTCCACACCAAGGCGATCACCACCACCATGGCCACCAGCGCGATGACGGGCCCGAACCCCGTGCCCTGGCTGAACGCGGCCCCGCTGTTGAAGGCCAGGTTGAACCGCAGGCTGCCGATGACGTCGACCGTGCTGCCGTCCGACAGACGGTGCACGGCCCAGGACTTCGAGGCCTGGTCGAGGGCGTAGACCCCGAGCGCCACCGCGCCGATCAGCACGGGATGCCGGGCGTCGAGCCCGCGTCCTGCCATCGACGGGCCTCGGTCAGAGACGGCCCAGACCGCCTGCTTTGCACTCGATGCACAGCGCCGCGTGCGGAAGTGCCTCCAGCCGCTCCTTCTTGATCTTCTTCCCGCACCGCTCGCAGATGCCGTAGGTGCCGGCGTCGAGTCGGGCCAGCGCGGCGTCGATCTCGTCGATGGCCGCCCGGGCCTGTGCGCTCAGCGCGAGGTCGCGCTCACGCTCGACGGCCAGGGTGTCGCCCTCGCCCGACTCCTCGTCGAACTGCACGTCACCGGGCTCGCGGTCGGCCGCGAGCAGGTCGGCCTCGGCCTGCAGCGAATCGGCCTGGCGCTCGTAGGTGGCCCGCTCGCTCACCAGGTCGGCCCGGCGCTTGGTCTGGAACGCATCGAGCTTGGCCGGCGCCTGCGGTGGCGGGGTGATCACCCGCTTCTTGGTGGTGGACCGGGTGGCCTTGGCCGGCGCCGCCTTGGCCGGCGCCGCCTTGGTGGCGGCGGCCTTCGTGGCCGGCGCCGCCTTCTTGGCCGGCGCCGCCTTCTTGGCCGGCGCCGCCTTCTTGGCGGTCGCCTTCGAGGCCGACGCCTTCTTGGCCGCGGGTGCCGGCTTGTCGGCGCGCGCGGTCTTCTCTGGGGGGGTTGTGGCCCTCGGCATGGATCTCCGATCGTCGTCGAGCACACCAGCGGCGCCCGAACGTCCGAACCTGGCTGGCAAAAGGTGTCGGACTGTACGCCAGAGGGTATCGGGGGTCAAGGGTGGCTCACGGGTGGCGAGGGTCACGAACGCCGCGGCCCGGGCCGGTATTCCCGCCGGCCAGTGCCGCGTCGACCAGGCGCTCCACCTCGTCGGGGTCGACGCCGGTGACCCGGAACCGCTTCTCGCGGTTCTTCGCGCCGCTGACCAGCTCGACCGCCTTCGGCTTGACGCCGAACAGCTCGGCCACCAGCTCGGCGATCGCGGTGTTGGCCCGGTCGTTCACCGGCGGCACCGCCACCCGCACCTTCAGGGCATCGCCGTGGCGGCCCACGACGTGGGATCGCCCGGCGCCTGGTTGGGCGTGGACGGACAGGAGCACGGCGCCCTTGTCATCCAGTTCGTAGACGTCGTTCACGGTGCTCCTTCGATCGGGCTGGGCCCATCTGGACAACTGGCACGCCGAAACGGCGTGCCCCCCTTACTCTAGGAGGGTGCTCCTTTCCTCCCTCGGACGAACCCTCCGACACCCGCTCGAGCGCAGGGCGCGACCGGACGGTCGGCCGCGTGAAGCAGCGGCCTCCTAGGACCGACATGGCGTTCGGCCCCGTCGATCCTCAACTCGATCTGCCCGCGCTCGAGGCCCGCACCGCGGCCCGCTGGCGCGACGGCGACGTCGTCGGCGCCGTCGCGCGCCTCCGCAAGGACGGCGAGCCGTGGGTCTTCTACGAGGGACCGCCCACGGCCAACGGCCGCCCCGGCCTGCACCACGTGTGGGCACGCGTGTACAAGGACCTGTTCCCCCGCTTCCAGACCATGCGGGGCCGCCGGGTGCCCCGCAAGGGCGGCTGGGACTGCCACGGCCTCCCCGTCGAGCTCGAGGTCGAGAAGGAGCTGGGGCTCGCCACCAAGCAGGACATCGAGGCCTACGGCATCGCCGAGTTCAACGAGCGCTGCCGGGCGTCGGTGAAGCGCTACGTCGAGGACTGGACCGCCCTCACCGACCGCTCGGGCACCTGGATCGACACCGCCGACGCCTACTGGACGCTCGACAACAGCTACGTCGAGTCCGTGTGGTGGCTGGTGAAGTCCATGTGGGACAAGGGCCTGCTGTACGAGGGCCACCGGGTGTCGCCCTACTGCCCCCGCTGCGGCACCGCGCTGTCGTCCCACGAGGTCGCCCAGGGCTACCAGGACGTGGTCGACCCCTCGATCTACGTGCGCTTCCCTGTGAGCGGGCGCCCGGACGACGACCCGCTCGACCTCCTGGTGTGGACCACCACCCCGTGGACCCTGCTGTCCAACGTCGGCGTGGCCATCGGGCCCGACATCGCCTACGTGCGGGTCCGCCCGGGCGACGACCGCCCCGACCTGGTGATGGCCGAGGCCGCCGCCGCCCGCCGCTACCCCGAGGCAGCGGTGGTCGAGCGCTTCGCGGCGGCCGACCTGGCCGGCTGGCGCTACGAGCGCCCCTTCACGCTGCTGGACGTGGACGAGCGCGGCGCCCGGGTCGTCACCGCCGACTACGTGTCGGTGGAGGACGGCTCCGGCCTGGTGCACCTGGCCCCCGCCTTCGGCGAGGACGATGCCGCCGTCGGCCGGGCCGAGGACCTGCCCGTGCTCAACCCCGTGGGCCCCGACGGCACCTTCGGGCCCGAGATCACGCCCTGGGCGGGCCTGTTCGTCAAGGACGCCGATCGGGGCATCATCGAGGACCTGGACGGTCGCGGCCGGCTCGAGGCCGAGGAGGCCTACGAGCACGCCTACCCGCACTGCTGGCGCTGTGGCACGCCGCTGCTCTACTGGGCCAAGACCTCGTGGTTCGCCCGCACGTCCGAGCGCCGCCCCGACCTCCTGCGCGAGAACGAGACCATCGGGTGGCACCCCGACCACCTCAAGCACGGCCGCTTCGGCAAGTGGCTCGAGGGCAACGTGGACTGGGCCCTTTCGCGCGACCGCTACTGGGGCACGCCGCTACCGGTGTGGCGCTGTGATGCCGGCCACGACACCTGCGTGGGGTCGGTGGCCGAGCTCGCCGACCTGGCCGGGCGCGACCTGACCGACCTCGACCTGCACCGGCCCTACGTGGACGAGGTCACCTTCGCCTGCCCGACCGACGGGTGCGGCCAACCGGCAACCCGCCTGGCCCCGGTGCTCGATGCCTGGTTCGACTCCGGCTCCATGCCCTCGGCCCAGCACCACTACCCCTTCGCCCACGCCGACCAGTTCAGCGACGCGTTCCCGGCCGACTTCATCTGCGAGGCCATCGACCAGACCCGCGGGTGGTTCTACTCGCTGCTGGCCGTGAACACGCTCGTGTTCGACCAGACGCCGTACCGCAACGTGGTGTGCCTGGGCCACATCGTGGACGAGAACGGCGCCAAGATGTCGAAGTCCAAGGGCAACGTGATGGACCCGTGGGACCTGTTCGACCGCTTCGGCGCCGACTCGGTCCGCTGGTACTTCTTCGCCGCCGGCCAGCCGTGGACCCCCCGCCGGGTGTTCGAGGACGGCATTCGCGAAGCAACCCGCCAGACCCTGGTCACCCTCTGGAACGTCCACTCGTTCTTCGTCACCTACGCCGACCTCGACGGCTGGTCGCCCTCGCCGGCGGGCTCGTCCGCGGACGCCAGTGCCTCGGCACACGCCACGGCCGACGGCCTGCCGGCCACGCCCGAGCACGTGCTCGACCGCTGGGTGCTGTCCGAGCTGGACGACACCATCACCGCGGTCACCGACGCCCTCGAGGGCTTCGACGCCCTCAGCGGGGCCACCCGCATCATCCGCTTCGTGGACGACCTGTCCAACTGGTACGTGCGCCGCTCACGCGCCCGCTTCTGGAAGAGCTCCGACCCCGCCGCCCACGCCACGCTCCACCGCTGCCTGACGGTCGTGTCGCAGCTGCTGGCGCCCTATTGCCCGTTCCTGGCCGACGAGCTCTTCACCACGCTCACCGGCAGCCTCACGGGGGGCGAGTCGGTGCACCTGTCGGACTGGCCCACGCCGGCGGGCCGCCACGACCCTGCGCTCACCGTGTCCATGGCCGGTGCCCGTCGCCTGGTGGCGCTGGGCCGCGCCGCGCGCACCGACGCCAAGATGAAGGTGCGTCAGCCCCTGCGCCGGGCCCTCCTGCTGGCGCCCGGGGCCACGCTCGACGATGACGTCCTCGCCGAGGTCGCCACCGAGTTGAACGTCAAGGAGCTCGAGGCCATCGACACCCTGTCGGGCCTGATGTCATGGACGGTCATCCCCAATTTCAAGGCGTTGGGCCCCCGCCTCGGGGCTCGCGTCAACGACGTCAAGGCCGCGCTGGCGGCGGCCGACGGTGGCGCGGTCAAGGCTGCGCTCGACACCGACGGCTCGGTGGTGGTGGCCGGTGAGACCCTCACCGCCGAGGACGTGGAGGTGCGGGCCAACCGCCACGACGAGTTCGCTCTGGCCGAGGAGGCCGGGTGGGCCGTGGCCCTCGATCTCGACCTCGACGACGCCTTGAGGCTCGAGGGCACGGCGCGGGAGGTGGTGCGGGCGCTCAACGACCTGCGCAAGGACGCCGGCTTCGCCATCGCCGACCGGGTGACGGTCAGCCTCGACCCGCCAGCGGCGATCGCCGAGGCCGTCACCGCGCACCAGGCGTGGATCGCCGGCGAGGTGCTGGCCACCGACCTCCGACTGGCTCCCGGTGGCGACCAGGAGATCAGCGTGGACGACAACGCCTTCCCCGTCGCGATCAGCCGGTCGTAGCCACCGAGCGGGGGTGCCCCCGCTCTCGAGCCGCCGACGGGCGGTGATGCCTCGGCGGGGCCGAGGCGCCTACTTCTTGCCCCGCCCGAACCGCTTCTTGTCGGTCTTGGGCGCGCCCCCCGCCTCCTCCTGCTGGCGGTACCACTCGGCCATGGCGTCCTCGTCGCCGGGGGGTGGTGGGGGCTGGTTGGCGATCTCGTCGCGAGCCAGGTCGGCCATCCAGGGGTTGTCCCCCGCGTCGCTCAGCGCCTCGGTGGCCTGAGTGGCCGAGCCGGTGCCGGGAAGGCCCGACCACGGATCGTCCGCAGCCGGTGCACCCAGGCCGCCGAAGCCGGCCTGCTCGCCGCCGCCGGGGGGCGGGGGAGGGGGCGGGGGCTGCTGGAAGAGGTCGGCGTCGCCGGCGGGCTCGGCGGCGAAGACATCGCCGGCGGGGGCGTCCCACACCGACGGGGCGTCGGGCGGGGGCGCGGGCTCGGTCGCGGGCTCGCCGAACGCGGGCGCCGGTGGCAGCGGGTCGAACACCGGGGCCGCCTCGGTGGGGGGCGGCTCCTCGTACTGCGGGCCGTCGTCGAAGGACACCTCGAGCACCGGTGCCGCGGCGGGCGCCGGGGGCACCGGCGGCGGGGGCTCCGGTGCGCTGAAGGCGGGGGCCGGCGGCGCCTGATCCACCGGGGCGTCGAAGTTGGGCTCGGGCTCGACGGGCGGGATCACCCCGCTCACCACGGGCGGCTCGAGCGGGGCCAGCGACCCGGCGGCGTCGAGCAGGCCCTGGAGGGTGCTCACGGTGGAGCTCAGCCTGGCCCGCTCGTCGTCGACGTGGCGGTCGAGCACCTCGACGTCGTTCATCAGCTGGTCACGGATGCCCTCGAGCTCGTTGATCTCCTGCAGGAGGCGCTCGCGTATCTCGTCGACCGAGTGGCGCACCTCGTCCTGGGACTCCTGCAACTGGCGCTCGTGACGCTCCTGGTCCTCGGCGCGCACCCGGGCGGCCTCGTCCTGGGCCGCGTTCACGATGCGAGCGGCTTCCTCCTGGGCTTCGGCGACCGCGGCGTCGGCGGTGCGCTGGGCCAACAAGAGGGTGCGGCGAAGGGTGTCGTCGGTCTCCACCGGGGCGATGGGAGCGGCGGGCACCTCGGCGAGGCGAGCCTCGGCCGCCTCGGCGCGCTGGGTCATCTCCCGCAGGCGGAGCTGCAGTTGACCGATGGCGACCCCGACGCGCTCGAGGAAGTCATCGACCTCGTCGGGGTCGTAGCCGCCGAACTTCTTCTCGCGAAAGTCGACGTCTTTCAGAAGCTGGGGCGTGACGTCCATGCCCCAATCGTACCCGCAGGCCCTGGCATCCACGGGGATGGCAGGCCGCCCGGCGGGAGCCGGGCTAGCAGCCGAGCACGACGCTCTTGAAGATCTGGATGCCGAACAACACCACCAGGGGCGACAGGTCGAGCCGCAGGCCACCGCCGCCGACCGCCGGCAGCGCCCGCCGCAGAGGCCCCAGCACGGGCTCGGTGATCGTGAAGAGGAACTGGTAGATGGCCGCCATCGCGGTGCCGGGCTCCAACGGGAACCAGCTGAGGATGATCCGCCCGAAGAGCGCGATCAGGTAGGCGTTCAGGAGCAGGCAGATCAGGTCGGTTCCCATGGGGCCCTCTCAGGTGTCGTGGAGCCCCCGCTCCTGCAGTCGGCGGCGCTCCTCGTCGGAGACCTCGACGTCGGACGGGGTGAGCAGGTACACCTGATCGGCAACCCGCTCCATCTGCCCCCCGAGCCCGTAGCAGAGCCCACTGGCGAAATCGATCAGCCGGCGGGCCAGGTCGCGGTCGGCGCCCTGGAGATTGATGATCACCGGCTGGCTGCCCTTGAACCGATCGGCCACGTCCTGGGCCTCGGTGAACGACGTGGGCGACACCACGTGGGGCTTGGCCTTGGCCACGGCGGGAATGGGACGCACCGCCGAGCCCCCGATGGGGTCGAGCGGCGTCACCCCCGAGCTGCCCACCTCGTTGGGGATGGCGCGTATCGCCGAGACGGTGTCGTCGGCCACCTGGGGCTCGAGGCTGGGCGCCGCCTGGCGCGGGTCCTGGGCCACCGGCTGGACGGGACGCACGGGCACCGGGGTGCCGACGCCCGAGCCCATGGCCGGGCCGGCGGTGGTCGCGGGGTAACGGTCGTCGCGCGCGTCGTAGTCGTCGTATTCCTCGTCGGGTCCGAGCCCGAGATAGAGCATGGCTCGCCGCCACGTGCTGGACATGGGGTTCCTCCTACGAAACCGTCAAGGGTAGTGTCGCACGCCACGATCCGTCTCGCGCGGAGCGTGCGCCGGTCACTGACCGTGAGACTGAGACTGAGGCTGATCCTCCGACGGAGATCGAGCGTGAGGGCGCGGGCCCTCGCCGGGGTCAGCCACGGGCCCCGAACAGGTCCGTGCCGACCCGGACCATCGTCGAGCCCTCCCCGATCGCCACCTCGAGATCGCCGCTCATGCCCATCGAGCACACGTCCAGCCCGAGCCGGTCGACCTGCGCGCGAAGCCAGCGGAAGCTCTCCCGAGTCGCCTCCGGGTCGCCCGCGGGGCCCACTCCCATGAGGCCGCGCACGTCGAGGCCCGAGGCGTCGAGCGCCTCCACCAGCGGCGGCACCTGCTCGCGGGCGCACCCGCCCTTCTGCTCCTCGCCGCTCAGGTTCACCTGCACGAGCACCGACGCGCCCGGCGCCCGGCGGGCGATCTCGACGCCGAGCGCCTCACGGTCCACGCTCTGCCACAGCGACACGTGCGGTGCCAGGAGACGCACCTTGTTGCGCTGGAGCCGGCCGAGGAAGTGCCAGCGCGGTGCCAGCCCCGCGGCGTCGAGGGTGGCCACCTTGGGCACCAGCTCCTGCGCGTAGTTCTCCCCCAGGTCCTCCAGGCCCGCTCCGGCCGCGGCCAGCGCCACCTCCGGTCCGAAGCCCTTGGTGACGGCCACGAGCACCACCGCGGCGGGGTCGCCGCCCGCGGCCCGGATGCGGTCGCGGACCGATGCCGCCCGCCCGGCGATCACCACGGGATCGGGGCCCCGGGGACCCTCGCTCACGCCGTTCACCGTGCCCAGGCCACGGCGGCCATGCGCCCGGCCTCGCGTCGGGCCCGGTGCGAGTACCACCGGGAGGCCCCGCAGGCGGTGCAGCCGGCCGACACGGTCGCCAGCGTGGCACCGGCCGCCGCCAGCGCGGCCTGGACCGCGGCGGGCAGGTCCAGGGCCGGGGAGCCCGTGACGGTGCGGCCCACGACGGACGGGCCCAAGGCGTCGACCACGACCGCCAGGTCGTCGGCGCCGAACTCGTAGCACCCCGGATGGATCATCGGCCCGACGTGGGCGTCGACCGGTCCGGCGCCCAGCGCACGCATCGCCGCGACGGTCGCCTCCACCACACCTGCGACCAGGCCCCGCCAGCCCGCGTGGGCGACGCCCACCACGCCCTCCGCGCTGGTGAGCACCACCGCACCGCAGTCCGCGCTCTGCACCGCTATCGGGACCATCGGGGTGGCCGTCACGAGCGCGTCGGCCTCGGTCCCCTGGTGGCGGCCGGGGACGTCGGCGACGACGACCCGAGCACCGTGCACCTGGCGCAGCCAGTTCCAGGCCACGTCGGGCCCGCCGGCGGCACGCAACAGCGCGGCGCGGTCCGCGTCCACCCCCGGTGCGTCGATCGCGAAGTCGCCGTCCGAGCGAGAGGTGAACAGCCAGTCCGCGCCAGGCACGACCGCGGGCACGGCGCCGCCGTGGTTACTTGAGGAACGAGGGGACGTCGAAATCGTCGCCGGCGTCGAGATCGTCGTCGTCGTCGTGGGTCGCGAACAGGTCACCCGTCGGCTCCCGGTCGACGGGCACCGAACGCAGGAAGTCGGCGTCGCTGGTGCTCGTGTGCTTGTCCTTGTCGTCCCAGCGGTCGAAGCCGGCGGCGATGACCGTCACCCGCACCTCGTCGCCCATCTCGTCGTCGATGATGGCGCCGAAGATGATGTTGGCGTCGGGGTGGGCCACGCCGTGGATCACCTCGGCCGCCTCGTTCACCTCGAGCAGGCCCAGATCGCTGCCACCCGAGATGTTGAGCACGATGCCCCGTGCGCCCTCGATGGACGCCTCGAGCATGGGGCTCGAGATGGCCCCGCGGGCGGCCGCCAGCGCCCGACCCTCACCCGACGCGAAGCCGATCCCCATGAGCGCCGACCCGGCGTCGCTCATGACCGCCTTGATGTCGGCGAAGTCGGTGTTGATCAGGCCGGGCGTGGTGATGAGGTCGGTGATGCCCTGGACGCCCTGCAGCAGGATCTCGTCGGCCATCTTGAAGGCGTTGAGCATCGAGGTCTTGTCGTCGGAGACCGTGAGCAGCCGATCGTTCGGGATGACGATCTGGGTGTCGACCTTCTCCTTCAGCCGCTGGATCCCCTGCTCGGCCTGCACGGTGCGCCGGCGACCCTCGAAGGTGAACGGCCGGGTGACCACCCCGATGGTGAGCGCCCCCAGGTTGCGGGCGATCTCGGCCACGACCGGGGCGGCGCCCGTGCCGGTGCCGCCGCCCTTGCCCGCGGTGATGAACACCATGTCGGCGCCCTCGAGCGCGGCGGCGATCTCGGCGCTGTGGTCCTCGGCCGCTTGGCGGCCGATCTCGGGATCGCTCCCGGCGCCGAGGCCCCGGGTGAGCTCCCGACCGATGTCGAGCTTCACGTCGGCGTCGCTCATCAACAACGCCTGGGCGTCGGTGTTGATGGCCACGAACTCGACGCCGTTGAGGCCCGCGTCGATCATGCGGTTGACGGCGTTGACGCCGCCACCACCGATGCCGACGACCTTGATCACCGCCAGGTAGTTCTGCGAGATGCCAACCATGAGGGACTCCAGTGTTCGGGCCGAGGCGGTCACCCACCCCCGCCAACGGCAAAAGCCGGGTACCTCACTGAGGTCCCCGGCCCTACCCTCGACAGGAGGTTGAACGTTGTGTTCAGGGCGCGCGAGGTCGCCTTGCTAACCCTCACGCTAACCGCAACCCGGCGTTCGGGTCAACAACGGCGCGGATGCGACGGTGAGATCGAGTGTGGCGATGCAGGGGTCCACCGCCGCGAGCACGCTCGCCAGCGCGAGGCCCTTGGCCTCCAGGTCCTCCGCCGGGCCCACGGTGGCCACGCCGCCGGAGGCCAGCCGCACCGTGAGCCCGCCACGGTCGTCGAGCACCACCGCGTCGACCAGCGGGCGCGACGCGGTGGGGATGGCGGCGGCCAGCGTGAACGCGTCGCGCTCGTCCTCGGGCGCCGTGGCCCCGACGGTGGCCCCGATGGTCGACCCCTCGACGGTGGGGAGGTCGTCGGGGGCGGCATCGAGCGCGGCCAGCACCCGGCCCTCGCCGTCGACGGCGACCCAGGTGGCGTCGGGCCCCTGCACCGCGGCCACCGGCACCCGTTCGGTGACGCGGTAGTGGAGGGTGCCCGGCCAGTCGCGCACCACGGTGGCCTCGGCCACCCAGGGCAGTTCCTCCACCCGATGCGCGACCGCCGCGAGGTCGACCCGGGCGAGCGGCTCGCCGCGTTGCACGCCGCCGGCGGCCACGATGTCGCCGGGATCGGTGCGGAATTGGCCGGCGACCGTGATCCGATCCACGTCGAGCAGCGGCGAGAACACGACCGCCACCGCGACCAGGGCCAGCGCGACCAGCACGAGGAAGGCGATGACCCAGCGCAGGCGCCGTCGCCCGGCCGAGCGCTTGATCGCCACCCGCCGGGCACGGATGCGGGGATCGATCGGGGCCGACGGCCGGCCATCGACGTCGGCGTCAGCTCGAGCGTTGCGGGTGGCGGTGGTCACGGTCCCTCCACCTGACGGTGAGGGTTGTCGACCTGACGGTGAGGGTCGCCGGCGGGTGGCGTGGAGCCGAAGCCCACGAGTCGTGTCTCGGGGTGCAGCGACACGCCGGTGGCCTCACGCACCAGCGCCTCGACCCGCTGCATCAGGCGCCAGACGTCGTCGGCCGAGCCGCCCTCGTCGGCCTGGATGAAGTTGGCGTGCTTGGTGGACACGTGCGCGGTCCCGACCCGCAGGCCCTTGGCCCCCGCGAGATCGATGAGCCGGCCCGCCGAGTCGCCCGCCGGGTTGGTGAACACGGACCCCGCGTTCTGCCCACCCGGCTGGTTGGCGCGTCGCCAGCGGACGATCTCGGCGATGGCCGACTCGCACGTGGCCCGGTCGCCCGGGTCGAGCCGCAGCTCGGCGGCCGCGACCACCTGGTGCGACGCCACCGACGACCGCCGGTACGACAGGTCGAGATGATCGACGGGCACCCAGCCATCCTCACCCGTGGCGAGGTCGACGAGGTGGACCCTCACCACCGAGGCGGCCATGTCCGACCCGTGGCCGCCGGCGTTCATGCGTACCGCACCCCCGATCGAGCCGGGCACCCCGACCGCCCACTCGAACCCGGTGAGGCCGGCCGCCGCGCTCTGCCGGGCGACCACCGGCAGCGACGCAGCACCGCCCGCGGTGACCGTGGTGCCGTCGATGACCACGGCCTCGAACTCGCCACGGAGCGCGAGCGCGAGCCCGTGGAAGCCGGCGTCCGCGACCAGCAGGTTGGAGCCCTTCCCGACCACCAGCGTCGGGACCGGCCCGGTGGCCGCCGCTCCGGCCACCGCCGCAGCCACCCGATGCAGCTCGTCGGCGGTCTCGAGCGTGACGAACAGGTCGGCGGCGCCCCCCACCCGGTACGTGGTGAGGGGCCCGAGCGCCACGTCACGGCGCACCAGTGGCCCGAGGGCCTCGGCGACGCGCTCGAGCGCCCGAGCGACCCCGGCCTCGTCCCTCGGCCTCACGTCCCGCGGAGCGCGGCCTGGACCTCGTCGGCCAGCGAGGTGAGGTCGCCCGCGCCCAGCGTGAGGCACAGGTCGCCCGGGCGCAGCACCGACCGCAGGTAGGGCACCAGGTCCGGGCGCTTGGGCAGGTAGGCCAGTGGTCGCCAGGGGTCGGTGTCGAGCACGGCGTTCACGATGAGCTTGCCCGACACCCCGGGGCGGGGCGCCTCGCCGGCCGGGTAGATGTCGGTGATCACCAGCAGGTCGGCGTCGCCGAACACGGGGCCGAAGCCCTCCCACAGCGCGGAGATGCGGCTGAATCGGTGGGGCTGGAACACGCACACCACCCGCCCCCAGTCCCCTTCCCTGGCCGCGGCCAGCGCCGCCGCCACCTCGGCCGGCAGGTGGGCGTAGTCGTCGACGAAGGTGATGCCGCCCGTCTCGCCGCGGAACTCGAAGCGGCGGGCCACGCCCGCGAAGCGCTCGAGCGCGGCACGGCCGGCCTCGAACGGCGCCCCCACCGCCAGCCCCGCGACCAGCGCGGCGGCGGCGTTGAGCGCGTTGTGCCGGCCGGGCACGGGCAGGTGCACCCGCCCCAGGTCGGCGCCGTCGTGGCGCAAGGTGAACGACGTGCCGTTGTGCTCGGCCACCGGGTCGACGAGTCGGTAGTCGGCCTGGTCGGAGAAGCCGTACGAGATGGCGCCCGCCTCCCGGCCGAGCTCGGCCGCCCCCGCGTCGTCGGCGCACACCACCGACGGCCCGGGGGCCTCGGCGAGGAAGCGACGGAAGGCATCGCGCAGCACGTCGAAACCGCCGTAGTGCTCGAGGTGGTCGGGCTCGACGTTGGTCGTCACCGTGACCTCGGCGCCCAGCTCCAGGAAGGTGCCGTCGCTCTCGTCGGCCTCGACCACGAACCACTCGCCGGTGTCCCACACCGCGCCCGTCCCGATCTCGTTCACGTCGCCGCCGATGATGAACGAGGGATGCAGGCCCGCCTCCACGAGCACGAGCGCCAGCATCGACGCGGTGGTGGTCTTGCCGTGGGTACCGGCGACCGCGATCGTCCGCCGTGTGCCGGCGATGGCCGCCAGCGCGTCGGCGCGGCGCAGCACGGGTATGCCGCGCTCGCGGGCGACGACCACCTCGGGATTCGTGTCGGGCACCGCGGTGGAGATCGTCACCGCGTCGACGTCACCGACGTGCTCGGCGGCGTGGCCGACGTACACGTCGAGGCCCCGTGCCCGTAGCCGCTCGAGGCCGGCCGACGGCTTGAGATCGCTGCCGCTGACGGTGTGGCCCATGTCCGCCAGCACCGTGGCGATGGCGCTCATCCCGGCGCCGCCGACACCGACCACGTGGATCCGACGGGGCTCGGTGAGGTCAAGCACGGGCGTGGCTCTCGACCAGGGCGGCCACCGCGTCACCGGCATCGCGGTGCGCGGTGGCCCGTGCCGACGCCGCCATGGCCTCGAGGCGCCCCGGCTCGGCGATCAGGGCGTCGACCTCCCGCACCAGCCGGTCGGCGGTCAGCTGGGAGTCCGGGACCAGGACCGCCGCCCCCGCATCCACCAGGGCGCTGGCGTTCGCCGTCTGGTGGTCGCCCGGCGCGCCCGGAAGCGGCACCAGGATCGCGGGCACGCCGATCGCGGCCAGCTCGGCCACCGTGGTCGCGCCGCTGCGGCAGACGACCAGGTCGGCGGCCGCGAACGCCCGGGGCATGTCGTCCTCGTAGCGGACCGGCACGTAGGTCACCCCCTCGTCCACCGGCGCCGGCGCCTGGTCGGCGACCAGGGTCCAGTCCCGCTCGCCGATCACATGGCGGACCGTCAGCTCCCGCCGTGGCAGCCACGAGCCGAGGGCCCCGACCACCGCCTCGTTGATCCGCAGGCTCCCGAGCGAGCCGCCGAACACCAGCAGCACCCGTTGGCCGGCGGCGATGTGGAGGTCGGCGCGGGCGGCATCGCGGTCGCGGCCGCGTTCGATCGCCAGCACCTCGGGCCGCACCGGGTTCCCCGTGAGCACGGCCTTCGGGAGGTCGGTACCGGGGAACGACACCGCCGCGGCCTTGGCGAACCGGGCGGTGAGCCGGTTGGCCAGTCCCGGCACCGCGTTCTGCTCGGCCACCACGATGGGCACCCGCAGGGCCATGGCGGCGAGCGCGCACGGGACGCTGGCGTAGCCACCCATCGCCACCACCACCGAGGGCCGGTGGCGCCGCAGCAGCCCGAACGCCTGCAGCACGGCGCGGAACAGGCCCCAGGCCGCCCCCAGGTTGGCCGCCGTGAGGCGCCGCTGGATCCCACGGCCCGGCAGCAGGGTCACCTCGAAGCCCGCCGCGGGCACCAGCCGCGACTCGCTCCCCCGCTCCGACCCGACGAACCGGATCGACGAGGGCTCGTGGCCGCGCGCCACCAGCGCACGGGCGATGGCGATGCCGGGCAACGTGTGACCGGCGGTGCCGCCGCCGGCGATGACCGCCCACACGGTGGCGGGCGCGCCTCGGTCCGCCGTCGCGTCCGCGTCCGTGTCGTGGGTCGCGGGGCCCGTGCCCGCGTCTTGGCTCACCGCTGTGCTCACCTCATCGGCGCCCCGGCTCAGTCGGCGTGCGAGGCGATGTTGGCAAGGATGCCAGCTGCGACCATGGTGACCACCAACGAGGACCCGCCGAACGACACGAACGGCAGGGGCACCCCGGTGATGGGCAGCACCGCCACCACCGCGCCGATGTTGATGAAGGCCTGCACCGCGAACCACGCGGTGATGCCGGCGGCGGCGAACCGGCCGAACGGCTCGGCGGTCTCGATGGCGACGCGCACGCCGAAGTAGGCGAGGGCCACGAACAGGCCGATGACGACGGCCGCACCGAGCAGGCCCAGCTCCTCGGCGATGATGGCGAAGATGAAGTCGGTGCTGGCCTCCGGCAGGAAGTCGTACTTCGCTCGGCTGGCCCCGAGCCCCACCCCGAACAAGCCGCCGGACGCGATGCCGACCAGGCTCTGGATGGTCTGGTAGCCGGTGTTCGACGGATCGGCCCACGGATCGAGGAAGGCGGTGACCCGGGCGCGCCGGTAGCTGGCCTGCAGGGCGAGGAACGAGGCACCCAGCGCACCGGCGACGGCGATGCCGCCCAGGTGGTGCAGTCGGGCACCGGACACGAACAACACGGCCAGGACGATGGCGCCGAGCACGATGGTCGTACCGAGGTTGGGCTGCAGCATGAGGAGCGCGGCGACACCGCCGAACACCACCAGCGCGGGCTTCAGGGTGAGCCGGGTCACCCGGGCCTTGCCCTCGCGCTCACGGTCGGCGAGGAGCTTGGCCACGAACAGAAGCACGGCCAGCTTCGCGAACTCCGAGGGCTGCACCCGGAGCGCCCCGACGCCCAGCCAGCGCGACGAGCCGTTCACCTCTGTGCCGACACCGGGCACCAGCACCAGCACCAGCAGCACGATGGCGGCGATCAGCATGGGGCCCACCCAGGCCCGCCACCGCCGGTAGTGCACGCGGCACGCCACCACCATCCCGAAGCCACCGAGGACCGCCCACAGCAACTGGCGCTTGAAGCTGAACCAGGTGGTGCCGTGGTCCTTCAGATCGCTGACCGACGAGGCGGAGATGACCATCACCAGGCCGAGCAGGGTGAGGGCCGTCACGATGCCGAGGATGGCGAGGAACGGCCCGGTGGCCCGGCCCGGCCGCAGCCGGCCGGCCGGGTGGCGCCGGCGCGTCTCGGTCAGGTGGTCGGCGCCGTCGTGGGGATGGGTGATGGTGGCCATGGGTGGGAGCCCTCCGGATCAGGCGGTGTGCGGGTGCGGTGCGAGGGACGGATCGATCGCGGGTGACGGATCGTGGGATGGATGGGGGGCGGACGACGGGTCGGGCCCACCCGGGGGCGAACCCTCCCGGGCCGCGAGGTCGTGGACCGCCCGGGCGAAGTCGTCACCCCGCTCGCCGTAGGACGAGTACCAGTCGAACGACGCGCACCCCGGCGACAGCAGCACCGCGTCGCCGGGCCGGGCGAGCGCGGCGGCGCGGGCCACGGCGTCGTCCATCGAGGCGGCCCGCTCGACCGGGCGCAGCCCGGTGAAGGCCGCCTCGATGTCGGGGGCGGCGTCGCCGATGGCCACGACCGCCCGGATCCGCCCCGGATGGCCGGCGAGGGGCGACAGGTCGATGCCCTTGTTGCGCCCACCGGCGATCAGCACGACCGACTCGAACCCGGACAGCGCCGCGGCCACGGCGTGGGGCACCGTCGCCTTGGAGTCGTCGTAGAAGCGCACGCCGCCCTGTTCCCCCACCAACTCGACCCGGTGACGCATCCCGGCGAAGCCGGTGAGTGTGGCGCGGACGCCGTCGAGGTGGGCGCCGGCGCCGATGGCGGTGGCGCTGGCGGCCAGGGCGTTGGCCACGTCGTGGGGGAAGTCGCGCCAGAGGTCGGCCACCGCGACCAGCTCGCGGTCGTCGTCGGTGACGAGCATGCCCTCGACCACCCGGTACCCGTCTGCCTCGCGCAACGAGAAGGTCACCCGACGAGCCGCGCCGGCGTGGGCGCGGACCACGGGGTCGTCGGCGTTGGCCACGGCCAGGTCATCGGCGCCCTGGTCGGCCCAGATGCGGGCCTTGGCCGCCTCGTAGGCGGCCAGCGAGGCGTGCACGTCGAGGTGGTCGGGCGCGAAGTTCAGCCAGGTGGCGACCAGGGGCCGGAAGTGCTGGGTGTGGCCGAGGCGGAACGACGAGGCCTCGACCACGAACGTGTCGGTTCCCGGGTCGTCGATGGCTGCCACCAGCGGGAGGTCGGTGTTGCCGGCGGCGACCGCTCGCCGGCCCGAGGCGTTCAACATGTCGGTGACCAGGGTCGTGACCGTGGTCTTGCCGTTGGTGCCGGTGATGGCGGCGATCGGGCGCTCGTCCCACTGGGCGGCCAGGTCGAACTCGCTGCGCACGGGCACGCCCGCCGCGCGGGCCAGGTCGAACACCACATGGGCGTCGGGGACCCCGGGGCTCGGCAGCACGGCGTCGGCGCCGGCCACCGCACGGGCCAGCACGTCACGCGCCGGCGCCGCGAGCAGGTCGACCCCGAGCTCGGCGGCGATGGCGGTGTGGCGCTCGGTCGGCCGGTCCTCGACGACCACCACGTCGATGCCGTGGGCCACCAGCGCGCGCGCGACGGCCTCACCGGTCACGCCGAGGCCGACCACGAGCTGGGGGGCGCCCATCAGTCGATGCCACCGGTGTTGATGAAGTCGGCGTAGAAGAAGCCGAGCGCCACCGCCGTGAGCAGGCCCGCGACGATCCAGAAGCGGATGATCACCGTGGTCTCGGGCCATCCCGCCAACTCGAAGTGGTGATGGATCGGCGCCATCCGGAAGATGCGCCGGCCGCCGAAGAGCCGGAAGGCCGTCACCTGCAGGATCACCGACACCGTCTCGACCACGAACAGACCGCCGATCACGATGAGCAACAGCGCCGTGTTGGTGGTGAGGGCGAGGCCGGCGAGGCCCGCACCGATGGCCAACGAGCCCGTGTCACCCATGAAGATGCGCGCCGGCGCCGCGTTCCACCACAGGAACCCGGTGCAGGCGCCGGTCATGGCCGCGGCGACCACCGCCAGGTCGAGGGCGTGCTCGACGTCGTAGGTGGCCGGGTGCCGGAACGCCCAGAACCCGATGATCGTGAAGGCCATGAACGCGAAGACCGCCGAGCCTCCGGCCAGGCCGTCGAGCCCGTCGGTGAGGTTCACCGCGTTCGCGGTGCCGAGGATCAACAGCACCGCGAACACGACCCAGCCGACGTTGCCCAGGTCGATGCCGAACTGGTCGAACCGGGTCAGTGACAGCTCGGTGTGGACCGGCGTGTGGACCAGCGTGAGCACCGCGAACCCGATGGCCACGATCAGCAGGCCGATGATCTTGGCCCGCTTGTTCAGTCCCAGGTTCCGCTCGCGCGACACCTTGAGGTAGTCGTCGACGAGCCCCACCAGGCCGGCACCGACGATGGCCGCCATCACCAGGAGCCCCGAGCGGGTGATGATGCGGCTGCTGGAGATGTCGCTGATCACGTAGCCGGCGACCGCGCCGGTGACGATGGCCAGGCCCCCCATGGTGGGCGTGCCCGCCTTGGTGATGTGGCCCTGCGGCCCGTCCTCGCGGATGGGTTGGCCGATGTGGGCGTTGGTCAGGTAGGTGATCAGGAGGCGGGTGACCACGAGCGAGACGATCAGCCCGATCCCGCCGGCCACGAGGAGCGTCTTCACGACAGCAGCTCGCTGGCCACGGCACGGTCGTCGAACTCGAGCGTGCGGTCCCCGATGATCTGAACCGGCTCGTGGCCCTTGCCGGCGATCACCACCAGGTCACCCGCTCGGGCCTCGTCGAGCGCCCGACCGATCGCCTGGCGGCGGTCGGGCTCGACCACGAGGTTGCTCACATCGTCGAATCCTGATCTCACCTGCTCGATGATGACCGCTGGGTCCTCGCTGCGGGGATTATCCGACGTCAGGATCACCCGATCGGCCAGGCGCGAGGCGACGCCGCCCATCAGCGGGCGCTTGGCCCGGTCACGGTCGCCGCCGCAGCCGAACACCACGATCAGGCGGCCGGTGCCGACCAGCTCCCGCCCCGTCTCGAGCAGCCGCTCGAGGCCGTCGGGGGTGTGGGCGTAGTCGACGACCACCCCGAAGTCCTGGCCGGCCTCGACCGGCTCGAACCGACCGGGCACCGGCCCGGCGGCGGCGAGCCCCTCGGCCACCGCCGCCGGTTCGATGCCCAGGGTGATCGCGGCCTCCGCGGCGGCCAGGGCGTTGCTGACGTTGAAACGGCCGCCGAGCGGCACCTCGACCCGCTGACCCCGCCAGCGGAACCGGGACGACGTGCGGCCCACCTCGAGGTCGTCGAGATCGTGCACCGAGAAGCCGATCGTCGACACCACGGCCGCGTCGCGGAGCAACCGGCCGCGGGGGTCGTCCAGGCTCACCACCGCGGCATCGGCGAGCTCGGGGGTGAACAGGCGGGCCTTGGCCTGGAAGTAGTCCTCCATCGAGCGGTGGAAGTCCAGGTGCTCCGCGCTGAGGTTGGTGAACACCGCCACCCGGAAGCGGGTGCCGTCCACCCGGTGCAGCGCCAGCGCGTGCGACGAGACCTCCATGGCCACGGCGTCGAAGCCGTCGGACACGTAGCCGGCCAGCAGGGCCTGGAGGTCGGGCGCCTCGGGGGTGGTCCTGGCCCCGGTCAGCGTGCCGATCTGGGCGGTGCGCCGACCGGCGTGCTCGAGGACCGACTGCAGCAGGTGGACGGTGGTGGTCTTGCCGTTGGTGCCGGTGACCCCGGCGACCACCAACTGCTCCGAGGGGTGCCCGTGGAACGCGGCGGCGGCCAGCGCCATGGCCACCCTCGCGTCGGCGACCCGCACCTGGGCGACGGGGAGCGGCAGGGCGCGCTCGCAGAGCAGGGCCACGGCGCCCGCGTCCACCGCCGCCGGTGCGTGGTCGTGACCGTCGGTGTGCTCGCCCCGGACGCAGCAGAACAGGTCTCCCTGTCGCACCGACCGGCTGTCGTAGGCGATGCCCGTGACGTCCGGGGCGGCGGCGTGCGGCCCGGCCACGAGGGTGGCACCGGGGACCTCGTGGGTCAGTCGGGCGAGTTCCACGTCACGGCACGGCGGTGGGGTCGCTGTCGGACACGGGCGAGCCGAGGCCGTCCTGGCTGGGATCGACCCCGAGGCTGGGGGGCTGCGCCGGGGCCAGCTGCAGCGGCGGCGCGATGCCGTACCGGGCGAGCGCGTACTGCCCGAGCTGGGCGAAGACGGGGGCCGACACCTCGCCGCCGTAGATCGAGGAGGTGGGCTCGTCCAGGACGACGATCATCGAGAGGGCGGGGTCCTCGGCGGGCACGAACCCGGCGAAGGTGGCCACGTAGTGGTAGTTGCCGGCCGCGTCGGTGTAGCCGCCCTGGTCCTGGGGCTTGCGGGCCGTGCCCGTCTTGCCGGCGACGTGGTAGCCGCTGATGGCGGCCGAGGTCCCGGTGCCGGCGTCGACCACCGACATCATCATCGTGTTCATCTGGCGGGCGGTGCTGGCCGAGACCACCCGGCGGTCGGCGGGTGCCGCGACGGGGTGGCGGGTGCCGTCGTCGCCGATGCGGGCGAGGACCAGCCGAGGCGACACGTACACGCCGTCGTTGGCGATGACGTTGAACGCGCTCAGCATCTGCAGCGCCGTGACCGAGATGCCCTGACCGATCGGGATGCTGCCGATCGACGTGCCCGACCACTCGTCGAGCGGGAGCGTGATGCCGGACGCCTCGTTGGGGAAGTCGAGGGCGGTCGGCTGACCGAAGCCGAACCGCTGCAGGTACTCGTCCAGGCGGGCGGCCCCGAGCTCCTGGGCCACCATGATCGTCCCCACGTTGGAGGACTGGGTGAGGATGTCGTTCACGCTCCAGTTCTCGACCGGGTGGGGATCGTGGTCGGTGAAGCGGTGGTCGGCGACCTGGATGCCGTCGGGGACCATGAACCGGGTTCCGGGGTCGACCACGTCCTCCTCGATGGCCGCCGCCATCGTGACCACCTTGTTCACCGAGCCGGGCTCGAACATGGCGGTGACCGCCCGGTTGTTCGAGCTGGGGACGGCGGGCCCACGGGTGCCGTCCTCGTTCTGGGTGGCCTCCACGTTGGCCATGGCCAGGATCTCGCCGGTGCCAGGGCGAGAGACGATGGCGATGCCGCCCATCGCACCGGTGGCGTCCACCTGGTCGGCCAGCGCCCGCTCGGCCTCGAACTGCATGCCGCGGTCCAGCGTGAGGACGAGGCTGTCACCCTGTTGGGCCGGGGTGAGGTGGCGCTCGCCCGACGAGATGGTCTCGCCGTCGGGAGCGCGCTCCACCGTCAGCTCCCCGGGGGTGCCGGTGAGCGCCCGGTCGTACTGCTGCTCCACGCCCGACAACCCGGTGTTGTCGACCCCCACCGACCCCAGCACCGATCGGGCCAGGTCGCCGGACGGCTCGAAGCGACGCGGCTCGTCCATCTGGTGGATGCCGGGCAGCTCGAGGTCGGCCACCTCCTGGCCGGTCTCGTCGGGCACCTGCCGTGCGAGGTAGACGAACTCGGAGTCACCGCTGAGCTGGTCCTCGAGCTCGGCCTGGTCGGTGCCCAGCACCGGCGCCAGGTGGGCGGCCACGCCGAGCGGGTCGTCGATCTCGCGGGGGTTGGCGTAGATCGTGGTCTGGTTGACGCTCAACGCCAGTTCCTCGCCGTTGCGGTCGAGCAGCGACCCGCGCGCCGCGGGCAGGTCGATCGATCGCACCCGCTGGCTCTCGCCGAACGCCACGTAGCGCTCGGGGCTCACCGTCTGCAGCTCCGCCACGCGCACCAGCAGCAGGCTGAACAGGAACAGCATGGTCACCAGCATCGCCAGCAGCCGGCGACGGGGATGCGGGCCGTGTCCGATGCGACGTCGCGCCGGCTGCGGCGAGTCGTGACGGTCGGCGCGAGGCGCCCGGCGCGCGGCAGCGCCCCCAGACGATGTCGTCCGGGGGCTGGCCGCGTGGCGCTCGCCGCGGGTCGGGCCCTGCCCCGGCGGCCGGGTGGGGCGCGACGGCGCGCGGCTCATGGCGTGAGCACCTCGTCGACGGGCCCCGCCGCGGTCTCGTCGAGCGACACCTCGGCCTCGGGGGCCGCCATCTGGCCGGGGTCGACGGTGGCCGATCCCCCGCCGGCGACCGAGCCGTCGGCCGGCACCTGGGCCACGAACGTCGGACCGGCCGGCGCCGCGGTGAGGCCGAGGCGCTCGGCCTCGCTCACGATCCGCTCGGGCGAGGCCAGGGCCGCGGCCTCGAGGCGCAGGCTCTGGGCCTGGGCCTGACGGTCCGAGATGTCCTGCTGCACCCGGTCGAGGTGCATCTGGCCCGCCACGTTCTGGGTCTGCAGCACCGCCACCGCGAACAGGACCGCGAACAGGACCCCGGTGCCGATGAGCACCGCCACCCGGCGGCTGACCTTGGGCCGGGCGGCGACCTCGGGGCGCGCCCGAGACGCCGGTGCCGGCTCGACCAGCCGGAGGTGAGGGCGGCGCGGCGTCGATGCGGGTGCCGGGGCGTGGCGGGGGGCGCGGCGGGGTGCGACGGCCGGTGCGAGTGCGGGGCTCATGCAGGGTCCTCCAGGGGGAGCTTCTCGACGGCGCGGAGACGCACGCTCTCCGAACGCCGGTTGGCGGCGATCTCGGCAGCGGAGGCCGTCCAGGCCCCCTGCTTGAGGAGTCGCACCGTGGGTCGGGCCCCGCAACCGCAGGGCAGGTGGGGTGGGCAGGTGCAGTCACCGGTGGCGGCGGAGCGGAAGGTCCGCTTCACGATCGTGTCCTCACCGGAGTGGTAGGCGAGGACGGCGGCCCGGCCCGCAGGGCGCAACAGGGCGATGGCCTGGTCGAGGGTGCCGGCCAGGATCTCGAGCTCGTCGTTGACCTCGATGCGCAGTGCCTGGAAGCTCTTGCGGGCCGGGTCGCCACCGTGGCGACGGGCCGGGGCGGGGATGGCCGAGCGGATCACCTCGGCCAGTTCGTCGGTGCGTTCGAGGGGCCGGGCCGCCACGATGGCCCGTGCGATCGGCCGGGCGAAGCGCTCGCCGCCGGCGTCGCGCAACAGCGCGGCCAACTCGCGCTCGGGCAGGTGGTTGACGACGTCGGCCACCGTGCGGGCCTGGGTGCGGTCCATCCGCATGTCCAGGGGTGCGTCCGAGCGGTAGCTGAACCCCCGCTCGGGCCGGTCGAGCTGCGGCGAGCTCACGCCGAGGTCGCACAGCACGCCCGACACCGCGTCGATCCCCAGGGCGTGCACCGCCTCGGTCAGGTGGTCGAAGCGGGTGTGCCGCAGGGTGACCCGGTCACCGAATGGTGCCAGGCGGGCCGAGGAGGCGGCGAGGGCATCCTCGTCCCGGTCGAGGCCGAGCAGCGACAGGTGCTGGTGCGCGGACAGCAGCGCCTCGGCGTGGCCCCCGCCACCGACGGTGGCGTCGACCAGCAGACCGGCGGGCACCGGGGCGAACAGGTCGACGACCTCGTCGACCATCACGGGCGTGTGGACGAACGAGGTCATTGCACGCACCTCAGGACCACTGTCGTCCCGCTCACAGGGCGTGAGGTCGCGGAGCGGAGCGCAGCAGCGGGCACCCCCGAACCGGATCCCGAAGGGGCACCGACGGAGGAGGTGCAGGCAAGCACGACACCGCGCTCATCGGCTGCCCCCCGGCCAACGGGCGCGCGTCGGGATTTCTCCCCGATCGGGCTCGATGGGAGACGGGCGGAGTAGGGGTCTGCCACCTCGTCGGCCGGGAGGCAGCGGATGAGCGCGACGCCGGCGCCGAACTGCCTGGAGGAAGGATGCGTCGAGCGCCGGCGGGGCACGGTCATGTCCGCCGCCGGGGCTTGTGCTTGCTGACCGCCACGGCCACCTTGGGCTTCGCCGCGGCGTGCTTGGCGTAGTACTCGGCGGCGGTGAACAGGTCGATGCGCTCGCGCGCACCGGTGATGACGATGTCCGAGCCGCGCAGTTCGTCGGTGAGCAACTCGTCCGGGATCACGATGCGGCCCTGGGCGTCGGGCTTGATCGGCTGGGCGCTGGCCCACAGGTAGTCGAGCGTCTCGTTGATGTCCGAGTCGTCCATCGCGCCCTGGTCGACCTGCAGTTGCAGGTCCTCGGTGAGGTCGTCCACGAACCGCTCGAACTCGTCGGCGGGCCAGATGCTCAGGCGGTCGCCGCCGTCACTGATGAGGACCTGCCCACCGGCCAGGCCGTCACGGAGGCGGGCCGGGAGCACGACGCGTCCCTTGTCGTCGAGCGTGCGCTCGAACTGCCCCGCGAACTGCACAGTCGGTCTCCGTGTGGTGGTGGTGGTGTCCCTCGATGGGCCGCGCGCTGACCGTGGTCAGGCGAGGTCCGTGGGTCCACTATCGGCGACTTTCTGCCATTCGTCAACATTTTGTGGGTTTGGATGGGATTTCCTGGGTCAGATCCTGGTCACGGTCTCCCCTCGATGGTGGTCGTCACCGCCGCGGCCAGCGGGCCCAGCCGGTCGTGGCCGACACCCGTGGCCTGGTCGCCGAGCTCGTCGATGCCGGCCGCACGAGCCGCGGGATCGAGATCCAGCACCGACAGCAGCGGCGCCGGGTCCCACCCGGCCAGCACCAGGCACTGGAACCGGGCGCCGGCGCGGGTGCGCCGCTGCGAGATCCCCACCGTCTTGCGCCCACCGACGGTGACCTCGCCGGGCCCGAGCCCGGCGAAGCACACCCGGCTCGACCACTCGGTGCGCACGGCGGGCCCCGTGTGCACCGACCCGGCGATGCCCACGGCGTCCAGCGCCTCCACCCACGCCTCGCCCAGCCACAGGAACGAGCGGCCGATGTCGTCCTCCCAGTAGCGGTCGCCCGCCGGCAGGAGCACGTCGAGCCAGAGCATGTGCCCCGGATCGAGCAGCACCGCCCCTCCCCCGCTGTGGCGACGCACCACCTCCAGGCCCGTGGCCGCGGCCCGGTCGCGGTCGACGCAATCGGGCCGTTGCGCGCTCCCGAGGGCCACGGCCGCGCTGGTGGCGCCCATGACCCACACCGCGCGCCGCAACGGGTCGGGCAGGCCCAGTCCGTGCAGGTAGCCCGGCGAGCCGAGACGGTGCTCGACCCGCCACCGGGCCCGACGCCGGGCCTTGCGCTCCCGTTTGGCCTGCTTCGCGGACCTCGCCTTCGCCGACTTCGCCGACTTCGGGGATCTGCCCGGCTCGACCGGGTTCGCCGGTAGGACCGGCGTCGCGGGCTCGGACGGTGTCGCCGGGCGGGGCGGCTCGGCCCCGCCGTCGGAGTCGGTCGGCGCGGAGGGGGCCGGTACGGGAGCGGGCCGGTCAGGGGCCCGCTCGTCGGACCCCCGATCGCTCACGCGCTCTGCGCCGACGCCACCCGGAGGTACGGCTCCCAGTGCTCGGGCAGGCGCCCGACCGACACCACCACCCAGGTGTGCTCACGCGGTGCTCGGGGGTGACGCGCCAGCGACATCGTGGTCTCGTGGAGCAGACGATCGCGCTTGAACGTGTTGCACCGACGGCAGGCCGCGACCACGTTCTCCCAGCGGTGCTCGCCACCGCGACTGCGCGGGATCACGTGATCGATGCTCTCGGCGTGGGCGCCGCAGTACTGGCAGCGGTGGTGGTCACGGACGAACACCGCGCGCCGGTTCAGGGGCGACCGCCGGTGGAACGGCACCTTGACGAACGAGCGCAGCCGGATCACCGAGGGCACGGGCACGCTCACGTGCTCGGCCCGCAGCGCCTCACCGGTGTCGTGGAGGATGTCGGCCTTCTCCGACAGCACCAGGACCGCGGCCCGACGGCTGGGAACCACCGAGAGCGGTTCGTAGGAGGCGTTCAACACCAGCGACCGGGCCACGCCGGAAAAGGTACCCTCGCCGCCCCCACCCGGGTGGGTCGTTTCGGGTCGTCCCGGACCGGTCAGCGCAGCCGGGGCCACGCCCGGCACCAGTGGAGGTAGGTGACCACGTCGGCCACGTCGGGGGGACGGTCGGGATCGCCGTAGGCGGTGACCAGCCGGAAGCGCAGGTAGTCGCGGTCGGGCAACGGCAGCGGAGGCCACCGGTGCCACCAGCCCGGTGCGGCCAGCCGGAACACCTGGGAGGCCGCGGTGGCCCACAGCCAGGGCCGCACCAGGACCGCCCACGCCGCCCGCAGCGTCCAGGTCACCGCCCCCGCCCCCATGGCCGAGGCGACGCCGTCCGGGCGGCGCGTGCACGCCCCTCGAGCGCTCCGGTCACCGGCCCGAACCTACTGCCGGTCGCCGAGGAGGCGATGACCGAGGCCGGCGAAGGCCACGGCGCCGGCGCCGACGAGGGGGCCGTCCGCCCCCAGGCCGCCGGGCACGATGCGCGCACCTCGGGAGAACTCCAGGCATGCGCCGCGGTCGAGCTCGTCCTGCGCCGCGGCGAAGAACACGTCGCCGAACCCCAGCGCCACCGAGCCGGCCACCACGGCCAGGCGCAGGTCGAGCAGGTTCGCGACCGACGCGACGCACCGCCCCACGAGGCGCCCCGTCCGCTCGCGGACCTCCGCAGGGGCGTCCAGGGCAGGACGGCCGGTGATCGCGGCGATGGCCGTACCGGAGGCCTCGGCCTCGAGGCAGCCGAACGCGCCACAGGCGCAGCGGCGCCCGTCGGGCACCGCGATCACGTGGCCGATGTGGCCGGCGTTGCCCCCGTCGCCGTCGAGGAGGCGCCCGTCCAGCACGATGCCGCCACCCACACCGGTGGAGACCACCATGGCCAGGAACGACCGCACCCCGCGGGCGGCCCCGCGCCACCCCTCCCCCAGCGCCAGTGCCTTCGCGTCGTTGTCGACGTACGTGGGCAGGCCGGTCAGTCCGGCGAGGCGGGAGGCCAGCGGGAAGTCACGCCACCCCGCGATGTTGAGGGGCGACACCGTGGCCCCCGAGGCCGTCATGGGCCCGCCGCAGCCCACCCCGCACACCGTGGGCTGCTCGGCAGCCGCGGAACCCGCCCCGACCGCCTCGGCGACGACGTCGGCCAGGGCTGCGAAGACGACCTCGGGGTCGGGATCGGTCGGGGTGGGCGTACGGGCCGCGGCGTGCAGGGCACCGTCGGCCGACACGAGGCCGGCCGCGATCTTGGTCCCGCCGATGTCGACTGCCAGCGCCGTGGGCACGAGACCCATTCTGGTCGACCGACCCCTAACCTTCCTGCATGGCGCTGCGCGAGCCCGAGCCGCAGGCGGATGTGTTCCAGCGGGTCCAGGCCAACGTCGAGCAGGTGATCCAGGGCAAGAGCACCGTGGTCCGCCAGCTGCTGCTGTGCCTGGTGGCCGAGGGCCACCTCCTGCTCGAGGACGTGCCCGGCGTGGGCAAGACCAGCCTGGCCAAGGCGTTGGCCGCCTCCATCCGGTGCAGCTTCGGCCGGGTGCAGTTCACGCCCGACCTGCTGCCGTCCGACGTGGTCGGCGTGAACGTGTGGAGCCGCTCGGAGGGCCGGTTCGAGTTCCGTCCCGGCCCGATCTTCGCGGGGATCGTGCTCGGCGACGAGATCAACCGGGCGTCGCCCAAGACCCAGTCGGCCCTGCTCGAGGCGATGGGCGAGCGCCAGGTGACCGTGGACGGCGTCACCTACCCCATGGCGCCGCCGTTCATGGTCATCGCCACCCAGAACCCCATCGAGCACGAGGGCACCTATCCCCTGCCCGAGAGCCAGCTCGACCGCTTCCTCATGCGGCTCTCGGTGGGCTACCCGTCCCGCGAGGCCGAGATCGAGGTCCTGGAGGCCCACGGCGACCAGGATCCCCTCAGCGACCTCGGCGCGGTGGCCGACACCGGCGAGATCGCCGGCCTCGCGGCGGCGGCCCGCAGCGTGCACGTGGCCCCGGCCCTGCGCGAGTACCTGGTCGACCTGGCCGACGCGTCCCGCCACCACCCCCATCTCGCACTGGGCATGTCGCCCCGCGCCTCGTTGGGCCTCCAGCGGGTGGCGCGGGCCCGAGCCGCGGCCGCGGGGCGTGAGTTCGTGGTGCCCGACGACCTGAAGGCCCTGGCCCATCCCGTGCTGGGGCACCGGCTGCTGCTCACGCCCGAGGCCCAGCTGCAGGGTGTCACCAGCGCCGACGCGGTGGACGACCTGCTGCGCTCCGTCCCGCTGCCCACCGGACGGGGCTAGGGCCGGTGCTCACCCGCACCGGCTGGCTGGCCGGCGCCGGTGCGCTCGGCCTCCTCGCCCTCGGCCGCCTCCTCGCCCTCCCGGAGGCCTTCCTCGGCGGTGCCACGATTGCCGCGTTGGTGGTCGCGGCCGCCATCGGGGTGGCGCTGGTCCGCGTCCGCCTCGACGTCGCCCGCGAGCTGCACCCCGCACGGGTGCATGCCGGGAGCTCGAGCAGCGTGGTGCTCGAGGTGCGCAACCGCGGACGGCGCCGCACCCCGGTGCTGACGCTGGTGGACCGGGTGTCGGGCACCCGGGGCGCTCGCCTGGCGGTCGCCCCCCTCGAGCGCGAGGCCACCACCGGCGCCGCCTACGAGCTGCCGACCGAGCGGCGTGGGATCCTCGAGGTCGGCCCCCTCGACGTGGTGATCACCGACCCGTTCGGCGTGGCCCGGTCGCGCATCCGGGTCTCCGGCGTGTCGGAGCTCACGGTGTACCCGGCCGTCGACGAGGTGCGCCCCGTGCCGATGTCGTCGGGCACCGACCCCCACGCGGGGCTCGACCTGCACAACAGCCTCAGCCCCGCGGGCGAGGAGTTCTTCGCGCTGCGGGAGTACGTGGTCGGCGACGACCTGCGTCGGGTGCACTGGGCCTCGACCGCCCGCCGGGACCACCTGATGGTCCGCCAGGACGAGCTGCCGTGGCAGGGCAGGGCGACGATCCTGCTCGACACCCGCGGGGGCCACCGGCCCGACGACGCCATGGAGCCGGCGGTCCGTGCCGCGGCGTCGTTGGTGCACGCCGGTCGCCAGCGCAACCAACTGCTGCGCCTCGTCACCGCCGACGGCGCCGACTCGGGGTTCGCCGGCTCGCACGCCCAGATCGAGGCGATCATGGAGCGGCTCGCGGTGGTGACCGCGTCGGGTCGCCACGACCTCGCCCCCGCACTGGACCGCCTCAGCCGGACGGCGGGCGGCACCCTCGTCGCGCTGCTCCCCGCCGACGTCGCCGTGGACGACCTGGCCCGCCTGCGCCGACTGCGAGCGCGGTACGGACGCGTCCTGCCGGTGCTGTTCGACCCGTCATCGTGGGACGGGTCCGGCCGTGAGCCGTCGCCCCCGGCCCCGCCGACCTCGCCGGCTCCCGGCGTGGTGCGGGTCACCGGCGAGCAGCCGTTCCCCGCGGCATGGGACGCAGCCGTCGCCACGCGCGGCGCGACCTGGCCCGGCCGCGCTCCTGCCCGGCCGGTGGCGCCGCGGTGACCCGCCCGTGAGCACCGGCGGGCCCGACCCCGCGCGGCGGGCGCGCCTGCGCCTGCCGGCCGAGCTGGCGCTGGTGGGTGTCTCGGCGGCGGCGGTGGTGGGGCTCCGGCCCCTGTTCGACGACTGGTCCTACGCGCCGCCCCTCGTGGCCGTCGCGGTCGCCGCCCACCTCACCGTGGCCGGTACCCGGAGAGTCGGCCTCGGGCTCCTCGCCGCGAGCGCGATCGCCATCGCCGCCTTCACGCTCACGACCACCTGGCTCTTCGAGCGCACCACCACCTGGTACGGCCTGCCGACGACGGCCTCGTGGCACGCCGCGACGAGCCAGCTCGGCGACGGCTGGGCACGCTTCCAGGAGGTGGTGGCGCCCGCCCACCCGCACACCGGCTTCCTGGTGGCCACCGCGGTGGCCCTGTGGCTCGCGGCCTTCGTGGCCGACTGGGCCGCGTTCCGCCTCTGGGCCCCCTTCGAGGCGATCGTGCCGGCCGCCGGGTTGGTGCTGTTCGCAGCCGTGCTCGGCAGCACGGGCCACGGCGTCGGCACCGCGGCGCTGTTCCTGGCGGCCGCGCTGGCGTTCCTGCTGCTCCACCGTGCGTACCGGCAGGAGACCACCATGCGCTGGGTGGCCGCGGGCACCGGGCGCGGCACCCGCTCGCTGCTCGCCCGTGGCGCGGCGCTGGCCGCAGTGGCGCTGGCCGTCGGCGTCGTCGCCGCCCCCCGCCTCCCCGGGGCCGGCGCGCCGGGCCTGATCGCCCTCGACGGCCACGGCGGTGGCCACGGGCCGAGAGTGACCCTGAGCCCTCTGGTCGACATCCGCGCCCGTCTCATCGACCAGCGCCACACCGAGGTCTTCACGGTCCACAGCCCGGTGCCGGCCTACTGGCGCCTCACCGCCCTCGACCGCTTCGACGGCCAGATCTGGTCCTCCGGCGGCACCTTCGAGCGGGCCCGGGGCGCCCTGCCCAACGGCGTGTCACCCGATCGCGCGTCGCAGCAGGTCGAGCAGCGCTTCGACATCAACGCGCTGTCGGCCATCTGGCTGCCCGCCGCCTACGAGCCCTCAGCGGTCGACGCCGGCGGGATGGACGTCCGCTGGGAGCCGGCATCGTCCACGCTCATCGTCGACGACGACCGGGCCACCTCCGACCACACCACGTACCGGGTGGTCTCGTCGATCCCCCAGCTCGAGCCCGGGGAGCTGCGCGGTGCCGCACCGGCACCACTGGACCTGGCCGCCAGGTACACGGCGCTGCCCGACGACTTCAGCACGGCCGCCCGCACCCAGGCGGCGCGGGTGGTGGCGGGCGCGGCGACGGCCTACGACCAGGCCATGGCCCTCCAGCGGTTCTTCCGCGACAACTTCAGCTACAGCACCAGCGTTCCGGCGGGCCACGGCGAGGACGCGGTCGACGCCTTCCTGACCCGGCGGGTCGGCTTCTGCGAGCAGTTCGCCGGCACGTACGCGGCGATGGCCCGGTCGGTCGGCCTCCCCAGCCGGGTGGCGGTGGGCTTCACGCAGGGCGAGCGCGACCCGGTCGACCCCGAGCGCTACGTGGTGCGCGGCGAGCACGCCCACGCCTGGCCCGAGGTGTACCTGTCGGGCTTCGGGTGGGTGGCGTTCGAGCCCACGCCCGGGCGGGGCGCGCCCGGCGCGGAGTCCTACACGGGCGTGCGGCCCGAGCAGGCCACGACCACCGGCGCCGACGTCACGATCGCCCCGCCGGCGACGACGCCCACCACCCAGGCATCGGCGACCGGGCAGCAGCCGGTCGCCACCACCGTCCCCGCCCTCGCTCCCAGCCGTCCCACCGGCGCCTCGCCGCGGTGGCCAGGGCGGCTGGCCGTGGTGTTCCTGGTGGTCCTCGGCGTGGCCGGGGCCTACGTCGTGGCCGTGCTGGCCGGCGTGGCGCTGCGGCGGGCGCGTTGGCGCCTCCGCGCCCGCAGGGGCCCCGTCGAGCGCACCCGGGTGGCCTGGCTCGAGGCCAACGACGCCCTGGCCACGGTGGGCCTGGCCCCCGAGCCCTCCGAGACACCGCTCGAATTCTCTGCCCGCGCCGCGAGCCGACTGGACACCGCGGGTGACGCCCACCGGGATCTCGCGCTCGCCACCACCGCGGCCGACTACGCCGAGGGTGGGGTGTCGACCGCGGTGGCCCGACGGGCGGCCGACGACGCTCGAACCGTCGTCCGAGGGGTCAAGCAGCGCCTCACGCTCGGGCGGCGCGTGGCCCGTCGGCTCCGCCGGGGCCCGACGACCCGGGCCCGGGGTCAGTCCTCGCGGCGGAAGCGCTCGCGCATGCGCTGACTGGTCGAGCCCAGGTAGTCCTTGAGGCCGGCCGACCGGTCGGAGCGGGTCATCTGCTCGAGCCCGGCGCGGCCGAGCTTGCGGGCGTTGCGCTCGAACCACAGCGCACTCACCAACATGACGAGGAAGCCACCGAAGGCCAGCAGGAACGACTGCGACAGGGTGGCGATCATCAGCACCACGCCCAGCAGGAACGTGAGTGTGGCCCACTTCATGTTGCGGAAGGCGTGGGTGTAGATCGTGGTCGAACCGACCTCGCGAGCCAGCGCAGGATCGCTCTCGGTCAGCTTCTGCTCGATCTCGAAGAGGATCCTCTGTTCGTCCTCGGAAAGCGGCACGATCCCTATGATCGCACACGTCCCACCCGCCAACAACGCGCGACTGCCTCAGCCCTCCTTCGTCGGGCGGCTCCGCCATCCGGTTCGCGCTCGAGCGGCTCCGCTCCGCTCCGCCACCTCACCCTGACGCACGAGGCCGGTCGTCGTCCGGCGGCGGGGCGGGGCCGGTGGCGTCGGGGCCCCACTGCTGATCGCCCCGCCGCTTCACGCGCAACCCGCCCGGGCCCGCGAGGCGGGCGGGGCCGATGGCCGCGGCCCCGAAGCGCTCCCGGATCTCGTCCACCGCCCGGCTGGCGTCGGTCCACTCGGCCCGGTCGTCATGGTCGTCGCCGGGCACGTCGAACAGGGCGAGCTGGTGCGCGACCGCAGTGGTGAGCCCACCGGCGCCGACGCCGAGGAGGCGCACTCCGGGTGACGGGTCGACCTCGTCGAGCAGTCCTTTCGCGGCCCGGGCCAGCGCCGGGCCGGTGTCGACCGCCTCGTCGAGCGTGATCGACCGGGTGATGGTGCGGAAGTCACGGAAGCGAACCTTCAACACCACGGTGCGCGCCGAGAGCCGGTGGGCGCGCAGGCGCCCGGCGACGGCGTCGGCCATCTTCACCACCTCACGCCGCAACGGGTCGTGATGGTGCAGGTCGCGAGCGAAGGTCTCCTCGTGGCTGACCGACTTCGGCGACTGGTCGGGCACGACGGCCCGGTCGTCGACGGCCCGTGACAGTGCGTGCAGGTGATGCCCCGCGGCCTTGCCGACCGCGGCCACCACCGCGTCGAGGGGGAGCGTGGCCAGGTCGCCGACCGTGGCCACCCCGAGACGCTCGAGGCGCTCGCGGGTCACGGGCCCCACACCCCACAGCCGGCCGACGGGCAGCGGGTGCAGGAAGGCCAACTCGCCTCCCGGGACGACCACGGTGACACCGGGGCCGGGTTGGACCCCCTGCATCGAGGCGCGGGGTTTGGCCTCCTGTGATGCCAGCTTGGCCAGGAACTTGTTGGGAGCGACCCCCACCGAGCACCAGAGCCGCTCCCGCTCGAGCACCCGCCGGCGGATGTCATGGCCGGCCGCTTCGCCCGACCCCCACCGCCGCAGCGCGCCCGTGAGGTCGAGGAACGCCTCGTCGAGCGACAGCGGCTCCACCAGCGGCGTGTACGAGCGGAACAGCTCCATCACCCGGCCGCTGACCTCGCTGTAGGCGCGGTGGTCGCCCCGGACGAACACGGCGTGGGGGCACAGCCGCCGGGCCCTGGTGCTGGGCATGGCCGAGTGGACCCCGTAGGCCCGGGCCTCGTAGGACGCCGCCGCCACCACGCCCCGGTCGCCGTCGCCGCCGACCACCACCGGGCGGTCGTTCAGGCTCGGGTCGCGGGTGCGCTCGACGGCGACGAAGAACGCGTCCATGTCGACGTGCAGGATCGTGCGCGCCGCCCGAGCCTCTCCGGCTGGCACATCACGGCCCCGCGACGAGCGGGCGGACACGGGGTCGGGCGGGCCGGGCGGCTCCCCCGCGACCATCAGACCCGGCTGACCGACAGCAGAGCCGGGTCGTCGCCCTCGACGCGGTACCCGAAGCGCCGACCGTCGGTCCAGCGCTCGCGCAGCCATTCGACGAGTGGCTCGCGCACCCAGGGGTGACCGCCGGTGAGGTGGGCGGCGCAGGTGGCGTCGTCGACGAAGCAGGCGTCGACCACGATGCCGTCGGGGTCGGCGACCACCAGTTCGCCCCGGTAACCCGTGGCCCGGTGGACCTCGACGCGCAGCGTCCATCCCAGGCCCGGCGCCGCCGCGTCGATGCGGTAGACGGGGCCCTCCCAGCCCGTGACCTCGAGGCCGGTCTCCTCGCGCACTTCGCGGGCCAGGCCCTCGAGCACCGACTCGCCGTCGTCGATCACCCCACCCGGCGGCGACCAGTCCACCCGCCCGTTGCGGCGGCGGTTCTGCACGAGCAGCAGGCCCTGCGGGCCCTCGATCAACGCTCCCGCGACGAGCCACTGGTGCACCCGGCCAGTCTGGCAGCATTGGCCGATGCACCCGACGACGGCCGCGTTCGTGGACACGGGCCGCACCCTCGGCATCGAGGTGGCGCCCCGCACCTTCCCGGAGGGCACCCGCACCGCCGACGATGCCGCCGCCGCGATCGGGGTCGACGTGGCCCAGATCGTGAAGTCGCTGGTGTTCCGGGCGGTGCGGTCGGACAGCTCGTCGTTCGTGGTGATGGCGCTCGTCAGCGGGGCGGACCGCCTCGACGAGCCGGCCCTCGCCGAGGCCGCCGGCGCCGATCACACCGAGCGGGCCGCCGCCGCCGAGGTGCGCGAGGCCACGGGCTACGCCATCGGCGGGGTGCCCCCGTTCGGCCACGCCACCGCCCTGCCGGTGTACGTCGACCGCGCCCTGCTGGCCCACGACGAGGTGTGGGCCGCCGCCGGCACCCCCCACGCCGTGTTCCCGCTCACGCCGGACGAGCTCGTGCGGGCGTCCGGGGGCATCGTGGCCGACCTGGCCCGGTAGCCGGTCGGAACGGGCCGGTCGGCCACGGGTCGGGTCGTCGGAGCGATCGGTCGGGCCCGTCGCCGACGGCCTGGCGACCGCACCGCTCCCGGCACGCGCACCGGGCGCCCGGCACGCGCACCGGCGCCCGACCCGACCGCCGCCGCGGCCGGATCGGGCGCCAGGGGGCGCGGAGCGCTACTGCGGGAGGCCCGAGCCGCCACCGAAGCCGGGGGCGAAGGTGTCGTCGGGCGTGCCCCGCAGGTAGGTGGGCACCCAGGGCCACTCGTCGGTGAGGAAGTAGGCGTAGGTGCCGTCGGGGAACTCGGGGGTCACGCACTCACGGCCGTTGCACTCGTCGAGGTCACCGAGGCCCTCGACGTACTCGTAGTCGGCCACGTAGGTGCCGTCGTAGGTGCCGCCCGGCGAGCCCGAGGGCCGGGTGCCCGACTGCAGGCGGTAGCTCGACGCCAGGTTCGTGACGCCGCTGGCCGGGTCGGTCGGGTCGGTGTACCCGTAGCGCAGGTACACCGGGAAGCCGTCGGCCGCCCAGGCGACCAGAGCCGAGTGGCTGTCGGTCTCGGAGATCCACTGATCGGTGATCATGTGGTAGTGGTAGAACCCGGTCTCGGGGCGGGTGTGGGCCCCGTAGCTGTCCAGGGTGTCGGCGGTGGCCACGTAGTTCCAGCCGCTGCTCATGTCGTTGTTGTAGTAACCGGCCGTCTTGGGGTCGAACACCACGCTGTCGAGGTGCACGCCGAACACCTGGCCGGTCTGCACGAAGGTCGGCTCGTCGGCGATCTGCGGGTCGGTCGTGACCTTGTAGGTGTAGCCGGGGTCCTGCGCCGCCGGCGTGCCCGGGTAGCGGAAGCTGGCGTCGATGTCGTGGTCCGGGTAGGAGCGGGTGACGATCGTGCGGTAGCCGTCGGCCACCGTGATCGTCAGGTTGTCGGTGGCCACGTCGCCCATGCCGTAGGCGACCTCGTCGCTCACCTCGGCTGCGGTCGACGTGGCCGCGGTCGTGCTGGTCGAGCTGGAGGACGAAGTGGACGCGCTGCTCGCGCCGGTGGCCGTGGCCGCGGCGGCACTGCTGCTCCCGCCGCTGTTCACGACGTACTTGGCCAGCCCGAAGCTGGTCACCGCTGCGCCGGTGCCGAGGGCTGCGAAGGTGAGGAACCGGCGGCGGTCCAGCACCGGGCCCTGGTCGGCGGCGGCGATCTCGTCGGAGATCCGGTCGGATCGGATGGTGCGGTGGCGCTTCATGGTCGTACTCCTTGGGAGGGGTGGGTGGGTCGATGCCCATGGTCCGATCCCCTCCTGGGAACACCCTCAGCGCCCCCTCGGAATACGACGGGACTTCGTGACGTGGGTCACGAGCGGGTGCGGGGCGGTGCCGCGCCCAACCTTCTCGGCGGCCACGGTGGGTGGCCCTTGCCGTTCGGCCACGGCACGCCTCCCCTCGCGTGGCCCTCATGCTGAGCTGCTACTCGACCTTGTCGACGTCCTCTTGGGCCCGGCGCTCGACCTCCGCGGCTTCCGCCAGAAGGGAGCGCGCCGCCTGCACGCGTTTGCCCGCCGCCGATGCCGTCTCGGCGCTCTCGTCCCTCGCGGTCGTGGCCCGCTCCAGGGCCGCCTGAGCCTCGGCCACAGCGGCGTCGGCTGCCGCGAATGCGGCCTCGGCTGCGGCCCACTCACCCTCGGCACCGGCGAGGGCCCGTTCCGCCGCACGCGCTGCGTCGCTCGCGTCGCGCCGTGCCTTCTCCGCCCGACGGCGGGACAGGGTGCCGTCCACGGCGGCGCCAGGCTCCCCCGTAGCGGGCGGTTCGGACGCGCCGGGCCAGTGTGGGCCACCGCCGCGGGCGGAGGGCAGGAGCGGCTTGCGTCTCGTCACCGGCGCTCGGCGGGCCGTGTCATCCCCCTCCTCGACCCGGAACGCGGGGAAGCTCCACACACCAGCGGGCGGCACCGCTCCCAATCGTCCTTGGGCCAACCGGTCGAGGGCATCAGCATCGGCGCCGACGGCCTGCATCGCCGTCTGGAGGTCGTTCCAGTCCTCGCCCCGGGCATCACCCATGCCCTCGGCCGCCGCCGCGACCGCGTCGGCGATCGCGTCCCGCACCTCGATGACGACGTCCCGGAAGGAGTCACGATCGGCGGTCCGGAATCGGTCCACCGCATCGAGCAACACGCCGAACGCGGGATCACCGCTGAGCGCGAACCGGTTGAGCGCCCAGACGGTGCGGGTGGGCCGTCGGATCGCAGCCACGCTCGACGCCTCGTCACGGCGGCGCTCGCCCCGAAGCGCCTTCACCAGGGCATTGCGGGCGGCGACGAACTCCTCGGGGCGCGTGGCGTACAACTCGTCGAGCGCCCGCTCGAGGTCGATGGCATCCGGGGTGTCAGCGATCCCTTCAGCGTCGCGCGCCACCACCGGACCGAGGCAACGGCGAGCGGGCAGCCCGCCCAGGGCCGCGATGGTGGGCGCCGGCGCCGACCCGAACGCGGCAAGACTCATGGCCATGGAGGTCCTCGTGCTGGCGGACACGCACGTGCGCGCGGACCGCCGCCGCGATCTGCCTGCGGTCGTGTGGCGCGTGGCACAGGAGGTCGACGTCATCCTCCACGCCGGCGATGTGCTGGCCGGCGGCCTGCTCGACGACCTCACGGCCCTCGCGCCCGTGCACGCCGTGCTGGGCAACAACGACCGGGGCCTCGAGCGACGACTGCCCGAGACCCTCGAGCTCGACCTCGACGGGTTGGCGGTCGCGCTGATCCACGACTCGGGCCCGACGAAGGGCCGCCCGGCCCGCATGCGCCGCCGCTTCCCCGACGCCGACCTGGTGGTCTTCGGTCACTCCCACCAGCCCCTCGACGAGGCCGGCGACGCCGGCCAACGCCTCTTCAACCCCGGCAGCTGCACCGAGCGCCGCCGCGCCCCGCACCGCACCTACGGTCGGCTCCGCATCGAGTCGGGCCGCCTGGCCGACCATCGCCTGCTCGTCGTGGCCTGAAGAGGTGGCGGCGTCAGTAGGCGCCCTTGCCGTGGAGCACCGCCGCTGCGGTCTTCATCAAGATCACGAAGTCCATCGACAGCGACCAGTTGTCCACGTAGTACAGGTCGAGGCGAACCGACTCCGCCCAGGGGAGGTCGGCCCGGCCGCTGACCTGCCACAGCCCGGTGATGCCGGGCTTCACCAGCAGGCGCCGCCGGACGTCCTCGGGGTAGCGGGCCACCTCGGACGGCAGGGGTGGGCGGGGCCCGACCAGCGACATCTTCCCCGACAGCACATGGACCAGCTGCGGCAGCTCGTCGAGTGAGAAGCGGCGCAGCCAGCGGCCGACGGTGGTGCGCCGGGGATCGTCGCGGATCTTGAACAGCAGGCCGTCGTGCTCGTTGCGGGTGACCAGCTCGTCCAGGTCCTGCTCGGCCTGCTGGGTCATGGTGCGGAACTTCCACATGACGAAGGGTGTGCCGTCCCGGCCGATCCGGGTCTGGCGGAAGATCGCCGGGCCCCGGCTGGTCGCCCGCACCACGATCCCGATGACCACGAGGACCGGCGACAGCACCACCAGCAGCGCCAGTGCGGTGAGCCGGTCGATGAACGACTTGACGAGGCGGGCACCGCCGGTGAGGCGGGGGGGCTCGACCAGGAGCAGCGGCAGCCCGGCCACCGGCTGGACGCTCACCCGCGGGCCGGCCACATCGGTGATCGTCGGCACCACCATCAGGTCGACGCCGGTGCCCTCGAGGTCCCAGGCCAGCGTGCGCAGCGCGCCGGTGGGCAGGGCCTCGGTGCCGGCCACCGCGAGCACCTCGGCGCGCTGCTCCTGCACCGCGGCGATCGGGTCGGCCGCCGGGAGGACGGGCATGTTGAGCTCGTCGACCACGGCGTCGCCCGCGTCGCCCACCACGCACGCGGTGACCACCGAGTAGCCCTGGTCGGTCGCCCCGCGGAAGTGGCGCACCACCTCGAGCACGGCGTCCGGCCGGCCCAGCACCACCACCCGTCGCATCTGCAGGCCCTGGGCGCGTTGGCGGGCCAACCAGTTGCGGGCCAGGTAGCGGTCGAACAGGGTGAAGGCGGCGATCAGGGGGGCCAGGCTGCCCACGAAGCCCCGGGCCACCTGGGCCCGGGTGAGGAACACCACCAGCACGGCCACGGCCAGCGCGCCGACCGCGGCCCGCAGCACCCGGCGGTACTCCTCGGTGCCCGACCCGAGGATCTTGTGCTCGTAGGCACCGGCCACCGCCAGGATCGGCAGCCACGACACCACCGCCACCACCGCCACCAGCAGGTACGGCACGTGCTGGTCGCCCACCGTGAGCGAGGCGCCGAACAGCACCTCGCGCAGCACCTGGGCCATCATGGCGCCGGCCAGGGCGGCCAGCCCGTCGCCGATCAGGACGACCCGTCGGTACCGCTGGGACGCGTGGTGGGTGGGCGCGGTGAGCACCGGCGCCGGGCGCGCCGGAATGGCCGCCGGCGACGACTGGCCCACCGCGGGCTCGACCCCGTCGCCCGGCCCGGTGACCGCGTCGCCGGGACGGTCGCTGCCGGTGCCGTCAGCCACCCGCGCCCTCCTCGCGCCGCCGCAGGAAGATCATCAGCATCGAGGCCAACGCGTTGGGCAGCACGGTCAGCACCGCCCGCTGCGCCCGCTGTGCGGCCGGCGACGAGCCCGCGTACAGCGGCTCGCTCTCGTGGCGGTACGAGCAGTCCTCGAACCTCGCGGCCGGGAAGTGCCGGCGCACGTCCGACAGCGTGTTGAGCCGGTAGCGGGTGGGGAACACGTCGACCGCCTTGCGGTCAGGCTGCAGCCGGCGGAGGAACCTCGTGTGGAACGAGTTGGGCACCACCCGGGCGCCCACCCCGATGTAGCCCCACTTGTTGGGTGTGCGGGCGCACAGCCAGCCGCCGGGTCGCAGCACCCGCTCGAGCTCGCGCGCCGTGTGGGCCGGGTCGTCGAGGTGCTCGAACACGAAGTCGGACACGATCAGGTCCACCGACGCATCGTCGAGCGGCAGTGTGGCCGACACCCCGTCGAGCACGACGGCCTCGTCGAGCACCGGGTTCTCCTTCACCACGGGGTCGACGTCGGCGCCGATCACGCGGGCCACCCGGCCCTGGTGGACCTGGAGGTCCCGCCGGTAGTCCACGGGGTCCTCGAGCGGCCCCACACCGCGACCTGCGCCGAAGTCCAGCACGGTCATGTCGGGCCGCAGCAGCGAGCGCACGCGACCGTAGAACTCCACCGTGCCGTCCACGCGGCTGAAGCCGCCGGCACCGACCTCGGGGTACAGGCCGCCGAAGCGCACCACTCGGGCATCGGGCATCGGGCGCGAGACTACGCTGCCGGCGAGCGATGCGAATCCTCCTCCACGACTACTCGGGCCACCCGTTCCAGGTGCAGCTCAGCCGGGAGCTCGCTGCTCGTGGCCACCGGGTCGACCACGTCCACTGCCCGTCCTACACCACGGGCAAGGGGTCGCTCGAGCGGCGACCGGGCGACCCCGAGGGATTCCGGGTGCTCGAGGTCGACCTGGGTGAGACCTTCGACAAGTACCACTTCCGCCGCCGGTGGCGACAGGAGGTGCGGTACGGCCGCCTGTTCTCGGCGCTCGCCGACGACCTGCGACCCGACGTCCTCATCTCCTGCAACGTGCCGTTGTTCGCGCAGCGCGAGATCCAGGGATGGGCCCGCCGCACCCGCACGCCCTTCGTGTTCTGGCAACAGGACGTGTACAGCTTCGCCATGCGCGACGCCGTGCGCGAGAAGTTGCCGGGCCTGGGCCACCTGCTCGGCGAGTGGTTCGTCCACCTCGAGCGCCAGATGCTGAAGCGCAGCGACGCGGTGGTCACGATCAGCCCCGACTTCCGGCCGATCCTCGACGAGTGGGGCATCCCCCCGGAGCGGGTGCACGTCATCGAGAACTGGGCACCCCTCGAGGACCTGCCCGTCCGCCCCCGCAGCAACGGCTGGTCGGCGGCCCACGGACTCGACGACCAGCGGGTGCTCCTGTACTCGGGCACCCTCGGGCTGAAGCACAACCCCGACCTGCTGCGCCGCCTGGCCGCCGACGTGGCCGACCTCGACGACGTGCGGGTGGTGGTCGCGTCCGAAGGGCTGGGTGCCGAGTGGCTGGCGGAGCGGGCCCGCGCCGAGCACCTCGACAACCTTGTCCTCCTCCCCTTCCAGCCCATCGACGTCTTCCCCGACGTGCTGGCCAGCGCCGACGTGCTGCTCGCGGTCCTCGAGCCGGAGGCCGGGGTCTTCTCGGTGCCGTCCAAGGTGTTGAGCTACCACTGCGCGGGGCGCCCGATCCTGGCATCGGTGCCCGCCGCCAACCTGTCGGCCCGCACCATCGCAGCCGCCGGGAGCGGCATCACGGTCGAGCCCGACGACGCCGACGGCTTCGTGGCCGCGGCCCGCCGGTTGCTCGACGACCCGGATCTCCGGCACGATCTCGGGGCCAAGGCCCGTGCCCACGCCGAGCGGGCGTTCGACGTGCACGCCATCGGTGAACGGTTCGACACCATCTGCACCGACATCACCGACCGCAGTTCCACCACCGACACCACCGGCTCCGGCCGGCCCAGGAGGAAGACGTGACGAAGGACGAGTTGATCGTCGTCGCCGGCGGCGGCGGGTTCATCGGGGGCCATCTGGTCCGCGAGCTCGTCGAGGCGGGCAACACGAACGTGCGGGCGGTGGACGTGAAGCCGAAGGACGAGTGGTTCCAGCACGTCGAGGGCGTGGACGAGCGCCAGCTCGACCTGATGGGGCTCGACGCCTGCCACGAGGCCCTCGACGGCGCGGCCGTGGTCTACGACCTGGCCGCCGACATGGGCGGCATGGGGTTCATCGAGAACAACAAGGCCCTGTGCATGCTGTCGTCGCTCATCGGCACCCACCTGCTGCTGGCCGCCCGTGACGCAGAGGTGCAGCGGTTCTTCTTCGCGTCGTCCGCCTGCGTCTACGCGGCCGAGAAGCAGACGTCGGCGGAGGTGGAGGCGCTCCGTGAGTCCGACGCCTATCCGGCGATGCCGGAGGACGGCTACGGCTGGGAGAAGCTCTTCACCGAGCGCATGTGCCACCACTTCAACGAGGACTTCGGCCTCGAGACACGGGTCGCCCGGTTCCACAACATCTACGGGCCGAACGGGTCCTACGACGGCGGGCGCGAGAAGGCGCCGGCAGCGATCTGCCGCAAGGTCGTCCAGGCCCAGCTCAGCGGCGATCACCGCATCGAGATCTGGGGTGACGGCCAGCAGACCCGCAGCTTCACCTACATCGACGACTGCCTCCACGGCATCCACCTGGTCACCGACGGCGACTCCACCGAGCCCGTGAACGTGGGCAGCAGCGAGCTGGTCACCATCAACCAGCTGGTCGACATCGTGGAGGGCATCGCCGGGGTCACCCTCGAGCGCCACTACAAGCTCGACGCGCCGCAGGGCGTTCGGGGCCGCAACAGCGACAACACCCTCATCCTCGAGCGCTACGGGTGGGAGCCGGGCACCTCGCTGGCGGACGGCCTCGAGCGCACCTACCGCTGGATCCACGACCAGATGAGCGCTTGAGCCCGAGGGAGGAGGGCGTGGCCCGGGCAGCCCCCGAGCGAAACCGACGAGAGCGGGACGCTTGAAGCTGCCGCCGGGAGTGCGGGGGGCGTCGTGGTCGATCGTCGACCAGGGGGTCTACAGCCTCAGCAACGTCGTCCTGGCGATCCTGATCGCCCGCCAGGTGAGCGCCGAGGAGTTCGGCGCCTTCGCCACGGTCTACATCGTCTACGTCTGCAGCCAGGGGGTGAACGAGGGCATCCACGGCGAGGCCTTCGCCGTCGCGTACAGCGCGGCGGGCGCCGACCGGCGCCGCTCGATGCTGGCCGGCGCCGCCGCGTCGGCCCTCGTCTTCGGCGCCGCCCTCGGCATGGTGTGCGCCCTCGCCGGCCTGGTCGTCCCGGGGCCCATCGGCGACCTGCTGCCCGTGCTGGGCCTCGTCCTGCCCGGCCTGTTCCTGCAGGACCTGTGGCGCTTCGCGCTCTTCGCCGAGCGACTCCCCCGCGCCGCCGCCATCAACGACATCATCTGGGGCGGTGGCTCGACGGTCGCCATCGTCGCGCTGGCCCAGACCTCGTTCGACACCGTGGGGTGGTTCCTGGCGGCCTGGGGGGCCGCGGGAGCGCTCGCCGCGCTCGTCGGCGCGTTCCAGCTCCGGGTGGTCCCCCACCTCGGTGGCGCCCGCCGCTGGATCCCCGACCATGCCGGGTTGGGCGTGCGCTACGCCGCCGAGTTCATGCTGCTGTACGGCACCACCCAGGTGGTGGTGCTGTTCCTCGGCGCCACCGCCGGCCTCGACGAGGTGGCCAAGGTGCGCGGCGCCCAGATCCTGTTCGGGCCGATCTACGCCCTGTACGCCGGGGTCCGGGTGGCGGTGACGCCGAGACTCGTGCAGACCCACGCGGACCGTCCCGAGCGCACCGGCACCCTGGTGCGCCGCCTGGCGGCCGGGCTCGGGGTCGTCACCCTCGCGTGGGGCCTGGTGGTGTGCAGCCTCCCCGACGCCGTGGGTGAGGCGCTGCTCGGCGCCTCGTGGACGGGCACGTCGACGGTGCTCGGGGTGATGACCTGGTCGGCGGTGGCCGGCGGCATCGGCTTCGCCTTCGTGGTGGGCCTCCGCGCCCATGCCGCGGCCCGCCACAGCCTGCGGGCGCGGGGCACGGTGGCGATCGCCACCCTGGCCCTCGGCTGTGTCGGCGCCGTGGTCGGTGCCGCCCGCGGCGCGCTGACCGGCGTGGCGTCGGCCGAGACCGCAGGGGTCGGCGTCTACTGGCGGGCGTTCGCCACGGCGGACCGCGACGCGGCGCCCACCGGCTGAGCACTTCCGCCGCCCTTGGTGCCGGCGCCGTCGGGACCGCCCGGCGCGACCTCGGCCACCGCCGCCCCGTCGGAGGGCACATCGGGGGTGAGCGGTCTCGCCCGGCGCGAGCAGGCCAACACGATGATCACGATCGGGGCGAGGTCGCCGACGACGGGTAGCAGCGCACCACGCAGGACGAAGAACTGGAACGCGGCGAACAGCGGCACCGCGACCCCGATGAGCGAGGGGCGCGTCCGGGAACATCGCTCGTAGCTCTCGTCGGCAAGCATGGCGGCGAGGCCGTAGAGCAGGAACAGCCCGATGATGGCCAGCCATCCCGCCTCGACGTTGGCCTCGGTCCAGAGGGTGCTGGACGCGTTGATGTCGTCGCTGCGCGAGATCAGGTCGCCGGTGGCCTCGGGCTGGTCCGACCAGATCGACTTGGGCACGAACGACAGCGCGGCCCCGAGCGTCTGCTCGCCCTTGGTGTAGCCGTGCTTCCGCACGTACACGATGCCGTTCATCTCCTGCTGGTACATGGCGTAGTCGGGGCTGTCGACCAACTGGTCGCGCAGCGTGTCGATCTTGATCGTCTGCTGCACGTCGTAGCGGAACAGGTCGGCGTAGGGGAACACCAGCAGGATCAGCAGCAACAGGGCGACCAGGAACGCCCGCAGGCGTCGGGGCCGCTCGACGTGCACCATGATGAGCGCCACCGCGAAGGCCACCCCACCGAAGCGGATGCGGGGGTTGGCGATGGGGTTGTTGGCCACCAGGTTGACCAGCACCAGCCCGACGAGCAGAAGGGTGGTGAACGGTGAGCGCACCCAGCGCACCGCGCGGTGGTGCCCGTAGCGGGCGATGGCGCACTGGCGCAGGTACAACAAGAGCAGGAGGCCGAGGAACACCGGCAGCCACGTGAGCATGGTCTTGATGAGCCCGGCCGTCTTGTCGTCGAGCTGGTCGATGCGGACCCCCCACGGGGGCTTGCCGAACAGGGCCTCCTCGGCGGCCTGGCGGGACTGGAAGCGGGTGCGGAGCCCACCGTTGGTCATCACCACGCCCATCGTGCAGACGATTCCCGCGACACCCAGGAACCAGACCCGCCGGGCGTCCATCACCCGCTGGTCGAGCCGCTCACGGATGCGGTGGCGGTGCACGCTGAGGGCGATGTACCGGCCCGCGTCGAACGCGAGGCAGCCGAGGATGACGCCGGCGAGGGCCTGGACCCGCGTGCCCTCGTCGAAGAACTGGTTGGGGATCGGGAACCGGTCGGCGGTCAACTGCGCGAACGACGCGAGCCCGAGGAACAGGTAGACGAAGGCCCAGAACGTGATCTGGACGAGTTGCGGGCGACCCGAGTGGTAGTGACCGGCCAGCCGCAACGAGGCGTACCACGTGAGCGTGAGGGCCAGCAGGGTGGAGACCCGGCCCAGGGGCCCGAAGTCCTGGCCCATCACCGCCACGGGCACCACGAGCGCGAGGAAGAGGAACAGCATCGTGGCCCCGAACCAGCTGCGCAGGGAGTCGGCGGGCCGCCCTGGTGCGGCGCGCCGACGGGGCCGTGGCCAGGTGGGTGGGCGACCCGCACCCGGTGCGACCCCGTTGGGCGCGGTGGTCTCCCCGGTCATCGGGGCGAGCGTAGTGGGGACGCCGAGGGTCGTCGCGGCGCGGGCCTGCCCATCAGTCCCAGTCGACCCCGCGGGCCGACAACTCGTCGGGCTTCTCACGGATGGCGTACATCACCTTGTGCAGCGCACTCGATGCCTTGGAGAAGTAGACGAGGTGGTTGAGTCGGGGCGAGTACCACGTGAGCTTGGCCACCCGGTTCCACAGGTTCCGCTTCAGGTAGAACCGCTCGTCCACGTAGTCGTCGAGGTCGGCGGGCAGGTCCGAGCCACCCAGGGCGGGCACCCGCCCGTGGTCGTCGCCGTGGCGCAGGTGGGCCACCGAACGCAGGGGCACGCCCATGAGGTGGCACAGCACCGCATCGGTGAGCCACAGGTCGTCGCCTCCGGCCACCCAGCCCAGGTCGATCGTGACGCCCTCGATCATCGGCCCGTTGCGGGTGAGCCCGTAGGTGCCGTCCACGATGGCGAAGGGTCGGGGCAGTCGATCGACCACCTCGGTGATGATCTCGTCGAAGCCGCAGTGGAACGCCAGGCGCATCTGGTCCTGGACGATGCCCCACTCGTTCTTCACCGCGCCGCTGATGGTGGTCATGCAGTGCACCTTGGGCACCGGCAGGGTGATGAACGAGTCGAACTCCTCGTACAGCGGGCGAGGCAGGTGCACCCGGTAGGTGCCCCGCCGGGCCTCGACCGTGACCTCCAGGCTCGGCCACTTGCTGGCGTTGACCACCTCGACGCCGTAGCGGTCGGTCAACTCGTCGAGGGCGAACGCCCGGAAGGTCTCGTCCATGGCGAAGGCGTTGTACCCGCCCTCCCCCTCACCGATGCAGATGCGGCGGCACCCCAGGTCGGACAGCACCTGGACCACCGCTTCCAGCACCTCGCGGGTGGTGGTCACCCCGGCCTTGGGGAACGGGTAGGTGAAATTCGGCTTGAGGAACACGGCGTCGCCGACGGCGCCGGCCAGCCCGAGGCCGTCGGCCACCCGCCGCACGGCGGCGACGACGTCGTCGCCCTGGCGCTCGATCACGAATCGCGGCATCAGCGGGCTCCTTGGTGCAGTGAGCGGTACACGTCGACCATGGCGGCGGTGGCCGCGGCCGGCGAGAAGGACGCATCCGCGAGCGCCCGCGCCGCCCGCCCCGCCGTCGCCCGGGGCGCAGGGTCGGCGAGGAGGGGGCGGAGGGCCTCGCGGCACGACGCGGGCTCGGGCCGGCACACCGCGCCGGCGCCGGCGGCCGCGATCTCGCCGTGGACGTAGGTCTCGTCGCTGACGACCACCGGCAGCCCCGCGGCCATGGCCTCGATCACGACGATGCCGAAGTTCTCGTTGCGCGACGGCAGCGCGAACACGTCGGCCGCGGCGAAGGCCGCGTCCTTCTCCGCGCCGCTGATGAACCCGCACCGCACCGTGCGCCGTCCCAGTGCGGTGCCGGCCAGCGCACGGGTGAGGTCGGCCTCGACCGCGGGGTCGCCGGCACCGGCGACCACCAGCCATGGGTCGCGCCCGCCGTCGAGCGAGAGCCCGTCCAGCGCCGCCACCAGCACGTCGAGGCCCTTCTTGACGTCGAGCCTCGAGAGGAACAGCACCACCACGGCGTCGGCGGGGACGCCGTGGCGAACACGGAAGCCGGCCCCGTCGGCGGGCCCCGGCGGCGTGACCGGCAGCGGGACCACCTCGGTGCGCGGCCGGGCCCCGTAGGTGACGAGGCGTTCCTGTTCCAGCGCCGTGGTGAGCACCACGACGTCGGCGTCGGCCACCAGCGGCCGCACCGCGACCGGGCCGTAGAGCCTCTTCTGCCACCGGTGCTTGGCCAGGTCGAACGGGTCGAGCTGGCCGTGGGGCTGGAGCACGTAGGGCACCCGGGCCGAGGCGCAGGCCCGCCGCACGTGCAGGGCGGGGGCGTGGAAGACACCGTGCAGGTGCACCAGGTCGAACGTGGGGACCGCCTGGTGGAGCCACCGTCCGAGCTCGGCCGACTGGAACCGGCCGGATGGCCAGGTGCGGGGGAACAGGTGGTGGGGCACGTCGGGCGCCATGCGGTCCAGGTAGTCCAGGTCGTCGCCGGCGAGGCGGGTCGACGCCAGCTCGGTCTCGACCGCGCCGGCGGACCGGAGGTGCGCGGCGAGGGCCACCGCGGCGTGCACCGAGCCCCCCATGTGGTCGTCGAGCGACGGGACCACGTGCAGTGCGCGCATCGGGCCAGGCTAGACACCGCGGGTTTCGACGCCGTCAAGCAGCGGCCGGCCTCCGGTGCGCCAGGCCACCCCGGGTCAGCTGGGATCCGGTTCGGACGACGAGAAGGTGGAGGAGGCCCTGCTACGGGGCGGGCAGGAAGAGGCCGTCCATCTCGACCACCGTGCCGGCCTCGTCCCGGCGCACGTCGATGGGCACGTCGAGCACGAACCCGCGGCCGGCCAGCTCGTCGAGCATCTCGGTGAACAGGGGCTGGCCCTCGTAGTGCCGCTCGAAGGCGAGCTCGACCACCAGGGCATCGACCCGGCGCAGGGTCTCGGGGGCGCCGCGCAGCACCTCGAGCTCATAGCCCTGGACGTCGAGCTTGCACAGCACGGGCCCCACCAGCCCATCCGGTTCGATGACGTCGTCGAGGCGCCGCAGGGGCACCTCGACGGGCTCGAGCTCGCCGGCCCCTCCCCCGCCCTCGCCCCCGGCACCGGGCGCCAGGGGCAGCACCGACGACGACAACGAGTACTCGTGAGGATGGAACGCCACCGTGCCGTCCTCGGCCCCCAGGGCGCACACGTGCACCTCGGCATTGGCCACGTCGGCCAGGTTCTCGCGCCACACCGCGGCGACCGCGGCGAGCGGCTCGAAGGCGACGATGCGCGCACCGGGGAACACCACCGCGGCGGCCCGGCTGAACTGGCCCTTGTTGGCACCGACGTCGATCACCGTGCGAGGGCTCCCGACGCGCGCCGCGACCTGCGACACCAGGCGGAAGGCGCTGAGCGAGAAGGGCTTGCCGCCACGGGTGGCGGCCAGACCGCCGGGCGTGAGGACGACATCGACGAGCTTGGCCGCCTGGTCGATTCGGGTGCGCAGTGGCATGGTGGGACGGGCTCCTGGACGGGGACGACGTGAGCCTGACGCATCCGACGGGGCCCGGCCAAGCGCTCGTGGCGGGCGGGCGAAGCCGACAATGCTGGACATCGCGCGGCTGACCCGCTAAAATGTCGGTTCAACAGAAGTTCGCATCCGCGACAAAGCCGTTCGGCGGTGGAGGAAACCAATGATCCGACGTATGTTCATCCTTGGGGCCATGGCACTTATCGTGTTCGCCCCTGCTGCTCACGCGCAGTACCCGATCGTCCCGGGTGCCTCCGTGAGCGACAGCACCGTCTCGAGCGGCGACAGCGTCACCGTCACCGCCACCTGTGATGTGCCCGCTGGCACGACCGTCACCTTCTCGCTGGACGGCCGCCCGATCGGCACCGGCACCACCGATGCCGACGGCGTCGCCTCGGCCGTGGTGACCATCTCGGGCAGCCCCGGCACCCACACCATCACCAACAGCTGCAACGACGCCGTGATCTCGATCACGATCGCCGGCGGCACTGCCGGTGCCCTGCCCCGCACGGGTTCCGACAACAGCCTCCCGCTGGCCAAGATGGCCATCGTGTTGATCACCGCCGGTGGCCTGCTGATCGTGGCCGCCCGCAGCCGCTCGAAGAAGTCGGTCACCGCCTGATCTTCTTCGTCGGGCCCCGCCCGACGGCTTGAAGCAGTACGAACTTGGGGAGGGCCCCGGCTCCGGCCGGGGCCCTCTTCTTCGTGGGGGACGATGCCGTTCCGCGGTGCCCGGCGATCAACCCGCCATCGCACTTGACCCATCGCACGGGCAGGGCGCGCGGCACGCCCGGGCGCGGACCGGGGCACGGACCGGCCCGGGGCCGCGCCGAGCGCCGGACCGGAGCCGGCCGAGCGTGGGATGCGAGCGAACGCGTGGGGTCAGGCCGAGCGCGTGGGATCAGGCCGAGAGTGCCCGCCGGCGCCGGCGGGCACCGCCCAGCAACCGGTCGCGCACCGCCCACCACGTGACCCGTCCGAGGGCCTCGGCCACGATGCGACTGGACATCTTCGAGGTGCCCCGCACCCGATCGGTGAACGCGATGGGCACCTCGACGATGCGACCGCCCCGTTGCACCACCTCGTAGGTCATCTCGATCTGGAAGGTGTAGCCCTCGGACTTCACCGCACCGAGGTCGAGCTGGCGCAGCAGGCTGGCGCGATAGGCCCGGTAGCCCGCGGTGGCGTCGTTGACCGCGAGGCCGAGCAGGCCCGCCGAGTAGCGGTTGCCCCACCGGGACAGGAAGCGCCGATGCCACGACCATGCCGGGATGGAACCACCCGGCACGTAGCGCGAGCCGATCACCAGATCGGCCGACAGCTCGAGCGCGTTCAGCAGCGACGGTAGCGCCGCGGGGTCGTGGGACAGGTCGGAGTCCATCTCGACCAGGGCCTCGTAGCCCTCGTCGAGGCCGACACGGAACCCCGCCCGGTAGGCGGCCCCGAGCCCGTTCTTCTCGGTGCGCCGCAGCACCGAGATCTGGCCCAGCTCGGTGCCGAGGGCCTCGGCCAGGTCGGCGGTGCCGTCGGGGCTGCCGTCGTCGACCACCAACACGTCCGCATCGGGGACCGCCGCCCGCACCTTGCGCAGGACGTCGTCGATGTTCTCGGCCTCGTTGTAGGTGGGCAACACGATGAGGGCACGTAGCACGAGCGCCGATGTTAGGGGTTGGGAAGTGCTCCCTCCTATCATCGGCCCATCGCCGACCAATCGCACGACCTCACCCCCGAGCCCACCGCTCCCCTGCCGTCGCCCGCGGCCCGCGCCCTCGCCGTGGCCGCGATCGTCATCGCTGGACTGTGCGGCGGGCTGATCGGGTTCGCCGTCGCCGACCTGCAGTGCACGGGCGACTGCGGCGTCCTGGTCGGCATCGGCGCCCTCCTCGGTGCCGTGATCGCCGCGGGCGGCGTGGCCATCGTGGCGGTGCTGGCCCTGCGGGCCATGGCCGAGTGGGACACGGTGCAGGAGCGGCAGCGCCAGCAGGATCAGTGAGCCAGGACGCCGACGTCGACGTCGACGCACTGCTCGCGCTGGCCACGGAGGTGGGTGAGGCGGCCGCCGCCCTGTTGCTCGACGGACTGCACCGTGACCGGACACTGGTGGCCACCAAGTCGTCGGGCACCGACATGGTCACCGAGATGGACCAGCGCTCCGAGGCGCTGATCGTCGAGCGACTGCTGGCCGCCCGACCCGACGACGGTGTGCTGGGCGAGGAGGGGACGGATCTCGCCGGCACCAGCGGCATCGTCTGGGTGATCGACCCACTCGACGGCACCACCAACTACCTCTACGGGTATCCCGGCTTCTCGGTGTCGATCGCGGCGGTGGCCGGCGCCGAGGCACTGGCCGGCGTGGTGGTCGACCCCGTGCACGCCGAGACCTTCACCGCCACCGCGGGCGGCGGGAGCCGGTGCAACGACCGCCCGCTGGGCGGCCCACGGCCCTGTGCGCTCCCCGACGCGCTGGTGGCCACCGGCTTCTCCTACGACCCCGATCGCCGGGCCCGCCAGGGGCTGGCCATGGCGGCCCTGCTCCCTCAGGTGCGGGACCTCCGACGGGGCGGCGGTGCCGCCGTCGATCTCTGCTGGGTGGCGAGGGGGCGGGTCGACGCGTTCTTCGAGCGGGGCCTGGCGCCGTGGGACCTCGCCGCCGGCGCCCTGATCGCCGCGGAGGCAGGGGCCCGGGTGGCCGACCCATCAGGTGGCTCACCAGGTGCCGGCGGGGTGCTGGCCGCGCACCCCGCGCTGTTCGGCGCCCTCGCCGAGCGCCTCGTCGACGCGGGTGCCCATCTCGCCTGAGTGCCGGTCGGGCCGAGAAATTCGGGGGGGATGACCACCATCGGCCCGCTCATGAGGCACCATTCACCTGTGGGAACTCGCATCTTGACGGTCGAGGACGACGAACGGATCCGCACGGCCGTGAAGCTGGCCCTCGAGGACGAGGGCTGGGAGGTCGAGGAGGCCGACGACGGCGAGCAGGCGCTCGAGGCGTTCAACCGCCACCCCACCGACGTGGTGCTGATCGACATCATGCTGCCCGGCATCGACGGTTTCGAGGTCTGCCGCTCCATTCGCCGGGTGAGCGACGTTCCCATCGTGATGGTCACCGCCCGGGTCGACACCCACGACGTGGTGGCCGGCCTCGAGGCGGGCGCCGACGACTACCTCACCAAGCCCTTCGCGCCCAAGGAGCTCTCGGCGCGCATCCGCGCCCTCCTGCGGCGGGCCCGCAGCGCCAACCCGGCCTCCAGCCACCTGCAATTCGATGAGCTCGAGATCGTGCCCGACGAGGGCACCGTCACGCGGGCGGGCGAGCCCGTCCATCTCACCAAGACGGAGTTCCGTCTCCTGGTCGAGCTGGCGGCCAGCCCCGGCCGGGTGTTCAGCCGCGAGGTGCTCCTCGAGCGAGTCTGGGGCTACGGCTACTTCGGCGACGGCCGGCTGGTCGACGTGCACATCCGGCGGCTCCGGACCAAGGTGGAGGCCGACCCGGCGAACCCCCGTCACGTGGTCACCGTGCGCGGGCTCGGCTACAAGCTCCAGCCCTGAGCCTGCCGTGCGGCTGCCCCTCCACCGTCCCGGACTGCGGGCCCGCATCACCCTGGCGTTCGGTCTCGGCGCACTGCTGCTGTCCACGGTGCTCGCCGCCACCACGTGGGCGCTGACCCGCTCGCAGCTGCTCGACCAGCGTGAGGAGACCTCGCTCCGGCAGGTGTACACCAACGCCCGCCTGGTCCGGGACAGCTTGAGCCCCGCCGTCGACCCCAGCGACTTCAACGCGCTCGATCTCCTCGGCTCGCTGCAGACCCCGGTCGGGGCGCAGCCCATGCTGGTGTTCCGCGGTGACTTCTACTCGCAGTCGCCGGTGGACTTCGGCGAGGAGTCACTCCCCCAATCGCTGCGCACCAGCGTGGCGGAGGGCCGGGCGGCGACGATGCGCTTCGTCCACAACGGCGAGCCGGTGCTGGCCGTGGGCATCCCCATCCCCGCGGCGCAAGCCGACTACTTCGAGGTGGTCTCGCTGCGGGAGCTCGACGACACCTTGCGCTCCCTGGGCATCGTGCTGGTCGGCGCCGCACTGGTCACCACCCTCGCGGGCGCGGGCCTGGGTTGGGCGGTCGCGGGCCGGGCCCTGCGGCCCCTCACGCAAGTCGGCCAGGCCGCTCAGGCGATCGCCGGCGGCCGGCTCGACACCCGCCTCGACACCCCGAACGACCCCGACCTCAACCTGCTCACCACGTCGTTCAACGACATGGCCCAGGCCCTCGAGGACCGCATCGAGCGCGACACCCGGTTCGCGTCCGACGTCAGCCACGAGCTGCGCTCGCCGCTGATGACGCTGGCGGCATCGATCGAGGTGCTCAAGAAGCGCCAGGACGAGATGCCGGAGCGGGCCCAGGCGGCCCTCGACCTGCTGGTGGCCGACGTGGCCCGGTTCGAGCGTCTGGTGAACGACCTGCTCGAGATCTCCCGGTTCGACGCCGGTGCCGCCCACCTCGAGCTCGAGGAGGTCAACCTGGCCGAGTTGGTCATCCACGCGGTCGGTTCGTCGTCCACCGTGGGGGTGCCGGTCCAGTACGACGAGGACATGGCCGACATCGTGATCCCCGCCGACAAGCGCCGCCTCGAACGAGTCATCGCGAACCTGCTCGACAACGCCCAGAAGTACGCCAACGGGGCGACCGGCATCATCGTGCGACGCGCCGGCGACTCGGTGCAGATCGTCGTCGAGGATTCCGGCCCCGGCATCAGCGAGGACCAGCGCGAGACCATCTTCGACCGCTTCGCCCGCGGTGAGGAGGCCGGCCGAAGGGGCGGTGACCGGGGCGTCGGCCTCGGTCTGGCCCTCGTCGCCGAGCACGTGGGCCTGCACCACGGCCGGGTGTTCGTCGACGATCGCTCCGACGGCCGACCCGGGTCCGCCTTCGTGGTCGAGCTGCCCATCCGCCAGGAGGGCCCTGCGGTCCTGTCCGGGGTGCCATGAGCCGCCTGAGCCGACTCCTGCTCCTCGGGGCCGCACTGCTGGTCGCCGCCGCGGCCTGCGGTCTCCCCTCGGACGACACGGCCCACGACCTGTCCCCCGACGACGTCCCGTTCGACCTGCTGGCGCCGGCGTCGAGCACCGTTCCCGACACACCGACCGGCGGCGACACACAGATCGTGAACCTGTACTTCCAGAACGACGAGCGGCTGATCGCGGTGCCGGCCGAGGTGGCGCAGTCCGACGGCCCGGCCGGGTTCGATCCGCAGGTGGCGGTCACCAAGCTCCTCCGGGGAACGGGCGGGCTCGGCGTGCCCGCCGGCGTGCGGTCGGCGATCCCGAGCGGCACCCGGCTGCTCGGCGCGCAGATCAGCGGCGACACCGTCACCCTGAACCTCAGCGACGACCTCAGCGGAGTCGAGGCCAACGGCCTGGTGTTCGCCATCGCCGAGCTCGTGTACACCGCGGCGGGGATCACTCCCGGCCACCCCGACGGCACCTACCAGGTGGTCGTGCAGATCGACGGCGAGACCATCACGGTGCCCGACGACGAGGGCGTCGAGCTCGACCGTCCGGTCAGCCCGAGCGACTACCCCACCCTGCGACCCGTCGCCACACGCGTGGGCGACTGAGGCGGCCCGACCGGCCGAGCGCCACGGTCGGTGGAGGGGCCTCAGCCGAAGAACACCTCGGCGACACCGTGGTACAGCGCCGGGTCGACGGTCTTCAGCTTGCCGACCGCCTCGGCCAGGGGCACCCGCACGATCTGGCCGGCCTGCAGCGCCACCATCATCCCGTACGCCCCGTCGTGCACGGCGTCGATGGCCGCGATGCCGAAGCGGGTGGACAGCACTCGGTCGAACGACGTGGGCGTGCCACCCCGCTGGACGTGGCCCAGGATCGTCACCCGGGTGTCGAAGCCGGTGCGCTCCTCGATCTCGGACGCGAGCACGTTGGCGATGCCGCCCAGCTTCACGTGCCCGAACGCATCGACCTCGGCGTCCTTGAGCACCAACGACCCCTCCCGCGGCTGCGCGCCCTCGGCCACCACCACGATCGAGGCGTAACGGCCCTTCTCGTGACGGGCGACGATGGCGTCGCACACGGTGGCGATGTCGAAGGGCTCCTCGGGGATGAGGATCATCGTGGCACCGCCGGCGATACCGGCCCATGTGGCGATGTGGCCGGCATGACGGCCCATCACCTCGACCACCATCACCCGGTCGTGCGACTCGGCGGTGGTGTGCAGCCGGTCGATGGCGTCGGTGGCGATCTGCACCGCGGTGTCGAAGCCGAAGGTGAGCTCGGTGGCCGACAGGTCGTTGTCGATGGTCTTGGGCACGCCGACCACGGGCACACCGTCGTCGTGGAGGCGGTTGGCCACCCCCAGGGTGTCCTCGCCGCCAATGGCGACGAGCGCGTCGATCCCCAGCTCGCGCAGCGTCGCCTCGGCGGCGGCCACGCCACCCTCGATCTTGTAGGGGTTGGTGCGTGACGAGCCGAGCAGCGTGCCGCCCCGGGGCAGCATCCCCCGCATCGTGGCCACGTCGAGCGGCATGGTGATGCCCTCGAGCACGCCCTTCCAGCCGTCGCGGAACCCCACCAGCTCGTCGTCGTACGCCTGCTCGCCCTTGCGCACGATCGCCCGCAGGACGGCGTTCAGCCCCGGGCAATCACCACCACCGGTGAGCATCCCGACCCTCATGCCCAGCAGAGTAGTGCCGGGGCGGGGTGCCATCGCTGGGTCGTCGCCGGCCGGGGGCGTCGCTCGCAAGGCGCGCCGAGGAGTCCCACTCTTGCCGTTCGGCGACGAGGCGGAACGCCGCGAGCGGTGTTCCTGGCTGTCGCCGGCACGCGAGGGTGCCCCGCTCCGGCACTAAGTTGCGCGCATGGGAGTCGTGATCGCCATCGATGCCGGGACCACGGGTGTGCGAGCCTTCGCCGTCGACGAGGCCGGGCAGCCCACCGGGTACACCTACCGCGAGTTCACCCAGCACTTCCCGCGGCCGGGGTGGGTGGAGCATGACGCCGCAGAGATCTGGCAGGCGGTCCAGGGGACCCTCGCCGAGCTCGTGGCCCAGCTCGACCAGCCGGTGGCGGCCATCGGGATCACCGACCAGCGCGAGACCACCGTCGTGTGGGACCGCCGCACGGGCGCGCCGCTGCACCGCGCCATCGTGTGGCAGGACCGGCGCACGGCGGAGCGGTGCGACGAGCTCGAGGCGGCGGGCCACCTGCCCCTCGTCCGCGAAGCCAGCGGGCTGGTGCTCGACCCCTACTTCTCGGCCACGAAACTGGAGTGGCTCCTGGGACCGGGCGGCGTCGAGCGCAGCCCCGACCTGGCCTTCGGCACCATCGACTCGTGGCTGCTCTGGAACCTGACCGGCGGCGCGGTGCACGCCACCGAGCCGTCCAACGCCAGCCGTACCCTGCTGTTCGACATCCGCTCGATGACCTGGTCCGACGACCTGTGCGCGCTGTTCGACATCCCCGCCACGGCGCTGCCCGAGGTGCTCCCCACCTCGGGTCGATTCGGTGTGACCGCCGCCGACACCCCGGTGGGCGCCGGCATCCCGGTGAGCGGCATGGCCGGCGACCAGCAGGCCGCGCTGTTCGGTCAGGCGTGCTTCACACCCGGCATGACGAAGAACACCTACGGGACCGGCTCGTTCGTCCTCATGAACATCGGCCCCGAGTGCCCGGCGCCGGTGGACGGTCTGCTCACGACCGTGGCGTGGGGCCTGGAGGCGCCCGACGGTGGCCTGACCCCCACCTACGCCCTCGAGGGTGCCATCTTCGTCACCGGCGCGGCCGTGCAGTGGTTGCGGGACGGGCTCGAGATCATCTCCGAGGCGTCCGAGACCGGCCCACTGGCCGAGTCGGTCCCCGACACCGACGGCGTGTTCCTCGTGCCTGCCTTCACCGGCCTCGGCAGCCCGTGGTGGGACCCGTACGCCCGTGGCGCGTTGCTCGGCATCACCCGGGGAACCACACGGGCGCACGTGGCGCGTGCCGTGGTCGAGTCGATGGCCTACCAGACCCGCGACGTCGTCGACGCCATGTCGGCGGTCTCGGGGCGGCAGGTGGCCGAGCTACGCGTCGACGGAGGCGCATCGGCCATGGACCTGCTGCTGCAGCTGCAGGCCGACCAACTGAAGGTCCCCGTGGCGCGGCCCTCCGTGCAGGAGACCACGGCCCTGGGGGCCGCCTACCTCGCGGGCCTGGCCGAGGGGGTGTGGTCCTCGCTCGACGAGCTGGACCGCTACTGGACCCTCGAGCACCGGGCCGAGCCGGCCGCCGACCCTGATGTGGCCGACGCGGCCCACCGCCAGTGGCTACGTGCGGTCGAGCGCTCGCGCGACTGGGCCCACTGACGCGCCACCCAGCTCCTGCCATCGGGTGGCGGCGATCCGGGTGAGCGCGGCGACCCGATCGCGCTGGCGCGCCCGGAAGTCCGCCCGGTCGCGGCCGAGCACCAGCACCAGCTCGCCCGGTACCAAGGTGGCGCTGATGACGTCCTCGGCCGCGCCCTCGTCGCTGGACCCGTGCACGAACGCGGCCAGCCAGCCCACGGCCGGGTGCTCGCCGTGGCTGACCACGGTGTCCCCGGCCTCCACGTCCAGCACCACCGTCCACTCCGCCTCGGTGATCGTCGTGACCTCTTCGCACAGCACGTCCAACAGCACGTCGCGGTTCGGGGCGTCGACCAGATCCACGGCCATCTCGAGCGCCTGCAGCCGGGGGTCGTGCACGACCGCGCTCGTCGGCCGCACCTCCTCCACGTCGACACCGTCCACCTGCGCCACCTCGCTGATCAGCAGGTCGACCAGGCCCGGATCGGGCAGGTGGACCACCAGTTCGTCGATGGCCCGTCCGGCACCCTGTTCGATGATCTCGATGCCGACGACGTCACCCCCGGCGGCGCCGATCCTGCTGGCCACCGCGCCGAGCGCGCCGGGTCGATCGGGCATCCACACGCGGACGATGAAGGAATCCACGCCGCCCACCGTAGGTGGCGGAGATGAACACCATGTTTCTCCGCCGTGTCGCTCCGCGGTGTTCGGGTCGGTCACCATCGCGTCACCGAGCACGCCGGCCCGTCTCTTGACCGGGCGGTCAAGTCTGCCTACCGTCGGTCCGTGACTCGGCGGCTGACCCAGCGGGGCAAGGAACGTCGGCGCCAACTCATGGAGTACGCCGCGGCACGCTTCTCCGAGAACGGCTACCACCCCACCTCGGTCCAGGAGATCGTCACCGGCCTGGGTGTGGGCAAGGGTGTCTTCTACTGGTACTTCTCGTCGAAGGAGGAGCTCTTCCTGGAGATCCTCCGCGACGCCCAACAGGACCTGCGCCGCCGCCAGATGCAGGCCATCACCGACGAGGCCGATCCCATCCGGCGCATCGAGAAGGGTATCCGGGCGTCGCTGGCATGGGCCGGCGACCACCGGGACCTCATCACGCTGTTCCAGTTCGCGGCCACCGAGGAGCGGTTCGCCCCCGCCCTGCGGCGCGGCCAGGACATCGCCATCGACGATGTCGTACGCCACGTCAAGGAGGGAATCGTCGCCGGGCGCATCCGAGACGGCGACCCCACCCTGATCGCCCACGCCATCCTCGGCGTCACCGGTCATCTCTCGCGCATCTTCATCCACGAACGGTCCGAGCCGACCTCGGAGGTGGCCGACGCGGCCGTCGCCTTCTGCCTGGAGGGCATACTCGCCCGCACGGCCTGAGGCCTGCCCCGGGCACCGACCTTGCCGGTCAGGCGTCGTCGGCCGCGGTCACCGGCGACCGCAGGATCACCATCGACAGGGCGGCCACCACGACGGCGATGCCCACGATCTGCTGCGCGGTGATGGCCTCGTCGAGCACGACGGCGCTCGTGGCCACCGCGGCGACCGGGATGACCAGCGTGAGCAGCGACGCCGTGGCCAGCGGGATGTGGCCGTGCGCCCAGTTCATCAACCAGTGCCCCAGGCCGCCCGACACCAGTGCGATCAGCGCGATGACCGCCCACGTCTCCGCGCCGTCGACGGCCAGCGGGGTGCCGGAGAGCAGGGCCACCGGGGTGATCACCACCCAGGCCACCACCAGTAGGCCGGTCAGGTACTCGAGTGAGGTCAGGGTCTTGCGAGCCTGCTTCGAGGCCACGAAGAACCCCGCCCACGAGCAGGTGGCCGCCACCGCCAGGAGGTCCCCGTGGAGGCTCCAGGTGTCCCCGTTGCTGGCGGCCGAGCCGGTCAGGACCGTGACCACGCCCACCAGCGCCACTGCCGACCAGACGAAGAACCATCGGTCGAGGCGCTCGCCGAACAGCTTGCCCACCACGAGTGCGATCAGCACCGGCTGCAGTGACGAGATGATGTTGGCGTTGGCGATGGTGGTGGTCTTCAGCGCGGTGAAGAACAGGGCCACGTCGAGCGCGAACAGCGCCCCTCCCGGCGCCGACACCATGATGATCCGCCACGACACGCGCGTGCCGCTCACTCGCAGGGCGATCAGCGCCGCCGCCGCGCCCATCCACATGCGGTGGAACGCCAGGCCGAGCCCGTCGAGCTCGCCGGCCTTGCGGGCCAGCACCGAGAACGAGCCCCACATCACCACGCCGAGCAGCGCCGCGACCGCGCCGGCCAGTGGTCGTTTGACCACTGGTGGCGCGAGATCGACGGGGGTCACCTCTCCGACGCTACTGCCGGATGTTCTGATGCCCGGCGACGCCGACATGGCCCGTAGCCTTACGGCGGTGAGGAGCCAACCGCACGATCGCCGGCACTCCCCCGCGTCGGGTCGCTCTTCCCAGCGTGGCCCGTTCGCCCCGGTGACTCGCGCCACCGGAGCGCGCTGAGACGTTGGCCGCCGCAGATCAACAACCGCCTCCGGCGGCCGCCCCCCCGTGGCGCGACCTGCCGGCGGGGATGGGCGCCCGTGAGGCCTGGCGACAACGCCGGCGCGACCGAGTACACACCCGCCGCCGGGTCGCGGTGGCCACCGTGGTGGTGCTCCTCGTGGTCGCTCAGGGTGCAGGCGTGCTGGCGTTGCGGCCGTGGTCGCTCGTGCGCTGGACCGACGATCCGTCCCCGCTCGACCTGGCGTCGGCGGCCACTGCGACCACGGTCACCGCCGACCCCACCGCCGGCCCAGTCGGGCCCGGCTCAACGACCAGCGTGGCGGCCGACTCCGACCCCACCGAGAAGTACCGCCGGCCGGGGTGGGTCGCCGAGGAGAACGCGACGCCGGGGACCGCGGATTGGCAGGTCGGCGAGGACCCTGCCGCGTGGGACAGCATCAGCGGGTTCGCCGACCACACCAGCGTCGATCTCGGCGAGTCGTTCGTGCTGCGCGTCTCCACCATCGCGTCGACCTTCCGGGTCGAGGCGTACCGGATGGGCTTCTACGCCGGCGCGGGCGGTCGCCTCGTCTGGAGCTCGGACCCGCAACCGGGGGTGCTGCAACCCGCGCCGGTGGTGGACGAGGCCACGGGCACGCGTGAGTGCGACTGGGCGCCGTCGCTCACGGTGACGACCGACGCGTCCTGGCCGCCCGGTCAGTACGTGCTGAAGCTGATCGCCGACGATGTCGGCGCGTCCCTGGTCCCCATCGTGGTGCGCGACGACCGAAGCCACGCCGGCCTGGTGCTGATGAGCGCCGTGACGACGTGGCAGGCCTACAACGCCTGGGGCGGCGCCGACCTGTACAACGGCCCCGGCGGGGCCACCGACGACGAGAACCGGTCTGCGGTGGTCAGCTTCGACCGCCCGTACGCCGACAACGGGTCCGGTCACCTGTTCGGCGGCGAGTTCGAGCTCATCAACGAGATCGAGGCACTGGGCCTCGACGTCACCTACTGGACCAACATCGACCTTCACCTGCACCCCGAACTGCTGCGCAACCACCACGCGCTGCTCTCGCTCAGCCATGACGAGTACTGGTCGACATCGATGCGGGCCGGGGCGGAATCGGCTCGCGACGCCGGGGTGAACCTCGCCTTCTTCGGGGCCAACGCCGTCTACCGCCGCATCCGCCTGGAGGACTCGCCCCTCGGCCCCGCCCGCCGCATCGTGAACTACCGATCCGCGGCGGCCGACCCGATGTCCGGAGTGAACGACAGCGAGGTCACCACCAGTTGGCGCGAGCCCCCTGACCCCCGACCGGAGAGCGAGCTCATCGGCGACTACTACGAGTGCAACCCGGTCGAGGCCGACATGGTCGTCGTCAACCCCGACAACTGGGTGTTCGAGGGCACCGGGGTCACCGACGGGTCGGTGTTCCCGGGCGTCGTGGGCAACGAGTACGACCGGGTGACGCCCGAGGCGCCCACGCCCGACAACATCGAGGTGCTCGCGCACTCACCGGTCACGTGCCGGGGCGTGAGCAGCTACGCCGACATGACGTACTACACGGCGCCGAGTGGCGCCGGTGTGTTCGCCACGGGGACGCTGTGGTGGATCCGCCACCTCACCCAGCCCTGCCCTGATGCGACGGTGAGCGCCGACTGCCAGATGCGGCGCGTCACCGAGAACATCCTGAGGGCCTTCGCCGCCGGCCCGGCCGGCCGCGAGCACCCGTCGATCAGCAACCTCGACGCGCTCGGGATCCGGGCCGGGTACATCTCGCCGGCGCCGTCGGGCTGAGCCCGACGGTCGGCCCCGGACCGGACCCCGTTCCTCGGCAGGGACTCCCTGCGGCCTGGGATCAGAGGGCGTGCGGGCCCCAGTCGGGGTCGGTGCCCCCGGGGATGGCAAGCCGGAAGGAACTCGGGAACGACCCGCAGGCGGTCGTGCCGATCGTCCCCACCCGGCCGATCCACACGCCCTGGCCGGCGCCGGTGGCGCTGTCGAGGCTCGACTCCTCCCAGGCCAGCCAGGTGCCGTCACCCGACCACGTCGGGTCGTCGAACACACCGTTCGGGTCCTGGACCTGGCAGTAGATCAGTGGCTCCTGGGAGAACCCCCGCGAATGGCCGAGGGGCAGGTAGTAGATGTTCTCGAAGCCGCCGTAGGCGTACACCAGGTTGGCGTTGGCCGCGGCCAGGTCGGGGTTCCACTCCATCTCGGAGCCGGCGAACCACAGGCCGACCGATCCGTTGGTGGCCCAGTGGAAGATGCGTCCGCTCGAGCCGAGGTTGCGCATCTTCTCCACGACCAGGCTGGAGGTGCTGGACCACGACGGGTTGCCGTACCCCGCCCCCGGGCTGGTGAGCGCGTGGCCGGTGCTGACGCTGTACACGTACGTGCGCTCGGCGGGAACGGTGCCCGGCGAGGTGTAGAGGACGTAGTCGGTGGTGAACGCCACCTTGGTGCCGTCGGGCGAGAGCGCGGTCTCGGTGATGCCGTGGCCGCAGATCGTGCCGGACGTGGTGTGGGTGCACGTGCCATCACCGGTGCCGACCACATGGCTGGTGCTCGGCAGGATCAGCTTCAGCAGCTGGCCCGTGCGCGACAGCAGCACGATCGACCGGCCGCGGGCGGCGGCGATGATGCCGGCGGTGGACTGCGACGGGCCACGGTACGGCTGCGCCGTCGTGCCGTTGCTGGTGAGCCGCCGGGTGCTCGTGCCCTGGGGGTTGCTCAGCCAGACGTTGTTGCCCTTGATGTAGACGATGCTGCCGGTGGGCGTCGCGGCCTCGGCCGACTCGGCTGGGGCGGGCGTCGTGACGGTCGGCGCGCCGTCGGCCGGCGCGATGGTTCCGGCCGACGCGGCGGGAGCTCCCAGGAGCCCGATGGCTCCCATGAGCGCGGCGGCGAGCATCGAGTGATGGAGACGGTGTCTCATCTGACACTCCTCTCGGGAAGCAGGCGCAGCCGTCCGGCCACCCTGTGTATGCCCGAAGCGTCCACCTCCGCCCGGCCCCACACCAGGGCCGAACGTCACCGATCAGGCCGGCGTCAGAGCTTCACGAGTGCCTTGCGCAGCGAGCGGATGGCCTGCGCGATGCGCTGTTCGTTCTCGATGAGGGCGAACCGCACGAAGCCCTCGCCGCCGGGACCGAAGCCGATTCCGGGTGACACGGCCACGTTCGCCTCCTTCACGAGGAAGGACGCGAACTCGATGGAGCCCATCTCCTGGTAGGGCTCGGGGATCGGCGCCCAGGCGAACATGGTGCCCTTCGGTGGTGGGAACGACCAGCCGATGCGCTCCAGGCCGTCACAGAGCGTGTCCCGACGGCTCTGGTAGATCGCCAGCACCTCGCGGGGGAAGTCGGGGACCTCGTTCAGGGTGACCGTGGTGGCGATCTGGATGGGCTGGAAGGTGCCGTAGTCGAGGTAGGACTTGAGCTTGGCCAGCGCCTGCACGACGTCGCGGTTGCCGACGAGGAACGCCGATCGCCATCCCGCCATCGAGAACGACTTGGTCATCGAGTAGAGCTCGACCGCCACCTCCTTCGCCCCCTCCGCCTCGAGGATCGAGGGGGGCCGGTACCCGTCGAACCCGAGCTCGGCGTAGGCGAAGTCGTGCACCAGGATCACGTCGCGCTCGCGGGCGAAGTCGACCACCCGCTGCATGAAGTCCAGGTCGACGCACGCGGTGGTGGGGTTGTGCGGGAACGACAGCACGATGGCGCGGGGCTTGGGCCAGGAGTACTCCCAGGCCTCCTGCATCGTCTCGAAGAAGTCCGTGTCGGGCCCGAACGGCATCTCACGGACGTCGGCCCCGGCGAACAGCGGCCCCCAGATGTGGATGGGGTACGACGGCGAGGGCACCAGGGCGGCGTCGCCCGGCTGCAGCAACACCCACATCAGGTGCGAGAAGCCCTCCTTGGCGCCGATGGTGTTGATCACCTCGAGGTCGGGGTCGAGCTCGACGCCGAAGCGACGCTGGTAGAGCGCCGCGACCGCCTCCCGCAGCTTCGGGATCCCCCGGCTGGAGGAGTACCGGTGGTTGCGGGGGTTCCGGGCGGCTTCGGCCAGCTTCTCCACCGCCACGTCCGGCGACGGCAGGTCGGGGTTGCCGAACCCGAGGTCGACGACGTCCTCACCGGCCCGGCGCGCCTCGATCTTGAGCCCGTCGATGATGGTGAAGACGTAGGGGGGCAGCGAGGTGATGCGGCGGAACTCCATCGGCCGCAGGCTACCGGTTCGACCCCTCGGCTCCCGAACCCCTTTCGGCGGCCAGCAGGGCCGCGCCGACCGCCCCGGCACGCTCGCCGAGCTCGGCCGCGACGATGGGCACCGCCGGCCGGTGGTCGCCGGCGAGGACCAGCGACGCGAAGGCTCGACGGGTGGGCTCGAGGAACAGATCCACCTCGGCCACCAGCCCACCCCCGATCACCAGGGTCGCGGGATCCAGCACGTTGGCCAGGTTGGCCAGGCCGAGCGCCACCCACCAGGCGAAGTCGTCGATGACGGCCAGCGCGTCGGTGTCGCCGACCCGAGCCACGGCGGTGAGGTGCTCGCCGCGGACCGCCTCGGGGTCGCCGCCCGCCCGCTCGACCACTGCGTCGGCGCGGCCGGCGACGGCTGCTTCGCGGGCGAGGAATCCCAGGCCGCTGCCCGACGCGTAACGCTCCCAGCAGCCCCGCTGCCCGCACGGGCAACGAGGCCCGGTCGGGTCGACGATCATGTGCCCAGGCTCGCCCGCCATGCCATGGGCCCCCCGGAACAGCCACCCACCGCTGATCAACCCGGCGCCGATGCCCGTGCCCAGGGTGACGAGCACCACCTCGTCGATGCCGCGGCACGACCCCCACCGATGCTCGGCCCAGGCTGCGCAGTTGGCGTCGTTGTCCACGGTGACCGTGACGCCGAGTGCCTCGTGCAGCGTGTCCTTGACATCGAGGTCGACCACGCCGGGCAGGTTGGGTCCCGAACGCAGGACCCCGCCGCGGTCGACGAGGCCGGGCAGGCCCACACCGACGGCGGCCACGTCCGGGTGCCCGGCCTCGGCGACCACCTCGTCCACCACCGCGGCGATCGCCGCCACCACCGCGGCGCCGCCGCGAGGTGTGGATCGGCGCGCCATCGCCAGCGGCGCGGCGTCCGGATCGCCCGGGTCGAGCACCACACCGAGCACCTTCGTGCCCCCGATGTCGACCCCGACGGTGAGGGGCCCACCGGTGGGCGCCACGTTCAGTAGCGGAGCAGCGCGCCGACCCGGCCCAACACGTCGAGATCGGCGTTGCCCACACAGATCTCGATACGGCAGGACTGCAGCAGTGCCTCCTCGAGTGCGTCCTCGACCACGTCGGGCACCTCGACCATGTCGGCCCCGCACAGGGGGCAGCGGCGGCCGATGGCGGCGAGGTGACTGCAACTCGGGCAACGCCACCCGGCCTCGCTGTAGCCCTCGGAGATGACGAGCAGCTCGACGCGTCGCTCGACGAGTGCCTTCAGGACCTCCTCGAGCCCGGCGACGGCCCGCCGACCGGTGCCGATGCCGTCGCGCAAGCGCTCGACGACCGCGGTCTCACGGGCTCGGACCAGACCGTCCTCGGCCTCGAGCACGGCCTCGCGCACGGCGTCGTCGGCGGCGTTGACGGCCACCGCGATGCGCCCACCCAACCGCTCGACCAGGTACGGGTGGAGGTACCCCTCGACCGCGCCGCCGATCTCGTTGGGGGCGCCGATGAGCAGGTGGGCGTATTCCTGGGCCTGAAACGCCGCGAACGCGGCCGCCGCCGCCCGGCGGAGGTGCTGGTCGACGAGGTCGTCCACGTGGCCGTGGGTGTCCCCCCGCTCGCGCTCGCCCCGGTGGTCGTAGTCGCGTGGGAGCTCGTCGAGGAACTCCGAACGGTCGACGAGGGTGCCCAGCTCGTACACGAAGAAGCGGGCCTGCTGGCGATCGACCAGCAGGACCCCGATGCGCTCGTAGGTGTGCAGGAGCAACTCGAGCTGGCCCACTGCGGGCGACTGGTTGACCACCACCTGGTTGCGCACGGCGACCGCCAACGGGATGGCCCGCCAGAACGACTGGCTCTCGCAGCTGAACATGGCCAGCCCGCGGGTGTCGGTGCGGTCGAGCCCGGCGTGGACGTACTCCTCGATCCGGGTGAGATCGCCGGCGATCGAGCTGGCGCCGTTCGCCCTCGAGCGAGCCCGGCGGAGCAGGTTCTCCAACTGGGCCTCGTAGTCCTGTCGTCGGGGGTACCGGCGGCCGTCGACGTCGAGGTAGCAGCTGACCACCGGAGCCCCACCACCCGAGACCGCCGCGAGCTCACGGATGGTGTCTTCGTTGATGTTGGCCATTGCCCTGGATGGTAGCCACCCACCCCGGCGGGGCCGGACCCATCAGCCGGAGACGACCGACGCGATCTGCTCGTCGGCTGCCGCGGCCCACTCGACGACCCGATGGTCGTCGCCGATGAACACGACCTGAACGGCATCGGTCATCCGGGCCAACCGCTCCAGCAGGTAGGTGACGTCGCCGTCGGCCATGCGCCCGAACGGGTCGTCGAGCACCAGCGGCACCGAGCCGGCGTAGGACACCGAGCGCTGGGCCGCCATCCGGGACAGGAGGTACCACTCCACCTGGGCCAGGCCGCTCGCCTCCGCCAGCGAGCCCTCCGCGAACGGGTCCGGGAAGGGCGCCGGTGCGGTCGACACGTCCGGCGCCGCCTCGAGCGCCTCGACCTGCGCGGTGGCGCCGGCAAGGCCCGCCGCGGCCGCGGCCACCAGGGCGCCCTGGGCGTCGATCTGCTCCTCGAGCTCCTCGGCCTCGGCGTCCACCTCGGCCAGCGCCAGCTCGAGGTCGACCCGGGCGGTGTCGTCGATGTCGTCGAGGTCGTCCATCTGGTCGCGCGCCTGGTCGACGTGGTCCGGCGCCTCGCCGATCGGGTCCATCCGGCCGTCGGGCACCTCGAGCCCATCGATGCGGTCGACGCCGCGATCGGCACGATCGTCCACCCCGCCCATGGGCCCGCTGGGCACGTCGCTCAGGCTCGGCGCCGACGTCTCGATCTCGGCCAGCTCCAGCTCGGCGGAGGCGATCTGGTCCTCGAGGGCCCGAAGCGCCTGCTCGAGCTCCTGGCGACGGTCGGAGGCATCCACCATGTCGGCCAGCCAGACCACCGCCACCTCGACGATCTCGCCGTGCTGCAGCTCCAGCTCGCCGAAGTCCACGCCCGCATCCTCGAGCGCCCGCCGCAGCGCGGTCGCGGCGTCGGCCACCCGGGCGACCTGGTCCTCGTCCTCCACCGTCCGCTCCCGGAGGGCGGGCTCGAGCTCGGGTGCGTCCAGCGGCCCCACGATCGCCCGTGCCCGTTCCCTCGCCTCCTCCAGGGCGCCCGCCAGCGCAAGGCGTTCCGGATCGCGCTCGAGGGCGGCTCCCGCCTCCATGAACGCAGCCTCCGCCTCGAGGTAGGCGGCGTGGGCCTGCTCGTGCTGGGCCTTCAGCTCCGGGCTCACCAACGGGACCGTCGTGGACATGACGAACGACGTGTAGGTGGCGAAGCCCATCCTCGCCAGGATCCGTTGCTCCACCTCCACCGCGTCGTCGAGACGCTTCTTGATGTTCTTGCCCGGCATGCGCGCCGCGGTGAGGCGCAACTCGGCGGCCTGCACCTCGTCGTGGGCGGCCTCGAGCTCGCGGGCGTCGTCGGGGTCGATCACCGGTGGCTTGACCGCGGCATCCGCGGCCAGGAACCAGCGCTGGGCCTCGTCGAGCCGACGGTAGGCGGCGACCGGCCCCCGTCCCGATGCTTCGAGCGCGGCGTCGTAGGCGTCGAGCGCCTCCTCGGCGACGACGAGCGCGTCGGCCACCGCCTGGGCCTGCGGATCGAGCCGGCGCCCGGCCTCGCCGCGACTGCGGACCTCCGCGAGTGCGGCCTCCACCTCGGAGGTGTCGATGTCGTCGAACGGGGCCAGTGCCGCGATGGTCTCGTCCCGGCGCGTCCGGAGTCGGTCCACCCGGGCGGCGGCGGAGGCGAGCGCGGCCACCGCCTCGGGGGTCGGGCCGGGGCTGTCGAGCACCACCGTGCCCGCTCGTGGGGCCGTGCGGTCGTGGTCGTGCTCGACCATCGCCCGCGGCGCCGGCGCGGGCCGCGACGACATCTCCACGCCCAGATCGGCGAGAGCCGACGCCAGCACCGAGCGGCGGGCCAGCACACGCCGGTGCGCCGCCTCGAGCGCGTCGAGCGAACGACGGAGGGCGCCGTGGGTGGCGCCGATCTCGCGCTGGGCCTGGCGGGCCTGCTCGAGCGAACGGGGTGGCGGCGTGACGGCGGGCGCGCCGGCACCGAGCGGGCCGGAGCCCAGATGCTCGAAGTCGTCGACCCGCACCACGACGTCCAGATCGCTGATCAGATCGAGCAGGGCCAGCGTGGACGGCTCGAGATCGAGCAGGACGCCCGTGGACTCGATCGTGCCCGACACGCCGGACAGGCCCTCGACCCCACGACCACCCGGGAGCGCGGCGAGCGCGGCCAGGATCCGCTCGCGGGTCGGGCCATCGAGCCCCCGCACGACTGACATCCTCGGGTGGAGCTCCAGGCATGCCCCGCCGGGGGCCTCGTCATGGAGTCGAAGCAGCCTCATTGCTGCCCTCATCGGCCGGCGACCCCGGATCCTCAAGGGACCGCGGCCAGGTAGTCAGGAGACCGGTATGTGCTCGACCGGCTCGTCTCCGTCGCTCCCGCCCGGCGAGCGGGCCTTGCCGGCGGCCCCCGCCACGGTGTCGATGAAGCCGAGCACCGTCTCGGCGGTGCGGGGATCGGTGACCAACTCCTCGGCCACGTCGAGAAAGGCGCGGGCCGCCTTGATCATCTCGTGAGCGGCGGTCTGCAGGTGCTCGAGGCCCTCGTCGGCCCGCTCGTCGTTCACGTCCCCCGCTCCTGTTCGCTTCGCTCACGGGCCGCTCGGGCCCCCGCTTCGCTCATGTCCCCCGCTCCCGATCGCTTCGCTCACGGGCCGCTCGGGCCCCCGCTTCGCTCATGTCCCCCGCTCCCGATCGCTTCGCTCACGGGCCGCTCGGGCCCCCGCTTCGCTCATGTGGCGTGCTCCTCGTGGGGCTCGGCTGCCGGGGCCCGTTCACCGCGGAAGGTCACCTCCAGTGTGCCCGAGCGCAGGGTGGCACCGCTCACGGATCGCCGGCGGAGGCTGTCGGGCAGCAGGAGGGCGCGGCGGTACGGGCCGGCGGTGATGATCAGCTCGTCGCCGCGCCGGGCCACGTCGACCTCGCCGCGCTCGGCGAAGGGCAGCTCGAGGTCGAGCCGCCACCCGTCGCCGTCGCGCTCGATGCGCAGCGGCTCGCCCTCGTGGAGCAGGGCGTCGGGCTCGAGATCGCCGTAGAGCTCGGCGGCGAAGTGGCGGAGGGCGTCCATGCCCACCAGCTCGTCGGGCGCCAGGTGGGCCCGCAGGACCGGAAGGGGGGCGAACCCCTCCTCGATGGTGGCCAGGTGCTCGGTGTGCAGGGCCTGCCAGCGGGCGAACCACGGATCGTCCACCGCCGCGGGCAGCACCCGGTTGGCCACGACCGCGTCGACCCGGTAGCCGAACAGGGAGAGGTACGTGTGGGTGCGACGCGCCTCGGCGATCACCATGCGCTCGGGGTTCACCACCAGCCGGGCGCTCGTGACGCCGGGGTCGGTGAGCAGGTCGCGCACGCCGTCGAGCCGGTCGTAGAACCGGTGGGCCGCCCCGAACACCTCGTCGCCGGCCACCGGCAGGTTGGTCACCCGTGACAGCACCGGGGAGAGGACGCGGTTGAGCCGCCGGCTGGCCGGGAACACCCGCTCCATGTACCAGGCCAGGATCTCGGGCAACGAGAGCAGGCGGATGGTCTCGGCGGTCGGGGCGCAGTCCACCACGATGGTGTCCCAGTCGCCGGACGCGGCGAAGGCCTTGATGTCGGCCAGCGCGAAGATCTCGTCGAGGCCCGGCAGGACCGCCAATTCCTCGGCCTCGATGCCGGCCACCCCCGCCCAGTCGAGGACCTGCGTGAGGTACGCCTGGATCTCGGACCAGGACTCCTGCATGCGCTGCTGGGCATCGAGCTGCTGGCCGGACAGCCGCGGGGCGATCTCGGACGGGTCGCTTCCCAGTGGCACGCCGAGGGCGTCGGCCAGGGAGTGGGCCGGGTCGGTGGACAGCACCAGCGTGCGCCGCCCGCCATCGGCGCAGCGCAGGGCCGTGGCCGCCGCCACCGTCGTCTTCCCGACACCGCCCTTCCCGGTGAAGAGCAGGATCCTCACGCGGCGGTGCTGCGCTCGACCCAGGCCTTGAGCTCCCGCAGGGCGGTGTGCATGATGCGGGACTCGGCCCGCCGCTTCACGAACCCGGGGAGCGGCACGACCAGCTCGACGGCCAGCTCGTAGGTGACGTCGGTGCGGTCGGGGTCGCCGTCGACCGGAGCGAACACGTACGAACCGTCGAGCTGGCGGGTGATGTCGCTGTCGAGCAGCGTCCACGACAGCTTCTCGGGGGCCTCGCTGTAGTCGTAGCCGAGGATGTAGGTGGTGCTGCGCCCCATGGCCGCGGCCCGGAAGCGCACCCGGGTGCCCCGGCCCTCGCTGTCGCGTTCGAGCACCTCGGTCTCTTTGATGTCATGGGCCCAGGTCGGGTACGACTCGAAGGCCAACGCCGCCTCGAGGCAGCGCGCCGGCGATGCGTCGATGGTGGTGCGCTCAGTGGCCTGGTCGGGCATCGGTGCCGAGCCTAGTGGGGCGGCGCGGGCCGATCGGAGCCTTCGGGTGCGAGGCGGGAGCCGAAGCGGCCGTAACGGGCGCCCCACAAGCCCGCCTGGCCGAGGCCGAACATCGGGACGAGCACGCCGAAGGCCAGGCTGGTGAACGGCCGCAGCCCCGCGGCGACGAGGGCCACGGTGACCTGCACCGCGAGCGGCACCATCAGCGCCGCCTGCACGCGGCGCGGTGCGGTGCCCTGCAGGAAGTAGAGGCCACCGATGCCGATCGCGTCGGTGCGGCTGCGGCTCACGGCGATGCCGAAGGCCCAGAGGAACACGACGCAACCGACGCCGAACAGCGCCAGCGACACCACCACGTTCACCAGGCCGAAGGCGTCGCGGTCGACGACCGCCGCGGTCGCCGTGACCGTGAACACGGCGGTGCCCACCCGGCTGACCGTGATGATGCCTCGGCCAAGGGTCGGTGGGGGCGGGTCCGCGGGCACCACCCCGGCCATGCCATCACCCGCCACGCCATCACCCGCCACGCCATCACCCGCCACGCCATCACCCGCCACGCCATCATCCGCCACGCCTTCACCCGCCGGGGCGGCCGTCGCCGCGGGGTCGTCCGTCGCGGCGGCGTCGCCCCCGCCATCCCTCGCGGCGGCCTCGTCCGCCGGGTGCTGGTCGGTCACGGCAGAGCCCCGGCCAGGCGTTCGACGAGCACCTCGTAGGCGAATTCGGCCTCGGCCCGGGCCCGGGCCGCACGCCCCATCCGCCGCCGGGCCTCCGGGTCGTCGAGCAGGCGGGCCAGCGCGGTGGTGACCGCCTCGACGTCGTCGGGCTCGGCGACCACCACCCCGGTCTCCCCGTCGACGACCGCCTCGGCCGATCCGCCGCTCTCCCCGGCCACCTGCGACACACCCGCGGCCGCCGCCTCGAGGAACACGATGCCGAAGCCCTCCTGCTCGAGACCGGCCCACCGACTGCGGCACAGCATGGCGAACACGTCGGCGCAGCCGTAGAGGTCGGGCAGGTCGTCGTCCGGCACCCGGCCCAGCATCCGCACCGGCGCGCCCGTCTGCTCGACCAACCGGTCGAGACGGGCCCGGTCGCGGCCGCCCCCGGCGATGGCCACGGTGAGGTCGTCGCGGCCGTCGGCGAGGCGCGCCGCGCTGCGGATCAACACGTCCATGCCCTTGCGGGGAACCAGGCGGCTGATGCTCACCACCAGCCGGCCGTCGACGGGAAGGCCGAGCCGCCGGCGGGCCGCCTCCCGCGCCGACGTGTCGAGCGGGCGGAACCGGCCCACATCGACGCCCGGCGGGACGATGGTGGTGGGCAGGGGGCGGCCGGCCGCCCGCTCGCCCTCGGCCGCCGGGTACCCGCCGGCGGCGACGACCACCTCCGCGCCGCGCAGCACCCGCCGGAGCGCCAGGTTGGTGCCCGGCAGACGACCAGGGATGGTCACCTCGGCGCCGTGGAGGATCACGCCGTAGGGGCGCTCGAGGTGGGGGCCCACCAGGCCCACCGGCAGGGCCGGGTCGAGCAGCACCAGGTCGGCGTCGACCTCGGCGGCCAGGCGGTCGATGTGGCGGGCCAGCAACGGGTTGGGCACCAGGACCGGCTCGCGGGTGCGCTCCACCCGGTAGGCCTGCGCGGCGTCCCACGCCTCCGTGCCGTCGTACGGTGTGGTGAGCACCGTGGTCGACTCGGGGGGCAGGCGCCGCCACAGCTCCCACAGGTACGACTGGATGCCGCCCACCTTGGGCGGGAAGTCGTTGGTGACCAGCAGGTGGTGGTTCATGCCTCCCGCTCCTGGCTCCTGCGTCGCCGGGCCAGGCGCTCGGCGGCCCACGAGGCGTGCTCGATCAGCAGGGCGTCACCGGACTGCAGCGCGTCGTCGATGACCCGGCGGACCTCGGGGTCGTCGGCCCGTCCCACGTTGCCGAGGGCCAGGAGCGCGTTGCGGCGCAGGTGCCGCGGGTCGCGCCCGGCGATGTACCAGCGCCCATAGGCCGCGAGCAGGGCGTCGTCATCGGCGTCGAGCAGGCCGACCAGGTCGACGGTGGCCGCGGCGTCCTCGGCGGCGTCGGCGCCCTCGGCGGCGTCGGCGCCGGCCGCGGCGGCGTCGGCCCGCCGATCGGCACGCCGGTTGGGCGGGCACACCTCCTGGCAGTCGTCGCAGCCGTAGATGCGGTCGCCCAGCGCCTCGCGGAACTCGACGGGGAACGTGCCCGGGGCCTGCACCAGCCAGGCCAGGCAGCGGCGGGCGTCCACCACCCCCGGGGCGACGATGGCCTGCGTGGGACACCCGTCGAGGCATCGGGTGCACGGGCCACACCCGTCGGCCACCGCCCGGTCGTTCGCCGGCAGCGGGGCGTCCGTGACGACCGTGCCCAGCACGAACCAACTGCCCTGGCCCGGCAGCAGGACATTCGCGTTCTTTCCGTACCAGCCGAGGCCCGCCCGCACCGCCGCCTCGCGGTCGACCAGGGCGTTGTCGTCGGCCAGCACGCGGGTGCGCCAGCCGTCGGCCCGCAGGTGATCGCTGACCGCGGTCAGCGCCGCCCGCAGGTCGGCGTAGTGGTCGCGGCGGGCGTACCGGGCCACGCGTCCCGCGGGTGGGCACTCCGGCTCGCCCCGCTCCTCCGGCGCACCGGCCTCGGCCCGGGCGTACGAGAGGGCGCCCACCACCAACGACCGGGCGCCGTCGAGGGCGCGCCCCGGGTCGGTCGACCGCGCCGGGTTGCGGTAGGTGAACTGCATGCCGGCGGCCAGGCCGTCGGCCTTGCGCTGCTCGAGATCGCGGCGGGTGCGCTCGAACGGCGTGGCCGGCGCCACGCCCACCGCATCGAGGCCCGCCGCCCGACCGACGGCGACGAGCGCTTCGATCACGCGATCAGATCAGCCGGTGCGTGGCACGTGGCGCAACTCGGGCACCAGCCCGGCGTCCTGCAGCAGGCGCAGCTCGCGCGCCTCACCGACGTCGATGATCACCGCGTCGTCGGGCTCGCGGGTGCACAGGAACGTGACGATGCAGTCCTCGCAGGTGGACGTGTGCTGCATCACGCACTCGTCGCAGTCGATCCGAAAGGTGCTTTCCAGCCGGGGTGTTTCCTCCATGCCCCCATCATCCCCAGGGGGTGTGACACTGTCGCCCACCGCGGTCGCCGGCGGACGATCCCGCGAACTGGCGCCCGATCTGGTTGCCCGCACCACCGGATCAGGCGCCAGTTCCGGTGCGAGCGCGGCGCGCCGCGCCATGATGGCCTCGTGGTCGAGGTCTCCGACGAGCGTGGGGACTACACCGAGATCGCCGACGGTGCCACCACGTGGCGCTTCGAGCGGGCCTTCCTCACCTCGAACTGGGCCTGCCTGTGGGGACGGGGCTGCCAGGGGATCCTCCCGGAGCGGGCCGAGGATCTGGGCCAGGGCTGCTGCTCGGTCGGCGCCGGCCTCGACGAGGGCGACGAGTCCCGCCGGATCGGCGCCCTGGCGGCGATGATCCCCGACGACCTGTTCCAGCACCGACAGGCTGCGGCCGAGGACGGCGTCTACCGGGACGCCGACCGCACCCACACCCGGGTGGTCGACGGTGCGTGCATCTTCTTCAACCACCCCGGCTTCCCCGGCGGCACCGGGTGCGCCCTGCACCTGGCTGCCCTCGCCGAGGACGAGCCCGTCACCGACTGGAAGCCGTCGGTGTGCTGGCAGCTCCCGATCCGCGTCGAGTGGGTGCCCGATCCCGCCGCCGCCGGTCGCGACGACGCCGAGATCGCCACCGTCCGCCGCTGGACCCGCGCCGACTGGGGCGACGAGGGCCGGACCATGGCCTGGTGCTGCACCGAGGAGCCCGACGCGCACGTCGGCGACCGCCCCGTCGTCGAATCACTCGCCGACGAGCTCGAAGCCATCACCGGCACCGAGGTCTTCGTGGAGCTGCGGCGGCGCCTCGCCACCGACCCGACCGGCTGAATCGTGGTGCTCGAGACGGGCGTTCACCGGAACGCCTCGCCGTCGCCTCAGTCGGTGACGGGGTGCACCGAGGCGCTGGTGCCGCACCAGCGGCAGGCGACGTCCTCGATCTGCTCGTCGAGCACCTGCTCCTCCTCCACCGACAGCTCGCCGCCCACCGTGTAGTGGTGGAACGCCTTGGTGCGACGGGTGCTGGTGACGTCGAAGCGGGTGAGGTTGCCGCAGGCGTCGCAGCGGTAGCGGGTCATCGCGGCACGCTCATCAGGGGCATCGGCGGCGTCGGGCACGCCCCGGAGCATACGACCACTTGCGTGACGAACATCTGTTCGCTTGACTGGGCGCGTGCAACGTACGTTCGATGACCTGGGCACACCCCTCATCGACGTCACGTTCTGCGTGATCGACCTCGAGACCACCGGCGGGTCGGCCGACGACTGCGCCATCACCGAGATCGGGGCGGTGAAGCTCCGGGGCGGCGAGTGCCTGGGCACCTTCCAGACCCTGGTGAACCCGGGCCAGGCCATCCCGCCCACCATCACCGTGCTCACCGGCATCACCCAGGCCATGGTCGTGCCGGCCCCCCGCATCGAGTCGGTGCTGCCGGCGCTGCTCGAGTTCGTGGGCGACGCCGTCATCGTCGGCCACAACGTGTCGTTCGACCTGCGCTTCCTGCGGGCGGCCACCGACCGCAGCGGCCACCCGCCGCTCGGCAATTCGGTGGTCGACACGTGCCGCCTCGCCCGCCGCCTCCTGTCCGACGAGGTGCGCAACCACAAGCTGGGCACCCTGTCCGAGCAGCTCCGACTCCCCCACCAACCGTCTCACCGGGCCCTCGACGACGCGCTGGCCACGGGCGACCTGCTGCACGTGTTGCTCGAGCGGGCGGGACGGCTGGGCGTGACCGGCCTCGACGACCTGCTGTCGCTGCCGTCGCTGGCCGCCCACCCGCAGGTGGGGAAGCTCAAGCTCACCAACCGGCTCCCCCGCTCGCCCGGGGTCTACGTCTTCCGCGACGCCCGCGGCACGGCGCTCTACGTGGGCAAGGCCACCAACCTCCGTACGCGGGTGCGCTCGTACTTCTCGGGCGAGCGCCGCCGCAAGGTGGCCCAACTCCTGCGTGAGACCCACACCATCGATCACCTGGTGTGCCCGGGGCCACTCGAGGCCGAGGTGCTCGAGGTGCGGATGATCCACGACCTGCTCCCACGGTTCAACCGCCAGGGCACGCGGTGGAAGTCCTACACGTACCTGAAGCTCACCACCAACGAGCGCTTCCCCCGGCTCTCGGTCGTGCGCAGCACCCCGGACGACGGCGGGATCTACCTCGGCCCCCTGTCGTCCACCCGCTTCGCCCGCCTGGTGGCCGAGGCCATCGAGAGCGTGGTGCCCCTGCGGCGCTGCTCCACCCGCATCGGCGGCGCCGTGCACCTCGACCGCGCCCCGGTGCGCGACGCGCCGTGCACCGCGGCGCAACTCGGCGTCAGCACCTGCCCGTGCTCGGGCTCGATCAGCGAGGCGGACTACGGGGCGATCGTCGATCGGCTGGTGGTCGCCCTTCGCCACGACCCGGCGGCCCTGCTCGACCCGCTGGCCGACAAGATGGAGGCCCTCGCCCGCGACGAGCGCTACGAGGAGGCCGCCGACGTGCGCGACCGCGCCGCGGCGCTGGCCAAGACCCTCGCCCGCCAGCGCCGTCTCGACGGGCTCCGCCGTTCGGGCCGGGTCCGGGTCGATCTGCCCGGCGTCGGGGGCGTGGAGCTCCACGAGGGCCGCCTGGTCCACTCGTGGGCCGACGCACCGGCCGGCGACGCGGCCGACGTCCTCGCGCTCCCGTTCCCGGCGCCGGCGCCCCTCCCCACGGACGCGGCCGCGGGGGGCGCCGATCGCCTCGACGCCCCCATCCCCCGCGAGCAGGCCGACGAGCTGCTGTGCGTGGCCCGATGGCTCGATGCCAAGGCCGGTCGGGTGCGCCTGGTCCATTGCGACCAGGGCCTCGCCTCGTCGCTGCCGGTGCTTCCCAGCTACGAGCCCGCCCGGGGCTGAGCCCGTCGCCCCGATAGCCTTGGAGGCGTGCTGAAGGTGCTCTTGATCGTCACCCTGGTGTACCTGGGGTTCGTCGGCCTGACCGTCGCCGCGGTGGCCACGCTCCTGTACAGCCTGCGCCGCCGCAACCGGGTCGCGGCCAAGGTGAAGAGCCCGGCACCGGTCACCTGGCTGGTGTCACCTCGGGCCCCGGCCCGCATGCACCGGCGCCTGCGCAACGCCCTCACCTCGGCGCGGGTCGCCTACGCACCCGCGGTCGGCGAGGCCCACCCGCAACTGCCCGACCTGGCCCTCACCCTCGAGCGCGAGGCGGTGATCACCGACCAACTGCTCGTGGCCGCCAGCACCAGCCCCCGGCCCCACCGCCGGCAGTCGCTCCGGCCGCTCCAGGCCCAGGTGGCCGAGATCGAGCGCCTCGCCCATCAGATCGCCCACACGGCCCGTCGGGCCGGGCCCGCGGCCATCCCCCAGGCGGCCGACGGGCTCCGCGACGTGGCCGACCAACTCGAGGCCCTGCGGGCCGCCCAACAGGAGGTCGAGGACGTCGACCGCCTGATCCAGGGGTACCCGACCCCTGCGCCGGCCGTGCCCTCGCCCGCGCCGGCACCCGCACCCGGCGCCGTGCCCGCGGGCCAGGCCGTCCCGGCGATGCCGCCACCGCCACCGGCGGCCGCCGCACGAGTGCCGGCGACGTCACCGCCGGCGCCGCCTTTCTCGCTCAGCTGAAGGCGACCAGGCGCTCGAGCACCCCGGCGGCGCGTCCCTCGTCGATCGAGGCCTGCGCCGCGGCCACGCCCGTTCCCAGGTCGTCCACCGCACCCCCGGCCAGGAGGCCGGCCGCGGCGTTGAGCACCACGATGTCGCGGTGCGGGCCGGCGGCGCCGTCGAGCACCTCTCGGGCCGCAGCGGCGTTGACGGTGGCATCGCCGCCCACCAGGTCGGCGGGCGCAGCCGGCGCCAGGCCGTAAACCGTGGCATCGACCTCGTGGCTGACGACCTCGCCGTCACGCCACTCGAGCAGCGTCGAGGTGGTGGTCGTGGTCAGTTCGTCGAGGCCGTCGTGGCCGAACACCACGAGGGGCCGCTCAGCGCCGTTGGCCACGAGCACCCGCAGCATGCGCTCGGCCATGCGGGGGTCGGACACCCCGACCACCTGGCGTCGCACCCGCGCCGGGTTGGCCATCGGGCCGAGGAAGTTGAACGCGGTGCGCACCCCCAGTTCCTTGCGGGTGGGGCCGGCGTGGCGCAACGCGGCGTGGAACCGCTGGGCGAAGCAGAACCCCATGCCCACCTCGGCGACGGACCGGGCGACGCCGGCGGGGTCGAGGTCGATCGACACGCCCAGCGCCTCGTAGACGTCGGCCGAGCCGCACTGCGACGACATCGACCGGTTGCCGTGCTTGCACACCGGCACACCCGCCCCGGCCACCACGAAGGCGGCGATGCTAGAGATGTTGATCGTGCCGCTGCGGTCGCCACCTGTGCCGCACGTGTCGATGGCGCCCACCGACGGGTCGAGCACCACCGGGTCGGCCGCGTCGACCATGGCCTGCAACAGCCCGGTGAGCTCGTCGACCGTCTCGCCCTTCATGCGCAGCGCGATGGCGAACCCGGCGATCTGTGCGGACGTGGCCTCGCCCGCCAGGATCTCGGCCATGGCCTGGTGGGCCGTCGCCGTGGTGAGGTCCTCGCCCTCGGTGAGGCTGCCGAGAACCTCGGCCCAGTTCACGACCGGCTCACGACGCTCGACGTCGTTGGCGGATGATCCGCCGGCGTTCCTTCTCGGTGGCGCCGCCCCAGACACCGTCGCGCTCGCGCGAGCCCAGGGCGTGCTCGAGGCACGCCTCACGCACCGAACAGGCACCGCACACGAGCTTGGCTCGGTCGGCTTCCTCGTCCGTGGCCGGGTAGAAGATCTCTGGATCGAGCCCCCGGCACGCGCCTTGCTGGTGCCACGCGTGGTTCATGGGCGGAGATTGGCACCGACCGTTCACCTGTGGCAAACCGGCAGGTCAGTCGCTGGGGGTGGCGCCGCCGCCACTCAGGTCGTCGGCGAGCGAGGCCCTGGTCTCGTCGGTGAACACCGTTTGGTGCCGGTAGGCGTCGTGCACGGACACCAGGGCGGCCGGCCCGTGCCGGAAGCGGCGGGCCTGATCGGCGTCGAGGGCGAAGCGGATGTAGTGGACCGAGGCGGTGATGTCCTCCCGGGTGAGCTGCGCCTCGTGCGCCGCTTCGGGAATGGCCGGGACGTGCTCGGCGTCGGAGCCCTCGCCGAGACGGAGCTCGATGGCCCGCTCGATGCCGACCAGCTTGGGCAGCCAGGCCATCAGGTCGTCTTTCGAGGTGAGCTCGATGAACAGGGTGGCCGACAGGTGGCCTTCGTCGGGCAGCAGCGGGTTGTAGGCCGCCAACTCGGCCTCGATGGCCTCGTCGCTGATCAGCTTCTCGATCCGGGCCATCTCCTGGATCTGGAAGCGGATGGTGTCGCGGCACTCGAACACGAGGGTGAGGAACGGGCCGAGCGCGACTCGTCGCCGCTTCTTCAGGGCGATCACGTGGGCGCGGAACTCCTCGCGCTCACGCTCGTAGGCGCGCAGGTCGGCGATGTCGGCCAGGGTGAGTGCGGTCATCGGGTGGACTCCTCCTCGGGGATGGCGTAGGCGCGGGCCAGGAACTGCACCGGGTGGCTGGGGTGGTGGCCGGTCTCCTGGACGATGGCCCCGTTGGCCAGGTGGCAGTCACCGGCCACGCGGTCGTTGCCGGCCTTCTCGACGGCGCTCGCCATCTTCTTCGCCACCTGGCGGGACGCCTCGAAGTTCTCCTCGCGGTAGCCCCACGTGCCGTCGATGCCCGAGCACTCGCTGACCACGGTCACCTTGGTGCCGGTGAGCTTGAGCAGGTCGCGGCTCTTGAGCCCGATGTTCTGGGCCCGGAGGTGGCAGGGGGCGTGGTAGGTGATGGCATCGGGCACGTCGCCGGTGAAGGCGGTGTCGAGGGGTGTGCCCCCGTCCGCCTTGTGCAGCCCCATCAGGTACTCGGCCGCGTCACGGGTGCGCTCGGCCACCAGTTCGGCGTCGGGCCCGCCGATGTAGTCGACGTAGTCCTTCTTCAGCACGTAACTGCACGTGGGTTGGGGGACCACGACGGTGGCGTCGTCCTCCGCCTCCCGGAGCGCCGCGGCCAGGACGGCGACGTTCTTGCGTCCCTGGGCGACGAAGGCGTCGACGTCCCCCGAGTGCAGCCACGGCGCGCCGCAGCACACCTCACCCTCGGGGAGCCGGCACGAGACACCGTTGCGCTCGCACACCTTCACCAGGTCGTGGCCGATCTCGGGGGCCTGGTACTCGACGATGCAGGTGGGGAACAGCACCGCGGTGTCGGGTCGGGTCGTGGCGGTCGGGACGGTCGCCGCCGGCGCCGCCGACCGCTTCTTGAACCAGGTGCTGAAGCGCTGGCGGGCGTAGGGGGGCAGGATCCGCTCGGCCGCGATGCCGAGGGTGCCGGCCATCAGCTTGCGGGTGCGCGATCCGGGGGTGCCGATGGCCCGGTTGGCCAGCGGGGCGATCACCGTGTTGGCCTTGCCGGCCAGGTCGGTGCGGCCGAGCGCCTGGTTGGTGAGCTTGGCCCGGAGCGGCTGGCGCTCGTTGCGGTGGCGCACCTGCTCGGCGCGCATCATCAGGCGGGGGAAGTCGAGCTCCCACTCGCTCTGGCCCGGGATGTACGGGCAGATGACGTAGCAGAGCTTGCAGTTGAAGCACTCGTCGACCACCCGGTTCTGCTGGGCGGGGGTCATGCGGCCGGCGTCCTGGTCGTCGAACTCGTCGACCATCTCGAACAGCGACGGGAAGGCCGGGCACAGCTTGAAGCACATCCGACACCCGTGACAGAGGTCGAAGACCCGGGTCATCTCCTCGCGCAGGTCGGGCTCGTCCCAGTACGCGGGGTCCTGGGGGTCGTAAGTGATGGTCACGTCGTCTCCGGAGGGTCGGGGGCGGCCGGCGGCCACGCGCCGGCGACCCCGCAACGGGCCGCCGGCGCGTGGCGCGTCAGGTCAGGACAGGGACTCGAGGCCCTGGGTGAAGCGGCCGGCGTGGCTCTTCTCGGCGCGGGCCAGGGTCTCCAGCCACTCGCCGACCTCGTCGAAGCCCTCCTCGCGGGCGGTGCGGGCGAAGCCGGGGTACATCTCGGTGTACTCGTAGGTCTCACCCTCGATGGCCGACTTGAGGTTGTCCTCGGTCGCGCCCACGGGCACGTCGGTGACGGGGTCGCCCACCTCGGCGAGGAAGTCGAAGTGACCGAACGCGTGGCCGGTCTCGCCCTCGGCCACCGAGCGGAAGAGGGCGGCGACGTCGGGGTAGCCCTCGACGTCGGCCTTCTGCGCGAAGTACAGGTAGCGACGGTTGGCCTGGCTCTCGCCGGCGAACGCCTCCTTCAGGTTGTCGTGGGTCTTGGTGCCTTTGAGGTCAGCCATTGGCTGCATGCTCCTTTGGTTGTGCTGCTGTTGGGATCTGGTCGGCCTCGCCCGCGCCCATGGCGCCGTCCTGACACTCCGCGCAGCGGCCGCGGAACACGATCTCGGTGCTGGAAACGATGAAGCCGGAGCCGTCGGGCACCCGGACCTCGGCGAAGTCCACGTGCAGGTCGGTGACCCGGCCGCAGGCGTCGCACACCAGATGGTGGTGGGGGTCGATGGTCGGATCGAAGCGGGCCGACCCGGTGCCGAGCTCGAGCTGGTGCAGCTCGCCCATCGACGCCAGGTCGTTCAGGGTCTGGTACACGGTGCGGAGCGAGATGGTGGGCATCTCGCTCCGGACCACGGCGTAGACCGATTCCGCCGACGGGTGCTGCGAGCTCTGGTGCAGCACCCGGAAGATGCACTGACGCTGCGGGGTGACCTTCAGGCCCTGTTCCCGGAACAGGGTGGTCAGCTCCTCGGGCGTCTTCACCCGCCGAACCATATCGCCATGATTGTTGATCAACAACTCTTGTTGATTAGGACCGGCGGGGTGGAACGCTCCCCCGCCTCGACCGGCGCCGACCGATCGGGCAGGCGCGTGACCCCCTCCCTAGTATGAGGCCGCTATGAGCCGATCCGTGCCCTTCGACCGCACCGAGGCCCTCGCGCGGCTCGCGGACACCGACTTCGACGTCCTGGTGGTGGGCGCCGGCGTCACCGGCGCCGGCGTCGCGCTCGACGCCGCGGCCCGGGGCCTGCGCACCGCGCTCGTCGAGCGGGACGACTTCGCGTCGGGCACGTCGTCCAAGTCGTCGAAGCTCGTGCACGGTGGGCTGCGCTACCTGCAGCAGGGCGATGTGCGTCTCGTCTACCAGGCCCTCCGCGAGCGCCAACTGCTCCGCCGCAACGCTCCCCACCTGGTGAAGATCCTGCCGTTCCTCATTCCCATCTTCTCCAAGGACGGGCTGATCAACCGCAAGCTGGCGCGGGCCATGGGCAGCGCCATGTGGATGTACGACCTCACCGGGGGCGCCCGCATCGGGAAGCTGCACAAGCGGCTCTCGACCGACGAGGCCGTGGCGCACATGCCCACGCTCCCCCGTGACCGGCTGGCCGGCGCCTACCTCTACTACGACGCCCGGGCCGACGACGCCCGTCTCACCCTCACCCTGGCCCGCACCGCTGCCATCGACCACGGCGCGGTGGTGGCCAACGGCGTCGCACTGGTGGGCCTCGACAAGGACGCGGCCGGCCACGTCACCGGCGCCACCCTCCGGGCCGACGGCGCCGACGAGGAGCTGCACGTGCGCACCCGGGCAGTGGTCAACGCGGCCGGGGTGTGGTCCGACGACGTCCGGTCGATCGACGAGGGCAGCCACCCCCACTCCATCCGACCGGCGAAGGGCATCCACATCACCGTGCCGTGGGCCAAGGTGCGCAACGACATCGCCGCCGTCATCCCGGTGCCCAAGGACAAGCGCTCGGTGTTCGTGGTGCCGTGGGGCGACCTCACCTACGTGGGCACCACCGACACCGACTACGACGGCCCGATCGACGACCCCCAGTGCACGCCCGAAGACATCGAGTACCTGCTGCGGGCGATCAACGGGGCGGTGCGTGATCCCATCACCGAGGGCGAGATCCTGGGCACCTGGGCCGGCCTGCGCCCCTTGGTGAAGGACGCCACGAGCAACCGCACCGCCGACCTGTCGCGGCGCCACAAGGTCCGGCGATCGGCCTCCGGCGTGGTCACCATCACCGGCGGCAAGCTCACCACCTACCGCGAGATGGCCGCCGACACCGTGGACGAGGTGGTCGAGCTGCTCGGCCCGCTCGACCATCCGGTGGCGCGCCGCACCCGAACCAAGAAGCTGAAGCTGCGGGGCGCCGACGGCTACGACACCGCGCTGGCCACCGACGAGCACCTGGCCGACCGGTACGGCGGCGAAGCCGGCGCGGTGCGGGCACTCGTGGACGAGGATCCCGCGCTCGGCGCGCCGCTGGTTCCGGGACTCCCCTACCTCGCCGCCGAGGCCGTGCACGCCGCCCGCCACGAGATGGCCCGATCGCTCGACGACGTGCTGAGCCGCCGCACGCGGGCCCGGCTCCTCGCCCGGGACGCGTCGGCCGCGGCTGCGCCGGCGGTGGCGGCGCTGATCGGCCCCGAGCTGGGCTGGTCGGACGACGAGCAGCGCCGCCAGGTCGAGGCCTACCAGGCATCCATCGAGCACGAACGCGAGTCGGCGGGCCTGCCCCCCACGGTGACGGAGCTGGTCGGCGGTGCCTGACGAGCCACTGGGGCCCGGCGCCCCCACGCCGCCCATCGCCCTCGCCGGCGGGGCCTCCGGGGTCACCGACCGCCTGGGCGGGGCGCGGGTCGAGGTCGACGATGCCTTCGTGGCCCGGCTCGGCTCGGTGTGCCCCACCGACACCGACGGCGCGGCGCTGGGCGAGGCCGGGCGCGACTGGTGGCCCCTCGCCATGACGTGGGCGCTCTCGGGCCAGGTGGGCGGGCGGGCCGGCGTCATCGCCCGGCCGACAAGCGCCGACCAGGTCGCCGACGTGCTCCGGGTGTGCAACGACGCCCGCATGCCCGTCACGGCCGCCGCGGGCCGCAGTGGGGTGTGCGGTGGCTCGGTCCCCGTCCACGGCGGCGTGGTGCTCGACCTCTGCGGGATGGCCGGCATCGTGTCGGTCGACGACACGTCGCTGCTCCTCGACGTGCTCCCCGGCACCTTCGGCGATCACCTCGAGCACGAGCTGCGGGCCGACCACGGCGTCACGCTGGGACACTGGCCGCAGTCGATGGCCCTGTCCACCGTCGGCGGGTGGCTGGCCTGCCGCTCGGCCGGCCAGATGTCGAACCGTTACGGCAAGATCGAGGACATGGTGGTGGGCCTCGACGTGGCCCTCGCCGACGGCCGGCTCATCCACACCGGAGGCGCGCCCCGCGCCGCGGTGGGCCCCGATCTCAACCAGGTGTTCGTGGGCTCCGAGGGCACGCTCGGGGTGATCGTTGGCAGCCGGCTGCGGCTGCACCCCGCGCCGACGCACGAGCGGCGAGGCGCGTGGGGCTTCCCCTCGTTCGCGGCCGGCCTCGACGCGTGCCGCCGCATCCTGCGCCGCGGTGGGCGCCCGGCGGTGCTGCGGCTCTACGACACGGTCGAGTCAGACCGGAACTTCGGCACCGGCGACGCGCATCACGTGGTGCTCGCCCTCGACGAAGGTGAGGCCTCCGTGGTCGACGGGTCGTGGGCGGTCGTGGCCGACGAGTGCGCCGCCGCCGATCCGCTCGACGAGGCCCTGGTCGAGACGTGGATGGGGCACCGCAACGACGTCTCGGCGCTCGAGCGGCTGATCTCGGGCGGGCTCGTGGTCGACACCATGGAGATCAGTGGCTCCTGGGCGGACCTGCCGGGCATCTACGCCCGCACCATCGAGGCCATCACCGCGGTGGAGGGCACGCTGGCGGCCAGCGCCCACCAGTCGCACGCCTACACCGACGGTGCCTGCCTGTACTTCACCTTCGCCGGCAAGCCCGCGCCCGACGCCAAGAACGACTTCTACCGGGCGGTGTGGGACGCGGGCACCCACGCCGTGCTGGCCGGTGGCGGCGCCCTCAGCCACCACCACGGTGTGGGCCTCAACCGGTCTCGCTTCGTGCGTGAGGCGCTGGGGCCGGCGTTCGAGACCCTGGTCGCGGTGAAGCACGCGCTCGACCCGAACGGGATCCTGAACCCGGGCAAGCTGGGGCTCCCCAGCCCCTTCGGCGAGGTCGGTTCGTGGTGAGCGCCCGTTCCCGCTCATGAGCACGACGTGACGCCATCGCCGGCGAGGCCGCAGCCCCGCGCGGTGCTGATCGGTGCCGTGGTGACCCTGGTTCTCGCCGTGCCCCCGGCCGTGATCGCCCAGGTGCAGGCCGACCGCGACGCCCTCGAGGGCTCGAACTGGGTGCTGGCGCTCTTCGCGGTGGTCCTCGTGGCGTTCATGGCCGGCGGCTGGGTGGCCGCCCGCCGCGGCCCCGCCAGCCCACTGGCCAACGGAGCCACCGCGGCGTTGGCCGCCTACGCGGTGGTGCAGGGCTACGGCATCGTCCGGCGCCTGGCCGACGGCGACGACATCCGCTGGCTGGGCATCGCCTTCGCCGCGCTGCTCGCAGTGAGTTGCGGCACGGTCGGCGCCGTCCTCGCCTCGCTGCGCGAGCACCGCGAACAGGAGCGGGCGACGTGATCCACGCCGCGTCCCCAGCGGCCCGCCGGCGCCGCGACCAGGAGCGGGCGACATGAGCGAACCGGCGGCCCGAGCGGCCCGTCAGCGCAGCGAACAGGAGCGGGCAACGTGAGCATCCTCGTCATCGACGTCGGCACCAGCGGTGTGCGGGCCGCGGTGGTGCGCCCCGACACCACCGTCACCCACGACCTCCACCGTGAGGTGCTGCCCGACTCCCCCGCGCCGGGCCTGGTCGAGTTCGACGCCGCGGCGATGGCCGAGGCCGCGCTCGACGTGGCCCGTACCGTGCTGGCCGACAGCGGGCCGGTGGATGCGGTCGGCATCGCCAACCAGCGGGGCTCGACCGTGGTGTGGGACCGCGCGACCGGCCGGCCGGTGGGCCCCGGCCTGGGCTGGCAGGACCTCCGGACCGTCGGCGAGTGCCTGGTGTTGGGTGCCGACGGCGTGCGCATGGCGCCGAACGCATCGGCCACCAAGGTGGGATGGCTGCTCGACCAGTTCGACCCCGACCGGTCGCGCGACCTGTGCTTCGGCACGGTCGACTGCTGGATCGCCTGGCACCTGTCGGAGGGTGCCGTGCACGCCACCGACATGAGCAACGCCGGCGTGTCCGGCCTCCTCACCGGCGACGGCACCCCCACCTGGTCCGACCGCGTGCTCACCGCGCTGCGCATCCCCGAGACCATCCTGCCCGACCTGGTGGACTCGACGGGCGTGGTGGGTGCCGCCACCGCCCTGCCGGGAGCACCGCCGATCGCCGGGATGGCCGGCGACCAGCAGGCGTCACTGGTGGGCCAGGGTTGCGTGCGGCGGGGACTGGCCAAGATCACGTTCGGCACCGGCGGGATGCTCGACCTGTGCCTCGGTGCCGAGCGGCCACCGTTCGACGTCAGGGGCGAGGGCGGCACCTTCCCCATCGTGGCCTGGCGCGAGGCCGGCGCCGTGATCTGGGGCCTCGAGGCGATCATGTTGTCCGCCGGCACCAACGTCGAGTGGCTGCGCGACGACCTGGGCCTCATCGCCACGGCGGCGGAGTCGCACGACGTGGCCTCGTCGGTCGAGTCGTCCGGTGGGGTCACCTACGTGCCGGCGCTGCTCGGCCTGGGCACACCGGCCTGGGACTACGGCGCCCGCGGCGCCCTGCTGGGCCTCACCCGGGGCACCGAGCGGGCCCACGTGGTGCGAGCCGTGCTCGAAGGCGTGGCCCAACGGGGTGCCGACCTCGTCGAGGCGGCGGAGGCCGACAGCGGTCTGTCCATCCCGGTGCTGCGGGTCGACGGCGGCATGAGCGCCAACCCCACCTTCGTGCAGGCCGTGGCCGACGCCGCGCAGCGACCCGTCGAGGTGTCGCCCGTGCTCGAGGCCACCACCCTCGGCGCCGCCTTCCTGGCCGGGCTGGCCACGGGCGCGTGGGCGGGGTGGGACGAGGTGGCCGACGCGTGGCAGCCGCGGCGCACCGTCGAACCGAAGGGATCGTTCGACCGCGATCGCTGGCGCGAGGCCCTCCGCCGGGCCGGTCACTGGCACGAGGACCTCAGCGCGCTCGACTTCTAGCGCCGACCCACGGACTTCGACACGTCCATCTCCGCCGGAGAGCGTGGACGCTCCCAGCACTACCCCGAAGGAGCCCGGTGCGATGAGCGTGGACGATCCCGACGCCGTGCGGCGGAGCTACGACGCGGTCGCCGCGGACTACGCCGCGCACATCGGCGACGAGCTCGAGGGCAAGCCGTTGGACCGCTGGCTGCTGGAGCGCATCGTGGCGCTCGCCGACGGCGGCCCCATCCTCGATGCCGGCTGCGGCCCGGGCCATGTCGCGGGATTCCTGGCGTCGGTGGCCCCGACCGCGTCGGTGCACGGGTTCGACCTGTCACCGGCGATGGTGGCGCTGGCACGGCAGCGGGTGCCCGAGGCGTCGTTTCAGGTGGGCGACCTGTTCGACCCACCGCTCCATCTCGACGCCGGCGGTTGGGCCGCGATCGTCGCCTTCTACTCGATCGTCCACCTCGACGCCGACGAACTGTCCGAGGTGTTCGCCGCGCTGCGCTCCACCCTGCGCGCCGGCGGCCCGCTCTTGGTGGCCTGCCACTGTGGCGACCAACGCATCCACCTCGACGAGTGGTGGGGCCACGACGTGACGCTGGACGTCGTGTTCCACGACCGCGAGGCGGTGGTCCGGGCGCTCACCCTCGCAGGCCTGCAGGCGGACGAGGTGATCCTCCGGTCGCCCTATGCCGGGGTCGAGTACCCGAGCCTGCGGCTCTACGTCCTCGCGTCGGCTCCGGGCTGAGCTTTACCGAAACTTTGCTATCTCGCCGGTCGTACCCGGTCGATACTCCGGTGACGTCTCTACAGGAGGAAGCCACACGATGGCATCACCAGGATCGAAGACCCCCCGCAGCAGGCTCGCCCACCTCACCGCGGCCTTGTTGCTGCTCACCATCTACGGCCTCAGCCACTCGGTGGGTGCCTCGGCCCAAGGCCGCGACCGTGACGGCGACGGCATGCCCAACCGCTGGGAGGTCGCCCACGGCCTGAACGCCGACCGGGCCAACGCCCGCGGCGACAAGGACCACGACGGCCTCCGCAACATCGGGGAGTTCCGTCACGGCACCGACCCGCAGACCACCGACAGCGACGACGACGGCTCGGACGACGGTGACGAGGTGCACGACAGCCACACCGATCCCGCCGACGCCGACACCGACGACGACGGCGTGGACGACGGCAACGAGGACAGCGACGACGACGGCGTGGACAACGAGGACGAGGACGATGCCGACGAGGTCTGCACCCCTGCACCCGACCCCGCCCCGACCATGACCGAGCACGGCGACCGGCACAGCGACGACGGCGAGTGCGACGAGGACGAGGACGACGCGACCGACGACGGTGACGGCGGCGACTGCACCGTCGACGACACCACGACCACTACGGCCGCCGAGTCCGGCGACGACGACTGCGGCACCGACGACGGCGACGACTGCACCGTCGACGACACCACGACCACCACCGCCGCCGAGTCCGGCGACGACGACTGCGGCACCGACGACGGCGACGACAGCGACGACTGCACCGTCGACGACACCACGAGCACCACCGCCGCCGAGTCCGGCGACGACTGCCCCGGCGAGCCGCCCGTCTGATCCCCGCCGCTCGCGATCGCTGGGAAGCCCCCTCCACCAGCGCTCGATGATCCGGAGGCCACCGACCCGCCCGCCGGGCCGGTGGCCTCCGGCGCGTCACCCGTCGAAGGCCACGAGCGGGCTGTCGCTCTCGGGTTCCGACCGCCCTGCCTCGCCGGAGCGGACCCAGGCGGCCCTCGACCTGCTGGTGGCCGAGATGGCCCGGCTCGAGGAACTCGTGAACGACCTGCTCGGGGGGGGAGCAGGCCGTTCGCGTCGTCAGAGCTCGACCACACCCCGCACCCGGGTCGTGGTCGCCCCACCCACCCAGATGGTCCCGCCGGGGTCCTGTTCGATGTCGACCAGGCCGTGCCGTCCGAGCACCGTGCCCTGCCGGGAGCGGTAGGGCGAGCGCAGCGTGCCGTCACCGAGGAGCCAGCACGCGAGCGAGGCGTTGAGGCTGCCCGTGACCGGGTCCTCCACCGTGATGCCGTCCTTCGGGAAGAACGCCCGCACCTCGATGGCGGCCTCGTCGCCGTCGGGCAGGCGGGTCACCAGGCCGAGCTTGCGCTCCCCCGGTGCCGGGTGGACCGCGAGCAACTCGTCGAGCGAGCCGAGCTCGAGGGCGATCCACTCGGGACCGTTGTCGACCCACTCGGCCCGCAGCACCGAGGCCGGGTCGAGCTGCAGCTGCCGGCACGCATCCGCCAGCACCTCGGCCTCGACGGGTCCCGACCGGATCAGCGGCGGCGCCGCGAACGAGTAGCGCCCGTCGGGCGTGGCGCGCAGGGCCACGAGCCCGACGCCGCACTCCTGGACCGGGTGCTCGCCCTTGGGCCGCCCACCCGCTTCCCGCCAGGCGTGGGCGCTGCCCAAGGTGGGGTGGCCGGCGAAGGGCAACTCGAAGCCGGGGGTGAATATGCGCAGGTGGTAGTCCGCCGCCGGGTCAGAGGGCGAGCACACGAAGGTGGTCTCCGAGTAGTTCATCCAGTGGGCGAACCGTTGCATCTCCTCGGTGCCGAGCCCGTCGGCGTCGAGCACCACAGCCACCGGGTTGCCCGAGAAGGGCCCGGTGTCGAAGACGTCCACCTCGAAGATCGGTCGCGACATCCCCCGAGCGTGGCACGCCGTGCCGCCGGCACCGGGGCCCTTTCGCCGCCGAGTGGCCTGGTCGGGCCACCGGAGGCACCAACCCCCGGTTCGCGGCACCCGCACACCGCCAGGAGCGGCACAACGGCTCCGGAGCCGAGGCCCTCGGCGCGAGCGGTGGCAGACTGTGGACGTGACGGTGAGTCGGCTGGATGGTCGCGGCCCGGCATCGACCGGGTCGAGGAAGGTCGGGGCTCCGTAGGGCAGGGTGCTCGCTAGCGGCGAGTCAGGGTGACCTGCAGGAAAGTGCCACAGAGAACAGACCGCCGATGGCCGGCCGCAGGGCCGGCACAGGTAAGGGTGAAACGGTGCGGTAAGAGCGCACCAGCGCCCGGGGCGACCCGGGCGGCTCGGCAAACCCCACCCGGAGCAAGGCCGAACAGGGGACGACCGGCCCGGTCGATGTCCCCAGGTAGGCCGCACAGATGGATGACCATCCATCCGGATCCCCGCAAGGGCCCGGTGGACAGAACCCCGCCTACAGGCCGACTCACCGTCACACACCCGGCCTCCAGCGGGAACAGGCCCCTGACCTGGGCAAGCGTGTCCCGGGAGTTCCCGCCACGTCTCGCCAGATCCCGTTACGTACCGCCGTGCTGAGGACTGATTGAGGACCGGGTGAACACGTAGGCGTTCCGCTGCGAGGGTGGGGGTGCGCTCCTGATGGGGCGTAAGGATGGATTGCGCGTCGTGGTCTCGGGGGCTCTGACTCCGCGTTCCACCGGCCCTTCGGGTGCTCTTGTTCCGACCTGTCGACTCGCGGGCCGCGGCGTGCAGTCCAGCTCGAGCCGGTGAACAGTGACTTGATAGGAGCCTGGCAAGAGGCCCCCTCGCAGTGCTGTCCTCGCTCACCGGCCCGAGCTGTTCGGTCCCTCGCGAAAGGAAACCACTGTGAGCATCGCCGATCTCCAAGGCTCGGGCAACGTCATCATCGGTATCGACACCCATGCCGACACCCACGTCGCGGTCGCCATCACCGACCGAGGCGGCCGCCTCGATGAGCTGGCGTTCAACGCCGATCCAGCCGGGTTCGCCCTGGTCGACAGCTGGGCCCGTTCGCTGGGAACCCCCATCGCCTGGGGGGTCGAGGGCACCAGCAGCTACGGCGCCGGCATCTCCCGCCACCTCACCCGCACGGGCGCGGTCGTGTTCGAGGTGAACCGAACCGACCGGTCGCTGCGCCGCCGGGTCGGCAAGACCGACCCCGTCGACGCCGAAGCCGCCGCCCGCGCCGTGCTTGGCGGCACCGCCACCGCCATCCCCAAGACCGGCGACGGGCCCATCGAATCGATCCGGGTCACCCGCCTCGTCAAACGGTCTGCGATCAAGGCCCGGACCCAGGCCATCAATCAGCTCAAGGCCCTCATCGTCACCGCCCCCGACGGGCTGCGCTCCGACCTGGACGGGCTCACCAACCCCCGCCTCATCGACCGGTGCGCCCGCCTGCGACCCGCCGACACCCTCCGGGACCCCGCCGCCGCGACCAAACGCGCCCTGCGCCGTCTCGCTCGACGCATCCAAGTCCTCACCGAAGAGATCGACGACCTCGACGCCGAGCTCACCGAACTCGTCACCGCCACCGCCCCCGCCCTGCTCGACGAGTTCGGCATCGGCCCCGACAGCGCCGCCGCCCTGCTCATCGCCGCCGGCGACAACCCCCACCGGCTCCACAGCGAAGCCGCCTTCGCCGCGCTGTGCGGCGTCAACCCCATCCCCGTCGCCTCGGGCAAGACCGGCTACCACCGCCTCAACCGCAGCGGCGACCGCCAAGCCAACGCCGCCCTCTACCGGGCCGTGCTCACCCGCCTCGCCTACGACCCCGAAACCAAGGCCTACATCGCCGCCCGCCTCGCCCCCGGCGGCGGCAACAAGAAGCACCTCATCCGCAAACTCAAGCGCTACCTCGCCCGCCAGCTCTACCCCATCATCCTTGACGCCCTCACACCCTCGGACGCCGCCCATGCCGCCTGACATCACCCCCTTGACATCCATAGGAGCGTCGGAACGCTTCCCTCACCCTGCGTGGCCAACCGGGACGCCCGCAGGTTCCCGTAGGGGAACCTGCAAGTGTGTGTCGCGCGGATGGGCTTCGTCCCGGATCCGTCGAGTGGTCACGAAGAGTGACTACGGGACGGACGACGTGCGCCCATCAGCGTCAGTGGCCTCTCCCCAGCGAGAAATCGAGCTGGGGGCGTCAGGACGTGTCACTACCGTCGGACCGTGGACCCGATTGCCGACGAGGCTCTCGCCGATGCGCTTGCGCACGCGTGTGCCGACGCGGCCAGCCAGGATTTCCAGAGCGTGGTCAGCGTAGCTTCGGCCCTTCGTACGACTGTCGGCGACGACGATGACCCCATTCGAGCTCTGATGGCCGGATTGGAGTACCACCTCACCCTCGATGAGGAGCGTCGGTCTCCACACGGCCCGTTCGGCCCGATGATGGAGGCAGGGGGTCGGTCCTACCCCGCATCTCTCGGCGAGATCGACGGAATCGTCCCCGGGGTGTACGGCTTGTGGCAACGCGCCATCCGGCACTCACCGCTTGCCTTGGTGAGAGCACGCTTCGCCGACCTGCTGTGGGAGGCAAGGTACGGGGACCGACCACACGAGTTCGCACAGCAGGCGATTGACGCCTACACCGAGGGCGCTACGGACGACTTCGGCCACCCGGTGGAACGATCTGAGGCAATCCAACGAGCGATTGAGCTCGCCTCGCAAAATAATGATCAAGGGCGGCGAGAGGCGGCGTTAAGGGCCGCCGTCATCCTGGTCGAGGCGTCCATCGCTAACGAGGAGCGCACGCCGGGAGTTGCCTTGCCGCTGCTTGAGCTCTTCGTGAACGACCGGCCGGAACGACGGCCGCCAGAGCTTGAGAGCCTGCTCCAAGCAGCGGTCGACCGCTTCGGCGATGACCCGTGGAACCTTGAGTCTGCGCTCGAGCTCCAAGCAAGCCTGAGCTCACCCGACGAACGCGACGAACTGCGTCGCCGCGAGGTGGAGGCGTTTCGGGAACTCGCCGGGCGCACGGCAGGGCTGGTGAAGTACGCGCACCTTCAGCACGCGATCCAGCTGGCCGAGCAGCACGGCCTGCGCCCACTTGCCGACGACATTCGCCGACAGGTCGAGGCGCTGCCGGAAGAAGACCTCGGCCTGAAGATGATCTCAGCAGAGGTGACGATCCCTCGCGACCAGATCGAGACCTTTGTGGACTGGTTCGTTGGCGACGACAGCATCGAGAACGCGCTTACTCGACTCGGATCACACCTCCCAACCGGTGACCCGGAAGACAACCGCCACTTCGTCGAGCAGCTGATGGCAGAGCATCCGCTGCAATTCCTGTTCACACGCATGACCCTTGGCCCGGAAAACAGCCTGATCAGGTCGACTGTCGGGGAGGACGACCAGGCCGAGCAGGCGCTGATAGACCACGAGACACAGCGGGCTTCGATGTTTTCTGTGTTCGCGGTAGAGATTCTTCATCGCATCGAGGAACGGTACGGGCCGATCGCCGATGCAGTTGCGTGGTTCGAGAGCGATCTCATCGAACCCGCAGTCGCGCTCACGATCGGCCGTGCCACCACGCTGTACGCAGCGGGCGATCCCGATGCTGCCGCGTCGGTCCTCGCCCCACGCCTCGAACGCGTGGTTCGTAGGATCGCGGCAGCGGTCGGACTAACCGTGACTCGCAGCCCGGACAGCAGAGGCCGGTCTGGAGGCGTCAAGGGTCTGGGTGAACTCCTCGGACAACTGGAGGGCTGGCTCCAGGAGCCGACACGGCGGTACCTCAAGGTCCTGCTGTCGGAGGTGACGGGCCTAAACCTACGCAATCGAATTGGGCATGGGCTGAGCGATGAGATCTCGCACCGTGAGGCCGCCCTTCTCGTTCACGCAGCGTGTCACCTTCGCCTGCTCGCACCTGCCGGACCACCAGATCCAATCTGAGCGCCCTTGACAAGCGTGTCTCCTGAACCCGACCCGTATTACGCATTCATCGGCCCGATGAAGGACGCTCTTCTCGGACTGGTCGACGCCCGCGAGGCCGCGCAGGCCAGCTCTGGAGGCATCCCAGCAGCCACCTCGGCGGCAATGGCCGAGCTCGCCGATGAACCGAATTGGACGGGAACCTGGGGGAACGAGCCGCTTCAGCAGGCTCACTCGATTGCCGGACTGCGCTTGGCGGTCGCGGAAGACTGCATCCGGTCGATCGGGCGTCTGCTGGACAGCGACCCCCCGGTGATCTTCGCCCACATGCTCATCGCCCGATCCGCCCTGGAGCTGTCGGCACGATCGTGGTGGCTCGATGAGCTGGGAATTGGGCATGAGACGCGCATCGCTAGAACGATGACAGAGCGCATCTACAACTTTCGTGAGCAAGCGAAGGTCCCCGCCGACGTGATCGACGAGACCGGCCTCACCATCGCCCAACGGGCTGAGGACGGCATCAGCGCAATCGTGGACGAGGCCGTTCGCCGCGGGATCCTTGTCAACGCCGCCCAGACAGTGGTCGGTGGACAGGCACGCCCGGGCTCGACCCATTCTGTCCGACGTCTGATCGAGGTCATGGCCGGCGACGACATTGGCGAGGTCGTGTACAGGTACTTCTCCGCGATCGAGCACGGCACGAGCTATGGGTTGGTCCAGAGTGTCGAATGGCAGACGGCCGGACCGCTCCAGCCTCAGGGTGTGCGGCTCATGTCCAAGGCCAGCACCGTGACCTGGGTCCTTGCGGGCCTGGTCTTGGGCTACGGCCACGCTGCTGAGGTTCAGCTCGAGCACCGCGGCTGGGACCGATCGACCTTCACACCGCTTCACAAGGCAGCAGTGGAGCTCAGCGTCAAGCATCTTCCAACCGAGTAGTCCTCCGCACTGCAGCGAACGCTTCCCGTCCTCGGAAGTGCCCGGTAGTGTCATCACGCTGAGCCTCGATGGCCGGCTCGGCGTCGTACTCGGGTCGCGGGCCCATCGGCCGTCCTGTCCCCTTTCGTGGGTGCGCCTCGGCGCGCCCGGCCAGGAGTCCGGATGGCCAGCATCGACAAGCGATCCAACGGCAAGTGGCGTGCCCGCTACCGGGAGCATCCCGGCGGACCGCAGCGCGCCCCGCACTTCGACCGCAAGGTCGACGCCGAGCGGTTCCTTACCAATGTTCAGAGCCGTCTGCTCGACGGCTCGTACATCGACCCGAGTGCCGGCCTACAGACACTGCGGGAGTACGCCGCCGGCTGGCACGCCAGTCAGGTCCACCGCCCGACGACGGTCGTCCAGGTCGACGCCCACCTGCGTAACCACGTTCTCCCGCACTTCGGCGACCGACCGGTCGCCTCGATCCGGCCCAGCGAGGTGCAGGCCTGGGTGAAGGGACGGGCGGAGGTCCTGGCGCCGACGACCGTTGAGGTCGTCTTCCGGATCCTCGCCGCCAACCTCAACGCCGCTGTCGACGACCGCCTGATCGCCCGCAGCCCCTGCCACGGCGTCCGACTCCCCCGCCAGGCCAACCGGCAGGTCGAGCCACCCACGGTCGAGCAGGTCGAGGCCCTGATCGGCGCCATGCCGGAGCGCTACCGCGCGCTCGTCGTCCTCGCTGCCGGGACCGGTCTTCGACAGGGCGAGTGCTTCGGCCTGTCCGTCGACCGGGTCGACTTCCTGCGCCGCACGATCCGGGTCGACCGCCAGCTCGTCCTCGCCGGCAAGGGCCAACCCGAGTTCGGGCCGCCAAAGACCGAGGCATCCATCCGCACCGTCCCGCTACCCGGCGTTGTTGGCACCGCCCTCGCCGCCCATCTCGATGGTCACCCAGCTACCAGCGAAGGCCTGATCTTCACCAACACCGTCGGCCGGCCGATCCGCCGCAACCGCTTCGGCGAGCTCTGGCGTACGACGGTCGACGAGACTGGCCTGACCGGCCTTCGCTTCCACGACCTGCGCCACTTCTACGCGTCACTGCTCATCCGCCACGGCGAGTCCGTGAAGGTCGTCCAGGCCCGCCTCGGCCACGCCTCGGCGTCCGAGACCCTCGACACCTACTCGCACCTGTGGCCAGACAATGAGGAACGCACCCGAGCCGCCGTCGACGAAGTCCTCGGAGCGGGCAGGCACGAGGCTCGGCGCACCGGCTGATGCCCGAGCTCTGCCGCTTCATGGGCATCGTCATCACCATGTACCCGCGTGATCACGATCCGCCGCACTTCCACGCGAGGTATGCCGAGCATCAGGCCCAGGTGCTGCTGGAAGGGACGATGCACCGAGGCGCCCTCCCTGCCAAGAAGGCGAAGCTCGTCACCGAGTGGGCCGAGCTCCACGGGGACGAGCTGGAGGCCTGCTGGAACTCATCGATCCGCGGCGAACCCCCCGGTACCATCGAACCATTGCCATGACCGCCACCGAGATGGACCCGTACAAGCTCGTGGACGTGACGAGCGTCGAGGTACTCCACGACCACGTGGTGCGCCTCGGTTTCAGCGACGGCTGCGTCGGCGAGATCGACCTCGGGCCGAAACTGCGTGGGCCGATCTTCGAACCCATCACTGCCGACTACGACCTCTTCTGCAAGGTCAGCACCGACCTCGAGCCCGGCACCATCGCCTGGCCGAACGGCGCCGACCTCGCGCCCGAGGTCCTGCACTTCGAAGCCGTTGACGCCTGTCCCGACCCGCACCCCGCCGACGAGCCGATCCCGACGTTCACCGTCGAGCTCGACCGGCCAGAGCTGGACCTCATCCAGAAGCTGCTCAGCCAAGAACTCGAGCGCCTGCGAGCGCAGGGCTTCGACATCAACCGCGACTGGCAGGCAGGGGAGGTCGCCACCCTCGTCGTCGATCTCGCTGACCAGGTGATGGCCCAAGAGGGCGACATCGCCGATCGCGACCTGATCGAGCAGCTCCGTGCGCAGATGGACGAGGCGATGGCATCGAAGGACTGGTATCGCAAGACGGTCCGCTGACCGCGCCAGGAGCATGAGCGATGTGGTGTCTCGACCCGGCGAACAGTCCCGAACTCCTGACGGCGCTGCGTCCACATGGTCGAGGTCACGACTTCGAGTACGCAGCAGTCGGGGAAGGCTGGCGAGAACTCGTCCAGGAATGCCACCGAGCTGTTGAGGCGCGCTTTCCCGCCTACGAGCTGCTCAACGTCAAGCAAACGGATGGCGTGCTCCGGTTCCAGGCGAACCCCCGCCCGCGGAGCGAGGGGAACACGAACTGGACATCCGTGGAGCACGCCGAACTCAGTCGCATCACCGATTCGTTCCAGGAGCGATCCGAGCGGGTCTGCGAGTGGTGCGGAGCGTCGGGCCGGATCCGGGATGAACGAGTGATGATCCTCGCATTGTGCGACGAATGCGACCAACGGTTCAGCGATCCACCCGTCCCAGGAACCGACTGACGACGAGGACGGCGTCCTGCGTTGAGGACTGACTGAGGACCGCACCGCCGCGATTCGCTCGTTGTCCCTGGTGAACGGGCCGTCAGGCCCGTTCCCCGCCTACAGGCCGACTCACCGTCACACTCGGCTCGGAGCAGGGCAGGGTCGGACATCGTGGGCTGTCGAAGGGCGGCGCCCCCTCGCTATCGGTGTCGCCCTGCTGGACGTGCAGGCGCCTGTCAAGCCCTGAGGCGGGCCGTCACCACGACGAGCGTCGCTGGGGCTCGGGCCGCTGGCGGCGCTCGCGGCGGCCGGTGTGCGTTCTGTGGCAATGTCGGCTGCGCCTGAGGCATCCACCGCCGAGCGCAGGGAGCGTCGACCTTGGTGCAGCGCACCGACCGCAACGACTGATGCAGCGACACGAGGTGGTGTTCGACGTGGGCGCGCCGCCGCACCGCGTGTGGCGCCTGTTCCACCCGAAGGTGCAGCCCGACGACGTCGTTCCCCGCACGATCACCCACCCGGGCGGGTCGATCACGATCCTGAAGGAGGGCGACGACGACGGGGCCGGCCTCGTGCGGACCGCGTCGTTCCGGGTGCCCCGCTGGCTGCTGTCGGGAGGGCGGGGCCGATCGTTCGAGGTGGTGGTGGCGGCGCGCCGCAACGAGTACGCCCGCTACCACGCGGAGGGCAAGCCGCTGTGGTCGCACGCCGAGGGCTGGCACACGCTCGAGCCGATCGACGGGGGCAACGGCACCCGCCTCACCTTCGTCGAGACCTACCACGCGCACAACCGCCTGCTCCGAACCCTCTTCGAGCGCCGGGTGCACCGGAGGATCTCGCGCGACAACGCCGCGCTGTACGAGACGATCCTCGGTCGACTGGGCCCGGTCACCCGGGTGCAGCAACCCGGCGCCGCTCCCCCGGACGGGCGGATGCGCCCGGGCTGAAACCGGCCCTGGGGCCCTGCTGGCGGCGAGGCGGCCCGACTACTCTTCGGCCGTCGTCCGCGCACCGGGCGTGGACGCTCGGGGAGCGCGTGATGACCTACACCGTGGATTTCAAGGATGTCTCGACCGTCGGGCTGGAGTCCTCGCCCGTCGCCGACGCACTCGCGGGCCTGCGGGCGAACGAGGCCCGGTACTTCAAGAACAAGTACGACCACACCTACACCGTCGAGCCCGCCGGCAAGGCCAACGCGACGATCAACTGGATCCACAAGATCCTGAAGGACGAACGCGACATCGTCATCGCCTCCAAGCCCCTCGAGGCGACCACCTTCGAGGTCGACGGCACCAAGTGGGCCTACGTCTTCTATGAGAGCGGCCTGTCCATCAACGTGATGTACGCCGTGGAGGCCGGCGGCAAGCGGGCCGTGGGCTTCAAGCTCTCCGACGGGATGGACATCCCCGACGAACTGGCCGACAAGTTCAAGTTCGCCCGCCAGAAGTCGAAGCTGGCGGGCACCATCCGCGGTTCGTACTTCGTCATCAAGGGCGAGTACTGACCCGACCTCCCCGCCGAAGGTCTGTCTGACCCGCTCAGACCACCAGCAGATCGGTCGCGGCGCCCGCGGCAGTTCCACGAGGCCGGCGCAGCATCAGGCGCGTGGCGCCGATTTTCTGCGCTGCGATCGCCGGATCCCGCGTGCCGGCGCCGACGCTCGCTTGACCTATCAAATCAGATTGATAGGTTTTCGGCGTGGCCGCTCCTCCTGTTGAACAGTCGGCGCCGCCCCCGGCGGTGCTCCAGCTCGCCGGCCACCCCCTGCGTTGGGCCCTGCTGAGCGAACTGGCCCGTAGCGACCGGACGGTGCGGGAGCTCACCCGCGGTGTCGGCGAGCCGCAGAACCTGGTCTCCTACCACCTGGGCAAGCTGCGCGACGGTGGCCTGGTCCGCGGGCGCCGCAGCTCCGCAGACCGGCGTGGCACCTACTACACGGTCGAGTTGGAGCGCGTCGCCGACCTGCTCGCCGACGCGGGCACCGCCCTGCACCCCGGGCTCCGTCTCACCGTGCCGTCGCCGACGGCCCCACCCGGGCGGGCGCGGGTGCTGTTCCTGTGCACCGGCAACAGCGCCCGCTCCCAGATGGCCGAGGCGCTGGCCCGCCACCGCTCCGGCGGGTCGGTCGACGCTCGGAGCGCGGGCAGCCACCCCAAGGCCCTGCATCCCCACGCCATCGAGGTGATGCGACACCGGTACGGGATCGACCTGAGCGCACACCGCCCCAAGCATCTCGACGAGCTCCGCACCGAGCGCTTCGACCGGGTGATCACCCTGTGCGACCGGGTCCGGGAGATCTGCCCCGAGTTCCCCGGGCACCCCGAGGCCGTCCACTGGAGCATGCCGGACCCCTCCGCGACACCGACCCACGACCACGACCACGGCGGCAACGGCGACGGCGGCGGAGCGCACGACGTCGCCGACACCACGTACGAGGCGTTCGTGCACACCGCCACCGAGCTGGAGTCCCGCATCGGCTTCCTGCTCGCCGCGCTCGCCGCCGCGACGACGATCCCCACCCACCCACAGGAGGAACCATGACCGAGCCAACCGAGATGGTGAGCGTGCGGTATCTGGTCGACGACGTCGACGCGGCGCTGGCGTTCTACACCGCACACCTCGGGTTCGAACCGCTGACCAACGCCGCCCCCGCGTTCGCGGACGTCGCACGGGGCAACCTGCGGCTGCTCCTCAGCGGGCCGGCCAGCTCGGCCGGTCGTCCCATGCCCGACGGCGCCACCCCGGGCCCCGGCGGCTGGAACCGGATACACCTCATCGTCACCGACATCGCCGCCGAGGCGGCGCGGCTGCGCGCGGCCGGTGTCACCTTCCGCAACGACATCGTGACCGGCCCCGGCGGCCAGCAGGTCCTGATCGAGGACCCCGCCGGCAACTACGTCGAGCTCTTCCAGCCTGCCGGCACCTGACCACCCGCACCTGGCCGCGAGGCCACGCGGGCAGCCGTACTCAGCCTGCGCTGGCGGCACCCGGTCGCCCTGCGGACGTGTCCCGGCGATGATTTCCGGGCGTTCGGGCGGTCACACCGCCCGAACGATCGTTCACCGACCAGGAGACTCCCATGCCCCGCATCGTCCCCAACCTCTGGTTCGACACCCAGGCCGAGGAGGCCGCCGAGTTCTACGTGTCGATCTTCCCGAACTCGCGCGTGACCGAGATCACCCGCTACACCGAGGCGGGGCCGGGGCCTGCCGGGTCCGTGCTGACGGTGAACTTCGAGCTCGACGGGCAGTTGTTCACCGGCATCAACGGCGGCCCCCAGTTCCCCTTCACCGAGGCCGTGTCGTTCGTGATCGAGTGCGCCGACCAGGCCGAGCTCGACCACTACTGGGACCGGCTCACCGACGGCGGCCAGGAGGTGCAGTGCGGCTGGTTGAAGGACCGCTACGGCCTGTCGTGGCAGGTGGTGCCCGCCGGATGGGAGGAGCTCATGAACGATCCCGACCCCGAGCGTGCCGCCCGGGCGACCGCCGCGATGTTGGGCATGGTGAAGCTCGACATCGCCGCCCTCGAGGCCGCCGCCGACGGGACCTGAGGGAGTCGCGGACTGACGAGTGCTACCCGTCGGTCAGCAGTCGGCTGCACTCCTCGCAGGCGTGGTCGGCGTAGGGGACGAACGCGACCTCGTGGAGCACGAGCGCTCGGTTCGAGTGCCTGTCGCACAGCGACCGGTCGTCCGTGGGGCGCAGGGCATGGTCCGTCTTGTCCGACTGCACGATGCGCTGCCGCCCGATCCGATACGTCTCAGCGTGTACCTCGGTCATGGCCTCAGTGTCCCAAGTGCGGCTCACCGCGCACCATTCCCGCGGGCAAGGCGAGTGACCTTCGGCCCTGACCAAGTGCTCGCGTTCGGCGGAGACTGAGCGTGTGCGCCTCTCCATTGCTGTAGCCGCCATCGTCACCCTCCTCGCCGCCTCCGCCGCGGCGTTCGTCAACGCCGCCCCCGCCGGCGCCACCAACGCGACCGTGGGGACAGAGGCGCAGTACCGGACCGCGCTCACGAACCTGTCCGGGGACGCGTCGGGCCCCCACACCATCACGCTCAACGCCGACATCGTCCTCTCGGGTGGCAGCGACCCGACCTACACGGGCACCCAGGCCCTGACCATCGACGGTGACGGCCATTCGATCGACGCCAACGGATCGAGCCGGGTGCTGTTCGCCGACACCGACAACGGGGTGACGGTCCGCGACATCGAGATCCGCGACGGCGCCACGACCAACTCGCTCGGCGGCGGCGGGGTGTACGCCAAGAGCTTCCTCACCATCGAGAACAGCGAGTTCTCCGGTAACCGCTCACCCCTCGGCGGCGGCGCCTTCGGTCACTTCACCTCCATCACCGGCAGCCTCTTCCGCGACAACGAGGCGACGGACGGCCTCGGCGGTGGAGCCGGCGGCGGCGCCTACGGAACGCAGTCGCTCACGGTGGAACGCTCCAGCTTCGTCGACAACGTGGCCGGCGACAGCGGCGGCGGTGGTCGCGGCGGTGACATCCTCGTCCGCAACAGCACCTTCACCGGCAACACGGCCGGCGGCGGTGCGGGCGGCGCCATCTACGCCGGCAAGTCCGTGCAGCTCGAGTACGCCACGCTCGCGTTCAACGCGGCCCCGTCCGGCGGCGCCAACGTGCGCAGCGGCACCGGCCAGATGTTCACCTCCTACGGCTCGGTGCTCGCGGTGAACAGCGACAACCCCAACTGCGCCGCCGTCGATCGCATCGACAACTCGCAGGGCCACAACTGGACCAACGACGAGGTCGGCGACTCGTGCGGGTTCGACGACCCGACCGACGTCGTCGACCACGGTGGCGACCCCGGCCTCGCCGCGGTGGCCGGCACCCCACCCGTCCTGACCCCACAGGACGGTTCGCCCCTGGTCGACGCCATCCCCAACGCCTCGTGCCACGCCACCCTCACCACCGACCAGGTCGGCACACCCCGGCCACAGCCCGCCGGTGGCGCGTGCGACATCGGCGCCGTCGAGGTTCCCGCCAACGCGCAGCTCCTGTTCACCAGTTCGCCGGGCCCCGGTTTGAGCGTGGACAGCGACGTGTGGGTGATGGAGACCGACGGGTCGGGTCAGACCCGCCTGACGGCCACGACGGCGTCCGACACCCATCCGGCGTGGTCGCCGGACGGCACCCGGATCGCGTTCGCCCGCAGCATCGGTGGGTGCTGCTCGGACATCTACGTGATGGACGCGGACGGGTCGAACGTCACCCAGGTCACCACTGGACCCGATCCGGACTCAGCGCCGAGCTGGTCACCCGACGGCACCAAGATCGCCTTCCACAGCCTCCGCAATGCGAACTACGACGTGTACGTGGTGAACGCCAACGGCACGGGCGAGACCCGGCTCACCACGGACTCGGCCTTCGACTGGGAGCCGGACTGGTCACCCGACGGCACGAAGATCGCGTTCGCCAGCACTCGCGCCGGCACCAACGATGACATCTACGTCATGAACGCCAACGGGACGAGCCAGACCCGCATCACCCAGCACCCCGCCACCGACACCAGCCCGGCGTGGTCCCCAGACGGCAACCGCATCGCCTACCAGAGCAACCGCTCCGGCAACATGGACATCTACACCATGGCGGCCGACGGCAGCGGGAGGACCCAGGTCACGAGCGACCCGAACGGTGAGGGCGGCGCCACCTGGTCACCGGACGGCACCCAGATCGCCTTCTACAACTCGATCGTCCAGGGCGACGGGCCCGAGCCGCCGGTGGAGAACGACATCTACCTGGTCAACGCCGACTCGACGCAGCGGGCCCGGGTGACCACCACCCCGGCCCACGACACCTCACCCGACTGGAACCCCACGACCACGGTCACCCCCCTCGCCGCCTGCTGGGGCCGGGTGGTCACCGTCCGCCTCGGCGACGGCCAGTCGCCGACCGACGGCGCCGACGTCATCCTCGGGACCTCCTCGGCCGACACGATCAGCGCCGCCGGTGGCGACGACATCGTGTGCGCCGGTGGCGGCAACGACTCGGTCGGCCTGAGTGACGGCAACGACCGCGCCTTCGCCGGGACGGGAGCCGACAGCGTCACCGGAGGGGCGGGCAACGACACCGTGAAGGGCGAGGGTGGCAACGACTCACTCGGCGGGGGCTCCGGCAACGACACCCTCAAGGGCGGTGACGGCAACGATGCCCACAACGGCGGCAGCGGCACCGACACGTGCAAGGGAGGGGCCGGCACCGACACCTCGTCGGGGTGTGAGACGAAGGTGAGCATTCCCTGACCGCGCCGGCCAGGTCAATCGGGCAGCATCGGCACCGATGGGCCGGTGTCACGCCCCAACTGCACCGCGCGGGTCACCGCCGCCGACCCGAACCGGTCCCGCAGGTCGTCGACCGCGGCATCCAGGGTCCCCTCGGGTCGGCCCCGGAGCGGGAGCACCAACTGCACCGGGCGGTCGTCGGCCAGGTTGGCCACGGCGATGCCCACCAGCGTGAGACCGCGTTCGTCGACGAGAGGCTGCACCGCGCGTAGCAGCGCCTGGGCGGCCGCCAGGATGGTCGCCGTGTCCGCCGTTGGTCGGGCCATGGTGTGGGAGCGGGTGGCGCGGGAGAAGTCCCCGAAGCGCAGCCGGAGCACGACGGTGCGACCGATGCGGCGGGCCTTGCGGAGCCGGCGGGCGACCCGGTCGACCAGGCCGATCACCACCGCGTCGATCTCGCCCGGCGATCGACGCGACCGCCCCAGGGCCCGCTGGGAGCCGATCGACCCGCGCCGCCGGCCCACCTGCACCCGACGGGGGTCACGATTGTGGGCGAGGGCATGCAGGTGATGCCCTGCGGCCGGGCCCACGATCCCCACCAGGTCGGGTGCGGCCAACTCGGCCACCTGGCCCACGGTGAGGATCCCGCGTTCACGCAACTTGCCGGAGGTGACGGGCCCGACCCCCCACAGGCGCTCGACCGGCAGTGGATGGAGGAACGCCAGCTCGCCCTCCGGGGCCACGAGGAGCAGGCCGTCGGGCTTGGCCACCGCACTCGCCACCTTGGCCAGGAACTTCGTGCGGGCGATGCCCACCGAGATGGCCAGACCCACCTCGGCGGCCACGACCCGGCGCAGCTCGACGGCGATGTCGAGGGGTGGGCCGACCAGGCGCCGCAGGCCGCCCACGTCGAGGAACGCCTCGTCGATCGACACCCCCTCGACCAGCGGGGTGGTTCGCTCGAAGATGGCGAAGACCGCCTTGCTGGCCTCGCTGTAGGCCGACATCCTCGGGGCCACCACCACGGCGTCGGGGCAGAGCCGGCGAGCCTCGGCGCCCCCCATCGCGGTACGGACGCCGTGCGCCTTCGCCTCGTAGCTCGCCGCCAGCACCACGCCGCCGCCCACGATCACCGGCCGCCCCCGGAGCCGGCGGTCGTCCCGTTGCTCGACCGAGGCGTAGAAGGCGTCGAGGTCGGCGTGAAGGATGGTGGCATCGACGCGCCCGGGCACGAACACATGTTCGCACTCCGGCGCCGACGGCGGCAACGGCCCTCCCCGGACCGGTCATGGGCCCCGGCGATCCGGGGGGGGCGACGGTCAGGCCGGCGTGATGCAGCCGTAGTGACCGTCGTAGCGGCGGTAGACCACGCTGCCGCGCCCCGTGTCGGCATCCACGAAGAACACGAACGGGGTGACGTCCACATCGAGTTGGTCGATGGCCTCGGCCACCGAGCAGGACCTCGTGCCGAGGCGGCTGATGCGCACAGGGGCGACCGTGGCGGCACCCACCGCGTCGGCGCTCCCCGAGGCGTCGATCAGCTCGAGGCCGTGGTCGGAGGCGTAGAAGACCACCGCGTCGGCACCGGTCGCCAGGTTGGTGAACAGCAGGAAGTCGTGCCCCAACAGGTCGAGGGTGTCGGCCGCCTCGTCGCACGTCATCTCACCGACGCTGAAGCTCTTGCGTCGCACCAGGCGCCGCTCGTCGCGCGGGCGTTCGAAGTACTCCGGACGGTGGACCGGAGCCTCCCCGTGACGCCACTCGTGGTCGTCGTGGCCCCGCATCCGCCGCGCTCGGTCGACTCGCAACTGGCGGTGACGAGCGAGCCGCCGACCCAGCCGGTCCTCGAGCAGGTCGATGGCCTCGGACAGGTCGTGCGCGGCCACATGCGCCCGGACGGGCTCACCGTTCACGTCGAACACGGCCTCGGCCTTGGCCGGCCGCTCGCGGGCGGGGTTCGGCTCCAGCGTCAGCTTCACCTCGCCGAACAGGATCGGCGAGCGCTCGTGGGTTGCCAGGTGGGACAGCTTCGCAACCGCGTACTCGGACATCGCCTCGGGCACGCCCGTCCCCGCGGTCACCGCGATGGGGGCGTCTTCGTTCGGTGCGGTGGCTTCGCTCAGATCGGTCATCGTTCCTCCGCTTCGTCGAGGGCCGCTGCTCGCATCGAGCGCTCCTGTTCGGCCCATTCCTCATGGCGCTGCTCGAGCGCCGCCACCTCGTCCGCGGTCAACGCGTCCGGGTTCGGACGGTCCGGGTCGGTGAGGTGCAGTGCGTTCTGTTCAGGACCCAGCTCCACGCGTTCCACGACCTCGTCGTCGTCGGGGAGCAGATCCAGGTTCTGACCGGCTTCCCTCGCCGCCACTCGCTCCGCGCCGTGGGCGTCGTCATCGATGTAGGCCCCCGCGGGCATCGCCAGCGTGAGCTTGTCGCCCTCCCACATCCCTTCGTGCTCGGCGCAGTACCGGGTGGCCGGCACGGCCGTCAGCCGCTCCGGGCCGATGTCGGCCGCGCAGGTCGCGCACGTGCCGTAGATGCCGGCATCGAGGCGGTCGAGCGCATCGGCCACATCCCTGAGGTCGAGCTCCACCCGATGCAGGATCGACAGGTCCTTCTCCCGCTCGAAGACCTCGCTGGCCATGTCGGCCTGATGCTGATCGAGCGGCGCCAGCACATCCGACGCCTGGGCGTCAGTGGTGTCCTCGAACCCTTCGTCCCGCAGTCCCCGTTGCAGGGCCTGCAGGCGGGCGCGTTCTTGTTCAAGCAAGCTCCTGGCCGCATGGGCATCCATGACGGCACCTCCGTCCTCGCGTTCGATGAATCGGGTGTCAGCCGGACCCGGAACAGCCGGGCCGGTCGAACCGGGCCGACACCTCAGCCGATGGGCTCGTGGGTGAAGTGCTCGACAGTGGCATCGGACCCCGGGAAGAACAGGGTCTCATGGCCCGTGTCGGACCATCGCACGATGAACGGCGGCCCGCCATCGGGGCCATGCACTTCCAGCACCTCACCGTCCCGGATCGGCTCACCGACTCGGTGGCCGTGGATCACGATGCGATCTCCCACTCGTGCCTGCATCGGGACTCCCTTCTCGATCGTTCCTGCAGCAACATGTTCGTCCCGGGACCCCGAGGACGACAGGGCCGAAGGTCACAGCCCGGCCAGGTGCGACGTCTCGTTGAACGAGTGCAACGACGGGCCCCAGGGACCGGACGCGATGCGGGTGATCGACGCCGGGGCGACGAAGGTCCGCCACGACACCTCGCACCCCACCCCGAGGGCCCACGCGACCGCGGCCTTCACCGGGGACACGTGCGTCACGACCACGACATCGTGTCTCGTCGACTCGGCGACCAGGTCGGCACACGCCTGGTCGACCCGATCCGACAGCTCCCGCAGCGATTCCCCGCCTTCAGGCCGGTAGCAGACGTCGGCTCGCCATTCGGCCCAGGTCTCGCTCGGCACGTCGGCGGTGGGTGTGCCCTCGAGGGCGCCGTAGTCCAACTCGATCCAGCGCTCGTCGATCTCCACGGGCAGGCCGAACGCCTCGGCGGTCTGGCGGGCGCGTGCCAGCGGGCTCGACACCACCCGATCGGGCCGGAGCACCGCGCCGAGCGCCCGCGCCTGGGCCAAGCCCTGGTCGTCGAGCGGTGGGTCGTCACGACCCAGCAGGCGACCTTGCGCGTTCGCGACCGTGCGGCCGTGGCGGACGACGATGAGCACCCTGCTAGTGGACCAGGATCCGGCCGCACTCCTCGCAGTGCACCATCTCGCCCGCCGGCGTCTTGCGGATGCGGTCCACCTCGACCGCCGACAGGCCGAGGTGGCAGCCACCGCAGGTCTTGGCCACGAGTCGGGCCACGGCGATGCCGCCGAGCTGGGAACGGAGGCGCTCGTACTCGGCGAGCAGGCCGGCGTCGATGCCGGCGGCGGCATCCACCCGCTCACGCTCGACCGTCTCGAGCTGCGCGGCGATGTCCACCTCGGCCTCGGCGAGCGCCGCGGTGAGCCGGGTCGCCTCCTCGTCGGACTCGGCGCGCTGGCCGGCGAGCCGGGCCAGGTCGGCGTCGAGGGGCTCGGCCAGCTCCATCAGGTCGAGCTCGTCGTCCTCCAGCGTGGTCTGGCGGCGCTTCAGGGACTTCAGCTCGTCCTGCAGGGCCTGCAGCTCGCGCGCCGCCGACACCGCGCCGCCGTAGAGCTTGGCGTCGGTCTGGGCCATGCGGGCCTCGACGGCGGCCACTTCGTCCTCGAGACGCTTCAGGTCGCGCCCGATGGCCTCCCGGCGCTCCATGACCGACGCCTCTTCGACGTCGATGGCCCCGAGCCGCGCCAGCGTCGATTCCAGCTGCTGGCGCTCGGGCAGCGTCGCGAGCCGGTGGCGCAACTGGTCGGCTGCGGTGTCGTGCTCCTGCACCACGAGCAGCCGCTCGAGTGCGTTCGGCGGCGCCGCCGCCTCGGTGGGTCCGGGCTCGGTCACGGTGGCACCGTCACGACGACCGGGTCGGGTGCCGTGGTGGGCGTGGGCTGGTAGCAGCCGGTGGCGGCGGGCACGAATCCGTCTGGGCAGGTGGTGGCCGGCACCGAGGCCGGCGTCTGCTGACCGTCGTCCACCGGCACGTTGCCGCCCTGCGGCTGGCCGTTGCCGCTGAAGTCAGGGATCTGGTCGATCGAGCGGCCGGGTCGGGTCGGGAAGCACTGCGGGAAGCTCTCGATGGGCGCCAGGGTGTGGGCCGCGGCCATGAAGTCGTGCCAGATCATCGCCGGGTACGAGCCTCCCGTCACCGACCGGCCGCCGACGTTGGTCATGGGCACCCGAGCCTCGGGATTGCCCATCCAGACCGCGGTCGCGAGCTGGGCGGTGTAGCCCACGAACCACGCATCGCCGAAGTTCTGGGCGGTGCCCGTCTTGCCCGCGGCGGGCCGCCCGTTCGGCAGTTGCGCCGCGGTGCCGGTGCCGCCCCGGACGTTGGCCTCGAGGATCGCCGTCTCGAGGCACGCGCTCTGCTCCGACACCACCTGGCGGTTCTCCGACTGGTGTTGGTAGAGGACGTTGCCGTGCCGATCCTCGATGCGGTCGATGAAGTACGGCTTGTTGTACCGCCCGTGGTTGGCGATGGCGGCGGCCATGCCCGCCATCTCGATCGGGTGGACCTCGAACGCCCCGATGGGCATGGACAGCGCCCTCGGGTCGAGGGGCGTGGTGATGCCGAGCTCCCGGGCGGTCTCGACCACCTTGTCGAGGCCCACGATCTGGCCGAGGCGCAGGAAGCCGCAGTTGGACGAGGCGGTCGTCAGGCTGAGGATCGTGCCCCGGCCGCCGCGGCTGCCACCGAAGTTCGATGCCACGTAGGGGTCGGGGGCCCCGCCCGGGTTCGGGAAGCTGCAGGGGCTGCCCCCGTCGAGCGTGTCGTCGGGGACGATGCCGTTCTCGAGTGCGGCCATGAGCACGATCATCTTGAACGACGACCCCGGCTGGCGCAGGCCCTGGGTGGCCAGGTCGTATTTGTAGTTGTCGAACCCGGGACCGCCCACGAGGGCCCGGACCGCACCGGTGCCGGCCTCGACCGCGGCCAGCGCGGCGGTGAATTGCCCACCGGTGTCGGGCAACTGGGCGTTGCGGGCCAGCAGCGCGAAGTACTGGGCGGTGGGGCTGTAGGTGGTGTAGATGCGCAGGCCGCCCCGGAACACCGCGTTGTAGCGCTCCTCCTCGGTGGCACCGAGGGTGGTGTCGTTGAGCAGCTGCTGCTTCACCTCTTCGATGAAGTAGTCGTCGGGTGGTGGCAGCGACTGGTTGCGCACGGTGGGCAACGGGGCGGCGTTGTAGAAGTCGGCTTCCGCCTGGGTGAGGTGGTCGGTCTCGACCAGGCGCTGCAAGGCGATGCGCCGGCGCTCCTTGGCCTGGTGCGGTCGCAGGACCGGGTCGTAGCCCACCGGGTTCTGGATGAGGCTGGCCAGCATGGCCGCCTCACCCCAGCCCAACTCACCGACGTCCTTGTCGAAGTACAGCTCGGCTGCCGCCTGCACGCCGTACGCGCCCCCGCCGAAGTACACGGTGTTGAGGTACCGGCGCAGGATCTGGTCCTTGGTCAGGTCACGCTCGAGCTGGACCGCCAGCACCGCCTCCCGCAGCTTGCGGTTGAGGCTCTGCTCGGGCGTCAGCAGCGAGATCTTCACCAGCTGCTGGGTGATGGTCGACCCACCCTGCTCGATGTCGCCGGCGGACACGTTCTCGAACAGCGCCCGCACCGTCGAACGGAGGTCGACGGGGCCGTGGTCGTAGAAGTTCTCGTCCTCGACCGCGAGGATCGTCTGGATGACCGTGTCGGGGATCTCGCTGAGCGGGATGATCTCCCGGTTCTGCTCGCGGTGCAGCGACGCCAGCACCGACCCGTCGCCGGCGTAGACCACGGACCGCTCGTCGAGGGGGCGTAGACGGAAGTGCGGGTCCTCGACCCTCGTCGCAGTGACGATGTCGCGCGCCTGAGGCGCGAGGGCGAGGGCCGACACGGCCAAGCCCGCACCCGAGAGCGCCACGACCAGGAGGAGAGTGAGGAACTTGCGCACGCCACCGTGAATCTATCCGGGACCACGCGTACCCAAGCATCAGGGCCCCACCGTCCCCGTCGTGCACGACCGCGCGGCCTGTTCTTCACCACGGCCGGGTACGGTCGATGGTTGACCATGGCCAGCGAGGAACGCTCCCCCTCCGCCGACCCGGCGATGACCCTCGATGAGGTGGCACCGCGCCGACGGGACGCCCGCCCACGCGTGGGCGCCGGCCGCTCGCGACGGCGCGCGATGGTGCTCGCCGGCCTGGCGCTGGGGGCGGTGCTGGCCACGGCGGCGACGGTGGCGGCCGTCACGGGCCCGGCTCCCGACCGTGGGACCGGCCACGGCGTGGCCCGCGGTGCCGATGTCTCCCCCACCGCTCCCACGGCCGAAGGGCCCACGACCACCCTCGGCGCGCCGAGCACCACCGTTGCACCGCAACCGGAGACCGCGGACAACGCCGACATCGCCACGACCGACTGCGCCGACGACGACATGTGCGGCGACATCGCACCGGAGGGCCCGTGCGACGACGCCGACATGTGCGGCGACATCAGGACCGACGACGATTGTGCCGATGGCGAGATGTGCGGCGAGATCCCGGCCCCATCGACGTGCGCCGACCCCACCATGTGCGGGGCGATCGTGCCGCAGCCGGTCGACCCCGGGGGCTGATCCGCCCGACCCGGCGGGTCGCGCCGGGCGTGGCCCTGGTGGCCCTCGTGGGGTTGGTCCTCCCCACCGTTGCCCCCGCGCCGAGCGACGCGACACCCGCCCCGCCACCGCGCGTGGCCTTCACCGCCACGACGGTCGACCTCGGCGGCGACCGCACACCCGTCGCCGGCGACTTCGACGGCGACGACGACGACGACCTCGCCTGGTACGGCCCCGGCCCCGACCAACTCGCCCTCGGCCAACCCGACGGCACCTTCACCACCCACCCCCTCACCGCCCCCGACGACCACCGCCCCCTCACCGGCGACTTCGACGGCGACGGCAACGACGACCTCGCCTGGTACCGCGCCGGCCCCGGTCGCGACCCGCTCTTGTTCGGGTCGGGCACGGGGACCTTCACCAGGGTCGACCAGGCGATCGACGGGACCTTCCGGCCCTTCACCGGCGACTTCGACGGCGACGGGCGGACCGACCTGTTCTGGTACCGGCCCGGGCCCGGTCGGGACCGGGTCTGGTACGGCAACGCCGACCGCAGCTTCGCGGCGGTGCCAGTGTCGATCGGCGGCGACCTCCGACCGGTGGTCGCCAACTTCAACGAGTCGGGCACCGACGTCCGCTCCGACGTGCTCTGGTACGGCGAGGGGCGCGCCACCGACCACTTGTGGCGGGGCACGAGCACCCGGGGCACGTTCGCCACCAGTTCGGTGACACGGTCCGGGCGCTTCCACGCCGTCACGGGGGACTTCGACGGCAGCACCGGCGCCGACATCGTGTGGCACCGCGACGGGCCCGCCGACGCACTCTGGCGCTCGAGCCGCCGGCCCCACCTCACCGTCGAGCGGTTCATCGCCGGCTCGGACCTGCCCGACGGGAGCCTCGGGGTGCCGTGGGACCTGGCATGGACCCCGGACGGCGCGCTCCTGTTCGACGAGCGGGCGGGCGACCTCGACGTCCGCCTCCCCGACGGCACCGTGCGCGAGATCGCCGCCGACCAGAGCGATCTCTACGCGACCGGCGAAGGTGGCCTGCTCGGCCTGGTGGTCGACCCGCGGTTCGCCGACAACCGCCGCTTCTACACCTGCCAGGGCCGCCACGCCGGCGCCGCCTACGACATCCAGGTCGTGGCGTGGCAGGTGGACGCCGCCTACACGACGGCCACTCGGGTGGCCGATCCGCTCGTGGGCGGACTGCCCGTGGCGCCGCCGGGTGCGCCCTCCCCCGGCCGCCACAGCGGTTGCCGGCTGCGGTTCGGCCCCGACGGCTACCTGTGGATCGGCACCGGTGACACCGCGTCGCCGACGCTGCCCCAGGATCGCTCGTCGCTCGGCGGCAAGATCCTCCGGGTGGACGCTGCCACCGGCGCTGCGGCCGCCGACAACCCCTACGTGGGCGACGCCGATCCCGGCACCGATCCCCGTGTGTACAACTACGGCCATCGCAACGTGCAGGGCCTGGCCCTGCGCCCCGGAACCGACCAGATGTGGTCGGTCGAGCACGGCACCTTCCGCGACGACGAGGTGAACCTGTTGGCCCCGGGCGCGAACTACGGCTGGGACCCCGTGCCCGTCTCCGGACCGCTGTTCTACGACGAGAGCCGGCCGATGACGGATCTGGGCCGCTACCCCGACGCGGTGGTGGCGGCGCGCTCGTCGGGCAACCCCACGAACGCGTGGAGCGGCGCCCAGTTCCTCGACGGGCCCCAATGGGGCACGTGGGACGGCGCCCTCGCGGTTGCGGCGCTGAAGGACAGCCAATTGCACGTGATGTTCTTCACCGACGACGGCACCTTCGTCCGCCAGGAGGTCCCGGTCGAGCTCGACGGCACCCACGGCCGTCTCCGGACCCCCATGCCGGGCCCCGACGGCTCGCTCTACCTGACCACGTCCGAGGCCTCCGGCAACGAGATCCTGCGCATCACGCCGAGCTGACGAGGTCGCTCTCGGCGGTCGACGTCGCCGGTGCCGACGCCGACGCCGACGCGGACGACGTGGAGCGCCGGGCCCGTCGCGGTGGAGCGGTCGCGTCAGCGTCGGTGCCGTCGGCGGCGTCGGCGGCCTCCGTGGCCGTCGAGCCCTTCGCTGGCCCCGAGTCCCTTGCGGGGCCCGAGCCCTTCGCGGGGCCCGGGCCCGTCGCGGCGCCCGGGCCCGTCGCGGCGCCCGAGTCCTCCGCGGCGCCCGAGCCCTCCGCGGCGCCCGAGCCCGCCCCGTCCTGCGGTGGGTCGGCTGCGGCGACCTCGTCCGCCGGCTCCTCGTCGGTGGCCAGCACCCGCACGTCGGTGAGGCGGTCGAGGCCGAACTCGGCCTCGAGCTGCTCGAGCGACAGCGTGGTCTCGTCCGTCACCAGCCCGTCCGCGGCGCCCTCAGCCGCCAATCGCGCCTCGGTGACGACGCCCTCGAGCTCCTCGGTCGCCTGATCGGCGGTCGCCCGCACCACGGCATAGGCCTCGAGCAGCCGGTCGCGCCCGACCCGCAGCTGCGCCAATTGCACCTGAGCGTTGCGGCGTTGCCGGGCGAGGCCCCGCAGCACCTGCTCGCGGGCGGCCATGGCCTCGCCGACCAGCCGTCGACGGGTCTCGCGGCCCTCCTCCTCGGTGGCCGCCGCCCGGTGCTCCGCGTCGAGGCGGAGGCGCTCGGCCTCGTCCTCGGCCGCCGACAGCAGGCGGGCGACCTCGGCTGCGGTCTCCGCGTGTCGTGCCGCCACCGTCTCCTCGGTCTCCCGCAGGAGGCGCGAGACCCTGGCCTGGGCCTCGGCCTCGAGTCGCTCGGCCTCGGCTCGAGCCGTCGTGACCAGTGTGTCGGCCTTGGCCCGTGACCGGGCCGCGTGCTGCTCGGCCGCATCGGTGGTGGCCGTGGCCGATGCCTCCGCCTCGCCGACGACCTCGGTCGCCTGCTGGCGCGCGGCGCGCAGGGCCTGCTCGCCGTCGGTCCGCGCCCGGCCGGCCTCGGACTCCGCGGCCCGGGTGAGCTGCTTGGCCCGCTGGTCGGCCTTGCGCTCGACCTCCTCGGCGCGGTCCTTGGCGGCGCGGAGCGTGCCCTCGGCCTCCGCCCGCATGCGCTGGGTGTCGGCGCTGGCCAGATCGATCATCTCGCGGGCCTTGTCGACGGCCCGGCGGTGGATGTCGGACGCGGCCTCCCGGGCCGACTGGAGCACCTGGGTGGTCTTCTCGCCGAGGATCGCCGTCAGATCGGACTCGTCCACGTCGTCGACGGTGAGCGCCGCGGGCGCAGCGGCGTCGGCGGCCTGGAGGCGCTTCGCGAGCTCGGCCTCGCGGGCGTGCAGCGACGCGAGGTTCTGGGCCACCTCGTGCAGCAGCGCCCGCACCTCGGCCGGTTCGTAGCCGCGCCGCGCCAGGGTGAACTCCGCAGCAGCCACGTACTCGGGATTCAACTCGCCCCGTTCCGGTCGCATCGCCATGGCGGGATGGTAGGACCGTGGCGACGAGCGTGCTCGCCGAAGCGGCGATCCCCCCGGCCGAGCGGCGAGCGCGCCTGGTCGGCCCCTCCCGGCGACGGCGCCGTCGGCGCTCGGTCAGAGCCTCGGACGCCGGCGCGGGGTGGCGACCTCGTCGACCGGCCCGTCGTCCCGGATGGCCCAGTAGAGCGGTGGGGCGACGAAGCGACCACCCACGCGGAAGATCTCCCAGCCGAGCACCAGGTCGGAGCTGCCCTCGTTCACCGCGACCACCGGGGTGAAGCCCAGGCCCTCCAGCAGGGGGTTCCCGGCGATCGTGTAGTCGAAGTAGTGCGCTCCCGACCACCCTCGGGGCGAGGCGATGCCGGCCGCGGGGCGCACGCGGAAGTGGGCGAACGCCTTGGGCCGGCCGTCGCGGTCCCGCCGCGGCACCTGGGCGCCGTGGATGCCGCGCTGTTCCATGCGGACGTTCCAACCCCGCACGTCGCCGTGCTCCTCGTCACGGACGAAGGCCTTGCGGAAGGTCTGCCACAGGATCCTCTGGCCGATCTTCGGCAGGCTCAGGTCGGCGCCGAGGTACTGGCGCCCGGCCATCGCCTGGGGGTCGAGCGGATGAGCGCGGTCCATGATCGCCCGGAGCTGGACCGTGGACATCGCCATCAGGTCGTCCAGGTCCAGGTGACGAGTGGGGATCGAGGACATCGGGGCTCCTGGCGGGCTGGGGCGGCGGCCCTTCGGGTCCCGCGAGCCTGCCACGGTGCGCGTGGCACCCCGTGACTCGCCCGGGGCTGAGGGTGCACGCGGCGGGACCGGCGACGGCACGAGCGAGGGACCTTCACCATCGTCGTGGGGGGCGCCGGCCCGGTCGCCCCGTCGCCCCCCGTGCTGGGGCGCGCTGCGGTCGAGGTCGACGCCGGCCACGTTGCGGGCGCACAGGGTGGCCAGGGCCATGATCGGGATCTGCGGGTTCACGCCGATGTTGGTGGGGAACACCGACGAGTCGGCGACGTAGAGCCGGTCGACGGCGTGGTGGCGGAAGTCCGGCCCCACCACCGATGTCGCCGGGTCGCCACCCATCCGGGTGGTGCCGAACATGTGGGTGACCGCCGTGGTGAACGCCGCGGGGTCGCGCGGGCCGTGCGTCTCGAGGTGGACGAGGTCGGCCACCCCGTTGATGGCCGATCGATGACCCCGTACACCCGGGTCGACCTCGACGGCGCCCGCGGCCAGCATCATCTCGCCCAGCACGCGCAGGCCACGGCGGAAGCGGGCCACGTCGTCCCGCGTCGGCTGGTACCACACCCTCGGCCGGCCGCGGACGACACGCACCCGCCCGCGGGCCTCGGCCCTGACCGCGACACCCCAGTCCACGTGATGCGCGAGATCCTCGATCTGGCGAGCCAGTCCCCTGCCCACCCCGTCGAGGCGGGCGGCGAGCACGTCGAGGCCGAACCCGAGCGCCTCGAATTTGAGGCCTTCGTGACGCAGGCCGATCACCTCGTGGCCCTGCGTCGCCCCCTCCCACATGCGCACCGGGTCGGCGAACCGTCCCGACATCGAGACACCCGGATGGCCCTGGAAGTGGTGTCCCACCGGACCTTGGTCGATCCCACTGGCAAGCAGCAGCGCGGGGGTCTGGACGGCGCTGGCGGCGACGACCACCGCGCGGCCCGCAGACACCCGGACCGCGGCTCCCCCGTCGGCCCGGCCCAGCACACCGACGGCGCGGCCCCGCTCGGTGACGACGGCGCCGACCTCCACCGAGCTCAGCACCGTCACCCCGGTCGCCTCCGCGTCGACCAGCAGCGTCCGGTCCACGGACAGCTTGTTGCCCTCCGGGCACCCCTGCAGGCACCGCCCCAGCCCGCGGCACCCCGACACGTTCCGGCGGATCGGCCGGTGCTCGAGGCCCAGGGCGTCAGCGCCGGCGGCCATCAGCAGGTTCTTGCGACCCGCCACCGCCGGGTCGGTGGGCGCGACCCCGAGGCGCTCCTCGAGCGACTGCGTGACCGACTCGAGCACCGCCCACGGCACGGCCTCACCCAACGCGGGATCGGCGACGACCCAGCTCCGGTGAACGTCCTCGGGGAGTCGCCAGCAGATGGCACCGTTGACGGGCGAGCTGCCTCCGACCATCTTCCCCTGCAGGAAGGGCATCGGCGCTCGCCCCACCACCACCGATGCGCCCATGTCGCGATACGACGCCGACATGGCAGCGAACGCCGACACCGGGAACTCCTCCGGCTCGAACCACGGCCCGGCCTCGACCAGCACCACCGCGAGCCCGTGCGCACCGAGCTCCGCAGCCACGCTGGCGCCGGCCGGCCCACTGCCCACCACGACGACGTCGCAGGTGAGCTCGTGCGCCGCGGTGAGGCCCCGACCGTCGATGCGGCTCACGGCCCACCCCGGACCGCGGCATCGACCCGCGGATCGGAGAAGTACGCGAAGCAGGCGACCACCTTCGCCACCTCGACCAGCAGGTCGACCAGGGGAAGCCGGGCCGCCCGACCCACCACCCGGTCGGCGGCGTCGGCGTCGAGCCCGGCGAGCCCCCGCCGTTGGCCCATCAGCCGTGGCAGCGCCACCGCGATCACGACCGTGGCGACCCGGAAGCCGGCCGCCAGGTGCAGCGGCGCGGCGCGGTCGAACCGGGCCCAGAACCGGTCCAGGTCGAGCTGGTCGGGTGGGGGGAGGCCGCAGCCGGGGTCGCCCAACAGGGCGATCACGAGCGCGTCACGCCCCGATCGAGGGCGCGCCGGCGGTGTCACAGGCCCGCCCGCGGCGGCCGGTCGCTCGTCCGCGCCGGGTCGCGGGTCGGCGCTCCGCCGACCGATGCCGCCAGGACGTCGGTGGCTGCTCCACGGTGTCGCGCCGACTGCCACGCAGGCCGCATGCGTCGCACCTCCAGACGGTCGGCGAGGGTCGTGGCGGACCGCCACCGTAACCCGGGCGCGGCTCGCCCCCGACCGCCACGGGTCGTCCTGCAGCCCACCGGTAGACTCGCCGACGCCATGCGCACGCTCGCCGTCCGTCCCTACTCAGCCTGCTACGCACCGTCGGTGCAGGTGTACTTCGACCCCAACGGCGACGTGCGGGCGTGTTGCCGCAACGTCCGCCACCCGCTCGGCAACGTCGCCGTCGACCGCCTGCGCGACATCTGGGCCGGCGACCGCCGGGCCGCGTTGGTCGATCGCCTCGCGGTCGACGACTGGAGCCTCGGCTGCCAGGGGTGCGGCACGGAGGTGGCCCAGGAGGGCCGTGACGGGTCGTACCCGGCGAGCTTCGACGCACGTGCCACCCACCTCGACGGTGATCCCGCCAGCGGCGCCTGGCCGATGTTCATGGAGTTCAACCTCAGCAACTCGTGCAACCTGCAGTGCCTCCAGTGCAACGGCGACCTGTCGTCGTCCATCCGCATCCACCGTGAGCACCGCGCACCGCTGCCGGCGGTGTACGGCGACGAGTTCTTCGAGGATCTCGCCCTGTTCCTCCCCCACCTGCGCCAGGCGCAGTTCGCGGGGGGCGAGCCGTTCCTCGGCGCCGAGAACTTCCGGGCGTGGGACCTCATCACCGAGGTGGCCCCCGGCCTGCCGTGCACCGTGGTCACCAACGCGACGCAGTGGAACGCCCGCGTCGAGGACGTGCTCGAGCGGCTGGACATGAGCTTCGTGTTCTCGCTGGACGGCATCACCAAGGAGACCTACGAGTCCATCCGGCTCGGCGCCGACATCGACGCGGTGCTGGCCAACGTCGACCGCTTCTGCGCCTACGCCCGCGAGCGGGGCACCACGGTGATGATCAACCACTGCCTGATGGTGCAGAACGTGCACGAGTTCGCGGACCTGCTGCTGTTCGCCGACGCCCGCGACATCCCGGTGAACGTGAGCGTGGTGCACCATCCCGGGCACTGCAGCATCGCCCGCCTCCCCCGTTCGGAGATGCAGGCGGTCCACGAGCTGCTTGTGTCGCAGGCGGCCGAGGTGGGCCCACGGCTCGGGCGCAACGCGGCCACGTGGGAGCGCGAGTTGGCCCGCATCGCGAGCTGGGTGGCCAGCGGGGCCGGCGACGGGGTCGAGGACTCGGAGTGGGCGGCGTCGGCCTACGAGATCCTCGATCTGCCCCGCCAGGGTGACGGGCCCTACGACGACAGCACGGCCCGCGTCGCCATCGACGCGTTCGCCGACGACGCCGTGCATGTGGTCTCGGTGGGGCCCGACGACGTGATCCGCTCGTGCCACCCTGCGCCCGAGCAGATGTTCGGGGTGCCGTCGGGCGAGTTCGTGGGCCGGCCCGTCGCCGACCTGCGAAACCTCCTCACCGCCCAGTACGGGCTGATGAGCGACTACCAGGTCGTGAACGCCGACCTGAACCAGGTGGATGCCCTGGCCCGCTGCGGCGACAGCGAGTTCCGCATCTCGCTCGTGGCGGTGCGTGACGAGCACGGGTGGGCCGACGAGGGGCGCATCGTGGTGGGCCGACGGGCCCAGGCCCAGGCCTGAGCCGACGCGCCGGTCGGCGGCTCACCGCCCACACCGTTCGGCCGTCGCCCTCAGAACACGCCGGACAGCACGCGCACCAACGCGGCGCCCAGGGTGAGGATGAGGATGACCCCACCCGATCCGATGGCCACACCGATGCCGAGGATCAGCACGTCCTCGAGGATGATCGCCAGCGCGATCACGACCGCACCCATCGCCGGCAGCGTGTCGAGGCCGGAGAACGGCGGCGACGTGACCGCGGCGACGGCCAGGCCGCCGAGCAGCAGGCCGAGGATCCGCAGGGCCCAGCGCTGCTGGAAGAACACGGCCCCCCGCTGGCGGGAGAACCGCTCGAACCACCGGACGCGACGGACGATGAAGGGCACGGCCTTCCCGGTGGTGGCCGTCCCCAACTCACGGTGTCGCCACCTCGCCGGCAGCCAGATCGTGTCACGACCCAGCACCATCTGGCCGGCGAGCAGGACGGTGATGGCCTCGAACACGTGCGAGATGCCGCCGGTGGGCAGGGGCAGCGCGGGGATGAACATCAAGAACAGGATCGTGACCGCGAAGCTCTTCTCGGCGAAGACGTCGCCCAGCGTTCCCAGGGTCTTGGGATCGTCCGTCGAGAGCCACCCTTCGAGCTGGTCGCTGAAGGGTTCGACGTCGGGCATCAGGGGTTTCTACCCCGTCGGGGGTCGAGCGGCCCGCGACCCCTGGGGATCGGGCGGATCGCGGAGACCCGCCCCGCCCCTGGAACCGAGGCGTCTATGGTGCCGGGGTGATCCGCCGGTGACCGCGGCCCCGGGCAGCACCCGATGATCAGAGCCGCCCTGTTCGACTTCGGTGGGGTGATCCTGTCCTCGCCGTTCGAGGCGTTCGCCGAGTTCGAGCGGCGGGAGGGGCTGCCCGACGGGTTTCTCCGGACCGTCAACGCCACCGACCCGGACACCAATGCCTGGGCTCGACTCGAGCGCAGCGAGGTGTCGCTCGACGAGTTCCGGGCCCTGTTCGCGGACGAGTCGCGGGCCCTCGGCCACGAGGTCGACGGGGCGTTCGTCCTGGACCTCCTCCAGGGCACGTTGCGACCGCGGATGGTCGAGGCGGTGCGCCGGTGCTCCGAGCGCCTGCTGACGGGCCTGCTCACCAACAACTTCGTGGTCGGCGCCGGGGGTGACCGCGACGGCGGCGGCCACGACCACCAGGTGCGCCACGTCGACCGCGAGGAGGAGATGGCCGAGGTGCTCGCGCTCTTCGATGCCGTGGTCGAGTCGAGCAAGGCCGGCGTCCGCAAGCCCGATCCCCGGTTCTACGAGTTGGCGTGCTCGTCGCTCGGCATCGAACCGGCCGAGGCCGTCTTCCTGGACGACCTCGGCGTCAACCTGAAGCCGGCCAGGGCCATGGGCATGACCACGATCAAGGTCATCGACCCCGAGGTGGCCATCGCCGAGCTGGAGGCCGTGGTCGGGTTCCCCCTCGGCTGAACGGCCTGCCGCCGAGCGCTACGTTGGCGCCCATGAGCGATCAGACGAACGAGCCCGACATCACCGTTGCCGGCATCGACCTGGACGGCGACGGTGTCCTGGACGGCGTCAACGTCACCGAGACCACCAGCAAGGACGTCGACGGCGACGGCTTCGACGATGTGGTGACCGAGACCTCCACCTCCATCATCGACGTGGACGGCGACGGCTCGCCCGACATCGTCACCTCGACCGAGACCACGATCTACGACATCGACGGCGACGGCGTCACCGACGTGATCCAGGAGGTCACCACCACGATGATCGACGTGGACGGCGACGGCGTGCCCGACATCGTCCAGGAGACCACCACGACCGCGGTCGACGTGGACGGCGACGGCACCTTCGACGTGGTGGAGGAGATCACCGCCACGGGGGTCGACGTCGACGGTGACGGCACGATCGACGAGATCGAGGTGACCGAGGCGGTCTACGAGGCCGGCAGCGAGCCCGACAGCGAGGACTGAGCGGGCGCGCGGCGTAGCGGCGTCCGGTCGCTACGCCGCCGGCATCGGATCGCGCCACAGGCGCCAGATCGGCGGCGTGTCCGGCAGGCGGACCTCGTCGATCATCCGGAAGCCCGAGCGCGCGTACCACGCCACGTTGGCCTCCTTCTGGGTCTCGGTGTAGGCGGGCACGCCCTCGGCGTCGCAGCGGTCGAGCACGGGGCGCAGCAGCGCGGTGCCGACCCCTCGGCCCTGGGCCGAGGGGTCGGTGGCGAGCAGCCCGAGGTACCAGTGCGGTTCGAGCGGGTGACGACGGTCGACCTCCCGCAGCAGGCGCAGGGCGGCCCGTCGATTCCGCACCCGGGCCACGAGCCCGATCGACCGCAGGTCACGGCGGAGCTGCACCATCGCCGGTCGGGGGAGGCTCCCCGGTTCCAGCCAGGCCGCGAAGCCGCGAGGCCTCCCGTCGACGTCGGCCACGAAGCACCGCGACGCGTCGGTGTCGAAGTCGCGCATCGCGGCGCGGAACACCCACGGCAGCAACTCGTACTCGTCGAGCAGGTCGTCCCGAGCGAGGAAGTCGAACAGCGGGTCGTCCCAGAACGCACGACAGCACACGGCGATGACCTCGCCGCGCTCACGTCGGGGATCCCAGGGACGGGGGTCGGCGCTCACCGTCCGGCGCCGACGTAGGCAGCCAGGTGCTCGCCCGTGAGGGTGGACCGGGCGGCGACGAGGGCGGCGGGCGTGCCCTCGAAGACGACCCGCCCGCCGTCGTGGCCGGCGCCGGGACCGAGATCGACGATCCAGTCGGCGTGGGCCATCACCGCCTGGTGGTGCTCGATGACGATGACCGACGTGCCGGCGTCGACGAGGCGGTCGAGCAGGCCGAGCAACTGCTCGACGTCGGCCAGGTGCAGGCCGGTCGTGGGCTCGTCGAGCACGAAGACGCCACCGGCGCCGGCCATGTGGGTGGCCAGCTTCAGTCGCTGGCGCTCACCCCCCGACAGGGTGGGCAGCGGCTGGCCGATGGTCAGGTAGCCGAGCCCGACATCGGCGAGCCGGGTGAGCACCTTGTGGGCCGCCGGCGTCGCTGCCTCGCCGTCAGCGAAGAAGGCCTCGGCCTCGTCGACCGACATCTCGAGCACTTCGCTGATGTCCTTGCCGCCGAGGCGGAACTCCAGCACCTCGGCGTCGAAGCGCTTGCCCTCGCACACCTCACAGGGTGCGGCGACACCGGCCATCATCCCCAGGTCGGTGTAGATGACCCCGGCACCGTTGCAGTTCGGGCAGGCGCCCTCCGAGTTGGCGCTGAACAGGGCCGGCTTCACCCCGTTCGCCTTCGCGAAGGCCTTGCGGATTGGGTCGAGCAGGCCGGTGTAGGTGGCGGGGTTGCTGCGCCGTGAGCCCTTGATCGCGGTCTGGTCGACGGTGACGACACCCTCCCGACCCGCCACCGAGCCGGTGATCAGCGAGGACTTGCCCGAGCCGGCCACCCCGGTCAGCACCACCAGCACACCCAGGGGTATGTCGACATCGACGTCCTGGAGGTTGTTGGTGGAGGCGCCCCGCACCTCCAGCGCACCGACGGGTGACCGCACGGCGTCCTTGAGGGTGGCCCGGTCGTCGAGGTGCCGACCGGTCAGCGTGCCGCTCTCGCGCAGCCGGCCCACCGTGCCCTCGAACATCACCTCACCACCGGCCTTGCCCGCCCCGGGGCCGAGGTCGACCGCGTGGTCGCCGATCGCGATCGTCTCCGGCTTGTGCTCGATCACGAGCACGGTGTTCCCCTTGTCCCGCAACCGCAGGAGCAGGTCGTTCATCCGGGCGATGTCGTGCGGGTGGAGGCCGATGGTGGGCTCGTCGAACACGTAGGTGACGTCGGTCAGCGACGAGCCGAGGTGACGGATCATCTTGGTGCGCTGGGCCTCGCCTCCCGACAGCGTGCCGGTCGGACGGTCGAGCGAGAGGTAGCCGAGACCGATCTCCACGAAGGAGTCCAGCGTGTCGCGCAGCGTGGCGAGCAGCGGCGCCACCGACGGCTCGTCGAGGCCCTGCACCCACTCGGCCAGGTCGGTGATCTGCAACGCGCACGCGTCGGCGATGTTGACGCCGCCGATCCTGGACGACCGCGCCGCCTCGTTCAGCCGGGTGCCGCCGCACTCGGGGCAGGCGGCGAAGGTGACCACCCGCTCGACGAACGCCCGTATGTGGGGCTGCATGGCCTCGACGTCCTTCGACAGCATCGACCGCTGGATCGTCGGGATCAGGCCCGCGTAGGTGAGGTTGATGCCGTCGACCTTGATCTTCGTGGCCTCCTTGTACAGGAGGTCGTCCCGCTCCTTCCTGGTGAACTTCCGGATCGGCTTGTCGGGGTCGAAGTAGCCACACCCCCGGAAGATGCGGCCGTACCAGCCCTCCATGCTGTAGCCGGGGATCGTGAGCGCACCCTCGTTGAGCGACTTCGTGTCGTCGTACATCGCCGTGAGGTCGAAGTCGGACACCTTCCCCGTGCCCTCGCAGCGCGCGCACATGCCCCCGGTCCGGGTGAACGAGCGCTTCTCCCGCGTCTTCCTGCCGCCCTTCTCGAAGGTGACCGCGCCCGACCCGCTGATGGTGGCCGTGTTGAACGAGAACGCCTGCGGTGAGCCGATGTGGGGCCGGCCCAGCCGGCTGAAGACGATCCGCAGCATCGCGTTGGCATCGGTGGCGGTGCCGACCGTCGACCGGGGGTTGGCCCCCATCGGCTCCTGGTCGACGATGATCGCCGTGGTCAGCCCCTCGAGCACATCGACATCGGGACGCGCCATCGACGGCATGAAGCCCTGCACGAAGGTGCTGTAGGTCTCGTTGATCAGCCGCTGCGACTCGGCCGCGATGGTGCCGAACACCAGCGAGCTCTTGCCCGAGCCGGACACGCCGGTGAACACCGTCAGGCGGCGCTTCGGGATCTCGACGCTGACGTCCTTGAGGTTGTTCACCCGCGCGCCCACGACGCGGATCCGATCGTGGCCGTCGGCGCCGCCCACCACCGATGTGTCCCCCCCGGTTCCCCTGCTCATCGTGGCTCCGTGTCTCCGTGTCTACGTGTCGGGCAGACCGGCTCTCGACCCAGCCCCGCGCTGGGGTCGACCGACCCTCGTCGGCTCAGTGTGTCACCCCTCTCACGACCGCTCACTCCCTCGGTCCCTGGTCGGGATGTAGCTCCGACGGGCTCTCGGCCAGCGAGAACCGAGGACAGATGGACCTGTCCCCGGACCGGGCGGCGGCAATGGCCGTCAGCACCGGCCCGGCCATCGAGGCGCGAGGTGTCGCCGGGAGTGCAACGGTGGGCGCTACAGGACTCGAACCTGTGACCCCCTCCTTGTAAGTGACCCACGCTCGTGCGCTGTGCTCGATCCCGAGATCCCAACGGTTGGGCCGAACTCCGCGGAGCGTGAGCGGCTCGGTCATGGGTTGTGGTTCGGACGCTGTCGCTGCCTCCAGCCAACGCGCCGGGTCGGCCGGTGAGAGGCACGTACCATTGGCCCATGGCGTTCGAGCGCATCACCGTCGACCCCGACCGCATGGGGGGCGTGCCGTGCATCCGCGACCTACGGGTCACGGTGAGCATGGTGCTCGGCCAACTCGCCGGCGGCCACTCCATCGATGAGGTGCTCGGCGACTACCCGTACCTCGAGCGTGAAGACATCCTCGCCGCCCTCGAATATGCATCGGTGATGGTGAATGAGCGTGAGGTTCCGGTCGCCCGCCCGGCATGAGGCTGCTGATCGACGCCAACCTGTCCCCTCGACTGCTTGCTCCGCTGCGCACCCAGGGCTTCGACACCACGCACGTCTCGGACATCGGCCTCGCCACTGCCACCGACTCGGAGATCTTCGACCATGCAGTCTCCGAGGGGTCTGCCATCGTCACCGCTGACAGCGATTTCGCGATGCTGCTCGCGCTCCGCCGATCCACCAGCCCGTCGGTGATCCAGCTGCGCCACGTCGCCGAGCTCGGCCCGGACGATCAGTATTTGTGCAGCGACGGACTGCCTCCACCGCCTACGCCAGGGCTCGCAGCAGCCCCACCACGCGAGATGCCGGGTACTCCCGTGGGTAGAGCAGGCCGGGATCGCCCGGCCGCCGCCAGCGGAGGTAGCGAAGGCGGTAGTAGCAGGCCTGGTAGCTCGCGATCCGTGCCTCAGTGAGCTTGAGGAGGGTGTGGTCGGCGAGCACGAAGGCCCGAACACGTGCTAGGTGGTTCGCCATGGCGAAGGACGTCCAGCTTTACCTCGACGCCGAACGGAGGCTCTGGGATCACATCGGGGTGACACCGACCGAGCGAGTCGTGACCCTCGCCTCGGGTGCAAATGTGCGCGTCCAGGAGGTCGGAGACGGACCACCGTTCGTCCTCCTCCACGGTGCTTCCACCTCCGGTACTAGCTGGGCCACGCTGGCTTCATCACTCGACGGCGTGCGCTGCATCCTCGTCGACCGGCCCGGGTGCGGACTGTCTGAACCCATCCCGGGCGGGCCGCTCCGGAACCTGCGTGCCGTTGAGCACTACGCCGATCAGCTCCTTGGTGACGTCCTCGACGCCCTGGGGCTGGAGTCCGCCGCCGTGGGCGCTACCTCTTACGGCGGCCTGTTCGCCTTCCGCGGCGCGGCTGCTCACCCAGAGCGAGTCACCAGGCTCATCGAATACAGCTGGTTGATGGGAGCACCGAGCGAGGGCGCGCCGCTCACCGCCCGGGTCGCTGGTATCCCCGGCCTGCAGTCCGTCATGACCCGCATGCCGATGACTCGACAGATGGTGAAACGTGCGTTGCGCCAATTTGGACTCGGTCGAGCCATCGACTCGGGGGCGATGGACGATGTCATGCTCGACTGGGCTCACGCCCTCCTGCGAAACACGGACACGCTCGCCAATGACGTCCGTTCGTCCCCCAAGGTGTTCACTCCGATCCGAGGGCAGAACGTCGATCTACTCCTCGGCGACGACGTCCTCTTGAAGCTGACGATGCCCGTTCTGTTCTTGTGGGGCGAGGACGACCCGAATGGCGGTGCGGCGATTGCTCGCACCTTCGCACCGCGCCTTCCGAACGCCGACCTTGTGATCGTTCCCGGCGCCGAGCACGCTCCTTGGCTCGATGACCTGGACACGTGCGTCTCGCACTCCCGCGCGTTTCTGCTGAACTGAGCGCAGCTGCTCCCGGGACGGCGAGGTTCTCACGTCGGTACCAGCGACCACCGGCCCGGAGTGCCCTTACGGCCTCCATCAGATCCAGGGTGGTTCACCCTCGATCACGGCGCGGCTGCGGGGTCCGGCTCGTCGGACCCGTGCCGACGGACGACCTTCCAATCACCGTCCTCGCGGCGATACGCCTGGGTCACGCGCAGCACGTAGTCGCGGGTCTCGCCGTTCACGACCGTCGACGTGATCTCACGGTGGGCCGTATAGGCCAGGTCGCCACTGACCTCGACGGCGATCAGCTCGATGCCACTGGAGGTGGCCTCTGAGAACGACTCGGCTAGCCGCCGGAAGGCCTCACGAGCAGCATCTGCGTCGAACGCGTTGAACCAGGCGCCGAAGAGCGTCACCGGCTCGCGCTCCGACCAAGTGCGGTCCCGCGGGCCGGCGTCGCCGTTGTGCAACGCGATCTCGGCCGCACGCCAAGTGCCATCGAACCAGGCGAGGAAGTCGTCGCGGTCACCCACGACGACCATTCAACTACTGAGCTCTTGGGCGGGAACAACCGGTCGTGGCCACACCTTGACCGGCCTGTCCAGCGACCGTGCACGCTGCACAGGGCTTGAGGGAGGAGGTGGCCGGGCGATCGGACACGCGAGATGTCCTCTTACCTGGGCAAACGTTGTGAAAATGGCAACGAGTGGGCGCTGAGGGACTCGAACCCCCGACCCCCTCCTTGTAAGGGAGGTGCTCTGACCAGACTGAGCTAAGCGCCCGGAGTGGCCACGCTACCCCTGACCGTCACCACGCACCGCGGTGGACTACCCTCGCTGATCTCGCTACGGAGGGGGAAATCCCATGGCACGTCGATCTCGAACCTTCCGCCGCAAGGCCGTCATCGCCTCGGGGGCGGTGTTGGTCCTGTGCACCGGCCTGTTGGCCTCGGGTGCGACACCGGCCGGGGCCCAGGCACCGGCCGAAGCCGCCAACCCCGACATCACGATCACCCAGACGGTCGACCAGGCCACGGTGGTCGCCGGCGATGTGATCGACTACCACCTGCTGATCACGAACACCGGCGACGTCGCCCTCACGGGCGTGACCGTCCTCGACCCGAAGACGCCCGACTGTGCCGGCCCGGTGGTCGACCTGGCCGTCGGCGACGACGTCACGGTCGACTGCAGCTACACCACCGTCGACCCCGACGACGTGGGCACCCGCACGAACGCCGCCGCGGTCACCACCACCGAGGGCGCCCTGGCCCTGTCCAACACGGTCAGCACGACGGTCGAGGCCCCCACCAGCGAGCTGACGGTCACCAAGTCCGCCACGCAGACCTCGGTCGTCGCCGGCGACGTGATCGACTTCCAGGTGGTCGTCGAGAACACCGGCAACCTCGACCTCACCGGCGTCGCCGTCACCGACGCCAACGTGCCCGACTGCGACAGCGCGGTCGGCGCGCTCGCACCCGGCGCCACCTCCACCATCGACTGCACCTACACCACGGGCCCCAGCGACGTGGGCACGTTCTCCAACATCGCCGCCGCGGTCTCCGACCAGACCACGTCGGTCGATTCGAACCAGGTCGACGTGACCGTGGCCGCCGAGTCGTTCGGCCTCACGGCGGCTCTGTCGGTCGATCAGGCCTCGATCGTGGCGGGCGAGGACCTCGACTACCACATCGACCTCGAGAACACGGGCAACCGCACCCTCACCGGGCTCACGATCACCGACGCCGATGCGCCCGACTGCGCAGGACCCGTGGCCGACCTGGCCCCCGGCGGCACGACCACGATCGACTGCACCTACACCACGGTCAGCCCCGGCGACGTGGGCACCTACACCAACACCGCCACGGTTGCCTCCAACGAGGCGCCCGACGTGGTGACCAACCAGGTTTCGAGCACCGTCGCGGCCCAGGCGCCCGGCATCACCATCGCCCAGGCCGCCGACCAGAACTCGGTGTTCGCCAGCCAGGACATCGACCTGCACATCACGCTGCACAACACCGGCAACATGACGCTCACCGGTGTCGTGATCATCGACAACCACGCACCCGACTGTGCCGGGCCCGTGCCCGACATCGCTGCGGGCGCCACCACGGTGATCGACTGCACCTACACCGCCGTGCTCGCGGATGCCGGCACGTACCACAACACCGCGGCGGTCGACACGAACCAGACCGCGCTCCTGCTCTCGAACCAGATCAGCGTGCACGTCACCGTCCCGACATGTGGCAACGAGCCGGTCGACGTGTCGCTGTTCGAAGGCGACGTGCCCACCCAGGGCCACGACGTGATCCTGGGCACCCACGGCGACGACGTCATCAACAGCCTCGGGGGCCGGGACTTCATCTGCGCCCTCGAGGGCAACGACACCATCAACGCCGGGTCGGGCAACGACCTGGTCCTCGGCATGGCCGGCAACGACAACATCAACGGCGGCAGCGGCAACGACGAGATCTACGGCATGGAGAACGCCGACACGATCAACGGGGCCGGCGGGAACGACCCCATCCTGGCGGGCCCCGGCACCGACACGGTCAACGGTGGCCCGGGCAACGACAACCTCCTCGGCGAGGCCGGCAACGACACCATGAACGGTGACGACGGCGACGACTTCGTGAACAGCGGTCTCGGGAACGACACCGTCACCGGGGGCCACGGGGTCGACTACCTGCGGGGTGGTGACGGCGACGACCTGGTCTCCGGGAACGACGACATCGACCACATCCTCGGCGGCCAGGGTGTCGACATCGTCAACGGCGGCACGGGCAACGACAACATCGACGGCAGCGCCGGCAACGACACCGTCCGGGGCGGTGACGGCAACGACATCGTGCGGGGCGCCACCGGCAACGACCGACTCGAGGGCGGCAACGGCAACGACATCCTGTTCGGTGACGACGGCAACGACACGCTGTTCGGCCAGCAGGGCATCGACCGGCTCCTGGGGCATGCGGGCAACGACCACCTGGACGGCGGCACCGGCCCCGACGGCTGCTACGGGGGCACCGGCACCGACTCCGGCCTCCACTGCGAGGACACCGAGGACATCCCCTGACCCTTCGCACTCAGCGACGGTTGGCGAACCGCCGCCCTCGCGGGGGAGGGTTCAGGCCACTTCCCAGCCGAGACCCGGGTCGCTGACCGCTCTGGCCAGGGCGATCAGCGCACCCGTGGTCTCGATCTGCAGCTCTGGCAGCTCGTCGGGCGGGAACCACCGCACCTCGGCGATCTCGGCCGACACCGGCCGGACCTGACCCAGGTCGACGCCGGGGGCGGGCCGGGCCCGGTAGACCAGATCGACCCGTTGCGGCCGGGCGTCGACCACCACCACCGGCTCACCCCCGAGCACCACCTCGAGCCCGACCTCCTCACGTACCTCTCGCCGGGCGGCCTCGGCCGGTTCCTCGCGCCGGTTCAACAGGCCCCCGGGAACACCCCATCGGGTGCGGTAGCTGTGGCGCACGAAGAGGATGGCGCCGTCGGAGCGCTCGATCACGCACATGGCGCCGACCGTGAACGAGGGGGCGATCGTGCGCACCACCCACCGCCGGGCCGTGGCCGGCAGGCGCTGGTAGCACCGCAGGGCGAAGCGGTGCAGGCGGGCACGCATCGGGTCAGGATACGGCGGGGCCGTCGGCGATCGTCCGGCGGGCCTCGACCAGCAGGGTGAGCAGCTCGGGCGTGGCGGCGGCCACCGGCGTGCGGCGGGCCCCGTGGTCGAGCACGGTCAGCGTGCGGCCGTGGGCGTCGACCACCGCCGCACCTGCCTCCTGGCAGACCAGCAGGGCGCCGGCATAGTCCCAGACGCCGTGGGCATCGGGCGAGCAGTCGACGAACCCGTCGAGCGTGCCGTCGGCCACGGCGCACAGGTCGAGGGCCACTGCACCGAGGGCGCGGAACTGCCGCCAACCGAGGTGGTGCGGCGGCAGCCCCGAGAGGCCGACCATGGCCTCGTCGAGCCGTCGGCAGCCGCTCGGGCGCACCACCACACCGTCGACGGTGGCGCCGCCGCCCCGGCGGGCCTCGTAGCGGCGACCGCTCACCAGGTTGGCCACCACCGCGGCCCGGGGCCCCTCCGGGTCGATCGCACACAGGCTGGTGGCGTACCAGGGAAGGTGTCGGGAGGCGTTGGTCGAGCCGTCGAGGGGGTCGACCACGACGACCAGCGGGGCGTCGATGCGGTGCTCGCCGGACTCCTCGCTGAGCACACCGACACCGGCGTCGTCCAGCACGGCCCGGGCGGCGGCGTCGGCCACCAGGTCGCTGCGGTACTGGCCGGGCCTGGTGCCCGAGGGACCCCAGTCGTCCAACGGACCCAAGGCAGCGGCCACCGCGTCGGCCGTCCGCCGCAGGAGATCCGTCAACTCGTCGTCGCCCACCGTGCCTCCTTGTCGCAATGTCACACCTGCGTGGCAGGCTAGGGACGTGGCCGCCATCGACGTCGCCGGTTTCATCGCAGACCTGAAGGACCACGCCGTGGATCACGGCTTCCACGTGCACGACGAACGGCACTTCGTCGAGTCCTACTCGCTGCGCCAGGCGTGGGAGGTGGACCTGCATCCCGAGGAGGCCTGCGGCGGCCCGCTCGACCTCCACCTCTCGCTCGAGGTCGACCCGCGGGTGCTGCTGTCGTTCGAGGACAAGGTGATCGAGCTCCCGGAGTCGGAGCGGCCCCCGGACGAGTACCACTTCCCGATGCTGTTCACCTGGGCCCTGCCGCCGCTGCCCCTGGGTCCCGACCTGCTCGTGCTGGCCACCGAGTTGGCCGGTGTGGGGGGCCCCGACCTGCCCCTCGAGGTCTCGGCGATCGACTCGTTCGCCTCGGTCACCGACGCCGCCGAGCGCAGCCTCGCCATCGTCGCCCGCATCGAGGTCTCACTGGCCAAGGTGTTCCTGGGCGAGGAGCTCCTGTGTGACGTGCTCGACCGGTGCCTGGCCGTCAGCCAGTACCTGCTCGACCACGCTCCCGCCTGGCTCGACGAGGCCTGACAGGGCTTTCGGCCGCCGGTCTCACCCGACCGAGGCCGGGCCGGGCCGGCCGAGCGCTCACGCCTGGCCCGACTCCAGCCAGGCACCCACCGCCAGCAGGTGACGATCGGTCCCCCGCCGACCCACCAGTTGCAGCCCCACCGGCAGGCCGTCGACCTTGGCGAAGGGCACCGCCAACACCGGCAGGCCGGTGAGCGAGAACGGCACCGTCAGGTGCAGGAACGACGGGCGGAGCCGCGCCCGACCCGATTCGAGCATGACGTCGTCGCTCCCCCGTTCGGGGGCCGGCACGGGGACCGACGGCAACACCAGGGCGTCCACCCGTCCCACGGCGGCGTCGAAGGCCTCGATCATGGCGTCACGGGTCACCCGGGCCGCGGCCTCCTCCTCGGCGCCCACCGTGCGACCTGCCTCCAGCTGCGCCCGCACGACCGGAGAGAAGCCCTCGGTGCCCTCGTCGAGGGCCGCCGCGTGGACCCTGGCCGCCTCCGGCCCCTGGATGGACCGGAACACGTCGAGCGCGCTGGCCGAGCCGGGGAGCTCGAGATCCACCACGTCCACGCCCGCTCGGCGGGCCATGTCGATCCAGCCCTCGAACGCGTGGCGCACCGAGCGCCCCAGGTGGTCACGCAGCAGCGACAGCGGCACCCCGAACCGCTCGGGCATCCGGGGCATCAACGGAAAGGGCTCGTCGCCGGCCAGCACCGTGGCCAGCAGTGCGGCGTCGGCCACCGACCGGGCGAGCGGGCCGGCATGGTCGCAGGTGATGCTGAGCGGGAGCGCCCCGTCGAGGGGCACCCGTCCCACCGTGCCCTTGAAGCCGACGACGCCGCAGTGGCTGGCCGGCACCCGGATGGACCCGCCGGTGTCGGTGCCGAGCGAGGCCAGGCCGATGCCCGCGCTGACCGCCGCCGCCGACCCGCTGCTCGACCCGCCGGACTGGCGGTACGGGTCGTGGGGGTTGCACACGTCGCCCGTCCAGGGGTTCTCCCCGGTGATGCCGTAGGCGACCTCGTGGAGGTTGGTCGTGCCGAGGATCACCGCACCCGCCGCCCGCAGGCGGCTGACCGCCGTTCCCTGCGCCCCCAGTTCCGGGAGCCGGGCCCTGGTGCCGGCGGCCAGGGGCATGCCGTCGACGACGAACAGGTCCTTCACGGTGACGGGCAGGCCGTGGAGCGGGCCCACGATCTCACCGGCGGCCAGCTCGCGGTCGCGCTCGGCGGCCACGGCCAGCGCGCCGGCGTCGTCGAGGTGGGCGAGCGCGTTCAGGTCGGCGCGCGCCTCGGCCCGCTCCAGCGACTGCTCCACCAGGCCGACCGAAGTGGTGCCACCCGCACGGAGCGCCGCGATGGCGGTGGTCAGCGAGTCAGCCTGCACGGCCGTGCCCGGCACCGTCGGCCGCGAGGGCGTCGAGTTGGCTCAGCACGGGATGGGGCGGCGGGAACCGACCGATGCCACCGTCGCGCAGGATCAGCCCGGTCATGGTGCGGTCCTGGTGGGTCGACCGCCAGTCCAACATGGCCTGCGCCTCGGCCAACACCACCGCCGGGTCGTCGATCTCGGTGCACCACGTGGGGTCGGCGGCCAGGTCGTAACAGCGCCAGCTGCCGTCGCCGAAGTGCACGTAGGCCCGCCCGTCGCTGCGACGGACGGCGAGGTGGTACCGCTCGGGCCGCCGGTCCCAGGGCCAGGGGAAGTCGTGGAAGGGCAGCACCGCGTCACGCCAGTCCCACTCGTAGTAGGCGGCGTCACGCCAGCGCTCGGGCGACTCGCCCCGCAGGAACGGGGTGAGGGGGTACCCGTCGCACTGGGCGGGCACGTCGATGCCCATCGCCTCGCACAGCGTGGGGAACACGTCGATGTTCTCGGTGAAGCGGTCGACCACCGATCCGTGGCCCTCGGGATGGCGTGGATCCCGCCAGAGGCCCACCACGCGGTAGCTCGACTCGAAGAACCCGGCCTTCTCGATCAGGCCCTGGTCACCCAGTTGCTCGCCGTGGTCGGCGACCACCACCACGACGGTGTCGTCCCACTGGCCCAGCCGCTCCAGCGTGCTCCAGAGTCGCCCCACCTGCTCGTCGACGTGGCCCACCATGCCGTAGTACTGCGCCTGGAGGGCCTGCATCTCCCGGCGCTCCGTGGGTGCCGCGGTGACCGGGAGGGCCAGGAGCAGGTCGTGCAGGCCGTGGCGATCGTCGCCCGCCGGGATCGGTGACGGCACCGCCTCAGGGTCATAGGCCGTCGACCACTCGCCCGCGGCGGCATAGGGCGGATGGGGGCGCAGGAACGAGGCATGGGCGAACCAGGGCTGGGCCTGGCGCTCGATCCACGCCACGAGGTGATCGGTGAGGAACGCCGACACGCTGTGCTCGACGGGACGGTCGGGCTCGGTGGCGAGCAACTCGTCGGGGTCGGCGGGCAGGTCGTGGTAGCCGAGCTCGGCCAGCCACTCCACCCACGGGACCAGTTCGGTGGGCAGGTGGAGCACCGGGTCGAACCCGGGCAGTACACCCTCGTAGGTGTCGAGCCGCGGGTCGTCCGGTCCCGTGGCCAGGCGGGGGTCGATGCCCTGGTCCGTGTAGCCGAAGAGGACCGGGTCGTACCCCGCCCGCCGGGCGGCGAGGGCGAGGTTGTCGAAGCGGCTGTCGAGCGGCGTGCCGTTGCCCACCACCCGGTTGTTCATCTGGTAGGTGCCCGTGTACAAGGCGGCCCGACCGGGGCTACAGGGGGCGGCCTGCGAGTAGTGGCGGCCGAAGCGGACGCCCTCGCCGGCCAGGCGGTCGAGGTGCGGGGTCTGCACCACGGGGTGACCGGCGCACGACAGGCAGTCCGACCGGAACTGGTCGAGCGTGATCAGCAGGATGTTGGGCCGCTCCACCTGCACGGGATCAGCCGGCGGCGTGGGTGAGCAGCAGGTCGCGCAGTGAGGCGGGGTCGACCTCGGCGGGCTCGGTGGTGTCGAGGAAGTCGAGCAGGATCTCGATGAACTCGTCCGGCCGTTCGACGTGCGGGAAGTGGCCGGCGCCCTCGAGGATCTCGAGGCGGCTGCCCGGGATCGCCTCGTGGGCCGCGTGGGCGTGCTCGACCGGGATGATCGTGTCGCGATCGCCCCACACGATGAGGGTGGGCAGGTGCGCGGCCAGGTAGAGGCGGTCCATCGCGCTCACCGTCTGGCCACCGGGGTCGATGACACCGCGCATCGTCCGGACGAACGCGTAGCGGTTCTCCGAGTCGGTGAGCGACCCGTAGGCCCGCCACATCTCGGAGATCCTGGCCGACGTGATGCCCCGCTCCCCGAGGAAGCGGCCGGTGCTGTCGCCCCACGAGCGCAGGAACCGGGGGAACAGCGCCGGCATCACGAATTCCGCCCCCGGCAGGGTGAGGAGCCGCAGCATCCAGCTGACCTCGCGGCCGAGTCCGCCGCTGTCGACCAGCACCAGGCGCTCACAGAGCTCGGGATGCTGGTAGGCGAGCTGCATGGCCACCCCACCACCGAAGGACTGACCGATCACCGTGGCGCGGGTGACCCCGAGCACGCCCAGCATGTCGCGCAGGCCACTAGCGACCGCCCCGAGGGAGTAGTCGCCCATCGGCTTGGCCGACTCACCGTGCCCGAGCAGGTCGGGGGCGATGACCGTGTACTCCTTGGCGAGCCTCGGCATGACCTCCTTCCAGGCCGCCGAGCTGCCGGCGATGCCGTGGATCAGGAGAAGGGCCGGGCCCGAGCCGCCCATCCGATAGCCCACGTCGTGGCCATGGATGCTCAGGTGCTGCAGGTCGAGTTCAGCCATCGCTCCAGTCTCCCACGCACGGCCGCCGGCGCCCACTCCCCGACCGCACCAGACGCGACCCTCAGCCTCGTGGGGCGGGGCCCACGCGCTCGCGGAAGTCCTTCACGGCGTAGCCCGTCACCGTGGACGCGACCGTCGCCCGCGCCGTGGCCGACCGGCGGAGCCCGAAGGTGGGCGCCAACTCACCGAAGTAGTCGCCGGGCCCGAATGCACCCAGGCGCTCGTCCTGCTGGTCGGCCCGCCGGCGCAGCACCTCGACCTCACCGGTCTCGACGACGTACACCAGGTCGCCCACGTCACCCTGCTCGAACAGCACCTCACCGGGGGCGAGCGACCGCGTCCTCGGCGGGCCGCCCCGTCCCGCCGCTCGAGGGCTCAGCTCGACCACCCTGTCGGCCAGCGGCAGCAGGCGGTCGTCGTGAGTGGCCACCACGACCAGCCGCCCCGGGCCGGCCAGGTCGCGCAGGAGGCGGATCACCCCGTCCACCTGGATGTAGTCGAGATGGGCGGTGGGCTCGTCGGCGAGGATCAGCGGGGGGTCGAACGCCAGCGCCCGGGCGATCGCGACCCGCTGGGCCTGACCGCCCGACAGGTCGGCTGGGCGGTGGTGGCGGCGGTCGACCAGATCGACCCGCTCCATGAGCGCCTCGGCCCGTCGGGTCGCCTCGCGGCGGCCCACACCGCCCGCCCGCAGCGGGGCGGCCACGTTCTGGAGGGCGGTGAGGCTGGGGATCAGGTTGAAGCTCTGGAACACGATCCCGACCTGGTGGCGGCGGTAGCGGGTGAGGTCGGCGCCGGTCAGCCCGACCACCTCGGTGTCGCCCATCCTGATGCTGCCCCGGGCCGGGGTGAGGATCGAGCCCAGGGCGGAGAGCAGCGTGGTCTTCCCACAACCGCTGGCCCCGAGCAGCAGCACCAACTCCCCCGACGGCACATCGAGGTCGAGGCCGTCGATGGGACGCACCACGTAGCCACCACTCGAGTACTCGATGGTGACGTCCCGCAGGCACAGGTCGGCGCCCGTCCCACCCGTCGCCGCAGCGGCCGAGGACCTGTGGCCACCGATCATCCGAACGCCAGTGCCGGGTCGACGGTGAGCACCTTGCGGAGGCCGGCGAGGCTGGCCAGCAGCCCGACCACCAGCGCGACGGCGACGAGCCGCACGCAATCGGAGGCGTGGAGGACCACCTCGAAATCGAAGCCGGGGGCCAGCGACAGGGCGATCGGGATGGCCAGGAGCCCGGCGGCCACCGCCAGGATCACCGCCTGCACGCCGAGTGTCGACACCAGCAGGCGTGTGGGCGCGCCCGTCGCCTTGAGCACCGCGAAGTCGCCGGTGCGCTCGATGGCGGTCAGGTAGACGATCGAGGCGATGATGCCCGCGGCCACCAGCCACAACAGGATGCGAACGAAGTCCACGGTGCTCTTGCCGTTGGCGGTCGGCCGGCGCAGGTCGTTCTCGACCTGTGGGGTGGTGAGCGCCGTCATCCCGTCGGGTGGCGTCGAGGGCGTGCCCTGGGTGATCACCGTGGTGATGATGGGCTGCCCGCCGAACGCCAGGTCCTGTACGTCGGCGATCGGAGCGAACAACGTGGGCAGGCCGAAGAAGAAGGTGATGCCACCGGCGGTGCCGACGACGGTGCGCTCACGCCCGACGAACTCGATGGTGTCGCCCACGTCGTAGCCCAACGCGGTGTCGGCGACCACCTCGTCGGGTCCGGTCGCCTGCCGGCCCTCGGCCAGCCGGGGGGCGGCGAAGCCGGACCCGTCGTAGCCGATGAGGTTGATGTCCTCGGGTTCGTCGCCCCCGATGCTGCCCCGGAACAGGATGAGCGGCGCCGCCGCGTGCACCCCGGCGACCGCCGCCACCCGTTCGACGCTCGCGTCGGGCAGGGGCCGGGTGGTGGTGAACGGGCCGGTGGCGCCGTCGGCGACGAGCCACCGATCGGCACCGAAGCTGCGCACGATCCGTGTGACCTCGTGGTCGAGCCCGGCGCTGACGCCCGTCATCAGGAGGGTCAGCGAGAAGATCAGCGCGGTGGCCGCCACGGCGATGATGAACCGTCGCCGGCGCCACTGCAGGTCCCGCAGCGAGAGCATCCACATCGACGCCCACGATGACGGCACCCCGGCCGCGCCGACACCCGGCTACCCGGTGAGGCCGTGGTGATGCTGGCACCACGGCCGCCGGTGGTGGTCTCGCCGATCGAGACGGGTGACCCGGGGCGGGACTATGCCGCTGGGACTGCGGTGAGCTCGCGGTCGCCGACGGGGGCGTCGAGGGTGACCGCCAACTCCTGGGCCACGGCCATCTCGATGCACGCCCGGTCGGCGGCCTCGGGCCGGGACCCGGTCTCGAGCTTGATCTCGATCCCCGACCCGTCCTGGCGGACCACCGTGGCTCGGGCCCCGTAGCAGTCCTCGACGCCGCCGTAGAAGTGGACGAGCACCACCGTGTCGTCGGTGGGGTCGGCCACGATCTCGTCGGGCTGGGCCACGACCGCACCGACCAGGTCGGCGGTGGGCTCGATGCGCGTCCATGCCGTGGCCGTGCCGTCGCCGCCGCCCGGCAGGCTCATGCCCGTGACCCCGGTGGAGGTGGGCGTGTCGCCGCCGGTGCCGCCACTGGAGACGACGTCCTCACCGTCGCTGCCGCAGGCGGCGACGAGCAACAGGCCGGCGAGCGCGGCGGTGAGCAGGATGGTGCGGGGTGCGGTGCGCATGGGTGGTCACCTCTTTCGGTCCGGCAGTATGCCGTGTCCCTGAGACGACGGTGGGCCACCCCTCGGTTCCCGCCGGCGCCGGATCACCCGCCGCCCGGGCACGGTGCCGCGCCACCAGGCAACAGGGGCCGGGCCACGACGACCCACGGCTCATCGTCGACCGCCCAGATCTGGGCCGAGCCGGTCGACCCCACCTCGCGGGCGACCCGATCGGCGGTGGCGCCACTGACCACCCGGCAGCGGCCAGCCACCGCGGGATCGTCGATGCGCCACACCGGCTCGGTGCCCGAGAGCTGGTCGTCGGCCGCCGAGGTGGGACGGGTGAGCACCTCCCAGCTCTGGCCCTCGAGCGGCGCCTCCGGGCGGAGGAAGCGCTCGTCGGGAAGCGCGCGGTCGAGGGCGAAGAGCTGCTCGCGAAACGACTCGATGCGCTCACGGGCCCGGATCTCGTCGGCGCTGAGACCGACGTCCTCACCCTCGAAGCCCGGCGCGTACACCACCGTCTGCTGGGTGCCCGACCCGGTGCTGAGGAGATACCGGGTGCCGCCGACGTCGTAGACCTCGGGCTCACCGGTGTCCACTCCCCCGGGGTCGAGCAGCCCGGCCTCCCCCGCCCAACCGAGCACCGTGGCCACGCCGTCGTGGTCGACACGGGCGGTACGGAAGCCGTCGTCGTCCTGCCAGTAGGCGGTGCCGTCCCCGTAGAGGACGAAGTCGGGCACGGCCTCGAAGCGTTCGGGCACCGCTTCAGGCGGCGGGAGGCCACCACCCGAGTCCACCGAGACCACGTCGGCAGTGGCCTCGTCCGACCACGTGACCGCCTCGTCGTAGCCGCGGTCGCCGACGCCGCTGCCGCACGACACGAGGATCGCGGCCGCGAGCACCAGCGCGGCGCCCGGCAGCTCCTGTGTCGATCTGAGGGCCCACATCGACCCTCAGTGTGGGTGCGGGTGGCCCCGCCACCCAGGGTCGAACGACCCTTCCCGTGGCTCAGACCGGCGGCAACGCCTCGCCCGGATGGGCGGCCCGCCAACGGTTGAGCCGGATCTTGTAGTCGAGCCACTCGACGAGGCTGTGCAGCAGGAGGGCCACGATGCCGTAGATCACCACGCCGAAGAGCATGGCGAAGTCGATGACCGAGCCGTTGCCGGCCTCCTTGGTCGGGAAGATCCCCCGGAACGGCTCCATCACCCGGTCGGCGCTGCGGTAGACCCACTCGGTGAACGAGGCCGTCTCGCTGGCGTTGAACAGCAGCAGGAAGAACGCCAGCACCAGGACGATCACGGCCAGCACGAAGTACGCGTAGAGCAGCCAGGTGAGCACCTTGGCGAAGCGAAGGCCGGTCACCTTGCCGGGCTCCGGTGGCGTCTGCGGTCGGTCCGGCGCGGCCGGCGCCTGCTGGTTCATCGGCTCCATGCCCGGACTGTAACCGGACGGATCCGCCCCATCGGGTTGCTGCGGTGGTGGGCCACGGAGATCGACCAGCGTCACCGTGGTCAGCCCTCGGTGTGTCCGTCCCCGCGGCCGGAGAGGGTGGCACTGAGCACCGCTGCTGCGGGGCGGTGCACGCTGTCCGACTCGGCCACTGACCCGGTCCCGAGGTGTTCACCGGAGCCGACAAAGTGGGAACGCGTCGCGCCCCGGCGGCGCCGGTGCCCACCCCTACCGATTCAGGTAGTCAGGCCGGCGCACCGCCGGCAGCATCGAGGCGTCAATCCTCACCTTCGACTCGCCGGGCCGCCTCCTCGGCTTCGATTCCCACGCCAGCGCCCAAGAGAAGCACCATGCCGCCGAGAATGAGAGCGAAGGCGTAGGCCCGCCGGTCGGAGTTCCCGCCGACGGTCTCGCACACCTCAGTGTTGTCCTCGCCGGTCACGAAGGGCGAGCCGCACGTGTCCTCACCCGGATTGGTCGGCACGAAACCGAGCACGAGTCCCATGACGATGAGCGCCAGGCCAACGGTGCCGAGTATCCGCCGCGCCGACAGCATGAGCGAAAAGCTAGTCGGCGGTCATGGCGCCCTGCTCACCACCGCCTCGCCCGTAGTCCGGCGAGAACATCGCCGCCAACCGCTCCCGGTCGACCCGCTTGGCCGCCGCACTGGCCGTCAGCTCGGCCGGCGATGCTCACCCCGGCGGCCGCGAACCAGCATTTCCCCATGGGATCAGGGATGGTGGGCCCGGCAGGGATCGAACCTGCAACCGAGCGATTATGAGTCGCCTGCTCTGACCATTGAGCTACGGGCCCCACGTGTCCGCAGGAGGGTACTTCGGGGCGGCGTCGACTCGAGCCGGGTTGGCCTGGGCGAGCAACGCACATCCGGGGGCCCGAGGGCACAGTGCTCGGCGGGGTGATCCTGGCTCCGGGGGTGGGGTTCGAACCCACGACCTTGGCATTAACAGTGCCCTGCGCTACCGATTGCGCCACCCCGGAAGGGCTTCTGACGATAGCAGCGCGTGCACCAAGCCCATCAGCTTTCTGTGGGTGCGCGTACAGCAGTAGCCGACCGACGGACAGCCGTAGACGTGCTTCGCCGTGCGGATCGAGGGATCGGGCACGGCCCGGTACGGCTTGTAGAACTGCTCGACCGGGATGGCGAGTAGCGCGGACCAGAAGTCGTTCGCAGCCTCGAGGTCGAGCCCTTGGTGCAGGTACAGCCGGAGGTGGAGCCGCGACTCGTCGATGTCGAAGAAGTGGCGGAGCCAGGTGCAGAACAGCAGCAGCATGCGAGGATCGCTGTTCGCGAACTTCACCTCCCCGTCGGTTTTCGCGCCCTCTCCTGCATAGAGCGCTATGCCCGCGATGAAGAAGTCGCGATCGCTCATCACACCGATGCGCCGCCGCCCCTCCTCGAGCATCTCGGTGATCTCGGCCTCCTTGCGCACCTTCCACGGGTGGGGGGCCCGGTGCAGGCCCGGCTGGCGCGGCTTCGGCACGAAGTCGACGTCGCGGACCCAGAGGCTCACCGAGCTCTTGGCCACCCCCAGCTCGTCGGCGATCTCCTGGAGGGTCCACGAATGCGCCCGCAGCGCGCGGGCCTGCTCCTGCTCGGCGGTCTTGCCCCGGTAGCCCATGGTCTGATCATCGCCAGGGGGTGCGACAGCCTTCGACGGGGTAGAAACGGGGTCATGAGATTCCGAACAGGCCTGATCATCGGTGGCGCCGTCGGGTACTACCTCGGCGCCAGGGCGGGCCGGCAGCGGTACGAGCAGATCAACCGCCTCATCCAGCGGGTCACCGACTCGGGGCCGGTGCAGTCCGCCGCCACCCGGGTGCGGACGGCCACGGGGCGTGAGGGATCGCTCACCGACGACCCCACGCTCGACCTGCTGCAACCCGAGTGGACGAACTGACCGCAGGTCCCGGCTACTCGCCGTCGAGGTAGTCCCGCAGCTTCTGGCTGCGGTGCGGATGGCGCAGCTTCGCCAACGTCTTCGACTCGATCTGGCGGATGCGCTCGCGGGTCACACCGAACTCGCGGCCCACCTCCTCGAGCGTGCGGGGCTGGCCGTCGTCGAGGCCGAAGCGCAGGCGCACCACCTGCTTCTCACGGTCGTTCAGCTCGTCGAGCGCCTCGATGACCGCGTCGCCGAGCATCTTGCGGGCCGCCGCCTCGGCGGGCGCCTCGGCGTGCTGGTCCTCGATGAAGTCACCCAGGTTCGAGTCGTCCTCCTCGCCCACCGGCGAGTCGAGCGACAGCGGGTCCTGGCTGATCTGGCGGATCTCGCGCACCCGTTGCGGGCTCATGTCGACCTTCTCCGCCAGCTCCTCGATGGTGGGCTCGCGCTCGAGCTCCTGCATCATCTGGCGCTGCACCCGGTACACCTTGTTGATCGACTCCACCATGTGCACGGGGATGCGGATCGTGCGGGCCTGGTCGGCGATGGCGCGGGTGATGGCCTGGCGGATCCACCACGTCGCGTAGGTGGAGAACTTGAAGCCCTTGGTGTAGTCGAACTTCTCGACCGCCCGCATGAGGCCGAGATTGCCCTCCTGGATCAGGTCGAGCAGCAGCATGCCCCGGCCCACGTAGCGCTTGGCGATCGACACGACCAGGCGCAGGTTGGCCTGGGTGAGCGCCTGCTTGGCCACCTCACCGTCCGACACCAGCCGTTGCAGCCGGCGGCGCTCGTCGAACGAGAGGTCGCGCTCGGCCGCCGCCGCATCGGCCAGGCACTCGGCGGCATTCGTGCCCGCCTCGATGCGCTTGGCCAACTCGACCTCCTGCTCGCCGTTCAACAGCGATACCCGGCCGATCTCCTTCAGGTACATCCGCACGGGGTCGGCCGTGCCGCCGCCCTGGCCGTCGGCGGAGGCGGACGACCGGGGAGCGCGAGCCTTGGGGCCCTCCGCCGGCCGTAGCGAGGCGTCGAGGGTCTCGTCGAGGGCGATGCCTTCGCGGTGCAGGAGCGAGCGCACCCCCAAGATGACGTCGGTGGACACCTCGACGTCCTTCATCACCACGAGCACCTCGTCCAGGCTGAGCTCGCCCTTGGCCCGACCGCGGGCGAGCAGGGCCTGCATGTCCGACTCGGGGATCCCTGCCCAGGGTGGCAAGGGGTCGCCCGCGACCTCGAGGAGCGATGCGTCGTGGTGCTCGACCGCCACATCGACTCCGGGGTCGACACCGGTGTCGTCGCCGGCGCCATCCCCGTCGCCGGGCCCACCGGAGGCCGGCGCCGGGGTCAGTGCGTCGGTCACCGATCACCCACCCGGAGGTGCAGGGGCGGCCGGGAGCCGTTGGACTCCGTTGAGTTCGTCAGCATCGCCCCCCCGAGCGGCTGTGCCCCGTCAGTCATGGGTTCTCCTCGGCCACGGTGGCCTCCTCCACGAGCCAGGCTAACAACTGGGCGCGAGCCTCTGGGTCGGCGTCGTCCGGGTCGACCTGCTCGATGGTCATCTTCAGCCAGGCGATGCGCTGTGAGCGGGCCGGATCGTGTGCCCGTCGGTTGGCGGCGTCGAGCCGGCGCAGCGACCGACGCGCGGCCGCCGCCGTCAACAGGCTGGCCACGTTGTCCGGGTCGGCGTCGGCCTCTTCCACGACCAGCCGCTGCAGCAGGTCGGCGGCGGCGGGATCGCACCGCTCGAGCACCTCGTGCATGGTGCCACCGGGCGCCAGCGCCCGGAACACCGCGGCGTGCAACTCGTCCTCGAAGAGCACCTCGTCGAGCAGGTGGGCCACCGAATCGGGGTGGTGCACCGCGAGCCGCAGCGCCTCGACCTCGGCGCTGTCGTGGTGCGGGTGGGGGCGCACCGGTACGGCCGGGCGGGCCTCGACACGACTCCCGACGCGGGTGAGCTGTGCCCGCAGTTGGTCGGGATCGAGCCGGCACCGATCGGCCACCTCCATCACGTACTGGTCGCGGACCAGGTCGCTGGGATGCTCGGCGATGACGGCCAGGGCGGCCTCGGCGGTGCGGGCCCGCCGTTCCGGTGAGCTCACCGACCCGCCGGCCAGCGCCCGCCGCACGCGGAAGCCGAGGAAGGGCGTGGCGTTCTCTACCGCGGCGACGAGGCCGGCCGGGTCGGTGCGGGCCAGGTCGGCCGGGTCGACCCCCGGGGGCAGGTCGGCCACGGCCACGTCGATCTCGTAGGCCTTCTCCCATTCGTAGAACCGCTCGGCGGCGGCCTGACCGGCGGCGTCCGCGTCGAAGGCCAACACCACGCGGTGCGCGTACCGCTTGAGGATGCGGAAGTGCTCCTCGGTGAGCGCCGTGCCACAGGTGGCCACGGCGCGCGGCATGCCCGCGTCGGCGAAGCCGATGACGTCGGTGTAGCCCTCGCACACGATGGCCTCATCGGCCTCCACGATGCCCGCCTTCATCCAGTTCAGCCCGTACAGCACCTTCGACTTGGCGTACAGCGCCGACTCGGACGAGTTCTTGTACTTGGGCCCGTCGTGGCCCGGCAGGATCCGACCGCCGAAGGCCACCGGGTCTCCCTGCACGTCGAAGATGGGGAACAGCACCCTCCCCCGGAACGCGTCCTGTTGACGGTTCCGCCGGTTCACGAACCCGAGGCCGCTGTCCTTCAGGACGTCGTCGGGCACCGTGAGGAACCGGGCGAGCGCGTCCCAGTCGTCGGGCGCCCAACCCAGCCGGTACCGGCGCACCTTCTCACCGTCGAAGCCCCGGGTCCGCAGGTAGCCACGTGCCTCCTTCGCGTCGGCGCCCGACAACAACCGGTCGTGGTACCAGTCCACCGCCCGGGCCATGGTCTCGACCAGGCGCTTGCGACGCTTGCGGCCCTCGTTCTCGCCGGTGTCGGTGTAGCGCACGGTGATGCCGGCCTTCGCCGCCAGCCACTCCACCGCTCCGGGGAAGTCGAGGTGCTCGATCTCGCGTACGAACGTGATGGCGTCGCCCTTGGCCTGGCAGCCGAAGCAGTAGTACAGGCCCTGCTCGGCGTTCACCGAGAACGAGGGCGACTTCTCGGCGTGGAACGGGCACAGCCCCACCCACCGGTTCCCGACCCGCTTCAACTGCAGGTGCTGGGACACGACCGCCACCATGTCGGTGGCCTCGCGGACGCGGACGACGTCCTCGTCGACGATCCCCACGGGTCAGGTGCCCGTCCGGGTCAGTGGTCGGCCGCGTCGGCGAGGACGGCTCGGGCGGCCTCGAGGCGGGCGATCGGCACGCGGAAGGGCGAGCACGAGACGTAGTCGAGGCCGAGCCGGTGGAACAGCGCGATCGACGCGGGATCCCCACCGTGCTCGCCGCACACGCCCATCTTCAGGTCGGGCTTGACCCCCCGAGCCCGCTCGATGGCCATGGCCACCAGCCCGCCGACACCGTCGACGTCGATGCTGTCGAAGGGATCGCCGACGATCAGCCCGTGCTCGAGGTAGGTGTCCATGAGCCGGCCCTCGACGTCGTCGCGGCTGAAGCCGAAGGTCATCTGGGTGAGGTCGTTGGTGCCGAAGGAGAAGAAGTCGGCCTGACGGGCGATCTGGTCGGCGCAGACCGCGGCGCGGGGCGTCTCGATCATGGTGCCGATGCGCACGTCGCCGGGCTCGACCCCCTCGCCGGCCGGCCCCGCCAACTCCTCTTCCACCCAGCTGCGGGCCAGGGCCAGCTCGGCCTCCGACACCACCAGCGGGATCATGATCTCGACGATCGGGCGCCCGCCGGCCGAGCGGCGCCGGGCCGCGGCCTCGAGCAGCGCCCGCACCTGCATGCGGTACAGCCCGTCCTTCAACACGCCGAGGCGCACCCCGCGCGTGCCGAGCATGGGGTTGGCCTCCTGCCAACTGCGGGCCGCGGCCAGCAATGCGGTCTCGCGCTCGTCGAGGCCGATCCTGGCCTCGCGCACCGCCAACTCCTCGACGTCGGGCAGGAACTCGTGCAGCGGCGGGTCGAGCAGCCGGACGGTCACCGGTAGCCCGTCCATGGCCTCGAGGATCGTCTCGAAGTCCTCGCGCTGCACGCGTCCCAGCTCGTCGAGCGCCGCGGCCTCCTCCTCGGGGGTGTCGGCCAGGATCATGCGGCGCACCACCGGCAGGCGATCACCCAGGAACATGTGCTCGGTCCGGCACAGGCCGATGCCCTCCGCCCCGTGCTGCCTCGCCCGCGTCGCGTCCTCGCCGGTGTCGGCGTTGGCCCGCACCCCGAGGGCCGTGCCCCGGACCTCGTCCGCCCAGCCGAGGATGGTGTCGAACTCCGGCGGCGTCTCGCCGGCGGTCAGGTGCATGGCGCCCAGCACCACCTCGCCGGTGGTGCCGTCGATCGAGATCACCTCGCCCTGGTGCACCGTGACGTCCCCCACGGTGAAGTGGTCGACGCCCACGTGGATGGCCTCGGCACCGCACACCGCCGGTTTGCCCCAGCCCCGCGCCACCACCGCGGCGTGGCTGACCAGGCCACCGCGCGAGGTGAGGATGCCCTGCGAGACCTCCATGCCGTGCACGTCCTCGGGCGACGTCTCCTGGCGCACCAGGATGATCTCCTCGCCCGCATGGGCGGCGGTCACCGCGTCGTTGGCGTCGAAGTACACCTTGCCCACGGCGGCGCCGGGTGAGGCCGCGAGGCCGACGGTGAGCACCTGGTGCTCAACGTGGTCGAACTGGGGGTGCAGCACCTGGTCGAGGTGGTCGGCAGACACCCGCTCGATGGCCTCGGCGTGGGTGAGGCTGATCGACGGATCGTCCACCATCGCCACCGCCAGGCGCAGCGCGGCAGTACCGGTGCGCTTGCCCACCCGGGTCTGGAGCATCCACAGCTTGCCCTGCTCCACCGTGAACTCGGTGTCGCACATGTCGCGGTAGTGCTGCTCGAGGGTGGCGAAGATCTCCTGCAGCTGGCGGTAGAGCTCGGGCCACCGCTCGCCCATCTCGTGCAGGGGCTGGGTGGCCCGTATGCCGGCCACCACGTCCTCGCCCTGGGCGTTGACGAGGAAGTCCCCGAAGCTGCCGGCCGCTCCGGTGGCCGGGTCGCGGGTGAAGCCCACACCGGTGCCCGACTCGTCGTCGCGGTTGCCGAACACCATCGCCTGCACGTTGACCGCGGTGCCCAGATTGTTGGGCAGGTGCTCACGCCGCCGGTAGGTCACCGCCCTCGGCGACTGCCACGACCGGAACACCGCGTCGATGGCCCCGTGCAACTGCACGACCGGGTCCTGCGGGAACGGCTCGCCGGTGTGCGCGTGCACCAGCGCCTGGTAGCGGTCGATCACGAGCGCCAGCAGGTCGGCGGGCACCTCGTGGTCGGCGGAGACGCCGGCGAGGTCGCGGGCGCCGTCGAAGCGGCGGTCGAACTCCTCGCCCGGCACCCCCAACACCACCTTGCCGTACATCTGGATGAAGCGGCGGTACGAGTCGAGCGCGAAGCGACGGTCGTCGGTGGCCGCGGCGAGGGCCTCGACCGACTCGTCGTTGAGGCCCAAGTTCAAGATCGTGTCCATCATCCCGGGCATCGAGTACTTGGCCCCCGACCGGACGCTCACCAGCAAGGGGTCGTCACCGGCACCAAGCCGCCGGCCCATCGCGGACTCGAGCCGGGCCACGTGGTCGGTCACCTCGGCAGCCAGGGTGTCGGGCCAGCCGCCGGCCAGGGCGGCACGGCAGGCCTCGGTGGTGATCGTGAAGCCGGGCGGCACGGGGAGGCCGAGCACCGACGTCATCTCCGCCAGGTTGGCGCCCTTGCCCCCCAGGAGGTCCTTGAGCAGCATCGGCGCCTCGGCGTGAGGGTGGTCGAAGCCGTACACGAAGCCGTTGTCGGACATCACTTAACCCACCTTGGTGGCTCTGAGGGTGTACATGAGCGGTAGCACCGGGCGATCCTCGGGCATCCAGTAGGTGCCGTCGTCGTGGCGCTCGAGGAAGGGCCACCGCTCGAACACGGTGAAGGGCTGCTCGTGCAGCAGGTCGAGGTGCAGGCCCTGGGCCAGCACCGCCGACACCACCTCGCTGATCGGGTGCTGCCACTCGAACGACCGGTTGTGCACGGTCTCGGCCTCGGCGTCGGCGTAGGTGCCGGCGTCCTCCCAGCTGAGCGGCTCGGCGTCGGCGAAGTAGTCGTAGCCCACCTCGAGGCTGTCGTCGGCCAGCGCGTCGGCGAAGGGATGCGATTCGCGCAGGTACAGCCGCCCACCGGGGCGCAGCAGCGCGGCCACGATCTCGGCCCACTGCCACACGTCGGGCAGCCAGTTGAGCGCGCCGAGGTTGACGTAGACCACGTCGAACCGGTGGTCCAGCACGTCGAGCGCGTCGTACACGTTGGCGGCCACGAAGCGGGCGTCGAGACCGCAGTCGACCGCGATCGAGCGGGCGGCCTCGACCGCCGGCGCCGAGAAGTCGAGACCGGTCACCCGGGCCCCGTGCCGCGCCCACGACAGCGTGTCGAGGCCGAAGTGGCACTGCAGGTGCACCAGTTCGAGACCGCGCACCGGGCCGACCTCGTCGACCTCGAAGGGCAGCAACGTGGAGCGGCCGGCGCGGAACTCCTCGACGCCGTAGAACTCGGAGTCGAGGTGGATGGGCACCCGCTCGTCCCAGAGCTCGCGGTTGGCGCTGAACCACTCGCCCGACGCATCGCCCGTGGACATGTCAGCCCAGCCGTTCGTGCAGGTGGGCCACCAGGTCGCCGACCGGCACACGGTCCTGTTCCATCGAGTCGCGCTCGCGCACCGTGACGGCGCCGTCCTCGAGCGAGTCGAAGTCCACCGTCACGCAGTAGGGCGTGCCCAGCTCGTCCTGACGTCGGTAGCGGCGGCCGATCGCCTGCGTCTCGTCGTAGTCGCACATGAACTCGCCCTGGACCAGCCCCAGCACCTCACGCGCCATGGGCGTGAGCGTGTCCTTCTTCGAGAGCGGCAGCACCGCCACCTTGTAGGGCGCCAGGCGGTGGTGCAGCCGCAGCACCGTGCGGGTCTCGCCTCGCACCTCCTCCTCGTCGTAGGCGTCGAGGAGGAACGCCATCATCGTGCGGGTGGCGCCGGCCGCCGGTTCGATCACGTGCGGCACGTAGCGCGACTCGGTGGCGGGGTCGAAGTAGTCGAGCCGCTCGCCCGAGGCGGCTGCGTGCTGACGCAGGTCGTAGTCGCCACGGTTGGCCACGCCCTCCAACTCGCCCCAGCCCCACGGGAACAGGTACTCCACGTCGGAGGTGCCCGCCGAGTAGTGGCTGAGCTCGTCGGCGGCGTGGGCCCGCATGCGCAGGTGCGCCGGATCGATGCCCAGGTCGACGTACCACTGGAGGCGCTCTGCACACCAGTACTCGAACCACTTGCCCGCCTCGTCCGGCGGGACGAAGTACTCCATCTCCATCTGCTCGAACTCCCGCGTGCGGAAGATGAAGTTGCCGGGCGTGATCTCGTTGCGGAACGACTTGCCGATCTGGGCGATGCCGAAGGGCGGCTTCTTCCGGCTGGACTGCAACACGTTGGCGAAGTTGACGAAGATGCCCTGCGCGGTCTCGGGGCGCAGGTAGGCGACCGCGGCGTCTTCCTCCACGGCCCCGGCATGGGTCTTGAACATGAGGTTGAACTGCCGGGCCTCGGTGAAGGTACCCGTCTCGCCGCAGGTGGGGCAGGTGTCCGGGTCGGGGATGTCGTCGGACCGGTGACGGGCACCGCAACTGCGGCAGTCGACCAGCGGGTCCGTGAAGTTGGCCAGGTGCCCCGACGCCTCCCAGATGGCGGGCGGCGAGAGGATCGCGGCGTCGAGGCCGACCACGTCGTCGCGGAGCTGCACCATCGATCGCCACCACGCGTCCTTCACGTTGCGCAGGAGCAGCACGCCGATGGGCCCGTAGTCGTACGTGGACCGGAACCCGCCGTAGATCTCGGCGGACGGGAACACGAACCCCCGGCGCTTGGCCAGGTTGACCACCTGCTCCATGCGTTCGGTGTCGATGTGGCCGGGCTCGTCGGGCTCGGCGGTGGCGGGAGGGGCGTCGGCGGACATCGGTGGGAGGCTACCGCTCCGCCTCTGGTCTCCCTTGAGGTCCCCGATGCGGTAGGAATAGGCACTGTGAACGACGACGCGCGGCGCAGCGACCCAACCCGCGTGCTCGCCCGGCGGACGCTCGCGTGGCTCATCGACGTGTTCGTGTTCATCGCCACGTTCGTGGCAACGGTCGTGGTGTTCGGCGAGCGCTTCACGGGCACGGCCATCGCCGCCGAGCCCAACGGCTTCCGTTTCGAGAGCGGCGACGCCACGCTCTGGTTCCCGAAGGGCGTGCCCGCCGTCGGTGATTCGGTGCTGGTTGTCCCGGGCAACAAGTTCTGGCTGGCGGTCGGCCTCTTCTGGGTGGTGCTGCTGGTCGACTGGGTGATCGTCCAGGGGCTCACGGGCCGCACGGCCGGCAAGTCGCTGTGCCGTGTCCGCTGCGTCACCCGCGAGGAGGCCCGCCCCGGCATCGGCCGTGCGCTCCTGCGCACGATCCTGTGGCCGATCGACCTGATCGAGATCGTGCTGCCCCTCGCCTTCATCCTCGCCACCTTCACCAAGGGCCACCGCCGGGTCGGCGACTTCGCGGCCGGCACCTTCGTGGTCGACCGGGCGTTCGCGGCCCGCCTCGCCGGCGACCACACCGACGACCGACCCGAGCGCATCCCCGCGTCCGAGGTCGAGTTGGCCGGCGGCGACGGCGGCGACGTCGAGCACGAGGACGAATTCGATGCCGACCTCGTCGCCGACACGGGGGGCCGACCGCCCTCGGTGTTCGAGCCCGCGCCCCCGACGCCGTCGGCCGCCGCGCCCGCACCGGCCCCGGAACCGGCTCCCGTGGCAGCCGCGCCGGCCCCGACCCGCGAGCGGTCGCTCGAGCCCGTGTGGAACGAGTCGCTCGACACCTACGTACGGTGGGAGCCGTCGGTCGAGCGGTGGATCGGCTGGGACGAGGCCGCCCAGAAGTGGCGGCTCGTGGACCCCTCACGGATGGGGTAGAAAGGGTGGCGTGAGCGCCTACCAACCCGCAGCCGATCCCACCGCCGTCGTCGGCAAGCGTGTCCTCGCCTTCCTCATCGACTTCGCCATCTGGATGGCGTTGTACCTGATCGTGTTCTTCCTGCTCGCCGACTCGGCCGACAACGACTTCGCCACCTGCACGGGCACCTGCGCCAACATCGGCGACACGGTGTACGGGGTCGGGGGCGGCAAGGCCGCAGTGGTCTGGCTCGTGTACTGGGGCTACCTGATCGTCGTGTTCGGCGTCGTCGAGGGCCTCAAAGGCGTGACGCCCGGCAAGGCGCTGCTGGGCCTGAAGACCGTCAACGAGCAGGGCGAGGCACCCGGTGCCGGCAAGGGGATCGTGCGGGCGCTGTTCCTCATCGTCGACCTGATGTTCTGCTTCCTCATCGGCCTCATCACCGCGATCACCACGAAGAAGCACCAGCGAGTGGGCGACATGGTCGCCAAGACCTTCGTGGTGGGCAAGGCCGACGCCGGGCGCCCCATCGGCGTCGCGGGTGCGGCCGCGGAGCCTTACGGCACCCCGGTGGGTGCGGCCGCCCCCTACGGCGCCGCCGCTCCGGGCGCCCCAGCCGCCGGCGCCCCCTACGCCCCGGCCGCACCGGCGGCGCCACCGGTGAGCAAGGAGAGCCCCTTCGGTGGGGCCCCGCCCGTCGCCGAGCCGACCACGCCCATGGCCGCCCCGGCGGCGTCGGGCACCGAGCCGCAATGGGACCCGGCCCGCAACGCCTACATCCAGTGGGACGCGGCGCAGGGCACGTGGCTGCAGTTCGACGACGCCACCCAGCAGTGGACGCCCATCTCGCAGTAGGCGGCACGAGCGCCCTGCGCCGACCAGCGCGCGAGCGGCACCCGGCTCCTTGCTAGGGTCGCGGCCGGCGAGCGGATCCAGCGACGGGATCCACCGATCCATGGGGGGAACCTGGCGATGGGTGACATAAATTCCGATGCGGGCCTGCCCGCCACACGCGCGGACGAGATCTACCTCAGCGAGGCCCGGCCGATCCAGCAACCCGGGTACCCACCCCCGATGGCCCCGGCGCCGGCGGTCCCCCAGCCCATGCGACGGGCACCGGTGAACTACCAGCCGAACGAGGCCGGCTGGTGGCTGGCCGCGGACGGCCTCTGGTATCCCCCCGAGACCGCACCGGGCGGCCAACAGCAGCAGCCGTCGATGCCGGTCATCGCCAACCCGCAGCAGGGCTCGCAGAACATCGTCGTCAACGTGGCCGCACCGCAGCAGCCCACGTATCCGGCCTTCGTCACCGGGCCACCCAAGTCGCGGGTAGCGGCCGGCCTGCTCCAGATCTTCTTCCCCGGTCTGGGCATCGGCCGCTTCTACCTGGGCTACGGCGGGATCGGCGCCGCCCAGCTGCTCATCAGCCTGTTCACCTGTGGCATCGGCGCCATCTGGGGCTTCGTCGACGGCATCATCATCCTCTGCGGTGGCGTGCAGACCGACGCCCGCGGGGTGCCGCTGCAGTAGCGCCCGGGCCCGGTCCGGGTCGCCGGATCGGTCGCACCAGCAGCCCCCGACATCCGAACGGACGCGACCTGGGCGAACCGTCGGGCGCTACTCGGCCAGCGGTCGGCCCTCGGCGTCGGTGGACAGGCTCGGTGAGCCGGTGAGGATCAAGATGCCCTCGATCAGGCCCCAGATCCCCCCGATGCCGCAGGTGAACAGGGTGACGAAGATCTGCGCCACCCCGATGCCCGTGTAGCCCAGGTAGAAGCGGTGCACCCCGATGCTGCCGAGGAAGATCCCCAGTAGGCCGGCGGTCATCTTCGACTTGAGGGGGCGTCCGTCGGCGCCCACGGCCATGGGCGCCGAGTAGGCGGGCTGGGGCGCGTAGCCGGCCTGCGGCGGCGCGTACCCCTGCTGCGGCGGCGCGTACCCCTGCTGGGGCGGCGCGTACCCCTGCTGCGGCGGCGCGTACCCCGGCGCCGGCGGTGGGGTGTACCCGGGCGCGGGCGGTGGGGCCTGGGCCGCGGGGTCAGGCTCGGGCGGCGGCTCGCCCCCCGGTGGCGGGGGTGCCGACCACACCGTCTCGCTCGGGTCCGGGCCGCCCGGCGGCGGAGGTGGGTAGTCGCTCATGTCAGACCTCACAAGTAGTAGGACGCCCGCACGTTACCAACGGCGACCGCCGTCCGGGGGCGGCCGGCCGGGCGGTGCCGCCAGAGCCCACGCGACCGTGCCAAGCTGCCCCCATGAGCGACTACGCGCAGGGCCCCGGATGGTGGCAGGCGTCGGACGGCAAGTGGTACCCGCCACAGGACCCCGCGCCGTCCGCGCCGGCCGGTCCCTGGTCGACCACCCCGCCGGCGGTCACGCCCTACTCGAACCCGTACGTGGCCCCGGCGTACCAGACCGTCACCACCAACGGACTGGCCATCGCCTCGTTGGTGTGCGGGGTGGCCAGCTTGGTCACCTGCGTCTCCTGCATCCCGGCCGTGATCCTCGGGCACATGGCCCGATCGCAGATCCGCGATTCGAACGGCGCGCAGCAGGGCGAGGGCCTCGCGCTCGCCGGCCTCATCATCGGCTACGTCGTCATCGGCCTCTTCGTCGGGTACATCATCTTCGCGATCGTCCTGGCGGCGACGAGCGACACCAACAGCCTCGGGCCGCTACTCGCACCCCGCGACTGACCCAGACGGCCCCTCGCGCACGGCCCGACTCCGGTGCGCTCCGCTCATCAGCGCGTTCCGCGCCCCCGGGCGCCGGATGGTCGGTGCTCGCTCCCGGTACTCGGGTCAGGCCTGCTCGAGCACGCCGAACGAGCGCAGGCGGCGCTCGAGGTGGTGCTCGAGGGCCCGGGTGGCCAACAGCTCCACCTCGTGGCTGGCCGGTGAGTCCGGAGCGTCGAGCGCGGCACCCAGCTGCCCACCGAGGATCTGCTGCAACAGCACCACCGCGGGCGGGCTGACCGCGGTCCCCCGGCGACAGCCCCGGCACAGGACCCCGCCCTCGTCCAGGTCGAACGCCACCAGGTCGTCGTCGCTGCCACACCGGACACAGCGATCGACCACCGGACGGAGGCCCTCGAGCGCGAGCAGCTTCCAGAAGAAGCCGGCGACCACCAGCGTCGATGTATGGGCCGACAGCGTGCGCAGCGCCCGCAGCAGCAGCTGGTAGAGCGCGACGCTGGGTGGGGCGTCGTCGCTGATCTGGTCGACCGCCTCGAGCATGGCCGAGGCACGGGCGAAGCGGTCGAGGTCGTCCCGGAGGGTGCGGAACTGGTCCACCGTCTCCACCTGGGTCACGATGTCGAGGGTGCGCCCTTCGTAGAACTGGGCGGCCACGTGGCTGGTGGGCTCGAGGCGGGCCCCGAACTTCGACTGGGTCTTCCGCACCCCCTTGGCCACCGCCCGCACCTTGCCGTGACCGGCCGTGTAGAGGGCCACGATCCGGTCGGCCTCGCCCAGCTTGTGGGTGCGCAGCACGATGCCGTGATCCCGGTAGAGGGCCATGGCGTCAGCCGGCGCCGCGCTTGCGGCGATCGCCGTCCTTGTCGAGGCCCCCGAAGCGGCGCTCGCGCCGCTGGTACTCGCGGACGGCGTCGAAGAGGTGCTCGCGACGGAAGTCGGGCCACAGCACCTCGGTGAACACGAGCTCGCTGTAGGCGATCTCCCACAGGAGGTAGTTGGAGATGCGGAACTCCCCCGAGGTACGGACCATCAGGTCGGGGTCGGGCATCTCCGGGTCGTACAGGTGGCTGCGGATCGACGCCTCCGTGATCTTGTCGGCGGGTGTGCCCTCGGCCACCAGCGCCCGCACCGCGTCGACGATCTCGGCCCGGCCGCCGTAGTTGAACGCGATCGTGAAGGTCATCGTGGTGTTGTGCCGGGTGAGCTCGATCGACTCGTCCATGCGGCGGATGAGGCGCTTGGGCACCCGCCACCCCCGCCGGCCCACGAAGCGCATCCGCACGTCACGGTCGTTCAACTCGTCGCGCCGCCGGCGCAGGATGGACTCGTTGAAGCCCATCAGGTAGCGCACCTCGTCGGGTGGTCGCTTCCAGTTCTCGGTGGAGAAGGCGTAGACGGTGAGCCAGTGGATGCCCAGCTCGAGGGCGCCCTCGACGGTGTCGAAGAGGGCCTCCTCGCCGGCGGCATGGCCTTCGGTGCGCTTGAGCCCGCGCTGCTCGGCCCAGCGGCCGTTGCCGTCCATGACGAGCGCGACGTGCGTCGGGACGCGCGAGAGATCTATGTCGGCCGGCACCACCCCTGCAACCTACCGCCTGTCCCGATCGCATCGGGGGAGGCGGGCACGGCGACGCCGCGGCACCCCCGTAGGGTGGCGACGTGAGCCCGAGGCACGAGGGCGTGGCCCGAGCGGCCCGTGAGCGAAGCGAACAGGAGCGGGAGACGTGAGCCTGGAACGCCGCAGTGTCGAGACGCTCGACCGGGTCACCGCCGCACTGCCCGGGGGCGGTGAGCATCGAGGGGGCCAGCGCGACATGGCCGGCGCCGTGGCCCGGGCGATCCAGGACGAGCGGCACCTGATCGTCCAGGCCGGCACCGGCACCGGCAAGTCCCTGGCCTACCTGGTGCCGGCAGCCGAGAGCGGCAAGCGGGTGGTGGTGGTCACCGCCACCAAGGCCCTCCAGGACCAGCTCTTCACCAAGGACCTCCCATTCCTGGCCGACCACCTCGACCGAGACCTCGACTACGCGCTGTTGAAGGGCCGTTCCAACTACCTCTGCCGCCAACGGATCAGCGAGCTCGACACCGACCAGACCGCCTTGGGCCTCGACGACGCGGGCGACCGGGTGTCGACGCGAGACCTCGACCTGCTGCTCGACTGGGCCGACGAGACCGACACGGGCGACCGGGCCGAGTTGGCCTTCGAGCCCTCGGCCACCACATGGGCCGCGGTCAGCGTCGGGCCCCGAGAATGCCCTGGTGCCGCCAAGTGCCCCCAGGGTGAGGCCTGCTTCGCCGAGGACGCCCGGCGCCGGGCCGCGGCCGCCGACATCATCGTGGTGAACACCCACCTGTACGGCACCCATCTGGCCAGTGGCGGAGCGGTGCTGCCCGAGCACGGGGTGGTCGTGTTCGACGAAGCCCACCAGGTGGAGGAGGTGATCTCGGCCACCGCCGGGTTCGAGCTGAGCGGCGGCCGCTTCCACGCGCTGGCCCGCACCGTGGGCGCGATCATCGACGACCCGTCCCTCGCCACCGTCCTCGACGCCGCCGGTGACCGCCTGACCGCGGCGCTGGCCCCCGAGGTCGACCGGCGCCTGCGGGGCACTGTCGGGCCGGCCCTGGCCGAGGCCCTGCTGGCCGCCCGTGACCGCCTCGAGCGAGCCCAGTCGGCGCTGCGGGCGGTGCCTTCGGACGCGCCCGGCGACGTGGCCGCCCGGCGCGAGCGGGCCGTCAAGGCCACCACCTCGCTCACCGACGACGTCGACGCCGTGATGGACGTGCCGCCGACCCACGTGGCCTGGGTCGCCGGGCCGGACACGAACCCCTCGCTGAAGGTGGCCCCCATCGACGTCGGCGAGGTGCTCCGCGAGTCGCTGTGGAGCTCGTGCACCGCCGTGCTCACCAGCGCGACGATCCCGCCGGCGCTGCCCACCCACCTCGGCCTGGACGAGGCAGAGGTCACCCAGCTCGACGTCGGCAGCCCCTTCGACTTCGAGCACCATGCGCTGCTCTACTGCGCCGCCCACCTGCCCGAGCCCCGCCTGCCGGCCTACGAGGCCGCCCTCGTCGACGAGCTCGTGGCGCTCATCACCGCCGCCGGCGGGCGCACCCTCTCGCTGTTCACCAGCTGGCGGGTGATGAGCGCGGCGGCCGAGGCGGTGGCGGCCCGCATCGACCTCCCGGTGCTCACGCAGCGCGACCTCCCCAAGACCGCGCTCGTGCGCCGATTCACCGACGAGCCCGAGACCAGCCTGTTCGCCACAATGGGCTTCTGGCAGGGCGTCGACGTGCCCGGCTCGTCGCTGAGCCTGGTCACCATCGACCGACTGCCGTTCCCGCGCCCCGACGACCCGCTGCTGCAGGCCCGGCGGGAGCGGGCCCGCGCCGACGCCTTCCGGCTGATCGACCTACCCCGGGCGGCAACCCTGCTGGCCCAAGGGGCCGGCCGGCTCATCCGCTCGGCGGACGACCGCGGGGTGGTCGCGGTGCTCGACTCGCGCCTGGCCACCGGAACGTACCGATGGGACATCGTGCGCGCCCTGCCGCCGATGCGCCGGACGAAGGACCGGGCCGAGGTCGAGGCGTTCCTCACGGCGCTGCGGGCCGCGCCCGACGGCGTGGCGCACGCCGACCCCCTCACGCTCGCGAGCGGCGCCGCGGGGGCGACGGCGACGGCCGGGTCGGCCGCACCCCGAGTGGAGGTCCCGGGTCAGTAGCCCAGTCGCTCGAGGGCCTTGGGGCGGCGCTGCCAGTCCTTGTCGACCTTCACGAACAGCTCCAGGTACACCTCGTCGGGGAGCTGGCGGCGCACGGCGATGCCCACGCTCTTCAGCACCGAGCCCTTCTTGCCGATCACGATGCCCTTCTGGGACTCCCGCTCGACGAGGATCTCACACCGGATCCGAGGCCACTCCCACTCGGTGACTCGGGTGGCGATCGAATGGGGAAGCTCGTCACGGGCCACCGCCAGCAGCTGCTCTCGGACCAGCTCCGCCACCCAGAACGCCTCGGGCACGTCGGTGACCATGTCCTCGGGGTAGTAGGCCGGCCCCACCGGCAGCCGGTCGATGAGATGCTCGACGAGCGCGTCCACCCCGTCGCCGGTGCGGGCCGACACGGGGAAGTACTCGCTGAGATCGAGCGTGGCCGCCTTGGCCAGCTGGCGCAGCACCGCCTGGGGCGCCGCGGCGTCGACCTTGTTCACCACCACGATCGAGTCGCGCGGCACCCGTTGGGCGATGAACCGGTCGCCCGGTCCGAGGGGGGCGCTGGCATCGATGACGAGGCACACCACGTCGACGTCGCCGATGGCGCTCGTGGCGGTGGCGTTGAGCCGGTTCCCCAGCTCGGTGCGGGGCCGGTGGATGCCGGGGGTGTCGACGAACACCACCTGGGCCTCCAGCTCACCCTGGGGGTCCCGCCGGTTGAGGACCCCACGCACCTCGGTGCGGGTGGTCTGGGGCTTGTCCGAGACGATGGCCACCTTGGTGCCCAGGATGCGGTTGACCAGGGTGGACTTGCCGACGTTGGGCCGCCCCACGATGGTGACGAAGCCCGACTTCACCGACTCGAGGCTACCGACCGGCGTCGGGAACGGTGGCGCCGCCCGCCGGCGTGATCCGCACCCGCCCGATCCGGCGGGCCTGCACCTTCTCGGCCCGCAGCTGATGCCCGTCGAAGTCGACCGTCTCCCCCTCGGTGGGCACTCGGCCCAACTGGCTGTAGAAGAACCCGCCGACCGTGTCCCAGTCGCCTTCGGGCAAGGTGATGTCGAGCAGGTCGTTGACCTCGTCGATCGCCATCCGGGCGTTCACCCGCACGGCGCCGTCGGGGAGCGGCTCCATCATCGGCTCCTCCACGTCGAACTCGTCTCGGATCTCACCGACCAGCTCCTCGATCAGGTCCTCGAGGGTCACCATCCCCGCGGTGCCGCCGTACTCGTCGATCACGATGGCGATGTGGAACTGCTCGTCCTGCATCTGGCGCAGCAGGGCGGGCACCTTCTTGGTCTCGGGCACGTACACCGCCGGACGGAGCACGGTTGACACCTCGGCGAAGCCGGCCTCGTCGCGCTCGGCGCGCATCAGGTCCTTGGCGTACACGATCCCCACGATGTCGTCGATGCCCTCGCCGTAGGCGGGCAGGCGGCTGTAGCCGTGCAGGATGGCCACCTCGATCGCGGCATCGATCTGGAAGTCGGCCGCGATCGTCACCATGTCGGTGCGGGGCACCATGACCTCGCGGACGATGGTGTCGCCGAACTCGATGATGGACTCGATCAGGGCCCGCTCCTCGACCTCGATGACGTCCTCGTCAGCGGCGGTGCCGGCGAGCGCCAACAGCTCCTCCTCCGACACCGACGGTCCCGCGCGGCGGCCCTTTCCCGGGAGCAGCACGTTGGACATGCCGATCAGCCCCCGTGTGACCCAGCGCAGGGGGAAGAAGCGGGCCAGCGCACCCACCACCGGCGCCAGGCGGATGGCGGCGGGCCCGGTGTGCTGCAGGGCGTAGGTCTTGGGCATCGCCTCGGTGAGGACGAACAGCGCCGCGACCTCGATGACGAAGGCCGCGATCACCCCCGCCAGGCCGAGGCGATCGAACGCGACGACCGCGACGACCGTCGCCAGACCCAGGTGGCACACCAGCAGGAGCAACAGCACCGGGTTGAGCACCTCGTCGCGCCGTTCGAGCAGCTCGGGCAACGTCCCACCCCGCCGCCGGGGGCGCTCGTCCTCGTCGGCCGCGGCGGCCAGCTCCTCTTCGATCGCGGCGGCACGCGCCCGCCCGAGGTGGGTCAAGGCGGTCTCGGCCATGGCCAGCACCGCGGCCAGCAGCACCAGCGCGAGCACCGCCAGCCCACCCAGGAGGTAGGTGGTGCTCACGGCCTGCGTTCCACGCCGATGGACGCGAGGTGGCGTCGCTCGCGCGTCACCATGGCGGCGGTCTCCTCGGCGGTGGCGTGGTCCATCCCCAGGACGTGCAGCACGCCGTGCACCACCAACAGCGCCAGTTCGGCGTCGTAGCCGCCCGGCGCCACCGCGTTGCGGGCGGCCACCGCCGGGCAGATCACCACATCGCCCAGGAGGCGCAGCGTGCCGGCCGCCCCGGCGCCCGGCTCCGGCTCCGGCTCGGGATCGATGGGGAACGAGAGCACGTCGGTCGGACCGGTCTCACCCATGAACGAGGCGTTGAGATCGCTCATGCGGGCCTCGTCGACGAACACCAGGTTGAGCTCAGCGGGCCCGGCCACCCCTTCGCCCTCGAGCACGTGCTCGGCCAGGGCCCGCCAGCGGTCCAGATCGACCGGTTCCTCCGCCGCCGGCGCACCGTCACGTTCGTCGGTGGCCACCACCGCGGGCGCCCCGGTCCGACGACCGCTCACCGGCTGCTCACCGGCCGCTCACCGGCCTGCTCACGGGGCGTCGAGCGCAGCGCGCTCGTAGGCGTTCACGATGTCGGCCACGATCCGGTGTCGCACCACGTCGGCGGCACCGAGCCGGACGAAGCCCAGCCCCTCGATCCCGGCCAGCACCTGCTCCAGGCCGCCGAGACCACTCCGTCCGCCCGGGACGTCGACCTGGGTGACATCACCGGTGACGACCGCCTTCGAGCCGAACCCGATGCGGGTGAGGAACATCTTCATCTGCTCGGGACTGGTGTTCTGGGCCTCGTCGAGGATGATGAAGCTGCGGTTGAGGGTGCGCCCCCGCATGAACGCGAGCGGCGCGACCTCGACGGTGCCCTTGTCGAGGAGGCGCTGGGCGCCCTCGGCCTCCACCATGTCGTAGAGCGCGTCGTACAGAGGCCGCAGGTAGGGATCGACCTTGGCCATGAGGTCACCCGGCAGGAACCCCAGTCGCTCACCGGCCTCCACCGCGGGTCGGGTGAGGATGATGCGGTCGACCTCCTTGGCCTGCAGCGCCTGCACCGCGCAGGCCACGGCCAGCCAGCTCTTGCCGGTACCCGCGGGGCCGATGCCGAAGGTGATGACGTTGTTCTGGATCGCGTCGACGTAGCGCTTCTGCCCGCTCGACTTGGGCCGTACCGACCTGCCTCTCGCCGAGCGCCACACCTCGGTGGTGAGCACCTCGGACGGTCGCTCGTCGGCGCGCACCATGTCGATGGTGCGGGCCACGCCGGCCGGCTCGAGCGCGTGGCCCTGCTGGAGGAGCAGGACCAACTCGTCGAAGAGCCGCCCGACGATCTCGGCGTCTCGGCCGGTGACCGAGATCTCGTTGCCGCGCACGTGGATCGACGCGTCGAAGGCGCCCTCGATGAGCCTCAGGAGCTCGTCGCGCTGGCCGAGCAGACTCACCATCAGGTGGTTGCCGGGGACGCTGATCTGGACGTGGCGCTCAGGCATCGGGTGTCCCGGACTCTACCCGTGACCCGAGCCCGCGGGAACGGCTGGGCCGACGGTCGGTGCCGCGGTCAGAGGTCGCCGTCGTCGTCCCCGCCCCCCGCGGGCCCGGTGGCCTCGGGGTACAGGTGCTCCAGGCTGCCCGGTTCGATCCGGCAGGATTCGATGAACACGTCGACCTCGGACTCCTTCAGCCGGATGACCCGGCCGAAGCGGTAGGCGGGCAGCTCGCCGCTGTCGATGAACCGGTAGAGCGTGCGGGGGGTGATGCCCACCCGTTTGGCGGCGTCGGCCGTCGACAGCCACCGAATCTCATTGTCATCCATCTTCGTCAGCGTAGACGGACCGTCGACGCTCGGGCCGTCATCGCCCGGACTCTGAGGCGCTTTCTGATGGTCTCAGCCCTTCTCAGCGCCGGTGGCGCCACAGGCGTCGGCGCGGCCCCTATGCGCTCGGGCGCACCGTGTCGCGTCGTGGGGCCAGGCCACCGACGCCACGCGTCAGGCGCTGCGCCACGAGGATGGGGATGAACGTCATCACCATCACCGTGACCGCCACGACGTTGGTGACGGGCCGGTTGCGGGGACGGAAGAGGCTGCCGAAGATCCAGATGGGCAGGGTCTCCTGGGTGCCCGCCGTGAAGGTGGTGACGATGATCTCGTCGAACGACAGTGCGAAGGCCAACATCCCGCCGGCGAGGAGCGCGGTGCCCACGGTGGGCAACAGCACGTGCCGCAGGGTCTGGATCCCCGAGGCGCCGAGGTCCATCGATGCCTCCACCACGGACCCCGCGGTCTGGCGCAGCCGCGCCAGCACGTTGTTGTAGACCACGACGACACAGAAGGTGGCGTGGCCCACCACGATGGTCCAGAAGCTGAACGGCAGTTCCGCGAGGTTGATCGCCGACCGGATGGCGATCCCGGTGATGATCCCGGGGAGGGCCAGGGGCAGCACCACGAAGAACGAGATGGTCTCCTGACCGAAGAAGCGATAGCGACCCACCGCGGCCGAGGCCATGCTCCCGAGGACGAGGGCCACGAGGGTCGCGACCGCCGCCACCTCCACCGAGAGGCGCATGGCTTCCCAGATGTCGGCGTTGTCCAGCGCCACGCCGAACCACCGGGTGGTGAGGCCGGGCGGCGGGAACGAGAAGGTGCCCTCGGAGGTGGTGAAGGCGTAGAGCACGACGATCAGCAGCGGGAAGTGCAGGAACACGATGGCGGCGGCCGTCGCGGCCTTGAGCCCCCATCGGCGGGGCTCGTCCGGGTCGCGACGGGCCATCAGAGCGCCCCCAGGGCGCCGAACCGGCGGGCCACGAGCAGGTAGAGCGCCATGATCACGATGGGCACCACGGAGAAGGCCGCGGCCAGCGGCAGGTTGCCCGCGGTGCCCTGGAGGACGTAGATGCTGCCGCCGATGGACGGGCTGGAGTCACCGATGATGGTCGGGATGATGTAGTCGCCGAGCGTCAGCGCGAAGGTGAAGATCGACCCGGCCACCACCCCGGGGAAGGCCAACGGCCAGATGACCCGCCGGAAGGTGAAGGCGGGACGGGCCCCGAGGTCGCCCGAGGCGTCGACGAACGACCCCGGCACCCGCTCGAGGGCGGCCTCCACCGGGAGGATCATGTAGGGCAGCCAGATGTAGAGGAACACGAGCCACTGCCCGAGCGACGAGACCGCCAGGCTGGGTCCCCCGATCACCGGGAGCCGCAACACGGCGTCGAGCACCGACGTGAGCCCGAACAGGTCGACGAACCAGGAGAGCACGCCCTCTTTGGCCAGGATCAGCTTCCACGAGTAGACGCGGATGAGGTAGCTGGACCACAGCGGCAACATCACGGCCACGAACAGGAACGCCTTCATCTTCGACCGGGCGTAGCGGGCCATGTAGTAGGCCAGCGGGAAGGCCACCACGACCGCCCCGATGGTGACCGCAGCGGCCATGGCGACGGTGCGCAGGATGACGTCGCGGTTCGCCGCCGTGAACAGGTCCTTCCACGTGTCGAGGCTCAGCGTGGGGTCGATCTGACCCGTGAAGTCGTCGAGGCGATAGAAGCTCTGCCACAACAGGGCCGTGAGCGAGCCCAGGTAGAACACGCCGAGCCACAGCAGCGGCGGTGTGAGCAGCAGGGCGACCTTGAGCCGGGGATGGCGGTAGAAGAACGCCGAGAAGCGGTGCCCCAGCGTGAGCGGCCGGGCGGAGGTCTCCCCCCGCCCGGCCACCGTCGTCACGTCAGCGGTCAATTGCCGCCTTTGATGGCCTCGTACTCCGACGACCACTCGCTGTACGGCACGCACTCGCCGCCCTCGCCGAAGCAGTCGGCCTGCGGCGTCTTCCAGAACGACACCTGGTCGAAGTTGTCGATGCCGTTGGTCGCGCACCCCTCGTCGGTGAGCAGCTCGTTGCCCGTGCAGGCGGCCTCGACCACCGGCACCGACCCGAACCACGCGGCCACGTCACCCTGCACCTTGGGATCGAGCGAGTGCTCCATCCACAGGTAGGCGCAGTTCGGGTGCGGGGCGTTGGTGGCCAACATCGTCGTGTCGGCCCAGCCCGTGGCCCCCTCCTCGGGGATCGTGCTGGCGATGGGCTGGTCGTCCGCCTGGAGCAGGTTCACCTGGTAGGGCCACGACCCGCTGGCCACCACGCCCTCGTTGGTGAAGTCGTCCACCTGCGCGGCCACGTCGTGCCAGTACCGCTGCACGAGGTCGTGCTGCTGGCGGAGCAGCTCGACCGCCGCGTCGAACTGGTCCTGGTCGAGCGCGTAGGGGTCGTCGATGCCCAGGTCGGGCTCGTGGGCCTTGAGGTACAGCGCCGCGCTGGCGATGTAGATCGCCCCGTCGTAGGCCTGGATCCGGCCGCGGTTGGACTCGCCGTCAGGCAGGTCCTGCTCCTCGAACACGACGTCCCACGAGGTCGGCGCCTCGGGGAACACGTCGGTGTTGTACATCAACACGTCGGCCCCCCACTGGTACGGCACGCCGTAGGTCTGGCCGTCCACGGTGTACCACGGGGCGTCCTGGAGCCGTGGATCGACGTCCGCGTAGCTCGGGATGAGGTCCGTGTTCACCGGTTGCACGGTGTCACCGGCGATCAGCCGGAGGCTGGCGTCGCCCGACGCGGTGACCAGGTCGTACTCGTCGCTGCCGGTCAGCAGCGACACCATCTCGTCCGAGGTCCCGGCGATCTTGAGCTCGACCTCGCAGCCGGTCTCCTCCTCGAAGCCGGTCACCCAGTCGTAGGCCGGGTCGTTGGTGCCGTCCTCCACGTAGCCGTCCCAGGCCACGATGTTGAGCGCCCCTTCCCCGTCGCCGACCTCGGTCGGCAGGTCACTACCGCTCTCGCTGTCGCTGTCGCTGCCGCAGCCGGCAACGACCAGCGCCAGCACCGCGCAGAGCGCGGCCGCTCGTCGGAACTTCCTCATGTGGTCCCCCTTGGTTGTGTTTTCCTCGATGAGGTCTCGTCGCCGGCGCGGTCATCGCCGGTGTGTCCACCCTCGGTGTGTCCACCCTCGGTGTGTCCATCGTCGGTCTGTCCATCGTCGGTGCGGTCATCGACGCTGATGCGATGGTTGAACGCGGGCGACCAGCACGCCCGCACCCGGCGGCCCTTGGCCGCCAGCACCTCGTCCGACGTGGTGGTGAGGTTCTGCTCGACCACGGTGAGGTCGGCGCCACCGTCGACCTCCACGAGGAACCGCGTGTGGGCGCCGAGGTACACCACGTCGCGCACCGTGCCCTCCACCGCGCAGTCACCCGGCGAGACGGTGTCGTCGGGGTCGGTGAGGCGGATCTTCTCCGGTCGGACGGTGAAGGCCTCGGGCGAACCCGTGAGCTGCGTGGCCACCGCGCCGGTGAGCACGTTCGAGACCCCCACGAACCCGGCCACGAACGTGGTGCGGGGATACTCGTACACCTGGGCGGGGGTGCCCACCTGGGCGACCTGGCCGTCCTGGAAGACCGCGACCCGGTCGCTCATGGTGAGCGCCTCCTCCTGGTCGTGGGTGACGAACACGAAGCTGATGCCCACCTCCTGCTGGATGGCCTTCAGCTCCACCTGCATCGCCTGGCGCAGCTTCAGGTCGAGGGCGCCCAGGGGCTCGTCGAGCAGCAGCACCCGCGGCCGGTTGACCAGGGCGCGAGCGAGCGCCACCCGCTGGCGTTGGCCACCGGAGAGCTCGGCGGGGCGGCGCCCGGCCAGTCCCTCGAGGTGCACCAGGTCGAGGGCGTCGGCCACCCGTGCGCGCCGCTCGGCCTTGGGCACCCTCCGGACGAGCAGGCCGTAGCCCACGTTGTCACCCACCGACATGTGCGGGAACAAGGCGTAGTCCTGGAAGACCGTGTTCACGTCACGCTCGTACGGGGCCTTCCTGTTCACCTCCTCGCCGTGGAGCAGCACCCGGCCGCTGCTCGGCGTCTCGAATCCGGCGATCAGCCGGAGGCAGGTCGTCTTGCCGGAGCCCGACGGGCCGAGCATCGAGAAGAACTCGCCATCGTGCACCTCGAGGTCGACCTCGTGCACCGCCCGTACCTGCCCGAAGTGACGGCTGACCCGGTCGAACTGCACGGCGGGTGCCGAGCCCGTGACCCGGGCGTCTTCTGCAGCGGTGTCCTGGCCCAGCACTGCGATTGCCGCCCCCCATGGTCGACCCTCGTGTACGGCGACGCGCCGTCAACCTAGCGCACCGCTCGATTCCCGTCCCCGGATGGGGGTCGACGACCGGATCGCACGCCGGAGGCGGCTCACACGACAGGAATCAGCGGAGGCGGACCGCGACCTCGTTGGCCAGCAGCCGGCCGCCCACCGTGAGGTGGGCGCGCCCGTGCACGACCTCGACCAGCCCCTCGAGCGCAGGGTCGTCCTCGAGCGGCAGGGCATCGACGGGCACACCGTCGTTCGTACGCAGCGCCAACTGGAGGCGCTCGATGCGCCGCGCCTCGACGTCGAGGCGCTCGTCCGCGGCCTGCGGCGAGCGGCCCTGCTCGACGGCCTCGACGTAGCGCTCGGGCGTGCGCAGGTTCCAGAACCGCCGCCCGTCACGATGGCCGTGCGCCGAGCACCCGATCGCGGCGTAGTCGCCCTGTGCCCAGTAGAGGAGGTTGTGGCGGCACGCCTGGCCGGGTCGGGCCCAATTCGAGATCTCGTACCACTGCAGGCCGGCGTCCCCGAGCAGTTCGGTGGCCAACAGGTACTTGTCGGCCTGGTCGTCGTCGTCGGGATACCGAGCGGGATCGTCGAAGAGCGCCGTTCCCGGCTCGACCGTGAGCCCGTAGGCGCTCACGTGGGGCGGGTCCAGTGCCAGCGACTCCTCGAGCGTGGTACGCCAGTCCGCGAGCCGCTCGGTGGCGGCGCCGTAGATGAGATCGAGGTTCCAGCGCTCGATGCCGGCGCTCCGCACCAGCTCGACCGAGCGCCGCACGTTCGCCGGGTCGTGGGTTCGCCCGAGTGCCGCCAGGACGTGCGGCACCATCGACTGCACGCCGATCGAGATGCGGTTCACGCCGCCGTCCATGTAGGCCGCGAGCAGCGTCGGGGTGACCGTGTCGGGGTTGCACTCCACCGTCACCTCTGCGCCCGGTGCCAACGCCAGCGGCTCGAGCACCGCCAGCAGTTGCTCGGGCGGCACCAGCGAGGGGGTACCGCCGCCGACGAAGACGCTGGTGACGGGGGGCAGGCCTGCGCCGACCTCAGCCTCCACCTGGCGCCGGCACGCCGCCAGGTAGCGGCCGATCAGCTCGGACCGGTCGGTCCACGTGGCGAACGCGCAGTAGTCGCATCGGGCCGCGCAGAACGGCACGTGGACATAGCAACCGAACGGCTCCAACGGTGCTCCTGCGCGGCGGGCGGGGGCCGCTCCCTGAGGGCGCAGTCGAGCCTACCGGCCGTCCATCTCCTGCGGAGCGGTGCCGTTGCTCGCCGCGCGGCTACTTCTTGCGGAACGACGCGAGGCCCAGATCGTCGAGGCGGTTGCCGGCGCCGTCGACCCCGGTGCCGAGGATGCAGGCGATGGCGCGGAGATCGTCGCGGCGGATGGTGAGCACCCGGCCGTTGAAGTCCTGGCGCTGCACCTGGATCATGGTGAGGTAACGGTTCAACATGTCCGCCTCGGGGCCGGTGAGGCTCTCGAGGCGGGTCAGGTCGATCGTGACCGAGTTGAAGCCGGGCTGGGTGGCCACCCGCGAGTCGGTGACGTCGACGATCTCGTCGTCCCGGGCGATGCCGAAGTCCGGGCCTTCGTCCACCGGCAGGAGCTGATCGACGGGGACGTTGTAGAACCGGGCCAGGCGCTGCAGGCGGGGCACGGAGATGGCCCGCTCACCTCGTTCGTAGGCACCGAGCACCGACGCCTTGAACTCCTGGTTCGACGTGGCCTCGACCTCCTGCAGGGACAGCTTCTTCTGTCGGCGGATCGCGCGCAGGCGCTCGCCGACCTTGCGTCCGTACCCAGCCGAGGCACCCTCGGTCGAAATCTCACTCATTGCACGCCCTTCGCCGCGTTGGCCCCATCATACGCGCGCCGCGTAGGCCGTTCAACCACCCTTCGCGGTCAATGCCCCGCCCGGCCGCAGGGCGGTGAGCAACACGCCCGCTGCCACCGCGGCCGTGTCCGCGCGGAGCACGGTCGGGCCGAGACCGACGGTGGGCAGCCCACGCGCCCGCTCGTCCTCGTCCCATCCCCCTTCGGGGCCCACCAGGACCAGCGCGTCGCCGGCCGCCGGCGCTCGGCCGTCACGCTCGGCCATCAGGGCGCCCGGACGACCGGCCACCGCGTCGAAACCGGTGACATCGGCGACGTCGGGCAGCCAGGTGCGCCGAGACTGCATCGCCGCCTCCCGGGCCACGCGCCGCAGGCGGGCCACGTGGCGCACGGCCCGCTCCCCCTCCCAGTGCACCACCGACCGGCGCGCGTGGAACGGGAGGATCGCGTCGACCCCCAACTCGGTGAGCTTCTGCACGGTCCACTCCGGGCGGTCGCCCTTCACGAGGGCGAACGCCACCGCCACCGCGGGCTCGGGCCGCGGCTCGACCACCGTCGCGCCGACCGGCTCGAGGGTGGGGCCGAAGGCACAGGGCCGCCAACGACCCCGTCCGTCGGTCACCGTCACCCGCTCGCCCCGGGCCAGTCGCAGCACCCGCTCGAAGTGGTGGCGGTCGTCGTCGTCGAGGGTCGGAGCGTCGAGGTCGGCGACGAAGGCATGAGCCCGCGACCCGTGCAGCGACGTCACCGGCTACTTGAACGCGGAACGGATCTTGCCCAGGAGGCTCGCGTCGGGCTCGGCGACGTCCTCCCCGCGGAGCTCGGCGATCTGGCGGACCAGCTCCTCCTGCTCGGGGGTGAGGTCGCCGGGTGTGTCCACGACCACGTGGAGCATCAGGTCGCCTCGCCCCCGACCCTCCACGTGGGGCACCCCCCGCCCCCGCAGACGGAACACACGACCCGACTGCGTGCCACGGGGGATGATCAGGTGCTCGATGCCGTCGAGGGTCTCGAAGTCGAGGTGCACCCCGAGCATGGCCTGGAAGGCCGACACGTGCAGCGAGTGGATGAGGTCGTAGCCGTCGCGCTCGAACCGGTCGTGGGGCGCGACGTCGACCTGGACGTAGAGGTCGCCGACGCCGCCGCCGCGCGGGCCAGCGGCACCCCGCCCGGTGAGTCGCAACGTGGAGCCACGGTCGACACCGGCGGGGATGTCGACGGTGTAGGTCTTCTCCCGCACCTGACGTCCCTCGCCGCCGCAGTCGGTGCACGGCGAGGTGATGATCTCGCCGAGGCCCCCGCAGCGGGGGCAGGGCGCGGCGCTGACCATCTGCCCGAGGATCGACTGGCGGACCCGTCGCACCTGTCCCGCCCCGCCGCAGTCGCTGCACGTCTCGGGCCGGGTCCCGGGTTGGGCGCCGGTGGCCTCGCAGGTCTCGCACGGCACCGCGGTTCGGACGCTGACCTCCGACTCGGTCCCGAACACCGCCTCGTCAAACTGGAGGTGGACCACCGTCTCCAGGTCGACGCCACGGGGCGGCCCCGATCGGCCCGTGCTCCGCCCACCGCCAAAGGGGCTCCCCCCACCGAAGAACGCGTCGAAGATGTCGCCGAGCCCACCACTCGGCCCACCGAAAGGGTCGGCGGTGGCACCGCCCACGCCTTCGGGCCCGAACATGTCGTACCGGCGCCGGCGGTCGGGATCGCTCAGGACCTCGTAGGCCTGGGCGAGCTCCTTGAAGTCGCTCTCGGCGGCCGGGTCGTCGGGATTGGCATCGGGGTGCAGGTCGCGGGCGCGGCGCCGGTACGCGCGCTTGATCTCGTCGGCCGACGCGTCGGGGCGCACGCCCAGTCGGTCGTAGTAGTCGGTGGCCACGTTGCTCCGTTTCAGCCTTCGGTCAGTCGGCGGCTCAGTCGCTGGCTGACCACGGCCACGGCCGCGAGTGCCTGCGGGTAGTGCATCCGGGTGGGGCCGAGCACCGCGATGGACCCGGCGGGCTCGCCGGCCACCTCGTAGGGCGACACCACCAGCGCGCACTCGTTGAGCGGCTCCATGCCGGTCTCCGACCCGATCGCCACGCTGAGGCCCCGGTCGAGCACGTCCCGCAGCAGCGTCACCACGACCAGTTGCTGCTCGAGGATGGACAGGACGCTGCGGACGGTCTCGACCGCGTCGAACGCGGAGGCCATGCGGAAGGCCCCGTCGACGAACACGTGGTCGTCGTCGCCGCCGGCCCCCAGCGCCGCACACGCCGCCTCGACCACGTCATCGACCTCGGTCGACCCCGACGGTGGCGGGCGGCGGATGGCGCCGGCCTCGACGCCGACGAGGTGAGCGGCAAGGTGCGCCGAGGCGGTCGTCAGCACGTCCGCGCCGAGCGGCTCCTTGAATTCGATCGAGTGCTTCTCGACCACACCGTTGGAGAGGACCGCGACCACCAGCGCCACCCGCTCCGTGAGGTCGACCAACTGGACGGAGCGGACGGAGGCCACGTCGTGCGGTGGCCCGACGACCACGGCCGCGCAGTCGGTGAGGTTGGCCAGCAGCCGGCTGGTGTCGTGCAGCATCTGCTCGAGCTCGCCGTGGGCCCGGTTGAAGAACGTCCGCACCTGCTGCGCCTGACCGGCCGCCAGGCCCTGCGGCTCGACGAGGTGGTCCACGAAGAACCGGTAGCCCTTGTCGGTGGGCACGCGGCCGGCGCTGGTGTGCGGCTGGTGGAGGAAGCCTTCCTGCTCGAGGGCGGCCATGTCGTTGCGCACGGTCGCCGACGACACCGTGACCCCGGGCGCGCTCGTGACATGACCCGAGCCGACTGGCTGGGCGGTGTCGATGTACTCCTCCACGACCGCACGGAGGATGGCGGCTTTGCGTTCGTCGAGCATGGGAGACCAGAGGTGATGATACCGAGTGGCGTGGCGGACGATCCCACCCGGACCCGCTGGGGTGACCGAGGGGGCTGCCCGGAAGGCGAAGGTGGGCCGAGTAGTATCCGCCGCCTATGACAGTCGCTCAGTCGGATGACTCGTTCGATCCGTTGGCGCCCGACGAGGCCCTGGACGCACGGGAATACCTCCGCGTGCTCTGGCACGACAAGTGGCGCATCGTCGGGCTCGCCATCCTCCTGTCGCTGCTCTTCGGCCTGGTCGGTGCCTTCGTGGTCCACCCGCAGTTCCGCACCAGCGCCACGGTGGCGCTCGATCCCGTCGCCATGATCGAGGTGGTCGAGGCCACCGGCGAGCCGCGCGACCTCCAGACCGATCTTGCCGCCGAGACCGCGGTGGCCGACAGCACAGAGGTGCGGACCGCGGCCGAGGAGCAGGCCGGCGTCTCGTTCAGCGCCTCGGTGCGGCCGGCGGAAGGCTCGAGTGGGGCCATCGACTTCTCGGCCAGTGCCGACAGCGCCGAGCACGCACAACTGGGGCTCGACGCCATGGTGGCGGCGTACATGGCCCGGCGAATCGAGCTCGCCGTCGCTCTCGCCGACGAGAAGATCGGCCCGCTGCGCGACCAGGTCGCCGAGCTCCAGGCCGGGCGTGACGATGCCGCCGCACCGCTCGACGCCGTGGTCAGCCAGCTCAACGACAACCCCACCCCCGCCTACCGGGCGCAGTTGCTCGAGCAGCAGGCGAACCTCCAGAACCAGCTCGGCGACACCCTGAACGAGTTCGACGACCAGATCGCCCAGGCCAACAGCAACATCCAGACGCTGCAACAGATCCAGGATGCGATCAGGACCGGCGACAACGCCGCGGTCTCGGCCGGTCCGACCACCACGCAGACCACGCCGGGCGGGTCCCGGCTCGCCCTCATCGGCTTCGTGCTCGGCCTGCTCGCCGGCGTGGTCCTGTCGGTCGGGCGGCGATCCCTCGACAAGACGGTCCGCTCCAAGGCGGCGCTCGAGCACGCCACCGGTCACCGCGTGGTCGGGCTGATCCCCCGCATCGTCGACTGGGACGAGGACGAGGCCCGGAACGTGGCGCTGGCCCACCCCACGTCACCTCCGGCCGAGGCCTACCGCACCCTGCGCACCTCGCTCCACTTCCTCACCGTCGACTCGTCGGTGCACCGGATCCTGTTCACCAGTGCGGTGAGCGGCGAGGGCAAGACGACCACCGTCGCCAACCTCGCGGTCACCCTGGCTCGCACCGGGACCCGGGTGCTGATGGTCGACGCCGACCTCCGCAAGCCGCGCCTCCACGAGTTCTTCGGGCTGTCCGGCGAGGCCGGGCTGTCCAACGCTCTGCTCGGCGAGTCGCCGACCGCACTGGTGCAGTCGATCGAGGGTTTCGATTCGCTGGCCCTGCTGGCCGCCGGCCCTCCGTTGGCCGAGTCCTCGGAGCACCTCGAGTCGAAGCGCACCGCCCAGGTGCTGGCCGAGCTCGACGGCCTCGCCGACCTGGTGGTGTTCGACTCGTCCCCGCTGTTGCCGGTCACCGACGCGCTCGTGCTGGCGCGATACGCGGACGCGGTGCTGCTGGTCGCCTCCGCGGGCAAGACCCTGCCCAAGGAGGCGCTGCGCGCCGCCGAGCTCCTCACCGACCAGCACTCCCCGCTCGTCGGCTCGATCCTCAACAACGTCTCGCGGGAGATGAGCGACGGCTACGCCTTCGAGTACGGCTACGAGCTCGACGAGACCAGCGGCGGCAAGTCTGCTGAGGCCGGGGAGACCCCGTCCGGCGACGACGCCGGCGCCTCGGGCGACGACGACGTCACCGGCACCGCCGAACCCGGGAAGTGCCCCACCTGCGGAGCGGCCGTCAAGGCCAGCGCCAAGTTCTGCCGGGCGTGTGGACAGTCCTTCGAGGAGGGCAACGCGGTCGACGGCGACGAGGTCGGCGTCACCTGACCTCGTCGTAGCGGCGCAGGGCTTCGGCCCGCTCGACGGCGTGATCCACGATCGGGGCGGGGTAGCCCGCCGGTGGCCCGCCCGGGAGCTTCCACGGCTCGTGCACGCCAGGGGCGGCCACCCCGGCCAGCTCCGGGAGCCACCGGCGCAGATAGGCCCCGTCGCGATCGAACCGCTTCGACTGCGCCACCGGGTTGAACACGCGGAAGTAGGGCGCGGCATCGGTCCCCGTGCCGGCCACCCACTGCCAGCCGTGCTGGTTCGAGGCGAGGTCGCCGTCGACCAGGCGGTCCATGAACACCGCCGCACCCCGCGTCCAGTCGACATGGAGGTCCTTCACCAGGAAGCTGGCCGCCACCATCCGGACGCGGTTGTGCATCCAGGCCTCCGCGGCCAACTGGCGCATGCCCGCATCGACCAACGGGTAGCCGGTCCGGCCGTCCCTCCAGGCGGCGAGGCGCTCCTCCGCGCCCGGGCCGGTGTCGACGCGCAGGGCACCCATCCGCGGGACCACCGCCCGGTGCGCGGTGTCGGGACGGTGGTACAGCACGTCGGCGTAGAACTCCCGCCACGCCAGCTCTGACCGGAGGGCGTCGGCCCCCGGCAACCCGACGCCGAGGCGCTCGAGCACCTGCCGGGGGTGCAGGCACCCGAACTTGAGGTAGGGCGAGAGCCGTGACGTGCCCTCCACCCCCGGCCGGTCACGGCGCTCGGCGTACGACGCGACCCCGCCGTCCAGGAACTCGTCGAGGCGCTCGTGGGCGGCGGCCTCGCCCGCCGCCGGCAGTGCCACGCCCCGGGGCGCAGGCACACGCGGCGGGGGTGACGACGGCAGGTCACCGACCCAATCGACCACCGGGGCGGCCACAGGCCCCTCGTCGGCCAGCCGGGCCCAGGCCCGTGCGAACGGCGTGAACACCCGGTAGGGCCCACCGGCCTGTGTGAGCACGGTCCCGGGGGCCACCGCGTACGGCGTGCCCACGCGGCGCAGGTCCCCGCCCTGGCCGTCGAGCGCGGCTGCCACCGCGTCGTCGCGGCGACGACCGTAGGGGCCGAAGTCGGCGGTCACGTAGACGTCGGTGGCCGCGACCTCCCGGGCCACCTCGGCGACGACCTCACGGGGATCGCCGGAGCGGCGGACCAGGCGTCCACCCAGGTCGGCGTCGAGGCACTCGAGGCACTCCTCCAGGAAGGCAAGCCGAGGATCGCCCGAAGGCCGCCGCAGCCGGTCGTCGTCGACGAAGAGCCCCACCACCCGATCGGCGCCGGCGACCGCGGCCGACAGCGCCGGGTGATCGGCCAGGCGCAGGTCGCGGCGGAACCAGACCACCGCGACGCCCGCCGGGTCAGTCATCGAGGCGGAGCGCCGACACGAAGGCCTCGGGCGGGACCTCGACCCGCCCGATGCTCTTCATGCGCTTCTTGCCCTCTTTCTGGCGCTCGATCAGCTTGCGCTTGCGGGTGATGTCGCCCCCGTAGCACTTGGCGGTCACGTCCTTGCGCTTGGCCTTCACCGTCTCCCGGGCGATGATCCGGCCGCCGATGGCCGCCTGGATGGGCACGTCGAACATCTGTCGAGGGATCAGCTCGCGGAGCTTCTCGGTCATCTTCCGGCCGTAGTCCTGGGCCTTGTCGCGGTGCATGATCGTGCTGAAGGCGTCGACCGGCTCGCCGTTCAACAGCACGTCCACCTTCACCAGCGCCGAGGGCACGTAGCCCGCCGGCTCGTAGTCGAGGCTGGCGTAGCCCTGCGTGCGGCTCTTCATCTGGTCGAAGAAGTCGGTGACCACCTCGGCCAGCGGCACCCGGTACACCAGCTCGACCCGCTCGGGCGACAGGTACTCGAGCTTCACCATGTCACCGCGCCTGGTCTGGCACAGGTCCATGAGGGTGCCCGTGTAGTCGGTGGGCGTGAGGATGGTGGCGGTGAGGTAGGGCTCGTCGATGCGCTCGATCTCCGCGGCGGACGGCATCTCACTCGGGTTGTCGATGACCAACTCCTCCCCGGCGGTGGTGACGAGGCGGTACTCCACCGAGGGGGCGGTGGCGATCAGGTTCAGGTCGAACTCCCGCTCGAGGCGCTCGCGGACGATCTCCATGTGCAACAGGCCGAGGAACCCGCACCGGAAGCCGAATCCGAGCGCACCCGACGTCTCCGGCTGGTAGGTGAAGCTCGAATCGTTGAGTCGCAGCTTCTCGAGTGACTCGCGCAGCGTCGCGAACTCGTCACCGTCCACCGGGTAGAGACCGCAGAACACCATCGGCTTCGGGTCCTGGTAGCCCTCGAGCGCCTCGTCGGAGCCCCGGACCGCGGTGGTGACGGTCTCGCCCGACCGGGCCTCGCCGACGTCCTTGATGCCGGCGATCAGGTAGCCCACCTCGCCGGCGGCCAGCGATCCCACTGGCGTCGGGTCGGGGCTGCGCACCCCCACCTCGTCGGCCTCGTGCGTCGAGCCGGCCTGGAGGAACTTGAGGCGGGCACCCGTGGACAGCACACCGTTCATCACCCGGATCGAGCTGATCACCCCTCGGTACTGGTCGAAGTGCGAGTCGAAGATCAGCCCCTGCAGGGGGGCGTCGGGGTCGCCGGCCGGAGGTGGGACACGAGCCACCACGGCGTCGAGCAGGTCGCGGACGCCTGCACCGGTCTTGGCACTGATGGGCAGGATCTCCTCGGCCGGCAGGCCGAGCACCTTCTCGATCTCCTCCGCATAGCGCTCGGGCTCGGCCGCCGGCAGGTCGATCTTGTTGAGGGCGGCCACGATCTCGAGGTCGCCCTCGAGGGCCAGGTAGCAGTTGGCCAGCGTCTGGGCCTCGATCCCCTGTGCGGCGTCGACCAGCAGGATGACGCCCTCACACGCCGCCAGCGAGCGGCTCACCTCGTACCCGAAGTCGACGTGGCCCGGGGTGTCGATGAGGTTGAGGACGTAGTCGCCGTACTGGAGGCGCACGCTCTGGAGCTTGATGGTGATGCCACGCTCGCGCTCGAGGTCCATCGAATCGAGGTATTGCGCCCGCATGTCGCGGGCCTCCACCGCGCCACAGATCTCGAGCATCCGGTCCGCGAGGGTGCTCTTGCCGTGGTCGATGTGGGCGATGATGGCGATGTTGCGAAGGCGCGACTGATCCATGGGCGATCGGGACGCTAGCCCTTCTGCCTTCGACCTCCTCCGTCGGACCGCCTTCGGCATCCGGCCCGATGCACCGGTGCGCCGCGCCGCTCTGCCCTGCTGGCCTCGTCCTCCTTCGTCGGACTGCCTGCGGCATCCCGTTCGTGGGCACCGCTGCTCCACTCCGCTCCGCGGCCTCTCGTGCAGCGAACGTGCTTGGGCGCGGGTCACGCCGCTATCCTGATCCGGCTCTCCCGTCGGGCCACCCCGGGCCCCGGTCGTCGCTCCAACCAGAGGAAACCCCCCGTGGCCAACATCGCCAGCCAGATCAAGCGCAACAAGCAGAACGAGAAGCGACGCATCCGCAACAAGGGCGTGCGCTCGGAACTGCGCACGCGTGTGAAGGCCGCCGAGGCCGCCGCCGTCGAGGGCGCCGACGATCTCGACGAGGCCACCCGCCTGGCCATGAAGCGCATCGACAAGGCCGCAGCCAAGGGCGTCATCCACAAGAACGAGGCGTCGCGCCGCAAGTCCCGCCTGGCCAAGCGCCTCGCGAAGTCCACCGCCGACGCCTAGCGGCCCGTCCCGGCGCCCCACCCGCGCGCCGCACCCGCGCCGCTCGCTCAGCGGCGGCTGAGGCTCGCGAGCCGTGCCACCAGCACCTCCATCACCAGCTCGGGGGGCCACGCCTTGGCCCCCCGAAGATCGAGGTCGGCCTGGCCCAGCAGGCGCAGGGCCCGGCGCAGGCGGTCCGTGCCCAGCTTGCGGCCCTGCTCGAGCGCCTTCTTGGCGGGGTACGTCGAGCCTTTCATCCCCAAGAGCTCGGCCGCGGCCTTCTCGCTCCGGGCGGCAGCCCCGTCTAGGCGCACCATCCGGGCGTAGTGCCCGTGCAGGCTGCCCATCACCTGCAACGGGTGCTTGTCGCCCGCGCCGAGGATGCGGTGCAACCGGTCGAGGGCGAGCGGGATCTTGCCCTGGTCGATGGCATCGGTGAGCTCCCACGGGGGCACCGAGCCGGCTTCCCCCAGGTAGGGCTCGACGTCGTCGACGCTGAGGCGCGCGCCCGGCCCGAAGGCCGCTTCGAGCGTGTCGAGCAGGCCGGCGAGACGATCGACGTCGTCGGCCAGCCGGGCCACCACCGCCGAGCGGGCGTCGCGATCCAACACCACGCCGGCGGCCCCGAGATGCGCGTCGAGGAACGTCTTGCGCTCGGCGGGTCGGGCCAAGGTGGTGTTGGTGACCACTCCCCCGGCCTGGGCGATGGCCTCCGTGAGCTTCTTCGGGACCGCGGGCAGCCGGGCCCCCTTGTCCCCCATGGCCGGCTCCCAGGCCAGCACCAGGGACGTGGTGGGCGAGGGGTCGCCGAGGTACGTCAGGAGCGGGCCGAGGTCGGCCACCTTGGCGAACCGGGCCAGGTTGCGCATCACCACGATGCGGCGATCGGTGAGGAACGGGAGCGTCTGCGCGGCGTCGACGGCAACCGCGAGCTCATAGTCGTCGCCGGCGTACTCGTCGACCAGCAGGGTCCGGTCGCCGTCGCCCACCAACGCCGCAACCGCCCGGCGCACCTCGTCGGCCAGCAGCACGGGGTCGTCCCCCCGGATGAGCTGCAGGTCGGGCTCGGCCGCCATCACGTGACCACCGCGGGGCCCGCGTCCCGGGCGAGGTCGCGGGCGGCCAGGATCGCGGCCATCACGTCGGCCACCCGGCGCGACCCCTTCACGTCATGGGCGCGGAGGATCCGGCAGCCGAGGCCGATGCCGAGGGCGTGGGCAGCCAGGGTGGCCTCGGTGCGATCCGTCACCTCGGTGCCGACCAGCGCCCCGAGGAACCGCTTGTTCGACGCCGACAGGAACACCGGGTACCCCAGCGCCACCAGTGCGTCCGAGGCCCGCAGCAACTCGAGCGACTGCGGCTCGGTCTTGCCCAGATCGAGCCCGGCGTCGACCATGATCCGCTCCGCGGGGATGCCCGCGGCACGGGCCGCCTCGGCCCGCTCGGCGAGGAAGGCGCAGACATCGGGCACCAGGTCGCGGTACGTGGGTTCGGGATCCGGTACCCGCGGTGCCAAGCGGATGTGGGTAGCCACCACCGACGCACCGGCAGCTGAGGCGGCCGCCAGGTAGTCGGGGTCGGCGAACCCGCTGATGTCGTTGCCCACCACGGCACCCGCGGCGAACGCGGCACGGGCGACCGACGCCCGCCACGTGTCCACCGACACGGGCAGGTCGAACCGCTGCACGAGGGCCTCGATCGCCGGGAGCACGCGATCGAGCTCCTCCTGCTCGGTCACCTCGGGTCCCGGGCCCGCCTTCACCCCACCCACGTCGAGGAAGTCGGCGCCGTCGGCCACGAGCCGGTCGGCCTTGGCCAGGAAGGCATCGAAGTCCCAGTAGTCGCCCTGGTCGAAGAACGAGTCGGGGGTGCGGTTGAGGATGCCCATGACGAGGGCCCGGTGACCGATGTCGAATCGGTGGGGTCCGAGGGCCACGTGCACGTCGGCCGACGCTACACCGACCCCCCGGCCGCGCCCGAGGCGGGCTCGACCTCGAGGTCGATCTGGTCATCCGACACCGTGAATCGCGCCACGAGCGCACCCAACCGGAGGCTCGATCCCGAGGCGGGCGCACGGGCGCCGGTGATCCCGGCGTCACGGGGGGCGAACACCGTCATCCCCCCGTACCGACGGGAGAGGTCGGCCACCACGGTGTGCAGCCCGCCGGCCGCCGAGCGAACGACCAGCACGTCGATCCGGACGACGCCCCGCGTGCGCAATCCTGCGAGGAGGTCGTCCTCGCGCACCCGGCCATCGATCGACACCACTGCCCGACCCTCCGAGCGCCACAGCTCCGCACCGGCACCGAGCGACTCGTGCGCCGGCACCGGCCCCCATCGCAACTGCATCGCGGGGACCGTGAGCACAACCAGCAGCGCCGCGAACGCGGCACGTGCGAGGGCGGTACGACCTCGGAGCCGGAGCACCGCGGCCAGACCCCCGGTGACCAGGCACAGCGCCAACGCGACGAGCCCCAGCTGCCCGATCGGCAGCGACACCGCGAGCCGCGCCACACCGGCCACCCATCCCACGAGCACACGCGTGGGCAGGTGGAGCGGGCCGGCACCGGCGGGCACCACGCCGGCGACCAGCCCTGCCGTGAGCCCCCAGGTGGTGACGGGGCCGGCCGCCGGCGCGGCCAGCAGGTTGGCCGGTAGGCCGGCCACCGGAACGCCCCCGAAGACGGCGACCAGGATGGGAGCCACCCCCACCTGAGCGGCCAGCGACACTGCCAACGGCAGTCGCAGCACCTCGGGACCCGGCAGCAACCCGCGCAGTCGTGGGGCCAACACGACGATGCCGAGGCACGCCGCCACCGACAGCTGGAACCCGACCGCTCCCACCAGCAGTGGGTCGAGGAGGACGAGGGCGGCCACGGCCAGCGCCAGAACCCGGACGCTCGAGGCCTCGCGACCCCAGGAGGCCGCCACCGCGGCGATGCCGGCCATCGTCGTGGCCCGCAGCACGGATGGCTCGAACCGGGTGAGCAGCGCGAAGAACGCCAGCGCGGCGACGGTGGCGCCGAGACGCCCACGCAGGCCGAGACGCCGCAACAGCGGGTCGAGCAGGGCCAGCACGAAGGCCACGTTCTGACCCGACACCGCGAGCAGGTGGGTGAGGCCGGCCCCGCGGAAGTCGTCGGTGACGAGTGCCGAGCGGCCGCGGTCGTCGCCCAGCACGAAGCCGGCGAACAGCGCCCGGGTGTCCTCCGGCAAGCCAGAGGCGCCCGTCACCAGGGTGTGCCTGAGTCCGTTGGCGAGGCGAACCACAGGCCCGCCCGGGTCCCACGCCGACACCCGCTCGACCTCGAGGCGGCCGGACACGTGCCGTGCGGTCAACCACGGCCTCCGTTCGGGCACGGGGGCCAGCCGACCGTCGACCAGGATCCGTTCGCCGCTGGAGCGGTCGACCAACATGCCCGCCGCCGCCCCACGGGCCCACGCCTCGACATGTCGGCGCCCCACGCGCACCTCGACCCGCTGGCCCGAGGCGACGGGCGCGGGGTCGGTGAGGAGGGTCACCCAGCCGCTGAAGGGTGCCTCGACCGGCGGTTCGAGACCCCGCAGCGCGGCGGCCCCGAGCCCTGACCCGAGCACGAAGCCCACCAGCACGACCACCGCGGGACGCCGTGCGACCACCGCAAGCGCGACTGCCGCCACCAGCGCCGGCTTCGCCACCGGGACGGCCAACGTCGCGCCTGCCCACACCGTCGCCGCCAGGGCCACCGCCCCAACGTCGGACAGTCCGGCCGTGCCGGAACGGCGCCGCCTACCATCGACGCGGTGAGGTCGACTCGGGAAGGCGCCACCCACGGGCGGCCCGAGGGCGCTGTCGTGCGGCCCGGCCAGATCCGGCGTCTGGGTCCCGTCGTCGCCCTGGTGATCCCCGCCGTCCTGCTCGTCGTCGCCGCGCTCACGTTCTTCGCCTACCCCTGCGACGGCACCGCGTGCGTCAAGCCGTCGCTGCTGTCGTACCTGCTCGTGCTGCTGGCCGCCCCCACCGCCTTGATCGCCGGATTGCCGTGGTTCCTCCATCCCGTGAACCTGGCCATCGCCATCGGCACGAGCGTGCTCCTGTGGCTGGGGCTGGGCCAGTGGGCCGCGCGGCGCGCCACCGAGGACGTCGACGCCACCTGGGCGACCTACGCCGGCGAGCTCGCCTTCATGCTGGCCGGCGTGTGGGGCGGCATCGTGGTCGGCCTCCTGGTCGTCGGCCTCTGGCTGTCCCACTGACCGGCCGGATCACACCGCGACGTGGTCACGGAGCTCGGCCAGCTTGGCATCGCCGATGCCGCGCACGTCGAGAAGCTCGTCGACCGAGGCGAACGGACCGTTCTGGGTGCGGTGGTCGATGATGGCCTGGGCCGTCGCCGGGCCCACCCCGGGCAGGGTGTCGAGCTCCTCGAGCGAGGCGGTGTTGATGTTCACGGGCCCGCTCTGCCCCACGCCACCGCCGGTAGCGCCGGTAGCGCCGGGAGCGCCGGTAGCGCCCGGCGCGCCGGCCGGCTGGCCACCCACGGCGATGGTCGGCACCTGCTGGCCGACCGCGGGAACGAAGATGCGCTCGCCGTCGCTGACCGGCGCCGCCAGGTTCACCCGCGCCCGATCCGCCCGTGGTGTCAGGCCCCCGGCGGCGTCGATCGCATCGACGATGCGGGCACCGGCGGCAACCCGGTACACGCCGGCCTGGCGCACCTCGCCCACGACGTCGACCACGAGATCGACCGCGGTCGTACTCGTGGCGGGACCGGGCGCCGCCGCCACGGTGGTCGATGCCCGTGGCAGGACCAGCTCGGGGGCCGGCGATGCCGGGCGGGGCCACAGCACCACGGCGACGGCGGCGACCGCCACGAGCCCCACGACCGCACCGAGCAGTCGGGGGCCGGCGGTGCCGCCGGTGAGGGTCGCGACGTGGTCACGCAGCGACGGGCGGACGGGTGGACGCGTGGGCTCGAGGAACGAGTCGGCGGGCTCGGGCAAGGCTGACTCCCGGTATCGGCGGTGTCGGGAGGGGAAGTGGTGGCCCGCGACCGCCCGTGGGCGGGGGCGGGGGGCGCCCGAGGCGCGAGGCCCGGCTCAGAACAGCTGGGCGGTGAGACGCCTACGGTACTCGGCGCTCCGAGGATCGTCAGCCCCCATCACGTCGAGCAGATCGACGAATTGCTGACGGGCGTCGTCGTCGTCCTTGACCCGATCGAGCAGCTCGTCGAGTGTGGCGGTGATGTCGTCGGCGGGGGGCGCCCCCGTGCGGGCCATGGCCGCGATCCGCCTGGTCTCGGCCGTCTCCGGGATCCGTGCCAGCAGGGCGAGCGCCTCTTCGGCCCGCTCGTCGCCGGCCTCCTGCTCCTCGGCGACCAGCAGTTCGGCCAGTGCCAGCACGGCGGCCTCGTTCCCCGGCTCGATCTCGAGCGCCTGTCGCAGCGAGGTCTCGTCACCTGCGGCCACCAACGCCGCCACCTGCGACTCCTCGGCGGTGGGCAGCAGATCGTCCACGAAGGCCTGCACGGCGTCGCGACCCTGGGCGCCGACGAAGCTGGCGACCACCTGACCGTGATCCAGGGCGAACACCGCCGGGATGCCCTGCACCCGGAACGCCTGGGCCACCTGGGGGTTCTCGTCCACGTTCACCTTGGCCAGCACGACCTGCCCGTCAGTGGCGGCGACGACCTCCTCGATGATGGGCCCGAGTTGGTGGCAGGGCCCGCACCACGGCGCCCAGAGATCCACCACCACCGGCTGCTCGTCGGAGCGCCGGAGGACCTCCGCTTCGAACGTGGCATCGGTGACGTCGACCATGGGCCCTACAACGACGGGGGCGGGGTCGACATTCCCGGTAGGTTGACCGCCGACCGCGGCCGACCACGGCCGTTCGACGACAAGGGACAACGCGTGGGAGCAACCCGATGAGCCACGACGTCGAGGGCATCGACGTGGAACCGGTCACGGCGTGGTTCGCCGACCACGTCCCGGAGGCCACGCCTCCCCTCAGCTTCGACCTCATCGCCGGCGGTCACTCCAACCTCACCTACCGCGTCGAGGACACCGCGGGTGGCACCTGGGTGCTGCGCCGGCCCCCGCTCGGCCAGGTGCTGGCCACCGCCCACGACATGGGCCGCGAGCACGCGGTGATGTCGGCGTTGGACCGAACCGACGTCCCCGTGCCGGTCATGCGGGGCCTGTGCAACGACGACACCGTGAACGGCGCGCCGTTCTACGTCATGGACTTCGTCGACGGCCAGGTGGTGCGCAACGCGGAGATCGCCCGAGGGCTCACCGAGGAGCAACGCCGGGCTGCCGGGCACTCGCTGGTGGACGTGCTGGCCCGCATCCACGCGGTCGACGTCGACGCGGTGGGGCTCGGCGACCTCGGGCGCCGCGAGGGCTACATCGCCCGCCAACTCAAGCGCTGGCACGGGCAGTGGGAGAAGTCCAAGACCCGTGACCTCCCCCTCGTGGACGAGGTGCACGCAGGCCTGGCGGCCGCGATCCCCGAGCAGGGCCGCAGCGGGATCGTGCACGGTGACTACCGCCTGGACAACTGCCTCGTCGGCGACGACGGGCGGGTCGTGGCGGTGCTGGACTGGGAGATCTGCACGCTCGGCGACCCCCTCGCCGATGCCGGGCTCCTGCTGGTCTACTGGCCCGAGCCCTCCGACGAGCACCAGATCCCACCCAACGCGCCGACCGCGATCGGCGGGTTCCCCACGCGCGCGGAGATGCTCGAGCGCTACGCGGAGGCGTCGGGTCGCGACGTCACCCGCATCGACTACTACATGGCGTTCGGGTACTGGAAGCTGGCCTGCATCGTCGAAGGCGTGTACGCCCGCTACGTGGGCGGGGCCATGGGCCAGCGGGGCACCGGCCGTGAGTTCGATGTCTTCGCCGCCCAGGTCGACGCGCTGGCCCGGGCTGCCGCCGACGCCCTGGAACGGTCGGCCTGACCATGACGCTCCGCGACGCCGTGCCGCTCCGCGACACCACCGCGCTCGGCGACCTCCGTCCTCCGGGACACCGACGGTGAGCCTGTACGAGATCCACGAGGACATCGACCTCGACGCACCGGTCGTGATCATGGCCCTCGAGGGCTGGATCGATGCCGGCGCGGGTGCGGCGCGAGCCACCGCCGCGCTCACCGATGCGCTCGATTCGGTGCTGGTGGCGTCGTTCGACACCGACGAGCTGCTGGACCACCGGGCCCGGAGGCCGGTGATGGAGCTGCTCGACGGGGTGAACACCGGGTTGATCTGGCCGACCATCGAGCTGCGAGCAGCCACCGACGACGCCGGTCACGACCTCCTGCTGCTGGTGGGCGCCGAGCCCGACCACACCTGGCGGGCGTTCGCGAGGGACGCGGTCGACCTCGCCCTGCACTTCGGCGCCCGTCTCGTGCTCGGCCTCGGCGCGTACCCCGCGCCGGTGCCCCACACCCGTCCGACCTCGCTGGCGTCCACGGCCACCGACGCCGAGCTGGCCCAGCGGGTGGGGGTCCTCGGCGGCGCCATCAACGTGCCGGCGGGGGTCCAGGCCGCGATCGAGCGAGCGTGCGCCGACCGTGGGCTCCCCGCCGTCGGGCTGTGGGCCCAGGTGCCCCACTACGCCGCGGCCATGCCGTACCCCGCTGCGGCCGCCGCGCTCATCGACGGCGTGTGCGAGATCGGGGGCCTCGTGCTCGACAGCCACGAGCTGCACGAGGAGGCGACCGCCACACGGGCGCGGCTCGACGCCCTCGTGGCCGAGAGCGACGAGCACCGTGAGCTGGTGCACCAGCTGGAGGTCCACGTCGACACCGAGCGCGGGCCCGACGACGGTTCGCCCCTCGAGCTGCAGACCGGCGACGAGCTGGCCGAGGAGCTCGAGCGCTTCCTCCGCGACCAGGACTCCTGACGCCCGGGGCATCGCTCGCTTCGGCTCCGGGGTGCGACCCCGGCGCCGGGTCAGCCCGCTGGTGACGGGTAGTCCGGCACCTCCTCGCCCGGCGGGCGCTGCTCGTAGATCGTGACCGCGCCCTCCGGGTCGAACGCCTTGGTGTCGGTGTCGGGCCACTCACCGGGCAGGAACCGCCGGCCCCCCTCGACGTACTCGTACATGCCCTCGCCCTCGTCGCCCCGCTCGTCGGGCCCGGTGGCGTCGGGGTTCCACCACACCACGGTGGCGTCGTCGATGCCGAGCCAGTCGGTCCCGGGCCAGATGCCCTTGTCGCCCCACGAGAGCGACGGTTGGGTCACCGCCGGCGGGGTCGGCGGCGCCGAGAAGATGGTGTCGCGGAAGTTCTGCGCGGTGACATTCGGCCCCACCCCCTGCAGCACGTTGTACATGGTGGTGAGCTGGGCCGACAGCAACAGGACGGTGTCCCCCGCGGGCGGGTCCTCGCCGAAGTACCAGCGGTAGATGAAGGCCGCACCCTGGTTGTCCGGGTTGCCCCGGGCCGCGCCCGTGACGACGCCCATCGCGTGCGACCACTGCTCTTGGTCGTAGGTGCGGGCGAAGACCGTGGTGTCGACCAGCACCGCCGAGGGGGTGATGATCCACTCGGGGAAGTAGTCCTGGGCGGTCGCCTCCCGCGTCAACTCCCTCGGCGCCACCGGGTCGCCCGAGAACAGCACCGAGGTCACCCCCGCATCCTTGAGCTTCGCGATCACGCTGGCGGCGGTGGTCTGCAGCGTGACCGGGCTGTCGTAGCCCACCGTCTCGGCCAACGTGACGCCCTGGGCATCGAGGTTCTCCTCGAACTGTGACAGGTTCTCGGCGGCGCCCTCCACGCTGTCGAGGTACACGAGCCCGAACGTGCGCTCCTGGTCGGCCAGCTCGTCGCCGGCGAACTCGGCGTTGCGCCCGGCCAGTTGCTGGCCGACGAACTCGGACGCGTGCACCTGGCCCTGCTCGGCGTTCATGGAGATCGACAGCAGGTACGGGTCGCCCTCGGCGTAGAAGTCCGTGGGCTGGGTCGGGCCGCACTGGATGCACGCGATCTCGCGCGCGGCCAGCTCCTCGGCGAAGGCGCTGGTCAGCTGCGGCCCGTTGAGCACCATGAACGGGTGGATCTCCTCGGCGATGGCGACGGCATCGGCCCTGGCCGCCACCTCGTCCTCGGCCGTGCCCGTGGCGTTGTAGAACTCGAGGTCGACCGTGCGGCCGTAGGTCTCGCTGAAGTGCGCGTAGAGCTCGTTGAAGCCGCTGACGGTCTCCCGCACCTGGTCGTTGGTGTCGTCCGAGATGCCCTCGCTGATGAAGTCGATGATCGGGTCGACCTCGGGCGGGAGGTACCAGACGACCTTGATGCTGTCGGCGGTGACGCCGGGCGCGGTCTCGCCCCCGTTGTCCCCTTCGAACGGCGCGTAGCACTCGGGCGCGAAGTAGCTCGGATAGGCCACCTGGCCCCGGTCGGTGTCGCAGGTCTCGGGCCAGTCGACCTCGATGCCCTCGCGCTCGGCCACGCTGAACGGCAGCACGCCTTCAGGCAGGTCCTCGCTGGAGGCCCCCGACAGGCCGCCCGCCACCGTGGTGCCGCTTCCGGAGCTGTCGCCCTCGTCGCCGTCGCCTCCGCTCAGCGCGAGCACACCGCCCACCACCGCCACGACGGCCACGATGGCCACCAGCGGCCCCCACCGTCGCAGCGCTCGCGACCGTTCGGTCCCGGTCGGCTGGTCACTGCTGGGTTGCATGCGTTCCCCCCTGGCTCGCTGTGTGCGGGAACCTAATCGACCGCCCTACCGCCCGAGCGGCGGATGGCGGCGGTGTTCGTGCCCAGGTAGGACGCGACCACCTGCGGGTCGTGCAGGACCGCATCGGGTGCGCCGGTGACGATCACCCGCCCCTGCTCCATGGCGACCATGCGATCGGCGATGCCGGTGACCAGGGGCATGTCGTGCTCGATGACCACCAGGCTGGCCCCCATCTCGTCGCGGAGCCGGCGCAGCACCGGTCCGAGGGCCTCGGTCTCTCGTTGGGCGATGCCGCTCGACGGCTCGTCGAGGAGCACGACCGTGGGCCGGTGGGCGACGACACAGGCAAGGTCGACGATCCGCCGTGAGCCCGTGGACAGCTCGCGCACGAACTTCGTGCGGAACGCGCCGAGCCCCATCAGCTCGATGAGCTCGTCGACGCGCCGACGCACCTTCTCCTCGGAGTCGAACGACGCCGGGAGGTGCAACGCCGCGGACACCGGGTCTCGGACCTCGACCCACCGCTCGAGGGCCACCGCGAGCGTCTCGGCGACCGTCAGCGCCGGGAACATGCGGGCGTCCTGGAACGACCGGCCCAGGCCGTGCCGGGCCCGCTGCGCCGGTCCGGCACGGGTCACGTCGACCGCACCCAGGTGGACCCGACCGCCTCCCGCCGGCGTGAACCCCGAGATCAGGTCGAACAGGGTGGTCTTGCCGGCGCCGTTCGGGCCGATGATGCCGACGATCTCCCCCGCCCCGATCTCGAGGCTGACATCGTCGACCGCACGGATACCCCCGAACGACACGCCCAGCCCGACGGTGCGCAGCCGGGCCACATGCTCGCCGTCGGGTCGACGGTCGGGGGCGGCCGCCTCGGTGCGCACCGCCCTTACCGGGCGGTCGGCCCCGAGTGCGGGGGCCGGCCCCGCGGCTGCACCGTTGGACGACGCCGCCCCGACGGCGGCCACGCCTTCGAGGAACACCGAGCGCAGGACGTCGGGGCGATCGAGCAACTCGGCGGTGGGACCGTGGAAGCGGATCTCGCCCTTCTCCATGAAGTAGGCGGTCTCGGCCAGGGTCAAGGCCAGGTTCACCGACTGCTCCACCAGGATGATGGTGGTGCCGGCCTCGCTCAATTCGCGCACGACCGGCAGCAACTGCTCGACGATCGCCGGGGCCAGCCCGAGGGACAACTCGTCGATCATCAGCAGACGGGGCCGCGACACGAGCGCCATCCCCAGGGCCAGCATCTGCTGCTGGCCACCGGACAGGTCGGCCGCCGGGTCGTCGAGCCGTTGGCCGAGCACGGGGAACAGGTCCAGCGCCCGCGTGGTACCCGCCTGCACCTGTGCATCGTCATGGCGGTGCAGCCACCCGGCCAGCCGGAGGTTCTCGGCCACGCTGAGCGAGGGGAACACGCCGGCGCCCCCCGGCACCTGCAGCACGCCGTGGGCCGCGACCTCGTTGGGCGGGGCGTGGGTGATCTCGCGCCCGTCGAAGATCACCGCCCCCTTGTCGGCCTCGACCACGCCCGAGATGGCCTTGAGGAGCGTCGACTTGCCGGCCCCGTTCGTGCCGAGCAGGGCCACCACCGCGCCCTCCTCGACCTCGAAGTCGACGTCGAACAGCACCTGCACGCCGCCGTAGCCCACGTCGAGGTGGCGGACGAGCAGGATCTTCGAGTTGCCGTGCCGACGCTCCCACAGCGCCTCGGAGCGGGCGGCGGCGGTCGTCCACACCTGGGTGATGTCGGCCCCGATGACCTTGCCGGCGCCCGAGATCACCACCGCCCCGATCAGGAAGACCGGGGTCATGATCAACATCCCCTGACGGATGCCCCAGGTGTCGCCCACCCAGCCGATCAGGGGCAGCACGATGAGCCCGGGCAGCACCCACAGGGAGGCCACCGAGAACCCCATCGACCGCGCCCGGGGCGGTATGGCCAACGACAGGGCGGCCAGGATCCCCGGCCCGATGACCGCCAGCGAGGCCGAGATCAACATGTTCGCGAGCACCGCCAGCCACAGGGTGGGCGCCAGGGCGAACACGACCGAGAGCCCCGACGTGATCAGCGCGACCACCGACAGGAAGCGGAGCACGAGGCCGGGATCGCGGGCGATGAGCCTGGTGCCGACCCGGGCGCCGACCACCAGGCCCACGAACTGGAGCGGCTCGACCCCGGCCGCCACGAAACCCCGCGCCCGCTCGTCCAGGCCGAACACGTCGGCGTAGAGCAACGAGGCCAGCGACACGAAGCCGATGAGCGAGGCGGCCAGGAAGGGCAGGGCGTACCAGATGCGCCGCAGCGACTCGATCTTCCACACGATGCGCCACGACTCGGCGAACGACGGCGAGTCCTCCTCGGTGGCGATGGCCTCCTCGGAGGCGCCCATGGCCCGGCGCTCCTGGCCGCCACGCACCGGCTCGTGCAGCTTGAAGGCGAGGGCGACGAACACGAAGGTCGGGATCGCGAAGACGATGAACGGCGCCCGCCACCCCCAGTAGTACGCCAGCATGCCGGCCAGCAGCGGGCCGATGATCTGGCCCACGACGTTGGCGGCGCGGTGCACCGAGTACACCCGGGGCCGCACGTCCACGGGGTAGTAGTCGGCGATCAGCGAGTTGTGGGTGGGGTCGACCACGGCCTTGCCGATCCCCGACCCGGATCGCACGATGGCCAGCATCACCACGCCGGTGGCCAGGCCCGTGAGCAGCGAGAAGATCCCCCACGAGATGGCGCCCACGATCGTGATCGCCACGCGGTTGTGGCGGTCGGCCAGGTGGGCGATGGGCACCTGCAGCACCAGCGCCCCGGCCAGCACCACGGCCACCAGCGCCAGGATGCCCTGGAGGTCCAACCCGAACGACTGCTGGATGTCGGGCAACAGGATGCCGAAGGCCGTGCGGTCGAGCTCGTCGACGGCGTTCAGCCCGAACAGCACGACGATGGCGAAGACCGGGCCGCCGCCGCACACGCCGTCGAGCCAGCGCCCAGGATGGCGCATCGGGAACAGCGCCCGCGACAGCATGCCCCCCTCGGGCGCCTCCTCCGGCGCGACGGTCGATGCCGCCATCAGTCGGCCTCCCACGTGAGGAGCGGTTCGGGCAGGTCGGCGGGGTCCGGCACCACGTGCGGGTCCGGGAGCACGTCGTCCGACCGGTCCGGGGCGGCGTCGGCGACGAGGCTCGGCACGAGCAACCCCCGACGGCGGGCGATCTGGCGCAGCACGCTGTCACGCACCTGGAACCACAGGCCACCGATGCCACCCGGCACGACCATCAGCACGACCAGGACGCCGAGCGGCGCGGCGAGCGCCTGCCACCGCGTGGGCAGGAACCACTGCGCGCCGCGGAGGAACAGCGCGCCGAACACGCCGCCCGCGAGCGACCCCAGGCCGCCCACCACCGTGGCGATGAACACGTTGAAGCTCTCGAACGGGCCGTAGAGCTCGGGGCTGAAGGCCTGCTGGTGCTCGAGCAGGAGGCCGCCCGCGACCGCGGCGATGAATCCGGACAGCGCGAACGCGGACAGCTTGGCGCGGGTGACGCTCACGCCGAACGACTGCGCCGAGCGCTCGTTCTCGCGAAGGGCGATGAGCACCCGGCCGGTGCGGCTCGACCGGATGCCTCGTGCCGCGAGGAGCACCAGCAGGAGCACCACGAGGACGAGGTAGTACATGCGCGTCGGCGAATCGAGACTGACCCGCCCGAGCAGCGGTGGCCGGTCGACCCGACCAGAGGGGATCCAGTCGAAGAACGCCTCGTTGAGGAAGTACGACGACATCGCGAGCGTGAACGCCAGTGTCGTCACCGCCAGGAACAGTCCCTGGAGGCGCAGGGCGGGAAGGCCCACCACGACCGCGATCGCAGCACCCACCAGACCGGCGATGGGCAGCGCCAGGGTGAGGTCGAGGCCCCACTCCGACGTCGCGACGGCGGCGACCGCGGCACCCGCGCCGACGAAGCCCATCTGCCCCAGCGACACCTGACCGGCCCAACCGGTGAGCATCACGATCGACACGCCGACGATGGCGAAGATGAGCACGGCCGATGCCTTCAGCGAGTCCTCGGCCCCGAGGTAATTGGGCAGGGCCACCGCCACGCCCAGGAGCACCGCTCCCCCGCCGAGGCGCAGGGCCCGCACCTCCGGGAGGCGCGCCACCTCCTGGGGGATCGGACGCACGTCCTCGGCCGCCTGCCAGGTGGACGCCGCCTGCGTCTGCGCCCGGGACGTGGTCCGCCGCTGCACGAGCAGCCCGACCACGATGACCAACCCGATGATCGGGTCGATGAGCAGCGGGCTCTCGGCGTTCCAGTCCACGGCGATCTCGAGGACGCCGAGCGCGACCGCGGTGGCGGCGATCGCGGGGAGGTCGGTCAGCCGCCCGAGCATGAGCGCGGCCAGGGCGCTGAGCAGCAGGGTGAACGTGAAGGCGGAACCGAAGGGCAGGCCGATGATCCCTGCCCGCAGGAACAGCGCGAGGAACGAGAGCACCGTGGCCACGACCCACACGACCGTCTGCAGGCGCTTGACCGGGATGCCGAGGAGGTTGGCCCGGTCGGCGCTCTCCGCGCTGGCCCGAACCGCCACGCCCACATCGCTGAAGCGCAGCCAGAGCCCCACGGCCAGCATCGCGAGCGGGGCGATCACGAGAGCCAGCAGGTCGTTCGCCGAGAAGATGATCGGCGACACCTCGAAGCTCACCTCGACCGGCACGTCGATGCGGAAGGTGCTCGGCCGCTCGTCCCACAGCAGGGGCAGGAGGAGGGCGCCGACCGCGAGCAGTTGGGACAGGCCGATCGTCGCCACGGTGAGGATGAGGCGAGGTGCACGGAAGAACCGCCGGATGATGGCGAGCTCGACCACTGCGCCCACGACCACGGCCGCCACCAGCCCGACCGCGAACGCCAGGAAGTAGTTCAGGCCGCTGAAGGTGATCAACAGCACGGCCAACGCCCCGGGCAGGCCGCCCAGGTCGCTCTGCGCGAAGTTCAGGATGCGGTTGGCCCGATAGATCAGGCCCATGCCCACGGCCATCAGCGCGCCCAGCAGGCCCACGATGACCCCACGGAGCACCACGCCGGCGGGCGCCGGGAAGAGCAGCTGTTGCACGATCAGCAGGGCCGCCGCAGGGCCGAGCACCGTGAGCGCGCGGGCCACCACAGGCCGCTCGTCGACCGCCGCCCTCAGTGTGTGCACAAGCTGGTTCCCCCCAAGGCCTCGGCCTCCCCGCCCGAAAGCTAGCGTCCGGGTACCTGACCCGAGGGCCGAGCAGAGGTGGACGACACGTGTTGGTGGACGGAGGGCTCGGGTTCGACCTGAGCAAGGCAGCCGAGAGCGCCCGCGACGCGGAGCGTGTCGGGTACGACGGTGTGTGGAGCGCCGAGACCAGCCACGACCCGTTCCTGCCCCTGCTCCTGGGCGCCGGCGCGACCAGCCGGCTCGAATTGGGCACCGGGATCGCGGTGGCGTTCGCCCGCAGCCCGATGACCCTCGCCCACACCGCCTACGACCTGCAGGCGTACTCGGGCGGGCGCCTGCTGCTGGGCCTCGGCTCGCAGATCAAGGCCCACATCACCAAGCGCTTCTCGATGGAGTGGTCGCACCCCGCCGCCCGGATGCGCGAGTTCATCCTGGCCCTGCGGGCGATCTGGGACAGCTGGGACACCGGCGACAAGCTCGACTTCCGCGGCGACTTCTACCAGCACACGCTGATGACCCCGTTCTTCAACCCGGGGCCCAACCCCCACGGCCAGCCCAAGGTCTTCCTGGCCGCGGTGGGCCAGCTCATGACCGAGGTGGCCGGCGAGACCGCCGACGGCATCCTCTGCCACGGCTTCACCACCGAGTCCTACCTGCGAGAGGTCACCGTGCCCGCCCTCGAGCGGGGCCTCGACAAGAGCGGCCGCACCCTCGCCGACTTCCAGCTGTCGATCCCGGCCTTCGTGGTCACCGGCAGCACCGAGGAGGAGCTGGCCCGCAGCGCCAAGGGCGTCCGCGAGCAGATCGCGTTCTACGGCTCCACGCCGGCCTACCGGGGCGTGCTCGAGCACCACGGCTGGGGCGACCTGCAGACCGAGCTCAACGCGCTGTCGAAGCAGGGCGAGTGGGCGCAGATGGGCGAGCTCATCGACGACGACATCCTCGACGCCTTCGCCGTGCAGGGCGAGCCCTCCGCCGTCGGCCCGGCCCTCATCCAGCGCTTCGGCGGCGTGATCGACCGGCTGAGCTTCTACGCGCCGTACAAGAGCGCCCCCGACACCTGGCTCCCCGTCATCGAGGCGCTGAAGGCCGGCTGACCCGTGCGCTCCTTGGTCCGGTGCTCCTTGGTCCGGTGCCCCCTTGGTCCGATTCGATATCATCGCATCGTGTCCAAGACATCTGTGGAGATCGATCGGGATATTGCCCGGCAGGCTGCGGAGATCCTCGGCACCACCACGCTGCGCGACACGATCGACGCCTCGCTTCGGGAGATCGTCCACGCCCGCCTGCGCTTGGAGTTGATCGACCTGCTCGGCCAACGCGATCGCTTCGACTTCGACGCCGCCGATCGAGCGTGGGGGTCTGACTGAGTGGCGCGCCTGCGCTACCTCGTCGACACCAGTGCGTTCGCCCGCCTCGATCAATCCCGAGTCGCTGCGGTGATCGCGCCACTCGTTGCAGCACGGGAGGCCGCGCTGTGCGCCCCGGTGGCGTTCGAGCTCGGCTACTCAGCCCGCAGCGCCGCCGACCATGCCGAGCTTGCCGATCGCCTGCACGCGTTCCCGATGGCCCCGGTCACGGACGCCGACCACGAACGAGCGCTCGAGCTTCAAGGCCTGCTTGCCGAGCGCGGCCACCACCGCGCACTGTCGCTGGTGGATGCCCTCGTGGCCGCGGTGGCGGAGACCCATGACCTGACCATCCTCCACTACGACGCTGATTTCGAGCTCGTGTCAGACCTCACCGGTCAACCCCACGAATGGGTGGTCGAGCGGGGCACCGACTGAGACCCGCCGAGCGGCGCACCTGGCTCAGGCGACGACGTTCACGAGCTTCGGGGCGCGGACGATCACCTTTCGGGGGTCGCCGCCCTCCAGGTGCGCCTGCACCTTGTCGGACCCCAGGGCCAGCGCCTCGGCGTCGGCCTCGCTGATGTCGGGCGACACCTCGAAGCGGTCGCGCACCTTGCCGTTGACCTGCACCACCATGGTGACGACGTTGCGGGCGGCCTTGGCCGCATCGGCCACCGGCCAGGGCTGGGCGTGCACGCGCCCGCCCGTGCGCAGCTCCCACAGCTCGGCGGAGAAGTGCGGCGTCATGGGCGCCATCAACTGGAGCACCGTGTCCACGGCGGCGTCGAGCGTCTCGCGCCGCGCGCCGTCGGCGGACTGCACGTACTTGTAGAGCGCGTTGGTGAACTCCATGAAGCCGGCCACCGCGGTGTTGTAGGACCAGCGCTCGAACTCGTCGGTGACCCGCAGGATCAACCGGTGGCGGGCTGCCTCGACCTCCACGTCGGCGGGGGTGGGGTCGCGGTCGACGACGGCGCCGTCGACCTCGCCGAGGGCCAGGCGCCAGAGCCGGTGCAGGAAGCGCGAGCACCCCTCGATACCCGTGTCGCTCCACTCGACGTCGTCCTGGGGCGGGCCCGCGAACAGGTGGAACAGGCGCAGCGAGTCGGCGCCGGCCGAGTCCAGGTACGGCTCGGGCGCCACCAGGTTGCCCTTGGACTTGGACATCTTGGCCCCGCCCATGCGGATCATGCCCTGGGTGAACAGGCGGGCGAAGGGCTCGCGCAGGTCCTTCGGCACCGCGCCCAGGTCGGACAGCGCCTTGGTGAAGAACCGGGCGTACATCAGGTGCAGGATGGCGTGCTCGATCCCGCCGATGTACTGATCGACGGGCAGCCACTCGGCCACCGCATCGATGTCGAACGGGGCGTCCTCGTTGGTGGGGTCGGCGAAGCGCAGGAAGTACCACGACGAGTCGACGAACGTGTCCATGGTGTCGGTCTCGCGCACCGCCGGCCCGCCGCACTGCGGGCACGTGGTGTTGAGGAACCCCTCGTGGAACTTCAGCGGTGACTCGCCGGTGGGCAGGAACTCGACGTCGTCGGGCGCCAGCACCGGCAACTGGTCGTCGGGCACCGGCAGCGCGCCGTGGTCGGGGCAGTACACGATCGGGATCGGGCACCCCCAGAACCGCTGGCGCGACAGCAGCCAGTCACGGAGGCGGAAGTTGACCGTGCCGGTCCCTGCTCCTTCGGCTTCGAGCCATTCGATGGCCTTGGCGATGGCCTCGTCCTTGTGCAGGCCGTCCAGCCACTCGCTGTTGATGGCGGGGCCGTCGCCCACGTAGGCCTCGCCGTCGAAGTCGTCGGGCGGCTGCACCGTGCGGACGATGGGCAGGTCGTAGGCCTTGGCGAAGTCCCAGTCCCGCTGGTCCTGGCCCGGCACCGCCATGATCGCTCCGGTGCCGTAGCCCATCAGGACGTAGTCGGCCAGGTACAGGGGTACCGGCTGACCGTTGAACGGGTTGATCACCGTCGAGCCGGTGAACACCCCCCGCTTGTCCGAAGCGCCCTCGGACGACATGCGCTCGATCTCGCTGGCCTGGCCCACCTTGGCCTGGAAGGCCTCCACCTCGGCCCGCTGCGAGTCGGTCGTCACCTCGGCCACCAACGGGTGCTCGGGGGCCATGACCGCGTAGGTCATCCCGAAGCTGGTGTCGGGCCGGGTGGTGAAGACGCGCAAGGCCAGGCCGTCGGGGCGCGGCCGGCCGTCACCGTCGGCGATGGCCAGGTCGAACTCGGCGCCCTCGGAGCGGCCGATCCAGTTCCGCTGCATCGTCTTCACCCGCTCGGGCCAGTCCAGGTCGTCGAGGTCGTCCAGCAGCTGCTGGGCGTACTCGGTGATGCGGAAGAACCACTGCTCCAGGTCACGCCGCTCGACCAGGTCACCCGAGCGCTCGCAGGTGCCGTCGGCCAGCACCTGCTCGTTGGCCAGCACGGTCTGGCAACCCGGGCACCAGTTCACCGGGGCGTTGCGTCGGTAGGCCAGTCCCGCCTCCAGGAACCGCAGGAAGATCCACTGGGTCCAGCGGATGTAGCTGGGATCGTGGCTCTTCACGATCCGGCGCCAGTCGTAGACCGCGCCGAGGCGCTGCACCGACGACGTCAGCTCCTCGATCTTGGCCTCGGTGAAGGGCCGGGGGTGCTGGCCGGTCTTGATGGCGGCGTTCTCCGCCGGCAGCCCGAACGAGTCGAACCCGAACGGCGACAGCACCGCCTGGCCCTGCATGGTGCGATAGCGCACCAGCAGGTCGCCGAAGGTGTAGTTGCGGACGTGGCCCATGTGCGCCGGCCCCGACGGGTAGGGGTACATGCACAGCACGTAGGACTTGGGACGAGGGTCGTCGTTCTCGACCTCGTAGGTGCCCTCGTCGCGCCAGCGGGCCTGCCACTTCGCCTCGATGGCGCGGAAGTCGTAGGGCTGCTCGCTCATGCTTCCCGCTCTTGGCGCCGTCGGCGCCGGGCCGCTCGGGCCACCGCTTCGCTCATGTGCGCATCGTACCGACGGCGCCTCGCCCGCCCGGAACCCGATTCAACCGTCATTCGGGTGTCTGGTGGGGACGGGGTGGCTGCTATCGTGTCCGGCGCACCCCAGGGGGCGTAGCTCAGCCTGGTAGAGCGCCTGCATGGCATGCAGGAGGTTTCGAGGGTTCAAATCCCTTCGCCTCCACCCTGGAAAGCCCAGGCCAGACCCGGTCCCGTACCGGTCCTGGCCTGGGCTCTGTGCGTTCTCCGGTTGGGTTGACCACCGGAAGCCGCAGGTTCGTTGTCCATTTTTCGTCGCCTGGCGACGAAACATGGACAATGAAGGCGAAGGTCTCCGTCGATCTGGCAGTCGGTCCAGTCATTCGCACGCTCCTGTGGGACGTGCCTTCACGGGCCGAACCTCTCGCCGTTCGAGGTCAAGGCATCTCGACGCCGCGGGCGGCCTCGATGAGGCTGTACGCGTCGGCGCGAGTGAGTTGGGCACCGGTCGCCGCCGCCGCGAGGCTGAGGCGGTCGGGGCGCTGCGAGCCCACGATCGGCACGGGGCGGGACGGGTGCGCCAGCAGGAAGGCCAGGCAGACCGCGGTCGCGTCAACGCCGTCACGGGCGGCGAGGGCGTCGAGGCGATCGCCCAGCGCCGCGGGCACGTCGCCGCCGCGCGCTCCCAGGCGGCCGCCACCCAGCGGGCTGTAGGCCAGCGGCACGGCACCGCGGCGACCGCACCAGTCGAGGGTGCCGTCGAACAGCGGCCGCAGGTCCAGCAGCGAGTACTCGGCCTGCACCGCGGCGATCGGGAAGGGCAGGTGGCGCTCGAGGTCGTCGAGTTGGGCCGTGGTGGCGTTCGACACCCCCACCTCGCGGATCTTCCCGGCGTCGCGCAGTGCGGCCAGTGCACCCGCCACCTCGGCCGGCGCGGTGAACAGGTCGACCCGATGCAGCTGGAAGAGGTCGATGCACTCGAGGCCCAGCCGTCGCAGCGACGCCTCGCAGGCCGACACGAGGTACCCGCCACTGGCGTCGTAGGGCACGCCGGGACGTATGCCCGCCTTGGTGGCGACAAGGATGCGGTCGGCGAGCGTGGGGTCGGCCGTGATCAGCCGGCCGAGGAGGGTTTCGGCTGCCCCGAAGGTGTCGTTCCCGTAGACGTCGGCGTTGTCGACGAGCACCCGCGCCCCGTCCACCGCGAACGAAGCAACCGCGGCGGACAGCGCCGCGGCGGCGCCGGCCGTGTCGTCGTCGGCGAACCGCCAGCACCCGAACGCCAGCGGGGCGATGGGTCCGAGGTCGCCGAGCGGGCGCGGGTCGGGCGAGACGAGGAGATCGGCGATGGCAGGGCCCTACGACGCGGCGGGGTGGCCGGGCAGCTCGTCGACGAACCCGGGCGTGGCGACACCGCCGCGGGCGGCCACGAAGTAGGGCGGCGACAGGTACGGGTCGAAGTGCTCGAGCGACACGTACTCGACCACGTAGGCCCAGCGCAGCCGGTCGGACACGTTGGGGAGGGTGGCGTGCACGGTGTGCGAGGAGAACAACACCACGTCGCCGGTCTCGGCGGGGATGCAGATGGCACCGTCGGTGGGCTCGAGCACCCGCACCACGCCGTCGTCGTTGGCATGGGTCCACTGCCGACGGTGGCTGCCGGGCACCAACCAGAGCCCACCGTTGTCGGCATCGGAGGGGCTGAGGCCGATCCACACCTGGAGGTGCTCGAAGTCGACCTGGCTGTACCCGTTGTCCTGGTGGAAGGGGAACAGGGGCGCACCAGGCCCTTTCGCCACCGCCTGGTCCCAGCGGACCCACACGTCGGGGCCGAGCCGCTCGCACACCAGGTCGAGCAGCACGGGCTGGGTCACCCACGCCTGCAGATCAGGGCTGCAGGGCAACAGGTTGCTGGCGAACCGCATGGCCCCCTGGTTGAGTTGATCGTGGTGCGGGTTGACGGCATCGGCGGCCTCGATGAGGTCGATGACCCGCGCCATCTCCTCGGGGTCGAAGAGCCCACGGTGGATCGCGAATCCGTCCTCGGAGAGCGTGGCCCGCTCCAGGTCGATCGTGCTCATCGGGCGTCCAGGGTAGTCGCCCCGCATCCACCCGCCGACGGGCACGAAGCACGCCGGGGCGAGGTCACTCCCCGACCGCGGCCTCGCTGGGCTCGGGCTGCCAGTCGACCCGGGGCACGTCGCTCCACAACCGCTCGAGGTCGTAGTAGTCGCGTTCTTCGTCGAGGAACACGTGGACCACGAAGTCGCCGTAGTCGAGCAGCACCCAGCGGCGGCCGTCGAGCCCCTCGGTGCGGAGCGGTCGCAGCCCACCGGCCACGGCCACCTGCTCCTCCACCTCCTCGGCGATGGTCTTCACCTGGCGCGGGTTCGAGCCGCTGGTGATCACGAACCACCCGGTGATGGACAGGACGTCGGACACGTCGAGGACGAGCGTGCGCTGACCCAGCTTGGCGTCGGCGGCGCGGGCCGCGGTGAGGACCATGTCGAGGCCGGTCACCTCGGGTCGGATGGTTGTTCGATCAGCCAGGGGGAACCACTCCAGGAGCCTCGGTGGGCGGGGTGATGGTGGGAGCCGCGCCGAACGGCACGGTCGTGGTGGGGGCGAAGGGGTCGACCGGGACGGTTGCCGCCGGCACCGCGGTGCTCGACGTGGTGGTCGTCGCCGCCCCAGGGGCGGCAGCCGCATCGAAGTCGCGACCCACGATCACGGTGACGTCCACGTTATCGGTGACACCCTCGCGCAGCACCAGGCGCCCCCCACCGAGTGCGTCGAGCAGTCGCTGGGCCTGGTCGCGCTCGGCCCGGTCGTAGTACTGCAGCACCGTGGTGTCGTGGTCGAAGCTCTCGGCGTTGCCGACGATGGCGATCTCGGCACCCGCAGGCACGATCACCTGGGCCGCACTCGCGGCGGTGCCTTCCGTACCGGTGCCGTCGAGCACCCGGGCGCGCATCCTGCCCACACCCACGGGGAACGGGATGGTCTCGGCGACCAACTGGTCGACGGCGGCCTGGTCGGGGGCGTAGAGGTTCGAGTCGGTCGCGCCGACGCCGGGGATGCCGATCGGGGTCACCGGGAGTGTGTTGTACGAGGCATCGCCCTTGGCCAGGTCGCGCACGAACCGGCCGAGCCCCTTGTCGGTCTCGCCGGGCACCGCGTTCGGGTCCGTGGAGATCTTCACCGCGGCCAGCCACGCGGTCCAGAAGGCCTGCTGCCGCTCGAGACGGGTGAGGTCGTTCTCGTCGGCCCCACGGGTGTTCACGAACAACCCGATCTGCTCGGGGGGAACCTGGATGTCGCCCTGGGCGAAGTTCACCACGGTGCCGGCGGCATCGGTGGCGGACAGCTCGACGGGGTTCGAGATGGTCAACGGCCCGAGCGGGGCCACCAGGCTCGCCCACTGGTCGTTCGACAGGATCTCGACGCTCTCCTGGGTGGCCGCGACCAACAGCGTCTCGACCCGCTGCTCGAGGCCCGACTGGCCGGCACCCTGGTAGATCTCGTTGAGCGGGGCCTGGCCGGCCTCGGTGAACGGCAACTCCAGCTCGGTGCCGGCGGGGAAGAACGTCAGGTTGCCGCCCCCCGAGGCGTTGAGCGACAGCACCGTGACACCGCTGATCACGCCGGCGTCGTCGGTCTGGGTGACGAGCATCGTGGGGGTGGGGTCCACGGCGGCCTCGTAGCCGGGGGCCGCGGGATCCGTGACCACGTTCAGCTCCCGCCCGGAGTTGCTGCGCAGCACCGCCTTGGCACCCACCACCGTCAGCACGGGAACGGCCAGCACGAGCAGGGTGAGCGTGCCGATGAAGGCCCATCGGGCCACCGGGCCCGTTCGGCGCGCGGCGCGCTCGTCGTCGGGCGTCCGCTCCCTTCGCCCCCGCCTCGATCGGCGCTCGGGCAACGCGTGCTCGGCCTCGGACTCGGCCGCCGCCTCGACCGCCTGGCGCTCACGCCGACGTTGGGCGCGCTCACCGGTGCCGCTGGGAGGCAGGACCATGGGCTCGTGGCTCATGTGGCCCGCTCCGTCATCGGCCGTCACGATAGAGCCCGAGGGCCTCGATCCCCGAAATGACCGCCGGTGACACGAGGAAGTCGAGCGGCCGTCCGTCGACCACCCGAGCCCGGAGGTCGGTGGAGGAGATCTCGAGGCGGGGCAGCTCCACCTGCTCGGTGATCCAGCCCGGCGGCGGCCCCCAGGAGCCGCCGGGGCGATCGACCACCACGATCACGGCGGCGTCGCGCACCTCGTCCACCCGCTCCCACGTCGGCAGCCCGGCGGCGGCGTCGCTGCCGACGATCACGTACAGCTCCCGTTCGGGGTCCTCGGCGAGCAGCTCGGCCACGGTGTCGGCCATGTAGGACTCGCCGCCCCTCCGGATCTCGCGATCATCCACCTCCAGCCCGTCCACGTCTCCCACGGCCAGCCGCACCAGTTCGAGCCGGATCTCGGCTGGGCTGATGGCGCGGTCGCCCACCTTCTGCCAGGGCACGTTGGCCACCACGAGCAGCACGACATCGAGCTCGAGGCAATGACGGGCGTTGACCGCGGCGGCGAGGTGCCCGATGTGGGGTGGGTCGAAGGTGCCCCCGAAGATGCCGATCCGCCGACCCGTGCTGATCACCGCGTGAGTCTACGGGTGGCACCCTGCCGCCGGCCGTCGCGGCTGGAGCCGCCCGGGCGGGATCCTGAGTGCGCGCGGCGGTGGGGATCAGGGATTGCCGTCCGCGCCGAGCACCCGGGACCACTCGATCAGCGTCTCCCCGCGCTCGGTCGGCACGAATTCCTCGGAGGAGTTGGCGATCACCAGGGATCCCTCGCAGGGAGCGGGGGCCGGTTGGCAGGGCGGCCCGGCGTCGGGGAAGGTGAGCCGGTAGGCGGAGTCGGCGCCGCCGTAGGGCGACGAGGCGCCGATCACGTTGTTGCGGTACTGCGGGGTGGGGCCCACGATGAAGTTCGTGTGCGCCGGATCGGGATAGGTCGCCTCGAGGTAGTCGAGCAGGGCCACCACGTCGCCCCCTGCTCTGCTCCAGGACTGCAGCGACAGGAACTGGCCCGTGAGCGCGATGAGGAGCAGGACGGCAGCGGCCCCGGCGGTGATCATCGGGATCCGTCGCCACAGGAACACGCCGAGACCGGCCAACATCATCGCCGCACCGACCGACGACACCGCGTAGAGCCGGTCGTTGAACCCCAGCACACCGGTGGTCGCAGTGAACGAGACGGTGAGCCCGAGCGCCATCACCCCGACACCGGCGAGCACGAGCGAGGGGCCGGCGTTCCGGGCCCGGTCACCCGCCAGCCACCACACGAGGCACACCGCGACGCCCGTCGCCACCACGGCACCCACCAGCATCACCAGCCGTTCCGGCGTGTCGAGGTCGCCGAAGAGCCCGAGGCCGAAGTGCCCTGACCACAGCGTGGCGGGGCTGGGCATCCGCAGGTCGAGGGGATAGACCGGGTGGGCCCGTGACCACGCAGTGGCCGCCCCCACGAACACGAGGGTCGCGGCGCGCCTCCAGAGCGTGATCGGGCGCACCGGCGACACGGCATCGGCGCGCAGCGGCACGAGGGGCGTCGCCACGAGCACCGTGGCCGCGAACGCGGCGGGTATCGACAGCTCGTAGCAGAGGATGGACGCCGCGAACGCCAGCCCGGCGAGGAGCCATCGCCCGTGGGTGAAGGCCAACATCCCCAGCGCGAACAAGAGCGCACCGACTGCGATCTGGCTGGTGCCTGACCACACGGTCATCGACTGGTGGATCGGCAGCAGCACCCAGACGGCGGTCACCAGCAGTGCCATGGCCCGGTCGAGGAACCGCGCGAAGACGAGGTAGAGCACCAGGACGAGGGCCACGTTGATCGCCGTGAGCACCGCGAACTGGATCAGGGGATGGGGCCCGACGATGCCGTGGAGCAGGGTGAACGTGAGCCAGGCTCCAGGACGGGCGTGGACGAGGTCCTGCCCGGTCGGCACGGAGTCCCACGTGCCTGCGCTGGCGCGCTGGTACTCCAGGCTCCAGTCGTCGAGCACGAAGTTGACCCCGTTCCAGACGTACAGCGCCGCCCGAGCGACCACGAGGAGGGTCAGCAGCACGAACGCCGTCCGGCGACGGTGGGCCCAACCGAGGTCGAGCGTTCCGCCGTCGCGCCGGGACACTCGGAGGCGCGGCAACGAATCGGTGAGCTCGGCCGGCAGCGGCCGGGCCCTCGTGTACTCACGGGCCGCGGCGATCAGCAAGCCGGCCACGAGACCGATCAGCAGGCCCTTGGCCGCGGCCTCCCACGGGCGAGGTGCCACTGGGCCACCGGCCGCGGTCGGCCCGAGCGAGACGTGGGCCGTGTCGGCCACCGCCGCCAGCCCGGCCTGGAAGTCGGCCAGGCGCGCCTGTTGCTCGGCGAGCGACGCGCTGACGTCCTCACCCGCGGCCTGGCGGGCGAGGAGGTCGTCGACCACACGTTGGGTGAAGTCGACGGAGCTGTTGGCCTGGCCGGTGGCGGTCTCCTGCCGGACGGTCAGGTACGTGGTCGCCGCCGTGTTGGCCACCGACTCGGCGAACGGGCCACTGATCGAGCGGGCGACGAAGGCGATCGTGTCGTCCGACACCGGCTCGACCCGGATGGAGTGGTCGAACGACACCTGGGCATCGGCCCGCCCGAGCACGGCCTCGCTGCGAACGGTGTCCAACTCGCGCGCGATCGCCTGCGCCGGCGTGGTCGGCGCATCCGGCGCCCCGAACCGCTGCTCGAGCGACACCGGGGCCAGTTGCACCTCGACGCGCGACTCGTAGACGTTCGGCGACAGCGCGCTCGCCGTACCGAACAGCGCGGCGCCGCCGACGGCGGCCGCCACGATGATCCATGCCTGCCGGCGCAACGCTCCGAGCAGGGTCCGAGGCTCTGGCACGGCGAGAGTGTAGGTGGGGTCTCGGCTGGGGTTGTCCCGAGCCCCCGTTTCGTGTCATTCTTGTTACAGCAGCGGCGCGCTCTGCCCGCCTCTTCCACCGCACGTGTTCTCCGCGCTCCAGTGTGTCCTGGTGGTGACCGATGTCACCCTGACCCACGGAACAAGGGCGCATCTCCCGGTGGTTGCAGAGAACGCCGGTAGGGCTACATGTCGATGTCCTGCCTGCTCCGAAGAAATGTCTGGTAGCTGGGAATGACAGGGCAGTAATTCTCGTTACAACCCGTAGTTCCCGTGGAAAAGGTGTCATGAGCGATTCAGTAGGCCAATACCTCAACGAGATCGGCTTGGTGCCGCTTCTCACCGCCCAGGAGGAGCGAGAGCTCTCCCAGGTCATCGAGAAGGGCTTCGAGGCACGCGCCCGGCTCGCCGACGGTGAATCGGGCATCGAGTTGGACCGGGCCGTCCGGGCCGCCGACCGAGCCAAGGACCGGTTCATCCGGGCCAACCTCCGGCTGGTCGTCAGCGTGGCCCGTCGCTACCCGCTCCCGCCCAGCATGGAGCTGCTCGACCTGGTGCAGGAGGGCAACCTGGGCCTCGAGCACGCCGTCGACAAGTTCGACTGGCGCAAGGGCTTCAAGTTCTCCACCTACGCCACCTTCTGGATCCGCCAGGCCATCGGCCGGGCCCTCGATCAGAAGGCCAGCCTGGTGCGCCTCCCCGGTGACCGCTCGGCCAGCCTGCGGGCCGCCCTGCGGCAGGTGGCCGGCGATGGCGACGAGCTCGACGACGAGCACGCCCGGCTGCACCGTCTCACCACCCCCACCTCGCTCGACCGCACCATCGGCGACGACGACAGCAACGAGCTGGTCGACCTGCTCCCCGACTCCACCCCGGGGCCCGAGCAGGAGGTCCTCGACCGTGCCGAGCAGCAGATGGTCACCGATCTGTTGAACGTGCTCGACACCAGGGCCCGCTACGCCGTCGAGCAGCGCTTCGGCCTGCACGACGGACGCAAGCGCAGCTACCGCGAGGTCGGCGAGGAGCTCGGCGTCACCGCCGAGGCCGCCCGCCGCCTCGTCAAGCGAGCCGTCAGCACCGTGCGTGATCAGGCGGCCGCCGCCACCGACGCGGCCTGAGCCCACCGCTCCCCCGCCGCCCCGCGCAAACCGCTTGGCGGCGGGGTCGCTGAAGGGCGATCCTGTCATCGTGGCCGAGTCATCGTGGACCCCGAGCTCGTGGCGTGAACGCGTCGCGGGCCAACAGCCCGACTGGCCCGACACCGGCGCGCTCGACCAGGCGCTCAAGACGGTCGCCACCCTCCCGCCGCTGGTGTTCGCCGGCGAGGCCCGCGACCTCACCCGCCACCTGGCCCAGGTGAGCGCCGGTGAGGCCTTCCTGTTGCAGGCCGGCGACTGCGCCGAGTCCTTCGACGCGTTCTCGGCCGACGCCATCCGCGACAAGCTGCGGGTGATCCTGCAGATGGCGGTGGTGCTCACCTACTCGTCGGGCGTCCCGACGGTGAAGGTCGGACGTATCGCCGGCCAGTTCGGCAAGCCCCGCTCGTCCTCCGTGGAGGTGATCGGCGACGTCGAGCTGCCGTCGTTCCGGGGCGACATCGTCAACGCGGTGGGCTTCTCCGCCGCGGCGCGCACACCCGATCCCGAACGCCTCGTGCAGGCGTACCACCAGTCCGCGTCCACCCTCAACCTGCTGCGGGCGTTCACAAAAGGTGGGTTCGCCGACCTCGGTCAGGTGCACGGCTGGAACCAGGAGTTCGTGGCCAGCAGCAACGAAGGCCGGCGCTACGAGCAACTGGCCGAGGAGATCGATCGCGCCCTGCGGTTCATGAAGGCGTGCGGGGTCGACACCACGTCGCAGCCCAACCTGCACCAGGTCGACTTCTACACCAGTCACGAAGCGTTGATCCTCGGCTACGAGGAGGCGCTCACCCGCAAGGACTCGCTCACCGGCGACTGGTACGACTGCTCGGCCCACATGCTCTGGGCGGGAGAGCGCACCCGCGAGCCCGACGGCGCGCACATCGAGTTCCTGTCCGGCGTGCGCAACCCTGTGGGCGCCAAGGTGGGGCCCACCGTGTCGCCCGACGAGGTGCTCGCCCTGTGCGAGCGGCTCAACCCCGACCGAGTGCCCGGTCGCCTCACCCTCATCAGCCGCATGGGCGCCTCCCAGATCGAGGCCTCGCTCCCCCCGCTCCTGCGAGCGGTCCGCGACGCCGACCACCCGGTGGTGTGGGCCTGCGACCCCATGCACGGCAACACCTTCACGAGCGCCGGCGGCCACAAGACCCGCCACCTCGACGACGTGCTGGCCGAGATCGCCGGCTTCTTCGCCGCGCACCGCGCCGAGGGCACCTGGGCCGGCGGCGTGCACGTCGAGCTCACCGGCGACAACGTCACGGAGTGCCTCGGTGGCGCCGAGGAGATCCTCGACGCCGACCTCGACCGCCGCTACGAGACGATGTGCGATCCCCGCCTCAACGGACGGCAGTCGCTCGACCTGGCCTTCCGCATCTCGGAGCTCCTGAGGGCGCACGCCTGACCCGGCAGGAAATCCGCGTCGATACTTGACCGATCCGGTCGGGTTTCTCCTACACTCGTGCGAATACCCGAGCGATCCACTCGGGTTTCCGTCATCCGTGGAGGCCGACCCGTGCTGCAGTTCGAGATCGGTAGTGAGATCGATCCCGCCATCTCGGCCGACATCGCCAAGTTCGAGGCGCAGCTGGCCCGCTACCAGGCCGGCGAACTGGGCGAGGACGTGTTCCGGGTCTTCCGCCTGAACAACGGCATCTACGGTCAGCGCCAGGGCGGCACCAACCAGATGGTGCGCATCAAGGTGCCCTACGGGTCCCTGCTGCCCGAGCAGCTCGAGATGATGGGCCACATCGCCGACGAGCATTCGCGTGGGTGGGGCCACCTCACCACCCGCCAGAACGTGCAGCTGCACTTCGTGCAGCTCGACCAGATCCCCGAGGTGATGCGGAAGCTGGCCTCGGTGGGGCTCACCACCCGTGAGGCGTGCGGCGACACCGTCCGCAACGTACAGGGATGCCACCTGGCCGGTGCCTGCCCGCAGGAGGCCCTCGACATCAGCGCCTGGGCCGAGGCGGCCTACCGGCACTTCGTGCGCAACCCGCTGGCCCAGCGCCTGCCCCGCAAGTTCAAGATCAACTTCTCGGGGTGCGCCACCGACTGCGGCCAGGCCATGTTCAACGACGTCGGGGTGATCGGCACCACCCGCACGCTCGACGACGGCTCGGTGGAGCCCGGCTTCCGGGTCTTCCTGGCCGGCGGCCTGGGCGCCACGCCGCATCCCGCACTCGCACTCGAGCCCTTCACCGCCCGCGAAGACCTCATGGCCACCCTCGAGGCCGTCCTCCGCGTCTTCAGCAACCATGGCAACCGCGACAACAAGCTGCGGGCCCGCCTCAAGTGGTTGGTCGACACGATGGGCTGGGACGAGCTGCAGGCACGGGTGCTGAAGGAGCGGGCCTTCCTGGTGGCCTCGTCGTCGTGGCCGGGCGGCATCCCCGAGATCGTCGAGAAGCTGGGCGACGCCCCCGCCGGCCTGGCGGCCGGTGCCGCTCCGCCGGTGATCGGCCAGGGAACCCCCGTCACCATCCGCAGCGGCGATCAGCGCGAGCGCTGGCATCAGGCCAACGTCGTCCGCGGCGCCGCCAAGGGCACGGTCTCGGCCTACGCCTGGAGTCGCCTGGGCGACGTCACCTCCGACCAGTTCCGGGCGCTGGCCTCGATCCAGCGCGAGCTGGGTGCCGAGGTGCGCGTGACCAACCGGCAGAACTTCGTGTTCCGCGGCCTCGCCGAGAGTCAGCTCGACACCCTCTACGAGCGGCTCGACGTGATCGGCATGGCCCAGCCCGGGGCCGAGCTGAGCCGTGACGTCGTCGCCTGCCCCGGCGCCGACACCTGCAACCTGGCCGTCACCCAGTCGCGCGGCCTCGCCGACGAGATCGGCCGCCGCCTCGAGGAGGAGGGCTTGGCCGAGGTGGGTGGCGTGCGCACCAACATCTCGGGCTGCACGAACTCGTGTGGCCAGCACCACGCATCCGACATCGGCTTCTTCGGCGCCGAGCGGCGGGCCCATGGCAAAGCCGCCCCTGGCTACCAGATGCTGCTCGGGGGCTACGTGGGTGAGGCCAGCATCGAGTTCGGCCAGAAGGCGCTGCGCCTGCCGGCCAAGAACGCACCCGAGGCTGCGGTCCGGGTCGTGCGGCGCTACGTCGGCGAGCGTGAGGCCGGCGAGGCGTTCCAGTCCTGGTTGGCGCGGGTGGGCGGCGTGCAGGAGGTCCGCAAGGACCTGCTCGACCTGGACTGGTTCCCCACGCCCGACGAGGGGCCCGACTACTACGTCGACTACGGCGAGACGGGGCCGTACGTCGCGGAGGTGGGCGACTCGGAGTGCGCGACCTGATGGCCTTCGACCCCGTCGCCCTCGACGTCCCGAGTTTCTCGGACGCCGAGTTGGCCGAGCTGAACCAGGAGTTCGACGGCCTGCCGGCCAGCAAGATCATCCAGTGGGCGGTCGACTGCTTCTCGCCCTACCTGTGCATGACCGCATCGATGACCGACGCCGTGCTGATCGACCTGGCGGTCAAGGTCGACCCGGCCATCGAGGTGGTCTTCATCGACACCGGCTACCACTTCCCCGAGACGCTGCAGACCGTCGAGGACGTCCGCCGGCGCTACGGCCTGAACATGCGGATCATGACCGTGGCGCACCACGCCGAGGAGCTGTGGAAGCTCGACCCCGAGAACTGCTGCTCGGCCATCAAGGTGGGCCAGCTCGATCGGGCGCTCGCCGGCAAGGCCGCCTGGATGAGCGGGCTGCGCCGGGTCGAGGCCGCCAGCCGGGAGGCCGCCCCGATCGTGGCGCGTGATCTGCGGGGCCTGGTGAAGGTCAACCCGATCGCCACGTGGACCGACGTCGACGTCGCCGGCTACATCGCCGACCACGACGTCCCCCAGAACCCGCTGGTGTCGCAGGGCTACCTCTCCATCGGCTGCGAGCCGTGCACCAAGCCGGTCGCCCCTGGCGACGACCCGCGCTCGGGCCGGTGGGCCGGGCGGGACCGCACCGAGTGCGGCCTCCACCTCTGATGGCCCCGGCCGGAGCCGTGGTCGGGTAGCAGTACCCTCCCCCGGGTGAGTGACCGCGGCCCCGACGACCACATCGACACCCGCCTGCTGGTGCTGGGCATGGCGCACCACGACGGCAGCGTCGTGGCCGGCGAGGTGGTTCCGGTGGCCGAGGCCTGCGGGCGGACCATCGAGCAGGTACGCGCCGAGCTGGCGGCACTCGTCGCCGACGGGCTGTTCGAGAGCACCGACGAGGAGCGCTACACCCCCACCGCCGCCGGGCGGGCCTTCCTCGACTCGGCGCTCGAGCGGGCACGGCTGGCCTACGTGCAGGACGCGGCAGGTCGCGGCTGGGACCGGCGGTGGCACCTGGTCGCGGTCGCACCGGTGGACGACGAGGCGGTGGCCGCCTTCGTGCGCCGGCTGTTCGCGCTCGGCGCCGGGCAGATCCAGAACGGCCTCTACGTGTCGCCCCACCGGTGGGAGGCCGTGGTCACCAGCGAGGCCGAGCGTCTCGGCGTGAGCGACGCGGTCACGACCGCCGTCACCGACGAGCTCGAGATCGGCGGCGAGCGCGACCCCCGCACCCTGGCCGGCCGACTCTGGGCACTCGACGAGCTGGCCGAGCGCTATCGCGGCTTCATCGAGCACTACCGCGAGGTGCCGGACGCGCTCACCGACATGCGCACCCGGCACGAGCGACTCACCGAGGCCGAATTCCTCGCCGGCGCCCTCACCACGGTGATCGACTTCCAGGCCTGCTTCGGTCGCGACCCCCTGCTGCCGCCGGAGCTCCTCCCCCGCCCGTGGCCCGGCCGCGAGGCGCGCGAGCTGGTCACCCGGGGCCGCCGCCTGGGCATGTTGACCCGCGAGCAACACCAACGCCCCGCCCTGTTCGCCCTCTTCGACGAGGCCATCGACGCGTTGTAGGACGTCACGAGTCGCACCGACGGAGCAGACTGGTTGGCGAGGTGCGGGGAGCGAGGGACGAGCGAGCCATGACGATGCGATGAGGCGTCAGCCGAAGAGCCGAATTGAGGACTATGCGATGCTCGGCGACACCGAGACCGCGGCGCTCGTGGGCACGGACGGTTCGGTCGACTGGCTCTGCACGCCCCGGTTCGACTCGGCCGCGTGCTTCGCGGCACTGCTGGGCGACGAGGAGAACGGGCGCTGGCGGATCGCCCCGGCCACCGATGTCGTTCGGGTCGAGCGGGCGTACCGGCCCGGCACCCTCATCCTGGAGACGGTGTTCCACACCGCCGAGGGCGTGGTGGCGCTGATCGACTTCATGGTGCCTCGGGACGAGCGCCCCAACCTGATCCGCATCGTGGAGGGTCGCTCGGGCCGGGTGCCGATGGCGATGGACCTGCGCATGCGCTTCGACTACGGGTCGATCGTCCCTTGGGTGCGCCAACACGAGGGGCGCCTCCTGGCGGTGGCCGGCCCCGACGGGCTCTGTCTCGACACACCGGTCGAGACCCACGGGATGGACCACCGCACCGAGGCCCACTTCGCGGTCGATGCCGGCACCCACATCCCGTTCGAACTGGCGACCTTCCCGTCGCACCTGCCACCCGCGACCGCTCCCGACGCGAGGGTCGCCCTCGACTACACCGAGCGATGGTGGCGCTCGTGGAACGAGACCAACACCTACGACGGTGAGTGGGCCGATGTCGTGCACGAGTCGCTGGTGGTGCTGAAGGGACTCACCTACGGGCCCACGGGCGGCCTGGTCGCCGCCGCCACCACGTCGCTGCCCGAGGACCTCGGCGGCGTGCGCAACTGGGACTACCGCTACTGCTGGCTGCGTGACGCCACGTTCACCCTGATGACCCTGATGAACGCCGGTTACGTGGAGGAGGCGTCGGCCTGGCGGGAGTGGCTCATGCGGGCCGCGGCGGGCGAGCCCGACAAGCTGCAGATCATGTACGGCGTGGCCGGCGAGCGCCGCCTGAGCGAGTTCGAGGTGCCGTGGCTGCGCGGGCACGAGGGTTCCTCTCCGGTGCGGGTGGGCAACGCCGCCAGCCAGCAGTTCCAGCTCGACGTATACGGCGAGGTGATGGATGCCTCGCACCAGGCGCGGGTGGCCGGCCTCCACGAGGGCCCCGAGTCGTGGGCGCTGCAGACGGTGCTGATGGACTTCCTCGAGGGCGCCTGGAGGGAGCCGGACGAGGGCATCTGGGAGGTACGGGGTGGGCGCCAGCACTTCACCCACTCGAAGGTGATGGCGTGGGTGGCGGCCGACCGGGCGGTGCTCGCCGTCGAGCACTTCGGCCTCGACGGCCCGGCCGACCGCTGGCGACGGCTGCGTGACGAGATCCATCGCGACGTGCTCGACAACGGCCTGAACGCCGACGGCGTGTTCACCCAGTCCTACGGCAGCCCCACCCTCGACGCCAGCCTGCTCATGGTGCCGCTGGTCGGCTTCCTGCCGCCCGGCGACGAGCGCGTCCGCAACACGGTCGAGGCCATCGAGCGAGACCTGACCCACGACGGCTTCGTCCTGCGCTACCGCACCGACCACACCGACGACGGCCTCACCGGCGACGAGGGCGCGTTCCTGCTCTGCAGCTTCTGGCTGGCCGACTGCCTGGAGCTGATCGGCCGCTCCGCCGACGCGCGGACCCTCTACGGCAAGCTGGTGGGGCTCCGCAACGACGTCGGGCTGCTCTCCGAGGAGTACGACCCTCGCAGCGGGCGGCTGCTGGGCAACTTCCCCCAGGCGTTCTCACACGTGGCCCTTGTCAACACGGCCATGAACCTCAGTGCGAAGGACCGCAGCGCGGCCGCCATCAGATCCCGACGCCTCTGACCGTGCGGTGCACCACGCGTCCGCGTCGGCGACCCCCACGCGGCTCGACGCCCATCCGGCCACGGCGTCCTGGCCCACGTCGGCGCCTGTAGCGTGAGCGGACCACAGGGAGCAGGTGAATGACCCACCGAGGTCGACCAGATCCATCGGACGAGCCGTCCGCCGAAGCCTCCGACCGACTCTGGGAGTTCCTCGCGTCGGTGCACGACCTGGCGGCGAGCGACCTGGCCACGCTGGTCCAGACCGCCGGCAGCGCCGTGGGTGCCTCCGATGCCAGGATCCTCGTGGCCGACTACAGCTTGACGTCACTGCAGGAGCTGGGTGACTACGGCCCCACCGGCGCGCACTTCGCGCTGGACGGCACGTCTCCTGGGCTCAGCTTCGCGAGGGGCACTGTGATCGTGTCCCCCGACGAGGACAAGGTGTGGCTCCCCCTGACCGAGGGCAGCGAGCGGATCGGGGTGCTCGAGCTCACCCACCCCGCCTGGTCCGACGAACTGGCGGCCCTCAGCCAACAGATCCTCGCGATCCTGGTCCTCGTGCTGGTGAGCAAGCGCCGGTACACCGACGTGGTCCTTCGCAGCCGTCGGTCCGAGCCCCTCTCGCTCGCCGCCGAGATGCAGTGGGATCTCCTGCCCCCGCTCGCCGTTGGCACCCACGCCGTGACCGTGAGCGGCATCCTGGAGCCGGCGTACTCGATCGGCGGCGATTCCTTCGACTACGCCGTCAACCCCGGCCGGCTGGAGTTCGCCATCACCGATGCGGTCGGCCACGGCATGTCGGCCGTGCTGATGTCGGTCACCGCCATCAACAGCCTGCGCAACGCCCGCCGTGAGGGCGCCTCGTTGGAGACGGCCTTCCGGGACACGGATGCGATCATCGAGCGCCACTTCGGCGAGGCGAATTTCGTCACTGCGCAGATCGGCGCGCTCGAGCTCGCCACCGGTGAGCTGACCTGGGTCAACGCTGGGCATCCGCTCCCTCTGCTCATCCGCGACGGGACCTACATCGGACCGCTCGAATGCCGCCCCTCGCTCCCTCTGGGGCTCGGCGGCCACGTCAAGGAGACCGCATCCCATCGACTGCAGCCCGCCGATCGCGTGCTGTTCTTCACCGACGGCGTCGTCGAGGCGCACGTGCCCGGCGGGAACCAGTTCGGCATCGAGCGGCTGGCCGACTTCCTCGTCCGGGCCACGCTGGACGGCGTGTCACCGGCCGAGACGGTGCGCCGACTGTCAGCGTCGATCCTCGAGTACAACGGCGCCGAGCTCGACGACGACGCCACGCTCCTGCTGCTCGAGTACCACGGCGCCCCCTGACGGCCAGGCGGGCACGCTCACCCCACCGCCCGGTCTGATCAGGCCAGACGTTCGACGAACGCCTCCAGCTGGCGCAGGTTGCGGCACTCGTAGACGCCGTCGCAGTGGATGCCGTACTCCCCCACGATCGAGTCGCCGGTGTCCCAGTACGAGCGGGGCTCGGGGTTCAGCCAGAACACGTGACGGGCCTTGTGCTGGATCTCCTTCACCACCCACGACTGCGACGAGTGGTAGTTGTTGCGGGCGTCGCCGAGGATCATCACGGAGGTCTTCGGCCCGATGTCCTTGCCGTAGGCCTTCCAGAACACCTCGAAGGCGTGGCCGTAGTCGGAGTGGCCGTCCACCCACACCACGTCGGCCTCGGTGTTCACCCGGTGCACGGCGTCGGCGATGTCCTCGACGCCCTCGAAGTACTTGGTGACCTCGTCGAGGCCGTCGATGAAGACGAACGCCCGCACCTTGGAGAACTGGCTGCTGATGGCGTAGACGAGGTGGAGGGTGAACCGCGCGAAGGCCGCCACCGAGCCGGAGATGTCGGCGATCACCATGATCTCGGGCTTGGACGGGCGCGGGTACCGGAACTTGGGCTCCGCCGGCACGCCCCCGTAGCTGAGCGAGTGGCGGACGGTGTTGCGGAAGTCCAACGGCCCCTTGCGGCCGTGGCGGCGCTTGCGGGCCAGGCGCACGGCCAGTCGCCGCGTGAGGGGGTAGATGGCCTTCTTCAGGTTGGCCATCTCCTCCCGGCTGGCGTGCATGAAGTCGACGTCCTCCGGCAACGGCTTGCGCAGCGTCTTGGCCATCGCCTCGACACCGCGGTCCGCCACCAGGCGGCGCCGGATCTCGGCCTCGATCTCCTGTTTCAACTGGTCGAGGCGGTGCTGGTACTCGTCGGCTTCGAGCCGTTCCTCGAGCGGCGTGAGGTCGTCCGGTGACTCCTCGCGGGAGTGGTCCATGAGGCGCTCGAACAGGTTGTCGAGGTCGAGGTTCCGGAGCGTGCGGTACAGGTAGTACGTGCCACCCACGGGACGACCCGGCTCCATGCCGGCGAAGCGCTCGACGGCCTGCCGGGCGATGGCGCGCATCATGGCCTCGTCGCCGCGCATGAGCGCCCGGTAGAGCATCTCGGCCAGCTCTTCGTTGGTCATGCGCCCGCCGGCGCCACCCTGGCCCGACATCGGCTGGTCGCCGGCGTCGGCATCGCCGCTGGCGCCGTCGCGGCCGTCGCCGTCCTCGTCCTGGTCGAGCAGGTACTCCTTGCCGCGCAGCGAGAAGTAGACCTCGAAGACCGTCTCGAAGGACCGCCAGTGGGCGTTGTTCTTCACCAACGTGGCGGCCAGCGCGTACTTGAACGCCTCCCGATCCTCGAGCGGGATGTGCTTGATCGCGTTCATCGCGTCGAGGTTCTCGGTGAGGCTGACCGGCAGGCCGGCCTCGCGCAGCTCCTGGATGAAGCCCGCCAGCAACTCGAGCATGGGTGAGGTGGCGGTACCGGCGGTCACCCGCGTGCCCCCTCCGTGGTCCGGCCTCCGCAGCCTGCGGCGCCGTAGGGCGCTGTGTCGCGCCGCGCTCGGGCGTCGACCACCATCAGCTCTTCCGCGACGGGGCCTGGCCGCCCTTCATCCACGCCTGGCCGTCCCCGCCGAACTCCTTGATGGCCTTGGCGATGTCGGTCTGGTACTTGAGCAGGATGTTGATGGTCTCGGTGGCCTGGGCCTCGTCGACGTGCTCGACACCCAGCAGCACCAGGGTGCGGGCCCAGTCGAGGGTCTCGGACACCGACGGCGACTTCTTCAGCTCCAGCTGCCGGATCGAGCGCACGATCCGGGCCACCTGGTCGGCCAGGCTCTCGGTGATGTCGGGCACCTTGGCCAGCACGATCTCCTTCTCGCGCTCGAGATCGGGGTAGTCGATGTGCAGGAACAGGCACCGGCGCTTCAGGGCCTCGGAGAGCTCACGGGTGTTGTTCGAGGTGAGGAACACCAGTGGGATCTGCTTGGCCGAAACAGTGCCGAGCTCGGGGATCGACACCTGGTAATCGGACAGGATCTCGAGCAGGAGGGCCTCGGTCTCCACCTCCACCCGGTCGACCTCGTCGATCAGCAGCACCACGGGGTCGTCGGCCCGGATCGCCTCGAGGAGCGGCCGGGTGAGCAGGAAGTCGTCCGAGAAGATGTCCTCCTCGATGTCGCTCCAGGTGCCGTCGGTGTTGCGCTCGGCCTGGATGCGCAGCAACTGCTTCTTGTAATTCCACTCGTAGAGGGCCTTGGACTCGTCGAGGCCCTCGTAGCACTGCAGTCGGATCAGCCGCGCGTCGGTGATCTCGGCCACCGACTTGGCCAGCTGGGTCTTGCCCGTGCCGGCCGGGCCCTCGACCAGGATCGGCTTCTGCAGCCGGTCGGCCAGGTAGACGACCCCGGCGATGCCCTCGTCGGCCAGGTAGTTGACGTCGGCCAGGCTCTGGCGGACCGACGGCACCGATTCGAATCGGGGTTCCATGCGCCGATCGTATCCGCCGGTCTTGACCGCACGGTCAAGTAAACCGGGGATCAGCGCCCTCGGTTGGCCGAGGAGCGCTGACGAGCACGAGCACGGTGCGGCGAGCGAGGGACGAGCGAGCAGGCAGGTGCGATGAGGCGCCAGCCGAAGAGCGAGCAGGCAGGCTACGGCGAGCGAGGGACGAGCGAGCCATGATGATCGCGATGAGCCGCGAGGCGAAGCACCGCGAACCTGCGCCGGCCGGGCCCCTGCACGCGCTGTTCGTGCACGCCGTGGTGTTCGTGGCGGTGAACGGGCTGCTGGTGAGCCTGTGGGTCGTGGTGGCGGGGTCCGCCGAGGATCTGGGCGAGGTGATCGCCGACCCCTCCACCGCACGCGAGGTCGGCTTCTGGCCCATCTTCGTGATCCTCGGGTGGGGTGCCGCGCTGCTGATCCACGCGGGGGTGGTCGTCGCCGGGGCGCTGTCGCCGTCCGCCCGGCAGGAGCGCCGCGAGGCCAGACGGCGTGAGCAACGCCGGCGCGAGATCGAGCGCCAGGTCGAGCGGGGACGGGCCAAGGGCGAGGAGCTGCTGGCCAAGACCGCCCAAGCGGCCCTCGAGGGTGCGGTCACCGCGGTCAGCTCGCTGCGCCCGAAGAGCGACGCCGGTGCCGGCGGGCGCACGCCCCTGCCGTCGGGGACGCAGTGGGTGGTGGTGATGTTCACCGACCTGAGCGACAGCACCGGCCTGGCCGAGTCGATGGGTGACGAGGCATGGAGCAACGTCTTGAGCGTTCACCGTCGGATCGTTCGCAGCTGCGTGCGCAAGCACGGTGGTGACGAGATCGGCACCCAGGGGGACGGCTTCCTGGTGCGCTACGAGTCGCCCGCAGAGGCCGTGGCGTCGGCGATCGCCATCGAGCGGGCGCACGACGACAAGCGCAAGGGCCGCATGTACGTGCCCGACGTGCGCATCGGCATCCACGCCGGCGACGCGGTCCACGACGACGGCGACCTCATCGGCCAGGTCGTGAACCTGGCCGCCCGCGTGACCAGCGTCGCCGGGCCCGGTCAGATCCTGGTGACCGAGCAGGTGGCCGACCACCTCGGCCCGGACACCCCGCTCGCGGACTGCGGCCTGCACGAGCTCCGAGGCGTGTCTCGTCCCCGACACCTCCTCGCCGTCGAGTGGTAGCGCTAGCCGGCGCGTTCGAGCGTGACCGCGTCTGGTGCTTCATCCACTGCCGGTAGCCCGGGTGTCGCCGTGCTGTTGGTTCGGAGGGAGGAATCGGCGTTTGCCGTGGCCGGGTTCGAGGCGCCAGCCGTGGTGGGTCTTGAGCGCATGGTGATGTTCACAGAGCCGGTCGAGGTCGTCGTAGACCGTGTCTTTGGTCTTGGCCCAGCCGGTGCGGTGGTCGGTCTGTAAGAACATGGTGCGGGCGCAGCCCAGCACGTCGCAGTCGGGTTGGGTGAACTCCAGGGCGGTTTGTTGGTGGGCGGTGGCCTGGCGGCCCAGGTGCGCCACTGAGCGGACATCGACACCGTCGGTGACGATCGCCGCGAGGAACGCGTCGCCCATCATCTCCTTGACCGTGGAGACGGGGATGGTGCCGAGGCCGGCGATGTCGCAGGTCTCCCCGGCGATGGTGTGGCCGCGGGTCAGTGCCTGGTGGTCGATGCGCACGATCACCTTGATGTCGCGCGAGGGCCGGGCCCGGTTGGGTCGCGGCGGCCACCGCCGCGACGGCTCGGCCCCACGACCGGTCCCACCCTCGGCGGCGCCGCCCTCCGGCCTGGCATGGCTGGACTCGTCGCCCGCTCCACCTTCGGCATCGCCCTTCTCGGGCTCGGTGTCGCCGGCGTCGACCACCTCGGCGGACCCGCAGATCAACTCGGTCATGGCGTCGGCCGCGTACGCCTCGTAGCTGTCGCGCTCACCGCGGTCGCGGGCCTCGCGGAACAACCGGTCCTGGATGGGGCGCACCGCGGCCAGGATCGCGGCCCCGACATCGCCGGTGTTGCGGTACGCCAACCAGAACGCCCCCTCGGCATCCACCCCGTGACGCAACCGCCGCGACCGACGGATCCGCTCATGGCGGGACGTCGTGTCGCCGGCCGACGCCCTGGCCTTCTGCGCCTTCTCCCTCAACCCCGCCATCGGCTCCCTACGAGCCGCCGCCAACAACTCCTTCTCAGCGTCGGGGTTCACCGACGCCCCATCAGCCACCTCCCGCAACTGCTGCTCGGAGAGCTCACCCCGCTCAGCCGCCGCCCTGGTCGCGTCCAGACCGTCGAGAGCGTTCGCGGCGTCGAGCGACCGCTGAGCGTCGCGCTTCGAGCACCCTGTCCGCCGGGCCACATAGGACGCAGCGTCTTTGTCGCCGCACCCCCGGTACGCCCCGGTCTCGGCCACCCGCGCCGCCGCCTTCAACTTCCCGATCGCCGCCATCCGCTCGATCCGCGCGTACTCCTCCATCACCAACACCGCGGTGTCGCCGTCTACGCCGGCCATGTCCGAATCGTTCTTGATCAGCCCCGTCACGGAGTTGGCGATCTTGCCCAACCAGTGCGTGAGGTCCGGTGACATACCCCATCATCCCCCGGGGGTGTGACAGGAATGCCGGCCCGGCCGACGTCACCTTGGGATCCGGGGTGAGGGGCATCTTGTGCCGCGTCGAGTCACGTTCGCCGCGTTGTCGGCTTGTCAGACCGCCGGTCGCAAGGCGGCGCTGAGGCGCGTCCCACCCTTGTCGTTCGGCGAGGAAGCGGAACGCCGCCGGCAGCGCCAACTGGCCAGCGAGAGCGTGAAGGCCCAGGTATCGCCTCGTCAGTGCCGTGACCCGCCCCCCACGCAAGTGACGGGCGGCGATCACTTGTTCGAGGACGCTGGCGACGGATGCAGCAACATCGGCGTCGTGCCAAGTCGAGAGCACCGCTCGGGCGATCACGGGCGGTGCGGCCCGCCCTCGGATGGTCCGCTCGGCTACGAGCAGACGGGGGGCTTACTGACGGATCTGGCCCTCACCGTGGACGACGTACTTGGCCGTGGTGAGCTCGCGCAGGCCCATGGGGCCGCGGGCGTGGAGCTTCTGGGTGGAGATGCCGATCTCGGCGCCGAAGCCGAACTCCTCGCCGTCGACGAACCGGGTGGAGGCGTTGACCAGCACTGCAGCGGCGTCGACCTCGTTGGTGAAGCGCTCGGCCGACTCGAGGTCGGCCGTGACGATGGCCTCGCTGTGGCCCGAGCCGAAGCGGTTCACGTGGTCGATGGCCTCGTCGAGCGAGTCGACCACCCGGACCGAGAGCTTGAGATCGAGGAATTCGGTGCCGTAGTCGGCATCGGTGGCGGCCCCCACCCCGGGGAGGACCTCACGGGTGCGGCCGTCGCCCACGATCTCCACGCCGTCGAGCGCCGGGGCGAGGCGGCTGAGGAAGGGCTGCGCCACCTTCTGGTGCACCACCAGCGACTCGACGGCGTTGCACACCGACGGCCGCTGGGTCTTGCCGTTCACCACGATGGCCTCGGCCATGGCCAGGTCGGCCGACTCGTCGACGTACACGTGGCAGTTGCCGTCGCCGTCGATGACGAACGGCACCGTGGCGTTCTCGCGGATCGACGCGATGAGCGACGGGCCGCCGCGCGGGATCAGGCAGTCGATGGTGTCGCGCTGTTGCATGAACTCGACGGCGCTCTCGCGGCTCGTCTCCTCGACCAGCACCAGCGCGTCCTCGGGCAGGCCCGCAGCGGCGAAGGCGTCGCGCAGCACGCGGGCGATCGCGATGTTGGAGGTGATGGCACCCGACGAGCCGCGGAGGAACGCGGCGTTGCCGGCCTTGACGCAGAGAGCGGCGGCGTCGCTGGTGACGTTGGGGCGGTTCTCGTAGATGATGGCCACCACGCCCAGGGGCACGCGCACGCGGTGGATGCGCAGGCCGTTGGGCCGGGTCCAGCCGTCGAGGATCTCGCCCACCGGGTCGGGCAGCGAGGCCACTTGGCGCAGGCCGCCGGCCATGGCCTCGACCTTCGCCGGCGTGAGCCGCAGGCGGTCGACCACGGTGGCGCTGACACCCTCGGCCTCGGCCCGCTCGACGTCGACCTCGTTGGCGGCCAGGACGTCGTCGGCGCACTGCACCAGCCCGTCGGCGGCCAGCAGCAGGCCGGCGTCCTTCTCGCGGGTCGACGCCGTGGCCAGTGCGCGCGAGGCGGCCTTGGCGCGGCGTCCGAGATCGGCGATCGGCATGCCCACGAGGTTACCGGCAGGTTTCACTACGATCCCCCCGTGAGTCCGACTCCGGAGGACGTGGCCCGAGCGGCCCGTGAGCGAAGCGAACGAGAGCGGCAGACGTGAGTCCGACTCCGGAGGACGTGGCCCGAGCGGCCCGTGAGCGAAGCGAACGAGAGCGGGAGACGTGAGTCCGACTCCGGAGGACGTGGCCCGAGCGGCCCGTGAGCGAAGCGAACAGGAGCGGGATGGATAGCCCCGACCGTGCGCTCGCCGACGCGGTGCAGGAGTTCGTGGACGAGTTGAGCCCGGTGGTGGCCGAGATCGCCGCCGATCTCGACGGTGTCGACCCCGACGACCTCCAGCACGACGTCGTGCTCGAGGCGTACAACCTCAGCCTGGCCTTCATCGACTGCGACGACCGTCAGTCCGACGACGAGCTGCTGGGTCTCATCGCCGCGTTCGGCGCGCGGCTCGACAGCCAACTCGACCACGCCACGCCCGACATCATCCGCGACGCGGGCCTGGTGACCGGCGCCCGGCGATGGCTCGGGGCCACCACGGTGCTGTTCGACATCCTCCGGGCCGCCGACGAGCGCAACGGCACCACCCACGCCCGCACCTACTACGACCTGGCCCTCAGGATCGCCTACACGGTCGCCTCCCTGGACGAACGGCCGTCCGAGGCGGAGCTGCGGGCCATCGACGGCTACCGCGGGCTGCTGCTGCGGACCCTCGACGGCATCCGGGTCCGCCCGCCGGCGCGTCTGGGCCACGCCGACGCCGACGACGCCGGGAGCGACTCGGCGACCGAGGGCTCCACCCCGGCCACCGCCACGGCGTCGGGCGGCGCCGCGGCGCCCGCCCCCACCGAGCCGGCACCCGTCGACGGCCCACCCCAGCCGCTGGACGAGTTGCTGGCCGAGCTCGACGCCCTGGTGGGTCTCGCGGAGGTGAAGGCCGAGGTGAAGCTGGTCACCGACCTCATCTCGGTGCAGAACCTGCGCCGGGAGCGCAAGCTGCCCGTGCTCGAGACGAGTCGTCACATGGTGTTCACGGGCAACCCCGGCACGGGGAAGACGACGGTGGCTCGCCTCGTGGCCCAGATCTTCCGCACGCTCGGCGTGGTCGAGCGGGGCCAGTTGGTGGAGACCGACCGGTCGCAGCTGGTGGTCGGCTACATCGGCCAGACCGCCACCCGGGTGCGCGAGGTGTTCGACAAGGCCGAGGGCGGCGTGCTCCTCATCGACGAGGCCTACGCCCTGGCCAGGGGCGGTGAGCGCGACTTCGGCATCGAAGCCATCGACACCATCGTGAAGCTGGTGGAGGATCGGCGCGACTCGGTGGTGGTGATCGCCGCGGGCTACCCCGACGAGATGGGCCAGTTCATCGACGCCAACCCCGGACTGCGCTCGCGGTTCCCCCGCACGATCGATTTCCCCGACTACACCGACGACGAGCTGCTGGCCATCTTCTCGGCCCAGGCCGACGATGCCGGGTACAAGTGCCCACCCGACACGCTGGCCAAGGTGCGGGTGTGGTTCGAGGCGCAGCCGAGGGTGAAGGGCTTCGGCAACGGTCGCCTGGCCCGCAACCTGTTCGAGGAGGCCGTGGGGCGCCAGGCCAGCCGCATCGTGGCCGCCGGGCCCCCGAGCGACGACCAGCTGGCCACGCTCACCGTCGACGACATCCCGGCACCGGCACCGGCGGCCCTGGCATGAAGCGGCTCCTCGCCGTGCTGGGCGCGGTGGCGATGATCGGCGCGGCGGTGTTGATCCGCGGCGCGCTCACCAGTGACGGAGGTGGTGGTGGTGGCGGCGGCGCGGCCGACGACGGCGAGACCCACCTGATCTGCGCCACCGAGTTGGAGGCGGCCTGCACCGCCCTCGCCGACGAGGACGACAGCATCAGCTTCGACGTGGAGGAGGCGGGCGTGACCGCCGAGCGGCTCACCGACCCGGCGTTCCGACCCTCCGAGTCCGACATCGACGGCTGGCTCACCCTCCAGCCCTGGCCGGGCCTCGTCGACCTGCGGCGCGACCTCGCCCAGGAGCCGGCCGTCCTCGGTGAGCCCTCCGACGTGCTCGCGACCTCGAAGCTGGCCATCGTCGGGCCGGCCGACCGTGTCGCACAACTCGTCGACGCGTGCGGCGGCCAGGACCGCACGGGATGGGAGTGCCTCGGCCTGCTCGCCGACGAGCCCTGGAGCAGCCACGGCGGGAGCGCCGACCAGGGCAGCATCGAGGTCGGCCACGACGACCCGACCCAGCGCGCCACGGGCCTCCTCGTGCTCGGCCAGGCCGCATCCGACTGGTTCGACACGACCGACTTCGCCAGCAACGACTTCGACGCCGACCCGGACTTCCGACCATGGCTGGAGCAGCTCGAGAACGCCGACCCGAACCTCCCCCTGGCGGTCCAGGCCCAGGCGGTGATCGACCAGCTCGAGCAGGTCCCCATCGCATCCTGGGACGCGGTCGGGACACTCGACCCTGCCGCCCGTGCCAGCAAGCGCCGAAGCGCCGACGACCTCACCGTCCTCTACCCTTCCCCCATGATCCGGGCCGAGGTCGTCCTGGCACCGATCCGGGGCCACGAGGTGGACGTCGATGACGAGACGCTGAGCGCTGCGCTCGAGGATGCCGGCTGGGAGCCGGGCGGTCCACCGCAGGACGCGCCCCCGGCACCCTCGGCCGGCGTCTACGAGGCACTGATCCAGGAATGGGAGCAAGCCGACCGATGAAGCGGTTCACTGCGATCGTCCTCTGCGCGCTGTTCGCCGCCGGCGGCGTCGCCTGCTCGAGCAGCGGCGAGGACGCCACCACCGACACGGTGTCCGAGGACGGTCTCCTGGGCGCCGACACCGGCGACTGCCTCGTGGTCGACATGGCCGTGTCGCCCGAGAAGATCGACCTCATGACCGACCTGGCCCGGGCGTTCAACGACTCCGACCAGGCCCAGCTCGGCGACAAGTGCATCTTCGTCCGACCGCAGCGCAAGTCCTCCGGAGGCAGCGAGCAGCTGCTGCGCGACGGCTGGGACGAAGACGTCGAGGGCCCGCTGCCCGTGGTGTGGTCGCCGGCGTCCAGCGCCTGGGGTGCCGTGTTGAACCAGCAGCTCACCGACCAGGGCGACGAGCCCATCGCCACCGACGGCCAGCCCTTCATGCTCACGCCGCTGGTGATCGCCATGCCCGAGCCCATGGCCGAGGCGCTGGGTTACCCCGACGAGCCCGTCGGGTGGGCCGACGTCCTGCGCCTGGCCCGCGACCCCGAGGGGTGGGCGGCGTTCGGCCACCCCGAGTGGGGCCCGTTCCTGCTCGGCAAGACCAACCCCAACTTCTCCACCAGCGGCCTGTCGGCCCTCATCGCGCAGGCCTACGCCAACACCGACAAGACCGAGGGCCTCACCATCGAGGACCTGGACCAGCCCGAGGTCGCCCAGGCCGCCCGCGATGTCGAGTCGGCCGTGGTGCACTACGGCGACACCACGCTCACCTTCCTGAACAACCTCTACCGGGCCGACCAGCGGGGCAACTCGCTCAGCTACGCGTCGGCGATCGCGGTCGAGGAGAAGTCGGTGATCGACTACAACTCGGGCAACCCCGACGGGGTGCTCGACCCCGGCGAGGAGCCCCGCCCACCCCGGGTGCCGCTCGTGGCGATCTACCCCGAGGAGGGCACCCTCTTCTCGGACAACCCCCTCATCGTCCTCGACGCCGAATGGGTGAGCCAGGACGAGAAGGACGCCGCCGCGTTGTTCGAGGAGTTCGTCCAGCAGCCCGAGAACCAGCAGCGGGTCCTCGAGTTCGGGTTCCGTCCCGGGAACCCCGACGTGGCCATCGCCGATCCGATCGTGGCCGACAACGGCGTCGATCCCGACCAGCCGCAGACACTGCTGGAGGTGCCCGAGCCCGAGGTGATGGTGGCCCTCCTCGACAAGTGGGACGAGCAACGCAAGGGCGCACGGGTGATGCTGCTCATGGACGTGTCCGGGTCGATGGGCGACGTCGGCGATCCCGACACCGGTGAGACGAAGCTCGACCTGGCCAAGCGAGCCGCGATCGAGGCCCTCGACGACTTCGCCGCCCAGGACGTCGTGGGGTTGCGCGTCTTCACCACCGACCTCGGCCCCAACGGCGACGCCGAGTTCGAGGACGTGGTGGCGGTGGGGCGGCGCATGACCCAGAACCGCGAGGAGCTCGCCGCTGCGATCGAGTCACTGGAACCACTCAACGGGACACCGCTGTACAGCGCCACCGAAGCGACCTACGAGAACGCCGTCGCCAACTTCGACGAGGAGCGCATCAACGCCGTGGTGCTGCTGAGCGACGGCGTGAACGACGACGGCGACACCACCGACGACGACGACCAGCTCGACTCGCTGTTGGAGAGCCTGCAGTCCGACAGCGAGGGCCAGTTGGCCCAGCCCGTCCGGGTCTTCCCCATCGCCTACGGCACCGACGCCGACCTGGCCACGCTCCGTCGCATCGCCGAAGCGTCCACCGGCGCGGTCTACGACGCCAGCGACCCGACCTCAATCACCAAGGTGTTCGCGGCCGTGGTGTCCAACTTCTAGCGTCGCCCATGGCCCGCCTGTCCTTCCGCGATCGCTTCTTCACCCCGCCGGTGGCGCGGGCGATGATGTCGCCGTCGGGGATCCTGCTTGCGGGCGCCGGCGCCTCGGTCGCCATCGTCGCCGGCCTCGGCCCCATCGGCGCGCTGGTGCTCGCCGGCGTGGCCTGGGCCGGGCGGGTGGGGTACGCGGTGCCGCGCCAGGCCGGTGACGACCGCATCGACCCCTTCACGCTCAACGAGCCCTGGCGCCGCTTCGTGCAGTCGTCCCTGCAGTCGCAGTCCCGATTCGACCAGGCGGTCCACAACGCCGAGCGGGGCCCGCTGCGCGATCGCCTGGCCGAGATCGGCGGCCGGGTGCACGACGCGGTGCGAGAGAGCTGGCGCATCGCCCGACAGGGCCAGGTGCTCGCCGACGCGAGCAGCCAGATCGACACGGCGGGCGTGCAGCGCCAACTGGCCGAGGTGCAGGCCAACGCCGGGGCCCCCTGGGCCGCGGGCAGCTCCTTGGAGAAGACCGCCGCCGCCCTCGAGGCGCAGCTGGCATCGGCGAATCGCCTGGCCGCCGTGACCGCCGAGGCCCAGGATCGGCTGCGGCTGCTCAACGCCCGCCTCGACGAGATGGTGGCCCGGGCCATCGAGCTGTCGGTGGACGCGAGCCAGGTGGACGAGCTCGGTGGCCTGGGCTCCGACGTGGACAGCCTGGTCGACGAGATGGAGGCCCTGCGCCTGGCCATGGACGAAACCGACAGCCTGGGCGCGCCGGCACCGGCCGAGCTCCCACAACCGACCGCCACGCCCGACCCACCCTCCCCCGGCGCACCCTCCCCCGGCACACCCTCCCCCGCGTGAGCGGCGCCGCCGGAGGGACCGGAAAGGGCGGCGCCGGCGCAGCCCGCACCACCGACACCGACGACAGCGACAGCGGCAGCGGCAGCGACAGCGGCACCAACACCGACGCCAGCACCACCACGGGCAGCGCCACCGGGCGGCTGGTCCGGTCCAGCGCGGTCGTGGGTGTCGGCACCGGCCTCAGCCGGCTCAGTGGGCTGTTGCGGGTCGGCGCCCTCACCTACGCACTCGGCGCCACCACGCTCAGCGACGCCTACAACCTGGCCAACACCACCCCGAACATCATCTACGAGCTGATCCTCGGCGGCATCCTCTCGGCCACCCTGGTGCCGATCTTCGTCGACCACCTCGAGAGCCACGACGAGGAGGGCACGTCCACGGTGGTGACGGTGGCGCTGGTCTGTCTCGCCGTCCTCACGCTGGTGGCCCTGTTGGCGGCACCGCTCATCATCCACATCTACGCGCTGCGGCTCCCGGACGAGGCGGCGCGGGACCAGGCGGCCGTGGCGGTCCCGCTGCTGCGCCTGTTCATCCCTCAGATATTCCTCTACGGGCTCATGAGCCTCGGCACCGCGCTGCTCAACGCCCGCCGGTCCTTCTTCGCGCCCGCGTACGCCCCGATCCTCAACAACGTCGTGGTCATCGGTGTGCTGGTGGCCTTCGCCACCATCGTCGGGCGCTCACCCACGCTCGGCGAGGTGCAGGACGACACGGCCCTCCTCCTGCTGCTGGGCCTGGGTACCACTGCCGGCATCGCGGCCATGACCGTGGCGCTGTGGCCGGCCATCCGCCGGGCCGGGATCCACCTCCGGTTCCGGTTCGACCTGCGGCACCCCTCCGTGCGCCGTGTGGCCAAGCTGTCGGGCTGGACCCTGGGCTACGCGGCCTGCAACCAGATCGCCCTGTTCGTGGTGCTGGCCCTGGCCACAGGTGAAGGGGCGGGGGCGGTTTCGGCGTACACCTACGCGTTCATCTTCTTCCAGCTGCCCCACGGCCTCCTCGCGGTGTCGATCATGACCACGTTCCTCCCGGACCTCTCGGCGTTCGCCGCCCGCGGCGACCTGGCCGGGTTCCGCGACCGGTTCGGCCTGGGCTCGCGGCTGTTGATCCTCGTGATCCTGCCCGCAGCCGTGGGGTACGTGCTGCTGGCCCGGCCGGTCATCGCCGCCCTCCTCGAGCGGGGCGCGTTCGGCGCTGCGTCGGGCGACCTGACCGCCGAGGTGCTGGCGGCGATGGCCCTCGGGCTGGTCGGGTTCTCCGTCTACCTGTTCGTGCTCCGCGGGTACTACGCCCTGAAGGACACCCGCACGCCGTTCCTCCTCAACCTGTTCGAGAACGCGGTGAACATCGTTCTGGCCTTCGCCCTCGTCGGCCGGCTGGGTGCCCAGGGGCTGGCCCTGGCCTACGCCGCCGCCTACTCCGCGGCGGGCCTGCTGGCGGTGTTCACCCTGCGTCACCGCCTCGGCGGCATCGACGGGCGCCGCACCGTCGGTGCCCTCGCCAAGATGGCCGTGGCCGCCGTGGTGATGGGGGCCGCGGTCGTGGTCGCTCGCCAGTTGGTCGGGTCGAACACCGGGATCGGTGCCGTGGCCCGGACGATGGTCGGCGTGGTGGTGGGCATGGCCGTCTACCTCGGGGCGCTGTACGCCCTGCGCCTGCCCGAGCTGCACGAGCTGGTCGATCGCCTCCAGCAGCGGCGTGGCCGGAAGGCGGCCAGCCCCGCCCTGTAGGCTCCCCCGCATGGGAAAGCTCATCCAACGGTGGTGGAAGTACTGGACGGCCAAGCTCACGGGCAGCTTCAACGAGCGAGCCGACCCGAAGGTCCAGCTCGAGCAGGCCATCACCGAGGCGCAGGATCAGCACCGCCGGCTCAAGGAGCAGGCCGCCAACGTCATCGCCAACCAGAAGCAGACCGAGATGCGGCTGAACCGCACCCTCGAGGAGCTCGAGAAGGTGACGGGCAACGCCCGTCAGGCCGTCATGATGGCCGACGAGGCGTCCAAGAAGGGCGACGCCGACAAGGCGGCCGAGTACACCCGCGCCGCCGAGGCCATCGCCAACCGCCTGATCGCGCTCGAGAGCGAGGTCGAGAACCTGAAGGCGCTGTCGCTGCAGAGCGCGCAGGCGTCCGACCAGGCCAAGGCCGCGGTGGCCCAGAACTCGGCCCAGCTGCAGAAGAAGCTGGCCGAGCGCCAGAAGCTGATGGGCCAGCTCGACCAGGCCAAGATGCAGGAGCAGGTCAACAAGGCCATGGCCTCGCTGAGCGAGACCGTGGGCGAGGACGTGCCCACCTTCGACGAGGTTCGCGACAAGATCGAGGCGCGCTACGCCAAGGCCAAGGGCATGTCCGAGCTCCAGGACCAGTCGGTCGAGAGTCGCATGCTCGAGATCGAGCAGGCCACGATGAACACCGAGGCCACCGCCCGCCTGTCGGAGATCCGCTCACAGCTGGGACTCGAGGCCCCCGCCGAGCCCGCCAAGCTCGAGACACCGGCCGAGCCCGCGGCCGCGGCCGCCGAGCCGGCTGCGGCCGAATCGCCCGAGCCCTCCGCCTGACGCCGCTGTCGCCGAGGCGGTAGCGCGCGGATCGCGCTATCGCCTCGAGAACGCGGGGGTCACGGCAGCACCACGAGGTCGTCGCGGTGGATGACCAGTTGGTCGCGGGCGCCGGCATCGATCTCGGCGCTGGGTAGGCGCACGAGCCCTTTGGCGAACACCTGGCCCGAGGGGTCGCGCACCTCGACCGCGTCGTTCACCGAGAACGAGCCCGACACCGACACCACGCCGGCGGCCAGCAGTGAGCGGTTGGCCTCCACGAGGGCACGCCGGGCCCCGTCATCGACCGTGAGGGTGCCGTCGGAGCCGACGGCGAAGGCGATCCACAGCTTGCGGGCGGGCAGCCGTCGCTCCTGGGGCAGCACCGTGGTCCCCACCCCGGCGACACCGGAGACGGCGTCGGCCAGCACGCCGTCGCGGTGGGCGGCGGCCACGACGGCCCGCACGCCCGACCAGGCGGCGATCTTGGCCGCGCGCAGCTTCGACGCCATGCCGCCACTGCCCCGGACCGACCCGGTGCCGCCGGCCCGGCGCTCCAGATCGTGGTCGACCTCGACGATCTCCTCGATGAGCGAGGCGGTGTCGTCCAACCGGGGATCGGCGGTCAGCACGCCTTCGGTGTCGGTGAGCAGGACCAGCACATCGGCACCCCACAGGTGGGCCACCAGGGCGGCGAGGCGGTCGTTGTCACCGAAGCGGATCTCGTCGTCGGCGATGGCGTCGTTCTCGTTGATGACCGGCACCACGCCGAGATCGATCAGCCGGTCGAGGGTGGCCCGGGCGTGCAGGTACTGCTGGCGCACGATGAAGTCGAGCGGGGCCAGGAGCAGTTGACCGGCAACCAGGTCACGACGAGCGAAGGCCTCGTCGTACACCCGCATCAGCCGGCTCTGGCCGATGGCCGACGCCGCCTGCAGCGTCACCGCGTCACGCGGCCGCTGAGCGAAGTGCAGGCTGGGCAGGCCCGCGGCGATGGCGCCCGACGTGACGACGATCACCTGATGGCCGTCACCACGCAGGTCGGTGACCTCGTCGCAGAACTTGGCGATCGCTCCCTCGTCGATGACACCGTGCTCGTCGGTGATCGACGACGTGCCGATCTTGGCCACGACCTTCATGGGCCCAGTCTCACCGTCGGCCGGCGCTCAACCGAAAACGTCGGGCTCGTAGTCGAACGACATCGAGCCGATCCGCACCGTGTCACCCTCCTGCACACCGGCCCGGACCAGCGCCCGGTCGACCCCGATCTTCTTCAGGCGGTACTGGGCGTACTCGAGCGCGTCGGCGTTGGTCATGTCGGACAGCGCCACCGCCCGCTCGGCCTGGCGGCCGATGACCCGCCACCCGGCATCGTCCTCGCGCTCGATTCGCACCCCTTCCTGCTCGGGGCGGTGCACCACGAAGGCGTGATCGCGCACCATGTCCTCGACCGAGCGGGCCTGGGTGACCAGCTCGGCCATGCGGCCGACCAGCTGGGGCAGGCCGAGGCCGGTCACCCCCGACACCCGCAGGCCGTCGAACGAGGCAGTGTCGGGCCCGTCGCCCGTGCCCTCGAGGTCGGCGCGCGAACCGATCAGCAGCCGCGGTCGTTCGAGCAGCTCCGCGCGGTAGTCGCCCAACTCGCGGAGCAGCACCTCGGCCTGGTCGCTGGGCGGCAGCTCCGCCATCGGTGACAGGTCGAGCAGGACCACCAGTGCGCGGGCCCGTTCGACGTGGCGCAGGAACTGATGACCGAGCCCCTTGCCCTCGCTGGCACCCTCGATCAGCCCCGGGATGTCGGCCACCACGAACTCGACGTCGTCGTCGGTGCGCACCACGCCCAGGTTCGGCTCGAGGGTGGTGAAGGGGTAGTCGGCGATCTTCGGCTTGGCCGCTGAGATGCGTGAGATCAGCGTGCTCTTGCCCACGTTGGGGAACCCCACGAGGGCGACGTCGGCCATCAGCCGCAGCTCGAGCCGCAGCCAGCGCTCCTCGCCCTCCTCGCCCTGCTCGGCGAACGACGGGGCGCGTCGCCGGTTCGACAGGAAGCGGGCGTTGCCCCGGCCGCCCTGGCCGCCCTGGGCCGCCAGCCACCGGTCGCCCGTGGCCACCAGGTCGGCCAGGAGCACGCCGTCCTGGCTGTAGACGGTGGTGCCCTCCGGCACCGGCACGACCAGGTCGTCGCCGCCGGCGCCGTGCTTGCGCTTGCCCTGCCCGTGCACGCCGCTGGTGGCCCGCCGGTGCGGGTGATCACGGAAGGCCAACAGCGACGCCACGTTGTTGTCGGCGCGCAGCCAGACGTCGCCGCCCTTCCCCCCGTCACCGCCGTCGGGGCCACCCTTGGCCACGTGGGCCTCGCGGCGGAACGACACGCAGCCGGCACCGCCATCCCCGGCGCGCACGTTCAGCCCGCATTCGTCAACGAAACCCGACACCTGCTCAGGATAGGGAGGCCGGCGCCACTCCCCCGGCGTTCACCCGTCGCGAGTGAGGTGGACCGGGTCGCCGATGATCTGGGCGCTCCAGGTGGTGCGGTCGTTGGGCTGGCCGCCGAACTGATAATTCACCTTCCACCAGCAGCCCGGAAGGGTGCCGAGCGTGCAGGCGTAGTTCGTCGGCAACGAGACGTCGATGTCGAGCCAGAGGCCCTGGAAGACCGCGGTGCCGTTGTTGCTGGTCTGGATCGTGCACGTGGCCAGACTCGTGGTCGTGGTCTGGCCTCGGATCCGGTAGCTGCACGACGGGATGGTCCCGTCGGGCCGCTTGATGCTCAGGTACGCGTTGCCCGACTGACCGTCACCGGGATCGAAGAGGCTGACCTCGAAGGTCTTGCCGGCATGGATCTGGTCGACCTCGGCCAGGTAGAAGTCTGCGGTCGACGTCGCTGCGTTGTTGAACATGGACATGTCCGACAGGGCGTAGACCCGCGGTTGGCCGGTGGTGGACGTGCTCGTGCACGAGGAGCCACCCGAGCAGACTCGGATGGCGTACTGGTTCCACCCGTTGCCCGAGTCGGTCGTGCCGGTGATGTCACTGGACCGCACTCGCAAGGGGTAGACGCCGGCCTGGGTCACCGTCACCCGGCACAGCAGCGCCCACTGGTTCTTGTAGGTGCCGGCGCTGGCCTCGGGCTCGAGCGTCAGTTTGCCGTTGGCCCCAGACCCGTTGCACTGGCCGTTCAGGCTCGGGTTGTCGGTGTTGTCCAGCGGTGTGCTGTCGGACCGAAACATCTCGTACTGCGTCCGCACGCCGGTCAGGGCGTTGGCCGCCGAGCAGGCATTCTGCCCGCAGGCCTGGGTGTCGTCGGCGGTCTCGACGGTCGGGTAGTTGATCCGGTGGTAGTGGCCGGCGTCGTAGAGCTCGACGGTCAGTTGCTGGCCCACCATGGACGCGGGCACATCGACCGCGTAGGAGTAACCAGTCGAGCGGTACTCGGTGTTCGACTGGGTGCACCCCGTGCCCGAGCCACCCGCGCCGCACTTGGTCGAGTAGGGGTCCCCGTTGTTCCGGTCGGTGTACGGCCCGGAGATCGACCCCCAGAAGTTCGGGGTGACGCCGGCCGCGGGGTCGTTGCCGAACCGGTTGAGCGGGCTGCCCAGGGGCACGGGCAGGATGTACTCCGAGGTGGCGGCGCGGGTGACCGCCACATTGCCGATGAACAGCGACGAGAAGAACTGGTCGACCGACGCGTCCTGGATGACCACCCGCAGCTTGCGGGTTGCGTTGGGAACGGCCGACACCGTGATGGTGATGTCGTTCTGACCGTTGACGAAACCGTTCCGCTGGGCGGTCGCGAGGGCGACGGTCCGGGCCTGGGTCAGGTCGGGCATCCAGACCACACCCGCCAGGCTGGCGGCGTCGGCGGCCCGCTGTATCCGGTTGGCCCGGGCGTACCACGCCCCCACATCGGTGGCGAAGCCGGCAAAGGCCAGCAGCGGGAGGAGCATCAGCGCGGCGAGGACGAGCGCGTAGCCCTTCTCGCCGCGGACGCGGCGGCGCCCGGACGGGCTCAACGGCCGATCGGTTCGCCGGTCGCGGCAACCGTGGAGACGGCGGCGGTGGGCGAGGGGATGCGTCATGTCCATGCTCCTAGACGCTCGGCTCGAGGCGCATCACGGCGCTGTCGTCGATGGTGATGCCCGATCCCGGGAACATGCGGGTGACGTAGGGGTGGTTCACCTGGATCCACACGCCCAGGTAGTCCGCACCGGAGGACTGCTGCGACTGGCGCCCGAGGGGGCACCACATGGCGTCAGGTGACCCGCTCGAACACGTGCTGCCGGACGTGCCGAAGCTCGTGGTGGACATCGAGGCGATCTGCGCCGCGGTGTAGACGTTGCAGACACCGGAGACGCCGGTGGAGGAGGTCTTGCAGTTCGCGGGCACCTGCCCGTCCACGGTGGTCGACTTGTAGATCACGACCTTGGTGATCTGGGCGTTCGGGATGGACGCGACCGCGGCCTGCATCGCCAGCAGCGTGTTGTAGTCGGCGAGCCGGTCGTTTCCGGCGTTGCTGCCCACGCGGGCCCCCGCTCGCAGCGTGCTCGACACCGTGATCGAGTCACGCCACGCCAGTCCGAACTCGAGGATGCCGATGGCGATCATCACGAGGATCGGGGTGAACAGGATCATCTCGACCAGCGCGGCACCGCGTTGGCCGCTCGCCCGCCGGGCGCGGAGGCGCCACAGCGCCTTCACGACGCCGCCTGCGGTTCCATGCGCATGACGGTGGAGTCGGTGAAGGTGAGGTTGCGGCCGAACAGGCCGGTCAGCCATGTGTGGTTCACCTTGATCCAGACGCCGATGTAGTCGGGCGGCCCGTTCGATCCGGACATGGCCACCTTCCGTCCGGTCTGGGCGGGCGAGGTGGCCGTCGTCGCCGTCGGGCACCAGTAGCGATCCAGATTGCGATCGGCCCGACAGCCGAACTCGCTCTCGGCCAGGTCCAACGCGTTGGCCGAGTAGACGTTGCAGGAGTTGATGATCCCCACCGCCGCGGTGGTGCACGCGGTGGGAACCGGCGAGTTCGGGCCCGTCGCCTTGTAGATCACGATCCGTTGGATGTCGCGCCGGTCGATCACGTTCGAGGCATTGGAGATCGACTGGAGGATGTCGAAGTCGGCGCTGGAGTCGTTGCCGAAGACGCTGGCGGCGCGGGCCCCGTCACGGGTGGTGTTGGCCACGGCCAGGTAATCGCGGAAGGCCGTGCCGAACTCGAGGATCGAGAACAGCAGGAAGAACAGCACCGGCGTGATGAACGCCGCCTCGACCAGCACCGAGCCGCGCTCTCCCCGCGCGCGACCGAAGCGTCGGCGTCGCCCGGCGTTGTCGCTGCTGTCGGTCACGGGTCTTCCTTCTCTCGCGCGGCGGGCGCTCCTGTCCCTTATCGACCAAACGATTCCCACGCTGAGTGAGGTTCCGGATTTCCTGGGTGGTTAGCTGCTCCCGTCGCCCCGAGCCTCGATCGGCGGACCCTACGGGCGAAGTCAGATGTCAGAGGGGGTCCGTAGGGTGAAAGCATGGATCCAGTGAGCGCCTCCGACCGAAACGTGCGCTGGGCGTCCACCATGCACGGCCACCGGGGCGACCACGCGGTACGCCTCGCCCACCCCGACGACGCCGGCCTCGGCACCGTCTCGGTGTTCGACCGCGTGGCGCGCGAGGAGGCCGAGCACCTCGAGCTCAGCGCGGGCGCCACCCACGCCGCGGGCGCGGGACGCCGCCTCGTGGACGAGGCGCCCGATCCCCTGCGCACGTGCTTCGAGCGCGACCGCGACCGCATCCTGCACTCCACCGCCTTCCGGCGCCTGGCCGGCAAGACCCAGGTGTTCGTGTTCCCCGACGACCACCAGCGCACCCGCCTCACCCACGCACTCGAGGTGGCCCAGGTGGCCACCGCGGTGGCGCGGGCGTGCCGTCTCAACACCACGCTCACCGAGGCCATCGCGCTGGGCCACGACTGCGGACACGGCCCCGGCGGACACGCCAGCGAGGACGCCCTGAGCCCCTACGTGCCGGGCGGGTTCGACCATGCCGAGTGGGGTGCCGACGTCGTGGTGGCGCCGCTCAACCTGTGCGCCGAGACCCTCGACGGCATCCGCAACCACTCGTGGTCGCGCCCGGCCCCGGCGACCCCCGAGGGGGCGGTGGTCAGCTGGGCGGATCGGATCGCCTACTCCTGCCACGACCTCGAGGATGCCGTCCAGGCCGGCATCGTCACCTACGACCTGCTCCCGCCCTTGGTGCGTGAGCGGGTGGGCACGTCACGGAGCAGCCAGCTGCGGGCCTTCATCGGCGCCATGATCGAGGCCGCGGCCGCCACCGGCCGCGTCGGGATGACCGACGACCTGGCCACCGCCCTGGCCGAGCTCCGGGCCTTCAACTACGAGCGGGTCTACCTGCGCCCGGCATCGGTGCGCCAGAGCCAGGCGGTGGTCAACGTGCTGCAGGCGCTGGTCGAGCACTTCGCCGACCGCCCCAACCTGCTGCCCGGCGATCACGCTGCCGGCATCCCCGGCGGCAGCGACGAGGCCCTCAGGGCCGCGGTCGGCTACGTGGCCGGCATGACCGACCGCTACGCCTGCCAACTCGCCATCGCCCACCTCAACTGGCCCCGAGAAGACCTGCCCGAAGGCATCGACGTCCTCCGATAGCTCGATGGGGCCAGCCCCGCTGCCCGCAGCGTGGAGCGAGGATGGGCGTTGAGAAGAACGCGACGGTCCCGATCACTCCTCGGCACTTTGCGCGTCGCGCCGCCAGCCCCGATGCCTCCGCCAGAAGAACGCCCCGTAGAGGACGAGGATTGGAACGCTGGCCGTGGCGGACTCGGCCGGCGTGTGGTGGAGGGCGGCGCTCAGCACCGCGATCATCGCTGCGGTCGCGACCGCGGGAAGCCACCACCAGCGCATCGGACCGGCACCCCACCAGCGCACCCGGGGCCACTCCTCGACCGGTGGGATTCCCGCCTCGGGGGTCATCCCTCCATTGTCGCAGCCAGGACTGACATCACCGGTCGAACCCGAGGCGCGGCCGAGGGCGACGCACCGGAACGTGTCAGCGGCACCAACCCCCCACACCCCGTGAGACGTCGCGAGGCAGGGAGCTTCAGCGACGTCGGGAGGACGACGGGAGGGGAGCAGACGAGGCGATCGGCGGGTGGCGCCGATCCGGAGGTTCCGAAAGATCGGCCCATGCCTTTCCGGGCCGATTTTCGGATACCGGATCGGGGTCAGGACCCGACGATCGCCGGGCACACGCGCAGACTTCAGTCGGCGGGAAGGACGTCCACCAGCTTGCGGCCCTTGCGGCGACCGAACTTCACCTTGCCGTCGGCCATGGCGAAGAGCGTGTCGTCCTTGCCCTTGCCGACGTTCTCGCCGGGGTGGATGCGGGTGCCGCGCTGGCGCACGATGATCGCGCCGGGGGTGACGACCTGGCCGTCGAAGAGCTTGACGCCGAGGCGCTGTGCGTTGGAGTCGCGGCCGTTCCGTGTGGAACCGCCGCCCTTGGTCTTCGACATGGCTAGCCCTTCTTGATCCCGGTGATCTCGATGTTGCTGTAGTGCTGGCGGTGCCCCCAGCGCTTGCGCTGGTTCGACTTGTTCTTGTACGTGAAGCCGGTGATCTTGGGGCCGCGACCCTCGCCGAGCACCTTGGCCGAGACGGTGGCCTTGGCCAGCGCGTCGGGGGCGGAGACGATGGTGTCGCCGTCGACGACCAGCACCGGCGTCAGTTCGACGTCGCCGTCGTCCTGACCCAGCTTCTCCACGAGCAGGGTGTCCCCCTCCTCGACCTTGTACTGCTTGCCACCGCTCTTGATCACCGCATACATAAGAAGGCGAGCCTATCGGGCACGACCCAGAACCGGCCAACCGGGAGCCACACGCCCAGTCCGCCAGGAGCAGACCAGAGGCGCCGAGAACAGGCCGACACCACCGATCAGCAGCAAGGCGGGCGAACGCCCGCGTGGGCCGAAGGCCCACCCCTACCCCACACACAAGAGGGTTTGATCCAGGGCCCAGCGGCACCCCGGAAGGATCTGCGGGTGGCGCCGATCCGGAGGGTCCGAAAGATCGCCACATGCATTTCCGTGGCGATCTTCGGATACCGGATCGGGGACAGGACCCGCAGATCCTGGTCAGTCAGATGTCCAACAACTCCGCGTCGAAACGAAGACCCCTGCCCTCACACTCCGGACACAGCGACGAGAACGACTCGATCAGCCCCTCGCCGATCCGCTTCCGCGTCATCTCGACCAGCCCCAGCTCGGAGATGTCGAACACCTGCGTCCGCGTCTTGTCCAACGCCAGCGCCTCGCGGAACTCCCGGATCACGTCTTCGCGGTTCTTCTTGATCTCCATGTCGATGAAGTCGATCACCACGATGCCGCCGATGTCGCGGAGGCGGAGCTGGCGGGCCACTTCGACGGCGGCTTCGAGGTTGTTGCGGTACACGGTCTCCTCGAGGTTCGAGGTGCCCACGTTCTTGCCGGTGTTGACGTCGATCACGGTGAGGGCCTCGGTGTGCTCGATGATGAGCGAGCCGCCCGAGGGCAGCCACACCTTGCGGTCGAGGGCCTTGTGGATCTGCTCGTGCACGTGCTGGCGCTCGAACAGCGACAGCTCGTTGGCGGAGCGGTCGAAGTACTCGACGCGGTCGGCCAGGGCCGGCGAGATGCTGGCGACGTAGTCCCGCACGTCTTCGTAGAGCGCCTGGTCGTCGATGACGATGCCCCGGTAGTCCTTGTTGAACTCCTCGCGGATCACCCGCAGGGCCATGTCGGGCTCGCGGTACAGCAGCGCGGGGGCCTGCGACTTCTTGGCCAGCGCCTCGATGCGGGTCCACTGGTCGCTGAGCCGAGCGACGTCGCGCTCGATCTCCTCGGCGGTGACGCCCTCGGCGGCGGTGCGCACGATGATGCCGTGGCCCTTCGGCCGGGCCTTGTCGAGGATGCCCCGGAGGCGCTTGCGCTCGTTGTCGGCGAGGCGCTTGGAGATGCCGTAGGTGGTGCTGTTCGGGATGAGGACCACGAAGCGCCCGGGCAGCGACACCTCCTGGGTGAGGCGGGCGCCCTTGGCCCCGATGGGGTTCTTGGTGACCTGGCAGATGATGCTCTGCTTGGCCTTGAGGATCTGCTCGATCCGGGCCTGGCCCTTCTCCTCGATGTCCTCGGCGTCGTACTGCACGTCGCCCCGGTACAGCACGGCGTTCTTGGGGGTGCCGATGTCGATGAAGGCGGCTTCCATGCCCGGCAACACGTTCTGCACGCGGCCGAGGTAGATGTTGCCGTGGATCTGGGTGGTGTCGTCGGAGGGTCGCGACACGTAGTGCTCGATGAGGGCCCGGCCCTCCTGCACCGCGATCTGGGTGGCCGCCGGCCGCACGCTCACGCTCATCAGGTAGCGGCCGACGGGGCGGCCTTTGCGCTCGCGCCCACGACGCTTCTTCATGGTCTCGTCGTCGAGCTCGAGGGGGCCGTCGGCGGTGACCGCGTCGACGGTCTCGACGGGCGGGCGGGCGCGCCCGCCTTGCGAGCGTCCGCCCCCCTGGATGGTGCGGGCCCGCCCGGCGTTGCCGCCCTGGGAGCGGCCACCGTTGCCGTTGCCCTTGCCCGACCGGGAGCCGCCGCCCTGCCCGCCGCCGCCCTGCCCGCCGCCGCTCTGCCCGCCACTGCCCTGGGTCCCGCCCTGGCCGCCACCGCCCTGGCCGCCACCGCGGCCACGGCCGCCTCGGCGACGACGCTTGCGCGGTGCACCGCTGTCGCCGCCCTCGGCACCGGTGTCGCGGCCCGCGCCGGTGTCACGGCTGGTGCCGGGCGCGCCGCCCGTCTCGGCGTCGGGGGCGACCGGCGGCGCCGGCATGGTGTCGCCGATCTGCGGCTTGCGGCGCACCAGCGCCTTGGCCGCGGCCTCGGGCGACTTCGGCCGCCCTTCGATCATGCGCTCGGGTAGCTCGTCAGGGTTCTTGGACGTGCCGTTGGGGTCGTTGGAGCTGCTGCCGGGGCCGTTGGTGGCCTCAGCGCCTGGGCTGTCGCCAGGGTTGGATTCGGACATCGGGAGATTCCCTTCTCATGACGCACGCACCTCGGCGTGCGCTGGGGGTGACGACGCGGCCGGCCCGAGCGAGACAGGCTCACTCCGGACGCCGTCGAGCGTCACCCATTGGTGAATTCGACACACCCGCCGCTCGGTGAGCGGCGGGTCGAGAGCCAGCAGCAGCTCAGCCGGCCGCAGGCTCCGTGGTTGGGTGCCCAGCTCCGTCTCGAGCCCGACGCCGTCGGGCGTCGAGTCGGTGACGGCGAGGGCGAGGATGTAGGGGCGGAGGTCGTCGGTGACCGCCTTGCCCTTCCGCTCTCTGGTGACGACGAGGTGGTCGGCGGCGAGTGCTCGCTCGACGGCCACTGCCGCCTCTTGCGCCGTCGTGCCACTGACCTCGAGGTGCCAGGTGCAACTGGTGACGGCTTGTTGCAGGGACATGATGCCAGTGTCCACGATGGCGGCCGCCTGGACGGCGATGCCTTCGGGCAGGCAGGGGGTGAGGCGCTCGGGCAACGACCCGGGGTCGAGTTCGAGGGGCGTGCCGTCGGCCTCGTCGGTGAGGTCGATGTCGAGGTACTCGGCGTCGGACTCCGCGCCCGTGGGCAGCGCGAGCCCGAAGTGCAGCTTGGGGCGGGGCGAGAAGCCCTGGGTGTAGTCGACGGCCAACTCGGCCCGGCGCAGCGCCCGCTCCCACATGCGCGCCAGGTCGCGGTGGCTGGTGAACCGCACCTTGCCCCGCTTGGAGAAGCGGACCCGGACCTTCACCGGGCACCTGCGGGGGTGGGCCTCGTGACCAGGGTCACCGGCACCTCGTGACCGCGGGTCAGGTCCTGGCCGGTGCCCTGGCTGCCGCCGGCCGGCGGGGTGGCGGACGCCACGATGTGCTCGATGCCGTAGCCGGTGCAGGCGCCGCAGTCGTAGCAGGGCGTCCAGCGGCAGTCCTCGAGACCGACCTCGTCCAGCGCGTCGCGCCAGTCCTGCCACAGGAAGTCCTTGTGCAGTCCCGCGGACAGGTGATCCCACGGCAACGTCTCGTCCTCGGTGCGGTGCCGGTGCACGTAGTCGTCCACGGACAGGCCGTGGGCGTCCATGGCATCGAGCCAGCGCTGGTGGTCGAAGTGCTCCGACCACTCCTGGAACGTGCCGCCGGCTCGCCACACCGCTTCGATGACCGGCGCGAGGCGGCGGTCACCCCGACTCATCACGCCCTCGATCAGCGTGGCCCGAGGGTCGTGCCACTTGAGCTGAACGCCCCGCTCGTGTCGCAACGCGTCACGGAGCAGGTTCACCTTGCGGGTGAGCTCCTCGACGGTGTTCTGGCCGAACCACTGGAACGGGGTGAAGGACTTGGGCACGAAGCCACCCACCGAGATCGTGATCGACGCGCCCTTGTGGTGGTACTGGCGGCCGATCTCGATGCAGCGCCTGGCCAACTCGGCGATGCCCAAGGTGTCCTCGTCGGTCTCGCTGGGCAGGCCGATCAGGAAGTACAGCTTCATGCGCCGCCAGCCCTGCGAGTAGGCCGAGGCGACGGCCTCGTACAGGTCCTCTTCGCGGATCAGCTTGTTGATGATCTGGCGCATGCGCCACGTGCCCGCCTCGGGGGCGAAGGTGAGGCCGGTGCGGCGGGCGTTCTGGAGCTCGGCGGCGATGCCGACGGTGAAGGCGTCGACGCGCAGGCTCGGGAGCGACACCGAGACCTGGCCGCAGTTCATCGGGTCCCGCACGGTGTCGGCCACCACCTGTTCTATGCCGCTGAAGTCGGCGGTGGACAGCGAGGTGAGGGCGACCTCGTCGTAGCCGGTGCGGCGCAAGCCGTCCCGGACCATGGTGCGGACCTGCTCGGCCGGCCGCTCCCGGACGGGGCGGGTGATCATGCCGGCCTGGCAGAACCGGCAGCCGCGGGTGCATCCACGGAAGACCTCGACGTTGAGGCGGTCGTGGACCACCTCGGTGAGCGGCACGAGCTGCGTCTTGGGATAGGGCCACTCGCCCAGGTCGGCGATGGTGCGCTTCTCGACCGTGTCGGGCACGTCGGCGTACCGGGGGGCGGTGGCGACGAGGCGACCGTCCCCGTCGTAGGTGGCCTCGTAGAGCGACGGGACGTACACGCCGGCCAGTGCCCCGAGGCGCCGCAGGACCGCCTCGCGACCCGCGCCCTCGGCGCGTGCGGCGGCGACCACCTCGGTGATCTCACCCACCACCTCCTCGCCGTCACCCAGCACCACGAGGTCGACGAAGTCGGCGATCGGCTCGGGGTTGTACGTGCAGTGACCACCGACCACCACCAGGGGGTGCTCGTCGGTGCGGTCGGCACTGCGCACCGGGACCCGGGCCAGGTCGAGGCAATTGAGCAGGTTCGTGTAGACCAACTCGGCCGAGAGGTTGAACGCGATCAGGTCGAACTCGCCCGCCGGCCGGTGGGTCTCGAGCGAGAAGAGCGGCAGGTCGTGCTCCCGCAGCAGGGCTTCGAGGTCGGTCCAGGGCGCGTAGGACCGCTCGGCCGCGGCATCGGGCCGTTCATCGAGGATCTCGTAGAGGATCTGGAGGCCTTGGTTGGGCAAACCGATCTCGTAGGTGTCCGGGTACACGAGAAGCCAGGCCACCCGCCCCGGGCCGTGCTCGGGAACTCGGGCACCGTCCTCACACCCGATGTAGCGAGCCGGCTTCTGCACCCGGCCCAGGAGCGGTTCGAGCTCGGGCCAGACTGTTGACATGTTGGCCGGGAGTGTACCTGCAGTTTGGCTCCTCCTTCGTCGGAGCGGCTTCGCCATCCGGTTCGGCGGCACTGCTGCTCCGCTCCGCTTCGCAACCTCGGGGCCCGTGAGCCGCTCCGGCGAGTGAGGGACGAGCGAGCCATGATGATGCGATGAGGCGTCAGCCGAAGAGCTAAGTAAAACGCCGCATGTGCACCGAGAGCACCAGGCCCATGGCCGCGCACTCCGTGAGGATGGCCGAGCCGCCGTACGACAGGAACGGCAACGGGATGCCGGTGACCGGCATGATGCCCATGGTCATCCCCGAATTCTCGAAGACCTGGAACACCACCATCGAGAGGATGCCCACGCACACCAACATGCCGTAGGCGTCGCGCGACAGCTGCGCGGTGCGCCAGATCCGCCACACGATCACCCCCAGCAGGCCGAGCACGACGGCCCCGCCGAGGAACCCCAACTCCTCCCCCACCACCGTGAAGATGAAGTCGGTGTGCTGCTCGGGCACGTAGTTCAAGCGGGTCTGCTCGCCGTGGAACAGGCCCTGGCCGGTCAGGCCGCCGCCGGCGATGGCCACCTGGGCCTGCTTGGTGTTGTAGGCCGCACCCTGGGTGTCGCTGTCGGGGCTGACGAACGAGGTGAGCCGGTCGACCTGATACGCCTTGAGGATCGGCGAGTTCAGGATCAGCACGGTGCCCACGATGGCCACGAGGGCCACGAGGGCGAGGTGGCGGGGGCGCACGCCGGCCACGGTGATCATGCCCAGGGCGGCGAACACGAACACCAGCACCGTCCCGAGATCGGGCTGCAGCATGATCAGGCCGATCGGCACCGCGGCCAGCCCGAAGGCCACCAGCAACCGGCGCCCGTCGAGGTCGGCCCGATCGAAGGTCAAGAAGGCGGCCATGCCCAGGATGAACACGATCTTGGCGAACTCGGACGGCTGCAGCTGGAACCCGGCCACCTGGAACCAGGCCTGCGCGCCGTTGGACTCCGATCCGAGCGGCGAGATGACGAGCACCAGCAGGGCGACGGCGATTCCCGACATGGGGATGGCCCAGTCCCGGAAGTGGCGGTAGTCGATGGCGGCCATCGCGGCCATCACTCCCCAGCCGAGCACGACGAACATGAGCTGACGCTGGAGGAAGTAGGTGGTCGTGGGCTGGTCCCCGCCCGGCCCCTTGGTGGCGCTGAACACCATCAGCACGCCCAGCAGCGACAGCGCCACGACGGCGCCGACCAGGATCCAATCGATGTGGTTCGCGGGGGTGGGCACCTTGGAGCGCCCACCACCGAAGGAGCCGGTCATCCGCCGACCGGTGGCGTGGTCGTCGAGGACGATGTCCCGGACGGGTCACCCAGGACGTCGGCCGCGCGGGGGGCGACGGGAAGCTGTGCGGGGTCGGCGAGGCCGGCGAAGATGCGGGCGACGAGCGGTGCGGCCACATCGCCGCCGTAGCCCGCCTGCTCGAGCACGGCGGCGGCCACGTACTGCGGGGCCTGGTCGGCCACCACCGGCCCGAAGCCGGCGAAGACCGAGGTGTTCGCGAAGTTGCGGCGCTGGGCGGTTCCGGTCTTCCCGGCAACCGGCCACCCCGCCGGGTTGTTCTCGAACGCCTTCGTGGCGGTGCCCTCCGCGCCCTGGGTCACCCCGACCAGGCCGTCGACGATGGGTTGGCGGACCGCAGGGGTGAGGTTGATCCGTCCCAGCAACGACGGCTCGATGGACTCGCGGACGGCGAACCCACCGGCGGTGGGGTCGACCACGTCGGTGGCCAGGTGCGGGCGCCAGAGTGTGCCGCCGTTGGCGATGGCCCCATAGGCGTTGGCCAGCTGCATGGGGGTGACGAGCAGATCGCCCTGGCCGATCGACAGGTTGATGTTGTCGCCGCTGCGCCAGTCGCCGGTCATGAACAGGTCGGGGTGCTCCTCGAAATTCCGGGCCCGGGTCTCCGGCGTGGGGACCACGCCCGCGCTCTCGAACGGCAGCTCCACCCCGGTGTCCTGGCCCAGGCCGAACGACCGGGCCGTGGACTGCAACGCCTCCTCGCCCACCTGGTCGCGGCGCAGCCAGAGCACATCGCCGATCTGGTAGTAGTAGTAGTCGCTCGACACCTCGAGCGAGCGGCGCAGGTCGACGGGCCCGTGGGGGGTCGACTCGTCGTTGCGGAAGATGCACCCGCTGCTGTCGCCCTCGCAGCCCTCGGCGCGGTACTCACCGACGTCGTTGACCGTGTCCTGTGGGGTGCGGACACCGTTGTCGATCGCGGCGACCGCGGTGATGGGCTTGAAGGTGGAGCCGGGTGCGTACTGGCCTTGGATCACCCGGTTGTTCAGCGGGAGGGGCCCGTCCGGGTCGGTGAGCAACGTGTACGCGTCCTGGCTGATGCCACTGGTGAAGTCACCGGGGTTGAAGGTGGGGTACGAGGCCATGGCCACCACACCACCGGTGTTGGGGTCCATCACCACCACCGAGCCCCCGGCGTCGGGGTGCAGCTCGCTGACCGGCTCCATCCTCGCCGCCAGCTCGCTCTCGGCCAGCGACTGCAGGTTCACATCGAGCGTGGTCAACAGGTCGTGGCCGGGCACCGGCGCGGTCGTGCCCTCGGGCACGACCCGGACGATGTTGTTCTCGGCATCGACCTCGTAGGTGGTCTGGCCGGGCTGACCCCGCAACTGGTCCTCGTAGGCCAGCTCGATGCCCGTCTTGCCGATCTCGTCACCGGTCTCGTAGTCGAGCGGGTTGTCCCCCTCGCTGTTGATCTCGTCGAGCTTCTCCTGCGGGATCGAGCCCACATAGCCGAGCACGTGGGCCGCCAACGAGCCGTAGGGGTACTGGCGCACGGTGGTGCGCCGCACCGAGACGCCCGGGAGGTCGGCTTGGCGCTCCATGAGGGCGACCATGGCGTCCTCGGAGATGTCGGTGACCATGGGCACAGGCGCGAACGGCTCGATGAGGTTGTTCTCGATCGCGGTCTCGAGCGACGCCACCGTCACCGGCTCCTCGGGTGTGGTGAGCTGCTGGGCCACCAGCGACAGCACCCGGGCCCGCTCCTCGGGCTCGGCCTCGGCGGACGGCAGCACCCGCACGTCGGCGATCACCTGGAACACCTCGTGGCTGTCGACCAGCAGGTTCTGGTTGCGGTCGAAGATGCGGCCCCTCGGGGCCTGCTCGTGCACGACGCGCAGCCGGTTGTCGGTGGCCACCTGCTGGAAGTCGGAGCGCTGCATCACCTGCAGCGTGTACATGCGCACGAACAGGGCCGCGAACAGTGAGAGCGCGACGATGCCGACGACGCTCAGCCGGAGGCCAGGGTTCTCAGTGGCCACAGCCATCTTCCCTGGAAGGCACGGATACGGACCCGACGATCATGGCATCACCAGCCGCCGCGTAGGGGTCGGCGCCGGCGCGTCCGGGAGCGGCGCCGGGTGAGGAACTCGGGGATGCGCAGCGCGGACAGACCGAGCGCCTCGCCCTGGCTCCAGCGGGTGATCGGCAGCACCACGACCGACAGCACCGCGTTGAGCACGCCCACGCCGACGGCCACCACCACGAGGTGGGGGGTGAGCCAGTCCAGGTTGCCGGCCAGGCCCCCGAGGATGCCGTAGGCCAGGGTGCCGGCGGCACTGGCCACGCCGGCCACGACGATCGGGGTGTACCAGGTGGCCCCCAGCACGGCGTGCTGCAGGCCGCCCACGACGTAGCCCACGGACGCGTAGACGAGGGCCGACAGCCCGAACGGGGTGGTGACCGTGCAGTCGAACAACAGCCCGCCGGCGAAGCCGGCGATGGCGCCGCGTTCGGGCCCACCCGCGAGCGCGATGCCGATCGCGGTGAGCAGGATCACGTCGGGGGTGATGCCGAAGACCGGTGTGCTTGAGAACAGGCACACCTGGAGCACCAGCGCCAGGAACAGCACGAAGGCAGTCCGCGCCCCGACCAGCGACCCCATCAGCCGGGGGTCCAGAGCATGACGGAAACGAAGGTGAGATGGTCGAGGTCGGCCGCGGGAGCGATGTCGATGGTCTGCTCGAGCTCCCGGCCGGGCACGGTCGTCGACGAGGTGGTGGTGGAGGCGGTGACCTCGCCCGCGGGGGCCGCGGCCTCGACCGGCTCGGTGGCCATCCCGACCACGACGCCCGGAGGGAACAGGCTGCGGTCGACGCCGCTGGTGGTGAAGAAGTCGCCGGTGTGGATCTCGGTCGAGGCGTCGAGGCCCACATCCACCCGAAGCGTCTCGCCTTCGCCCCGTCCCCGGGCGACGCCGATGTCGTCGGAGAGCACGTGCTTCACTCCGATGCTGAAGCCGGCGTCGGTGATGAGCTCCACCTGCGCCGAGTTCAACGACACCTCGACCACGCGGCCGATCAACAGCGGCGAGGGACCCGCCTCTGCACCGCTCCGGCTGGCGGCCGTGACCACGGGCATCCCCGCGCGGATGCCGGCGTTGGCCCCCTTGTTGATCTGGATCGTCCGGTCGAAGTTCGACCCCGGGCCACGAACCACCTCGGCGTTGGTGCGCACGATGTCGTCCACGTCGGGGAGGTCCAGGGCGTCGCGCATCTCCTGCAGCTCGGCCGCAGCCTGCTGGGCCTGCGCCTCCTCCCCCCGCATTTCGTCGAGTTGGCGGCGCAGCTCCTCGTTCTCGTCGGCGAGGTCGCTGCGGTTGAACACGCCGTTGAAGGCGTCGCCGACAGGGCCGAACACCGCGTCGCCCACCGCGCGCACCGGGCTGAACACGGTGCCGACGCCCGACTTGAGGCCGTTCACCGGCCCGAAGCCGCCCGCGTCGAGGGCGATGACAGAGATGGAGATCAGCACCAGGACGATGATCGTGGTGCGCGATCGACCAGGCTCGCGCGACGGCGCCACGCGTGAGCTCGGCCTAGAGCCGGTTGGCGGAGAACAAGACGCCCTTCAGCGCCTCGAACTCCTCGAGCGACTGACCCGAGCCGAGGGCCACCGCGTAGAGCGGGTTCTCGGCGACCCGGACCGGCATGCCGGTCTCGTGGCCCAGTCGCTCGGGGAAACCATGCAGCATGGCGCCGCCGCCTGCGAGCATGATGCCCTGCTCCATGATGTCTGCGGCCAGCTCGGGCGGGGTCTTGTCGAGGGTCACCTTCACGGCGTCGATGATGGACGACACCTGCTCCTCGAGGGCCTCACGGATCTCGCTGGTGGACAGGACGACGGTCTTGGGCAGGCCGGTGACGAGGTCGCGTCCGCGGATCTCGGCGTTGAGCTCCTGTTGGAGCGGCCACGCCGAGCCCAGCTGGATCTTGACCTCCTCCGCGGTGCGCTCGCCCAACGCGACGCTGTACTCCTTCTTCAGGTACTGGATGATGGCGTCGTCGAGCTCGTCGCCGCCCACGCGCGAGGACTGGCTGGCCACGATCCCGCCGAGCGAGATCACCGCCACCTCGGTGGTGCCGCCACCGATGTCGACGATCATGTTGCCCGTGGGCTCCTGCACGGGCAGGCCGGCGCCGATGGCCGCGGCCATGGGCTCCTCGATGATGTAGGCCGGCTTGCGGGCACCGGCGTACTCGGCGGCCTCCTGCACGGCGCGCTGCTCGACGCCCGTGATGCCCGAGGGCACGCAGATGACCATGCGGGGCTTGACCCACCGGCGCTGGTGCACCTTGTGGATGAAGTACCGCAGCATCTTCTCGCAGATCTCGAAGTCGGCGATGACGCCGTCCTTCAGCGGGCGGATGGCCTGGATGTGGCCCGGCGTGCGCCCGATCATGCGCTTGGCCTCGATGCCGACGGCCAGTGGCCGACCGTCGCGGGTGTTGATGGCCACCACGGACGGCTCGTTGAGCACGATGCCGCGCCCGCGCACGTAGACCAGCGTGTTGGCGGTGCCGAGATCGACGGCCATGTCTCGGCCCATCACGGTGGTCAGCAGGTTGTCTGACATCGGGTGCCCCTACTCCGCAGTCGGGTTGCAGGGATTGTAACGCAAATGCAATGAGACCGCGGCCTTCGGTGCAGAGTGTAGACCACCGGCCCCCGCGCGACCGGGGACGGAGCGCACGCTCACGGAGGACCGACGGGCTCGCGACCGGGTCGGCGCCGTGCGTCGGCCCCGGTGTCAGACCAGTGCGGGGAAGAAGATCGCGATCTCTCGGGTGGCCGACTCGAGCGAGTCGGAGCCGTGCACGAGGTTCTCGGTGAGCTCGATGCCGAAGTCGCCACGGATGGTGCCCGGGGGTGAGTCGGCCGGGTTCGTGGCCCCCATCAGGGTGCGCACCACCTTGAACGTGTCGGAGGGGCCCTCGACCACCATCACCAGCGCGGGTGACCGCCCGATGAACGACACGAGGTCGTCGTAGAAGGGCTTGCCCTGGTGCTCTTCGTAGTGGCGCCCCGCGGTCTCGGCGTCGATGGTGCGCAACTCGGCGGCGACGAGCTTCAGCCCCTTGCGCTCGAGCCGGCTGAGGATCTCACCGGCGAGGCCCCGTTCGACGGCGTCGGGCTTGGCGATGACGAGAGTTCGGTCCATGGGCGGAGCAGGTTAGGTGACCGCGCCACCGGGACCGAAACCCGCCTGGGTCAGGGGTGCGCCAACGTGCGTGAGGCGGTGGCCCCGTCCCAGGTGGGGCTCGAGGTCACGTTGGTGACGGTGGCCACGACGCTGGTGATGGAGTCCGACACACCGCTGATCTGCGCCTCGCACTGGCCGGAGGCGGTGGTCGTGCAACTGTCCGTGCCCAGGGTGGTGCCGTTGGTCCGCTTGAACGTGACCGTGACGCCCGCCCCTGAGATCGCGGCACTGGTCGTCTTGTTCTTGATGGTGACGGTCAGCGCGGGGCGCCAGCCGCCTCCGCTGGTGTCCGACGTGTTCGAGGTCGCGCTCACGTACGACTGCTGGGCCGCGGTCGTGCTGGTCGTCGTCGTCGGTGCCGCGGTCGTGGTGGTGGGCGCGGCCGTGGTCGTGGTCGTGGGTGCGGCGGTCGTGGTCGTGGGCACGGCCGTGGTCGTGGTCGTCGGCGCGGCTGTCGTGCTCGACGAGCTCCCGGGGATGGACGTGCCCGTCGGCGCCCCGCCGCTCGTGCTGGGCAGCGCCCCGATGCGACTGCTGGTGGTGTCGTAGTAGCGATCGGCGTTGCGCTCGAGGCTCTTGATCGCCCCCAGCGACGTGACCACCATCAGCGCCACGATGAGGGCGTACTCGACGAGGGTCGCGCCCCGCTCCGGGCCCGGCAGGTGGCGGCGAGAGCGGAGGGGCGAGCGCATACAAGCCCTGTATCGGTCGCTCGGGGCCGCGATCAAGGGACGGGCCCGAATTGCGCGGGACGGACGGGTCAGGCCAGCGCCATGGTGCCCGTGGCCCGGTCGAGCGCGTGGTTCAACAACACCAGGATCGCCTCCTTCACCGACTCCCGCTCACGTGCGTCGATGGCGATCACGGGAACGTCGACCGCCACGTCGAGCGCGGCGGCCACGTCGCTCAGGCTGTGGCGCGCCACGCCGTCGAACTGGTTCACCGCGGCGACGAACGGGATCTCACGCTGCTCGAAGTAGTCGACCGCCGGGAAGCAGTCGTCGAAGCGGCGGCTGTCGATCAGCACCAACGCGCCGAGCGAGCCGATGACCAGGTCGTCCCACATGAACCCGAACCGATCCTGACCGGGCGTGCCGAAGAGGTACATCACCAACCCGCCGTCCAGGGTGATCCGCCCGAAGTCCATGGCCACGGTGGTGGTCGTCTTGGTGGTCACCTCGCCCAGGTGGTCGACTCCGGCCGCGACGCTGGTCATCGCCGCCTCGGTGGTGAGCGGCTCTATCTCCGACACCGCGCCGACCAGGGTGGTCTTGCCGACACCGAAACCGCCGGCGACCAGCAACTTGATGGGGAGGGGGTGCTGTTCGACCATGGCTTCTCAGATCTTCTCGAACGCGGAGATCACGCGACGCAAGAGTGCGGGATCCTTGGCTCCATCGACCGCTCCGGCATGCTCGGCCAGCAGTCCGCCTCCCACCAGGTCGCCGGCCAGGACCTGGGTGACCCCGAGGGGCAGCGTGAGACGGGCCGAGAGCTCAGCGACCGACACCGGCGCGGTCGCCAGACGCAGCAGGGCCCGGTGCTCCGGCCCGAGGCTGGCGAGCCGCTCCCGGCCGTGCTCGGTGATCACCACGAGGGTTTCGAACCCGGCCAGCCGGCCCGACCGGGTACGCCCGCGGGTGAGCAGATACGGCCGGACCCCGCGCTCTCCTCCCCCGGGGGTGCGCTCGGGCATCGGGGCACCGATGGCGGGGATGGGCGAGCTCATCGGGCCAGTGCGCCCTTCAGCTCGGCGATGAGCTCGGGGGTCAGCGACGCGCCCACCCGATCGACGAGCAGCGTGGTGCCGTAGCCCACCGCACCGAGGTCGCAGTCGGGGCCCGCGACCACCCCGAGGCAGGACCCGCCACTGATCGACGTGACGAACAGGTACCCCTCGCTCATCTCGACGATGGCCTGGCTCAGGCGGCCCCGACCGGTCACCCGGGCGGCACCGTCGGCCAGGCTGCGCAGGCCCGAGACGATGGCCGCCAGCTGATCGGCGGCGGCACGGTCGAGCCTGGACGACATGGCCATCAGCAGTCCGTCCGACGACACCGCGATGGCCTCCTCGACCTCGGCGGTGCTGTCGACGAAGCTCGAGAGCAGCCACCCGATGGTGCGGACCTGCTCGCTCATGGCGGTGCTCACGAGCCTCCTCCCGGGTCCTGCGGCCGATCGCGCCGGGCCTGGCGCACACCGGCCTGCAGCCGAGCGAGGTTCGACCGCACCTGGTCGGGTGACCGATGAGTCGTGTCCGGGGCGTCCGCAGCGGCAGTGACCGGCGCGACCGCGCGGGGCTCGTCCGATCTCGGGCGGGTCCGAAGTGTCTCTGACCGAGACGCCGGTGCTGCGTCCACCCGCGATGACGCCACGACACCGAGTCCGTCCGGCGGGGCGAGCGTCGGCAGGCGGACGGGTATGGCTCCCCCCGTGGGCCCCGCCGGCCGACCGCCGCCGGCGAGCACGGGCCGTCGGTCGGCGCCGGGACCCCGTGGCGGGACCGCCGACGGCGACGGCCCGGTCTCGGCCGCCGGCTCGGGTTCGGGGGTGGGAAGCGGACCCACCAGCCCGAACGGCAGCCACACCACCGCGACGGTGCCGCCGCTCGGGTTCTCGGTGAGCTGCACGCGCATCTGGTGGCGGGTCGCCAACCGGCCGACCACGTGCAGGCCGAGCATCTTGGCGGGCGCACCGTCCCCCCCGGCCAGGCGTGTCTCGGCATCGGCCAGCTGCTCGGCGGTCATGCCGAGGCCATGGTCCACGATCGACAGCAGGTAGCCGTCCTCCCGCCGGCGACCGTGCACCATCACCGGGGCGGTCGGCGGCGAGAACTGCGTGGCGTTCTCGAGCAACTCGGCCAGCAGGTGGGTGACGTCGGAGGCGGCGGTGCCGACCACTGCCGCCGGCTCCATCGCCGCGATCCGGACTCGGCCGAAGTCCTCGATCTCGGAGATGGCCCCGCGGACCACCTCGAGCATCGGGACGGGGCTCGACCAGGTACGGGCCGGCTCAGCTCCCGCGAGCACCAGCAGGCTCTCTGCGTTCCGCCGCATCCGGGTGGCGAGGTGGTCGAGGCGGAAGAGATGGTCGAGCGCCTCTGCATCGCGCTCGTTCTGCTCGAGATCGGTCACGAACGAGAGCATCCGCCGCAGCAGGTTCTGGTTGCGACGGCCCAGGTGGAGGTACGTCTCGGAGACCTCGCGCTGGATCCGCGCCTGCTCGGCGGCGAGGTCCACGGCGGTGCGGACCACCGAGTTGAACGCCTGGGTGGCGTGGGCCAACTCGTCGTTGCCGGTTGCAGGCGTGAGGTGGAGCTCGGGGCTCTGCTCGGTGAGGTCGAGGTGGGCCAACTCGTCGGCGACACGCGGGAGGTCACGCTCCAGCGCCTGGAGCGGGCGTCGGATCGAGCGCACCACGAGGGCGGCGAGCGCAACCGCGACCACGGCGACCAGGGCCACCACCGCCACCAGGATGTCCGTGCGTCGGTCGATCAGCGCCGAGGTCTCCGCCTCGACCTGCTGCTGTTGGGCAGTCGCCAGTCGCACGACCCGGCTCACCGCGTCGCGGTGGCGCTCGTAGGCGCTCTGCAACGGTCCCTCGGTGAGGCGCATCGCCTCCCGCCGGTCCCCGGCGGCGACGGCCGGCAGGAAGTCCTCGTCGACCACGGACCAGAACTCCTCAGCAGGCGCGTACGAGTCGGACAACAGCGCGAACCGCACGGAGGGGTCCGTATCGAGGTGCTCCTGCCAGTACTCGTGGCGTTCCTGGTAGGTGGCGTGCAGCCCCTCGAGGCGCTCCGTCAGCACCGCGGCCTGATCGGGATCGGTCTCGGTCGCCAGCTGTCGCACCACGAGGAAGCTCTCCACCAGGAACTCCGGCGGCGCCACGACATCCTCCACCAGGTCCTGGGCCTGGACGATCTCGCCGTAGGAGGGCCCGTCGACCTTCACGGCCTGCATGGTCTGGAACCCGAGGAGCGCAACGCCGATGACCGCCACCAGCGGGACGGCCATCACCAGCGCCAGCCGCGTGCGGATCCTCAGACGTGCCAGCAAGCTCTCACCCTCCCGTACAGCCCAGACGGGCCCTAGGGCAGCATCGGCGGGCGCGGGGTGGGAGTTGAGGATCGGCCGCTGACCGGGGAGTCAGGCGACCGGTGACCGGCCCGCGGCTCGACACCACGAGCGGGCGGCGCCCACCACGTAGAGCGAGCCCGCGACGACGACCGCGTCGTCCGGTCCGGCGTGCTCCAGCGCAGCACCCAGCGCGTCGCCGACCCTGTCGACCCGGCGCGCCCGCACGCCGATCGACGCGGCGGCCTCCGCGAGGGTGGCCGCCGGCATGGCCCTCGGGGAGTCGGGGGTGCACACGACGAGCTCGTCGTCCGGGGACACACCGAAGCCCTCGAGCATCGCCACCGGATCGCGTCCCGACAACATGCCGATGACGAACCATCGGCGACCGGCCGGCGAGAAGCCCTCGTCCAGCGTCGCCGCGAGGGTGGCCGCTCCGTCCGGGTTGTGGGCGCCGTCCACCACCAGGAGCGGCCGGTGTCCGAGCACCTCGAACCGCCCGGGCAGGCTCAGCCCGGCAAAGGCCTCGGCGACCACCTCCTCCTCGGGCGGCCGGCCGAGGAACGCCTCCACGGCGGTCACCGCCACCGCGGCGTTGTCGCCCTGGTGGGCACCGTGCACCGGCAGGAAGAGTTGGTCGAAGGACGCGCCGGGCGCCCGCAGGTCGATCCACCGGCCACCGACCGCCAACTGGTTGCTGACGCACCCGAAGTCCCAGTGCGCCAACCACAGGCGCTCGCCGGCGACGGCCTCGAAGATGGGCAACAGCTCGGGTGCGGTCTCACCGAGCACGAGCAGGGACCCCGGCTTCACGATGCCCGCCTTCTCGCGGGCGACGGCAGCGCGCCAGCCCTCGCCGCCGTCGGTGTGGTCGCGCCCGACGTTGGTGACGACCGCGACCTCGGCATCGACCACGTTGGTGGCATCCCACCGGCCCAGGAGGCCCACCTCCACGACCGCCACGTCCACGGCCAGGTCGGCGAACCACCGCAGCGCCGCCGCGGTGAGCAGTTCGAAGTACGACGGCGGGCTGTCCCCCTCGAGCATCGACTCGGCGCGGGCCACGTCGGAGATGACGGACGCGAACGCCTCGTCGTCGATGGGAACGCCGTTCCAGGCCAGGCGCTCGTTGAGCCGCTCGAGGTGCGGGCTGGTGTAGGTGCCGACGCTCAGGCCGTGCGCGGCGAGCAGCGCGGTGGCCATGCGCGCCGTGGAGCCCTTGCCGTTCGTGCCCGTGACGTGCACGACGGGGACGTCGCCCTGGGGTGACCCCAGGGCCGCCACCAGCCGGTGCATGCGCTCGAGGGACAGGCCCTCGACGCGCCCCGCGGTGGCCTCGAGGTTGACGTGGTCGTCGAGGTACGCCAGCGCGGCGTCGATGTCCACCCCGACCGCAGGATCAGGACGCGGCGCGGCGGGGGCGCGGTTGGCGGGTGGGCTCGCCGCGCGGCACCAGGGTGGGGTTCACCCGCTCGTTCACGACCGACCCGTCGATGACGCACTTGCCGATGTCCGACCGACCCGGGAGGTCGTACATCACGTTGAGCAGCACCTCTTCGATGATCGAGCGCAGGCCGCGCGCCCCGGTGCCGCGCTTCAGTGCCTGATCGGCAACGGCGTTGAGCGCGTCGTCGGTGAACTCGAGCTCGACGTCTTCGAACTCGAAGAACTTCCGGTACTGCTTCACCAACGCGTTCCGGGGCTCGACGAGGATGCGGATGAGGGCCTCGCGGTCGAGGTTGGACACCGCGCCCACCACCGGCAACCGACCGATGAACTCGGGGATCAACCCGAACTTCAACAGGTCCTCAGGCAGGACCTGGGTGAAGATGGCACCGAGGTCCTTCTCGCCCGAGCGGCGGATGTCGGCGCCGAAGCCCACGCCCTTGTTGCCGGCACGGGCCTCGATGATCTTCTCGATGCCGGCGAAGGCACCACCGCAGATGAACAAGATGTTGGTGGTGTCGATCTGGATGAACTCCTGGTGGGGGTGCTTGCGCCCCCCCTGGGGCGGCACCGAGGCCGTGGTGCCCTCCAGGATCTTCAGCAGCGCCTGTTGCACGCCCTCGCCCGACACGTCGCGGGTGATCGACGGGTTCTCGCTCTTGCGGGCGATCTTGTCGATCTCGTCGATGTAGATGATGCCGGTCTCGGCCTTCTTGACGTCGTAGTCAGCGGCCTGGATGAGTTTCAGCAGGATGTTCTCGACGTCCTCGCCCACGTAGCCCGCCTCGGTCAACGCGGTGGCGTCGGCGATGGCGAACGGCACGTTGAGCATCCGGGCCAGGGTCTGGGCCAGCAGGGTCTTGCCGCACCCGGTGGGCCCGATCAACATGATGTTCGACTTGGCCAGCTCGACGTCGTCGTCGTTGCCGAGCCCGTCGAGCTGCACCCGCTTGTAGTGGTTGTACACCGCCACCGACAGGATCTTCTTGGCCTGCTCCTGTCCGATGATGTAGTCGTTCAGGAACTGATAGATCTCGCGGGGCTTCGGGAGCTCGTCGAAGCGCAGCTCGGAGGTCTCGGAGAGCTCCTCCTCGATGATCTCGTTGCACAGGTCGATGCACTCGTCGCAGATGTAGACCCCTGGACCGGCGATCAGCTTCTTGACCTGCTTCTGCGACTTCCCGCAGAACGAGCACTTCAGGAGCTCGCCCCCGTCTCCGAACTTGGCCACGTCGTCTCCTCCCCCGGTGCTCTCGTCGTCGCCTAGGAGTTGACCGCCTGGATGGGGCCGCTGTTCTCAGCCAGCTCCCGGGCGGAGATCACCTCGTCGATGATGCCGTAGTCCTTCGCCTCGTCCGCGCTCATCACGAAGTCGCGGTCGGTGTCCACGTTGATCTTCTCCATCGGTTGTCCCGTGCAGTCGGACAGGATCGACTCGAGGGTCGTGCGCATGCGCAGGATCTCCTTGGCCACCAGCTCGATGTCGGAGACCTGACCGCCGGCCTGCCCGTAGGGCTGGTGCAACAGGACACGCGAGTGCGGCAGGGCCATGCGCTTGCCCTTGGTGCCCGCGGCGAGCAGCACCGCCGCGGCCGACGCCGCCTGCCCGAAGCAGATGGTGGCGATGTCGGGCTTGACGTAGGCCATCGTGTCGTAGATCGCGAGGAGGGCGGTGATGTCGCCGCCCGGGCTGTTGATGTAGATGTTGATGTCCTTGTCCGGGTTCTCGGACTCGAGGTGCAGCAGCTGGGCGCACATCAGGTTGGCCACGGTGTCGTCGATCGGTGTGCCCAGGAAGATGATGTTCTCCTTGAGCAGCCGCGAGTAGAGGTCGAAGGCACGCTCGCCCCGGTTCGTCTGCTCGACGACCGTGGGGACCAGGTAGTTGCGGATGGGCTCGATCACGAGGCGTCCTCTTCTGTGGATTCGGGCCCCTCGGGATGGGACGCGGTGGGGTCGGTGGGTGCAGGATCGTCGGCGGCGGCGACCGTGGGCTCGCCGTCGGGTGCCGCCTCGATGGCCTCGATGGCCTCGTCGGGCTCGTCGCCGGGCTCGGCGTCCCGTGCGGCCGGCTCCGGGGGCTCCAGGGCGGCCCGGTCGATGGTCGCGCCGTCGGCATCGACCAGCGTGACCTGATCCACGAGCCACTCGAGCGCCGCCCGCTTGCGCAGGTCGGAGCGGATCACCGAGGTGCCGGCGTGGTGCTCGAACTGGTGGCGCACGTCGTCGACGGTCTCACCGAAGCGCTCGGCGAGGCGCTCGTACTCGGCGTCGAGGTCGTCGTCGCCCACCTCGATGCCCTCGGCATCGGCGATGGCCCGCAGCGCCAGGTCCACCTTGACCGACGACACCGCGCCCTCGCGGAGCTCGGCGACCATGGACTCCGGGTCCTGGCCAGTGATCGCCGCGTACTGCTCGAGGTCCATGCCCTGGGCCTGCAGGCGCAACGCCAGGTTCTGGAGCTGCTCCTGCATCTCAGCGGTGATCATGGCCTCGGGCACGTCGAGCTCGACCAGCGCGGCGAGCGCCTCCGCGGTGCGGGTCTGGGCCGCCATCTGCGCCTGCGCGGCACGCACCGTGGTCATGCGCTCGAGGTAGTCGGCCCGCAGCTCCTCGACGGTGTCGAACTCGGAGGCCTCGTTGGCCCACTCGTCGGTCACCTCGGGCAGGACCTTCTCCTTGACCTCCTTGACGAGGATGCGGAAGTGCAGCGAGCCGTCCTCGTCGGGGTCCGGGTGCTCGGCGTCGAACTCGAGGATGTCGCCGACCTTGGCCGCGGTGAGCCGGGCGTCGATCTCGGGGACGATGCCGCCGCTGCCCAGCGGGTACAGGTAGTCGTCGGCGGTGAGGCCCTCCACGGGCTCGCCGTCCACCGAGCCCACGATGTCGATCAGCACGTGGTCGCCCTCGCGTGCGGGCCGCTCGACGGTCTCGAGCTCGCCGAACTGCTCGCGCAGCCGCTCGATCTGGGCGTCGATCTCCTCGTCGGTGGGCACCGGCGAGGGGATCTCGACCGCGAGCTCGCGGTAGCCCTCGATGGTGATCTGGGGGCGCACCTCGACCACGGCGTCGAACGTGACGGGCCCGGCCTCCTCGCCGTCGGTGATGTCGATCTCCGGGGCGGCGATGACGTCGACGTCGTGCTCGCGCACCGCGTCGGCGTAGTAGCCGGGCACCGCCTCGCGAAGGGCCTCCTCGCGGGCGACGGTGGGGCCGAGGCGGGCCTCGAGCAGCTTGCGGGGCGCCTTGCCGGGCCGGAACCCGGGGATCTTGATCTCCTGGGCGATGCGCTTGAACGCCGAGTCGACCGCCGCTTCGAATTCGTCCTCGTCGACTTCGACGGAAAGCTTGACCTTGTTGCCCTCGAGGGTCTCGACGCTCGTCTTCACAGGCGCCCGAGTGTAACGGTCTGCTCGGCGACCCCATCGCATGGTCGTGCTCGGCCACATGCCGGGCACCGGCCCACCCGGTATCGCGTCCGGGATCACCGCGCCGGCTCGGTAGGGTTGGCGACCACGGGGAGTAGCGCAGCTAGGCAGCGCACCTGCTTTGGGAGCAGGGGGTCGCGGGTTCAAATCCCGCCTCCCCGACGTCAGGCGAAGGGATCGAAGCAGCGGAACGGCTCGGGCTCGCGGGCCACGGCCTCGGTGCCCGAGTCGTCGCCGCGCTCGGCAGCCGCCTCCCGCTCGCGTTCTCGTTCGCGCTCCTCGCGCTCGCCTTCCCCGCCGCCGCCTCGCACCGCGGAGAGCTCGTCCTCGGCGCCCAGGGCCACGGGCGAGCCGTCGGTGTCGGTCACGATGATCCCCACCTCTCGGGGGTTCGGCGCACCGGCCCGCTCGGGCGGCGGCGGGTTCGTGATGAGGTACCCGGCCGCCACCTCGCACACCTCGATGGCCTCGCGGGAGGCGGCGGCTCCGTCGCCGGGGGCGGCGTCGACCTCGATCGTGCCGCCGGCGCACACCGCGACCCGCTCGACCCACGGCTCGGAGGCCCCCTCCTCGGCCAGGAAGGCGCGCAGGCCGTCGTACTCGCCGTGGTCGGGCGCGCAGTGCGCCGAGGGCGTCGCGGTCAGGCCGGCGCCGCCGTCCGCGCGATCAGGCCCGGGGTCCGACCCGGAGCAACCGGCCACGAACACCGCGACCGCGAGCAGCCCGACCGCACGGACCGTGGGGCGAGATGCGTCGATCACGGTTGCCGGTAGACCACGACGCGCCCGTAGAAGGGGTGCGACACGTCGCGCGTGCGGATGCGCCGACCCGTGGGCTCGTCGAGCACCTGCGGGCCCTGGAGCGGGTCGTAACAGGTCTGGGTGGGATCGACGTCGACGCGGGGCTCGTACTGGGTGGCCACGTACTCCTTCAGTTGCCCCCGGATGTCGATCACGCCGGTGCCCGCCTCCTCACCAGCGGCGGCCTCGAGGAAGTCCCAGTCGTCGGTGCAGGTCCTGCGCACGGGGTCTGGTGTGACGCTCGATCCGAGCCGGAAGTCGAGGGTGGCGCACCCGCTGGAGGGTTGCAGCGACGAGGTGATGCGCACGCCGGGCCTGGCCACGATGTCGTAGCGCAGCTTGAGGCGCGTTCCCTCCGTTCCCTCGGGGGCGCACACCTTGAACGGCGACGGCCGGGTCCGCAGCGCCTGCAGCAGCACGTTGATGTCGATGTGGTCCTGGCAGCAGTAGGGCGCCTGGCCACGGTCCTGCAGGCGATTGATCGACGCGATCAGGTACTGGACGGTGTCGACGCTGAAGATGCCACCCCGGGTGAGGGGCTGGTTCACCTGCGTGGCCAACGTCGGGTCGGGGTGGTAGCGCTGCCCCACCCGGTAGGGGTTGTAGAAGAAGTTGACCACCGTGCGGTCGCCGTCGACGTGTGACCAGGCCATGAACGTCATCGGATGGAGCTCGGTGAAGTAGTTGTCGTGGCCGCAGTCGAGGATCCACCGACCCATGACGATCACCCGGTCGCCGGGCACCGGGAAGTACCCGGGTTGCACCCCTTGCCGGGCGGCGTCGGACATGTCGGTCCACGAACCGCCGGTCGCCGGCCCCGGCGCGCTGCGCACGTGGGGGAAGAGCCCCTCCTCGAGCTCGACGTGCATCGGCAGCTCGCTCGGCTGGCCGGCCTGCTGGGTGAAGGCGGCGTACTGGGGATCGACCCCGACGTCCATGTTGAAGTCGCTGCCGAACACGTGGTCGAAGGGCAGGTCACCGGAGCCGAACGAGCTGCTCTGCACGGTGCCGGCAACCATCACCTGCTTGCCGCCGGGCACCACGTCACCCCAGTGGGCCGGCACCTCGTACTGCGGCGCGGGGTGCTCGAGCAGTTCGCTCAGGTAGGTGAACTGGTCGGAGCCGCAGGCGGTGACGGGGTCGGCGACCGGCGCGGTGCCGTCACGGGTGATGGCCTCGGTGGTCCACTTCAACGTGGTCCCACCCGCGGTCTCGACGGCCGCCTCCGGCGCACCCGGTGGTGGCCCGTGACCGCCCTGACCCACCGCCACACCGCCGCCTCCGAGCGCGGTGGCGAGCACCACCACGACCGCCAACGACGCCAACCTGGTCCGCTGTCCCATCCTGACCACTCCCCTACTCGGCGCCCGCCCGGATCCTACCGGCGCGGTGACCGGCCCACGGAGCGGGTGGCCGCGGCGCCGGACAGCCGAAGGAGGTGCCGGTCGGCCATCGCCGCGGCTACCGTCGCTGGCCTCGCGGGTGTAGCTCAATGGCAGAGCCTCAGGTTTCCAACCTGATGACGCGGGTTCGATCCCCGTCACCCGCTCTTCGGGCCGACCCGCCCGCGCCCGCCCGCCGGGATCGCATCGTCGTGGCGGCCCTCGTCCTGGCGGTCGTCGTCGTCCCCACCCGGCGACGCCAGCACCGCGCTCAAGCCGACCAGGAGCCAGATGTAGCGGGTCCAGATGTGCTCGAGGAAGCACGCCAGCACCATGTGGGCCACGAAGGTGAGGGCGACGGCGTACAGCACCAGCGCACGGCCCTCGAGCCGTCGCCTCGACCAGGTGAGGCCGAACGCGGGTCGGATGGTGGACAGGGCGATCAGCAGCCAGCCCACGAAGCCGAGCAGGCCGAGACCCACCCAGATCTCGAGATGGCCGCTGTGGGGGCCCGTCGTCGACCGGTTCACCATCCCGTTGCCGACCAGCAACGAGTCCGTGCCCGCCTCGTCCAGGCGCTCGCGGGCGAGGGAGACCCGTGCGTCGGTCGAGACCTGCGAGTACTGGCTCTGCTCGGTGTCGGTGCGCAGCAGCACCCGGTCGATCACCGGCACGCGCACCAGGCTGGCGAAGCCCAGGGCGAACACCAGGAGCACCACGCCACCGACCGCCGCGACCCATCGACCCTTGCCCATGCGGACCACGTGGACGGCGAGGAACATCATCGAGGCCACCACCGCGACGATCCCGCTGCGTGAGCCGCTCCACAGCATCGCGGCGACGAGCGGCACGAGCGCCACCCCGTAGGGCAGCCAGCGGCGCTCGTGCGCGGCCAACACGCAGGCCATCACCACGGCGAGGGCGCAGTAGACGCCGAGATGGTTGGGGTTGCCGGTCAGGCCGGTGGCCCGATCGGTGCCGTTGGCCACATCGCGCCAGGATGCGCTGAAGGACGTGAGCGTGATGGCCGAGAACGCCCCGCACAGCGCCGACACCGCGGCCCCGGCGATGAACGCCTGGAGCAGCCGGCGCACCTCGTGCCAGCCCGGGTCCCACCACGCCACGACGACCCAGCACATCGCCATGGTCACCAGCAGCCGTCCGTGCAGCACACCGCTGCTGAGCGGGGTCGGCGCGAACGCGAGGCTGCCCACTGCGCCGACCGCCAGCACGACCGCTCCCACCACCAGCAGGCGGGGGGCGAGGCGCCGGGGGGAGCGCCCGAACGGCCCCCACAGCAGCAGGAGGCCGGCTGCCAGTGCCAGCGGCACGTCGGCCCCCGACACCGTCTTGGTGAGGCGCAGGCCGACGATCGGCATCAACGCGAACGACGCCACCATGAGCGCACTCACCACGCCGCGTCGCCGGCGCGGGTCGACCGGGAAGAACGACCCGGGCGGGCGCGCCGACCCCAGGAACGCCACGACGGCGACGAGGAGCCAGAGGTAGCGGTTCCAGATGTTGTTGACCGTGAGGGCGGTGACCACGAAGGCCACGAAGGCGGCACTGACCGCGAAGCGCACCGACTCCCGCTCGTCCAACTCGGCGCGGCGCCCGGCCATGCGCACCGCCGGGGCGCACGTCAGGAAGCAGACGAGCAACCAGCCCGCGATCCCCAGCGCGCCGAGCCCGAGCCAGACCTCGAAGTGGCCGTTGTGCACCGAGGTGGCCGGCTGCTCGCGCAGGCCCGAGCCGACGAGGAGGCTCTCGAGGCCCCGGTCGTCGAGGGCGCGGCTGAACAGCTCGACCCGCACGTCGGTCGACTCGACGCTGAGCGAACTGGCGCGGGTGTCGGTGCGCAGCAACATCCGGTCGATGGTCGGGACCCTGGCCAACCCCGTCACGGCGATCAGCAATGCGACGACGACCACACCACCGGCCACTGCGACGGCGCCCACCCGGCCGGTGCGCACGAGGTGCACGGCGACCACCGCGAGACCCACGGCGACGCCGACCAGCGCGCCCCGCGAGCCGCAGTAGGCGATACCCAGCACCTGCACCGCGGCGGCGACGGTGTACAGCGCGCGGTGGCGGCTGGTGGTGATCAGTGCGGCGAGGGCGGCAGCGAACACGGCGCCGATGGCGGTGACCACCCCGAACACGTTGGCGTTGCCGGCCAGGCCGGTGGCCCGGCCCACGCCGCTCTCGTAGTCGGACAGCGGCAACGAGGTGGTGACCGCGAGCACGCCGATGGCCGCCGACACCGTTGCCGTCAGCACGTACACCGACAGGCACCGGCGCAGCAGGCGGGGCGAGGGATCGGTACCCAGCACCGCGACGAAGCACACCAACACGACGCCAGCCAGCCGCAACAGCAATTCGGCGCTGCTCGCCGAGCTGGGCGAGTAGTTCTCGCGGGCGAAGGAGGACAACGCGTCGGAGACCTCGGCGGGGATGATGGGGCTGGTGGCGCTGGCCCCCGCGAACAGCAGTCCCAGCGCCCCACCCGCCGCCATGAGGGCGAGCCCCAGGAGCAGGCGCGGCGAGATGATGGCGTCGACGGGGCGCCACCGGTGCACCGACAGCACCGCGCACAGGCCCGCGCCCACGAGGGTGACGTCGGCCAGGGTGATGTGCGGGCCGATGCGCTCGAGTTGCACCGGCGTGAGCGCGAACGTCACGAACAGCAGCAGCCCTGCCAGCGGACGCAGGTCGCCCGATCGGACGCGCCGGGCTGCCGCCGCCAGGGTGTCTGGCCCGTGGTGCATGCCGTCGTCGGGCCGCGCCTCGACGCGACTCGCCGGGTCGGGGCGGGCGCCGGCGAGGCGCTCTGTCAGAGCCACCGGGTGATGCTAAACCACCGCGAGCACGGCACGGTCAACGCGCCGCCCTCGCCACCGGTGGCCGCCGTCAGCCATCGACACCGTCACCGTCGGCTGACGCCCGCCACCTCGACCCTGGGTCAGGCGCTGATGGCCGGGCCCAGCAGGAACGTTCGATTGGACTGCCCGAACCAGGTGAGATCGTGGGCGGGCCCAGGGCCGTACCAGAAGATGTCCGACCGGTGATCGCCGTCGAAGTCACCGACGAAGGGCTTGTAGGTGCCGTTGGCGCCGAGCTTCACGCTGGTGAAGCCGCTCGAGGTGGCGAACCAGGCATAGTCCTGGCCGGGGCCGGCCTTGTACCAGTAGATGTCGGTGCGCCCGCTGCCGTCCCAATCGCCCGCCAGCGGGACGTAGGTGCCGTCGACGCGGATGGCCACACCGGTGAACGAGTAGTCGGAATGCCCGTACCAGATCTGGTCGGAGCCGGTGCCCGGGCGGTACCAGAAGATGTCCGACCGGCGGTCGCCGTTGAAGTCGCCCACGAACGGCGTGTAGGTGTTGGTGACGCCGAGGGGCGTGACGGTGAAGGTGCCGTCCGCGTTGGCGCGTGCCAGCGTCGTCGATCCGGGCTTGTACCAGACGATGTCGGTGCGACCGTCGCCGTTGTAGTCCCCGGGCAGGGCGGCGTTGAACGTGCCCGCCACCACCGCCGTGGCCTCGGCGAAGGTGTTGTCGCTGCGTCCGTACCAGATCTTGTCGGCCTGGCCACCGGGCCCGTAGAAGAAGATGTCCGCCCGGTGATCACCGTTGAAGTCGCCGGAGAAGGGTCGGGCGTCGCCGCCGATCACCGACGGCTCCATCTCGGCGAACGTGCGGTCGGTCTTGCCCTGCCACCGACGGTCGACCGACGAGGGGCTGTACCAGAAGGCGGTGTCGCGGCCCGAGGCGTTGAAGTCGCCGGTGACCGGGCGCACGTCGGTGGGCACGTCGACCGGCACGACGACCTCGGGGCCGCCCGTGGCGTCCTGCGCCACCGCTGGCGCGGCCAGCGACAGCGCGAGCACGATCACCACGGACGCCCAGGTCCCGCTGTTGCGTTGCCTGCTGTTGCGCACCAGCTGCTTCCTCTCCTCGGCCGCCGTTCGCCCGGTTGCGGTGACCAGTATCACCGCCGGCTGACCACCAGTATCGTCGCCTCAGGGTCAGCGACGATGGATGGTCGCGTCCCGCCCCCGTAGCTCAGCGGAACAGAGCAGGTCACTTCTAATGACAAGGTCGCAGGTTCGAATCCTGCCGGGGGCGCTCACCGGGGCCAGGGCCGTCGTGCGGCTGCCATCATGGCGCCGTGGCTGACGACCGGGAGCGCGTGGCGCGCGAGCACGACGAGCTCACCCGGCGCCTCGTCGAGCTCGACGACCTCGAGCCGTACCTGGCCCTTGCCCGGGAGATCCGCCAGGAGGTCGAGCGTGTCGTCGCCGACGACGCAGCCGGCGCCGACTCGATCGTCGAGGCCCTGGACCGCTTCCCCGGGGCCGAGCGGGCCAAGGTGGCGCGCTCGGTCTTCGATCGACTCCCGGTGGAAGCCCAGTGGGCGGTGATCGAGCGGGCCTACGGCGACGAGGAGATCCGAGCGTTCCTGCAGGTCGAGCGCGACGCCCGCCTCGAGCAGGTGCGACAGGAAGCCGAGCACCGGGCGCTGGCCCTCCGGTTCCGCGCGGCCGGGCAGATCGACACACGCGAGGTGCCGACCGGCGTCACCCTCGCCCTCGGCTTGTTCCCCGAGCGCGAGGTGGCCGCTGCGGTCCAGCGGGGCGGCCGGTCCACCAGCACCGCCCGGCGGCTCGTCCTGCGGGCCGAGGACGGCTCGGTGTTCCGCGTGATCGAGGACGTGTTCAACCCGCACCGCGGGTACTTCGTGACGAGCGACTACGACGAGCGCCAGTGGCGCTCCGAGCGGCTCGAGTCCCACGCACCGGTCGAGGTGGGGGCAGCCACCGGGCCGCCCGAGGCCGACGGGCTCGATCCGGTGCTCGTCCCCGGCGCCCGCGTCGACGTGCGCACCGATCGGGGGGTGGCGAGGGGACGCTTGCACCTCGGCTTCGCTATCTTGGCCGACGACGACGTCTTCGGCGGCTGAGGCCGGTGGGCCGCCGTCCCATCGGGCCCGTCCGGGCCCGCCAGCGAGAGGCGTGACCCCATGATCCTTGTAGCCCTGGCCGTCGTCGGCGCCATCGCCTTCCTCGTGCTCATCGGCCTGCTGCGCAGCTTCCACTCGATCGGCCCGTCCGAGGTGGGCCTGGTCACCAAGCGGGTCGGGCGCAAGCTCGAGGGCGACCAGATGATCGCCCTCAACGGCGAGGCCGGGTACCAGGCCGACCTGTTGATGCCGGGCCTGCGGGTGAAGCTCTGGCCCATCTACCGGGTCGAGCGCTACCCGTGGGTGCAGGTGCCGCCGAACCACATCGGCCTCGTCATCGGCCAGGTGGGCGCGGCCCTCCCGACCGGGGCCAAGTCGGCGGCCTACCGCCCCGAGTTCGGCAGCTTCGCCGACGTGCGCACCTTCCTGTCCCACGGCGGCCAGCGCGGTGTCCAGCGCCCGGTGCTGCCTCCCGGCACCACCGCCCCCATCCACCCGGTCGGCTTCGTGGTGCTCACCTCCGACGCCACCTTCGGCAAGGTGGTCTCCGAGGCCACCGGCGCCGCGATCCGCCAGGTCGACCCGGCGGTGCTGCGGGTGGTGCACATCACCCCCCAGGGCGACCGCGACATCGTCGGCGTGGTGACCACGCTCGAGGGCCCGCCCTCGGGCGACATCGCCAGCCGCATCGGGGCCTTCAACGACGTGACCGCGATGGAGACCTCCCCCACGGGTGGCTCGCCCACCCAGGTCATCCAGGCCGTGCTGCGCTCGAAGAACGACCTGCACGACAACTACCAGGACTACCAGGCCTTCCTCGCCAACGGGGGGTGCATCGGCCTGCAACACGACCCCCTGCTCTACGGGTCCTATCTGCTCAACCCGTTCCTCGTGCGCGTGGAGCTCCGCGAGATGCTCGTCGTCCGCCAGGGCGAGGTCGCGGTCATCAAGTCGTACGTGGGCCTCCCGACCGAGGACACCTCGGGGGAGGAGTTCAAGTTCGGCTCGATCGTGAAGCCCGGCCACCAGGGCATCTGGTCGGAGCCGCTGCGAACGGGCAAGTACACGCTGAACCCCCGCATCTACGAGGCCGAGATCGTCCCTACCTCGATCCTCACGCTCAACTGGTCACACATGACGAGCGAGGCCCACAGCCTCGATGCCCGCCTGGCACCCATCGACGCCAAGAGCAAGGAGGCGTTCGCCTTCAGCATCGACCTCCAGGTGCAGATCCACGTACCGGACACGCGCGCACCCAAGGTCATCTCCATGGTGGGCACGATGGCCAATCTGGTCAACGAGGTGCTCCAGTCGGCCGTGGGCAACTACTTCCGCAACAAGCTCCAGACCCTGGGCGCCACCGAGTTCATCGAGAAGCGCGACGAGGTGCAGGCCGCCGCCGAGCAGTACATCCAGTCCTACCTCTCGCGGTACGAGGTCGAGACCCGGGGCGTCTACATCCAGGACGTGGTGTTCCCGCCCGACCTCGTCGAGGTCCTGACCAGCCGCGAGATCGCCTCCCAGGAGCGGGCCACCTTCGCCCAGCAACGGTCGGCGCAGGAGGCCCGCGTGAGCCTCGAGCAGCAGCGTGGGGTCGCCGACATGCAGGCCGAACTGGCACAGGCCAACGTGTCGGTCGACATCGAGCGCTCCCGGGCGCAGGCCGCCAGCGCCCGCGCCGAGGGCGAGGCCGCGGTCATCACCACCACGGGTAACGCCGAGGCCACCCGCACGCGTGCCCTGGGCGAGGCCGGCGCGGTCGCCGAGGAGGCGCTGGGGTTGGCCCGGGCCAAGGGCTTCGAGGCCCAGCGGCGGGCCATCGGCGCCGAGCAGACCGCCCTGGTCGCGGCCCTGCGTGAGGTGGCCGCCGGCCACGTGAAGATCGTCCCCGACATCCAGGTGGGGTCGGACTCCGGGATCCTCGGGGGTGTCGGGGCCATGCTCATGCAGGCGCTCGCCCGGGGCGACGGAGCCGGCGCCGCCGGCGGCGACTTCGACGACGACGACGGCGCTGACGACGGCGGTGACGGGTCGGGCAACGGTGCTCGTGCCGTCGAGGTGACCACGGGTGCGACGCGTGCGGGCACGGCGCCGACCAGCACGGCGCCGACCGGCGGCGGTCACGACGACAGCCCCGACGACGGCAGCACGCCGGCCCCTCCCCCCGCCTCCGACACGGGCACCTGACGGGCGATCCGACCAAAGCGGCATAGGCGGGCGGCCGCCCGCCTATGCTGGGTCGCTCACTCACGGGCCTCTAGCTCAACGGCAGAGCAACAGACTCTTAATCTGCAGGTTCTGGGTTCGAATCCCAGGGGGCCCACTCGTGTGATCCACCCGAGCCGTCGCGCTCACCACGTCACGCCAGCGGCTCGCCACCCACGTTCGGCTCGATCGGTGCGGGCTCGATGTCGAACGGCGGGAACGGGCCGTTCGAGTACACGCCGATCCCCAACGCGGCGAAGGCCTGCGTCTTGTCCGTGTTGGTGATGGAGTGGACGTAGGCCACCGCGCCGGCGGCTCGGAGGCGCTCGACGAACTCGGGCGTGTACCGGCGTTGCTGGGCCATGTTGGCACTGAGCGACAGCGCGGGGTCACGCAGCCCGAACCACATCATCACCGCCGGCGCACGGTTGCGGCGTACGAACTCGACCACGGCATCGTCGTCGAACTCGTTGAACGCCTGCGTGCGGTAGAGGGCCACGACGTAATTGCGGATGGGGTAGAGCGCCCGGTAGGCGTCGAGGTCGCTCTGGCCGGCGACGTGAGGCACGAGCCGGTCCATCAGGTCCGCCCGTCCTGCGGTCAGGCGCACGAACTCGCGCACGATGTCGGTGTGGGCGAACTTCGTGTCGAGGATGATGTACGCGTCGGGGTGCGTGCGCAGCAGGTCCACGACATCAGCGGCGAACAACGGCGTGAACTCGACGGCGTCCCGCCCGTTCGAGCCGCCGACCGTGTAACGACCCGACAGCTGCCCACGGGTGGCCTGTGCGAACGACACGCCGGCCGGGAGGCCGTACCGGCGCTCGGTGCCGTTGTGCGCAGCCAGGACGGTGCCGTCGGCGAGGCGCACCCAGTCGCTCTCGAACACCCGGAAGCCGCGCTGGTAGTTGTACTCGAAGGCCTCCCGGCTGCTGGAGTACCCGAACTGGCGTCCGTACTGATCGGGCGGGGTCGGCCCGAGGGCGTGGGCCACGTAGCCGTACGGGTCGAACTGGGCCGCCCACGTCGCCTGACGGAACGGGGCGGCCGCGCCGGGAAGCGGGTCGAGCGTGGCCGGCCGCGCCGCGAAGGTGCGACCCGCGGCGGCGAACCACAGGGCATCCCGGGGATCGCCCGGGGCGAACCAGAAGATGTCGTCCCGGCCGTCGCCGTCGAAGTCCCCCACCGTCGGGTCGTAGGCCCCGTTGACGGCCAGCGGGCGTCGGGCGAAGCCGCCGGAGCCGCCGTACCACAGGTGATCGTCCACGGTGCCGGCGTTGTTCCATCCCAGGTCGTCGGCGCCGTTGCCGTCGAAGTCGCCCACGAACGGCGGGTCGGTCCCCGCCGACGCGGTGGCGGAGCCCTCGAACGCGCCGCCCCGCCGGCCCGTCCACACGATGTCCTTCGCCGTGCCGTCGCGGTGCCAGTAGACGTCGTCGTGCCCGTCGCCACCGAAGTCCCCGACCACGGGGGTGTAGGCACCGTCGACCCGCAGCGGGGAGCCGAGGAACGTCCGTGACCAGGTGCCCCGCCAAAGGAAGTCACGGGCGCCGCCCACCCCGTACCACAGCACGTCGGACGTCCCGTTGGCGTCGAAGTCGCCGACCACGGGCTCGTAGGAGCGGGTGACGGACACCGCTCGGCCCGCGAACCCGCCGCCGGTGCCATACCAGACCCGATCGGCGCCGGTGGTGGAGAACCAGAACACGTCGGACCGCCGGTCGCCGTCGAAGTCGCCGACGAACGGTGCGAACGTGCCGTCGATCGTGAGCGAGCGGCCGACGAAACGGCGCCCGGGCGACCCCAGCCACAGGTAGTCGTCACCCGCCCCCGGCGCGTACCAGACGACGTCGTCACGATGGTCACCGTTGAAGTCGCCGACGAGCGGCGTGTAGTCACCCGAGACCGCGGTGGCCCGGCCGCTGAAGCCCCGGTCGGATCGTCCGTACCAGGTGTGGTCGGGCGCCTGGCCCGGCCCGTACCAGAGCTGATCGGACCGGCCGTCGCCGTCGAAGTCACCGACCAGCGGCGCGGGTGGCGTCGAGACCACCGCCTCGGCGGGCGGCTCGCCCTGCTGGGCGCGGGCCAGGGGGACCGCCCCGCCCGATGCCGCGACCACACCGACGATCAGCGCGACCGCCAGGGCACGGTGGGCACTCGGCCGTCGGAGCACCCGGCGAACCTACCAGCGACCGCATGGCGCCGGGCCGCACGAGCGAGCGCCACGAGCAGGCACCGACATCCCGCCTCGGCCCGCCTGCCAGCGGCCATCGGCGAGGCAGTCGCCCGGCGAGACGGCGGTAGTCTCCGTGGCAATGGCCGACGCCCGCCCCGTCCTCATCGCCCCCTCGGTCCTGCCGGCCGACTTCTCCCGACTGGGCGACGAGTGCCGTGCACTCGAGGACGCCGGCGTGGATCGCATCCAGTTCGACGTGATGGACGGGCGCTTCGTGCCGAACCTCACGTTCGGCCCCGATGTGATCGCATCGCTGCGCCCGCACGTGTCGGTCCCCTTCGAGGCGCACCTGATGGTCGAAGCGCCCGACGAGTTGGCCTCGCGCTACGTCGAGGCCGGGTGCGAGCGCCTCATCGTCCACACAGAGGCGTGCCCTCACCTGCACCGCACGCTCGGGGCCATCACCGACCTGGGCGCCAAGGCCGCCGTGGCCGTCAACCCGGCCACGCCCACCTCGGCGTTCGCCCACGTGCTCGACCTCGTCGACCTGGTCCTGGTGATGACGGTGAACCCCGGCTTCGGCGGCCAGTCCTACATCGCCACCATGGAGCCGAAGATCGCCGAGGCCCGCCGCATGGTGCTCGAGGGCGGCTACGACGTCGACGTGGAGGTCGACGGCGGCATCGGCCCGTCCACAGTGGCCGCCGCCGCCGCCGCGGGCGCCAACGTCCTCGTGGCGGGCAGCGCGCTGTACCGCGATCCCGAGGGACTGGCCCACGCCGTCGCCGACCTGCGGTCCCGGGCCGAGGCCGCCCGGGTATGACCGGCGCCACCCGCCACCAGCGCCGGAGGGTGCGCCCCGCCAGGAACGGAGACGAGCGCCGGCGTCGCACGGGCGCCCACCCGCTGGCCGCGGCGTTGGCGATCGCGCTCCTGGGTGGTTGCCTGCTGGTCTCGTGCGCTGACGACAGCGGCGCCAAGCCCGACAAGGAGACGTTCTGCGCCAAGGTGGCCGAGTTCAACACCGGCACCCAGGCCTTCGACCTCAACGTGGCCGACGACGCCGACGTCGAGCGGGTGGCCCAGTTGCTCGACGAGATCGAGGCCAGCGCCCCCGAGGAGATCCGTGCCGACGTCGAGGCCCGGTTCGCCTACGTGGACGATGTGATCGCGGCGTCGCAAGGCGACGAGGATGCCGTCGCCCGCCTGGGACAGGCCGACCCCAGCGCCACCGACGAGGCCCAGGCCCGCATCGATGCCTACGCCCAGCAGGAGTGCGGCCTCAGCCTCGAGCCGGCGGGGTCCACCGCGACCAGCACCACAGGCGTGGTGCCCCCACCGAGCGTCGCCACCACCGCGCCCCCGGTCACCGACACGGTGCCCTCGGACGCCGCGCCGTCGGACACCGTGCCCTCGGACACGTCCGCCACCACGGCGGCGCAGGGCGCCTAGGCCGAGGGCCGGGCGCGCCCTGCCGGCGCGCCCACGACCACCGGCGCCTCTACTTGGCGGCCTTCTCGGCGGCGGACGCAGCCATGTCGCCGCGGTGGCCGATCACCTCGTCGATGATGCCGTAGTCCTTGGCCTGGGCGGCGGTGAACCAACGGTCGCGGTCGGAGTCGGCGATGATCTGGTCGACGTCCTGGCCGGTGTGGAAGGCGATGCGCTCGGCCATCAGCTGCTTCGTGTACACCATCTGCTCGGCCTGGATGGCGATGTCGGCGGCCTGGCCCTGGATGCCACCGGAGGGCTGGTGCATCAGCACCCGGGCGTGAGGCAGGGCGTAGCGCTTGCCGGGGGCGCCGGCGCACAGCAGGAACTGGCCCATCGAGGCCCCGAGGCCCATGCAGATGGTGCCCACGTCGGGCGAGATGAACTGCATGGTGTCGTAGATGGCCATGCCCGCGGTGACCGACCCACCCGGCGAGTTGATGTAGAGCCAGACGTCCTTGTCGGGGTCCTGGCCCTCGAGGTACAGGAGCTGGGCCGTCAGGGTGTTGGCGATCTGGTCGTTGACCTCGGTGCCGAGGAACACGATCCGCTCCTTGAGGAGGCGGGTGAAGATCTCGGAGGACGGGTCGAAGCCGGCGGTCTGGCCGACGAGGGGTGAGGGCTCCATGGGCGATGAGGATACCTGTAGGTTCAGGGACGTCCGCGGGCGTGGCGGAATTGGAAGACGCGCCGGGTTTAGGTCCCGGTGGGCTAAACGCCCTTGGAGGTTCGAGTCCTCTCGCCCGCACGACGTAGGACAACCCGTGGCGCGCTGACCGGCGCCGGCGAGCGCAGGCGTGAGCGCGCGCAGGAGGGTCACGACGATGGTCGCGGTCGCCCTCGGTGCCGCTGCCGGGTGCGACCACGTGCGCCGCGCTCGACCTCGGCGACGAACTCCTCGACGAGGTGGTTGATGCGGTCAGGATCGTCGATGGGCAGCGTGTGGGACCCCTCGGGAAGGATCTCGAGGCGGGCGTCGGGGATGGCCGCCGCCATCTCCTCGGCCAGGTGCGGCGGCGTCATCACGTCCTTGCCCCCGGCCAGGACGAGCGTCGGCACCTCGATGGCGGGGAGGAGATCCTTCGCGGAGTGGTCGCCCATCGCCCTGACCATCCGGAAACAGACCAGCGGGTCGAGCGTGGCGAGGTGGGCGAAGTACTCGCGCATGAGCTCCCGGGAGGCCTGGTCACCGATCATCCGCCCCACCCGCCCCGACCAGTACAGGAGGTCGCCCTGCTCGGTCAGCGATCGCCACACCGCTCTCGTCAGCGACGGGACCGGCGTCACCGACACCTCCATGAACGGGAGGAGGTTCTGGAGGATCGGCGCACCGTAGAAGGTCTTGGCCGGGTGTTCGTACGGCCCTGCCACCGCGACGAGGCCGGCGACCCGGGACGGGGAGGAGCGGTACGCCTCGAGGATCGTCTGCACCCCCATCGAGTGGCCGACCAGCACGGCACGCTCGACCCCGGCCGCGTCGGCGACGGCCCAGAGGTCGCGGGCGTGCGAGGTGAGGGTGACCTCGTTGGGGTTCGCCGGGGGGTCCGAGCGCCCGTGGGCCCGGTAGTCCCAGAACACGACCTTGTGGCCGCGTTCGGCGAGGTATGGGTAGAGGAAGGTCCAGTACGTGTCCGTGCAGACGATGCCGTTGGCGAGGATCACGGCGAGGGCGCCGTCGCCGCCGGACGACGTCCAAGCCAGCCCGGTCCCGTCGAAGGACCGGACCCTGTGGAATCGACCTCGAATCGCCATGTGTGAACCCGCCGTCGCGAGCCCCCCATGGTAGAAGAGCCGTGTCGGCGTCCGTGTCGGCGGGGTGTCGGCGGGGTATCGGCACCGTCGGTGGCGCGAACGGCGACGACGGCCCTGGCGGCCGGTGAGGCGGACGCGCCCCCTCGGAGGCGCGTCCGACGGACCGTGGGCGTTCGCGAGTGCGGGGAGGAGACCACCGGAGCCGGCCGGAGCCTTTACGGTTCGGGCGTGCACCTCGACGAGTTGACCACCCCGGCGCTGCTGGTCGACGCCGACGCCTTCGACCACAACGTGGCCACGATGGCCGCGGCGCGGCCGGGCCCGGGGCTGCGCCCCCACGTGAAGGCGTTCAAGTCGACGGCACTGGCCCGGCGCCTGGTCGACGCCGGGCACCGAGGCTTCTGCTGCGCCACCGTCCGCGAGGTCGAGGGGATGGCCGCCGCCGGCCTCGGCGACGACCTGTTGCTGGCCAACGAGGTGGTCGACGCTCGTCGGCTCGGGGCGCTGATCGAGACCGGCTCGGCGAGGGTGACCGTGGCGGTCGACAGCGAGGCCACCATCCGGGCCGCCGCGTCGGGTGGGGTGCGCGAGGTGTTGATCGATGTGAACAACGGCTTCCGGTGCGGCTGCGAGCCCGACGACGCCGGCGGCCTGGCCGACCACGCCCGATCGCTCGGGCTCGAGGTGCGGGGCGTGATGGGCTACGAGGGCCACGTGTCGCTCAACCCCGACCGCGCCTCCCGCGTCGAGCTGCTGGAGGTCGCCATGGCCCGGCTGGCACGGGCCTACGCCGACGTGGGCGGCGATGTGGTGTCGGGGGGCGGCACCGGAACCTACGACCTCAACACCCTGGTCACCGAGGTGCAGGCGGGGTCGTACACGCTGATGGACACCGAGTACGCCAAGCTCGGCCTCCCCTTCCGACAGGCGCTGCACCTGTGGGCCACGGTCATCTCCGCCAACGACCGGGTGGCGATCTGCGACGCCGGCCTCAAGTCGATGGGGATGGACCACGGCAACCCGTCCATCGACGGCGCCGACGTCCTGTACTGCTCCGACGAGCACGTGGTGCTCGTGCCCCACGAGGGCCGCTCGTGGGAGGTCGGCGACCGCGTGCGCCTCACCCCCGCCCACGTCGACCCCACCGTCGCCATGCACGAACGCATGTGGCTGGTCGACGGCGACGAGGTCGTCGACGAGTGGCCGGTGGACCTCAGGGGCTGGTGAGGGAGGACGCTCGTGGCCGCGGCGCTCAGCCGGCCGAGCGAACGATGCACGGGCGATCGGTGGTGATCGGTGTGGTCGGATCTGGTGCAGGGGTCACCGCATCGTCCGGTCCGTCAGGGACAGGGACGAACCCGCCCGTGGTCGGCGGGTAGGTCACGGGATCAGGACAGCTGATCGCCCCCGATGGAGACAGGAGCGGACCAGCCCCTCGGGGCACGGCCACGATGCCACCGCTGACGAGCGACGGAACCTCGACCGTGGCGCCCGCGGCAGCGTCGAGCCGGTAGGCGGTGATGAACGCACCCGCCACGTCGGCGTCGGACGCTCCCCGACTCAGGACGAACACCCACTGGCCGTCCTCGGACCACGCGATCGACGCGCCGTCCGCCCCGCTCGTCCCCGACACCCTCCTCCACTGACCGGTTCCCGCGTCCACGAGGACGAGGGAACCACCGTCGCCCTCCGCCCCGTCACTCGTGTCCCACACGGCGAGGGTCGATTCGTCCGGCGAGACCTCGACCTCGAACGAGTCGAGACCCGGTTGGATCGGCACCGACGTGCCGTCCTCGGGACGCTCGATCGCGGATGGAGCCCCGACGACCGCGGTGGATCCTCTCGCCGCCACCACGGAGTCCTCGAGCGACCCGTCCGTGGCACCGAACTGCCGGCCGGTGCTGGGCTCCCAGTACCGATCGGTCGAGTTGACCATGGCCAGCAGGTCGCCGACGCCGAGGACCGGCAGGGCGGGCCCTCCCTCGCCGTCCGGGAACGGCGTCAGCGGAACCGTCACGCGGCCGCTGACGGTTCTCTCCTCCACACGATCACCACCGTAGAGCCAGACCCGGTCGGGCGACCCTGAGGACACGAACCCGCCCGACGGACCGATCGTCTCAGGCTGTCCGCTCAGGTCGAGCGGTAGGGACTCCGTGCCCTCGCGCCCCTGGTACACGATCCGGTCCCCCACCCGGAGCAGGATGCCCTGGGAGGTGTAGGTCGCTTCGACATCCGCATCGTCGTACTGCTGCCCCAGCCCGGTGTCGAGGTCGAGGGCCACGAGCGAGCCGTAGCCGGTGTTGATGATGAGCGTCGCGCCGGTGGGCTCGTCGAAGAGGGAGTCGGGGCCCGGGCCGGTGTCGACCGGCCCGCTCTCCTCGCTCCCACCGCGCAACGTCACGGTCACCACCACCACGAACACCGCGGCGATGCCGACCAGCACCACCCGCACCGGCCAGCGTCGACGGACGTGCACCTCGGCGCTCGACCCGCGGCGAGCCCCTCGGAGCACGGCGTCGGCACCACGAGGCGTGCCCCGTTCGGCGAGTTGCTCGAAGGCGTGGATCGGGTTCATCCGTCCTCCCCCACCACCGCTCGCAGGCGCCGCCGGGCCCGAGTCGAGCGCTGGCGAGCTGCCGCCGGCGTGCAGCCCAGCGAGCTCGCCACCTCCTCGAACGAGAACCCTTCGACGAAGGCCAGGAAGAGCACCGCCCGGTCACCCGGGTCGAGCGACAGCAGCGCCGAGAGGTCCGACGGGTACCGGTCGGCCTCGCCCCCCTCGCCGACACCATGACGGGCCACCGCCGAGCGCCACCGGGCGAACCCGCGGCGACGGTCCTTGGCCAGGTTCAGGATCGTGCGACGCAGGTAGGCCGCGGGCTGCTCGAGCGATGTCAGCGGTCCCCGAGCCAGCACCCGGGCCACCGCGTCCTGGACCAGATCGTCCGGGTCGACCTCCGGCGGGCCGACCACGGCGGCGAACCGACGCAGCGAGGGGTAGAGCGTGCGGAACAACTCGTCCTCCTCGTGCATCGCTGCCCTTTCCGACCCGGTCTCGCTCTAGACGCCGCTGGCCTCACGTCTGTGACACCCGGACCTCTGTGACACCGGACGTCTGCGACACCGGCCCCGACCGGCACTGGCGGGTGGGTGGCGGCTCAGCGGGCGGGCAGCGCCTCGCGCAACGCCCGGAAGGCCCGGCCGCGGTGGCTGACGGCGTGCTTCTCGGCAGGGGTCATCTCGGCGAAGGTGCGGCCGTCGCCGTCGTCGGGGACGAAGAGCGGGTCGTAGCCGAAGCCCGCCGCTCCCCGGGCCTCCGTGGCGACCCACCCGTCGACCACGCCCTCAGCGATCACCTCGCGTCCGTCGGGGAACCGGGCCAGCGCCACCGTACGGAAGCGGGCTCGGCGGGCGGAGGGCTCGGGGGTGTCCGCCAGTGCGTCGAGCATCTTCGCCACGTTGTCGGCGTAGGTGGCGCCCTCACCGGCGAAGCGGGCCGAGTACACCCCGGGCGCGCCGTCGAGCGCGTCGACCTCGAGCCCGGTGTCGTCGGCCACCGCCGCCTCGCCTGTCGCCTCCACGATGGCGACCGCCTTCAGGCGGGCGTTGTCCTCGAGTGTCTCGCCGTCCTCGACCACGTCGGGCACCGAGTCGGGGCGCGCCACGAGGTCGACGCCGTCCCCGAGGATGGCGGCGATCTCGACCACCTTGTCGGGATTGGCGGTGGCGAGGACCAGCCTCACCTTCCCCGCTCCTGGCTCCTTCGTCGCTGGGCCGCGCGGGCCCCGCCTGAACTCCGTTCGGCCAGGGGGGCGGCGTCCCTCGGGCTCACGGGCGGGCGGAAGGCGGGACGGCCAGCGCCTCGGTCTGCAGGGCGGTGATCCGGGCGATGCCGCCCTGGGCCAGGTCGAGCAGCTGATCGAGCTCGCCACGCGAGAACGGCGGCCCTTCGGCGGTGCCCTGCACCTCGATGAAGCGGCCACCGGAGGTCATGACCACGTTCATGTCCACCTCGGCACGCGAGTCCTCGACGTAGGGGAGATCGAGCATGGGGACACCGTCGATGATGCCGACCGAGATGGCGGCGCAGGACTCCCCCAGCGGATGGGCGGCGATGTCGCCTCGCTGCGCCAGCCGGGTGAACGCGTCGTGCAGGGCGACGTAGCCGCCACAGATCGACGCGGTACGCGTGCCGCCGTCGGCCTGGAGCACGTCGCAGTCGACGATGACCTGGCGTTCGCCGAGGGCGGCCATGTCGCAGACGGAGCGCAGCGAGCGGCCGATCAGGCGCTGGATCTCCTGGGTGCGTCCCGACGGCCGCCCCTCCTTCACCTCACGGCGCACGCGGTCGTCGGTGGAGCCCGGCAGCATCGAGTACTCGGCGGTGACCCACCCCTCGCCCTTGCCCCGCATCCAGCGGGGCACGTTGTCGTCGATCGAGGCGGTGCACAGCACCTTGGTGCGCCCGAAGCTGACCAGCACGGAGCCGGCGGCGAACTCGGTGAAGTCGCGCTGGAAGCTGATGGGGCGGAGCTGGTCGGGGGCGCGGCCGTCGGCGCGCACCACGGCGCCGGGGCCTTCGGTCACGCCGGGCGTTCCGGTCACGGCGGGTGTCTCGGTCACGGCGGGTGTCTCGGTCACGGCGGTGTCTCGGTCACAAGGTGTACCTCTGGTTGATGGTGGCGATCTCGACGGGGCGGCCGAAGTGCTCGGTGGCCACCGCCCCCTGGCGCTCGGCGTCGCCGCCGGGCCAGTGATGGGTGAGGAGCAGCCGTCGCACGCCTGCGGCCGCGGCCATGGCGCCGGCCTGTCGGGCACTGATGTGGGGGGCCAGCCCCTCCTCGTCGCTCGTCAGCGTGGCCTCGCAGACGAAGAGGTCGACGGAGGCTCCGAACGACGACACCGACCAGGCCGGGCCCGTGTCGGCCGAGTAGGCGATGGCGCGGCCGTCGGCAGGGTCCTCGACCCGGACGGCCAGCGTCTCGACGGGGTGGTCGGTGCGCGAGAACGAGAAGCGCAGGCCCGCGATCTCGGCGGTGGCGTGGTCGGTGATGACGTGCCAGTCGAACGTGGGCGCCACCCCGTCGTGGATCACCGCCTCGGCCATGGCCAGCGTCTCGGCCGTGCCGTACACGGGCACCGCCTGGCGGTGGACCACGTACTTGAACACGTTGCGGAGGACCGGTAGGTCGGTCCAGTGGTCGGGATGGCAGTGGCTGATCACCACCGCGTCGATGTCGGTGAACGCGACGTGGCGCTGGACGTTGGCGAGGGTGCCGGGTCCGGTGTCGATCCAGACGGACCGGCCGTGGGCCTGCACGAGGTACCCGCTACAGGCGCCGTCGGGCCGGGCATAGGTGCCCGAGCACCCGAGGACCGTGATGGCCAGGCCGTCGGCCGCGCCGGTCACCACGACCACGGCTCTGCGGCACCGAGCTCGGGGCCGAGAAGACGGCGCCCGAGCGTCGCGAAGTGGGCCACGTCGCCCGACGATACCCACCGGTGGCGTCCCTGACCCGTGGAGGGGGCCGACGCGAGCAGGCGCCCGCGCACCTCGAAGGCGGTCTCGTCGGCCGACGACACCAGCACCACGTCCCGTCCCATGACGTCACCGATGGTCCGGGCCAGGAAGGGGTAGTGGGTGCACCCGAGCAGCAGGGTGTCCACCCCCGCATCCCGGACCGGGGCCAGCAGGCGCTCGGCGAGCACGTGCACCTGGTCGCTGTCGGTCTCGCCCCGCTCGACGAATTCCACGAAACCGGGGCAGGCCGAGCAGGTCAGTTCGATGTCGTCGCGACCCGCCGCGCAGCAGGCGGCGGCGACGGCCCGCTGATACGCGCCGGAGGCGATCGTCCCCACGGTGCCGATCACACCGACCCGACCGTTGCGGGTGGCCTCGACCAGGGCGCGGGCACCCGGCCCGATCACGCCGACCACCGGTACCGCGAAGTCACGCTGCAACTCGTCGAGTGCGGCGGCCGACGCGGTGTTGCACGCCACCACGACGAGACCGACGTCGTGCTCGTCGACGAGCATGCGGGTGATCTGGTGGGCGAAGCGGCGCACCTCGTCCAGGTCCCTCGGCCCGTACGGGTAGCGCCCCGTGTCCCCGAAGTAGACGAGGTCCTGCGACGGCAGCAGGTCGATCAGCGCCCGGGCGACGGTCAACCCACCGAAACCGGAGTCGAACATGCCGATCGATCGGTCGCTCCTTCTTGCTTGGTCGCTCCTTCGTCGCGACGGCTCCGCCATCCGACCAGGCCCTGCACCGCTGCTCCGCTCCGCTCCGCCACCTGACCCCCCGCTGGAATTCCGAGGCCGACCGCGGGGATCGGCAAGCGTGTCAGGCACCCCGGGACGCTATCCGCGCGTCCTTCGAGGGCACACGGTGGGGTGCCACCGGCCCGGGCGGGGACGCTTGCTGAACAGGATGAACGTCACTGCCGACTGCGTCCCCGGCCGGGACGAACCGTCCCCGGCCGGGACGCATCAGAAGTAGATGATGCGCTCGGCTCGCTCGACGACCTCGTCGATCGGGTCGGTCCAGGCCCCGGTGGAGAGGTACTTCCACCCGCCGTCGCACACGACGAACACGATCACGCCCTCGTCGAGCTTCTCGGCCACCCGGGCGGCTCCGGCCAGCGCCGCACCCGACGAGATGCCGGCGAAGATGCCGACCTCGCTGGTGAGGCGGCGCATCCACTCGATCGACTCCTTCGGGCGAACGATGCGCTTGCCGTCCAGCAGCTCCTGGCCGCCCCACTTCTCGTAGACGGGCGGGATGTACCCGTCGTCGAGGCTGCGCAGGCCCTCCACCCGCTCCCCCGCCGGCGGCTCGACGGCCATCACCTTGATGTCGGGGTTCTGCTCCTTCAGGAAGGTGCCCACGCCGAGCAGGGTGCCGCTGGTGCCGAGTCCGGCCACGAAGTGGGTGATCTCGGGGCAGTCGCGCCAGATCTCGGGGCCGGTGCCCTCGTAGTGGGCGCGGGGATTGGCCTCGTTGGCGTACTGGTACAGGAAGGCCCACTCGGGGTGCTCGTCGGCCAGGGCCTGTGCCCGGCGCACGGCGCCGTTCGAGCCCTCCGCGCCGGGCGACATGATGAGCTCGGCGCCGAAGATCTCGAGCAGCTGGCGCCGCTCGATCGACACGTTCTCGGGCAGCACGATCTTGATCGGGTAGCCCTTGAGCTTGGCGATCATCGCCATGGCGATGCCGGTGTTGCCCGACGACGGCTCGATGATGGTCTTGCCGGGCGTGAGCGTGCCGTCCGCCTCGGCCTCGGCGATCATCTTGGCGGCGATCCGGTCCTTCACCGACCCAGCCGGGTTCTGACCCTCGAGCTTGGCCAGGATGCGGACGCGGGGGTTGGGGCTGAGCACGCTGACGTCGACCAGCGGGGTGTTGCCGATGAGGTCGAGCACCGACGAGACGACGGCCATCGCTTGCTGCTCCCGGTTGGCGGTTGGTACGTGCCGACCCGGTCACACGCAGAATCTTGACCAGATCGGTAAGGATTCTACCGGCCGACCAGGCCCACCGACTCCTCGGTGATGACACCGTCGCGGATGGCGTACGAACGCAGCACCGGCTCGGGCTGACGGAGCGACACGATGATGTAGTGCCAGTCGGGATCGGGCGCCTGGGCCACGTCGGTGGGCGACGGGTACGCCTCGGTGTGGGTGTGGCTGTGCATCACGCCGACGATCTGCAGGCCCGAACCGTCGGCGTCGCGCTCGGCCTTCAGGTGGTCGAGGGGGTTGATCGTGTACACCCGGCTCGACGCGGCGTCGTTGCGGCAGGGGTAGAACCGCTCGACCCTGGCGCTTCGGGGCGCGGCGGCGAACAGCCCGCAGGCCTCGTCGGGCAGACCGTCGTAGGCGTGGGCCAGCATCTCCCCCCACACGTTGGCGTCGAGCTCGAGCATCGCGGGCAGGCTAGGCGAGCCCGCCGCCGGCGCCGCGCCGGAGCAGGTCGTTCTCGAGGCAATCACTGGCGGGTCCCGGGGGCCAGTGCCTCGAGTTCGAGGACCTCGGTCTTCTCGAGGCGATGACTGGCAGGTTCCGGGGGCTATCACCTCGAGTTCGGGGCGCCGGCGTTCAGAGCGGATACCGGTGGCGCGATCAGGGGGTGGGCACGCCATGATGAGGCCATGAGCGCCCAGCGAAAGGACGACGGCCGGACGGTCGTTGCCACCAACCGCCAGGCGCGTCGCGACTACGAGATCCTCGACACCGTCGAGGCGGGCATCGTGCTGTCCGGCAGCGAGGTGAAGTCGCTGCGCGAGGCCAAGGTGCAGATCGCCGACGCCTACGCCCGGATCATCGACCACGAGGCGTGGCTGATCGGCCTGCACATCGCCCCCTACAGCCACGCCAGCCCGCTGTTCGGCCACGAGCCCGACCGCCAGCGCAAGCTCCTGCTGCACCGGGGAGAGATCGACCGCCTGCGGGCACGGGTCGACCAGGAGCGCCTCACGCTCGTGCCGCTGTCGCTGTACTTCAAGGACGGGCGGGCCAAGCTCGAGGTGGGCCTGGGCAAGGGGCGGACCAACATCGACAAGCGTCAGGTGATCGCCAAGCGCGACGCCGACCTGGAAGCCAAACGGGCGATGTCCCGGGCCCGAAGGAGCCCGTAGAGCGGGAGGTAGGCCCGGCGGTCGGTAGGCTGACGGGGCACCACCTGCTCGTTGACAACCGACGAACACAAGACACGGGGCTGATCGGTTTCGACGTGGAGACCGGCTGACGTTACGTGCGACCGGAGTTGCTCAGACTCCTTAAACGGGGCACCCAAAGAAGCGCCGATGGCGACTTCGCTCTCGCCGCCTGACCTAGTCAGGTCGTAGAGAGTCATCGCGACCCGTGAGGGCACGCGGGGCCTGTTCACTGCAGCCCGGCAACAGAAGCAGTGGAGGACCGCAGGGAGAGACCGCTGACGTCGGGAAAGACCGATGGCCCCGGGGGAAGACCCGGCGGTGGGCGCAAGCCCAGCTGACCCGGCAGTGTGGTTACCGCAAGCCACGTTCTCGGGAATGGTCGTAGCACGAGCGCTCACCGCTTTGCGGACGAGGGTTCGATTCCCTCCAGCTCCACCCCTCCTGCCGGCCCGAGCCCCCTGGCTCGGGCCGGTCGGCGTTTTCGGCGCGGGCCCGACCCATGTCGGACTCGGCCCGCGAGCCGCTGACGGGGAACGAGCGGGACCGCCGGCGATCAGCGTCAGCGCCACCGGGCCACGAAACGACCGACCAGGTGATCCTGGCGCATCGCCGCCACCGGCTCCTTGCGGGCCAGGGCCCAGTCGGTCACCAGGAACGAGATGCCGCCGAGGGCGATGAGGGCCACGAGCGCGGTGAACCACGACGCCGCGTTCGGCTGCCAACGGGCGTCGCACACCACCTTCGACGCCGACGGCAGCACCTCGCCGGTCACCGGGTCTTCCGGCGGGGGCTCGTCACACTGCTCGAGGCCGTAGAGATCGACGGTGCCCGCGGTGGCCGACATGCTCCAGTTCGACGGGGACAGGTAGGCAACCTGCGACAGCACGGGCTTGCCCGCCAGGTCGGACACCGACCCCGAGAACAACCACAGCAGCACGAACAGCACCGGCACGAGGGCCATGGCCTTCTCCGAGCTCGACACCAGCGCCGACACCGCCAGCCCCAGCGCCAGCGTGACGAGACCGGCCACCACGAGGATGACCAGCACCTCGAGGAACCCCGGCAGGACGACGCCGCCCGGCACACCGGTGCGGAGCGTGGCCACCACCACGACGAGCACGGCCTGTGCGGCGGTGACCACGCCGAGCACCAGCAGCTTGGACAGGATGTACGACGAGCGGGACAGCCCGGTGCCCCGTTCACGGCGGTAGATCGCCGACTCCTTCACGATCTCGCGGATGCCGTTCGCCGCGCCGATCACGCCGAGGGTGACCACCATGCCGGCCAGCAGCGTTCGGCCGCCGGTGGAGGGCACGTCCTGGTCGGGCCGGAAGGCGTCGGCGTCGATGAGCGCGAGGAGCAGGAACGCGGGCACCAGCGCGGCGGCGGCCAGCACCATGACGGCCTTCGGGTCGGCGCGCATGATGGCCACGTTGCGGCGGATGAGCACGCCGATGTTGTCGAACGAGGAGGTGGCCGGGCCACGCGGGCCGGCCGAGGCGGGCACGGGCTGCCGCGGGCGGGGGGCACGGGCCACCGGCGTCGGCCGCACCGGTGCGGGCCGGTCGAGGTAGCGGAACACGTCGGGGAACTCGGTGGTGCCGAAGTGGGCCATGGCGTCGGGCAGCGGGCCGGCGAAGCCCACCCAGCCACCGTTGCCCAGGAACACGACCTGATCGCACAAGTCGAGGCTGGCGACCGAGTGGGTGACGACGACGATCGTGCGCCCGCCGTCGGCCAGCTGCCGCAGCAGCTCCATGATCGACTTCTCGTAACCCGGGTCGAGCCCGCTGGTCGGCTCGTCGAGCAGCAGGATCTCGGGCTCGGTCAACATCTCGAGGGCCACGCTCACCCGCTTGCGTTGCCCACCCGAGAGGCGGGAGATGGGCTTGTCGCCGTGCTGGGCCAGGCCCAGTGCGGTGAGCACCTCCTCCACGCGGCGCTCGCAGACCAGCGGGTCGGTGCCCGTCGGGAACCGCAGCTCGGCGCCGAACCGGAGCGCTTGGCGCGCTGTCAGCGCGGTGTGGACGATGTCGTCCTGAGGCACGTGGCCGATCCTGGTGGCCAGGTCGCCGTAATTCTCGTAGAGGTCGACTCCGGACACGAGCACCGCGCCCGACGACGGCGGTTGCCCACCGGTGAGCGCCCGCAGCAGCGTGGACTTGCCGGCGCCCGTCGGTCCCACGATCGCAGTCAGCGTGCCCGCCCCGGCGGTGAGGTTCACGCCCTCGAGGATCGGGTCGCCGCCGGCCGTGGTGACGAACAGATCGATGGCGCGGAGGGCCGGTGCCGCCACCGGGGCCGGCGTGCCCGGTCCGGCGTCCATCACCACCTTCAGCGGTGCCGCGCCCGGGCCGGCGCCACCGAGGTCGTCGCCACTCACCACGAGGCGACCGGGCCGGGGGACGTCGACCGACATGGGCAACGGCGGAAGACGCGGGTGCGCTGCGGTGGCGTCGGCACCGCCACCGCCACCGGGCGCCGGCGACGGGACCGTCGGGCCCGGGTCCGACAGGTCCTCGGCCGAGATCCTGATGGGTTCGGATTGCTCGGTCATGACCGGCGCCTCATGACCTGTCGCGTCGAGCGCCTCGTCACCGCAGCCTCACGCGTGCTCCCCCGCACCCGTGGACCCGCGGCGCACGACGCGCGCCAGTCGCGGAATCGATCGATCATCGACGCCATCCATCGCCATGCATGCCTGTTCCCACGACCCCGTCTCCACGGGAAAACCTAGTCGCCGACCACACCGCGCGGTGCGGTCGAACACGGTGCCCGCAGGTGACCCGCCGGCGGTTGTCGACACATCGGGCCGGTGGCAGGGTCGTCTAGGATCCGCCGGTGGCCGACGGCTCGGGCGCCTGCCCAACGTGCAGCAACGAACTGATCAGCGGCGCACCGTTCTGCCACCAGTGCGGCACCGCGATAACGCCCGGTCCGGTCGTCATACCGGCCGCCCCGGCACCCGGGCCACCGGCGCCGGACAAGCTGACCGTGGTGCTCGACGACCTCGGCGACGACCCACTCGGGCCGAGCGCTGGTAGCGGACCGGTCGGTGCGTGGGCGACCGGCGACCAGCCGCCGGTCGCGCGCGTGCCCCGACCGCCGACCACTCCCGGCGTCGGGTTCGCCGCCGCATCCGTCCCGGCGGGCGGAGCCACGGCTCCCACGGCCCCCATGGTCGTCACTGCCGCAGCCCTGCCTGGAGGCGGGGCCCCGGTCGAGCCGGCCCGTGCCACCAGTCCGAACGGGCGGCCGCGGCCCACCGTCCTCGCCCTGGCGATCATCGTCGTGATCGTCCTCGCCGCCAGCGCCGCGGGCGCCATGGTGCTCACGCGGGGCTCGGGCGGCGCCGACCACGCAGCCGGCAGTGGCGGTGAGAGCAGCGGCGGGAGCAGCGCGAGCGGGGACGGCGGCAGCGGCGGGAGCAACAGCGGTGCCGGCTCGAGTGGCAGCGACGGCAGCGACGGGGGCGAGAGCGGCGTCACCGGGGGCGGGAGCGACGACGACGCGTTCTGCGCCAAGGTCGACGAGATCGAGGCGGAGCTGCGGGCGCAGGCCGCGAGCTTCGACGACGTCCCGGAGGACGACCCCTTCAGCGGGCTCCTGCTCCTCCTCACGACCCTGGGCGACCTCGGGGTGTACATGAACGAACTGGCCGACGTCGCGCCCGACGAGATCCGGGCGGACATGGAGGTCGTGGCCGAGAGCTTCCAGCAGGAAGCCACCACCGACCCGATGGAGATCCTGGCCGGGATCGTCACCAACCTCTCTCACGCCAACTCGTTCACACGCGTCGACGCGTATGCGAACGAGCATTGCGGCGTGACGCTGTTCGGCCCCGCCCCGACGACCTGACCCCGGCGCGCTCAGGTGAGCGTGCGGATGACCCGGGCCGGGACGCCACCGACCACGCTGTGGTCGGGCACCTCCCCGCGCACCACGGCGCCGGCGGCGACCACCACGCTCTTGCCGATCCGCGAGCCAGGGAGGATGACGGCGCCGTGACCGATCCAGGTGCCGTCACCGATCCGCACGGGGTCGTGGGGTCCCAGTTGGCGGCCGAAGGGCACGGAGAGGTCGGAGAAGCCGTGGTTGGCGTCGGTGACGTAGATCTCCTGGCCGAACCACACGTCGTCGCCGATCTCGATGGACTCGTGCGCGACGATGCCGCAGCGCAGCCCGATCACACACCGGTCGCCGATCACCAGGGCCCGCGGCGGGACGGTGGTCTGGTCGGGGCCGTAGCCCGTGGCCAAGGTGGTCCAGCCGGAGATGAGCGTGTCGCGGCCGATGTGCATCTGGGCCTCGCCGTACAGCGTCGACCACGGGAAACCGACGATGCTGCCCTCGCCGAACGACCCGAAGCGCTCGGCGGCCCTGCTGCCGGGGCCGACCGCCCCGTTGCGCTGCATCCAGGCCCAGCCGCGGTGGATGAGCCGGTTGGTGGCGCGGTAACGCTGCTGGCGGGCGCTGGTCGGAGACATGGCCGGGGCAGCGTACGCGTCAACCGGGCCGCGGGCAGAGACGGGGCCAGGGGCGGGCCTGCTCGTACCGGGCCGCGGCAGCCAGCAGGAGGTCCTCCCGGTAGCGGGGGCCGATCACCTGGAGGCCCACGGGCAGGCCCTCCGGCGTGAGGCCTGCAGGCAGGCTCATGGCCGGCAGGTTGACCAGGTTGGCCAGCATCCCGTGGATGACCGCCATGCCACCGTGGCCCGCGACCCCGTTGATCTCGGTGGGCATCGGCCCCTCGGCGGCGAAGGGCGGACGGGCCGACATGGGGGTGAGCAGCAGGTCGACGTCGGCGAACACGTCCGCCACCTGTGCCACCACACGCCGCCGCTCGGCCTCGACCGCAGCGAGCTTGGGCAGGGTCACCGACGGCGTCGTCTCCCACCCGGGCGCCACCCGTGGGTCGAGCTCGTCGAGGCGGTGTCGCCACAGGTCGGGGTCGATTCCCACGAACTGATCCACACCCTCGATCCGGGAGTAGAGGACGATGTAGTCCTCGAGGGTCACGGGTCGGTCGACGAGCTCGGCGCCGACCGCTTCGGCGAACGCCTGCGCGGCCTCCTCGCACAGCGCCGCCACCCCCGGGTCGACCACGGCGAAGCCCAGATCGAGCGACCACGCCACCCGGAGGCCCGCGAGATCGCACCGGTCGACAGCGTCGGCGTAGCGCACCCCTGGCGGTGGCAGGGCCGTGCGGTCCCGCGGGTCGGGGCCGGCCAGCACGTCGAGGAGCACCGCGGTGTCGGCCACCGTGGACGCCAGGCTGAAGATCACCGCGTTCTGGGCCAGGTGGGTGGAGCCCGCGGTCGGCACCCGTCCGTACGTGGGCTTCAGGCCCGGGAGGCCGGTGAAGCTGGCCGGGGTGCGGATCGAACCGCCCCCGTCGCTCGCCGTGCAGAACGGCACCATCCCGGACGACACCGCCGCCGCCGAGCCCCCGCTCGACCCGCCGGGGGTACGGGTGGGGTCCCAGGGGTTGCGGGTGACCCCCAGGAGTGGGCTGGCCGTGTAGGCCCACGTGCCGAACTCGGGGGTCGCGGTCTTGCCCAACGGGATCGCTCCCGCGGCGCGCAGGCGGGCGACGTGGATGCCGTCGGTCGGCGCCGGACCCCGCCCGGCGTACCACCGGGACCCCTTGGTGGTGGGCATGCCGGCGCAGTCCTCGAGGTCCTTCACGCCGAACGGCACCCCCGCCAGCGGTCCCAGCTCGTCGATCCGTCCCCGGGCCACCGCGTCGTCCACGGTCCGGGCCTCGGCCAGGGCCAGGTGGGCGTCGAGGTGCACGAAGGCGTTCAGCGCCTCGTTGCGCCGATCGATGGCGTCGAGGCAGGCCCGGGTCAACTCCACCGCACCGAGGTCGCCGGCCCGTATCGACGCGGCGGCCTCGACCACCGTGGGCATCACGTCACCCGGTCCCGGCTCCCCCATCGCCCCATCATCCCAGGTGGGGTGACCCGAGCGTCACCTCGGGGGTGCGAGGATCTGGCGGTGACGGCGACGACCACGTTCGACCCTGGCGACCTCGACCATGTGCCCGACCCCTACCCGCTCCTGTCCGACCTGCGGTCGACCGCGCCCGTCGCCCTGCTCGAGAGCGGTTTCGTCGCGATCACCGGCCATGCCGAGGCGCTCGACGCGCTCCGCCACCAGCAGTGCGGCACCAGTCCGATCGCGGCGCGCTACCTCGACGGACTGCCCCCCGGCGCGGCCCGCGACGAGATGAGCCATCGCATCAACTTCCTCGACCCCCCCGACCACCCCCGGGTGCGGGGATTGGTCTCGAAGGCGTTCACCCCCCGCCGGGTGACCGCGCTCGGGCCGTGGATGCGCCGGACCGCGGACGCGCTGCTCGACCGGCTGGCCGGCGCCGGCCCGTTCGACCTCCTGGCCGAGTACGCCCACCAGCTGCCGTCGCTGGTCATCTCCCAGCTGCTCGGCGTCCCCGCCGCGGACCGCGACACGCTCACCGTGTTCAGCGACCGCACTGCCCCACTGCTCGGGGTGCGGGTCGAGGACCACGAGCGGGAGCAGGCCATCGCCGCCGCCGAGGAGTTCCACGCGTACCTGTCGGCCCTGCTCGATGATCGCCGCCGCAGGCCTGGTGACGACCTCCTGTCGGCCCTCCTGCTGGCCGAGGAGGACGGCGAGCGCCTCGAGCGGGTCGAGCTCCTGTCCCTGGCGGCCACCCTCTACTCGGCCGGCCACCGCACCACCCGCGACCTGTTCACCAACGGCATGTCCGTCCTGCTGTCCGACCCCGAGCGCTGGCGCGCCGTCACCAGCGGTGAGTGGGCCGTCGCCGACGTGGTGGCCGAGTTCCTGCGCTTCGAGACACCCACCCTGTTCGTGGCCCGCATCCCCTACGAGGCCGTCGAGATCGGTGGCGTGGCCATCGAGCCCTTCGCTCCCCTGCTCGTGTACCTGGCGGCGGCGAACCGCGATCCGGCCGTCTACGACGACCCGGACGCGTTCCGCCCCGGTCGCAGCGGGCCGACACCGCTGTCGTTCGCGTTCGGCGCTCACTTCTGCCTCGGAGCCTCGCTGGCCAGGTCCGAGGCCGAGGTGATGCTGGAGACCCTCGCCCGTCGCCTCCCGGGCCTGCGCCTGGCCGCGGAGTTGCGCTGGCACCAGCGAGGCCCGTTCCGCGGCCTCGATCGACTCGTCGTCGAGCCCTGACCCGCGAAGCCGGCGGCCGCGGCGGGCGTCACCAACGACCGTCGAGCAGCTGGTCGGCACGGGAGACCAACGCCGACGGATCGACCTCGAGGGCGCGCGCGAGGCGGAACACGGTGTACAGCGAGGCGCCGTTCTGCCCCCGCTCGAGCAGCGACACGAACGTGCGGTGCCGGTCGCACGCGAACGACAGGGCCTCCTGGCTCATGCCCCGCTGCAGCCGCAGCTCGCGCAGCGCCTCCCCGAAGGACTGGTCGAGCATCCGCTTCTGCGGGTCGTCGGACCGAGCCATGGGCCAGACAATCACCGGTTGCAGCAAATACTACTACAGCATATGTTCTACATCGTGGTGCACGATCCGCCTCCCGCCGACCCGCCGACCTGGTTGGGCACCACCGCGGCCGCCCGCTACCTCGGCATCACGCCGCGCACGCTCTACCGCCTGATCGATCAGGGCCGGGTGCCCGCCTACGCCCTCGGACGCGTGTACCGCGTGCGCCAGAGCGACCTCGACGCCTACCTCGCCACCGCGCGCGTGCAGCCGGGCACCCTCGGCCACCTCCACGGCGCCCCCGCCCACGAACGCCTCGCCGCACCCGGCTGACCACGCGTGGTGGGCAGGGTGTCCCCCCCCGCCGCGACGCCCCACGCGCGCCGCACCCGCTGACTGTCGGAGCCCCTGCGTACGATCGCCCCACCGGTGCACGCCGGCCGCTTCCCCACCTCAACGCGTGACGGTTGCCCGTCGCCTTCATCTCGCCCCCTGGGAGCGCCATGCCCGCCGAACCGCTCGACCCTGCCCGTTCCGACCCCGAGCCCGACACCGCGCCGCCACCACCGACCGAGGCGCCCGACGATGGATCCCCCGGCCGAACGTCGCCCATCGCCGGCCGCCTCGACCGGATCGAGCAGACCCTCGACGAACTGCGGGCCCGCCTGGAGCGGATCGGCACGCAACTCGGTGCCGAGGTGCGCACCGGTCGCCTGGTGATCGTCGAAGGTGACGGGTTCGAGCGGGTGATCGTGGACGGTGCCGGGCACTTCGGCGCGCTCACCCTCCAGGCCCGACCCCAGGCCGCCGGCTCCGTGGCGGTCGAGGTGTTCGCCGCCGACGCGCACGACGGCGATCTGGCCCACGTCGGCGTGGCGTTGGTCGATGCGGGCGACGTGGTCGCGGCAGTCGACGTCCAGTCGGGACGGCCCGCCATGATCTGGACCCCGACCACCGACGATGAGCGACGGCCGGACTGAGACCGCCTCGAACGGTTGTGGCGAGCCCGTCGCGGCGGCACCCCGACCGGGGACCGGGTCAGGCGCCCGTCCGCCGGTACTTCGACAGGTCCGGCACCAGGAGGCCCGCATCGATCACGGCCCTGCTGAACGGCCGGGCCAGCGCCCGGGCCCGGTCGCAACCGCCCTCGCCCAGCGCCTCGTAGGCCGGTGCCGCACCGGCGTCGGTCAGCTCCTCGACCCGCCGTCGGTGCGACTGGCCCTCGTCGGTCAGCGCGGGTAGCTCCCCGCTGAGGTCGAGCCAACCGCGGTCCTCGAGTGCCTGCTCGGCGTCGGCCCAGTCGTCGACCGGCCACGCCCGGGTCAGCTGGAGCGCAGCCGCGGGAACCTCACCGGTGGCCGCGTGGATCACCAGCGCCTGCGGCGCGGTGACGCCCTCTCCCACCAACGCGGCGATGTGGGCGTCGCCCCGGAACTCCCGCAGCAGGGTCTCGGCCCACCACATCACCAGGTGCGGCTCATCGGGCCAGGGCTGTGCCGAATGGGCGGCGAACAAGGGGCGCCCCTCCGGCCGTGCACAGGCAGACTCGGCGGCTCGTCGCAGGAGGACCGAGAGCTCGGCCATGGCGGAGGAGCCGCACGCCTCGTCACCCAGGCCCCGCCGCAGGGCGGCATCCGCCGCATCCAGACGGGCGGCGAGGATCGTGTCGGTCGACGCGAGCGACCACGCCGCCGGGATCACCGCGCGCACGAGTCCGGGCCAGAAGTTGAAGAAGGTGGCGATGACCACCTCGGCCGGCACCGGGCCCAACGCCGCACCGCGCGACGCGAAGTAGCCCATCTGCCCGGGCTCGAGGCCGGCCGCGACGTAACGCTCGTCCGCCTCGGGCACGAAGTAGATGAACGCGTGCAGCGGCTCGGCGGTGCGCCAGGTCTTCCGGGCGAGCAGCGGGTCCATCGCCCGAGCCTACGAAGCGGCCGGCTGGGGCGGGCCCGGCGGCCCGGGGGGCCTGAGCCAGGCTTCGATGCGACCCGCGCGCTCGCGGCACTCGAACACGGCGATGTCGGCCTTGGGGTCCCGGCGCCCCTTCACGTTCAGCTTGGTACCCACGCCGTCGCCGTCGAAGCGCCAGAAGTGGGCGGTGCAGACGATCTCGTCGCCGTCCACCACCCCCTCCGCGCCCAGGTGCGACCACTCGTGCGGGCACCGCGCCTCCATCACGCACGGCTCACCGCCGGCGGTGCGCCACACGACCAGGTCGACGTCGCCCACCGCGGCATCGACGATCTCTCCCGGTGCCAACGCACCCGAGTCGACGAGGTCCACCCACTCCTGCTCCACGACCGCCGAGCCTACGGTGGCGGTCGGAACGACACGAGGAGGGATCCCCGTCACCGGGTCACCCGCTCACTGCCGCCGGTAGCCTCGGAACCATGGCCGTCACCTCCGAGATGCTGCCGCTCGGCACCGTGGCCCCCGACTTCACGTTGCCCGATCCGGCCGGTACCGAGCACGCGCTGAACGACATCGCCGAGGGGGCGCCGGGCCTGCTCGTCGCGTTCCTCTGCAACCACTGCCCCTATGTGCAACACGTGGCCCCCAAGCTGGCGCACCTGGCCACCGGGTGGCAGGAGCGCGGCCTGGCCGTGGTGGCCGTCTCCAGCAACGACGTGGAGACCTATCCGGAGGACTCCCCCGAACGCATGGCCGTCGAGATCGTCGAGCGCGGCTACACCTTCCCGTACCTGTACGACGAGAGTCAGGCCGTGGCGCGGGCCTACCACGCCGCCTGCACGCCGGACTTCTTCTTGTTCGACCGCGACCTCCGTCTCGTCTACCGGGGCCAGTTCGACGACAGCCGACCGAAGAACGACGTCGAGGTCACCGGCGCCGACCTCGATGCGGCGGTGCAGGCCCTGCTGGCGGGCCACTCGCTCGACGGGCTCGACCAGTGGCCGAGCATGGGCTGCGGCATCAAGTGGAAGCCGGGCACCGGGCCGGCCTCGACCTGAGCGCACCCGAGCCAGGGGTGCGGTCGGGCCGCTCCCACAGGACCGACCGAGCGGGTGGGGCCGGTCAGTGGGCGGCGACGAACTGCACGACCCGCTGGGGCCACGACAGCACCGCCCGCAGGTCCTCGGCCACCACGACCTCGGCCTGTGGCAGCAACTCCCCCAATCGCTCGGCAGTGGCAACCGGATGGGTGGGGTCACCCGCCCACGCCAGCACGAGCACCGGCATGGACAGCGCGGCAACCGCGTCGACGGACGGGAGATCCGACGCCGCCGCGCCCCGAAGCACTGAGGGCAACGTCGCCGCGTCCAGCGCCAGCGCCCGCCGCCGGGACTGCTCACCCCAGTCCAGGCCCAGGTTGGCGAACAGCATCGGTGGCGGGGCCAGGGCGGACGCCTCGGCGAACGCCTGCAGCCCGTCTCGCTCGATCAGGTCGGCGCCGGCCTCGTACAGCGCACGTTGCGCAGGGCGGCGCTCCCATGCCGTCGGCGGGATGACCACCACGAGCGCCTCGATCCGATCGGGCGCGAGCACCGCCGCGTGCAGCGCGGTGGCACACCCCATCGAGGCGCCGGCGGCGACGTAGGTCTCGATGCCGAGCGCATCGGCGAGCGCGAGCTGGTCGAGCGCGAGCGCCTCCCACCGGTACTGGGCGGGGTCCACCGGGCCGGGCGACGACCCGTGGCCCCTAGCGTCGTAGCGCACCCGGCGGACCGCGTCGACAGGGAAGGGCCAGCGGCCGAGCAGGCCGGTGGTGTCCTCCTCGGCACGGCTGCTCGTGAGCCCGTGCCCCCACAGGAACCCGCGGCCGGTCCCCACCTCCTCGTACGCGATCGGGCCTCCCCGGACATCGGCCCAGGACACGCCGCGTTCGGGGGCACTCCCCTCGGGTGTCACCTCCGGGCCGCTCGGGCCACGGCCTCGTCCCTCGGCCTCACGTCTCCCGCTCCTGTTCGCTTCGCTCACGGGCCGCTCGGGCCACGGCCTCGTCCCTCGGCCTCACGTCTCCCGCTCCTGTTCGCTTCGCTCACGGGCCGCTCGGGCCACGGCCTCGTCCCTCGGCCTCACGCCTTGCCGGCGATCCATTCGTCGAGGTGCGGGGCCTCGTGGCCGATGGTGGTGTCGTCGCCGTGTCCGGTGTGCACGACCGTGCTGGCCGGCAGCCGGAGGAGCTTGGTGCGGATGCTGTCGATGATCGTGTCGAAGTCCGAGAACGAGCGTCCCGTCGCCCCTGGGCCACCGTGGAAGAGCGTGTCGCCCGAGAACAGGAGGCCACCGGCCGCATCGTGCAGGCAGCAGCCGCCCGGCGAGTGGCCCGGCGTGTGCAGCACCCACAGCGACTCCCCGGCGACCTCGAGCACCTGGCCGTCGGCCAACTCGCCGTCAGGGGCGCGGTCGGGGTTCACCACGTCCCACAGCATGCGGTCGGCCGGGTGCAGGAGGATGGGGGCGCCCACGGCGTCGGCCAGGTCCAACGCGGCGTTGACGTGGTCGTTGTGCCCGTGGGTGCACACGATGGCGACCACCGTGCGGTCACCGACGGCATCGACGATGGGGCGGTGGTCGTGGGCGGCGTCGATGACCAGGACCTGATCGGCGTCGCCGACCAGCCAGATGTTGTTGTCGACGTCGAAGTCCTCGCCGTCGATCGAGAAGGTGCCGCTGGTGACCACCCGGTCGACTCGCAGGCTCATGCTCCCCGCTCCTGTTCGCTGCGCTCACGGGCCGCTCGGGCCACGCCCTCGTCCCTCGGGCTCATGCTCCCCGCTCCGCTGTCGCACGGGTCACAACACGACCACCGATCGCAGCACCTCGCCCCGCTCCATCTTGTGGAACGCCTCCTCCACCTGGTCCAGGGCGATCGTCTCGCTCACGAACCGGCCCAGGTCGATCCGCCCCTGCAGGTGGAAGTCGATCAGCATCGGGAAGTCACGCGAGGGCAGGCAGTCGCCGTACCAACTGGACTTGAGGGCGCCCCCTCGACCGAAGATCTCGATCATCGGCACCTCGAAGGTCATCTCGGGGTTGGGAACGCCAACCAGCACCACGCGACCGGCCAGGTCGCGGGCGTAGAAGGCCTGCAGCAGCGACTCGGGCCGACCGACCGCCTCGATGGCCACGTCGACGCCGAACCCGCCCGTGAGCGCCTTGACCGCCTCCACCGGGTCGCCGGTGGACGCGTTGACCGTGTGGGTGGCCCCGAAGCCCTTGGCCCACTCGAGCTTGCGGTCGTCGATGTCGACCGCGATGACGGTGCGGGCGCCGGCCAGGACGGCGCCGTTGATGGCCGCGTTGCCCACGCCACCACATCCCCACACCGCGACCGTCTCACCCCGATGCACCTCCGCGGTGTTCAGTGCGGCACCGAAGCCGGCCATCACGCCGCACCCGATGAGGCCCGCAGCCTCCGGCGGGGCGGCTGGATCCACCTTCACCGCCTGGCCCGCGTGCACGAGGGTCTTCTCGGCGAACGCGCCGATGCCGAGCGCCGGGCTGAGCTCGACGCCGTCCATCGTCATCTTCTGGGTGGCGTTGCCGCTGTCGAAGCAGTACCAGGGCTTGCCCTTGGCGCACGACCGGCACGTGCCGCACGGCGCCCGCCAGGCCAGTACCACGTAGTCGCCCGGCACGACGTTGGTCACGCCGTCGCCGACGGACTCGACGACGCCCGCCGCCTCGTGCCCCAGCAGGAACGGGAATTCGTCATTGATCGCGCCCTCCCGGTAGTGCAGGTCGGTGTGGCAGACCCCACACGCTTGGACGGCCACCACCGCCTCGCCGGGACCAGGGTCGGGCACCTCGATCGTCACGACCTCGACCGGCGTGTTCGCTTCGCGGGCCACCACGGCTCGGACCTGCTGCGGCATCGACAACTCCCTACTCGGGCGGATCAGAACCAGCACGATGTCACAAAGCGTGGAACTGCCGCAGCGTTGGCCGACGAGCCCACCGGCAACCTTGGCGTTTTCATCCTCGAGCGACTGCGGCAACGGGCCAGACGCCCACGAGCCGTGGGACCTCAACGAACCATCGCGTACGTCGACACCGAACCGAAACCCTTGAGGTCGACGTCGGTGCGTCGGGTGGCGTCCCCGACGGCAGTCATCGCACGGACCGCTTCGTCGATCACGATCTCGCCACTGCGTGCGTCACTGCACAGCCGCGCCGCCAGGTTCACGACCGCCCCGACCGGCGTGTAGTCCGACCGTCCGTCGAAACCCACGACACCCAGTGTTGCGACGCCGAACGCGATCCCGATGCCATAGCCGAGACGCGCATCATGGGCCGACCATCTGTCCAGGTATCCATCCAACTCGTCGGCGATCTCACCCGCCGTGAACAAGGCCTCGCGGGCAGGCCCATCGACAGGAACAGGGTCACCGAAGTACGCCATGACCCCATCGCCGTCGAATCCGCCGATGGTTGCGTCATGCCGATCGAGGATCGAGCCGACCACGCTGTAGTAGTCACCGAGCACGCCCATGACGCGTTCGGCAGGCACGGCATTGGTGAAACGGGTGAAGCCACGCAGGTCGACGAAGATGACCGCCACTTCACAGCGATGGGGCGCGAGCATGCGCTCGGCCCCGGACGACATCACCACGTCAGCAACCTGCCGCGACAAGAACCGCCGCATTCGGCTTGCGCGTTCCAGTTCGTCGACCTGCTCGGTCACGCGCAGTTCGAGATGACGGTTCAGGTCAGCGAGCGAGAGGCGCGTGGCGTCGAGTCGCGATGCCAGGCCCCCGATCAACACCCCAGCCGCGCCCGCCGACGCAAGCATGTTGATGAACTGTTGCGTCGGTGCCGGCGGATCGTCGAGCAGCGCGAGCGCTATGCCATAGCCAACGAGCGAAACCAACGTTGCCACCACCGCCCACTTGGTGCGGAGCGCGAAGAACGCCAGCAGCGGGACCTCGACGAAGAAGACCGCCACTGAACCGAGCGACGGGCCAGCGAACACGAGTGCGGCCGTGACCAGCACGATCCCGAGCACGAACACGCCGGGGAGCGTGTTGGGATGAAGGCGCTCCAGCAGCGCGGGTGACACCGACCGCACGACGAACTGGTAGCCCGCCGCGGCAAGTACTCCGATGAACACGACGGCCAGGCCCGTCTTGTTCGATCCAGGCACGTCCGTCCAGCCCAGCAGCCACGGGACCAGTGCGAGCGCGGCAAGCACCAGGAAGGACCCCGCAGCGGTGGCCAACGACCGCACCGCCCTAACGTCCATCGCTCGTGGCAACGACGCCAAGGGACCGCGCCAGACGAGTTCGACCTCGTCCTCGCCCGGCACAACCGGAAGTGTGACAGGTCAGCTGCAGGCGCGGCGCCCCGGACGCCTCCCCTACGGATCATTCGTAGGCGGGCTCGTCCCACCAGGGATAGAACTCGGGCAGATCCGTGGTGACCCGACCGGGGAACGCCGCCGGCCGCTTCTCGAGGAACGACATCACCCCTTCGACCCCGTCGGCGGAGCTGCCGGTGGCGTTGATGGCCCGGGAGTCCACCTTGTGGGCCTCCATGGGGTGGTCGGCGCCGAGCATGCGCCACATCATCTGACGGGTGAGGGCCACCGAGACGGCCGAGGTGTTCTCCGCGATCTCGCGGGCCAGGCCGTTGGCCGCAGCCAGGAGCTCGTCGCCAGGGTGCAGGCTGCGTACCAACCGGCCCTCGAGGGCCTCGGCCGCCGGGAACACGCGGCCCGAGTAGCACCACTCCAGGGCCTGGCTGATCCCGACGAGGCGGGGCAGGAACCAGCTCGAGCAGGCCTCCGGCACGATCCCGCGGCGAGCGAAGACGAAGCCCATCCTGGCGTCGTCGGCGGCCAGGCGGAGGTCCATCGCCAGGGTCATGGTGATCCCGATGCCGACCGCAGGGCCGTTGATGGCGGCGATGACGGGCTTGGTGCACCGGAAGATCCGTAGTGTCAGCCTGCCGCCCTCGTCGCGGTGCGCTGCCAGGTCACGGGGGCCGCCGTCGCCGAGGGAGGTCGTGGCGAAGGTCTTCGCCCCCATGGACAGATCGGCGCCGGCGCAGAACGCCCGCCCCCGGCCGGTGACGATCACGGCGCGCACCTCGTCGTCGGCGTCCGCCCGGTCGAAGGCGTCGAGGAGCTCGTGGAACATCGTCGGGGTGAACGCGTTCAGCTTGTCGGGCCGGTCGAGCGTGACGGTCAACACCCCGTCGGCGACGTCGTAGGCGATCTGTTCGTACGAAGGGGTCGACATGGCCTCTTCCTACCGGATCGGGCCGGGCGGCCGCGCCGTCCGCCGGGGTGTCAGACGTCGAGGAAGCGGGTGACGGCCACGAACGAGCCGATGACACCGACCAGGCAGCCCACCGCCAACAAGAGGATGCTGACGCCGATCTGCTCGCTCGAGTGCACCGCGAAGCCCTGGAAGAGGTTGATGGTCTCGGTGTCGGTGAGCTTCGACTCGATGAAGTTGATGATGAGGATCACCGCAGGGATGGCGAACAACGCGCCCACCAGTCCCTGGACCAGGCCCTCGATCATGAACGGCACGCGGATGAACCAGTTGGTGGCCCCCACGAGCTTCATCACCTCGATCTCGCGCCGTCGGGCGAACATGGCCATGCGGATGGCGTTGAGGATCAGCAGGACCGCGGCACCCAGCAGCACGAGCGCGCCGGAGAACAGGCCGAGGCTCAGCAGGCGCGAGAAGTCCTGAAGGGTGCGGATGGCCTCCGCGGCGAACACCACCTGCTTCACCCCTGACATCGTCTCGAAGGTGGAGCCCAGCGCCCGGATGACGTCGACGTTCTTGTCCTTCGGCTCCACCCGGAACGATGGCGGCAGGATCTCGGGGGTGACGCTCTGCACCATCTCGGGCGACTCACGGAAGAGGTCGACGAACTCGTCGTACGCCTCCTGCTGGTCCACGAAGTCGACCGACGCCACCTGCGGGCTGTTGTCGAGGGCGTCCTGCACCGCGTTGATCTGGTCCTGTGAGGCGGTGGGCTGGAGGAAGACGATGAACTCGACACCCCCCTGCCAGCGCTGGGTGGCGTTCTGCACACCCTGGCGGGTGAGGAACGCCACGCCGACCAGGGCCAGGGAGACGAACACGGTGATCACCGACGCGAGCGTGAGGGTGATGTTGCGACGGAGGTTGGACCCCACCTCGCGTGCGACGTAGTCGACCTTGAGTGCCATCAGTACGCCTTAGGAGTAGACGCCGCGCGCCTGGTCGCGGACGATCGTGCCGCGGTCGAGCTCGATCACCCGGCGGCGCATGGTGTCGACGATGCCGGCGTCGTGGGTGCACATCACCACGGTGGTGCCGGTGCGGTTGATGCGATCGAGCAGCCGCATGATGCCGACCGACGTGGACGGGTCGAGGTTTCCTGTGGGCTCGTCGGCCAGCAGGATGAGCGGCCGGTTGACGAACGCCCTGGCGATCGAAACCCGCTGCTGCTCACCACCGGAGAGCTCGTTGGGCATGTTCTTGGACTTCTCGGCGAGGCCGACCAGCTCGAGGATGGCCGGCACCTGGGTGCGCACCACGTGCTTGGGCCGGCCGATCACCTCGAGGGCGAAGGCCACGTTCTGCGCCACGGTCTTGTTGGGCAGCAGCTTGAAGTCCTGGAACACACAGCCGATGTTGCGCCGCAGGTACGGCACCTTCCAGTGGCTGAGCTTGCCGATGTCCTTGCCGGCCACGAAGATCCGGCCCCGGTCGGGCTGCTCCTCGTGGTTGAGCAGACGGATGAACGTGGACTTCCCCGAGCCCGAGGGCCCGACCAGGAAGACGAATTCGCCCTTCTGGATGTCCGCGTTCGCATCGCGAAGCGCGACGACGTCGTTCTTGTAGATCTTGGAGACGTTCTCGAGTTTGATCATTGAGAGAGAGGGTGCCGAGTCCGTGGGAAGGGCTCCGGGGGGTACGCCCCCGCAGGCCGCTCGCGCGACAGCGAGGGTACCAGCGCGCCCCCCTCAACTCGCGGCATCGGCCCGACGCCACCGCAGGTAAGCCTCCATGAACGGCTCGATGTCGCCGTCGAAGACGCCCTCGACGTTGCCGCTCTCGAAGTTGCTGCGATGGTCCTTCACCCGCTGCTCGGGGTGGACGAAGTACGACCGGATCTGGCTGCCCCACTCGGTCTTCTGGGTCTCGCCGGCGATGGCGGCCAACTCGGCGAGACGCTCCTGGCGGGCCAGGTCGGCCAGCTTGGCCGCGAGGATGGACATGGCCCGATCCTTGTTCTGGTGCTGGCTGCGCTCGTTCTGGCAGGACGTGACGATGCCGGTGGGGAGGTGGGTGATGCGCACGGCCGAGTCGGTGACGTTGACGTGCTGGCCACCGGCGCCCGACGACCGGTAGGTGTCGATGCGCAGGTCCTTCTCGTCGATCTCGACTGCCTCGGTCTCCTCCTCGACGAAGGGCACCACCATCACCGACGCGAAGGCGGTGTGGCGGCGGGCCTGGCTGTCGAACGGTGAGATGCGGATGATGCGGTGCACGCCCCGCTCGCCCTCGAGCAGGCCGTAGGCGTGGCGGCCCCGGACGATGAACGTGGCGCTCGTGATCCCCGCCTCCTGGCCCGGCGACACCTCGTCGAGCTCGACCGAGAAGCCCCGGCGCTCGGCCCACCGGAGGTACATGCGCAGCAGCATCTCGGCCCAGTCCTGCGAGTCGGTGCCGCCGGCACCGGAGTGGACCTCGACCACGGCGTCGCCCTCGTCGTGATCGCCGGTGAACAGCGCCCGCAGCTCGAGCTCGTCGAGCGTGGCCGACAGCGAGGCCACCCCGTCGTCGATCTCCGGCTCGAGCGAGTCGTCCCCCTCGTCCCGCGCCATCTCGGCCAGGGTCTCCGCGTCCTCGAGCTTGCCCACGAGGTCGTCGAAGAGATCGAGGTCGTCGATCACCGACGACAACTCCCCCGTCACCGCCTTCGCCTTCTCGGGGTCGTCCCACAGATCCGGCCGAGACGCCTCCGTCTCCAACTGCGGCCTCCGCCCCCGCAAGTCGTCGATCTTCAAGTACGACCGCGCGTTCTCCACCCGCTCTCGCAACTCCGTGAGGGATTCAGAGAAGTCCTTCAATGTCACCACTCCAGTAGGGCTGACTTCGACGACGCTAGGCGACGGGGGGTGGCGCCGATCCGGAGGGTCCGAAAGATCGGCCCATGCCGTTCCGGGCCGATTTTCGGATACCGGATCGGGGTCAGGACCCGCCGTCGCCGGGACCAGCGGAGGAGCCGAGCCCTACGCCCCGTGACACAGTTTGAACTTCTTGCCCGACCCGCACGGGCACGGGGCGTTGCGGGGGGTCTTGTCCCACTCGGACTTGACGATCGGCGCCTGCACCACCTCTTCGTCGGGCACCGGCGGGGCCTCGGGCCCGCCGCCGCCGTCGACCGCCGCCTGCGCCCGGGCGGCCGCGGCCAGGCCGGAGGATCCCTGCACCGGGTCGTCGGGGGCCGAGTACTTGATGTCGCGCACACCGGTGTCGAGCGGCTCGGCCTCGGGCTGGGCCACCACCTGCACGTGCATGATGTACTTGACGAACTCCTGGGCGATGATCGCCATCATCTGGCCGAACATCTCGAAGCCCTCGCGCTGCCACTCGACCAGCGGGTCCTTCTGCCCCATGGCCCGCAGGTTGATGCCACCCTGCAGGTAGTCCATCTCGAACAGGTGCTCGCGCCACCGCTGGTCGATGATGCGCAGCATCACCTGACGCTCGATGTCGCGCATGGTCTCGGCGCCGAGCTCGGCCTCGCGGGCCTCGTAGAAGGCAATCGCCTCGGCCATCAACGCGTCGTAGAGCTCGTCGGTGGACACCGACTCGCCCAGGTCGGCCACGGTGAGCGCGGTGGGCCAGAACGTGGCGACCTCGTTGCGCAGGCCCTCGAGGTCCCACTCCTCGGTGTAGTCCGACACGCAGTAGGTGCCGATGGTGGCCTCGACCGCCTCGGCCAGGTACTCCAGGGCCTCGTCGCGCAGGTCGGCACCGTCGAGGATCTGGTCGCGGCGCGCGTAGATCACCTTGCGCTGCTCGTTCATGACCTCGTCGTACTGCAGCACGTTCTTGCGGATCTCGGCGTTGCGCTGCTCGACGGTGTTCTGTGCCCGCTCGATGGCCTTGGTGACCATCTTCGCCTCGATCGGCACGTCGTCGGGCAGGGCCTTGCCCATCACCCAGTTCATCGCCCCGGTGGCGAACAGGCGCATCAGGTCGTCCTCGAGCGAGAGGTAGAAGCGGCTCTCACCCGGGTCGCCCTGCCGGCCCGAACGACCACGGAGCTGGTTGTCGATGCGGCGGCTCTCGTGGCGCTCGGTACCGAGGACGTAGAGGCCCCCGAGCTCGCGCACCTTCTCGCCCTCCGAGCGGGTCTCCGGCTCGTACCGCGCCGCCAGCTCGGCCAGCATCGCCTTGCCCTCCTCGGACTCGGGGTCGAGGCCCTCGGCCCGCACGTCGCGGAGGGCGAGCCCCTCGGGGTTGCCGCCGAGGATGATGTCGACGCCACGACCGGCCATGTTCGTGGCCACGGTCACCGCACCCAGACGACCGGCCTGGGTGACGATCTCGGCCTCCCGGGTGTGCTGCTTCGCGTTCAGCACCTCGTGACGGATGCCTCGCTTGTCGAGCAGCCGGGAGAGCTTCTCGGACTTCTCGACCGACACGGTGCCGACCAGCACGGGCTGGCCCGTCTCCACCCGCTCCGCGATGTCGTCCACGCAGGCGTCGAACTTGGCGTCCTCGGTCTTGTAGATGAGGTCGGGCTGGTCGATGCGCACCATGGGCTTGTTGGTGGGGATCGGCGCGACCTCGAGGTTGTACGTGCTGGCCAGCTCGGACGCCTCCGTGCTGGCCGTGCCGGTCATGCCGGCGAGCTTGTCGTAGAGCCGGAAGTAGTTCTGCAGGGTGACGGTGGCGAGGGTCTGGTTCTCCTCTTTGATCTTCACCCCCTCCTTGGCCTCGACGGCCTGGTGCAGGCCCTCGGACCAGCGCCGGCCCTCGAGGATGCGCCCCGTGAACTCGTCGACGATCTTCACCTCGCCGTGCTGGATGATGTAGTCCTTGTCCCGCTTGAACAGCTCCTTGGCCCGGAGCGCGGCCTGGAGCTGGTGGACGAGGTTCGCCGACACGGCGTCGTACATGTTGGAGATGTCGAGCGCGGCCTCCACCTTGGTGATGCCCTCGTCGGTGGGCGCGACGGTGCGCTTCTCCTCGTCGACGTCGTAGTGCTCGTCCCGCTGGAGGTCGCGGACGATGCTGGCGAATCGGTAGTAGAGCTGGGCCGCGTCGGCGACGCGCCCGCTGATGATCAGCGGTGTGCGGGCCTCGTCGATGAGGATCGAGTCGACCTCGTCGACGATGGCGAAGGTGTGGCCGCGCTGCACCTGGGACTCGCGTGACATCGCCATGTTGTCGCGGAGGTAGTCGAAGCCGAACTCGTTGTTCGTGCCGTAGGTGATGTCACAGGCGTACTGGGCCCGCTTGAACTCGCTGTCATAGGTGCCCGGCAGGATCATCCCGATCTCGAGCCCGAGCCACCCGTGCAGCTGGCCCATCCACTCGGCGTCGCGCTTGGCCAGGTAGTCGTTGACCGTGATCACGTGCACGCCGTCGCCGGACAGCGCGTTGAGGTACACGGGGAGCGTGGAGACGAGGGTCTTGCCCTCGCCCGTCTTCATCTCGGCGACCCAGCCGAAGTGCAGCGCCGCCCCGCCCATCATCTGCACGTCGTAGTGGCGCTGGCCGATCGTGCGGCGACCGGCCTCGCGCACCACGGCGAAGGCCTCGACCAGCAGGTCGTTCAGGCTCTCGCCGTTGCTGTAGCGGAGCTTGAACTCAGCCGTCTTGGCCCGGAGGTCGTCGTCGGAGAGCGCTTCGATCTCCGGCTCGAGTGAGTTGATCTCCGGGACCAGACCGGCGAGCGCACGAAGCTTCTTGCCTTCACCCGCGCGGAGAAGACGATCGAGGACAGCCATGCCGTGAGCCTACCGGCGGCCCAGCCGGGTGCCGGGACGCGGAACACCCGCCAGAGGTCGTACTGCGGTAGTAGCCTCCGGGCACCTGCCGTTGGCGGAGGAGGTCGGGGCATGGGGGGTCGGGGCTCACCGGGCGGTCGGGGCGCGATGCGTCGCCGGGTCGGCGCAGTGGTCCTGTTGGTGGCTGGTGCGGCGGGGCCGCTGACGGTCACTGCGGCACCGTCCGCAGCAACGTCGGCCCGATCGGCCTCGGCCGCGACGGAGGTGGCCTCACCGTCGCCGGTCGTGCTCGACCAGGGCAGCGCCCACAGCTGCGCCATCGTCGGCTCCGGTCAGGTGAAGTGCTGGGGGTACAACCAGAGCGGCCAGCTGGGCCTCGGTAACGTGTCGGCTCGCGGTGACGGTCCGGACGAGATGGGCCGCCACCTGCCTGCGGTGGCTCTCGGCACCGGCCGCAGCGCCACCAGCCTGGCGGTCGGGGACGAGCACACCTGTGCGGTGCTGGACGACGGCTCGGTCAAGTGCTGGGGCTTCAACTCCGCCGGACAGCTCGGCATCGGCACGTTCCTCAACCGTGGCGACATACCGAACCAGATGGGCGACAACCTCCCCGTCGCCGCGCTGGGGACGGGTCGCACGGCGATCGCGGTGACCGCCGGCTTCCGCTACAGCTGTGCGCTTCTCGACAACGGCCAGGTGAAGTGCTGGGGCTACAACAACGAGGGCCAGCTGGGCCAGGGGGACACCACCTACCGGGGGGACAACCCCGGTGAGATGGGCGACAGCCTGCTCCCGATCCCTCTCGGCACGGGGCGCACCGCCACGGCGGTGTCGGGCGGCGCCAACCACGTGTGTGCCGTGCTGGACAATGGCCAGGTGAAGTGCTGGGGCTACAACGCGCACGGCCAGCTGGGCGTGGGGGACACGGCGGCGCGTGGGGACAACCCCGGCGAGATGGGCGACAACCTCCCCGCCGTCGCGCTCGGTAGCGGTCGCACCGCCACGGCGGTGTCGGCCGGCTACGGGCACACCTGCGCGCTCCTGGACAACGGCGCGGTCAAGTGCTGGGGCTTCAACGGCGACGGTCGACTCGGGCTCGGCGGCAACAACAACCGCGGTGACGGCGCCGGCGAGATGGGCGACAACCTGCCCTCGCTCGACCTCGGCACGGGCCGGACGGCCACCGCGGTGGACGCCGGCGACGGCCACATCTGTGCCTTGTTGGACAACGGGAGCGTCAAGTGCTGGGGGGTCAACGCGAGCGGCCAACTCGGCCTCGGCGACACGACGACCCGAGGGACCAGCCTGGCGCAGATGGGCGACAACCTGCCGGCGGTGAGCTTCGGCAGCGGCCAGCCCGCAACGATGATCTCCGCCGGATCGTCCACCTGTGCCCGGCTCGACGACGGCACCTTCCGTTGCTGGGGGCTCAACCAACGCGGCCAGCTGGGTCTGGGCGACACGGCCAACCGGGGCGACGGCCCCGGCGAGATGGGGGCGTTCCTACCGCCGACACGGGTGGTGCCGACCCGGTCGATCACGATCGTCCTCGATACCGGGACGGACACCAGCCAGGACTTCGCCTTCACCGGCTGCTCGGGGCCGACGGCGTGCGGCGACTTCTCCCTCGACCGTGACGACGACCCCACGCTGCCCAGCTCGACGTCGATGAGCTTGCTCGCGGTGGGGAGCTACACCGTGACCGCGGCCGCTGTCCCGCAGTGGGCCGTGACCGCCATCTCGTGCGACTCCGGCGGCACGGTCGACCTGCCCGCCCGGACGGTGACGATCCAGCTCGGGACCGACGACGACATCATCTGCACGTTCTCGGTGCGCACCGCGTCGATCACCATCGTGCAGGACACGGTTCCCGACCTCGCCCAGGACCTCTCGTTCACCGGGTGCATGGGCCAGGGCTGCTCCACGTTCGCCCTGGACGACGACGGCGACCCCACGTTGCCGCGGTCGGTGAGCGGGGTCGGCCTCGCTCCCGGCACCTACACGATCACCCAGGCATCGCTCGGCGCCAACTGGCCGCTCCTCGGGGTGACGTGCAACGTCCCCGAGACGGTCGATCTGGCCAACCGCCGGGTGACAATCGCGTTGGCGGCCGGCGAGAACGTCACCTGCACCTTCCAGACCAAGCCGACGCTCATCAGGATCGTGCAGGACACCACGCCCGACAATGCCCAGGACTTCGCGTTCACCGGCTGCAACGCTCACGCCCAGTGCGGTCCGTTCACCCTTGACGACGACAGCGACGCGACCACCCCCGGCACGCTCACCGCACCGGGCCTGGACCCCGGGACCTACACGGTCACGCAGGCCGCCGTGCCGAAGTGGGCGCTCACGGGGATCACCTGCGACGCCGGAGGCACCGGCGACGTGGCGAACGCCCGAGCCACGATCGCCCTGACCGCCGGTCAACAGGTCACGTGCACCTTCCAAGATGCGGCCCGTCCGGTGAACGACGCGTTGAGATCCGCGACCAACATCATCTTCGTCGGCCACGCTGGGATCAGCGGGGTCCCCGGCACGACCCGCTACGCCACCAAGGAACCCGGCGAGCCGGAACACGCCGCCCGGCCCGGTGGTGAGTCGGTGTGGTTCAGGTTCCAGTCCGAGATCAACGGCCCGGTCCGCTTCAGCACGTGTTCCCCCTCGACCACGTTCGACACCGCGATCGCGGTGTACACCGGCCCCGAGCCAGCATCGATGGCGTCGCTGACCCCGGTCGGGGGCAACGACGACGCCCTGTGCTGGCCACGCGCTGGATCCAGCACCGTCACCGTGAACCTCAACCAGGGGCCCGTCTACTGGATCGCGGTCGACAACGTCGGCTCGACCCCCGCCGGCGAGTTCAGCCTCTACTGGCAGAACCCCTAGGGGCCCGTCAGGCGCCGGGGGGTCCTGGGCCTTCGACGACCTCGTGACGGGCGATCTCGATTCTCGTGTACAGGTGCAGCTTGCCCAGGACGTTGCGCAGGTGGTTCTTGACGGTGTTCTCCGAGATGTCGAGCTCGGCGGCGATCTCGGGGTTGGAGCGTCCGTCGGCCACCATCCGCAGCGCCGCCTCTTCTCGTGGCGCCAGGGTCGGATGCGGGGAACCATCGGCCCTGGACTCGCCGGCGAACCCCTCGAACTCGGCCAGCACGCGCATGGCGAGGTCGGGCGAGAGCATCGTCTGGCCGCCGACCACGGCTCGCACCGTGTCGGCCACCTGATCGATCGAGGACTCTTTCAACAAGAAGGTGATGGCACCGGCGCGGATGGCCTCGTAGAGGTCGTCCTGGTCGCTGGCCACGGTGAGCATGATGATCCTGGCCGACGGGTGCAGCAGCGAGATCTTCCGGGTGGCCTCGATGCCGTCGAGCCCGGGCATGGCCACGTCCATCAGCACCACGTCCGGCGCGAAGTTCTCCGCCATCGCCACGGCCTCCGCCCCGTTCTCGGCCTCGGCGACCACCTCCACGCCCGGCTGCTCCTCGAGCACCATCATCAGGCCCCGCCGGAAGAGCGCGTGGTCGTCACAGATGAGCACCCGGACGGGCTCCGCACCCGTCGAGCCCGTAGCCGCCTCGTCCTGGGGCATGTGGCTGTGCGTCGTCCCCTCGACCTCAGTCGGCCTGATCGATGAGGCCGACGTCGCCGTCCTCGCGGCGGTACACCACCGCCGCCCGGCCGGTGGAGTCGTTGGTGAACACGAAGAAGTCGTGACCCAGCAGGTCCATCTGCACCGAGGCCTCCTCGGCGTCCATGGTGGCCATGGCGAACTGCTTGGTCTTCACGATGCGAGGGGCCGACGCCGCGGCGTCGTCGGGGAGCGCGGTCACGATCTGATCGTGATCGGGTCCGCCGGGTCGCCGGTTGAGCTTCGTCTTCAGCTTGTGCAGCTGGTGCTCGAGCTTCTCCACGGCGCGGTCGACGGCGACGAAGCCGTCCGGCGCCGAGACCTTGCAGCGGACGTGGTGGCCGTGACCCTCGATGGTGACCTCGCAGACCTCCTTGTCCACGATGCGGGGGTTGCGCTCCTCCGAGAAGTGCACCTCGGCCCGGTCCATGCCGTCGAGGTACCGCCCGAGCCGCCCGACCTTGTCGATCGTCGCCTCGCGCAGGGCATCAGATACCTCGGTGTGCCGACCACTGACCTTGATGTCCACCTAGACCTCCGGGATGACGGTGACGTCGGTCGATGGTAGGGCACCCGGCGGCGGCGGCGTGCGTGCAGCCGTCACACATCTGATCTCGGCCGCACCCGCCCGGCGCAGCGCCAGGGCCGCCGCCGCGAGGGTGGCACCGGTGGTGGCCACATCGTCGACCACCAGCACGCGGCGGGCGCACCGCCCCACGGGCCACAGCCCCAGGTCGTGGTGGCGCTGGGCGCGCGACCGCCCTGTCTGGGGAGGGCCGGCGGCCCGCCGGAGCAGCCGACGGCAGGGCCGCCCCAACCGTCGGGCCACCGCGCGGGCCAGCAGCTCCGCCTGGTCGAAGCCGCGCTGGCGACGCCGTTGGGGCGTGGTGGGCGCCCACGTGACCACGTCGATCGATGCCGCGTCGACCAGCGCCGCCAAGTGATCGGCGAGCCATCCGACGGCGCTGCGGGCGTTCCGGTACTTGAGCCGCGCCACGAGCTCGCGACCCGCTCCGTCGTAGCGCAGGAGCGCGCACCACCCGTCGACACCCGCCGGCGGCGGCGCCGGTTCGGGCGGTCGCAACGACGCTCGGCAGTCTGGACACGGGGCCGGGCCGGGACGGCCGCAGCACGGGCAGGTGGTGGGCAGGAACACGCGACGACCGTACGCAGGCCCACCGACACCGCGGCCGGACGCACGGCGGGGTGCCCGCGGCGGCCGGCGCGAGTGGCGAATCGGAGCCACCGTCGCGGCGCCTCGGGTGATGCTGCGGGCGAGGACGGCGAAACGAGCGGGGTCACCACCCGACCCGTCGGTACGGTGCCCTCGTGTTCCGGTTCCTGTCCGCGGCCCAGACGCGCCGGCGCCTGCCCCGACTGCTGCTCGGCCTCGTCCTGTGCGGCGTCGGCCTGTCGATGCTCGTCCAGGCCGACCTGGGCCTCGATCCCTGGGACGTGTTGCATCAAGGCGTGTCCGACCACACCGGCATCCCCATCGGGACCGTGAGCATCCTCACCGGGGCCGTCGTCCTGCTCAGCTGGATCCCCCTGCGGGAGCGCATCGGGCTGGGCACGATGCTGAACGTCGTGCTGATCGGCCTCACCATGGACGCCACCCTGTCGGTGCTCGACGAGCCCCGGGCCATGGCCGCCCGGGTCGCCTTCCTGGTGGCGGGCACGGTGTCGTTCGCCCTCGGCTCCGGCTTCTACATCGGGGCCGGCCTGGGCCCCGGGCCGCGGGACGGCCTGATGACCAGCATCAGCCATCGGGGCCACAGCATCCGGGTGGTGCGCACCAGCATCGAGGTGTGCGTGCTGGCCGCGGGCTGGGCGCTCGGCGGCACGGTGGGCGTGGGCACGGTGGTGTTCGCCCTGTCGATCGGCCCGCTCGTGCACGTGTTCCTGCCCCGCCTCACCATCGGCCACGCCACCCCCGAGCCCGAGACGGTGATCGGCGCCGAGTAACCGGGTCACCGACGAACCGACGAACCGAGCCGAGGAGGCGAGCAGCCGACACCGCGCCGCAACGGAACGAGGCCGGCCCCGGAGGGCCGGCCTCGCGCCACCTGAGCCGCGGCGCGGCTCGGGTGCGGTTCAGGTGCTGCTCAGTAGCGGTAGTGGTCGGGCTTGTACGGCCCCTCTACCGGGATGCCGAGGTAGGCGGCCTGATCCGGGCGTAGCTCGGTGAGGCGGGCGCCGAGGGCGCCGAGGTGCAGGCGGGCCACCTTCTCGTCGAGGTGCTTCGGCAGGGTGTACACCTTGCGCTCGTAGAACTCGGTGTGGCCGAACAGCTCCATCTGGGCGATCACCTGGTTGGTGAAGCTGTTCGACATCACGAAGCTCGGGTGACCGGTCGCGCAACCGAGGTTCAACAGACGACCCTCGGCGAGGATGATGATCGAGTGGCCGTCGGCGAAGCGCCACTCGTCCACCTGGGGCTTGATGTTGATCCGCTCCACACCCTCGGCCTTGGCCAGGCCGGCCATGTCGATCTCGTTGTCGAAGTGGCCGATGTTGCCCACGATGGCGTTGTGCTTCATGCGGGCCATGTCCTCGGCCCGGATGATGTTGAAGTTGCCGGTGCAGGTGATGAAGATGTCGGCGGTCTCGACGACGTCGTCGAGGGTGACCACCTGGTAGCCCTCCATGGCCGCCTGCAGGGCGCAGATCGGGTCGACCTCGGTGACCACGACACGGGCGCCCTGACCCTTGAGCGACTGGGCGCAGCCCTTGCCGACGTCGCCGTAGCCGAGGACCACGGCCACCTTGCCGCCGATCATGACGTCGGTGGCCCGGTTGATGCCGTCGATCAGCGAGTGCCGACAGCCGTAGAGGTTGTCGAACTTCGACTTGGTGACCGAGTCGTTCACGTTGATGGCGGGGAAGAGCAGCTTGCCCAGTTCGGCCATCTGGTACAGGCGGTGGACACCGGTGGTGGTCTCCTCGGTCACGCCCTTGATGCCGGCACCCGTGCGGGTCCACAGCTGCGGGTCCTCGGCCAGCGTGCGCCCGAGCAGGGCCAACACGTACTGGAACTCCTCGGAGTCAGCGGTCGACGGGTCGGGGACGGCGCCGGCGGCTTCGAACTCGGTGCCCTTGTGCACGAGCAGCGTGGCGTCGCCACCGTCGTCGAGCACCATGTTCGGCCCACCGTCGGGCCAGCGCAGGGCCTGCTCGGTGCACCACCAGTACTCCTCGAGGGTCTCGCCCTTCCACGCGAAGACCGGGACACCCTTTGGGTTCTCGGGGGTCCCGTCGGGGCCGACCGCCACGGCGGCCGCCGCGTGGTCCTGCGTCGAGAAGATGTTGCACGAGGCCCAGCGCACCTGCGCGCCGAGGGCCACGAGGGTCTCGATCAGCACCGCGGTCTGGATGGTCATGTGCAGCGAGCCGGTGATCCGGGCGCCGTTGAGGGGCTGTTCGGCGCCGTACTGCTCGCGCAGCGCCATGAGGCCGGGCATCTCGTGCTCGGCCAGCTGGATCTCCTTGCGGCCGAAGTCGGCCAGGCTCAGGTCGGCGACCTTGAAGCCCAGGTCACCGGTGTTGTCTACGTCACTCATGCGTGTCTCCTGATGTCGAGTGCACCCGCGCGTCGAAGCAGGGGTGAAGGGATGTGCAACCCAGGCTGGGGTCCACTGACACCACTCGAATCAGCCCGTAGCGTGCGCCAGTGTAGGTGACACGACCCGTCGACGCCATGATTCTCTCGAGGTCGCCGCGTTCGCCCACCGGTGGGGTGGCTCCGGCGCACCCGGTTCGTGCGCGTTCGCCCTCAGTCGGCCAGCGCGGCCTTGATCTCGTCGAGGACCGGCACCGGGCCCGGGTCGACCCCTTCCTGGAACGCCAGGTGCAGGCTGACGAAGTCGCCGAAGGTGATGAGATCGAGCAACTGCGCCAGGGCGCCGTCGCCCTCGGCCCGCACCTCGTGGATGCCCCCCATCACCTCTTCGGTCCAGCGGGTGACGAGCTCGAAGCGCTTCATCACCTGAGGGTGCTCGTGCTCGTGGCGCAGGTTGACCAGGCTGAACACCTGCCGGGTCATGTCGCCGTGCTGGCCCCAGCCCGCGATCTCGTTGTGGCACAGCTCGGGCACGGTGTTGGCGAACGCCGGGGCCTTCGCGTTCTCGTTGACCTGGGTCTTCCAGCGTGCCGCGGCCACGCTGCCCATGCCGCCGCCCCCGTAGACGAGCGGGATCGTCCGGCCGATGCGTCGGGCGAGCACCTCGGCCTCGTTGCCCGGCACCAGCAGGGCGTCGCGACGTCTCTTCAGCTGCGTGACGGCACGGGCGATCCACTCCCCGGCCCCCGGGAACAGGCCGAGGCGCTCGAGCACGATCAGCGGCGGGATGGCCATGGCGCCCAGGCCGGCGCGGGGCGCCGGGATGCCCGCGGCCACCGGGACGACGGGGGCCTGCCAGGAATCGGCCAGCCGGCCGATCTCGCCGCCGCGCGTGACGGCCACCAAGGGGCACCCGGCCAGCGCGGCGGTGGTCACGGCATCGACGGTCTCCTCGGTGTCACCCGAGAAGGACATGGCGAACACCAAGGTGTTCTCGTTGGCGTACGAGGGCGGCTCGTACCCCTTCACCACCACCACGGGCACCGGCATGAACGGTCCGGCCACGACGGTGAGCAGGTCGCCGGAGACACCGCTGCCGCCCATGCCCAGCACGAGGACGTTCTCGATCTCCCCCCGTTCGGGCAGGCCCGCCAGATCGACGCTCGACGCCGCCTCGACCGCGGTCTCGATCTGCTCGGCCAGCCCGGCGGTGGCCTCGAGCATCGACCACGTGTCGAGGGGGTGCGCGGGCTCCATCACAGTCCCCGCGCCCGGTGTGCCCACGGGCCGGCCGCTCGCGACCCGTTCGGGCCCGGCCCGCCGGGGCGCCCCCCTGCGCTCATGCCGGGCCCGCGTCGAACGTGGGCTCGATGCCCGCCGCCTCGGCCTTGGCCACCAGACGCTCGTGCTCGGCGTCGTCCACGGTCTCGGCCTCGTCGATCAACATGATCGGGATGTCGTCGCGGACGGTGTAGCGACGCCGGAGCCGCGGGTTGTAGAGGGCGTCCTCGTCCTCGAAGTACAGGAGCGGCCCCTTGTCCTCCGGGCAGGCGAGGATGTCCAGCAATTGCGGGTCGAGCGCCATCAGGAGTCCGTTCGGTCGGCGAGGCCCGCAGCCGCGGCCCCGATCAGTTCGTTGACCTCGTCGACGTGACGGGCGCAGGCCGCCTCGTCCGCGGCTTCGAGGTTGAGCCGCAGGAGCGGCTCGGTGTTGCTCGGGCGGAGATTGAACCACCAGTCGCCGAGGTCGACGGTGAGGCCGTCGAGACGGTCCTGGGTGGCGTCGGCGAAGTGCTCGGCCACCACATCGATGACCGCACGGGGGTCGGGCACCTGCTGGTTCAACTCGCCCGACGCGGCGTAGCGCTCGAAGGGCAGGCGCAGCTCCGAGAGGGGCACGCCCGCCTGGGAGAGCTGCTCGAGCACCACCAGCGCGGCGATCAGCCCGGAGTCGGCCCGGTAGTTGTCACGGAAGTAGTAGTGCCCCGAGTGCTCGCCCCCGAACACCGCGCCCGTCTCGGCCATAAGGGCCTTGATGAACGAGTGCCCCACCCTGCTTCGCACCGGCGTGCCGCCGCCCTCTCGGATCACCTCGGGCACGGCCTTCGAGCAGATGAGGTTGTGGATGACCGTCGAGCCGGGCTGCTTGGCCAGGATGCCGCTGGCCACCAGCGCGGTGGTGAGCGAGCCGGACAACAGCTCGGCCTTCTCGTCGACGAGGAACACCCGATCGGCATCGCCGTCGAAGGCCAGGCCGATGTCGGCGCCCGTCTCGAGGACGCGGGCCCGCAGGTCGGCCTGGTTCTCGGGCTGGATCGGGTCGGCCGGGTGGTTGGGGAACGTGCCGTCGAGGTCGCCGTACATCAGGTCGAGCTCGAACGGGAGCCCCTCGAAGACCGCCGGCACCACCAGTCCACCCATGCCGTTGGCGGTGTCGGCCACCACCCGCAGTGGCTTCAGCGCCCCACGATCGACGAACGAGTGGACGTGGGCCGCGAAGTCGTCGAGCACCTCGAGGTGGCTCGTCGCGCCGCGTTCGGCCCCGGACTTGCGCACATCGGCCGCGGCGCCGGCCTTGATCTCCCGGAGGCCGGTCTCCTCTCCCACCGGGCGGGCTCCGGACAGGCACATCTTGATGCCGTTGTAGGCCGCCGGGTTGTGCGACGCGGTGAACACCGCCGCAGGGGCGTCTTCGCGGCCCGAGGCGAAGTAGAGCATGTCGGTGGAGCACAGCCCGAGGTCGACGACGGCCACACCCTCCGCGGTGACGCCCTCGGCGAAGGCAGCGCTGAGGGCGACGCCGGACGGCCGCATGTCACGGCCCACCAGCACACGCGGCGCGGCCATGTCCGCGGTCGCGAACCGGGCGAACGCGGCGCCGATGGCCCGGCACAGCTCGGCATCGAGCTGGTCGGGCACCGTCCCGCGTATGTCGTAGGCCTTGAAGACCGCATCTATCTGCGCCATGAGCTTGCCCATCGTAGGCGGTCAGGGGTCGGGCAGGGCCCGGTCGAGCAGAACGGCGCCGTCGGCGTCGTAGCGACCGAGCTTGGCCCAGCGCCGCACCCGGAACAGGTCGCGGACGAGGCCCAGCGCGTCGCGCGCCACCCGGACGGTGGACCGAGACGAGTTGGCCACCGACACCGGCACCTCGGTGAGCGACAGGCGGTAGCGCTCGGCGAGGTGGAACAGCTCGACGTCGAACGCGAAGCCCTCGACCATCCCCCGGCCGAACAGCACGCGGGCCACGTCGCTGCGAAAGGCCTTCAGCCCACACTGCGTGTCGCGGTACTGGCCCAGGAGCACCACCTGCGTGAGCAGGTTGATGGCCCGGCCCCCAACCTCCCGCAGCCGGCCCGCCCGGACCAGCGTGGTGGTGTCCTCGTGCTGGCGGCTGCCCACCACGACGTCCCACCCCTGCTCCACCATGTCGAGGAGGCGCAGGATCTGGTCGGGCGAGTACGACAGGTCGGCGTCGGTGAAGGCCACCGTGCGGCCGTGCGAGGCCAACACGCCGCGCCGCACGGCGGCGCCCTTGCCCCGGTTGCAGGGCTGCTCGAGCACCTGGTCGGCGCCGGCCTCCCGAGCGGCGTCGGCGGTGCGGTCGCCCGAGCCGTCGTCGACGATGAGGATCTCGAGGCCACCGTCGGCCGCGACGGTGGCGAGCGCCTCGCGCAGCGAGCGCACCGCGCCGGCGATGTGGTCCTCCTCCCGGAAGGCGGGGACGACGACACTGAGGCGGACGTCCCCCGGTGGGTCGGGCCGATCGACCCGCCGATCCTGCTCGGCCCGCACCACCCGGAACAGCAGCCGCCGCTCACCGGCGGTGCGCACGACACCCGCCATGAACACGGCCGCGAGCTTGATGGCCAAGAGCATCCCGGCCGATGCGGGATCGACCAGCGACGCGAGCACGACGACCACGGCGATGTCGACCACGCCGCCGACCACTGCGATGCGGGCGAACGCCGCCGGGCGGTCGACCCAGCGCTCGTAGGGGTCGCCGGGCACGAGGGTGGCCCGGTGGAGGACGAAGGAGCAGACCGCGGCCAGCGCCAATGCGACCGCGTCGGCGGGCACGAGCGACCAGCCCGCCGCCAGCCGGAGCGCGACGAACACACCTGCGTCGATGAGCGTCGACAGCGAGCCGATGGCGACCAGCCGACGCAGGCCCCGGCTCACGGGTCGGTGGCGCCGACCCCCGCGGCCTCGTGGGGCGGGGCCGCGGGCCCGGTGCCGGCCGCGGGCGACGGGTCGTCGGCCGGCACGCCCCGGTCCGCACCGCCCCCCGGATCGGCGGCGGCCGGCCCGTCCCCCTCGGGACCGCGCCGCGGCGGCCAGTCACCGGAGGGGCCGCCGCCGGGCGGATCGTCGCCGAACGGGTTGTCGCCGAAGGGATCGTCGCCGAGGAGATCGTCACCGAAGGGGCCACCACCGAAGGGGCCACCACCGAACGGGTCGCCACCGAACGGGTCGCCCACGAGCGGTCCACCGCCGAAGGGACCGTCGTCGAACGGATCGCCTCCGGGGCCGCCGACGGGGCCCGAGTCGTCCGGGGGCGACCCCCCCGCCTCCTCCTGACGGCGCGGCTCACGCACCGGTATGGCCACGGGGGGCGCCAGGGCGAGCCACACCACGCCGGCGAGGCCGAGCAGGGTGAGGAACCAGGCCAGGTAGTCGACGTCGGTGTACCCGTAGTGGAGTCGGACGTGGCCGTCGGTGGGCACCACCACCATCAGGTTGGGGGTGACCCGGTACGGGCCGTCCGCGCCCGACACGTGCCAGTTGGGGAAGTAGCTGGCCTTGACCAGCACCGGCGAGCCGGTGTGGTCGACGTCGAACGAGATGAAGTCGTCGCCGCTGCGGATGTCGGTGACCTGGACGGGGTCGACGGGTATGCGGTCGGGGTTCTGGCCCTGACTGATCCGCTGCCAATCGGCAGGGCCGCTCGACGCCAGGGGCACGTCCCACTGGGAGCTGTCCTGGTACCAGTCCACCGACATGGGCAGCCACGAGTGGATCGCGTCGGTGACGTCGTCCACCACCGCCGGCTGATTGCGCAACGGCGCGACCAACTCGCTGTCGGCGACCTGGTACACGTGCCACGGGCCCGAGGTGGCGATCGGCGTGAGACCGGGGTGTTCGTCGGCGGCGGCGACGGCCTGGGTGGAGAAGGCCAGGTAGTAGCGAACGCCGAGCAGTTGCAGGTGGCGGATGCCCGCGTCGAGGTCGAAGTTCCGGTAGGGCAGGTCGCGCTGGGCCCGCGACGGCGCGGTCGAGAGCTCCGACTGGTTGAGGAAGTGGTACGGCGTGGTGGACGAGGCCTCGAAGTACAGGCCCTCCATGGACCCGATGCAGCCGTCGGTCCAGTGCGGCAACAGCATCAGGGCCATGGGGGTGCCGTACCGGTCGAGCTCCTTCTCGTACTCCCACATGGCCCGGCCGCAGCCGTCCTCCTCCCCCACCCGGGCCATGGTCTGCATCAGGGCGTAGTACTCCGTGTAGCCGCCCCCGCTGGCGTTGGCCTGCTTGCGCTCGTAGCCCGAGTAGTTCCACCGGGCCCACCCGTCGACGAAGCTGCGGGCGGTGGTGTGCAGGCCGAACCACCGGTACACGCCGTCGCTGCCGGTGCGGCCCAGCGGCAACGCGTGCAACGGCAGCGCCACGAGGACGAGCACGAACGACAGCCCGACCACCGGTGTCAGCAGGCGGACACCACGATCGCTGCCCGGGGCGGCGGCGGCCGCCAGGCGACTGAGCGCCCGGCCGGCCTCGGCCATGGCGTAGCCACCCAGCAGATAGAGGGACAGGAAGTAGAACGGCAGGAGCCGGGCGTTCCACAGCCGACCCTGGGGCGCCAGCACGAAGGCCACCGCGAACAGGGCCACGCTGAGGGTGAGCCAGAGGCCGGTGGAACTGCGGCGCAGCACCGCGAACACGGCACCGACGATCGGGAAGACGAACATCCACCGGTAGTCGGAGGGGACCAGGTTGACCCAGTACTCGGTGAGCTTCTCCCAGCCCATGTCGTTCACGTAGGCCCGGCGCGCGAAGAACGGGAACACCCAGAACGCGGCCAGCAGGCCACCCACGGGCAGCATCGTGAGCACCCACTTCACCTGCGCCCGCCCGAAGCGCAGCACCAGCCACAGCAGCGTGCCGGCCAGCGCGAAGAAGGCGGGGATCAGGTGGCACAGCCCGCACAGGGCGAGCAGGGCGGCGGCGATCGCCCGGTGCCGGCCCGTCTCGAGCCCGCGCGCCACCACGCCGAGGTACACCAGGGCGATCGAGAGCGAGATCGAGAAGGCGAACTCACCGGCGAGGGTGGAGGCGATGTTGCCGCCGTAGATCGTGAAGCCGGTGTCGAACAGGAACGGGACGCTGGCCGCGGCCAACAGCGCCGGGCCGGGGAAGCGCAGGCCCGACAGCCGCCCGAACGCCCACGCCGCGACCGGCAGGGTGAGCACGCCCGCAACCGTGATGAGCTTGAAGGCCACGCCGTAGGGCAGGACCAGGTCGAGCACCAGGATCATCAGCGACGGGACGACCATGTAGAACTGGTACGCGGGGAAGCCGGCGTACCAGTCCGGGGTCCAGCCGGTGAGCCGGCCGTGGGTGAGCAGGTGGTCCCGCAGGTAGGCGGGGCCCCAGACGTGGGCCCCCATGTCGCCACCCGCGGGTGTGGTGTCGGCGACCAGCAGGTGCGGCTGCAGGTGCGCCAGGGTGAACACCACGGACACCACGACCACGCCCAGGGTGATCCACCCCTCGGCGGGCATGGACAGGAACCGCCGCCACCGGCTCAGCGGCGGCGCCGGCGCCGGCTCCTCGCCGGACGTGGTGTCGCCCGGTCGTTCGAGCTCGAGGATGTCGGTCATGGCGCCCGCCATCGTGGCACCCGCCACGGCGCCCTCGGCGTCAGGGACGACGAGGCTCGACACTGAGGTCGGACAGCACCCCTTCGAGGTCGACGGACCGGCCGGCGGTGGTCCAGGTCCGTTGATCGCACTCCGAGCACGAGCGCATCGTCGCCTCGGTGCCGCCGAGGGTCACGGTGATCTCGACGTACGGGGCGTCGCAGCGGGGGCATCGAAGGGGCACGGCGCAGATCTCCACGGAAGCGGGTTCTGACCAATCGGCCCCGCCCACCTCGACATGAGGGCGCGATCGCGCTCATCGTGCCGCCAGCAACGAGCCCACCGCCACCGCGTTGAACCCGATGTGGGTGAAGATCGACAGGCCCAGCCGACCGGTGCGCTGGGCCAGCGCACCGAGGATGAGGCCCACGGCGACGAGCGCCGGGAACTGCAGCGGCTGCAGGTGGACCGCGCCGAAGATCACCGACGACAACAGCAGGGCCCACACCGAGCCCCAACGGCGCTCGAGGCTGCGTAGGAGCAGGCCCCGGAAGAACAGCTCCTCGACGATCGGCGCCCCGATCACCACGATGAGCACCAGTAGCCCCACGCCGAACGGGTCGTCGGCCCGGTCGGTGAGCGACCGGGCATCGGCCGACACGTCGCGCTCGCCGATGATCCAGAAGATGGGCACGTACACCAGCGGGACGACGACCACCTGGGTGAGGAACCCGAGCACCAGGCCGAGCGGCACGTCGAGTGGGCGCATCCGGAACCCGAAGTCGGCCACCAGGCCGTTGCCCTTCCGGTGGGCGGCCACGATCGGCATGGTGAGGTAGCCCACCCACAACGGCACCTGCAGCAGGGCGATCATGGTGAGCGGCAGCTCGTCCGACGGCGTGTCGGTGTGGCCCGTGGCCGCCAGGATCATCACCCCGACCACCAGCGCAGCGACGTTGCCGAGGAGCAGGCCGAGCCAGGCGTCGCCGAGCCCCCACCGGATGGGACGGTCCGGGGCCGGCGTCGGGGGGGAGCTCATGGTGCGCCGAGCGTACCGGCGGCGCCGGTGCGATCAGGAGTCGGCGGGCCCTCGGTGGCGGTGGTCGCCACCAGCGGGTCAGGAGGCTCTGGCGGCCCGGAACATCGGCTCGACGACCTGCACCCGCAGATCGTGCAGCGCCCACCCCTGAGGCGCCGAGAGACGGTCGGCGTGGCGGGTGCAGAGGTCGTGGTTGGCCGGATCGACCTCGAACGCGAGCCCATCGAGCCAGACCGCCTGGGCCCGGTAGTCGTACGAGAGCGTGGCCGTCGCCCGCTCGCTGCATCCGGGCCGCGCGCAGAGTCGATTCATGACCGCACAGCGTACGGCTGGGGTCGTCCGTGGCGGTGGATGCCAGCGCCCCTAGCATGGTGCCAATGGACATCGATGCTGCCGAGCGGAGCGGAGCAGCAGCCGTGGGCGAACCCCATGCCGACGGGACGCCGACGGAGGAGGCGCACGACGTATGAGCCCTGACAACCTGCCGCCTCCCCCGCCGCCCCCGCCGTCGGCGGACAAGCGCCCGGGGCGCTCAGGCCGCGGGGACGGCGGCTGGCCGCGATGGTCGCTGTGGGTGCTCCTCGGGCTCGTCACCGCATCGATCGTCGCGTCGAGCCTGCTGTCGTCGAACGACGACTCGTCCTCGATCAGCTACGACACGTTCATGTCCCGCGTCGAGGCGGGGCAGGTGAAGAGCGTCGAGATCAACAACGACAACGCCCACATCAAGGGCGAGCGCACGAACGGTGACAAGTTCACCACCACCGGCCCGCTCCAGGGCGGCATTCCCGAGGCCGACCTCGCCCAGATGCGCGAGCAGGGCGTGCAGGTGAAGTTCAAGACCCCCGAGTCGGGCCTGCTGGTGTCGATCCTGCCGCTGCTGCTCCCGGTGGCGCTGCTGATCGGCTTCTTCTGGTGGATGCAGCGACGGGCCCAGGGCCAGATGAGCGGCATCATGTCGATCGGCCGCTCGAAGGCCAAGACCTACTCCACCGAGCGGCCCGGCACCACGTTCGCCGACGTGGCGGGCTACGAGGGCGTGAAGCAGGAGATCACCGAGGTGGTGGACTTCCTCAAGCACCCCGAGCGATTCGGCGAGATCGGCGCCCGTATCCCCAAGGGCGTGCTCCTGGTCGGCCCGCCGGGCACGGGCAAGACGCTCATAGCTCGAGCCGTGGCCGGGGAGGCGGGGGTGCCGTTCCTCTCGGTCACGGGCTCGGACTTCATGGAGATGTTCGTCGGCGTCGGCGCGAGCCGCGTGCGCGACCTGTTCCAGTCGGCCCGCAAGATGGGACGCGCCATCATCTTCGTCGACGAGATCGACTCGATCGGCCGCAAGCGCGGCGCCGGCCTCGGCGGCGGCCACGACGAGCGGGAGCAGACGCTGAACCAGATGCTCTCCGAGATGGACGGCTTCGAGGCCACCGAGGGCATCGTGATGATGGCCGCCACCAACCGGCCCGACATCCTCGACTCGGCGTTGCTGCGCCCGGGGCGCTTCGACCGCCAGGTCACCGTGCCGCTGCCCGAGCTGAGCGACCGCCGCGCCATCCTCGACGTGCACGTGAAGGGCAAGCACATCGGGCCCGACGTCGACCTCGCCGTGGTGGCCCGGGGCACGCCCGGCATGAGCGGCGCCGACCTGGCCAACCTGGTGAACGAGGCCGCGTTGTACGCGGTGCGCAACGGTCACGACCAGATCGACATGGCCAGCTTCGAGGCTGCCCGCGACCGGGTGCTGATGGGCCAGCGCCGCGAGTCGATGGCCCTCTCCGACGAGGAGAAGGAGGCCATCGCCTACCACGAGGCGGGCCACGCCGTGTGCGCGGCGGTGCTTCCCCACGCCGACCCAGTGCACAAGGTCACCATCCTCCCCACCGGCATGGCCCTCGGCGTGACGATGCAGCTGCCGATCGAGGAGCGCCACATCCACCGTCAGGACTACATCGAGGACTCCCTGGTGGTCCGCATGGGTGGGCGCATCGCGGAGGAGCTGGTGTTCGGCGTCTACTCGACGGGCGCCAACAACGACCTGGTCGGCAGCACCGAGCTGGCCCGCAAGATGGTCCGCGAATGGGGCATGAGCAAGCGGGTCGGGCCCATGGCCTGGGGCTCGCAGGGACAGGTGTTCCTCGGCGAGGACCTCATGCACAGCCGGGACTACAGCGACGAGACCGCCCGGATCATCGACGAGGAGGTCGAGCAGATCCTGCGCAGCGGCGAGGAGCGCTGCCGTCAGACCCTGCTCGCCGAGCGCAACGCGCTCGACCTGGTGGCCCGTGCCCTGCTCGAGCACGAGACCATCGACGGAGCCGAGGTGGACCGCCTGATCGCCCTCGGCCGCAACGGTGGCGGCAGCGACGGGGGGCCGGTGCCGCGCAACCCCGCCCCCGCCCCGGTCACCGCCGACGACTGAGGCCGGCCCTGGCGGGGACGACTGACGCCGGTCCTGTCGCGCGGGCCGGGCCCAACGGTCCTCGTCTCGCCGACTACCGCTGCTGATCGACCGGGCCGTCGGGCCCGGCGTGGCGGGGTTCGCCGTCCGGGGGCTCGGTGTCCTGCGGCGCGGCGTCCTCGGACCCACGCGCCTCGGCCACCCTCGCCCAGAGCTCCGCGGTGGTGGGCGGGCCGAGGAACGAGCCCCGTACCGCGCCGTCGGCATCGGCGATCACCACCGTGGGGACCGCTTCGATGCCGTACCGCTCGTGCAGGTCGGGACGCTCCCCCACCTCGACCTCGACGACCACCACCTCGTCGCTCGCCAGGGGCTTCGCCTTGTCGATGGTGTCCTGGCACGACCGGCAGGTGGCCGAGGTGAACACCGCCACCAACCAGTCGCACTCGGGCGAGGCGAAGTCGGCCCGGTCGAGCCACGTGGGCACCGCCCACGACGTCCGCACCGGCTCGCCCGGCCGGCGCCGGCGCAGCACCAGGGCGAGCGCCACGGCCCCGACCAGCAAGAGGCCGGTCACCACCAGGCGCTGGGTCAACGATGCCCTCGGACGCCGGGTGCATCGGCCCGACCGGCGAGACCGGCGAGACCGGCGAGATCGGCCACGCCGAGTCCGCGGCCTGCCCCGTGGCACCCGCGCACCCGCACGGTGCGACGCGTCGCACCGGGGCCCGCCGGGGTCGCGCGCGGCCCGATCACGTGGGTGGTTCGGTGAGGCTGCCGGCGACCGGGACCCCGATCGCGCTCGACACGTCATCGGCGAACACGATCCGGCGCTCGACCACCACGGGTTGATCGGACGAGACCACGAGTGCGGTCCCCGCCGGCACGTCGTCCACCACCAGCGACACGCGCTCGCCCCCAGGCACCGTGACGCCCTCGAGTCCGTCGACCGGTGTCGGGACGCCGCCTTCCAGGGCCGACACGGTGATGGTGGCGTCCTCGCCGGACACGGGGTTGAAGACGACGACCGCCTCCGCGTCGTCCTGCCCGGCGCCGGCGGCGAGCACGTACTCGTCGGCCAACAGCGGGGCCCCGAGCACCAGGTCCACCCCGGGGAACTGGCTGTCGGAGCCCCCGATGCTCTGGCGCTCGGCCACCACGGGGACCCCGTTCACCGACCGGACCACACTGGCGTGGGCCAGGGCACCCTCGCCACCGCGCGCCGAGGTGATGCGAGCCTCCTCGTTGAGGAGGATCGTCTCGTAGCCCTCCGGGGGGACGGTGAGCTCGAAGGGCTCCACCACGCCGGTGAGGTCGGGGTCGTCGACCGTGATCTCCAGGTCCACCTCGGCCCGTGAGTCGGTGGGGTTGAACACGACGATCTGCTCGTCCACCCCCTCCCCCACGGTGCCCTCGGGGAAGAACCAGGTCTCGGCGGGCACGGGCGCCCCCAGCGCGACCGTGAGACCCTCGGGGCCCTCACTGCCGTCGTAGCTCTGGATGCGGTCGACCACCAGCCGACCCGAACGCGCCACCACGCTGGCCGACACGTGCTCGCGCCGGGTGACCACTTCGCCCACGTCCCGGGCCACGACCGACTGGCCCGGGATCACGAGGCCCTCGAAGGCCTCCGGGGTGCGCAGGTCCTGGTCCGTGCGGAAGGTGACGTCGACCACGGCGTCGTCGGGGAACGGGTTGAAGAACACCAGCGTCTCGGTGGCGTCCTGGGTGGTGGCGCCGGCGGCGAAGTACCAGGTGGGTGACGCGGTCGACGAGCACGGGCTCACGTCGGTGCCGTCGGCGGTGCTCACCCGGTGCTCGACCACGGCTTCACCACCGTCCACCTCCACCAGGGCAGCGGTGTAGCCCGGTTCGACGCCGTCGACGTCGGACAGGTCGACCTCGGTGCTCGAGCCGGCCGCCACCTCGTAGGGCACCGACTGGATCGGGATCGGGGCGGTGGTGGTGGTCGTGGTGGGTGGCTCGGTGGTCGTGGTGGTGGACGAGGTGGTGGTGGTCGGCTCGCCGTCGTCCTCGCCGTCGGTCGTCGTGGTCGTGGTGGTGCTCACCGTCGGCTCGGGAGTGACGGGGCCGGCGCTGTCGGCGTCGCCGTAGATCGTGATCGTCCCCGCGAGGTCGCGATCGCTCGGGTTGGCCACGATGATCGTGTGCTCGTCATCGTCGTCGCCGCCCACGGTGCCTCCGGCGCAGTACCAGGTGGCGCCCAGGGCCGAGGCCGGTGCCGCCACCGGCATGAGGCCCTGCTCCTCGAGGCTGCGGGTGAGGTCGCGTCCCTCCACGACGGGCGCGGTCTCGTCGCGGCTGCGCTCGAGCACGAAGCCGCCGACGAGCACGGCGGGGATGACGAGCAGGGCCGGCCAGCGATGGGGTCTCATGAGTCCGCCTTCCGGCGGTTGCGGATGGTCACCTGACCGCGGAACAGGGCGAACAGGGTGATGGCCCACAGGCCCATCTGGGCCGCCAACAGCAGGTACCGCGTGGGCGACGTGTGGAAGCGGAGGGTGGCCTCGCCACCAGCGGACACGTCGAAGGCGTTGGCCCAGCCGAAGGCCTCCGTACGTTCCGCGGTCTCACCCCCGGACTCCAGTTGCCAGCCGGGTGAGCTGGCGGCGGACAGGTACACGCGGTCGTCGGCCTCGACCGGGCCCTGGTACTTGTTGAAGTGCACCTCGTCCGGCAGGGCCACCTCGAGACCGGTGAGGTCGGTCGCCACCGCCTGGGCCAGCGCGGCGCCGTCGCCGCTGCCCACGTCGCCGTCGGGCAGGAACGCCCGGGAGGGCGCCCACGCGATGTTGCGGTAGACGTCGAGCGCCGGGTTGACCTCGATGGCCTCGAGGTCGAGCTGCTCGTCGAGGGTGTTCGTGAGGTGGGGTGGGACGGGGCGCTTCTCGTCGCTGAAGGGCTCCGGGGCGAGCTGGTCCACCACGATCACGTACTGGATGCCCATGGGCGCCAGGAGCCGACCCAGGCGGTTGGTCTGGCGTGATCCGGCGGCGTGGAGGGCGTCGCCCAGCAACTCGGTGGCACCATGGGACGAGCCGGCCCAGAGGTCGGTGACGGTCGGCTGGCCGTCGTCGGTGGTGGCGTAGATCACCCCGTCCTCGAGCTCCCACCCCGACAGGGGCACCACGTCGGGGTTGCCGAGCCAGAGCACGCGGAACGGTGCCACCTGCGCCTCCTCGTCGAGGAACGACAACGACGACGAGAAGTCGCCGCGCGGGGCAAACCAGCGACCGTTGAACATGGCGCCGAACGCGGGCAGGGCGGCGAGCACCAACGAAGCGAAGGCCACCACCGAGACGATCTGGCGCCACGAGAACGTCGAGGAGCCGTCGCGCTCGAACGCGGTCACACCCAGCCCGGCGGCCATCGCCAGCCCCGCGGCGGCGGGTGCGAGCAGCACCTCTCCGGCCGAGGGGCCGAACGGCAGCCAGCCCGCCTCGGCGACCCACAGCACCGTCCAGCAGGTGAGGGCCAGCACCCAGCCGCGGATGGCCCAGCCGAGCCGCCAGTCGCGCCCGAGGAGCAACGGCAGTGCCGCCACGACGAGGAAGCCGAAGCTCAACACGCCGGCCCCGAGCGGGCCGCTCTGGAAGCGCAGCAGATGGGCGGGGTCGAGGCCACCCGTCGACGCCGTGGCCTCGGCACCCACCGCCGACCACTGGAACCGTGGCGGCAGGAAGTCGAGCGCCCAGGGCACCTGGAGGATGACGGCCACCACGCTCGCCCCCACGGCGGTGCCGAGGATGCGGCCGGCGGCCGCCGTGGAGCCTCCCAGCAGGCCACCGAGCACCAGGCCCACAGCCATCACCAGCACCACCGGGACGGCCAACGGCACCAGACAGGTCACCAGGCCCAGCAACACGCCGAGGGCCAGCACGTGCTGGCGGCGGGTGCGCGGCGCGATGCCCTCGGTGGGCGCCTCGGCATCGTCGTCGTCGCCCACCAGGGCACCGCGGTCGAGCGGGGCGTAGGGCGGCAGGCCCGATGCTCTGGCCAGGCGGGCCAGCAGCCACGGGGCGGTGCCGTAGAGCACCAGGCCGCTCCAGCGGCCCAGGGCGATGGCGTTGTAGCCCACCGGGATGGCGACGTAGACGATGAGCGTGACGAGCTTGGTCCACCGCGACCGCGTGGGGGCCAGCAGGCGCCAGGCGCCGAACGCTCCCAGCGGCAACATGGCCAGGATGGTGACCGTGCGCAACAGGCCCATCGCCCCGAGGAAGAGGTAGCCCGCCGCGCCGAGCACCCCGAAGCCCGTGGGGTTGGGCGCCGCCGACCCGAGACCGGCCGCCGACCACCCGCTGGCCCACTGGCGCACCAGCTCCGACGGCGACCCGGGGAACTGGGCGAACTGACCGATGGCCGGGATGGATCGGGTGAGCAGGTGGCGGCTGCCGACCACCAGGAACACCGTCACCGCGATCCACACGACCGCCGACGCCCGGCTGGGACCCTGCCGGAAGAAGTTGGCCAGGTCACGGCCGGCGGTGCCCACCGAGGTGAGGCGGTCGTCCCCGGTGCGACCGATCTGGCCCCGGGCCAGCGCGTTGAGCCGCCCGAAGCCGCTGGCCTGGAGTGGTCGCACCTCGCTGTCGGGCACGCGGCGCACCTTGTGCAGGGCCTTGCGGGCCCGGTGGATGGAGCCCACCCGGCGCAGGTTCCAGGTCCAGGCGCCGGCCACGTCGCGGGCCTGACGGCCCCGGCCCACCAGGAGCGCGTAGACGATCTCGACGATCGCCAGGAGCGCGGCCTGCGGCAGCACCCGCAGCAGGTTGAACGGCCCGTAGCAGACCAGCGAGGAGCGGAGGCGGTGACGCGCCTGGAGGCGACGTCGGTCGTCGACCGCGCGGCGATCACCGAGCGCCTCGAGGTGGCAGACCCGCGCCTCGGGGGCGATGACGACACGGGCGCCCGCAACCTGGGCGCGCCAGCAGAGGTCGACGTCGTCGCCCAGGTAGTCGATCGCCGGGTCGAACCCGCCGATCGCGGCCAGCAGGTCGGCGCGCACGAGCAGACAGGCGCTCGGCAGGGCGAACACGTCGCGGACCGCGTCGTGCTGCTCCTGGTCGAACTCGCCGACCTCGACGCGGGGCGAGGCGTAGCCGGTCTTGTCGACCGCCAGGCCCATCTGCAGGATCTCCCGGGGTGCCTCCCAACGCACGAGCTTCGGGCCGACCACCCCGGCGTTGGAGCGGTAGGCCTCCTCGACGAGGACCCGCACCGCGTTGGGGGCCAACTCGACGTCGTCGTGGCAGAGCAGCACGAACGGCGCGCCCTGGACCATCGCGAAGGCCTCGTTGGTGGCGGCGCCGTAGCCCGGGTTCGTGTCGAGGCGCCGGACCAGGGCGGTGGGGAACACCGCACCGACCCGCTCGCGCACGGGAACGCGGCTGGCGGCGTCGATCACCAACACCGCGAGTTGGTCGTAGTCCTGGTCGGCGAGGCTGCGCATGGTGGCCTCGAACCAGTCCCCGGGGTCGTGGGCCACGACGATCGCCACCACCGAAGGCAGCGTCGCGGGCGCGTCGGAGTCGGCGGGGAGGGTGTCCACGATCGGGCCAACCTACCGTGGAAGCGGGCGGGATTCGGTGACCCCCCGGGTGGTCGGTCCCGCCCCGGGCCCGGTCTCGGGTGCTTGCTGTTGTATCTGCCCACCGATACCGTGGTGAGCATGTCGGGAACTGTCACGGAGCTGTTCGAGCGGACGGTGGCGCCCGCCGTCGCCGACCTGGCCGAGGCTGCCATGGACGCCGTGTACCTCGGTGTCGGCGCCGGTGTGCTCACCTTCCAGAAGGTCCAGGTGCAGCGCCGCGAGCTGCAGGGCCGCATCGAGAAGCTCAGCACCCAGGTCCTCGGGCGATAGCGCCGCCGAGCCGGCGGCGTGCCGCTGGCCGCGTCCCGAGGGGGTAGAACGGCAGCGATGTCCCCGCCGCTGCGTGTCGCCGTCGACGCCACCCCGTTGTTCGGGGCCCGCACCGGGGTCGGCGTCTACACCCACGAGGTGCTGACCCGGCTGGGTCGCCACGACGGACTGGCCGTCTCGGCCTACGCCGCCACATGGCGGGGTCGGGGCCGGTTGGCCACGCTGGTGCCCGACGGCGTCCGTGCGATCGGGCGGCCGATGGCGGCGCGCCCGCTACGGGCCGCCTGGTCCCGGTTCGCCGCACCCCCGATCGAGTGGTGGACCGGGCCGATCGACCTGGTCCACGGCCCGAACTACGTGGTGCCGCCCACCCGGGGTGGCGCGGCGCTCGTGTCGGTCCACGACCTCACTCCGGTGCGCTTCCCCGAGTTGTGCACCGCCGACACGCTGGCGTTCCCTCCGTTGATCCAGGCCGCCATCGACCGGGGCGCCTGGGTGCACACCGGGTCGGACTTCGTGGCCGAGGAGATCCGCGCCCACTTCGCCGTCGACCCGGCCCGGGTCGTGGCGATCCACGACGGCCTCACGCCGCTCACGGCGGCCGACCCGGAGCGCGGCCACGAACTGGCCGGCGGACGTCGCTACGTCCTCGCGCTGGGCACCGTCGAGCCCCGCAAGGACCTGCCCGGGCTGGTCCGCGCCTTCGACCTCGTGGCCGGGCCCGACCCCGAGGTGCGCCTCGTCGTGGCCGGGCCCGACGGGTGGGGCGCGGCCGACTTCCTCGAAGCGATGGACGCCAGCCCCCACCGCGACCGAATCACCCGTCTGAGCTGGGTGGACGACCCCGACCGCGACGCGCTGGTGCACGGCGCCACGGTGTTCGCCTACCCGTCGCGCTACGAGGGCTTCGGCTTCCCCCCACTCGAGGCGATGAGCGCCGGCATCCCGGTGGTGGCGTCCACGGCAGGGTCGTTGCCCGAGGTGTTGGGCGACGCCGCCGTCCTGGTGCCCGAGGGCGACGTGGACGCGCTGGCCACCGCCCTGGCCGACGTGCTCGACGACGACGACCGCCGTGCGCACCTGCGCGCCGCCGGCCTGGCCCGGGTTCGGCGCTATTCGTGGGACGACGCGGTGGACCGGCTCATCGACCTCTACCAGCGGGTCGTACACTCGACCGGGTGAAGGCCCTCATCACCGGCGCGCACGGCTTCGTGGGCCGCTACCTCACCGAGCACCTGGAGACCGAGGGGGACCAGGTCGTCGGCGTGGACCGCCACAACGGCCCCGACCTGCTCGACACCGAGGGATGGCAGGCGCTGGTGGACCGCGAGCGACCCGACGCCGTCTACCACCTCGCCGGCCAAGCCGACGTCGGGGGGTCGTGGACCGCCCCGGTCGAGACGTTCCGCGCCAACGCCGAAGGCACCCTCAACGTGTTGAACGCGTGCGCCGATGTCGAGGTCCCCCGTGTGCTCGCGGTGAGCAGCGCCGACGTCTACGGGCGGGTCACCCAGGCCGAGCTCCCGCTGGACGAGGAGTCACCGCTCCGTCCGGTGAGCCCCTACGCCGCCTCGAAGGTGGCCGCCGACTTCCTGGCGCTCCAGGCCTTCCTCGGCCGTGGCCTCGGGGTGCTGCGGGTGCGGGCCTTCAACCACCTGGGGGCGGGGCAGACGGACCGTTTCGTGGCCTCGGCGCTGGCCCACCGCGTGGCCCGCAACGAACGCGACGGCGGCGACGTCGTGCCGGTCGGCAACCTCACGCCCCGCCGCGACTTCACCGACGTCCGCGACGTGGTGCGGGCCTACCGGCTGCTCGTGCAACGCGGGGTTCCGGGCGAGGTCTACAACGTGTGCAGCGGCCACGACGTGGCCGTGGCCGAGTTGGCCGAGCAGCTCGTGCAGCTCGCCGACCGGCCCATGCGCCTCGAGGCCGATCCCACGCTGCAGCGGCCGGTCGACATCCCCGTGCTGCGGGGCGACAACACCCGGGTGCGCACGGCCACCGGCTGGACGCCGGAGATCCCGCTGCACCAGACGCTGGCCGACCTGCTGGCCCACTGGCGCACCACGATCGCCCCGGTCGAGACGACCGCCACCTGAGCGGCCCGGCCCGTCGTCAGCCTGGCCGGGCTGGTCCCCCGGACGTGGCACCTGATGGCCACCGGGGTGGCGGCCGACGACTGCCGGCAGGCGGCGACGCACAGCTCACGACACTCGCCAGTCGGCCCCCGGCTGACGGCTGACCGCCACCGCCGACCGCTACCGCCGACCGCCACCGCTGACGGCTGACGGCTGACGGCTGACGGCTGACGGCTGACGGCTGACGGCTGACGGCTGACCGTGGGCCTACCCGAGCCGCTCGTCGCGCAGGGTGCGGAGCCGGGCGAGGGCGGCGTCGGCCGCGGCCCGCTGGCGGTGGTCGTGCGCGGTGTCGCGCACCGCCCGCAGCCGGCCGGTCCAGGCATCGAGCAACGCCACGGCGTGGTCACGCTCGGTGTGCTCGATCCAGCCCAGGTCCTGGTCGAGCAGCGCCAGCTGCAGCTCGAGCTCGGTGTGGCGGGCCACGACCAGGGGCAGGCGGTCGGCCTTGGCCACCGGGTACGAGGTGCCCGCCACCAGCTCGTGGGGCTCGAGGCCGAACACCCCGGCGAGGAGGGCGACCGTGCGCTCGCCCGGCACGCTCAGCGACGACTCGAGGTGCGACACGGCCACCCGCGACACCGCCAGACGCTCGGCCAGCTCCTGTTGGGTCCACCCCAGCTTGGCCCGGTGCTCGGCGATGCGACGACCCAGGCGCTCGAGCGGTGCGGTCGGGTCGTCGGGCATGTGCCAATCCACTTAGCAGACGGGTGGGACCGCCCAGGGTAGAACGGTGCCATGCAGAAGCGTGCTCTGATCACCGGCGTCACCGGCCAGGACGGCTCGTACCTGGCCGAGTTGCTCCTCGCCAAGGACTACGAGGTGATCGGCATGGTGCGGCGCACCAGCACCGTGAGCTTCGAGCGGATCGCCCACATCCAGGACCGGATCACCTTCGCTCCCGGCGACCTGCTGGACGAGGCGTCGCTGATCGAGGTGCTGCGCGAGCACCGGCCCGACGAGGTGTACAACCTGGCCGCCCAGTCGTTCGTGCAGACCTCGTTCAGCCAGCCGGTGCTCACCGGGGAGACCACCGCCCTCGGCGTCACCCGTCTGCTCGACGCCATCCGCATCGTCGACCCCGACGTGCGCTTCTACCAGGCCAGCAGCAGCGAGATGTTCGGCAAGGTGGTCGAGGTCCCCCAACGCGAGACCACCCCGCTCTACCCCCGCAGCCCCTACGGCGTGGCCAAGGTCTACGGCCACTGGATCACCATCAACTACCGGGAGAGCTACGGCCTCCACGCGTCCTCAGGGATGCTGTTCAACCATGAGAGTTTGACCCCAGAGACCCCCGTGGCCATTCGTCGCGACGGGTTCATGGACATCGTTTCGATCGGCTCCCTGATCCCCTTCCCAAAGGACGGTCAGCCCGGCGGCTACGTCTCGGTGCCCGACGGCCACATGGAGGTGTGGGACGGCACCGACTTCGTCACCTGCACCGCCCGGACGGCGCACTGGTACGAGGGCGACTCCATCACCGTTCACGGGCGCGGCGGCGTCGTAGAGGCGACGCCCGAGCATGTGATCTTCACGAGGGATGACGAGAAGGAGGCGCAGCGCTTTGCCGAGGGCGACCGCCTGCGCATGGCCCAGCAGCCGACAAACACGCTCGCCACCGTGCTCACGGAGGACGAAGCCTGGCTCCTCGGGCTTCTCGTTGCGGATGGATATGTGCAACGCAGCGGCGCTCATGCTCGGATCACGAACAGCGACGACGCCGTCCTCGCCGAGGCGGCGGCCTGCTGGGAGCGGGTTTCGGCCGGGACGGCACGCAAGACCAAGGGATGCCCGTCGGCCTTCTCCGACCGGCACACCCCCCAACTGAACCTTTCGGGCAATCCTGCGTACGCGCGGATGCTGCGCTCCGAGCTGTACCAACCGGACGGCACCAAGCGCGTGCCGAAGCGGATCCTCAACGCCGCACCCCACCTCCAGGAAGCGTTCCTGGTCGGCTACAACCTCGGCGATGGGCTCAAGGCGGGACACGGCATCGACCCGTTCAAGTCCTTCCGCACCACCTCACCGACGCTCGCCGCGGGCCTCGTGTGGCTCGCTCGCACCACGCTGGGGCGGCGAGTCACCGTGTACCGCCAGCCTGGTGCCCTCGGCGGTGGTGACAGCTACCTGATCAACCTGAGCTCCGGGCTCACCGTCGGGAACAAGGGAGCGCACCTGCGCAAGCCGCAGGACGAGGTCCGCAAGGTCACCCGTCAGCCGTACCGGGGATGGATGTGCGACCTCGCCACCGACACCGGGAGGTTCGCCGCAGGTGTCGGGCTCGTCACCGTCCACAACTCACCACGGCGCGGGCTGGAGTTCGTCACCCGGAAGATCAGCCACGGGGTGGCGCAGATCAAGCTCGGGCGCCAGAGCGAGCTGCGCCTCGGCAACCTGGAGGCCCAGCGCGACTGGGGCTTCGCCGGCGACTACGTCGAGGCGATGCACCTGATGCTCCAGCAGGACGAGCCGGACGACTACGTGATCTCCACCGGTGAGACCCACTCGGTGCGCGAGTTCTGCCAGATCGCGTTCAGCCACGTGGGCCTCGACTACAACGACCACGTCGTGATCGACGAGAAGTTCTTCCGGCCGGCCGAGGTCGACCTCCTGGTGGGCGACGCCGCCAAGGCGAGGAAGGTGCTGGGATGGACGCCCAAGACCGGTTTCCGCGAGCTGGTCGAGTCGATGGTCGACGCCGACCTCGATCTGCTCACCGGGAAGCTCCGGGGCCTGTCCTGACGTTGGGGCCAGCATGATCACGGTTCTGGCCGGTGGCGTGGGGGCGGCGCGCCTGCTGCGCGGGGTGCTGGCGGTGCACCCACCGGCCGACGTCACCGCGGTGGTCAACACCGCCGACGACGTCGTGTTGCACGGCCTGCACGTCAGCCCCGACCTCGACACCGTCACCTACACCCTCGCCGGCGCCATCAACCCGGAGACGGGCTGGGGCCTGGTCGACGAGTCGTGGCAGGCCATGGCCACCCTCGGCCGCTACGGCGGCATCACCTGGTTCAACCTGGGTGACCGCGACCTCGGCACCCATCTGTACCGCACCCAGCGCCTCAGCGAAGGCGCCACGCTGTCGGAGGCCACCGCGGCCATCGTGGCCGGCTGGGAGCTGGACCTGACGGTGCTGCCGGTCACCGACGACCGCCTGCGCACCATGGTGACCCTCGACGACACCGGCGACGAGATCGGGTTCCAGGAGTACTTCGTGCAGCGCCACCACGACGTGGCGGTGCGCTCGGTGCGCTTCGACGGCGCCGAGGCGTGCCTGCCCGCCCCCGGTGTGCTCGATGCCGTCGCCGGCGCCGAGCGGGTGGTGATCGCCCCGTCCAACCCCATCGTCTCCATCGGCCCGCTGCTGGCGGTGCCCGGTGTCCGTGACGCCGTGGTGGCCCGGCGGGAGGCCACCGTGGCCGTGTCGCCCATCATCGCCGGTGCCGCGCTGAAGGGCCCCGCCGACCGCCTTCTGCGGGAGCTCGGCCACGAGTCCACGGTGGTCGGCGTGGCCCGCCTGTACCGCGAGCTCGCCGCCACCCTGATCGTCGACACCGCCGACGCCGACCTGGCTCCCGAGGTCGAGGCCGAGGGCATGCGTTGTGTGGTCGCCCCCACGATCATGTCGGGCCCCGACGAGGCCGCCGCGCTCGGTCGGGTGGTGCTGAGCGCATGAGCGCCGGCGCCCCGTCTTCCCGCCCCCGGATCGGGGTGGTCGGGTGAGTCGGCGGCTGGAGGTGTTCGGGGTGGACGGGCTGCCCGAGGTCGGGCGGGGCGACGACCTGGCCGGGATGATCTCTGGCGCGGTCCACCTCGTGGACGGCGACGTGGTGGTCGTGACCCAGAAGGTCGTGTCGAAGGCCGAGGGGGCGATCGTCGCCATCGACCCCGACGACCCCCGGGGCCACCGGCAGGTGATCGAGGACGAGTCGGTGCGGGTGCTGCGCCGACGGGGCGATCTGGTGATCAGCGAGACGACGCACGGCTTCGTGTGCGCCAACGCCGGCGTCGACCTGTCGAACGTCGAACGCGGTCAGGCGGCGGTGCTGCCCGAGGACTCGGACCGCTCCGCTCGCCGCATCCGCGACGGCATCCGTGCCAGGGCCGGCGTCGAGGTCGCCGTCATCGTGTCCGACACGTTCGGCCGGCCTTGGCGGCGCGGGGTCACCGATGTGGCCATCGGCTGCGCCGGCATCGGCGCCATCCTCGACCTCCGGGGCACCCCCGATGCCCTCGGCCGGGAGATGCAGGTCACCGAGGTGGCGATCGTCGACGAGCTCGCCGCCGCCGCCGAGCTGGTGATGGGCAAGTCCCACGGTGTCCCGGTGGCGGTGGTCCGCGGCGTCGACGCCACCTGGCTGCGCACCGGCTCGGTGCACGACGAGGTGATCCGCCCCCCGTCCGAGGACCTCTTCCGCTGACGCCCCGCCCCCACCGCTGATCAGGCGGGAGCGGTGCGGCGGGCGCCGAGCATGAGGCTGCCCACCTGTGCCGTCATGTCGGAGAGGGCCGGACCGTCCGGGTCGACCTGCACCTGGAGCACCAACCCGTTGGCCACGGCCATGAGCGCACCGGCCATGGCATCGGGGTCGACCCACGCCGCCAATTCCCCGTCGGTGACCAGCGCGGCGATGTCGGCCGCGAGCCGAACCCGTAGCTCGGTCCACAGGTCGACCAGACCGCCGCGCAGGGCGTCGTCCTGGCCGGCATGGACCAGCGCCGCCAGATAGACGGCCGCTTCGTCGCGGTGCTCGTCGAACGTGGCCACCAGCGTCTGGATGGCAATCAGCATCCGTGCCGACGGATCGCCACCCCCGCTCAGCACCTCGAGTGTCGGAGCCACCCACTCGCGGATGCCGTCGAGCAATGCCTCGGACACCAGCTCGTCCTTCGACCCGAAGTGGTAGGTGATGGCGGCCAGGTTGGCGTCGGCCTCGGCGGTGATCTCGCGAGAGGTCGTCGCCGCCAGCCCGTTGCGCCCGATGCAGCGGCGGGTGGCCGAGAGCAAGGCTTGCCGGGTCTCATTCATACGTATGTATGATAGCTGCATGGACGTGGCCGAGCTGGACCGGGTCGAGGACGAGGCGGCGCTGGGCTGGGCGGGCTCTGACGGGTTCGTCACCGGCGTCGGCGTACTCGTGATCGTGGCCGGGTGCGCGCTGGGCGTCCTCCGACTGGCCGACGCATCGCCAGGCGAACCGATCGGGACCGGCCTCATCGAGTCGTTCGCGCTCGGCCTGGTGATCGCCGCACCCGGCATGCTGGCGCTGCTCGCCCGATACGACCGTCCGGCGATGATGCTCCCGGCTGCTGTCGTGCTCATCCCGTGCAGCTTCCTGTCGTTCGCGCTGGTCACGTTGCCGCTGCTCGTGCCGGCGGTGATGTTGTTCATCGGGTACCACCGGCGCAGCCGGAGCCACCCGATCGGCTGGCTGCGGGCAACGACACTCACCCTCGCGGTGCTGGTCCTACTGATCGCTGCCCTGGCGGCGCTCCTCTCTCACCAGGATCCCCGCTCCTACTCGGACGGCAGCACCCAGACCGGGATCAGCGACGTCATAACGGCCGCCGAGGCGCTCGCCTCCCTGTCGCTGATCGCCGCCGCACTGGGGGTCGGGTGGGTGCTGGCGGCACACCCCGATTCGCGGGGCGGCGGTGGTTCTGGGCACCGTCGAGCCGCAAGGGGCGGCGCGAGCGTTCCTGGAACGAACCTGCCGCCGCCGGTCAGGCGCGGGCGCGGAACCAGTCGATGACCTGCTGGGTGCCGGCCTCGAGCGTGGTCCAGGGCTTCCACCCCAGGTGCAGGTCGGCGCGGCCCGGATCGAGGGCCGAGCGGGCCAACTCGCCGGCGCGGGCCGGCGCCATCACTGCGGGCTCGGTGACGCCCGCCGCCGCCGCCATGGTGGCGTAGAGCTCGTTCACCGACACCTCGCGGCCGGTGCCCACGTTGGCCAGGAGGCCACTGCCCTTGTCGGCCGCCCGCACGAAGGCGTCGACCACGTCGTCCACGTAGACGAAGTCGCGTGTCTGCTCGCCGTCGCCGAAGATGGTGCAGGGCTCCCCGGCGAGCAGCCTGCCCGTGAAGATGGCCACCACACCGGCCTCGCCGTGGGGATCCTGGCGGGGCCCGTAGACGTTGGCCAGCGCCAGGGCCGTGTACTCGAGGTCGTGCAGCGCGCGGTAGGCGAACAGGTAGTCCCCCACCACCTTCTTGGCCACCCCGTAGGGCGAGAGCGGCTGCTGGGGGTGCGACTCCTTGACCGGCAGCTGCGACGGGTCGGGCTCGCCGTAGATCGTGCCGCCGCTCGACGCGAACACCACCTTGCGGGCGCCGGCGGCGCGGGCCCCCTCGAGCACGTTCAGGCTGCCGACCACGTTGACCTCCGCGTCGAACACAGGCCGGGCCACCGAGACCCGCACGTCGGCCTGCGCGGCGAGGTGGAACACCACCTCGGGCGCCTGCCGGGCCATCAGCTCGACCAGCCCGGCGTCGCGGATGTCGATCTGGTGGAAGCTCAGTCGGTTGGCCTGGTCGGCCCGGGCATCAGCCAGGTTGGCGAGCTTGCCCGAGGACAGGTCGTCGACCACGTCGACCTGGTGGCCCTCGGCCAGCAGCCGGTCGACGAGGGTCGAGCCGATGAACCCGGCACCGCCGGTGACCAGGGCCTTCATGTCGCGTCCTCCCGCGGTCGGCGTTCGTCGTCCAGGACGGCACCCGGCTCGACGACGGCGCCGTCGCCGAGGACCGTCAGACCCCTGACCGCGGCGCCGGCGCCCACCACGGCACCCGGCCCGACGATCGACCCGTCCACCACCGCCCCGGACTCCACCCGGGCGCCCGGAAGCAGCACCGAGTCGACGACCCGCGCTCCGGCCGCGATCGACGCGCCACCCATCACCACCGAGTGGGTCACCGCTGCGCCCGCGGCCACCGAGGCCTCGGCGCTGACCGGTTCCTGGGCGCCGCAGGCTCGATGGCCGTCGACCAGGTCGAGCTGGGCCTGCAGGTAGGCCGCTGGGGTTCCGGCGTCGATCCAGTAGTCGTCGGACTCGACCGCGAACAGCGAGCGTTCGGCGACCATGGCAGGGAAGGTCTCGCGTTCGATGGACACCTTGCGACCGTCGGGGATGCGCCCGATCACGCTGGGTTCCAGCACGTACGTGCCGGCGTTGATCCAACGGCTGGGCGCGGTCTCGGCCGGGGGCTTCTCGATGAACGCCTCCACGCGACCGTCGGCGTCGGTGGGCACGACGCCGTAGCGGGACGGGTCGTCGACGGGCGTGAGGTGGATGGTGCCCTCGGCACCGGCCTCGGCGTGGCGCGACAGCAGCTTGCCGAGGTCGAAGTCGGTGAGCACGTCGCCGTTCAGGACCACGAAGGTGTCGTCGATGCCGGCGTCGAGCGCCGCGAACCGGATCGCGCCGGCGGTGTCGAGCGGTTCGGGCTCGACCGCGTAGTGGAGGCTGACGCCGGCGCAGCGGCCCGAGGGATAGGCATCGGTGAAGGCATCGGGTCGGTAGCCGAGCGAGAGCACCGCGTCGTCCACCCCGTGCTCGGCCAGGTGGGCGACGACGTGCTCGATCATGGGCCGGTCGACCACCGGCAGCATCTGCTTGGGTGTGTGCGAGGTGAGCGGCCGCAGGCGGGTGCCGAACCCGCCGACCAGCACCACGGCTCTCACGGGGCCGCTGAGGTGTCCGAGGTGGCCGCCGCCGTGGTGGCCGGCGCGGTCGGCACCGTGCCACCGGGCAACGACGTGGCCGTGGCCGGGTCGAACACCGTGGTGCCCGTGTTCCCCTGCGGCTCCACGTCGGTCAACTGGTCGAGACCGGCGATGGTGGGCGGCGGCGGGATGTTGGCACCCTCCGGGGCGAAGGCGATGGTGAACGCCATCGAGTCGTTCAGGTACCGGATCCCCCGGATGTCCTCGGTGATGATCTCGGGATCGGTGCTGTCGGCCTCACGGGCGTTCTCCCACACGGCCACCTGCACGATGCCGGGCTTGTCGTTGGCCCCGCAGGTGTCCTCGCCCTCCTTCACCTTGTTGTCGCCGCCGAGGTCGATCTGGTCGTCGTCGATGGTGACGCCCATCGTGTCGAAGAACTGGCCCAGCGTGGCGTTCTTGCCGCTGGCCACCGAGCTGAAGGGGTGGACGTGCATGATCCCGTCGCCGTGGGTGTGGATGCCCACGGGGTCGTTGTCGCCCTGGAGCGGGGCGGCGAACCCCTGGCCGCACAGGCGGATCCCGTAGGCCGCGTGCCAGTGGTCCTGGTTGGCCACCGGAGGCGTGGCCGCGGCCTGGTCCTGCGAGCTGCGGGCGAACACGATCAGCGACACGCCGAGCACGACGATCAGTCCGATCGCGAGCGGGAACAGCGGCTTCGACCCCCGCTTCGAGGAGCTGCCGGTGCCGCCGGCCCGAGCGACTCGGGCGACCTTCTTCGCTGACGATGCCTTACCCATGGATCGCACAGGTTACCCGCCGGTAGCCGTGCTTCCGGTCGCGGCCGGTGCCCAATCCGCCGTGCGGTGGGCGATGCGCCGGCAGTGCGGTCGGCCGGGCGATCGGCAGGGCGCTCAGCGGTGTGCGAGCGATTCGAACAACTCGGCGTAGCGCGACGCCACGTCGGCCGGCGACGGCCACCGCTCGACGAAGGCCCGGCCCGACGCTCCCATGGCCCGGGCATCGTCGGGATGCTCGATGAGCCGCTGGATCGCCTTGGTGAGCGCCGCGGCGTCGCCGGGGGGCACCGACAGCCCTGCGCCGGCCCGCTCGACCGTGGTGGCCACCTCGGTGCCCGGGTCGACCGACGCGACCAGCGGACGCGCCGCCGCCAGGATCGAGTAGAGCTTCGACGGCACACTGGACTTGGCCAGGCCCGAACGCAACAGGACCACGTGCAGGTCGGCTGCCGCCAGCACCTCTGCCAGCCGTTCCTTCGGCTGCAGGTCCACGAAGACGACGTTGGCGAGGCCCCGGGCCCGCTCGACCAGCGCCGAGCGGGCGGAACCGCCGCCGTTGACCACGAACACGACCGACGGGTCGTCCGACAACGCGCCGGCCGCGTCGAGCAGCAACTCGACCGGCTGCGAGAACCCCAGGTTCCCGGCGTACATCACCACGGTCTTGCCCTCGAGGCCGAACTCGCGCCGGTAGCCGTTCTCGCGCTCGCCGGGGACGATCCGGCCCGTGTCGATGAAGTTGGGGATCACATGGACCTTGCCCGCCTGGGCCGAGGGCAGCTTGCGCGCCACGTTGTCGCGCAGGTCGTCCGACAGCACGGTGACCGCGTCGGCCCTCAGGTACGTGAACCGCTCGAGACGGTAGGCGGCCTCGATGGCCCGCCGGCCGCGGAGCACCCCCGCCTCGATGGCCACGTCGGGGAACACGTCCTGGATGTTGAACACGAACGGCACCCGTCGTGCCCGGGCGACCAGCCAGCCCGCCACCCCAAGGGTGAGCGGTGGCGACATGGCCAGCACGGCGTCCGGTCGCGTGCCACCCACGGCGGCCATCAGCCCCGAGAGGATCGTGAAACCACCGAAGGCCAGCGCTCGTGCCGGGATGTTGGTCTTGTCCGTGGGGAACGGGTGCACCCGGGTGATGCGCCCCCACGGCACGTCCTCGTGGCGCACCAACCGCCCCTCCCAGCCCGGCTCGATCTCGTGGTGGACGTACCAGGGCAGCGCGGTGACCACGTGCAGGCGGTGGCCCTCGGCGACCCAACCCTCCGCGATGCTCGTCATCACCTCGCCGGTGGGCGCCAGGTCGGGGGCGAAGTGCGGGCACAGGATGGTGAGGTTCACGACGCTCCCAACGCCCGCTCGTACGCCGCCAGCAACGCCGTTGCCGATCGGCTCCACGAGAACGCCGCGGCGCGGGCGCGCCCGGCGGCCGCGAGGTCGCGGCGACGGTCGGGGTTGGCCAGCAGCTCCAGCATCACCCGGCTCCACTCCTCAGGCTCGTCGGGCGGAAGCAAGATACCGGCGTCGCCCACCACCTCCGGCAGCGCGGTGGCGTCCGCCGCGACCACGGGGCACCCGCGGCTCATGGCCTCCAGCACCGGCGCCCCGAACCCTTCGAACCGCGACGGGAACAGCAGGGCGGTGGCCCCGTCGAGCAGGCCGTCGAGGTCTTCCCGGGGCACCCGCCCCGGTCGACGCACGCGGTCGCCCACCTGCAGGCGGTCGGCTTCGGCCAGGACCGCCCGCTCGAGTTGTGCCGCGCCACCCGTCAGCACGAGCAGGGCGTCGGGCACCGCGGCCAACGCCCGCACGAGGAGCAGATGGTTCTTGTGGGGATAGGTGATCGCGGGGAACACGAAGTAGGGCCGATCGAGGTCGTAGCGCGTGCCCAGCTCCTCGGCCGCGGTCCCCTCCGCGGGCGTCGGCGAGACGCCGTGAGGCACCACCACCACGTCGTCGGGCTCGGCGTCGAGCAACTCGACGACCGACCGCCGGGTGAACTCGCTGGGCGTGAGCACCAGGCGGGCGGCCCGCACCGACCGCGGGATCGCGATCCGGCTGAAGTTGCGCTTCACCGGGCTGAAGTGCTCCGGCATCACGAAGGGCTGGAGGTCGTGGATGGTCAGCACGCCGGGCGCGCCCCGCAGCGGCGGCATGATGCCGCCGGCGTGGTGCAGCAGGTCCAGGTCGTGGTGGAGGCTCTGGTAGCCGAGCCACGAGCTCTCGGCGGCCAGGCGCATCGACTTCTCGCGACCGGTGAGGGGCAGGGTGACGGTGGTGAATGCCTCGGCGACGTCGGGATGGGCGTCGACGAAGGCCCGCAGGCAGAACACGGTGATGTCGAGGTCGTCCAGACCCGTCTCGGCGAGGCCCAGGAGGGTGCGGATGGTGTACTCCTCGCTGCCCCCGACCACGCCGGGCACCAGCCACAGCAGGTTCACGCCTACCTGCTTCGCGTCGCCTTCGGCGCCGCCCCTTCGGGACCCGCGGCCCGCCACCACCGCAGCTCCGCTCCGCTCCGCAGCCCCCGACGAGCCGTCGGCCGTCACGCCGCCACCTCGTGGAGGGCGCTGGCCACCGACGCCGCGGTGCGGGCCCAGGTGAAGGTCTCCGCTCGGGCCCGGGCGGCCTCGCCCAGCCGTGCGGCCCGCTCTGCGTCGTCGAGCAACTCGGCCAACGCGCCGGCCAGCGCGTCGTGGTCGGTGGGCTCGACGAGCACCGCGGCCTCGCCGGCGACCTCGGCCATCGCGGTCCCGGCGGAGGTGACCACCGGTGCGCCCTGGGCCATGGCCTCGAGCACGGGCAGGCCGAACCCCTCGAACAGGCTCGGGTAGCAGAAGGCGGCAGCGCCGGCGTAGAGGCCGGGCAGGTCGTCGGCGGGCACGAACCCGAGCAGGCGCACCCCGTCGCGCACCCCGCCCGCGAGCGCGTCGAGGTCCTCACCCCAGCCGCTCGGGCCGACGACCACGAGGTCGACGTCACGGCGACCGAGGCGGGCGAACGAGGCGAACACCGCCGCCAGGTTCTTGCGCGGCTCCGCCGTGCCGACCGACAGGACGTAGGGCCGATCGAGGCCGTGACGCCGGGCCACGGCGTCAGCCTCGTCGGGCCCGACCCGGCGCTGGTCGACCCCCCAGGGCACCACCCGCACACGGTCGCGGTCGAAGCCGTGGGCCACGCAGTCGTCGGCGGTCACCCGCGACGGGCACAGGACGAGGTCGGCATCGACCCGAGCGAGGGCGAGCGCCTGGCGGAAGAACCGTCGGCCCTTGGCGGTGAACTGGTGGGGGCGGTGGAGGAAGGCCAGGTCGTGGATGGTGACCACCATGGGCACGGTGCGGGGTGGGACGGCCCCTCCGGTGACCCAGATGGCGTCGACCGGGCCGGTGGCCGACTCGACGGCCGGCCGGCGCAGCACGTGCCATGCCTCGTAGAGCGCGAGTCGCGGCAGCCAGAGGTGCCGGACATCGATCGTCGGCACCCAGGGCTCGGGGGCCGGGGCGCCGTGGCGGGCGGCCACGCCCACCATCCGGAGGTCGTCGCGCCGCTCGAGGGCGGCGACCGTCGCGAGTGCGGAGGTGGCGGTGCCGCCCGGCACGGCGTGCCAGCACTGCTCGAGGGTCACGGCGACCCGGGGCACGGCGACCACCGCAGGAGTGTGTCAGGCCCCCCGGTACGATTGCGACCCATGAGCGAAGCGGTGGCCCGAGCGGCCCGTGAGCGAAGCGAACGAGAGCGGACGGCATGAGCGAAGCGGTGGCCCGAGCGGCCCGTGAGCGAAGCGAACGAGAGCGGACGGCATGAGCGAAGCGGTGGCCCGAGCGGCCCGTGAGCGAAGCGAACGAGAGCGGGCCTGAGGTGGGTGCGTTCTGGTCCGACCGACGGGTGCTCGTCACCGGTGGGCGCGGGTTCCTCGGCCGAGCGGTGCTGGCCGGCCTCGAGGCCCGTTCGGCCGGTCACGTCATGGCGCCCGGCAGCGCCGATTTCGACCTGCGCCGCCCCGACGCCACCGAGGCGATGTTCGCCGAGACCGAGCCCGAGTTGGTGATCCACCTCGCCGCCCGGGTGGGCGGCATCGGCGCCAACCAGAAGCGGCCGGCCGACCTCTACCTCGACAACCTGCTCATGGGCACCTATGTGCTCGAGGAGGCCCGCCGGCGGGACACGCCGAAGACGGTGATGATCGGCACGATCTGCTCGTACCCCAAGTTCACGCCGGTGCCGTTCCACGAGGACTCGTTGTGGCAGGGCTTCCCCGAGGAGACCAACGCGCCGTACGGCATCGCCAAGCTGGCCCAGCTGATGCAGGCCCAGGCCAACCGGGCCCAGTACGGCCAGAACGCCGTCTACCTCATGCCCACCAACCTGTACGGCCCGGGCGACAAGTTCCACCCCGACGTGTCCCACGTCATTCCGGCCCTCATGAAGAAGTGCGTGGACGCCAAGGAGGCGGGCGACGACCACATCGTGGTGTGGGGCACCGGCTCGGCCAGCCGTGAGTTCCTCTACGTCGACGACGCCGCTGAAGGCATCCTGCTGGCCGCCGAGCACTACGACGAGGGCGACCCCGTCAACCTCGGTGCCGACATCGAGACGCCCATCTCGGACCTGGTGGAGACCATCGTGGCCGTCACCGGCTTCGAGGGCCGCGTCGAGTGGGACCACTCGAAGCCCGACGGCCAGCCCCGCCGCCGGGTCGACGCCAGCCGCGCCGAGGCCGCGTTCGGATTCAAGGCGACCACCACCTTCGCCGACGGCCTGGCCCGCACCCACGCGTGGTACCTCGACAACCGCGCCGAGGCCGAGGCCCGCCCCGTCTGATCGCCTCTGATCGCCCGTCTGGTCGGCGCCGGACGGGGCCGCCGGGGCCGGGCGGCTACAGCCCGAGCCGGGCGCGCAGGTAGGCCGCGGTGCGCTCGAGGCCCTCGCGCAACTCGACGGTCGGCTTCCATCCGAGCTTCTCGCCGGCCAGGGTGATGTCGGGCTGTCGCTGCATCGGGTCGTCCACCGGCAACGGCTCGAAGACGATCTCCGAGGCCGACCCGGTGACCTCGACCACCTGCTCCGCGAGCTCGAGCATCGTGAACTCGTTGGGGTTCCCGATGTTGACGGGGCCGGTGAAGTCCGGGGTGTCGAGCAGGGCGGCGTAGCCCCGCACCTGGTCGTCGACGTAGCAGAAGCTGCGCGTCTGGGTGCCGTCGCCGTAGATGGTGAGGGGCGTCCCCTGGAGGGCCTGGACGAGGAAGTTGGACACCACCCGGCCGTCCTCGGGACGCATCGACGGCCCGTAGGTGTTGAAGGTGCGCACGATCCCCACGCTGACCCCGTGGGTGCGATGGAACGCCATCGTCAGGGCCTCGGAGAAGCGCTTGGCCTCGTCGTACACGCTGCGGGGGCCCACCGGGTTGACGTTGCCCCAGTAGGACTCCTGTTGCGGGTGCTGGTGCGGATCGCCGTAGACCTCGCTGGTGGAGGCCATGACGAAGCGGGCCCCTTGGGCTCGAGCCAGCTCCAGGGCCGTGCGGGTGCCCAGGCTGCCAACATCGAGCGTCTCGATCGGGCGGTCGAGGTAGTCCTTCACCGACGCAGGGCTGGCCATGTGCACGACCCCGTCCACCGTGCCACCGACCGGGAGGGCCACGCTCACGTCCTGCTCGACGAACTCGAAGCCCTCCCGCCCCTCGAGGTGGGCGATGTTGTAGAGCGATCCGGAGGAGAGGTCGTCGACCGCCACGACCCGGTCGCCACGATCGAGCAGCAGCGTGGCGAGGTGCGACCCGAGGAAGCCGGCGCCGCCGGTGACGACGATACGTGCCACGCTCAGCGCCGCCCGATGCCCTCGAAGCGGAACCCGCGCCGCTGGATCGCGGCGCGGTCGAGCAGGTTGCGGGCGTCGACGACAGCCGGCTCGGCCATCACCTCGGCCACTTTGTCCAGGTCGAGCCAGCGGAACTCGTCCCACTCGGTGAGCACGACCAGCACGTGGGCGTCGGCGCAGGCCGCGTAGGGGTCGGCGCACACCTCGATCGCCGGGTGGGATCCGACGCCCCCGGACACGGCCGGGTCGTAGGCCTTCACCGTGGCGCCCTCGTCGATGAGGCGCCCCAGGATGTTGAGCGCGGGCGATTCGCGCAGGTCGTCGGTGCGGGCCTTGAAGGTGAGGCCCCACGCGGCCACCGTCACGCCGTCGAGGTGGCCGCCCGCCATGTCGGCGACCTTGCGCACGACCCGGTCGAACTGCTCCTCGTTGACGTCGACCACGCCCTTGAGCAGGCGGAAGTCGTAGCCACCGTCCTCGGCGATGCGCACCAGCGCGGAGGTGTCCTTCGGGAAGCAGCTCCCGCCGTATCCGGGCCCGGGCTTCAAGAAGTCGTGGCCGATGCGCTTGTCGTAGCCCATGCCGAGCACCACGTCGTTGACGTCGGCGCCGACGGCCTCGCACACCGCGGCCACTGCGTTGACGAACGACAGCTTGGTGGCCAGGAAGGCGTTGCTGGCGTACTTGATCGTCTCGGCCGAGGCGGGGTCGGTGACCATCAGGGGGGCCGGGACCCCCACGTAGAGCGACGCCACCCGGATCGCCGCGCCCTGGTCCTCGCTGCCGATGACCACCCGGTCGGGGTGGAGGAAGTCGGAGACCGCCGAGCCCTCGCGGAGGAACTCGGGGTTGGACACGACGTACACGTCGCTGCGACCGAGCGCCTGCTCGACCACCCGCGTCGACCCGACCGGCACCGTGGACTTGTTGACCACGATGGCCTCGGGCGGCAGCACCGGTCCGATCTCACGGGCGGCCGCCTCGATGTAGGTGAGGTCGGCCCGGCCGTCGTGGCCCTGGGGCGTGGGCACGCTCAGGTAGGAGAACTCCGAGCGCTCGGCCGCGGCCGCGGCACCCACCACGAAGTGGAGTCGACCGGAGCGCACCCCCTCCACGATCAGCTGCTCGAGGCCGGCCTCGAGGATCGGCACCTCGCCGCGCTTCAACTGCTCGATCCGGTCCGCGTCGATGTCGGCGCAGTACACCTCGTGGCCGAGGTGGGCGAAGCACGCCGCCGTGGTGAGCCCCACGTACCCCGCTCCGATGATGGCGACCTTGCTGCTCATGGTTGCTTCGTCCCTCCTGCGTCGGGACGCCTTCGGCATCCGCGTCGACGGGTAGCGGCCGCTCCGCTCCGCTGCGCAGCGTAGGCCGTCACCTCAGGTCGTCGGGAAGTCCGTGCCCTCTCAACCGCACTGGATCTCTGGCGGGGGCGGGCCGGGCACCTCGCCGATCACCTCGGTCGTGGTGGTGGTGCCGCCGTCGGCGGGTGACGCCGTCGTGGTTGTCGTGGTGGGCAGGTTCGACGGCGCCGGCGTGGGATTCACCCCGGCGTAGTCCAGCCCGGTGACCAACACGACCGGCGCGGGGAGGTCGGCCACCTCCTCCAACTGGGCGCCGGCGGCGAGGTAGCGCATGGTGAGGTCGGCCGCGGCCTCGTTCCCCGGCGTGTAGCGCACCACGGTGTTGGCGAAGTCGAACCGCTCGGCGTCACCCGTGCCGATCACCGTGAACCCCACACCCGACAGGTCGTCGGACACGGTGGTGGCCTGACCACTGGTGCCCGAGCCGTTCAGCACCTGCACCTGGACGCTGGCGGGGTCCTCCCCCCCGGCCGCGACCCCCCGGAAGATGTCGAGGGTCGCGGTGTTGGCATCGGTGTCGGCCATGCGCAGCACCTGCGCGCCGTTGATCACGTCGTCGACGACGTCGAGGGAGTGCGTCTCGAGCTCGTTGGGCTCGAACGTGCGGAACCGCTTGCCCAGCGAGAAGATGTCCTGGGCGGTCAGGGTGTCGTCCACGGTGACGTTGCCGATGCCCACGTTGATGAGCTGGTTCAGGGTCACCGGGTTGCGCACGCCCTTCACCACTGCTCGCTGCAGCGCCCGCCGGATGAAGTCCTGCTGGCGGCTGATGCGGCCCAGGTCGCCGGTGCCGTCGGTGTGCCACCCGGTCTCGTCCTGGTACTCGAAGGCCCGGGAGCGGGCGTAGGCGAGCGCCTGGTCCGGGCTGAGGGTGATGCATCCGGGCTGGGGCACGTCGAGACCGGTCTTGTGGTCGCGCACCGGGTGCTCGAAGTAGATCGGGATGCCGTCGACCGCAGAGACCAGCTCCTTGAAGCCCAGGAAGTCCATCTGCATGTAGTGGTTGATCTCGATGCCGAAGTAGTCCTGGATCGTGGTGATCAACGCCTCGGGGCCGCCCACGCTCAGCGCGGTGTTGATCCGCTGCTCGCCGCCGCCGGCGATGGGGAGCCAGAGGTCCCGGGGCAGCGACAGCAGCTGCGCCTTGGTCTCGCTGGGGTCGATCCGCAGCACCATGATCGTGTCGGAGAGGACGCCGAGGTCGTCCCGGCCGTTGGTGACCGGATCCGACGGATCGAGGCGGGCGGCGTCGTCGGTGCCCACCACGAGCAGGTTCTGCACCCCGCCCGGCGCCTCCTCGGTGGTGAGCACGCCGGGGTCGATGGCCACGCGCGGCAGGCGGGCGAACTTGTAGTTGAAGTAGCCGAGCCCGCCGGCGATCACCAGGCAGGTGACGATGAGCCCGACGTTGAAGGTGATGAGGAGGCGCTGGGGCCAGGTCCGTCGTCCCGGCGCCCCGCCCACGGCGGCTGACACGAAGGTCGAATCTAACGGCTCAGGGTCTCGACCAGACGTCAGGGTGGTGCGCGGCTCGTACGCTGGCCCAGTGGTCGGTGCGGATCGGTCGTTGGCGGTGGTGGGGGGCACGCTGTGCACCGGCCTGCGCGACGTCACGTCGGACCTCGCGGCGCTCGACGGAACGGGGTTCTGGGCCGTCGTGGTTCCCTTCGAGGGACCGCCGGTGTGCGCTCGGTTCGCCGACACCCGCCCCGCGCAACCGTGGCCAGGGGCGCCGTGGCGGGGACCCGACCCGGGATCGTGGCGCACGTCGCTCGACCGGGGAGCCTTCGAGTCGGGCGTCACCGCCATCCGCGGCGCGATCGCCGCGGGCGACGTGTACCAGGTGAACCTCACGCGGCGGCTCAGTGCACCCCTCCCCCACGACGCCGAGATCGGCGCGCTGGGCGCGGCGCTGGCCGAGGGCAACCCGGCCCCGTACAGCGCGGTGGTCGACCTGCCCGGCCACGGCGTGCGGGTCGCGTCGGCGTCTCCGGAGCGGTTCCTCCGCCGCGACGGCGCCCTGGTCTCCTCGTCGCCCATCAAGGGCACCGCCGCCACCGCCGACGGGCTCCTGGCGAAGGACCGGGCCGAGAACGTGATGATCGTCGACCTCGTGCGCAACGACCTGGGCCGGGTGTGCGAGTACGGCAGCGTCGGGGTCCCGGGCCTGCTCGAGGTCGAGCCGCACCCGGGGCTCGTCCACCTGGTCAGCACGGTGGCGGGGCGCCTGCGCCCCGGCCTGGGGTGGGCCGACGTGATCTCGGCCACCTTCCCGCCCGGCTCGGTGACCGGCGCGCCGAAGCTGGCCGCCCTCGACCACATCGCCCGTCTCGAGCCGGTGCCCCGAGGGGTCTACTGCGGCGCGGTGGGCTGGGTCGACGCCGACCGCCGGCGAGGCGACCTGAACGTGGCCATCCGCACGTTCTGGGTCGAGGACGACGAACTGCACTTCGGCACCGGAGGAGGCATCACGTGGGATTCCACGCCCGAGGGCGAGTGGGCCGAGACCGAGCTGAAGGCCCGGCACCTGCTCGGCGTGGCCTCCGCCGCCCCGGCCGCGGTGGGCCGGTGACGGGGGTCGGCCGGTGACCGTCGTCGACGGCTCCCCGGTGGTGTGGCTCGACGGCCGTCTCCTGCCCGCCGGCGAGGCGCGGGTGTCGCCGTTCGACCACGGCCTGCTGGTGGGCGACGGCGTGTTCGAGACCACCAAGGTGATCGGCGGGGTCGCCTTCGCCCTGCGCCGCCACCTGGCCCGCCTGCGGCGATCGGCCGCGGGCCTGGGCATCGACGTGCCGTACACCAACGACGAGCTCCGGGCCGCCATCGCCGCGGTCGTCGGCGCCAACGGCCCCGAGACGGGACGCCTGCGCACCACGGTCACCGGCGGTGCCGGCCCGTTGGGCTCCGACCGTGGCTCGGCCCTGCCCACCGTGCTGGTCGCCGCGTCCCCCGCCACGGCCTGGGCCGACACCACCACGGTGGTCACCGTGCCCTGGCCCCGCAACGAGCGCAGCGCCGTCGCCGGCCTGAAGACCGTGTCGTACGCCGAGAACGTGGTGGCGTTGCGCTACGCCCACGAGCGCGGGGCCACCGAGGCCGTGTTCGCGAACACCAGGGGCACCTTGTGCGAGGGCACGGGCTCCAACGTCTTCCTGGTCACCGGTGGCCGCCTGATCACGCCCACGCTCGCCGCGGGCTGCCTGGCCGGCATCACCCGCGAGCTCGTGCTCGAGGTGTCCGGCGCGGAGGAGGCCGACGTCGACCTCGAGGCGCTGGCCGGCGCCGACGAGGCCTTCCTCACCTCGAGCACCCGGGACGTCCAGCCCGTCTCGCACGTCGATGGGCGACCGCTGGGCAGCTGCCCGGGGCCGCGCACGCTGGCCGCGGCCGCGGCGCTGGCCGAACTGGCCGCCCGGACGATCGACCCGTGAGCATGCACAAGCTCTTCGGTGTCGGCGACGAGAAGACCGGCACCCACTCGCTGGCCGGCCTGTTCGGCGCCTACCGCGCCGAGCACGAGCCCGAGGCCCACGACCTGCGGCCGCTCGTCGAGCAGCACCCTGCGGGGCGAGCTGCCGGCCGGCACGCTCGAGCGCTACTTCGCCGACAAGGAGCGACGGCTCCGACTCGAGGTGGACTCGTCGTTCCTCAACGGCGAGGTGATCGACGTGCTGGTGGCGTGCTACCCCGGGGCGCGCTACGTCCTGACCGTGCGCGAGCCCCGCTCGTGGCTCGATTCCAAGATCAACCAGATGATCACGTACCGGTCGCCCCGCTGGATCGAGCTGCGGGCGCTGCGCCACGGGCCGCCCGAGGGCCATCCGCCGCAGGAACGGGCGTTGGCAGAGCGGGGCCTGCCCACCCTGGACGGCTTCCTGGCCGAGTACGCCCGCCACAACCGCCGGGTGGTCGAGCACGTGCCCGCCGCCCAGCTGCTCGTGCTGCGCACGCAGGACATCCGCGCCCGCTGCGACGTGCTGGCCGAGTTCGCCGGTGTGCCGGTCGCCACGTTGGACCTGGCCCGCTCCCACGAGTTCCAGGGCCCGGTGAAGCACCACGTCCTCGACGAGCTCGACCAGGGGTACCTCGACGCCAAGATCGACCAGCACTGCGCCGCCGTGGTGCTCCCGCTCCTCCGCGACGCCGAGGCGCCCACCTCTCCCTGACCGCCCTCGTTCCGGGTACAGATCTCCCGGCTCACGCGTCGATTCCCGGTCCCGGGACGATCGGCGTTCCCGGGGGTGGGGTCAGGCGCCCGGCCGGAGGTGGACGACGTCGCCGACGGGGACGGTGATGACGTCGGTGTCGACCTCGACCTGCAGCGTGCCGTCCGTGTCGAGACCGACCGCGGTCCCCTCCAATTCGTCGTGGCTGCGGATCACCCGCACCTGACGACCGAGGGTCGCCGATGCCGCGACCTCCTCGCGGTGCAGCGCGGCACGGCCCCCGGGAGCGAGCAGCGTGGCGTAGCGGCGGTCGAGGGCGTGGAGCAGCGCCACCAGCACGGCCGCTCGGTCGACCGGAGCACCGGTCGCGTGGTTGAGCGCCACCGCGATGCCGTCGATCTCCGACGGCAGCTCGTCGGGCCAGTTGACGTTGAGGCCGATGCCGACGACCACCGCGGCGAACCGGTCGCCACGGAGCGAGGACTCGGCCAGGACACCGGCCAGCTTGCGCTCGGCGCCGCCGGACGCCGGCGACGCGACCACCAGGTCGTTGGGCCACTTCAGGCCGGGATGCACGCCGGCCACCTGGACGCAGGCGTCGATCGCCGACAGCGCGACCGCGGTCGTGAGCGCGTGGGCGCTGCTCAGCCCGACGGGTGGTCGCAGCAGCACCGACAACAGCAGCGACGCCTCCGGCGGCGCCGCCCACACCCGGCCCAATCGGCCCCGCCCGGCGGTCTGGTGATCGGCGACGAGCACCACGCCTTCCGGGGACCCCTCGGCCGCGAGCGCCATCAGATCCTGGTTCGTGGAACCGGTCTCGGCCACCCAGCGCACGTCACCGAACCGCGTGCTCGCGACCTCGGCGCGGACCGCCGACGCGGTTGATCTGGCATCACCACCCGACACGGAACTAACCATAGGGGGTGCTCTCGAAGATCTTGATCGCGAACCGGGGCGAGATCGCCGTCCGGGTCATCCGCACCTGCCGTGAGATGGGTATCGGCACCGTCGCCGTGTACTCCGAGCTCGACAGGGACGCCTTGCACGTCCGGCTGGCGGACGAGGCCTATGCCCTCGGCGGCCAGACCGCCGCCGAGAGCTACCTGAACACCGACGCGATCATGGACGCGATCGAGCGCAGCGGTGCCGACGGCGTGCATCCCGGGTACGGGTTCTTCTCCGAGAACACCGACTTCGCCAGCGCCATCATCGCCAGCGGCACGGTGGCGTGGATCGGTCCTCCCCCCGAGGCCATCCGGGTCATGGGTGACAAGATCTCGTCGCGGGTTGCGGCCGAGAAGGCCGGCGTCACCGGCGTCCCGGGCCGCAACGACGAGATCCAGGGCCCTGACGAGGTGGCCGCCTTCGGCGACGAGTTCGGCTACCCGATCGCCATCAAGGCCGCCCACGGCGGCGGTGGCCGGGGCATGAAGGTCGTGAAGTCCGCCGACGAGATCGCGGCCGCCATCGAGTCGGCGCGCCGGGAGGCGACCGCCTACTTCGGCCGCGACGAGCTCTACCTCGAGCGCTATCTCACCTGGCCCCGCCACGTGGAGATGCAGATCATCGCCGACACCCACGGCAACTGCGTGTGGGTGGGCGAGCGCGACTGCTCGGTGCAGCGCCGCCACCAGAAGCTGATCGAGGAGAGCCCGGCCCCCGACTTCCCCGACGAGCTGCGCCGGGCCATGGGCGAGGCCAGCGTCCGCGCCGCCCAGGCGTGCGGCTACGTCAATGCCGGCACGGTCGAGTTCCTCCTGCAGGACGGCGAGTTCTTCTTCCTCGAGATGAACACCCGGTTGCAGGTGGAGCACCCCGTCACCGAGATGGTGATCGGCGTCGACCTGGTGGCCGAGCAGATCCGGGTGGCCAGCGGCGAGGCCCTGTCGTTCACCCAGGACGACGTCGAGCGCCGCGGTCACGCCATCGAGTGCCGCATCAACGCCGAGGATCCCGCGGGCGGTCGGTTCCTGCCGTCACCGGGCACGATCTCGAACCTCACCGTGCCGAACGGGTTCGGCACCCGGTGGGACGGCGGCTACGAGTCAGGCGACGAGATCAGCCAGTACTACGACAACCTGGTGGGCAAGCTCGTCACCTGGGGCCGTGACCGTGAGGAGGCCCGTCACCGGATGCTGCGGGCCCTGGGCGAGATGCGGGTCGACGGCATCGCCACCACCATCCCTGCCGACGTGGCCATCTTGAGCCACCCCGACTTCGCGGCCGCCACGCACTCCACCAAGTGGGTCGAGGAGACGCTCGACCTGTCGGGCGTCAGCGCTCCCAAGGCGCCGGCGACCGGGGGCGAGGACGAGCCCCCGAAGGTACGGCGCGACGTCGACGTCGAGGTCGACGGTCGGCGCTACTCGGTCAGCGTCTGGGTGCCCGAGTCCGCCGGGGTGGCCCCGGCCGCATCCACCGGTGGGCCGGCCGCGGCCCGACCTCGGCGGTCCGGCGGCAGCACGTCCGGCGGTGGCGCCGGTGCCGGCACCGTCACCGTCCCCATGCAGGGGACGATCGTCAAGGTGCTCGTGGCCGTCGGCGACGAGGTCACCGAGGGCCAGGCCCTCTGCGTGCTCGAGGCCATGAAGATGGAGAACAACATCGCGGCCGACAAGGCCGGCACCGTGGCGGAGCTGAAGGTGGCCGCGGGCGACTCGGTGGGGGCCGGCGACGTCGTCGCGGTCATCGACTGAGCGGTGGCCCCCCCGGTGGCGGTGCTCGGCATGCACCGCAGCGGAACCAGCAGCCTGGCGGGCTCCCTCGAGGAGGCGGGCCTGCACCTCGGCGAGGTTGTCACCCAGGCTCAGCACAACCGCAAGGGCAACCGGGAGAGCCTCGCGATCCGCGACCTGAACGACCGGCTGCTCGAGCACAACGGCGGGGCGTGGGACCGCCCTCCCGCCTCGGTGGCCTGGGACGACGACTTCCGCACGCAGCGAGCGGCGGTCATCGCCGCCCACGCCGCCGACTGGCGCTGGGGCTTCAAGGATCCCCGGACACTGCTCACCCTGGCCTTCTGGCAGGAGGGCCTGCCCGACCTGGTGCTGGTGGGCACCTACCGCCACCCCTTGGCCGTCGCCGCCTCGCTCGAGCGCCGCGACGCCATCCCCACCGGGACGGGCCTCTCCCTGTGGCTGGCCTACAACGAGCGACTGGTGGCGGCCCACGACCGCGAGCCCTTTCCGTTGCTGTCGTTCGACCTGCCCGCCGACGAGTACAACGCCGGTGTGGCGGCCATGGCCGCCGCCCTCGACCTGCCGGGTCGGCCGGGGTTCTTCACCGAGGAGCTGCGCCACCACGGCCCGATCGACGGTGCCGACCTCCCTCCCGAGGTGGACGAGCTGTACCAGCGCCTGCAGGGCCTGGCCGGCGTCCCCGCCTGAGCGATGGGTGCGCCCCGCCTCACCGTCGTCGTCAACCTGTACAACATGCGCCGCGAGGCGCTGCGCACGCTGCACTCGTTGACGCCGGCCTACCAGCGGGGGGCCGATCCCGACCGGTACGAGGTGCTCGCCATCGACAACGGCTCGACCGAGCCGGTCGACCCGTCGGTCGTCGAGGGGTTCGGCCCCAACTTCCGCCACATCACGTTCCACCCCGAGTGGCCCTCGCCGTCCGCGGCGCTGAACCACGGCGTCGAGGTCGCCCGCGGGGACCGGGTGATGCTCGCCATCGATGGTGCCCGCATCCTCTCCCCCGGCATCCTGGCGTACACCGAGCGGGCCTTCCGGGCCTTCGACAACCCGTTCGTGTACACGTTGGGCATGCACCTGGGCCACCAGGTGCAGAACCAGGCGATCAGCGCGGGCTGGGACCAGGAGGCCGAGGATCGCCTGCTGGCGTCGGTGCCGTGGGAGCACGACGGGTACCGCCTGTACGAGATCGCCACGGTGGCGCCGTCCAGCAAGGAGGGCTTCTTCTCGTCGTTGGCCGAGAGCAACTGCATCGCCCTGTCGAAGGCGCAGTACGAGCGCATGGGCGGCTACGACGAGCGCTTCCGGTCACCGGGCGGCGGGCTGGTGAACCTGGACTTCTTGAACCGCGCCCGCCTCGACCCCACGGTCGAGCCCGTGATGCTGCTCGGTGAGGCCACCTTCCACCAGATGCACGGCGGGGTGGCCACGAACTCGGCCCAGGACCCCGACGCCGTCCACCCGTTCGGCGCCTTCGCCGCGGAGTACGAGCAGATCCACGGCCGTCCGTACGAGACCGTCGAGCGCCGCCCCCACTTCCTGGGCAGCATCCCGCCCGAGTGCGATCTCGAGCCTCCCCGTTTCCGGATGTCATCGCAGCAGTGACCGGGTTCCCGAGGCTGCGCAGCGGAGCTCAGCAGCATCACCGACGAACCGGATCCCGAAGGGGCGCCGACGACGGAGGCGCAGGGCCATTGGTCATCGGCGGTCTCGGGGGCAGTGGTACCCGGGTGTTGGCCGACGCGCTGATCGACGCCGGCGTGGACATGGGCCGCCACTTCAACGCGGCCTACGACAACCTCGTGTTCACCCTGCTGTTCAAGCGGCCCGGTTGGTACGCGTCGACCAGCGACGCCGACATCGGCCGCCATCTGGACACGTTCACCCGCTACTCCCGTGACCGCGCCTTCGCGCCCGGCGACTACGTCCGACTGGCCCGCGCCGTGCTCGACCACGACCCCACCGTCGGGCGCCGCGAGTCGGCGGCGCGGGCACGAGAGGCGCTCCGGCGACGGCCTCGCGCCCAACGCCGCACGGCGCCGGCGTGGGGGTGGAAGGAGCCGAACGCCCACCTGTTCCTCCCCCAGCTCATCGACCACTACCCCGGCCTGCGCTTCGTCTACGTGGCTCGTCACGGGCTGGACATGGCCTACAGCGACAACAAGAACCAGCTCCGCAACTTCGGCGACCAGTTCGGCTTCCCCTTCCCCACCGAGGGCGGCCCCGAGGCCGAGGCCGTCGCCCAACTCGGCTACTGGATCCACATGACCCGACGGGCCCTCGACCTGGGCGAGCGCATCGGCGATCGCTTCCTCTACCTGCGCTTCGACGACGTGTGCGCCGACCCCGAGACCGAGCTGGCCCGCCTGCTGGACTTCACCGGCGTCTCCCCCGGCCACGACCTGGCCGACATCGCCGCCAAGGTGCAGACACCGTCCTCGTCGGGACGCTGGCGCACGCACGCCCACCGCCCGTTCACCGACGAGCAGATCGACGCGGTCCGAGGCTTCGGCTTCGACGTCTGACCGTCGGCCCCGCATCCCGACCTGGCGCCCGATTCGGTCGCCACGACCATCGAGTCGGGCGCCGGTCCGGCGGGTGTTCGTGCCGCGCGGGCCGGCCGATTGCTAGTTCTGGGGGATCCAGCCGCTGAGGTTCATCCGCCAGAGCGAGTCGGCGCTCACGCCGGGCGCGTACCAGAAGATGTCCTCGGTGCCGTCGCCGTTCAGGTCGGCGGCGAAGGGCTGGTAGTCCCCGCTGACGGCGAGGTCACCGGACTCCTTCGCGAAGTACGGGTCGGTGCTGGCCCGGCCCCGCCACAGCCGATCGGGCTGGCTCCCCGGCGCGTACCAGATGAGGTCGGCCCGGAAGTCGCCGGAGATGTCGGCCAGGATCGGGCGGTAGGCGACGCCCCGGCCCACGACCTCGTTCACCTTGGCGAACGTGCCGTCGGTGCGGCCGAACCAGACCTGGACGGCACCCGTCGCCGGGTTGTGCCACACCAGGTCGTCGCGGAAGTCCCCGTTGATGTCGCCCGAGCGCACCTGCGAGTTGGCCGGCACCGACGCCGAGCCGTTCGTGTACCCGTCGGCGTTGTAGCGGCGAAGGGTGCTGAGATGGCCGCCGTCGGCCCAGAGGATGTCCGAGAAGCCGTTGCCGTCGAAGTCGCCCGACACCGGCCACACGTTGGTGGATCCCCCCGCGCTGGCGGGCAGCGAGGTGAAGGCGCCGCCGGCGCCGCCCCGCCAGATGCGGTCCGCGGCCGAGCCCGGGCCGTACCAGAAGATGTCATCGATCCCGTCGCCGTTCCAGTCGCCGGGCACCGGGCGATAGCCCGACCCCACCGAGCGCACCTGGGCGGTGAAGTGGCCGGTCGCGCCTGACGAGATCGCCAACGTGTCACCGCCCGCGTTCGGGGCGTACCAGAACACGTCGTCACGACGGTCGCCGCTGAACTCCCCCGGGATGGGGAAGAACGACCCCCGCTGCGACACGGCCACCGAGCCCCAGCGGGGGGGCTTGGTGTTGCGGCCCGACCACGAGTACAGGTGGGTCGTCTGGCAGGCGTGCACCGGCACCTCGTAGAACGAGTGCAGGCGCGGTCCCGGCGTGTAGATGTTCACGCTGTAGCGCTGATCGGGGGCGATCCCGTCGAAGGTCGGCTCGGCCTGGCCCGCAGGGATCGTCGTCCCCGCCCGGAACCCCTGGATGCCCGACGGCGGGTTGTTCTCGGAGAGGGCCAGGAAGTTGTCGAGGTTGCCGGTCGGGGCGCCGTTGGTCGAGTTGTGCACCTGGATCGACCCGGTGGTCCCGCCCGGCTGATCGCAGTTCAGGGGCAGCCGCAGACGCACGTTGGCCAGGCCGCCGGCGGGGATCACCACCCGCCGCTTGGAGGCGCCGCCGTAGTACGACCAGTTCCCTTCCGGGAAGCCCGGGCCTCGGGGGTAGACCTCGAAGGTGAAGTCGTAGGCCTCCGGTGGGATGCCGGTGAACGCCCACGTGTCGTCGCCGGTGTCGGCACCCTCCAGGGGCGTGGACGGGTTCATGCTGATCACGTCGGCGTAGGCCCCGGGCCGCGAGGGCCGGCCGTCGAGGCCGATGAACGTGCCCGCCGCGTTCCGCAGGACCAGGCTGATCTGGGCGTTGACGAACTGGCCGTCGACCCCCTTGATGGTGCCGGAGATGGTGCGCCCACCCTCGCTCGGCGCCGCCTGCGGCGCGGCATCGGTTGATTCCGGCGTGATGGCCGTGGTCGTGGTGGCCTCGGGCGCCGGCGCCGGCGCCGGTGCGGTGGTCGTCGACGGCGCCGCTGCGGCGGCCGTGGTCGGCGGCGGCGCCTCCTGCGCCCCAGCTGGTGTGCCCAGGGTCGCTCCCCCCGCGAGCACCGCCACCAGCGTCACCGCAGTGATGATCCGCCGTCCGTTCATCAGGTCGTCCAATCCCTCAGCGCATCGGCCAGCCGCCGATCCTCCACCAGTTCCCCACGGGCGAGGCCGGCCGCCACCGCTGCGTGGTCCAGCACCACCTTGGCATACACGTCACCGAACTCGCCGCGCCGCTGCGCATCGAGCAACCGGCGCCACCGGCGGCCGAACTGCTCGGGAACGTCGCGGTTGCGCTCGTAGGCGGCGCCGCCCTTGGCGATCTTGTTCTCGAACTGAGACAGCGTCCGGATCGGGAAGTGCAGGATCTCGATCGCCACCTGATCGGTGACGGCGCCCCGGCCTGGCCACTGCACGTCGTGGTTCCCCTGCAGCACACTCGCCTCCGGGTGGGCGCGATGGGCCATCTTGGGCTGGATGGGGCCTTGCTTGATGGGGTCGAACGGCACCGCGTAACGCACCGTCATGCGCTGCGGGAAGGGCTCGTCCGACGCCTCGGCCGGCACCACGAAGTTGTAGCGGGGCACGAGGACGGCATCGACGCCCGGCGGGACCGACTGGAGAACCGACCGCAGGTCACCCTCGAGCGGCCACCAGAACTCGTCGGCGTCGTTGTTGACGACCCAGTCGGCACCGAAATCCGTTGCCGCCAGCCGCGCCATGCGGGTCACCCACCGGCCCTGCGCGTAATCGTCGTCGGTTTCGTGGATCAGGTGGAGCACACCGGCGCGGCGGTACTCCTCCAGGATCGAGACCGTGGCGTCCTCCGACCGGTTGTCCGTGGCGATCACGAAGTCCACACCCCGATCGAGGTGGAAGTCGAGGTTGGCGCGCACGATGTCCTCCTCGTCGCGCACGAGGAGGGTCATCACCAGACGCAACGGGCTCAGACCTTCCGGCGCGGGAGGCGCCGGCGCAGGCCCAGGTAGACCCGGACGGGCCAACGACCCCGCATGCGGTCGATCGACGCCTGCAGCGCCGCGATCTGCTCGCGCGCGGCCATGACATCGGTGGCCAGCGTCGATGCCTCCGCGCTGCGCCGCTCGAGCTCCTGGTGGAAGAAGAGCGTCTGGCGGTCGAGCCCCGCCCGGGCCTCGTCCAGGCCGGCCCGCAACCGGTAGCTCTCGTCCTCGTACCGGGACATGCGGGTGTGCTCGTCGAAGGCCAGTTGCAGGTGCGGGGTCTCGTCGCCCAACTCGACCGCCGGGAATGCCTCATGTGCGCCCACGAGCGGGCGTGAGGCGTCGAACAGCGCCCGCTGCTCGGGAGACACCACGGGGTCGGCGGCGACGGCCGCGCGGTCGGTCTCGTGATGGCGCTCCCCGCCGTCGAGGGACGCGACCGCCGCCTCACGGGCGGAAGGGTCGGCGACGACGCCGGTGCGACCCTCGACGAACGCCGCCAGCTCATCGATCACCGCGTCGGGTGAGGCCAGCACGGTGCCGTAGTCGAGCACCAGCACGGGGTGGCCCTCGAGGTGGCCCCACAGCGAGCGCAGATAGCGCTCCCAGAGGGCCAATCCGTATCGCAGGCCGAAGCCGTTGCGGTCACGCAGCGAGGCCGCGATCTCGAGCGGGTTCCGCAGGCACACCACCATCGCCAGCGGACCGGTGAGCACCTGTTGCCAGAACGGCAGGGTGAGGCACAGGCGAGGGTCCTTCCAGGCCCAGGGCCGTCCCGGCAGCAGGTCGGCGACCAGAGCCCGAGCCTCGTCGCCCGCCGCGCCGGCGACCGCGGCCGCGTGCCAGTCTCGTTCAGCCGGTGGCCCCGACCAGCGTCCCCCCACGTCGCGTAGGAGCAGGTCGTTGCACTCGGTGAGCGCGGTGATCTCCCAGTGGCCCGAGCGATTCGATGGGGCGGCCGCCATCAGCGCGCCCCGGCGACCGGTCTCGAGGCCGAGGATCCCCAGCGCACGCGTCAGGGCCGAGGTCCCGCTGCGGTGCATGCCCAGGACGAGCACCCCGGAGCCATTCACCGTCGGGCTCGACGGGGCGGCCTGGTCAGCCGACAGCCTCTTCCTCCGTGACCCGATCGGCCGGGCCACCGGCCCGGGCCGCCTCGAGGCCGGTCTTGGCCTTGCCCGTGTGCTTGGGGAAGGTCCACTCGCCACCGAGGTCGACGAACCCCGACTTCTCGTTGCTGCGCCCTGGCTGGACGTGCAGCAGGAACTCGCGCTCGTGATGGTCGAAGCGGTGCAGGGAGTGGCTGTCCATCACGGTGACGCTCAGGTGGTAGTCGCCCGGCGTGAGCGGCAGGCTGGGCATCTTGTAGTAGAGGTCGCCCTCGCCTTCGAGCTGGCCGGTCTGGAACTCGGCCAGCCGGGTGTTGGGCTCACCGATCAGCGCGCCGCCGTCATGGTGGAACCCGAGCTTGAAGACCGGGTTGTCCACGGGCGTCCGTGCGTTGTAGTGGATCCGTACCACCAGCGGGTCGCCGGTGTTGCCCACAGGAGTGGGCGTGAGGCGGGCGCTGATGTAATCCACCTTCTCGACCTTGATCTCGCCGGTGCCGGCGCGGCGGCCCGACTTGCCCACCTTGGCGCCGCCCGCCTCGCCCATCTCGTCGGCCTCTTGGTCGTTGACCTTCTTGAGGTACTCCTTGACCACGGCGACGGCCTTGCCCTCGGAGAGGAGGACGCCCTTCTCGAGCCACGCGGCGTGGTCGCACATGGTCTGCACGAGCCCCATGTTGTGGGTGACCATCACGATCGTGACGCCCTGCTTGCGCAGCGAGTAGAGGTGGTCGAAGCAACGACGCTGGAACTGCTCGTCGCCCACTGCGATGACCTCGTCGATCAGCAGGATCTCGGGGTCGACGTTGACCGCCACCGCGAACCCGAGGCGCACGTACATGCCGCTCGAGTACACCTTGACCGGCGTGTCGATGAAGTCCTCGAGGCCGGCGAACTCGACGATGGAGTCGATCTTCGAGTTGATCTCCCGCCGGCCGAGGCCGAGGATCGACGCGTTGAGGTAGATGTTCTCCCGGCCCGAGAGCTGCGGGTGGAAGCCGGCGCCGAGCTCCAGCAGCGCCGAGATGCGGCCGTTGCTGACCACCTTGCCCTTGGAGGGGTGGTAGATGTTGGCCATCATCCGCAGGAGCGTCGACTTGCCCGACCCGTTGTGGCCGACCAGGCCGTACATCGTGCCGTGGGGGATCGTGAGCGAGATGTCGTCGAGGGCCCGGAACATCTCGAAGCGCGCCTTGGACCCGCGGGTGACGCGGTCCTTCAGGTGCATGGGCTTCTCGTTGTAGAGACGGAAGTCCTTGGTGACGTGATCGACCACGACGGCCGGTGAGCCCGGCGCGAACTTGCTCGTGGTTCCGACCTGGCGCGAGTCGCCCGCTCGGCCACGGAGCCGTCGCGCCGTTCGGTCCCGGCCCTCGTCGCCCGGGCTCACAGCTCCTCGCTCACGTTTCGAGACGTCTTGCGGAACACGTACCAGCCGCCGATGAAGGAGACGAGCGTGAAGGCGAGGATGGCGAGGCAGCGGTTGAGGCTGGGCACCCGGAGGTACCAGACGAGGTCGCGGGCGGCGCCGACGAATTGGGCCATGGGGTTGAACTTGAGGAGGACGCCGATGGTGACGGGGCCGAGCTCCTTGGCCCCCACGATGTTGGGGTTCCACACGATCGGTGTGCAGTAGAAGAGCAGCTGCATGAAGATCGAGATCAGGTACTCGACGTCGCGGTAGTACACGTTGGCCACGCTCAGCACGAGCCCCAGGCCGATGGAGAAGGCCACGACGAACATGATGAGGACGGGCCAGAGCAGGAAGGTCCACGACACGTTGCCCAGGGCGATGAGGACGACCATGAGGATGACGGTCTCGATGGCCGCCTGCACCAGCACCGCCAGCACGTTGGCGATGGCCGGGCACTCCGGCGGGAAGTAGACCTTCTTCAGCAGGGCGGCGTTCAGGTTGAGGGCCGCGATCGATCCGTTGACGGTGTTGGAGAAGGCGTTCCAGGCCACGAGGCCCGTGAACAGGTACACCGCGAACGCCCGTGAACCGCTGGCCGACGGTGGCGCCACGCCCCCGAGGATGAACCCGAACACCAGGGTGAAGACCGCCAGCGTGGAGAGGGGGTTGAGCAGCGACCACAACCAGCCCAGCAGGCTCTTCTTGTACTTGGCCTTGAACTCGCGTTCGGTGAGGTTGACGATGAGCGTGCGATAGGTCCACAGCTCGGCGAAGGGGACCCTGCGGGACAGCTTGCCTGCGCCGATCGGTGCGGTCGTGGTGGCCACGGGTCAGCCGACCCGGGCCGCGTCGCGGCCCTCGAATGAATGACACATGATCGTCACAGGGTACGGCACCTCAGGCCCGCCCCACCATTCAGGACGGGTGGTCCCCCAGGTAGCCGAACCGGGTCAGGCCCTCCGCCCCGAGCCGCTCCACGTGGCCGAGCGCCTTGTCGTCGAAGGCGTCCCGCCACGCGCCCACACCGGCGTCGTCGATGGCGTGGAACGTGCGCTGGTGATGCGGCAGGTCTGGGTGGTGGGACGCCTCGCGGCGGCGCTGGTCGTCGAGCATCGTGGGCTCGAACTCGACGCCCAGGAACGCGCAGGCGTCGGCCAGGACGGTGGCGGGGTCGGCGACCAGGTCCTCGTAGCGCAGGCGGTGGTAGTTGTGGGGCACGACGCTCAAGCGGTTGGCGGCGAAGACGTTGTCGGCCGACCAGAACCGTGGGTAGCCGTACTTCAGGCGCGGGATCCATCCGAGCCGGTACATCGACACCATGACGTCGCGCACGTCGCGCACGATGTGGAGGGCCTGCACGGTGTCGAAGAACCCGTCGTCGAGCAGCACCCGCAGGAACTGCAGGTCGTTGGGCGACTTGTCTCCCGCCTGGGCCACACGAGCGCTCTTGGCCACCGCGTCGTAGACGGCGGTGATCACGCCGGCCACGTCGTACCGGGCACCGGCCACGGCCTCGCGCACGGCGGCCTCGTCCAGGTACCGGCCGAGGCTGGCACCGAACCGCTTGGAGTTGACGATGAGATCGCCGGCCAGCCGCTTGCCGACCTGCTCGTCGGCCACCCGGTCGACGATGAACGCGGTGGGGATGACGAAATCGGTCTCGTCGGGCACGACCAACGCCGAGTGGGCGTTGAGACACTGTGCCAGCAGCGTGGTGCCCGATCGCATCGAGCCGAGGATCACGAACACGGCCGGGCGCTCCCGAGTGTCCCGGTGGCCCTCACCGGCTCGACAGGACCAGCGTCGACGCGGCCCGGTCGTGCCACCCCTGGCGCCGCTCGTTGGGGATGGCGGTGAGGTACATGACGATCCAGAGGAACTGGCCCACGAACGGCACGTAGAGCCAGAGCCAGGGGAAGAACCGCACGACCGCCTCGGCCGGTGTGGGAGCGGCACCGTCCGAGCGGCGCACCACGCGGAGCCGCAGCAGCATCTTGCCCAGGGTCTGGCCCCGCCACGCCACCATGCCCGCCTCGTAGATCGCGGCGATCACGAGGAACACGGTCTGCACCACCAGGTAGCTGAAGATGCTGCTGTCGTCGTCGGACGGGCGCGCCACCACGACGGTGAGCAGGCCGGCCACGTTGAACACCACGAACACGTCGACCAACCGGGCGACGGCCCGTTGCCAGACGACGGCCAGCGATCCCGGGCCGGAGAGCGGGCGGCCGTCGGCGTCGACACCGACCTCCCCGAGATCGTCGAGACCCTCGACATCGTCGAAACCGCCGAGGTCGTCAGGGCCGTCGAGGTCGTCGTCGTCCCAGTCGTGCTCCCACGCCTCGAGCGAGTCGTCGTCCGGGCTCACGTTCCCCACTCCTGCCGACTCCGTCGGCGGGCCGTTCGGGCCCCGCTCTCGTCCCTCGGGCTCACTCTGCGGCCTCGGCGAGGGCCTCGGCCAGCGCCGGGTGCACCAGCAGGCTCTCGTCGATGTCGCTCACCCGCAGCCCGGCGGTCACCGCCAGCGCGATCACCGAGATCAGCTCGGCGGCGTTGCGGCCCACGATCGAGCCGCCCAACACCACCCCGGTGGCGGGGTCGGACAGGATCTTCACGAACCCGCGGGCGTCGTTGAGGATCAGCGCCTTGGCGTTCGAGGAGAAGGGCACCTTGGTGACCCGGATCTTGCGACCCTCGGCGAAGGCGTCGGCCTCGGCCAGGCCGACATCGGCGATCTCGGGCTCGGTGAAGATGGCCGAGGCGGCCTTGTCGTAGTCGAGGTGCTTGTGGGCCCGGGTGTACAGGCCCATCACGTGCTCGGCGATCTTGCGGCCCTGCATCGAGGCCACCGACGACAGCGGGAGCTTCCCCGAGAGGTCACCCGCCGCGTAGATGTGGGGCACGTTCGAGCGGCAGTGGCGGTCGACGGTCACGTAGCCGCCGCGATCGGTCTCGACCCCGGCGGTCTCGAGGCCCAGCGTGTCGGAGTTGGGGATCGACCCGATGGCCAGCAACGCATGCGAACCGGTGGGCGTGCGCCCGTCGTCGCAACGGACCACCAGGGTGCCGTCGTCGTGGACGTCGATCCCTTCCGCACGCGCGCCCATGAGCAGCTTGACGCCCCGATCGAGGAAGTTCTCCTCGAGGGCGGCGGCCACCTCGGGGTCCTTGCGGGGCAGCACCTGCTGGCGGCTGACGATCAAGGTCACCTGACACCCGAACGAGGCGAACATGTGCACGAACTCCACGCCCGTCACACCCGACCCGATGACCACCAGGTGCTCGGGCATGGTGGGCGGCGGGTAGGCGTCGCGCGTGGTGAGCACGCGGTCGTGATCGACCGGGGCCCACTCGGGGATGCGGGGCCGGCTGCCCGTGCTGAGCAGGATGGCGTCGGCCTCCAGCTCGACGGGGCCGTCATCGGTGTCGGCGACGACCTCGTGGGGCCCCACCAGGCGGCCGGTGCCGCGCAGCAGCCGCACCGACTGGCTCTCGAGCAGCCCCGTGATGGACCGCTCGAGGCGGTCCTCGATGCTGGCGTTGCGCACCTTCAGCGCGTCGAGGTCGAGGCTGGCGTTCACCTCCGCCAGGCCCATCCCCTGGGCGGTCTTCAGCTGGGAGAGCGCTCCCCCGCTGGCGATCATGGCCTTCGACGGGATGCAGTCCCACAGATGGGCGGCGCCACCGATGATGTCCCGCTCGATCAGCGTGACCTCGGCCCCGAGCTTGGCCGCCTGGGTGGCCGCCTGGTTGCCGGCGGGCCCCCCGCCGATGATCACGAGCCTGGTAGCCACCGGTGCAGCCTACTGGCCGCGCTGCGGTCGACTTCGAGGCCGTGCCATCGAGGATCGGGCGCCGAGCCGACGCAGTTGCGCCGGGAGCGCTCATTGCGCCGCTCGCACCCCTTCCCCTCCGCTCACCGCATCATGCGCACCCGACCTTCGACGGTCGGGCCTACAGCGCGCAATGCACACCGCTATGCTCGACGCATGCCACAGTTGGTGACACGGGTCGACGAGGACCTGGCGGCGGCGGTCGACGAGCTGGTGCTCGAAGGGGTGGTCGCCTCACGTTCGGATGCCGTGCGGATCGCGCTGCTCGCACTGGTCGACGAGAACCGGCGCTCACGCATCGGCAAGGCCATCGTCTCTGGGTACGAGGCGCAGCCGCAGAGCGCCACGGAGGTCGGGTGGGCCGACGAGGCGAGCCAGCGCATGATCGCCGACGAGCCGTGGTGACGGCGACGCAGGGCGAGATCTGGTGGGCCGAGGCGCAGGACAAGCGCCGGCCCGTGCTCGTCGTCACCCGCAGCGAGGCGATCCCCGTCCTCGACTGGGTGCTCGTCGCACCGGTCAGTCGAACGGTCCGCGACATCCCCACCGAAGTCCCCCTGGGCCCCGATCAGGGCTTGGCCGTGGAGTGCGCGGCCAGCTTCGACAACCTCCAGCCGCTCCGTCGCAGCTTCCTCACCGAACGGGTCGGCACGGTCGGGCCTGAGGCACGGGTCGCCATCTGTGCTGCACTCACGGCGATGGCTGACTGCTGAGCCCACGCCGTGCGGGTCTGGGGCCGCTACCCCTATCGGTGGACGACGGTTCCCAACGCCGAGGTCACCCTCAGGCGTTCCGCCGCACGAGGCGGACGAGGCGGTGGTCGGGCGTGAACAGCTTGCGGGTGAGGCCGATGCTGACCACCGTCACGGTGGTCGCCGCCGAGCCCAGGATCAGGTACATCACCGCGGCCTGGACGAGCACGGCGTCGACAGGGTCGACGCCGGCGAGGATGAGGCCGGTCATGGCCCCGGGCAGGAACACCAGGCCCACCGCCTTGGTGGTCTCGATCTGGGAGATCAGCGCCGTGCGCACCGCCGCCCGGGTGTAGGGGCGCGAGGCGACGGGCCACGGCTGGCCGAGGGCCAGGCGGGCCTCCACCTCGGGCCGCTTGTCCGTGAGCTCGCCGACCACTCGCCGTGAGGCGACCACCGTGGCGGTCATCGAATTGCCGATCATCATCCCGGCCAGCGGCACGATGGCCCGTCCTTCGGTTGGGAAGATGCCGAAGCCGAAGATGACCCCCAGGCTCACCGCCGCCGCTGTGGCCGTGGCCGCCAGGGCGATCGGCAGCAGGCCGGGGACCTCGGGCGCGCGGCGGCCGACCACGATCGAGGCGAACACCACCATGAACACGACCCAGGCCCAGGACAGCCAGAGGGGGCTGTCGGGGTCGATGATCACCGTCAGCGCCACGCCCACGGCGAGCAGCTGGACGATCGCCCGCAGGCTGGCCCAGACGATGGGCCGCTCCAGGCCGTAGCCCCGCCACCACGAGAGCCCCACGGCGACCGCCACCAGGAGGAGCGAGGCGGCCAGCCCCTGCCACGTCACGTCGCCGGCGGGGCTGGAGGCGGCCAGCACCGTCACTCCCCCGCCCCGCCCGGGACGACGCGCCCTCGGTCCATCTCGATGCAGCGATCGGCGATGCGGCCCACCTGCGCCCGGTCGTGGGTCACCCACATCACCGGCACGCCCGAGTCGGCCAGCTCCCGCCCCAGCCGTTCGAGGACGAGGGTGTTGGCCTCGTCGAGCGCCGACGTGGGCTCGTCCATCAACAGCACCTCGGGCCCGGTGACCAGGGTGCGGGCCAGGCAGGCCCGCTGGGCCTCGCCCCCGGAGAGGTCGTCGCCGGTGCGCCCCAGGAACCCCGGGTCGAGACCGGCGCGCTCCAAGGCCGCGGCCGCATCGGCCGTGGCCAGGCCCGGCTGCGCCACCTCGAGGTTCTCGGCCACCGTGCCCGGGAACAGCGTCGGTTGCTGGAACACCATGCCCACCCGGCGTCGCAGCACCAGCGGATCGAGGTCGGCGATGTCGTCGCCGCGGAAGCGCACCCGGCCGGCCGACGGGACCTCCAGGCGGTTGCACAGGCGCAGCAGCGTCGACTTGCCCGACCCCGAGGGACCCACGATCGCGGTCAGCCCGTCACCGGGGATGCGGGCGTCGATGCCGGCGAGAATGGTGGCGCCGTCCACCGTCAGCGTGACTCGCTCGAAGCGGAACAGGTCGACTTCTGGCGGCACCACGCCAAACCGTACGCTGGCGGCATGGACGAACAGGGGGCCGAGCAGGCCAAGGCGCGGTTGGACGACTGGCGAGCGGCGGCCAGCAAGGACCTGAAGGGCGCCGACCCCGACACCCTGACGTGGCACACCCCCGAGGGGATCGACGTGGCCCCGCTCTACACCGCGGCCGACCTCGAGGGCGTCGAGGGCCTGGGTTCGCTGCCGGGCGCCGAGCCCTTCGTGCGGGGCGTGCGCGCCACCATGTACGCCAACCGGCCCTGGACGGTGCGCCAGTACGCCGGCTTCTCGACCGCCGAGGAGTCCAACGCCTTCTACCGCCGCAACCTGGCCGCCGGCCAGAAGGGTCTGTCGGTGGCGTTCGACCTGGCCACCCACCGGGGCTACGACAGCGACCACCCCCGCGTGGTGGGCGACGTGGGCATGGCCGGCGTGGCCATCGACTCGGTGGCCGACATGGAGATCCTGTTCGACGGCATCCCGCTCGACGAGATGAGCGTGTCGATGACCATGAACGGCGCCGTCCTGCCGGTGCTGGCCTGCTTCATCGTGGCCGGTGAGGAGCAGGGCGTGCCCCTCGAGAAGCTCAGCGGCACCATCCAGAACGACATCCTCAAAGAGTTCATGGTGCGCAACACCTACATCTACCCGCCGGCACCCAGCATGCGGATCGTGGCCGACATCATCACGTTCACGGCCGAGAGGATGCCCCGGTACAACTCGATCTCGATCTCCGGCTACCACATGCAGGAGGCCGGGGCCACGGCCGACCAGGAGCTGGCGTTCACCATCGCCGACGGCCTCGAGTACGTGCGCTCGGCCCTCGACCGGGGCATGGACGTGGACACGTTCGCCCCCCGCCTCTCGTTCTTCTTCGCCATCGGCATGAACTTCTTCATGGAGGTGGCCAAGCTGCGGGCCGCCCGCCTGCTGTGGACCCGGGTCATGAGCCAGTTCGAGCCCGAGGACCCGCGGTCGCTGATGCTGCGCACCCACTGCCAGACCTCGGGCGTGTCGCTCACCGAGCAGGACCCGTACAACAACGTGGTGCGCACTGCGTACGAAGCCATGGCGGCGGTGCTGGGCGGCACCCAGAGCCTGCACACCAACGCCTTCGACGAAGCCCTCGGCCTGCCCACCGACGCCTCGGCCCGGATCGCCCGCAACACCCAGCTGATCCTGGCCGAGGAGACCGGCGTCACCCACGTGGTCGACCCCTTGGGGGGCAGCTACTACGTCGAGGCACTGACCACTGCGCTGGTCGACAAGGCATGGGCGCTGATCGAGGAGGTCGAGTCCCTCGGCGGCATGACCAAGGCGGTCGAGTCGGGCATGCCCAAGCTGGCCATCGAGGAGAGCGCGGCCCGCCGCCAGGCCCTCGTCGACCGCGGCCAGGAGGTCGTCGTCGGGGTCAACAAGTACGTCCCCGAGAACCCCGACCAGGTCGACGTGCTCGACATCGACAACACCAAGGTGCGCGAGCAGCAGGTGGCCCGACTCGAGCGCCTCCGGGCCGAGCGCGACACCGACGCCTGCGAGGCGGCGCTGGCCCGCCTGACCGAGGGTGCCCGGGGCGACGCCAACCTGCTCGAGCTCTGTGTCGACGCCGCCCGGGCCCGTGCCACCGTGGGCGAGATGTCCGCCGCCATGGAGGAGGTGTTCGGCCGCCACCAGGCCGAGATCCGTAGCATCTCCGGCGTGTACGGCCAGGCCTACGAGGGTGATGCGGGGTTCGAGCAGATCCGCGCCGACGTCGCCGCCTTCGCCGAGCGCGAGGGCCGCCGGCCCCGCATCCTGGTCGTGAAGATGGGCCAGGACGGCCACGACCGCGGGGCCAAGGTCATCGCCACCGCCTTCGCCGACATCGGCTTCGACGTCGACGTCGGCCCGCTCTTCCAGACCCCCGCCGAGGTGGCCCGCGACGCGGTGGAGAACGACGTCCACGTGGTCGGCGTCTCCAGCCAGGCCGCCGGCCACAAGACGCTCGTGCCCCAGTTGGTGGAGGCCCTGGAAGCGGCCGGAGGCGGCGACATCAAGGTCGTCTGTGGGGGCGTCATCCCGCCGCAGGACCACGCCGCCCTCGAAGCGGCGGGCGTCGCGGCCATCTTCGGCCCGGGCACGAACATCCCCAAGGCCGCGGCCCGGGTCCTCGCGCTCCTTTGAGTCGAGCGGGCCCGGTCGCCGAGCTGGCCGCAGGCATCCGGGCGGGTGACCGCCGGGCGCTGGCGCGCGCCATCACCCTCATCGAGTCGTCCCGCCCGGACGACCAGGACCGGGCCGGCGACCTGCTCGACGACCTGGTGGCCGATGCCGGCGGCGCGCTGCGCATCGGCATCACCGGTAGCCCCGGCGTGGGCAAGTCCACCTTCATCGAAGCCTTCGGGCTCCACCTCGTCGGCGCCGGCCACCGCCTGGCCGTCCTCGCCGTGGACCCCTCCAGCCAGCGAACCGGCGGGTCCATCCTCGGCGACAAGACCCGCATGGGGGGCCTGGCGGGCACCGATGCGTTCATCCGGCCCTCGCCGTCCGGCACCAGCCTGGGCGGGGTCGCCCGGCGCACGCGCGAGGCCATCACCCTGTGCGAGGCGTTCGGGTTCGACGTGGTGATCGTCGAGACGGTCGGCGCCGGCCAGGCCGAGGGCGCCGTGGCCGACCTGGTGGACGTGTTCGTGCTGCTCGTGGCCCCCGGCGGCGGCGACGACCTGCAGGGCATCAAGCGCGGGATCATGGAGCTGGCCGACGTGGTGGTGGTCACCAAGGCGGACGGCGACCTGGCCGCCACGGCGAGGCACACGGCGGCGGACTACCGCCACGCCCTCGAGCTGCTGCGCCCGAAGACCGACGAGGGGCCCGCCCCCGTGATCGCCTGCTCGGCCCTGGCCGGCCAGTCGATCGGAGACGTCGCCGCCGCGGTGGAGCGACTCCGCCAGGCCTGGGCCGCGTCCGGGTGGTTGGCCACCATGCGGGCCCGTCAGGCCACGGCGTGGATGTGGGCCGACGTTCAGGCACGCCTCGGTGACGCGCTGCGCTCGAACCCCACCGTCGAGGCGCTGGTGCCCGGGATCGAGGCCCAGGTCGCTGCGGGGACGATCTCGCCCACCACCGGCGCGCGCCGCCTGATGGACGCGTTCTGGGCGGCGCCGACCTCCCGCTAGTCGACCTCGTCGACCCCGTCGCCTACCGGCGCGGGATGCTGAGGAACGGGGGGTCGTCGCCGGCCCCGCCGACGAGCAGCAACTCGACGTCGTTGTCGCCCGTGCGGAACTGCTGGAAGTCGAGCAGGGCGGAGAAGTGCCAGCGGTCGCCTCGGCGTTGGAAGTCGCCGGCCACCCCGGCCACGGTGCCGTTCACCACGACGAGTGCCTCCTCGGCGGGCTGGTGCCCGGGCTCGAGCGCCACGCTGCCCGAGATCACCAGGGGCACCGCTCCCCTGTCGGTCACGCCCTGGAACCGCTCGGGGTGGTCGAGTCGCCAACTCGCGGCCGAATCGATGTCGTCGGTGACCGGCGACACCGACAGCGACGATGCCGGCTCCCCCACGTAGTGGCCGAGCCCACCGACCGCGGCCACCCCACGCCACCCGGGCTCGGGGAAGCGCTCGTGGTTCCGAGCCGCCACGGCGTACAGGCCGTCGAGGGAGTTGGACAGCGACGTGGGACCGGCGCCGTAGAACACCGGCTTGTCGGCCGGGGGCGCCTCGTCCCCGAACAGGGACCGGCCGTCGAACTCCCAGTCGGTGTGCACACCGAGCACATCGACGACCGTGGGCAGGAGGTCGTCGTTCATCGCGTTCTCGTCGGAGATCTCGCCCTCTCGCTGGCCCGGCACCCGCACGAACATCGGGATCCGGTAGATCTCGTCGGCCGTCTCGTCGGTGGGCGTGCGCTTCGGGTGGCCGGCGGTGAAGGCGATGCCGTGGTCGGCGGTGACCACCACCATGGCCTCGTCCCAGATGCCCTCCGCCTCGAGGCGGTCGAGCAGCCGCCCCAACAGGGTGTCGGCGTAGCCCACCTGCAGCAGGTGGCGCTGCTGGCCCTGGCGGATCAGGAACTCGTCGTCGCCCCAGTCTCCGTCGGTGCTGCCGGGCGGCCCCTTCTGACCGTCGTAGGTGTGACCGTCCGGCGTCGTGACCCAGTTGAAGTGCGGGAAGAGGCCGTCATGGACGAAGTAGAGGCGCGACGACTGCTCGGTGCCGACCCGTTCGGTCATCAGCCGCAGCAACTCGCCGGTCCCGTGGGGCTGCGTGGCCGCCATCTGCTCGTTGCGGGCGGTCATGAAGTCGTCGATGCCGGGGCGCATCGTGGTCGTGGTGGTCGCCGGCGTGGTGCTGGCGGTGGTGGACGAGCCCGCTCCCCCGTCGGCGCCCGTGTCCTCGAGGAAGCCCCCCCAGGACTGGTCCACGCCCGGCAGGTCGGCCCGCAGGCTCGGCGGCAGCGTGGCGTGGCCGTAGACGACCGATGCGTCCTCGAGGGTACGACCGAGGCCGGCCAGCCACCCGTCCCCGGCGGTGGCATCGGCGCGCACGCAGACGGTGCTCGGGCAGAGCTGGGTGATGGTCTCGGTCACGTCCATCTGGTAGGTGCCACCCAGGAGCGTGAACAGGTTGCGGGGGTAGTCCACCGACGTGGGGAGTGCCCCGTTCTCGGGCTGCAGGCCACTCTCGATGGTGGGGACGCTCCCCGGCGTGTTCGGCGAGAGCGCGGTGGCGTTTCGGAACCACGTGCTGTGGTCGGCCAGACGGGCGAAGTTCGGGAAGCGTGTGGCGTCGATGCGCCCGTCAGGGCCGATGATCGACGCCAGGGGGAACTCGTCGAACACCACCATGACCACAGGTCGGGGGTGGTCGACCGTGATGCCGGTGGCCGCCTGGGCCTCGTCCTCCCACAGCAGCCGCGACGTGGCCGATGTGAACATGAACAGGGCCAGGAACAGCAGTGGTGCCAGCGCGAGGTAACGGAGCCCGAGGCGCATCGCGTTCGTGCGCTGCTCGGCGAGCAGGATCAGCCCGCCGATCCCGACGGCGACCGCCACGGACGGCCAGGTGGCGCTGAAGTCGAAGTGGCGGGCGATCGTGGCACCGAGCGCGGTGCCGAGGATGGCGATGAGCGCGGCGTGGGCGACCGCGCCCACCCGCGGCCCGATGGCGTGGGCGACCAACTCGACGAGCAGCGCCACGGCCGCGATGCCGAACGTGATGGCCACCCCGAACGCGATGATCTGGCCCTGGCTGACCTCGGCGGCCACGAAGAACTCGGGGTTCTTCCCGAACAGGTCGAGCAGCGGCTGGGTCACGGCCAGCCCCGAGAGGGCCAGCAGCGACAGCGCGTCGTACCCGAGCACGCGGCGCAACTGGAGCCGCGCCGCGATCCGCCGGAGGACGCCGACCTGCGGGCGGCGCTCCACCGTGGGCCGATCGGCCACCGGCACCACCCCAGTCGCGGCCATGTCCGCCATCACTCCAGTGAAGCAGTCTCGAACTGCCGGGAGCCGGATCGCGTGGGCAACAGGAGCACCACGTCGTTGGCTCCCCGTTGCAGCATCTCCTCGGAGATGAGCGAGTTGAACGTGATCCGGCCGTCGTCGTCGTGCTCGAACTCCCCGGCGACACCCGCGACGCGGCCGTTCACGACCACCACGGCGTCCTCGGGCAGGTCGCCCCCGTCGTCCTCCAGCGAGCCGCTGAGCAGCATGGGCGCGAGTCCGTCCTGCTGGGGCTGCCAGTCGGCCAGACGGTCCTGCTGGTCGACGGTCCAGGTCCTGCCGGAGTCACCCGCCACGTCGAGGTCGTCGATGGCGTCGCCGACGAGGTCGCCGTAGTCGCCGACCGCGAAGACCCCCAGCCAATCGTCGCCGTTGGGGAGGTAGTCGTGGTCGCGGCGGACGACGTCCATCACCCCGTCGAAGTCCACGGGCACGTGGTCGGGCCCGACGTCCCAGTAGACGGGCTTGGAGCGCCGATCGGGGCCGTCCCCCAGGAGGGACTGGCCGTCGAATTGCCAGTCCGTGTCGATGCCGAGCGCATCCACGATGGTCGGGAGCACGTCCATGTTCAGGGCGTTGACGTCGCTCGTCTCGCCCTCGGTCTGGCCCGGGTACTTGATGAACAAGGGGATGTTGTAGATCTCGTGCACCGTGGATGCCCGGGGACTCCGGAAGTTCTCGCCGGGGGTGAAGGCCACGCCGTGGTCGGACATCACCAGCACCATGGCGTCGTCCCACATGCCCTGGGACTCGAGCTGGTCGATCATCTCGCCGACCAGGCGGTCCATGTAGCCCACCTGCAGCAGGTGACGGGAGAAGCCCTGGCGCACCAGGTACGTATCGTCGTCCGTCCAGATCCCCCCACCTTCGAGGCCGGGGACGAAGCGGGCGTCGGAGACCACGTACTGATAGCCCTCGGGGCTGAGCAGCCACGGGATGTGCGGGAAGGTGGCGTGCGCGAAGAAGAGCCCAGGGCGGCCGGTGGGCCTGATGCTGTCGATCATGTCGTTCATCAGGCCCGCCTGGTACCGGGGAGCCCAGCCTGCGGGGCCCAGCGCCTTCCACTTGTACGAGGGGTCGTTGCTGGGCGGTGCGCCGCTCTGTTCGGCGCCGCTGCCGGTCGATCCCGCCACCGGGTCGAGCGCCGTGCTCGCGTCCTGTTGCTCCACGTTGGCGTCGTCGATGAAGCCGCCCCAGGCCCGGTCGACCGCCGGCAGGCCGTCACGGAGGAACGGCGGGAGGGTGGCCTGGGCGTACACGACCGACGCGTCGAGCACGGCCTGGCGGCTGCGGTGGTAGTTGAACTTCTCCTGCGCGCCCCGGTTCACGCAGATGGTGGTGGGGCACACGCTGGTGACGGGCTCGGTGACGTGCTGCTCGTACTGGTGCCCGAGCAGGGTGAAGAGGCTCCGGGGATGGTCGGCGGAGGTGGGCAGATCGCCGAGGTTCGGGATGAGGCCGGTGAGCATCGACGGGATGCTGTCGGTGGTCTTGGGCGACACCGACGTGGCGTTGCGGTACCACGTGCCCTCGTCGGCCAGCCGGGCGAAGTTCGGGAACCGCTCGGCGTTGATGGTGCCGTCGCGCCGCAGCAGCGACGCGACGGGGAACTCGTCCATCTGGAGGATGACGATGGGCGCAGGGTGTTCGATCGTGACCCCGGTGGCCGCCGTGGCCTCACCCTCGGTGAGCAGCTCGGAGGTGGGTGAGACCACCAGGAACGCGCCGAGGAACAGCAGCGGGGCGACGGCCAGGTAGTGCAGCCCGAGGCGGACGCCGGACACCCGGCGTTCCCCGTAGAGGATCCCAGCGCCAGCCGCCACGGCGATCGCCACGCTGAGCAGGTCGTTGGACGACACCCCCACCTGACGCCACACGTACATGCCCAGGAAGGCGCCGAGGGCGAACACGAGCACCATGTGCACCGCCGCCCCGAGCCGCCGATGGATGGCGAACGCCACCACCTCGACCATGACGAGGGCGAGGGGGATCACGAGGGCCACGACCACCCCGAAGAGGGCGACCTCGTACTTGCTCAGCTGGTTGGCCACGAAGAACTCGGGGTTCTTCCCGAACAGGTCGAGCACGGGTTGCGCCACGGCCAGGCCCCAGAGGGCCAACAGCACCAGACCGTTGTGGCGGACGATCTCGCGGACGTGGAGGCGGCGGGCGACCCGGCGCCACACCGGCGGCGGCCCGGCGACCGTCCGGTCGTCCTCCACCTCGGAGGCCTCGTGCTCGATGCCGTCCTGCTCAGGGGCTTCCTGCTCAGGGGCCTCCTGCTCAGGGGCCTCCTGCTCGGCGGCGCGGCCCTCGTCGCTGTCGTCGCTGTCGTCCGGACGCGACGCATCGCTGCGGTGCGTCATGGCCTCAGCTCAGCGCGGCGTGATGTGGTACAGCACCCGGGTGCCCGACGGGAGGGTCTGCTGCTCGACGATGTCGAAGTGGTCCTTGAGGGCACGTTCGAGGACGGTAGCCGTGTAATCGTCGTGCGTACCTTCACGCTTGTTGCGCAGGAGGCGCTTGACCATCTGGTCCTCGGGGGTCGGGAACTCGACCACCGCCTCGGCACCGACATCGGCCAGGAACGCGACGAACTCGGGCAGCGGCACGTTGTTGGTGATGGCCAGGTGGTGGATGACCGCCAGGCACAGCACCAGGTCGGGCGTGGAGCGGTCGGTGAACGCCTTGCGCTCGTGGCCGCGCCAGCCGAGGCCGGGCGACGGGCTCGACAGGTCCATCGTGAGGGGGAGGATGGAGGTGTTGGCCTCCTCCCGGAGCGCCCGGTAGAGCGTGTCGACGACCAACGGGTCGGCGTCGACCGCCACCACGTAGTCGGCGGACTTGGCCGCGAGGCGCGAGAAGTGGCCGTCGTTGGCGCCGAGGTCCCACACGAGCGACCTCGCCCGCAGGTTGACCACCTTCTCGACGAAGTCGGACTTCGCGTCGAGGTCGGCATCGGTGTAGTGGCCGCGCTCGCTGTAGCCCGACCAGGTCGATTCGGACTGCTTCCACTTCAGCCGGGTCACCAGCTTGGTGAGCTTGTCCAGGTTGGCGGCGATCAGCTCCTTCTTGAAGCCCGCCTTGCCGAGGTCCTTCTTCACGTCCGCGTCGGTGTCGGAGTAGCGGTTCTCGAACGCCGCCTGCAGGTACACGTTGGTGAACACGCCCTTGCGGAACCGATCACGGAACGACATCACGTCCCGGGCCTCGCTGGGCGTGATGCCGTCGATCGCGCCGCGGAGCCACGGCTGGAACGGCAGGTTCTTGTAGGCCTGGAACATCAGCGGGTAGAGGAACAGCTCGCAGAACTGGCGGTAGCCGTACCAGGGCTCGCCGGCCCGCAGCTTCTCGAACGACCCGACGTCGATGAAGGTGGGGGTCGCTCCGACGAACTGCACGTTGTACGACGTGGCGTCCTTGGTGATGACGTCCTCGTCGATGCCCTGGCGCGTGAGCTGCAACTGCAACAGCGCGGCGTCGCGCAGCATCTCGAAGGTCCACTCGTAGGGGTACGACAGGAACGGGATGCGGTCGTGGCGCAGCGCCGCCTCCCAGTGCCCCTCGGTGCCGACGAGCGCCGCGACCTGGTCATCGGGCACCCGCTCGGTGCCGACGATGCGACCGTCGGCGAGGGCCTTCGTGAAGAACGTGGCCGATGCCGCAGCTTCGTAGTCGGCGAGGGCGTCGCCCGAGAGCGAGCGGATGACGGCGTCGTCGGAGACGAAGACGCGGCTCATCGGGTCGCGGAACGACCCCGGGTCTGCGTGAGGTGTGGTCATGGGAGCACGGTCGCCGGACGGGCCGGCGGCGCCGGTTCGGGCCTAGGACGAGGCCTTGCCGGGCGGCACGGTCGCCGGCTTGGCGGCCTCGGCCGGCGTGTCGTCCTCGGCGGCGACGTCGGACTCACCGGTGGTCAGCTCGCTGTCGGTCTTCTTCCAGAACATGAGCCTGCGGCCGAACATCTTGAAGAACACAGCGATGCCGGCGAAACCGCCGACGATCACCTGGAGCATGACGCTGCCGGTGCCAGGGTCGAGGTACGCGATCATTGGTGGGTGACGCCTCCAGAGGTAACGGGCTCGAACGACCGGATGGTGAACGGCACGGAACCGCTCGATGCCGTGGGAGCAAACGACAACTCTACCACCGCCCCTCCCAGCGGAGGAATCAGCCGGCGCCGGCTTGACCGCACCCCGGTCGAGCGAGTGCGCTGAGCCCATGGCCTCCCGATCCTCCTCCCTGCGGTCCGTGCTCGGGCGGGCGCGCCGCGCCGTCCTCGGCGGCGCCGAGCACCCGGTCGCCGAGCACGCGGCCGCGACGCCGGCCGATGAGCCCCTGTGGTCCGATGCGGCGCCGTCACCGTGGGCGGCGCGCACCGCCCCGGAGGACGCGGCGGCGGTGTGGTGCAACATCTGCCGGTGGACCGGCGACGCCTTCGCCGGCCGCTTCCACAGCGAGTCGGCCAACTGCCCGCAGTGCGGCAGCATCTCCCGCGACCGCTACCTGTTCCACTGCTACGTGGCCCGTACCCCCGCGTCGCTGGGCGCCCGCGTGCTCGAGACCAGCCCGCGGTTGGGCGAGGACTACCGCAGGGCCATGGCGTCGTGGTTCGACTACACGTGCAGCGACTACGACGAGCGGGCCCATCGGGGCGCGGTGCAACTCGACCTGCAGGCCATCGACCGCCCCGACGAGAGCTTCGACGTCATCTTGACGCCCCACGTGCTCGAGCACGTGCCCGAGACCGCCACCGCCCTCGACGAGATCCACCGGGTGCTGGCGCCGGGCGGGCGGATGTACCTCCAGGTGCCGGTCCTGCAGGGCCGCACCGCGCCACCGGTCGAGCCCGAGTTCCACGGCGACCGCACGCCCGTGTTCTGGCGCTTCGGCTTCGACCTCACCGCCACGCTGCGCGACCACGGGTTCGACACCACCCTGCTGGCCACCGACGGATGGCTCGCCCACCTCGACACCGGGGCCGACGACTGGCCCGAAGCGACCTCAGGGGAATTCGACGTGGCCTCGATGACCGCCGGCGCGATCCGCGGCGACCTCGAGTCGGTGGCCGACGACGCCACCGCGGCGCGCCTGGCCCTGTTGCCCGCCTACATGTTCCTCACCTGGGAGTGCATCAAGCGCTGACCCGTCGGCGCACTGCCGCCGGCCGATCCGACCGCGGTCGCGCCCGGCCGCACCCGGCGACGGCGCGACCGCCACGACACCCAGGCCCTAGGACGTGGCGGTGATTCGCTCGACGACGGCGCTGAAGCGCTCGGTGAAGGCCTCGACCGAGAAGTCCCGGGCCCTGGCCTCGGCCGCGGCCGACAGCTCCGCCCGCAGGGCGTCGTCCTGCACGACCTGCTCGGTGTAGGTGACCAGCTCGTCGAGCGTGTCGAAGTGGAAGCCGCTCCGGCCGTGCTCGACGATCTCGAGCTGGCCGGCGAGGCCGATCACCACCGGCACCGCGCCGGCCGACATGGCCTCGACGGTGGCGATGCCGAAGTGCTCGAGCCGGTCGGGGTCGCGCTCGGGGTCCTCGCCCAGGCCGGTGGCCTGCCAGTAGATCGACGCTTCGGCGTACAGGTCGCGGAGCTCGTCGCCCGGTGCGTCGACGTGGAACACGATGGGGAGGCCCGCGGCCACCTCCCGCACCCGCTCCAGGTACGGGCGGTCGACCTCGCTGCAGCCGCCCACCAGGTGCAGGGTCCAGCCCGTGAGGCCACGGTCGACGAGGCGCCGGAAGGCCTCCACCATCTCGAGCTGCTTCTTGGAGTGACCGGCCTCGGCCGCGAAGAAGCGGCCGACGGCGAGGATCGAGGGCACCTTCTCGCCCCGGGCCTGCATGGTGACCGGAGGGTGGACCACCACGCTGTCGGTGTCCCAGTACCGGCGCACCCATCCGCGCGTGAACTCCGAGTTCGACACCACCGCGTCGTAGCTGTGGATGAACTGCGTGGACGGCGGCTCACGGTGCAGCAGCGGCAGCCAAGCGCCCAGTTGCGCGCCCACGCGTGACTTCAGCCCCTGGCTGGTCTGCATCGACGCGAGGGCCACGCCGAGGCTGCGCCGGTCCTCGCCCCCCAGCACGTCGGCCGGGACGAAGGGGTTGGCCACCCGGATCGTCACCTTCACGGGCGCCTGGTCGGGGCTCGCGGCCACCTCGATCGGGACCGAGACCGTGCGGTGTCGCTCCCACCGGGTGCGGCCCTCGTCGATCGTCACCCGCCGGACCTCGGTGCCGTCCACGTCGATGGCGACGTCGGCCGGATCGAGCCCGAGCGGGCGGCGCCGGCAGAACACCAGCCGCAGTGTGACCGGCCGGTCGGCACGGGGCTCGACGTAGAACGACGCCTCCTCGGATGCCCAGAAGTACCGGGGCCGGCGCCCCTCCGGGGGGTAGAAGCCCTCACCGAACCCGGTGTTGACGGTGGTGGCGCGGACGATGCCCCCGAGGGCCGAGATCGCCAGCTTCTGGGCGCGGCTCAGGTCCTTCGACACCTCCGCGGGGAAGTGCACGATGTAGATGCTGTGCCGGGACCGGACCGCCTCGTGACTCATGAACGACACGTTCACCAGCAGGTCGTAGTCGTGGCTCACCCAGCGCAGCGCGCCCAGGTGCTGGCCGATCACGCGGTTGGTGACACCGGTGAGGTCGAGGTCGAGACGCTCGGCGAGGGCATCGATGTCGAAGTCCTCGGGCCCGAGGAGCACCACGTCGTTGTCGGCCGCGAGCACCTGGGCGACGAGCCCGCCGTACTTCTCCGCTCCCCCGCCGGTGGTCCAGTACTTGTTGTAGACCGCCACGGTCCTTCCCCGCTCTGAGGGGCCGCTCGGGCCGCTGGGTCGGGTCACCGCCGCACCGTCCATCGGGCCACGATCTCGGCGCTCGGCACCACCGGGTCGTGCTGCAACCGGCGCCGTTCGACCAGCATCGCCGGCACGAGGCGCAGGAACGCCAGGTAGGACCGGAGCCGCCGGCGGGCCAGCACGGTGTTGGGTCGATGGCCCCGGAGCATCGGGCCGAGCACGTCGCGGCGGGCGTAGGACGCCGTGCTCAGCAGGTAGCGCCAGGCCGCGCTGGCGGCCAGGCGCGCCGGCGCGTTCTTGGTGAGCACCAGGAGGCGGTTGCGCTCCACGTAGTGGGCGAAGATCGCCGAGCCCTCACCCGCGCTGGCCCCGTGCAGGTGCCGGATGACGGACTCGGGCCGGTACAGGTAGCGCCAGCCGGCGGACCGGCCCCGCCAGGACAGGTCGGTGTCCTCGTAGTAGAGGAAGAACCGCTCGTCGAACACGCCCACCTCGTCCAGGTAGCGCCGCCGCAGCAGGGCCTGACCGCCACACCAGGCGAACACCTCGGCGGGCTCGTCGTACTGGCCCCGGTCGGGCTCGAGGAAGCCGCGGTCGCCGCCGTACCCGCCCTCGACCAGCACCGAGCCGGCGTTGTTGATCACGTCGTACGGCTCGCCCTGCAGGGCAACCTCGGCCCACACGGGCTCGGTGCCCACCGCCACCGCCACCGCCACCGTGCCGGCCCGCAGCGTGACCTCCTTGGGCGACTCGGCCGCGAGCCGGAGTCGCGCGGTCGCCGCCACCGGCGCGCCGGGCTCGACCGGCACGCGCACCACCGCGCGGCCCGACGACCAGCGGAAGAGCCCCTCGGGCGGGGAACCGTGCTCGAGGCCGTGGAACCCGTCCACCAGCTGGGCGTTGGCGAACTCGTCCTTGCCGTCCACCTCGACGCCGCTCACCCGCACGCCCAGCTCGCGGACGTCGCCGCCGGCACCGGGCACGAACGTGGGGCTCTCGATCACCACGTCGACGAACGCGGGAGCGAACAGCATGCGCCCGGTCGCCGCACCCGCCTGAGGATCGTCCTCGAGGGCCGCGACGAGCGGGGCCAGCCAGCCGGGGTCGACGAAGGCGTCGGGGTTGATCAGCGCCACGTAGTCGGCGTCGCCGGGATCGCGCATGGCCAGGTTGTTGGCCGGGAACCCGAGGTTCCCGCCCGAGTCGATGATCCGCACCTCCGGGAACCGCTCGCGCAGCGCCGTGGTGCTGCCGTCGGTCGACGCGTTGTCCACCACGACCACCTCGAGCCGGTCGGCGGGCCAGTCGAGGCCGAGCAGGCAGCCGACGCAGCGCAGCACGTCGTCGCCCCCGTTGAAGTTCAGGACCACCGCGCGGACGAAGGGAGCGGGGTCGGCGATGGGCGTCACACTGGCTCCTCCTGCGTCGGAGCGCCTTCGGCATCCGTTACATCCATGTGCGCTGCTCCGCTTCGCTGCGCAGCCTCGGGCGTGCTGCAGGGTCGTCCAAGCTACCTCGCACTACCCCGTGCCCAGCCAGAGCAGGTCCGTGCCCGACGGGCGGTACCAGAACACGTCGCCGCGGCCATCGGCGTTCCAATCGCCGGTGAAGGGCACGTCGTACGCCCCGTTCACCACGACGGAGCGGTGCGAGAAGGCCCGCCCCGGGCCACCCAGGTAGAGCGCGTCGGCGGCGGGGCCGGGCCCGTACCACAAGATGTCGTCGGCGCCGCCGCCGGTGACGTCCGCCACCAGGGGCACGTAGGTGCCGTCGATGGTGATCGACCGGCCCGTGAAGCCACCGGGCGCCCCGAACCACATCGTGTCCGCGGCCGGGCCCGGCCCGTACCAGAACACGTCCGAGCGCTGATCGCCGTCGAAGTCCCCCGCGAACGGCGAGTAGGTGCCGTTCACCGACACGGCCTTGCCGGCGAAGTTCTCGGCGCTGGTGCCGTACCAGAGGTAGTCCCTCGCCGTCCCGGAGCCGTACCAGAGCACGTCGGAACGACCGTCACCGTTGAAGTCGCCGGCGACCGGCTGGTAGTCGGACCCGATCGTGAACGCCTTCGCGGTGAACCCGCCGTCGGTGCGACCGAACCACGCGCTGTCGGGGGCGTCGCCCGGGCCGTACCAGAGCACGTCGGAGCGCCCGTCACCGTTGAAGTCGCCGACCGTGGGGCGGTAGCTGCCGTTCACCGTGGCCGAGCGGCCCACGAACCCGTCGGGGCCGCCGAGCCACAGGCGGTCGGCGGCCGCGGCGGGCCCGTACCAGAGCACGTCGCCGTAGGCGTCGCCGTTGAAGTCGCCGCTGAGCGGCGTGTAGGCGCCCGCCACCGCGACCGAGCGCGACGCGAACGCGCCCGGCCCGACCAGCGCGTCGTACTTGGCCCCGGCGAGGGCCCGGATCTGCCCCAGGCTGTTGTAGAGCGCCGACCCGGGGCACGAGGTCTGCCCGACGTCGCGATGGCCGATGACGTTCGCGGTCGCGGGCCGCACCCCGCCCAGGAAGAGCTTCCAGCCGATCAGTTGCCCGTAGGCCCGCACCGCCGCCGAGGTCACCGAGCTGGTGGCGTCGCCGAGGAACGACACCCCCACCGACCCGGTGTTGTGGTTCATCGCGTGGGCACCGACGACCGGGTTGCGGATCCCGCCCGCCCGCGCCTCCCAGATGCCGCCGAAGCGGTCGATCACGAAGTTGTACCCGATGTCGTCCCACCCCCGTGCGTCCTGGTGGTAGGCCTGGATGGACCGGAGGAGGCCGGGTACCTGACCGGCGCTGTACGAGTTGGTGTTGACCGTGTGGTGGACGATCGCCCGCCGCAGCGGTGGGCTGACCTCGGGGGTGCCACGGTAGGGCCGAGGCCCCCACGACGACCGCAGCCGCACGGCGGGCTCGCCGGCCGCCTCGGCCGCGGGCCCGTCGCCCAAGGGGGCGGTGGCCGGCGAGAGCTCGACCGGCTCACCGGTCTCGCGCACCAGGAAGACCTCGACCCCGGACGCGTCGCCGGGGAGGTCGAGCTGGTAGCCGTCGGCATGGTCGACCCAGATCGGCTCGCTCACCGGCGCACCCGTGCGGTCGGCCGGGCCGCGGCGGCCGGCCTCGGCCCGCCCGGTGTCGGCGGCGTGATCGGGTTCGATCTCGAGGGGCGTCCACGCACCCCACGCGCCATCGGTGCGGACCCGCACCTGGCCCGGCGCGGCGGACGCGGACCGGTAACCGGCACCGATCAGCACGAAGGCGTCGGCATCGATGGTGCCGGTCACCAGCCGCTCGCCGACCGGCGCAGTGGCCGACGGCCCGTCGCCCGGCGCGGCACCCGCGCCGTCACCCGGGGCGGACCCCGAGGTGTCGCCCGGGGCCGGCGCCACGGGCGCGGGGGCCTCTGCGCCGGGGACCACCCCGAGCGCCGGTCGTTCCGTGTCCGTGCGCATCGTGGAGCCCGTGGCGGGTGGCGACCCGACCTGCCCGGCCGCCCCGGCGACCCGGTCGGCACGAACACCGGTGGTCGCGCCCGCGGCCCCCGCCGGGGCGGGGGCGACGAGCGTCGACAGCGCGCCGACGAGCGCCGCGACGGCCACGCCACCGACCAGGGAGGTGGCGTGTCCAGGGGCCGGACGGCAGCGCCGGGACGGCCGGGCATGGGGCCGGGAAGAGCTTGGGAACGACATCGGTACCACCAGGAGATCCATCGCACGGGCCCGCACGGCCGAGGCCGACCCCCGTCGTCAGGGGCCGACGGTAGCCGCCGCGCGGCGCACGGGAATGAACCTGTCCACGGTTCGCCCGGTAACCTCAGCCGCCGTGAAGGGTCTGATCCTCTCGGGCGGCGCGGGAACGCGCCTGCGCCCGATCACCCACACCAGCGCGAAGCAGCTCGTGCCCATCGCCAACAAGCCGATCCTGTTCTACGGCCTCGACGACATGGCCGCGGCCGGCATCACCGACGTGGGCATCATCATCGGTGAGACCGGCGACGAGATCCGGGCCGCGGTGGGTGACGGGTCGTCGTTCGGCCTGCGGGTCACCTACATCCCCCAGGACGAGCCGCTCGGGCTCGCCCACTGCGTCCTCATCGCCCGCGACTTCCTCGGCGAGGAGGACTTCGTGATGTACCTGGGCGACAACATGCTCGAACAGGGCCTGACCGAGTTCGTCAGCCGCTTCGAGGAGGACCGCCAGCGTTCACGGACCCCCACCCTGGGCGACTCCACGCCCGCGCCGGTCGCCCAGATCCTGCTGGCCCGGGTCGACGACCCCCGCCAGTTCGGCGTGGCCGAGGTCGACGCCGCCGGCCACGTGCTGCGCCTGGTGGAGAAGCCCGAGGTGCCGCCCTCCGACCTGGCACTGGTTGGGGTGTACCTGTTCGACCACCATGTGATCGAGGCGGTCGAGTCCATCCAGCCGTCACCCCGGGGCGAGCTCGAGATCACCGACGCCATCCAGTGGCTCATCGACCACGGCCATCGTGTCCGCCACGAGGTCCTCGACGGCTGGTGGATCGACACCGGCAAGAAGGACCCGCTGCTCGAGTGCAACTACCTGGTGCTCGACCGCATCCAGGCCGAGGTGCACGGCGACGTCGACGTGCACTCCCACCTGCACGGCCGCGTGTCGGTGGCCAAGGGGGCCCAGATCGTGAACTCGACGATCCGGGGCCCCGCCGTGATCGGCGAGGGCACCCAGGTCATCAACAGCTACATCGGCCCGTACACCTCGGTCTCGTCCGACTGCGAGATCCGCGATGCCGAGCTCGAGCACTCCGTCGTGCTCGAGCAGAGCCGCATCGTCGGCATCTCCGGCCTCACCGACTCGCTGATCGGTCGGTGGGTCGAGGTCGAGCGCTCGGGCCAACGACCGCGAGCCACCCGCCTCATGCTCGGTGACCATTCCCGAATCGACCTGGAGTAGAAAATGCCCACCATCACAGAATCCGACGTGATCGCCGGCGTCCAGCACGTGAAGCCCGACGTGCACGGCGACGACCGCGGGTTCTTCGTCGAGACCTATCGCCGCTCGTGGTTCCCGCTGGGCCGCGAGATGGTCCAGGGCAACCGTGGCGACCGCCAGCAGGGCGCGATCGTGGGCCTGCACTACCACCTGCACCAGGCCGACTACTGGTACGTCCCGAACGGCCTGGCGCGCGTGGTCCTGCACGACCTGCGGGTCGGCAGCCCGACCGACGGCGCCACCCTCACCCTCGAGCTGGGGGCACCCCCGGGCGAGAAGCAGGACCACGAGGGCGTCTTCATCCCGCCTGGCGTGGCCCATGGCTTCGCGTCGCTCACCGACATGACCATCACCTACCTGGTGGACGGCTACTACAACCCCGCCGACGAGTTGGGCGTGGCCTGGGACGACCCCGCGATCGGGGCCGACTGGGGCATCGCCGAGCCGATCCTGTCGAACCGGGACCGCCAGAACCCGCGCCGGGCCGACCTCGACCCGGCGCTGCGCCCGCACATGGCGCTGCGGACATGAAGCTCTTCGTCACCGGCGGCGCCGGGTTCATCGGTTCGAACTACGTGCGGCTCGTGCTCGCCACGACCGACGACGAGGTCACGGTGTTCGACGCGCTCACCTACGCGGGCAACCTCGACAACCTCGACGGCCTCGAGGCGGACCCCCGGTTCCGCTTCGTGAAGGGCGACATCTGCGACCGCGAGGCGGTCCGGGAGGCCATGGCGGGCCACGACGTGGTGGTGCACTACGCCGCGGAGAGCCACGTCGACCGGTCGATCGTCGACCCCGACACCTTCGTGCGCACCAACTGCGACGGCACCAACGTGCTGTGCGACACCGCCCGGCACCTCGAGGTGAGCCGCTTCGTGCACATCTCCACCGACGAGGTGTACGGCTCGATCGACGTCGGGTCGTTCCGTGAGACGGATCGCCTCGGCCCCCGCTCGCCCTACTCGGCGTCGAAGGCGGGGTCCGACCTGATCGCGCTGTCGTACCACGAGACCTACGGGCTCCCGGTGGTGATCACCCGCTCGTCGAACAACTTCGGGCCCTACCAGTACCCCGAGAAGGTGATCCCGCTGTTCGTCACCAACCTGCTCGAGGGCCGCAAGGTGCCGTTGTACGGCGACGGCATGAACGTGCGGGACTGGTGCTTCGTCGAGGACAACTGCACCGGCGTCGACCTGGTGCGGCGCGAGGGCACGATCGGCGAGATCTACAACATCGGCGCCGGCAACGAGTTGCCCAACCGCGAGCTCACCATGAAGATCCTCGCGCTCTCGGGCCACGACGAGTCGATGATCGAGCCCGTCGAGGACCGCCTCGGCCACGACCGGCGGTACTCGATCGACTGCACCAAGGTCCGCTCGCTCGGCTGGGCCCCCCGCCGCGATCTCGACGAGGCCCTGGCCGAGACCGTGGCCTGGTATCGCGACAACCGGCCCTGGTGGGAGAAGCTGCGCTGATGGCCCGCCACCGGGCACCAGTGGTCAGCCGCGCCCGGTGAGGGTGGTCGTCACCGGCGCCGGCGGCCAGGTGGGCACCGACCTGGTCCGAGCCTTCGCCGGCCACGAGGTGATCGCCTGCGGTCGAGCGCAGCTCGACGTCACCGACCGCGACTCGGTCCTCGGCGCGATCACCTCGACCGCCCCCGACGCCGTCGTGCACGCCGCGGCGTGGACCGATGTCGACGGCTGCGAGTCCGACCTCGACCGCGCCTACGCGGTCAACGCGCTCGGCACCCGTCATGTCAACGAGGCGGCGCGGATCGTGGGCGCCCGGGTGTGCCACCTGTCCACCGACTACGTGTTCGACGGCGACGCCCCCGCGCCCTATCGCGAGTGGGACCGCACCTCGCCCCAGTCGGTCTACGGGCACTCGAAGCTGGCGGGCGAGCGCGAGCTCGACCCGGGCCACACCGTCGTGCGCACCTCGTGGGTCTTCGGCGAGCACGGCCACAACATCGTCAAGACCATCCTGCGCCTCGCCGGCGAGCACGACACGCTGCGGTTCGTCGACGACCAGATCGGCCACCCCACTGCGGCGGAGGACCTGGCCGCCATGATCGTGCGGCTCGTCGTCGACCGTCGGCCGGGTGTGTTCCACGTCACCAACCAGGGGGCGGTGAGCTGGTACGAGTTCGCCCGCTCCGTGATGGAGGCGGCCGGCCTCGACCCGGCGCGCGTCGAGGCCATCTCCACCAAGGACCTCGATCCCCCGCGGCCGGCGCACCGACCCGCGAACTCGGTGCTCGACAACGCCGCGCTGCGCCTGTCGGGGATCGAGTTGCTCCCCGACTACCGCGAGCCCCTGGGTCGCCTCGTCGCCACCCTGCGGTCGTGAGCACGAGGAACGCCGCCTACGTGGCCGAACGGGCGACGGGCGGGGCCCGAGCGGCCCGGCGCAGCCAAGAGCGGACGGTATGACGGGGAGCACCCACGACGACTGGGTGGCGCGCGACGCCGCCGTCGTGTGGCACGGCTTCACCCAGATGGCGGCCTACGCCGACAACTCGCCGATCATCGTCGAGCGGGCCGAGGGTCGCGAGCTGATCGACGTGGACGGCCGGCGCTACCTCGACGCCATCTCGTCGCTGTGGGTCACGACGCTCGGCCATCGGGTGCCGGAGCTCGACGCCGCCGTCGTCGACCAGCTCGGCCGGGTGGCCCACTCCACCATGCTGGGCAACGGCAACCGGGTCGTCATCGAGTTCGCCGAGGCGCTGGCCGCCCGAGTGCCCGTCGACGGGCCCCACCTGCTCTTCGCCTCCGACGGGGCCGCCGCCGTGGAGCAGGCCCTCAAGATCGCCTTCCAGTTCTGGACCAACCAGGGCGTCACCGGACGCGACTCCTATCTGGCCTTCGGCGGCGCCTACCACGGAGACACCGTCGGCTCGCTCTCGATCGGGGCCGGCGGCTTCGGCACCGACGTGTTCGACCCGCTGCGGTTCCCCGTCATACGGGCCCCCGGGTTCGACGACGACGAGTGCATCAGCGTGGCCTGCCGCCTCGTGCGCGAGCACGCCGACCGCCTGGCCGCCGTCGTGGTCGAGCCACTGGTGCAGGGCGCGGCCGGCATCCAGGTGCTGGCGCCCGGGCACTTCGCGGCGTTGGGCGACGCCTGCCGGGAGGTCGACGTGCTGTTGATCTGCGACGAGGTGGCCACCGGGTTCGGTCGCACGGGCACCCTGTTCGCATCCGAGCAGTGCGGGCTCCGGCCCGACCTGCTGTGCCTCGGCAAGGGCCTCACCGCGGGGTACCTCGCCCAGTCGGCCACCGTGGCCGCCGATCGGGTGTACCGGGCGTTCCTCGGCGACGACCTGGGCGAGCGCACCTTCTACCACGGGCACTCCTACAGCGGGAACGCCCTCGCCGCCGCCGTCGGCCTCCGTCACCTCGAGCTGCTCGACGAGTGGGACGTCCTCGCCGACGTGGGCGCCCGCGCGACGGAGCTCGGTGCATTGCTGGCGGCACGGGTCGCCCCGCTGCCGGGCGTCGCCGCCGTCCGCCAGCAGGGGCTGATGGTGGGCGTCGAGCTCGCTCCCCCCACCGACGGGCTGCGGTGGGGCCGACGGGTGAGCGCCGGCTGCGTGGCCCGAGGGGTGCTGATCCGACCGCTCGGCGACGTGATCGTGGTGATGCCCCCTCTGACCATCACCGCCGACGAGATCGACCGCATCGTGGCGACGCTGGCCGAGGCGATCGCCGAGGTCACCGGGAGCGCCGAGCGCGCCGACTCCGACCAGGGCACCGGCCCCGACCAGGACAGCGACGCCCGCGCCCACGGCGACGCCTGATGCATGCACGTCGTGGTTGGGACGACTGGATCGACGGGCGCAACCGGGCCGTCGCCGACTCGGGCCGTCGCCGAGAGGTGCGCGACCTCGACGGCGGCCGGCCCGCCACCGCGGTCAGCGCCGACGGTCGGCCCGTCGTGTCGTTCGCGTCCAACGACTACCTCGGCCTCAGCCAGCACCCTGCGGTGATCGAGGCCGCTCGGGCGGCGACCGCCACCCTCGGCACCGGCGCCGGATCGGCGCGCTTGATCGTCGGCGCCCGGCCCGTCCACCGTGCCCTCGAGGCCGAGCTGGCCGACTGGAAGGCGGCCGAGGCGGCCCTGATCTTCAGCACCGGCTTCGCCGCCAACCTGGGCGTGCTGACCACCCTCGGCGCCGACCCCGACACGTTGATCGTCAGCGACGAGCTGAACCACGCCTCGATCATCGACGGCGCCCGCCTGGCCCGGGCGCGCGTGGCCGTCTCGCGCCACGCCGACGTCGACCACGTGGCCGAGCTGCTCGACGGGCATGCCGGCCGGGCCCTGGTGGTCAGCGACTCGGTGTTCTCGATGGACGGCGACCTGGCCCCCGTCGACGCCCTCGCCGAGGTGTGCGCCGACCGCGGGGCCCTGCTGGTGCTCGACGAGGCGCACGCGGTGCTGGAGCCGAGCACGCCGTCGATTCCCGGCCTCACCGTGCTGGTGGTGGGCACGCTGTCGAAGACGCTGGGCTCCCTGGGCGGCTTCGTCGCCGGTCCCACCCCCTACATCGACCTGCTCACCAGCACCGCCCGCTCGTTCATCTTCACCACCGCCACGCCACCGGGCGACGCCGCGGCCGCGGCTGCGGCGCTGGCCGTGGTGCGCTCCGCCGAGGGGGACGAGTTACGGGCGCGACTGCGCGCCCACGTCGAGCGTCTCCGGCACGGCCACCCCTCGCCGATCATCCCGGTGCTGCTGGGTGACGAGGAGCGGGCCATGGCGGTCGCCGACGCCCTGTTGGGGCGGGGGCTCCTGGTGCCCGCCATCCGGCCGCCCACGGTCGCCCCCGGCACCTGCCGGCTGCGCATCGCCCTGTCGGCGGCGCACACCCCCGAGCAGGTCGACGTGCTCGCCGCGGCCCTCACCGACCTGGGTTGCGCCCCGTGAGCCGGCCCGGGCGGCTGGTGGTGGTGGCCGGCACGGGCACCGAGGTGGGCAAGACCTGGTTCACCGCCCGGGTGATCGAGCACCTGCGGGCCGGCGGGTCGACCGTCGCCGCCCGCAAGCCGGCCCAGTCCTACGACCCCGGCGACCCGCATCCGACCGATGCCGTCGTGCTGGGCGCCGCCACCGGTGAGGACGCCACGGAGGTGTGCCCCGAGGCGCTGGGCTACCCGATCGCGCTGGCCCCGCCCATGGCGGCCGAGGCGCTCGGCCGACCGGTCCCGACACTCGCCGACCTAGCGGCGGCGTGCGCGTGGCCGACACCGGCGCCCGCCGTCGGATTCGTGGAACTGGCCGGCGGGGTCCGCTCCCCCATGGCCGGCGACGGCGACGGCGTGGGCCTGGTCGACCTGCTCGCACCCGACCGGGTGCTGCTGGTGGCCGATGCCGGCCTGGGCACGATCAACTCGGTGCGCCTCTCCGTGGCGGCGCTGGGCGCCACCCGGCCGGTGCTGGTGGCACTCAACCGCTTCGATGCAGACGACGCCCTGCATCGGCGCAACCTCGAGTGGCTGGCCGAGCGAGACGGCCTGACCGTGGCCACCACGCCCGCCGACGCCGCCGCGTGGCTCCTCAGCCCACCCTGAGGCGCAACCGTTCCGGTGGCTCGAACGCCACGCTCACGACACGTCCCAGCCACCGGAACGGGCCTCCGGTTTGGGTGGCCTGGGCCTCAGCCGCCGAGGGTGATGGCGTCGCGGTCGGCGCCGGGGCCGTACCAGAACACGTCCTGCACGCCGTTGCCGTTGAAGTCGCCGACGAAGGGCTGGAACTCCTCGTCGATGTCGACCGAGCGGCCCTCGAAGCTCCGACCGGGGGCCCCGAGGTAGAGCACGTCGGGGTCGGGCCCGGGGCGGTACCACAGGACGTCGGCGCGCCGGCCCCGGTCGAGGCGACCGGCCACCGCGACGTAGTTGCCTGCGACCGGCGTGTCGTCCTGCACGCGGAACGTGCGTCCGACCGTGCCGTACCAGACCTCGTCGGCGATGCCGTCGGGGCCGTAGAAGAACACGTCGGCGCGCTCGTCGCCGTCGTAGTTGGCGGCCAGCGGCACCAACCCGCTGAGGGGCTGGACGAAGGCCTTGCTGACGAACCCCGAGCGCGTGCCGTACCAGACGAAGTCGGGGCGGGCGCCGTCGCCGTACCAGAAGATGTCCTCACGGCGGTCGCCGTTGAAGTCGGCCGCCGCCGGCGTGAACGTGCCGGTGACATTCACCGACGAACCGACGAACGACCCGTTGCGCTTGCCCCGCCACAGGCGGTCGTCACGGGTGCCGCCCGGCCGGTACCACAGGATGTCGTCGGTGCCGTTGCCGTCGAAATCACCCGACACCGGCCGGTAGTCGGGCCCGTTGACGGTCACGGGACGACTCACGAAGCGTCCGTAGATCGACCCCTGCCACAGGTAGTCCTGGCCCGTTCCCGGTGCGTACCAGAGCACGTCGTCGACCCCGTCGGCGTTGAAGTCGCCGGGGACCGGCGTGTACGAGCCGCCCACGGAGACACCCACGCAGCTGTAACGGGCGGTCAGCGCCGGGCAGCAGGCGCCGGCGCCGGTGGTGACGTCGCAGAGCGTCTCGCCCCCCTGCCACTGGAGGCTGGTGCGGGCGTTCTGGCCGAGCGGCCGGCGGGCCCAGACACCGGTCGCGTAGCCGGTGTCGGCCTTCAACCAGTGGCGGTACTCGTACCCGCCGGCGGCGTAGACGTAGAACGGGGCGGTGATGGGCGCCGTCCCGCCGTACTGCGGGTCGGCCCACGCGGTGCTGCCGGAGCCGTAGCCCTGGGCCAGCGCGGGGTCGACCCGCCAGCACGAGAACGTGCCGCTGTTCCCCGGCCCCCGGCAGGTGCGGGGCTGCATCCCGCCGGTGGACAGCACCGAACCGTCCCGGCTGACGTTCTGGAGCCGGTTCGTCTGCGGGTTGTAGATCTGCAGGAAGATGGCGCCGCAGCGATTGTCGTTGCAGCCGTGCCACGGTGTCCACGCGTAGGTGAGCCGCTGGGTCGGGCTGCCGGTCGCCCGGCAGTAGCGCGCGGTGATCTCGGCGGCCATGGGCGTGGCGATCACCCGGGTGTCGACCCGCTGGCTGGCCGTGTAGGGCGCGCCGAGGCCGGCCGAGTCGAACTGCCAGAGGCCCACGCCCGGGTGCCAGAAGGCCCGACGGTAGGGGGTGCTCGCGTTGCCGAAGGCGAACAGCGCGGCCTGCGCGTCCCAGCGGCTCATCGTCATCGGCGACGGCGCGAGTGAGTCGGGCGCGCCCGTTTCCGGCCACGACGGAGCCAGCATCGCCGCGGCCAGCTGCACCTGGTTGAGCCCCGAGCTGCCGTTGGCGCAGGGCCCGTCGTAGTTCGCCGCGGCGGCGAGCACGTCGCTCAGCGGGTCATCGCCCCAGGTCTTGGCCCCCGCCGGAGCGGCCAGCGGCGCGGTGGCCAGCACGAGGGGGCTCCCGGCCACCAGCACCAGGCCGACCAGCACGGCCAGCAGCGGCCGCCTCATCGGCTGGTCGCCCAGAGCAGGAGGGGCGCGCTGTCGAGCCCGTCGGCGTCGCCGTCGACGCTGAGGAGGAAATCGGACAGCTCGCCGGGCGCCAGCGCCAGGGTGGGGCGGCCGTCGGGGTTCACGGCGGCGGTCTCGGCCACGTTCCGCACCCGTCCGTCGTCGTCCAACCATGCCGCCACCACCGTGGGATGCACCGCATCCACGTCGGCACCGTCGGTGATCGAGCCGTAGAGCACGAACGGGAACGGGCCGGGGCCGGTCTCCTGGTACAGGTAGAGATCGAGCGCCTCGCGCGTGCCCGCGGGCTCGGCGAAGTAGGTCGTGAGCTCGAGATCGCGCGTGCCGGCCGGCGGCTCGCCGCCGCCGTCGGTGACGCTCCAGTCCACGCCGGCCACCGCCGACGCCTCGACATCACTCGCCAGGGTGAACGGGGCCGGCTCGCCGGGGCGTACCGGGGCGACCAGGGCGGTCGCGGACACCCGGTCGAGCTCGGCGCCGTCCGCGCCCCGCAGCACGGCGGTGACGAGCGGCGCGATCACCGGGCTGGTGGTCTCGTTGCGCAGGAGGCCGTCGGCGTGCCACGGTCCCGACGTGGCGGTGCGGACGGTGTCGGTGAGCACGCCGACGACGCCCGCACTCAGGTCGGTGACGAAGAGCGGCCCCTCGAACCCGCTCAGGGTGCGGGCGCTCTCGTCGCCGGCCAGGGCCTCGTCGAGCTGGTCGGCCGACGCCGCGCAGTCGCGCCCCTCGGACAGGATCAGGCACCCGTCGTCGTCGTAGGCGCCCGGCAAGCGCTCCTCAACGGGCGGCAGGGTGGGCAGCGTGGCCTGGTCGTCACCTTCGGCCGCACCTGCGGTGTGGTCCGGCTGCACGCCACACCCGGCCAGCAGGGCCACCAGCACGGCCATCAGCGCGACCACCAGCACGAGGCCGCCCCGCGTGCGGCCGGCTCGCTCGGTGACGGCGCCGGGGCGCGGGCGGGCGGGGTGGGCGAGCGGCATCCTCAGCATCTGTCGGTCTTCCTACCCGGTGAATTGAACGGTGGGCACGCGGCGGTCAGTGGCCCGCGTCGTCGAGCGGGGTGAGGGTGTGCGGCATCGCCCGCAGGTGCTCGTGCAGGCGGTGCCGGGCGAACAGGCCCATGGCCAGTGCCGCCACCAGCGAGCCGCCGAGGATCCCGAGCTCGACGCGCAGGAACAGGTCGTTGCCGGCCGCCACGAACGTGACGAAGGCCACCACGCCGAGGAACCAACCCACGGCCACGCGGCGCTGCGAGGACAGCGCGATGAGCGACTGGCCGAGGGCCGTGGCCAGCATGATCGACGCGCTCCCGGCCGCGAGCAGCGCGAGGTCGCGCCGGGTGAGGTCGAAGTCCGGGCCGAACAGCAGGTGGATCAGGGGGGGCCCGATGAGGAAGGCCACCAGCGTGCCGACCACACCGATGCCTGCAACCGCTCCCAGCAGGCGGCCCAGGCGGCCCCGGAACTCGCTGTAGCGGCCGGCGCCGGCCAGCGCGGACAGGTGCGGCAGCAGAGAGGCCTGAACCGCCTGGTAGAGGAACAAGGGCACCCGGGCGATGGTGAGGCCCACCAGGAACACACCCGCGGCGTGCTCTTCGCTGTCCTTGGCCAGCACCGTGACGGCGAGGGTCCCGGCGTTGACGAGGAAGGCGGCGAACACCGAGGCGGCGAGCAGTGAGCCGAGGGCGGACGAGAGCTCGTCCCACGGGGCGTCGGGGCCGTCGGAGGCCAGATCCTTCTCCCCGAGCAGCGCCAGCCACACCGCGACGAAGGGAGCCAGGCCGAGCACCACCCCGTAGGGGCCGACCACCCGGACCCCGACCACCGCCAGCACCACCGACAGGGCGACCCGCACGGTGTTCTCGGTGCCGAAGTAGACCGCGTAGCCCCGGAACCGGCCGAGGCCCGCCAACTCGCCCCGCACGAGGTGGGCCAGCGCGTACGCCGGCAGCGAGATCGCGAACCCCACCAGGATCAGGACCTTGTCGCTGAACAACTCGGACAGCAGCCAGGCGGACGCCGCGGCGGTGACCACCAGCAGCACCACCACCAGGCCGCCACCGATGCTGCCCGCCTGGCGCACCAGCGACCCGGTGCCGATGCCACGCGCCCAGCGGTTGGCCAGGCCACGGGCCACCTCCTGCTCGAGCGGCAGGAAGAAGCCCGGGCCGACGATGTACACGCTGGCCCACAGCACGCCGAGGGGGGCGAAGTCGTCGGCACCGAGCAGGCGGGCGGTGAGACCCAGGAACACGAAGGCCATGACGCCGTTGACGACGAGGCCGACACCCACGGTGGTGGTGCCCGACGGGAGCGGGTTGCGGGCGCGCAGGCGCGTGGCGAGTGAGGCGGTGGTGTTCACGCGGTGCCGACGTTACCGGCCGACAGGAGGGCGGCCGGACTCAGGACGCGGCGGCGCGCTTGCGCCCGAGTGCCGTGCCCCGGCGGCGCACGATGGGCACCACCACCTCGGTCACGGCGGCGTCGGGCCGGGTGTCGAGCGGGCGCCAGCGGTCCTCGTAGCCGTAGCGCTCGGTCTCACGCACCTTGGGCTTGCCGAACAGCATCAGCCAGAACTTGAACGTGTAGTAGATGTTCCAGAAGATCTCACCGTTGCGGACCATGAACACGGCCCGGCGCCACAGGTACTTCGGGTTCTTGAGGTACGCCTCCTTGTAGAAGCGCTGGAAGTACTCCGTGATGGTCGACCACGGCAGGGTGGGGTGGTCGAAGATGTTCTCGGCGTTGTTGTAGACGGTGTAGGCGTCCCAGTCGAAGGTCTTGATCTTGCCCTCGCGCTGGAGATCGCGGAACATCGGCGTGCCGGGGTAGGGCACGCACATGCCGCACTTCATCGTGTCGAGGCGGACCTTGCGGGCGTAGTCGATCGTGTCCTGCATGGACTCCTCGGTGTCGCCGCTGAGACCCACCATGAAGAACCCGTTGGGCTCGAGGCCCGACTCGCGCGCCATCTCGACCGCGTCGACGCCCTTCTCGAGGCTGGCCCGCCCGCCCTTGCCGAAGGCCTTCAGGACCTCTTCGTTGCCGCTCTCGAACCCGAAGTACACCCGGTAGCAGCCGGCCCGCTTCATCAGCGAGAACAGTTCGGTGTTGGCACTGTCGACCCGGATGCCGTTGTTGCACGTCCAGCCGACCTTGATCCCCCGGCGGATGATCTCCTCGCAGACCGCCGCGGCCCAGTCGTTGTCGGTGGTGAAGATGTCGTCGACCAGGGTGACCTCGCGGTAGCCGAGGCTCTGCACATAGGCCATCTCCTCGGCACAGCGCTCCGGCGACTTCTTGCGGTAGCCCCGGCCCATGGTGTTCTTCGAGCCGCAGAAGTCGCAGGAGTAGATGCACCCGCGGGAGAACTCGATGGTGGTCACCGGCCGCTGGCGCACGACGATCCGGGTGACGTGGCCGTTGGACTCCAGCGGGTAGTCCTCCCACGCCGGCATCGGCAACAGGTCGAGGTCGTCCACCAGCGCGGTGTTCGGGTTCGACGCCAGGCCGTCGCCGTCGCGGCGCCACAGGCCGGGGATGTCGTCGTGGCGCTTGCCGTCGAGCAGGTCGGCCACGGTCCAGTCGGCCTCGCCGCTGGCGATGAGGTCGAGCGCCGACTCGCGCATGGTCTCGGCCGGCATCGCCGTCGGGTGCGCGCCCCCGCCGATGGTGACGATCTCGGGGAAGCGGTCCTTGACCAGAAAGGAGATGTCGCGCATCTGGTTGGCCAGGGGCGTGGTGGCGGTGATGCCGATCACGTCGGGCCGCTCCCGTTCGATCTCACGGGCGACCAACTCGGCGTCGTAGATGCGGTACGACAGATCGAGGATGTTCAGCTCATGGCCCCGGGCCTTCACCGCCCCGCCGAGCGCGGCCAGGTTGAGCACCGGGTACACCGGGAAGGCCAACCCGCCCTCGTTCGACCCGTAGGTGCGAGCGTAGGACGGGTTGATGAGCATCGCCTTCGCCATGGCAGGCGAGCCTAGCGGTTGCGCATCCGGGCGCCCCGTCCCGACGCCAGGGCCACCGACGTCCTCCCGTGGCCGTCGTGCCGACTCAGTTGCCGCGGCCGTCCATGAGGTCGCGGACCAGGTCGCGCACGGCGTCGCGCCAGTCCGGCAGCAGGGGGATGCCCTCTCGCCGGAGCGCGGCGTTCTCGAGCACCGAGTAGGCGGGCCGTCGGGCCGCCCGCGGCGGGTCGAGCTCGTCGGTCGCGATGCCCTTCATGCGGGCCGGGTCGTAGCCCGCCGAGGCCATGGCGTGGCAGGCCAGCTCGTGCCAGGTGGCCTCGCCCTGGTTGGTGACGTGGAACACCCCCGGCAACCGCTCGGCGGAGAGTCGTACGAGCACCGGCGCGAGGTCCTCGGCCACGGTGGGGCTGCCCTTCTGGTCGTTCACGAAGGCCAGCTGCTGGTCGGGGTTGGCCGCCAGGCGCAGGATGGTCTTGATCGTGTTCGCCCCCAGCCGGCCCGCGAGCCAGGCCGTGCGCACCACCGTGAAGCCCTGGTCGACGACGGTCTCGCTGGCCAACTTCGAGGCGCCGTAGACCGAGAGCGGCCCGGCCTCGTCTGACTCCACGTAGGGCACGTCGTGGTCGCCGCTGAACACGTAGTCGCTGGAGATGGTGGTGAGGTGGGCACCGATGTCCGCGCAGGCGTCGGCCAGGGTGTGCACCGCGGCGTCGTTGGTGGCCCACGCGTTCTCCACGTCGACCTCGCACTGGTCCGCGTCGCGGATGGCCGCCAGGTTCAAGATGACCGCGGGGCGCAGCTCGCGCGCGGTCGCGAACACCAGGTCGCGATCACGTATGTCCATCTCGTCGATGTCGAGGGCGACCACGTCCCAGCCCTCGGCGGCGAAGGCGGGCCCGGCGGCCTGGGCCAACTGGCCCGCGCCCCCGGTGATGAGGACGCGGCGGGTCGTGGCGCTCATGCCACTCCTTCCAGGACCGGTGATCCCTCGCGGTCGGGATCGGTCGGCTCCCGCAACGATGCGATCACCGCGGCGGCGAACACCACGAGGATCGGCATGACCGAATGGTGGTACCGGGTGAGGGCCAAGCCACCCCACACGGCCACGAGATAGGCCACGGCGGTGACCCACAGGGGCAGCGCCCGTCGGCACGCCCGCACGAAGCACAGCCCGCAGACGCCGAGGGCCACCACCGCCCAGTGCCAACTGTTGGCCAGGGTGAGGAAGATGCCGCGCACCCGCTCGTCGTTGTCGAACAACGAGCGGTTACCGAAGTCCTCCGCGTCACTCAGCGCTTCGCGGTCGTCAGCCATCGTGTCGTAGGTCTTCCAGAGAGTGAGCCGGACCTCGTCGCGGGGGTGGCCGATCGCCCACTTGATCGCTCGAGTGGTCGTGTGCCGGTACCAGTGCGCTTCGTCCGCGTTCCCCTGATCGTAGGCCGAACCGCCGAAGCAGTACCGCAGACCGGCGGGTGTGGGGTCGAAGCGACCGGTGGCGCCGTCGTGGTGCCCGGTGCACAAGAACGCGGCGTTGTTGGTGGAGATCGGCACGGCCACCCCGATCTGCACGGCGTTGCGAATCGTCCACGGCACGACCAGCACGAGCGTGCCCAGCGCCACCCAGCCGGTGGCCCGCAGCGCACCCTTCCAGGAGCCGGCGGTGGCGCGGAGGGCCAACGCCGGTGCGAACACCAGCACCGCGCCGGGCGTGCGCACCAGGAGGGCCCAGCCGACGAACACACCGAGCAGCACCAGCGCCTTCGCGTGGCGCTCGCGCCCGCTGCGCACGAGCAGGGACGCGCCGAGCAGCAGCCCCGTGGTGAGGGCGGCGAACAGGGTCTCGGACAGCACCACCGACGTGTAGTAGATGTGCCCCGGAGCCAGCGCCATGATCCAGGCCGCAGGGTTCCGCGCCGCCGGCCCGATCCAGATGCGGGCCAGCCAGGCGGTGAACACCACGGTGGCGGTGCCCAGCACCACGTTGGCCAGCGAGGCGGCGAAGTTCACGCTGATCCAGCCGGTGTGGCGGGCGACGAAGGCGAGCGGCGCCAGGAACAGCGGGTAGCCCGGGGGCAGGAACGCGGTCGGCTTCCCGTAGAGCTCGGGGGTGCCGAGTGCCGAGAACCGCTGCGCGTAGCTCAGGTACTGCGCCGGGTCGGAGAGCGGGTCGGCGATGGGGCCGGTCGCCCAGATGACCCAGGCCAGGCGCAGGCCGAACGCCACGAGCACGGCCAGCGTGAAGCTCCGGGCCCGCCGGTCGTGCCAGATCCGGGTCGCCGTGCCCACCAGACGGTTGCGCAAGCGGATGATGCTATCCGTCGGCCCAGGGGCCATCGCCCACCCGCACCACCGACGGTCATCTCGACGTCATCACCGGCGCCACACAGGCGATCGCGGCACGCGTCGGGCGCCGTCGGCCCGCCCGCGGCGCACTCAGGCGGTGGGCGCGACCACCCCGTGGGGCATGCACAGCTCGTCGTACTCCGCGATGACGATGTCGGCGGGGTCGAGCGAGCACGCCGGGCAGTTCGGGTCCCGGTTGACCTTGAAGGTGCGGAACGACTGCTCGAGCGAGTCGTAGGCCAGCAGCCGACCCGAGAGGCTGTCGCCCAGGTCGAGGATCACCTTGATGGCCTCGAGCGCCTGGATCGAGCCGATGATGCCCGGCAGGACCCCCAGCACACCGGCCTCGGCGCACGACGGGGCCAGGTCGGCCGGGGGCGGCTCGGGGATGAGGCACCGGTAGCACGGCCCGTCGTAGGGCTTGAAGACGGTGGCCTGCCCCTCGAAGCGGAAGATGGACCCGTGCACCACGACGGTGTCGGTCTTTAGGGCGGCGTCGTTGAGGAGGTAGCGGCTCGGGAAGTTGTCGGCCCCGTCGATGACCACGTCGTACTGGCTCAGGATCTCGACCACGTTGTCGGCGCTGAGCCGCAGGTCGTGGGTGACCACGTTCACGTCGGGGTTGATCGCCGTGAGGGTCTTCTTGGCCGAGTCGACCTTGCGGTCGCCGATCCGGTCCATGTTGTGGAGGATCTGGCGCTGCAGGTTGGACTCGTCGACCACGTCCATGTCGACGATGCCCAGCGTGCCCACGCCGGCGGCGGCCAGGTAGAGGGCGGCGGGCGAGCCGAGCCCACCGGCACCCAGCAGCAGCACCTTGGCGTCGAGCAGCTTCAACTGGCCCTCGATGCCCACCTCGGGCAGCAGCAGGTGGCGCTGGTAGCGGTTGCGCTGCTCGGGGGTGAGGGTCTGGGGGGTGGACCAGTCGCGGCCCTCGTCCTTCCAGCGGTTGAACCCGCCCATGATGGAGACGACATCGGTGTAGCCGAGCTCGCCGAGCGTCTTGGCCGCGAACGCCGAGCGCACGCCGCCGGCGCACATGACCAGCAGCGGCGTGCTGCGGTCGGGCACCCGGCCCTCGATGTTGCTCTCGAGGTTGCCGCGGGGGATGTGCAGGGCGCCCGGCACCGCACCCTGCTCGTACTCGTCGGGCTCGCGCACGTCGAGGAGCACCGCACCGGGCCGGTTGCGGGCCTCGTCGGCGGCGGCGGTGTCGACCTCGCGGATCTGGGTCTTGGTGTGGTTCAGCAGGTCGCGGAAAGTGGCCATGTGACTCTCTGGGTGAGCGGGAGCCGCCCCGTGGCGGCTGATGCGGAAAAGCCTAGTGAAGTGGTCAACATTCGGGCCACCCCCGTCATTCCCGGGTGGCGGCCGTGCCCACCAGTCGGGGCAGGACCTCGCTGATCGACCCCCGCACCACCGCGTCGGCCAGGCCGTCGTACGGCGTGGCCTCGGCGTTGACGATCACCACCGAGGCGCCGGCCTGACTGGCCCCGGGGACCAACTGCGCGGCCGGCTGCACCGTGAGGGTGGACCCGACCGCGAGCAGCAGGTCGCACGCCTCGGCCGCCCGGAAGGCCCGGTCGAGGTCGGCCGCCACCAGGCTCTGGCCGAACGAGATCGTGGCCGACTTCAAGATGCCGCCGCACGACCGGCAGGCGGGATCGTCCTCTCCGGCAAGCACCCGCTCGAGGGCCCGTTCCATCGGTGCCACCTCAGCGCACGAGAGGCAGGTCACCTTGCGCATGGTGCCGTGGATCTCGACGACGAGCGCCGGGTCGGTGCCGGCCTGCTGGTGCAGTTCGTCGATGTTCTGGGTGACGAGGGTGTGCAGCTTGCCCTGTCGCTCGAGATCGACCAGGGCCCGGTGGCCGGCGTTCGGCCGTGCCCGCCAGGCCGGCGACTCGAGCCGCGACCGCCAGGCCGCCCGCCGCACCGCAGGATCGGCCACGTAGTGCGACAGCGTCGCCGTCTTCTCGGCGGCCGGGTTCTTGGTCCACACCCCGTTGGGCCCACGGAAGTCGGGGATGCCGCTGTCGGTGGAGATGCCGGCCCCGGTCAGCACCACCACCCGGCGGGCCCCGGCGATCAGCGCGCGGGCCCGACCCTCGTCGCTGTCCTGTTCGTCGCTGTCGTGCTCGTCGAGATCGCCCGCGTCCAGATCACCCACAGGCGCCACGATACACCACCTGCACACGGAATAATGGGGTTGACGGAGAGTTATTGAAATGATGCAATGCGTCGACCTTCCCCACCACACGCCGACCACGACCCCTGGGAACGACCGATGAACCCCACCACCATCCCCTCCGCCAACGACCTGGGTCCCGCCCTCCCCGCCGCCGAGCCCCCCGCCGTCACCCGCCTCGCGGTTCGGCCGTGGGTAGACCCCGTGGTCGACCACGTCGGCCACGATCCCCGGTCGGCCTACGTCGAGCAATTCTGGCTCGCGACGCTCGGACCCAGCACCACCTGGCTCTTGCGGCGGCTGGTCGCCGGGCTGGACGAGGAGCCGGAGGGGTTCGAGATGGACCTTGCCGCCACAGCTCGCGCCCTCGGCCTCGGCACCCGCAGCGGCCGCAATTCGCCGTTCATGCGCGCGCTCGAGCGCAGCCGCCAGTTCAGCCTCACCCGCGACATGGGCGGCGGCCAACTGGCCGTCCGCCGCAAGCTGCCCCCGCTCAACCGCCACCAGGTGGCCCGACTGCCGCAGGCCCTTCAGGAGACCCACCGCGCCTGGCAGGAAGGCGCGCTGGCCCACCCGTCCGCCGACGAGCAGCGCCGCCGGGCTCGCCGGCTCGCCCTCAGCCTGTTCGAGCTGGGCGAGGACCGCGAGGCCGCCGAGCGCCAGCTCCACCACTGGCGCTTCCACCCCGCGATGGCCCACGACGCCGTGGCCTGGGCCTGGGACCGCCACCGCGTTGCGGCCAAGGCGGCCGCCCGCCAGCAGCTGGAGGCCTCGTTGTTGGCCGACGGCGGCGACGCCGCCTGACTCCCTGCCACGCACCCCGACCCCACCCACCGTCCGGCCTGCCCCCAGGGTCTGGGTGCCGGCCGGTGGCGACCCGGCGCCGGGCGCGGCCACAGGCGTCGGCCTGCCGGTGACCGCGGAGGTGCCCGCTCGAAGGCCCCGCGCGCCGCCTCGGCGGAAGCGTCGGTGGTAGAACCTGACCGACGGCGGTGACCATCCTTGAGCGCCATGCGGCGCTCGCGTCGCCATTGACGGTTCGACGGAGTGTCGATGACCCACTGCAACCAGGGCCACCCAGTCCCTCCCGGTGCGTCCTTCTGCCCCGCATGTGGTTCACCGACCGTCCTCGTGATCGAACTCGATGACGATCCACCGGTCACACCCGGGGGACCCGTCGGCGCGTCGTTCCCTGTGATGCACTGCAGCCGTGGACACCTGGTGCCACCTGGCGCACCCTTCTGCCCCCAGTGCGCCTCGGGCACCGGTCCGCCGGGCGCTTCGGCGCCACCGAGTCAACACCCGCAGCCGCCGGGTCAACAACCGCAGGGCCAACAACCGCAGGGCCAACAACCGCAGGGCCAACAACCGCAGGGCCAACAACCACAGGGCCAACAACCCCCGACCCACCCCCGTCATCCACGGGCCACGCGCCCGCGCGGGCCGATCCGAGGGCCCGCCACCACCGTCACCAACATCGTGCGCGTCGTGACGGTCGTCAGCATCCTCGCGGTGGTCAGCGTGGGGGTGGTCGTCGCCGTCGATCGCCAGAGCGGCACCGGCGACGGCAGCGGCAGCGGCAGCGGCAGCGGCGACGGTGCCGCTGCCGGATCGGGGGTCGACGGCGCCGCGGCCGGGCCGGGCGGTCCCGAAGATGCGGACGGGGCGACGACCGATGATGCCGTCACGCTGATGATGACCGCGACCGATGTCGGGTTGTCGACCAGCGAGTGGTCACCGGAACAAGCCGGCGACGCCGCCTACGAATTCGTCTGCCATCGCGGCGACC
>JBGAOY010000001.1:841082-1040920 GCA_044221555.1 Acidimicrobiales bacterium
TGTCGGGTTGTCGACCAGCGAGTGGTCACCGGAACAAGCCGGCGACGCCGCCTACGAATTCGTCTGCCATCGCGGCGACCTGGCCCAGAGCGCCGAAGCTGCCACCGCGATCGCCGGCCCAGACTCGCAGCTGGTGTCCGCAGCGCTCGCCGGCAGTACAGGTGCCGGTGAGATCCAGGAGGTCCTCGCGGTCTTCGGGTCGGAGGATGCGGCTCGGGATGCCGTCGACGCCGTCATGGAGTCGCGCAGCGGCTGCGAAGGATTCGAGGCCGCTGGCTCGATAGATGTCGAGGTGGGTGATGCAGCGCTGTTCCTGGACACCACCAGCGACGAGATCGACCACATCGTGGGTCGCGTCGGACGTGTGGTGTGGGACGTCGCGTTCTACGGTCCGTACGAGGCCGATCAGCTCGCCTCCACCGCTTCGCAACGCGCTGCTGGCAGCTAAGAAGACCGGCTGCGCCGACTACCGGTGCAGCAGTGCCCTGAGCCGTGACCGCAGGCCACGCGCGCGACGCACGCCCTCGTCCGAGGCTTCGGTCGTGGCCTCAGGAGCGATGTGGACGTCTCCGGTCGGCTCCGGCTCGCCGGGCCGGTACTCGCGTGGCACCCAGGCGGTCACCTCGCCGGTGGGCACGGGCAGGTCGTCGGCGCCGATGGCCCGGGCCACCTCCTCGGGGGTGGCGCTGACCCGCTCCTCCCAGTACTCCCGCAGCAGCTCGTAGCCCTCGGGCATGCCCTGCTCGACCGCGGTCGGGTGGTAGTCCACGTAGAACTGCTCGTCGACCGCGTAGACGAGGCGGCGGTTCAGGCCGTCGGCCACCACGTGCACCAACTGCTCACCGGCGGGCACGACCGCGGCGGCGATGGCCGGGCGCACCCGGTCGGAGCGGTTGGGCGGCGAGTAGTGCAGCGTCTTGCTGTCGTAGATCAGCGCCGAGCCGGCGGGCACCGACACCGGCACGCCGTGGTCGATGAAGTACTGGTAGTAGGGCTCGAACCAGTTGGGCACGTTGGTGCCGCTGGCCACCGGCAGGATGGTGTGGCTGCCCGGCACCACGCACAGGTAGCCGTTGTCGAGCTCGGGGCTGGTGTCGACCAACGGCACCCAGACGGTGCAGGCGCGCGACCGGCTCTCGTCGACGTAGGTGCGGTCGTCGTGCAGGCCCATCTCGCTGTGGGGGCCCGCGGGCTTGATCACGAACGTCCAGAACACCGCCTCGTGGTCGACGAAGTGGCGGGGCACGACACGGTCGAACACCGGCTGCAGCAACCGGGCCACACCGTCCATCACCCGCCGGTCGTCACGGGTGAAGTCGAAGGCGATCACCGACTCGTCCGGCTCCGGCACCAGTGCCGCGTAGCCCTCGAGCAGTCCCTGCACCTCCTCGTCGGTGAGGAAGGGGACCACCGTGTAGCCGAGGCTCTCGAATTCGGCCTGCCGCTCCGGGTCGAGGAGGATGCCCGCCGGCTCAGTCGGCAGGGGTGTCATGCGCGTCGTCGGTCGCCGCCGCCGAGCGGGCGAGCGTGACCCGCACAGACGAGCGCTCGCTCGGGTCGGGCTCGTCCGGCAGGTCGTCGGGCACCTGCTCGAGCAGGCCGATGAACTTCTGCGACGCCGCGACCTGGGCCTGGCTGACCACCAGCGGGGAGTCGATCTCCCAGTGGCCCGCCATCCAGAAGTCGTCGGTCATGGCCTCGTTGCGAGGATCGCTGATGACGTTGATCGAGCCGGGGCCGCAGCGAGACAGCGGGTCGCCGTAGACGGTGAACAGCGCGGGCCCGTACTCGCGCAGCGGCGTGCCGGTGGTGGCGGCCGGCTGCGACATCCACAGGCCCCGGGTGCGGTCACGGAAGTACTGGGTGTAATCGTGACGCAGGGTGATGGTGGCCGGGAAGGTGCGGCCGATCTCGGGCATCAGGAACGCCTGCAGGTCGAGCACGGTGTCGAGCGCCGGCGTGAGCGGCACGTCGAACTCGGTCACGAGGAACCGCCGCACCTCGGCGTAGAACGAGCGCCAGCCGAGCGGCGGCACGTTGAAGTAGTCGAAGTACCGCATCGTCCAGTTGAGAAGGGGGTAGCGCTCGGGGTCCTCGTGGCTCACGGTGACGATGCGACGCAGGATGTCGATGATCGGCACCCCGTGGTCCCACTGGACGTGGCGGGTGATGTGGCGCAGCAGGCCGAACTGCTCGAACACGGTGTAGGCGTGGCGGATGCGGATCATCTCGGCCCGGTCCTCGGCGGTGAACGACTTGGTCGAGATCACCACGCCGTGCTCGTTGGCCTTCACCTGCCACTCTTCGCGGTACTCGGGCTCGTTGATGGGCGCGTTGGGCAGCAGGTGGGTGATCCACATGCGGGCCGGCACCTCATGGTCGGTCAGGAACTGGAGGTCGCCCGCCAGCGACTCGAGGGTCTGGCCGGGGAGCCCGAGCATGATGTCGGCCTGCAGCGGCAGCCCGCGGCGGCGCATCGACGAGGCCAGGCTCGTGTAGTGGTCGGTGCTGATGTTGGTGCGCCGGATGGCCTCGAGGGTGTCTTCGTCGCGGGTCTGGAGCGCGAGCGAGAACACCGGGCCGACCCCCGCCTGCACGAGCTCGTCGACGATGGCGGTGAGGTGCTTGGTGGTGTTCTTGGCCACGTTGAACCCGAGGAAGCGCGGGTAGCCCCACCGCTTCTTGACCTCGGTGATGCGCTTGGTGACCTCGACGTCACGCGACACGATGCCGAAGTTGGCGTCGCCCATGGCCCACGCGTGGAACTCGCGCTCGCCGGCCCAATGCATCTCCGCGGCCACGCGGTCGATGTCGAACTTGCGGATGCGCGAGAGGGTGCTCGAACCCCAGTCGCAGAACGTGCAGCCGTAGGGACAGCCGCGGCTGGTCTCCAGCGTGACCTCGACCCACGCCGACGGGTCGAGGTGGTCGAACTCGCCGGTGAGGTAGGGCGACGGCAACACGTCGAGGTCGGCGACGCGCTCGCGGTCGGCCGTGCGCACGATGCGACCGTCGGCCGGGTGGCGGAACGTGAGGCCCTCGACGTCCTCGAGGCGGGCCAGGTCCAGCTCGGGGGCCGAGGCGGAGATGGCGAGCAGCGCCTCGGCGAGGGTGATCTCACCCTCGCTGCGGACGGCCACGTCCACCAGGTCGCCGTACTTGGCGAACCAGTCCTCGCAGTTCACCTCGTACTTGGGGGTGCTGGGCCCACCGTGGATGATGACGAGCTCGGGGTTGGCGGCCTTGCCGCGGCGGGCGACCTCCATGTTGTGGTCGAACGACCACACGTAGTGCGAGAGCAGCAGGACCGCGGGGCCGGTGCGGGTCTCGAGGTCGGCGATGAACGAGTCGGGGTCCTCCACCCGGCGCAGCTCGAACCGCTCGTTGAGCACGCCGTCGTCGTACTGGCGGGCGGTGGCCAGCAGCATGCCGAGCGAGAGCGGCGGGCCGGTCTCCACCTGGAACACGGAGTAGACGGGGATGGCCCCCTCAGGTGCCTCGCCCACGAACGGCGGCTCGAGGTAGACGACCCCGGAGCGCTCGTCGTCGGCGCCCTCGCCGGACGGGTCGGCGGCGGTCGCGACCTCCTCGACCGGCGCCGTGTCGGGCGTCGCCGTGTCCGGGGCCGCGTGGACCGTCTCGACGACCGCCAACTCGTCGTCCACGGGCGCGTCGGGCGCCACGGTGGCCCCGCCCCTCGCCGCCCGGAGCTTGCGCTCCGCCCGGCGCAGGCCGCGGTAGCCCTTCGCCGCGTAGACGCGGCCCGGGAACTGCAGCCGCCGCAGCTCGCCCTTGAGGCCCAGGGAGACCGGCGCCGGCGCCGCGTCCTCGGCCTCGGTGGTGTCGGCGACGACAGGGGTGGGGTCGGGCTGGCCCGCGGTGTCGGCCCTGTAGTCGATCCAGAGCAGCATGCGACCGGCGTCGGCGATCCGGCGCAGCCGGCCGCCGATCTCGTCGTCGGAGGGCGCCGCGGCACCGAGCGTGGCGTTGACCGACTCGATGACCTGGCCCACCGAGCCTCCGGCCACCAGCGACTCGAGCAGGATCATGTCGATCTCGTCGAGCGTGTGGCTGTGGCCGTTCAGGCCCTCGATCAGCAGGCAGCCCGCGGCCACTTGGCCCACGAAGGCCGGCAACGGCTCGGCCACCGTGGCGGGGTGGACGCCGATCCAGTCGGTGGGCCCGCGGAACGTCGAGACGGTCTGCGAGGCCTCGGTGGAGGGGGCGGGGAAGTCGGCGCCCTCGGCGGGCAACGAGATCCCCGCCTGCTCGAGCTCGAGCCGTGCGGCATCGTCGGCGGCGAGGTGGGCTCCCCCGCTGGCCCGCACGAGCGCGTGCATCGCGGCATCGGAGATCGGGGTAGCCTCTCGGCGGTCGGAGAGGGTGAGGTTCCACCCCCGTGGCGTGCGCACGACCAACAGGTCGGGGCTCGGACCGGGAACTGGACGGCCAGCGTCGCTCATGGGCCGAGAGGCTAACAGAGCAGGGCCCGGTTGAGCGGGGGTCCCCGTGCCGCGAATGGTCGTCCGAGCCCGTGGTGGGGCCGGTTTCGTGCCGACGCGCGACGCTGTCCTACCATCGGCCCGATGCAGGAGCGCTCGACCGCCGTGAGGCCCGGCATGCACGAGCGCATGTCGCGCACCTGGGCGCTGTTGAAGATCCTCACGCCGCGCGAGTTCCGTGTGCGGTACCGGGAGAGCATGCTCGACCTGGCCTGGGCGGTGATCACCCCGCTCGTGTACATGGCGGTCTACGGCGTCATCCTCACCCAGGCCTTCGGCGCCACGGGATCGTGCGCCCCCTACCTGAGCTCGGCGTGGACCGGCCTCGTGGTGTGGACCTTCTTCTCGGGTGGCTTCGGCATGGCCACCAGCAGCCTCATCATGGCCGCGCCGCTGACCAGCAAGATCTACTTCCCCCGCGAGGCGATCCCACTCGCCGACGTCGGCGTCAACGGCCTCGACTTCGCGATCTCGTTCTTCACCATCTTCATCGTCGCCGGGCTCCAGCACATCACTCCCACGATCACGGTGCTCGGATCCATACCGGTGGTGCTGCTGCTGGTGGTGTGGACCTGCGCGCTCTCCATCTTCGCCGCGGCGCTTGCAGTGTTCATCCGGGACCTCACCCAGGCGGTCCAGCTGTTCCTGCGCGCCGGCTTCTTCGCGACACCGGTGATGTACGACGCGTCGTTCCTCGGATCGCTGTCCTGGCTGGCGGTGATCAACCCCATCGCTGTGGCCATCGACGGGTTGCGGCGCACCCTGCTGTGCGGGCTGTGGCCCAACTGGTCACTCACCGCGATCCACCTCACCGTCGGGTCGGTCCTGCTCGTGCTCTCGCTGCTGTACATGCGGAAGATCGAGCAGCGCATCGCCGATGTCCTCTGATCCCGGCGACCTCGCGACCGGGACCATCCGGCTGCGGGGGGTCTCGAAGTCGTACGACCGGGCCGGCCGCAAATCGTGGGGCACGGCGCTGCCCTGGGGGACGCCGACCCTCCGCAACGAGATGACCGCGCTGCAGGACATCGACCTCGACATCAGCCCCGGCGAGGCGGTGGGCCTCATCGGGTCGAACGGGGCCGGGAAGTCCACCGTGCTCAAGCTCCTCGCGGGGGTGATCGAGCCGACCACCGGCACGGTCGACTGCGTCGGCACCGTCGGGTCGATGATCGAGCTCGGGCTCGGCTTCCACCACGAGTTGACCGGGCGCGAGAACGCCCGGGGCACCGCCACGATCCTGGGGCTCAGCCCGGAACAGGCCGACGAGGCCATGCCGGCCATCATCGAGTTCGCCGGCATCGAAGACGCCATGGACACCCCGCTGAAGCACTACTCCACCGGGATGCGGGCGCGCCTCGGGTTCGCGGTGTCGGTCCACGTCCCCACCGACGTGTTGCTGATCGACGAGGTGCTCGCCGTCGGCGACCCGGAGTTCCAGCTCCGTTGCATCGATCGCATCGCCGAGATGCACGCCCGGGGCACCACGCTGCTGTTCGTCTCGCACGCCACCTGGCTGGTGGCCAGCGTGTGCGACCGGGTGATCCAGATCCGCAAGGGCCGGGTGGTGGACGACGGGCCGAGCACCGAGGTCATCCAGCGCTACCTGACCCCTCAACCCGTGCAGTTGGCCGAGGCCGACGAGCCCACGATGCGCTTCCGGTCGTTCGACCTCCACTCGTCCCACGTGCGGCCGTGGGACGAGCTCAGCATGGAGGCGGAGGTGGTGGTCAGCGCCGAGACCGCCGAGCCGGCGATGGCGCTGGAGCTCAACTGGGCCACCCTCGCGCCCGACACCACCATCGCCCGCGCCAGCGCGCCGCTCCCCCCGGCGTTGCGGACCCCTGGGGGGTACCGCCTGACCGGGCGCAGTTCCGGGCTGCCCGTCGACAGCGGCCACGCCCAGGTCCGGGTGGCGCTGGTGGACGAGACGACGCAACGGGTGCTCGACCGTGAGGAGACCGAGCTGTGGATCGAGGGGCCGGTCACCCGCCAGCAGCCCCAGATCGCCACCGAGGTCGAGTTCCACATCGAGCGGATCGACGCGGCGGCCGACGGCCTCGCCGACGCCGTGGGCACGGCGGACACGGCCGATCCCCAGCGCCCGACGGTGGTCGAGTGCCGTGCCGTCTCGAAGCGCTTCCACGCCGGCCTGCGCAAGGGGGGCTTCCGCGCCGCGCTGCCCAACGAGATGATGCCCGACGAGCGCACCGGCGAGGTGGTGGCGCTGGAAGGGGTCGACGCCGTGGTCTTCGAGGGCGAGTGCCTCGGCATCATCGGGCCCAACGGATCGGGCAAGTCCACGCTGCTGAAGACCATCGCCGGCGTGGTGGCCCCGACCTCCGGGGTCGTCACCAGCCGGGGCCGGCTGGTGTCGATGCTCGAGCTCGGCATCGGCTTCCACCCCAGCCTCACCGGCCTGGAGAACATCGTGCAGACCGGCGGCCTGCTGGGCCTGTCCGCCGCCGAGATCGACGCCGCGATGCCCGACATCTTGGAGTTCGCCGAGATCGGCGACGCCGTCAAGGCTCCGGTCAAGCAGTACTCGAGTGGCATGAGAACCCGCCTGGGCATGGCGCTGGCGGTGAACTCGTCGCCCGATGTGCTGCTGATCGACGAGGCGCTCGCGGTCGGCGACCGGGGCTTCCAGAGACACGCCATCAACGCCGTCCGCCGGCTGGTGGGGCAGGGCTCCAGTGCCGTGTTCGTGTCGCACGACCTCGAGCTCGTCGAGGAGATCTGCGACCGGGTGGTCCGCCTCGAGAAGGGCCGGGTCGTCGACGAGGGACCCGCCAGCGAGGTGGTCGAGCGCCAGGGAGGCGCCGGGTGGGAGGGCGGCGTCGTCCAGTTCACCAGCCCGGTGCGGGTCGACCGGCTGCGCCTCGAGCCGCGCCAGGTGCCCCCGAACGGTCGGCTCGAGTTCGAGGGCCGGGTCGAGGTCCACGAACCGAGCCCCACCGTCCGCCTCGAGTTCTCGCTCATGGCCAAGGTGGGCAACCCCAACGACATGGAGCCCGAGCTGGTGCGGCGCTCGATCGTGTTCACCCGCATCGTGGCCCCCGCCGGCGGGCCCCTCTCCGAGGTCGGCACCTACCGCTTCACCGGCGCCGTGCCGCAGAACCCCATGCTCGGCCATCTCTACGTCCTGGTGACCGCCATCGACGAGGTCGAGGGTAAGGTGACGGCCCAGGTCTGGCAGGCGATGAAGATCGGAACGCGCATCCAGATGGAGATCCTCACCCTCCCCATCGACATCGAGTGGGAGGTGGTCGACCAGTTCGACCCGACCGGCGCGCCCGTGGACGTGTCGCCGTGATCCCGCCGACGATGAAGGACCCGCACCTCGAGCGGGTGCTCGACCGTGACGGCTACCTCCGGATGCCCCGGCTCGCGCTCGACGACCTGGAGCACGTGCGCCGCGTCTACGCCACCGCCCCCGTCGGGCCCGAGCGCGAGACGGTGCCCGCCACCGCCGGCGCCGACCAGGAGTGGCTGCACCAGATGGCGCCGGGTGAGGGCTGGCGCATCAGCACCGACGAGTGCGTACCCGAGGACCGCATCCGGCTGAAGAACGAGATGGCGCCGGTGTGGGCGCGCATCGCCGACGAGGTGTTCGTCGACCACCACGTGGTGCAGAGCTCGTTCCTCGTGAAGCACCCGGGCCCCGACAGCGTGCTCCCCCTCCACCAGGACCCCAACGTGGTCGACGAGCACGACTACCGGGCCGTCACCGCCTGGATCGCGCTCGACGACATCACCGTGGCCGTGGACAACGGGCCGATGCACGTGCTCCCCGGCAGCCACCGCGCCGGCTACGAGTGGCGGGGCACCCGCACCGTCCCCACCTACATCAACGACCTCGAGGCCCTGTGGGCCCACTCGATCCCGATCGACGTGGCCGCGGGCGACGTGCTGATCATGGACGGGCGACTCCTGCACGGCTCGCCGCCGAACCGATCGGACCGCGCCCGCGGTGCCATCGCCGGGATGTTCGCGCCTCGCGAGGCGCCGCTGTGCCACGCCGTGAGCATCCTGATCGACCGGGTCGAGGTGCGCCGGGTCGACTTCGACTTCTTCCTCCAGACCAGCTACCGCTCCCTGCGGGCCTCGGTGCCCGACGAGTATCCCGTCGTCGCCACCGCGGAGCGGGCAGAGTCACCCCTGACCGCCGACGTGCTGATCGCGCAGCAGCGGTACCTCCACTCGTGGCGGGGACGAGCCCGCCGGTGGCTCGATCTGCGCTGAACGCCCGACCTTCCGGACAAGCCTCGACCCCGTGGTCCGTTCGTCATCGCGCGGGCGCCCGCGCCTAGAATCGCCGGAGCGAATCCGGTCCATCAACGCAAAGGATTGCAGATGCTCGATTCCAACGATCCCGGCCACGGAGCGAGTGTGGCGACGCTGAGCTCGGGAGCCCCGAAATCGACCGTCACGATCCTGCGAGCCCCCGTGGTCGTCATGCCCGGCGCGCTGGCCACCCACGGACCCACGCCACCGATCGGTGCGGCCTACGTGGCGGCGGCGCTGCGCGACGCCGGCCACACCGTGCAACTGATCGACGGTGCCGGCGAGGCCATCGACCAGTGGATCGAGATCGACTCCCCGATCGGCAAGCTGCACCAGATCGGCCTCTCGCTGCCCGAGATCGTCGACCGCATCGACCCCGCCACCACCATCGTCGGCATCACCACGATGTTCCTGCACGAGTGGCCCACCATCCGCGACCTCATCGACCTCATCGCCGAGCGTCGCCCTGAGATCTTCATCTGCATCGGCGGCGAGAACGGCACCGCGTTCCACAAGACCATGCTCGAGCAGAGCAAGCACCTCGACTGCTGCGTCCTCGGCGAGGGCGAGGCCACCATGGTCGAGATCGCCGACCGCCGGGCCGCCGGGCGCTCGCTCAGCGGGATGACCGGCATCGCCATGCACGAGACCTCCGAGGGCACCGGCATCATCGACACGGGCCTGTCGATCCGCATGACCAAGAAAGAGGTCAACACGCTCATCCCCCGCCCGGCGTGGGACCTCGTGCCGCTCGACAAGTACTGGAAGCACTACCCCTTCTTCGGCGTTGACCGCGGCCGGTCCATGCAGGTGCTCGGCACCCGCGGCTGCCCGTACAAGTGCTCGTTCTGCTCGTCGCCGCAGATGTGGACCACCAAGTACGTGGTACGTGAGCCCGAGGACGTGGTCGACGAGATCGCCGGGTACGTCGAGAAGTACGGCATCGGCAACGTGAACTTCGTCGACCTCACCGCCGCGACCAACCGCAAGTGGACGCTCGGCCTGTGCGACGCCCTCGAGAAGGCGAACCTCGACGTCGACTGGCAGCTCCCGGTGGGCACCCGGATCGAGGCCATCGACCGCGAGGTGCTGCAGCGCATCTACGACACGCGCTGCCGCAACATCACCTTCGCCCCCGAGAGCGGCTCGCAGCGCATGCTCGACATCATGGACAAGCGCGTGAAGCTCAGCCACGTGCAGGAGGCCATCGTCGACGGCGAGGACATCGGCCTGCACACCATGATCAACATCCTCATCGGCCACCCGCACGAGACCCGGGCCGACCTGTGGAAGTCGGTGCGCTTCATGCTGAAGTGCGCCTGGCTCGGCTGCTCCGACGTGGCCGTGATGATGTTCTGCCCGTACCCGGGCAGCCAGGACTTCGACGACCTCGTCGCCTCCGGCGAGCACGTCATCGACGAGGCGGCCTACTACGTGGGCCTGTCCCGGGGCTCGTCCGAGCACCGCAGCTGGAACCCCCGCCTCAGCGCCAAGGAACTGCGCATCATGCAGCTCTTCATGATCTCGGCGTTCTACATCACGAGCTGGATGCGCCGGCCCCGACGGGCCTTCAAGTTCTTCAAGGCGCAGCTCACCGGCTCCGAGGACACCTACCTCGACCAGATGGTGCGCACCAAGCGCAAGAACCTGGCCCTGCGCCAGACCGAGGAGCGCGAGGCCGAGGCGCTGAAGAAGGGCGAGCGGGCCAAGGCCGGCGTGTCCGCCGACCGCACCGATGCCGAGGTCGAGCCGGCCTTGGCACCAACCCCCTGATCCTGATCGCCCGAGCGCGCCCCGACGTCCCGCCGGCGGAGAGCCTGGTGTCATGCAGATAGCCGTCACCGTTGTCGCCTACGAGGCGGCCGACACGATCGAGGAGCTCCTCGATCGCATCCCGACCACTATCGACGGCCGCGCGCCGTGGGTGCTGATCTCCGACGACGCCAGCACCGACAACACCTACGAGCTGGCCCAGAAGTGGGCGGCCCGCAACCCCCACTTCGAGGTCGAGGTGATCCGCCAGCCGGTGAACCTGGGCTACGGCGGCAACCAGAAGGCGATGTACCAGTGGGCCCACGACCGCGGGGCCGATGTGGCCGTCCTCGTCCACGGTGACGGCCAGTACCCGCCCGAGATGAGCGACCAGCTGATCGCCCCCCTCGTCGCCGAGGAGGCCGGTGCGGTGCACGGGTCGCGCATGATCCTCCCCGGTGGTGCCAAGCGGGGCCGCATGCCCATCGACCGCCGGATCGGCAACCGGGTCCTCAGCCGCACCTTCAACTGGCTGAGCGGGGCCCACCTCACGGAGTGGTTCAGCGGGTTCCGCGCCTACCGGGTGTCGCGGCTCATGGCCATCGCCGACCTGCACGACCTGCCCAACGGCTTTGACTTCGACACGGCCATCACCCTGCGGCTGCTGGAGAACGGCGACAAGATCGCCGAGGTCGCCATCCCCACCCACTACGGCGACGAGATCTCCCGAGTGCCCCTGTTGCGCACCGGGCTGGCCGGGTTGGCCCACGCGGTGGAGCACTGGCGCCACCGGGGCCGGCGCACCTCCCCCGCACCCCGGCCGGACGACACCGCCGGCGCCTGAGCGCCCGGGCGCGCTCAGCCAGTGGCGTCTGCGCCGGTGGCGGCCGGCTCGGGCTCGGGGCGCTCGAATCCCTCGAGCAGGGCCACGAGGGTGCGCACCCCGAACCCGGTGCCGCCCTTGGCGCTCAGGTCCTCCTGCTCGTCGACCCAGGCCGGGCCGGCGATGTCGAGGTGCGCCCAGCGCAGCCCCGACGGCACGAACTCGCGCAGGAACAGACCGGCGGTGAGCGCACCACCCCAGCGGGGGCCCACGTTCTTCAGGTCGGCCACCGGGGAGTCGAGGTAGCTGCGGTAGTCGTCAGGCAGCGGCAGGGGCCACACCCGCTCGCCGGCTCGGTCGGCCGCGCCGCGGACCTGCTCGCCCCACGCGTCGTCGTTGGCCATCAGGCCGGCGATGCGACTGCCGAGCCCCACCATGCAGGCACCGGTGAGGGTGGCCAGGTCGACCACGGCGTCGGGCTCGGCCTCGGCGGCGAGGCACAGCCCGTCGGCGAGCACCAGGCGGCCCTCGGCGTCGGTGTTCAGCACTTCCACCGTGGTGCCGTTGCGGATCGTCAACACGTCGCCCGGGCGGGTGGCGTCGCCTCCCAGCATGTTGTCGGTGGCGGGCACGTAGGCCCGCACCTCGAGGTCGGGCGCGAAGGTGGTGACCACCGACATGGCACCCAGCACCGCCGCCGCGCCGCCCATGTCTCCCTGCATCCCCACCATCGAATCGGCAGGCTTGATGGACAGGCCACCCGAGTCGAAGGTGATGCCCTTCCCCACCAGCGCCACCCGGCCACGGGACGGGCCGGTGGGCACGTGGCGCACCTCGATGAACCGGGGTGGTTGGGTGGAGCCACGGCTCACGCCGAGCAGTCCGCCGAGGCGCGCCTCGGCGATGGCCTCCTCGTCGAGCACGGTGATCTCCAGCCCTTCCCGGCGGGCCATCTCGACCGCGGCATCGGCCAGGGCCCGCGGGGTCAGCGTGCCGCCTGGCGCGTTGACCAGGTCACGCGCCCAGCAGACCGCGTCCGCGACGCGCGCGGCCCGACCGAGGCCGTCGACGACCGCATCGTCGTCCTCGTCGCTGCCGGCGAGGACGACGACCCGCGACAGGTCGCTCGGCTCGGGCTCGGACTTGAAGCGGTCGTACGAGTAGCTGGCCAGCACCAGGCCCTCGCCGAGGGCCTGGGCCGCGGTCCGGGGATCGAGGCCAGGACGAGCCGCGAGCCCCACCACCACGCTGCGGTGGCGGCGCACCCCGCGGGCCAGCGTGGCACCGGCGGTGCGCAGGGCGGCGTGATCGACGTCGGCGGCGGGGCCCAGCCCCACCAGGGCCACGAGCCGCCCGGCACGATCGGTCAGCACCTGGCAGGTGCTCGCCTTGCCCTCGAAGCCCAGGCGAGCGGCCACGTCGCCGTCCACGTCGGGAGGGACGTCGTCACCCACGGCCAGGAGGTGGGCCGTGACGTCGACGTCGACATCGAGATCACCGCCCGCTCGGGCGACGGAGAATTCGATGGTCATGAGTGCGCCTCCCGGGCGATCAGGGCCTGACCACCCTGCCAGCGGGCCAGTGCCCACAACAGGTCGCTCAGCCGGTTCAGGTACGGCACCACCTGTGACCCGTCGACCACCGCCGACAGCGCGTGGCGCTCGGCTCGTCGCACCACGGTCCGGGCCAGGTCGAGGGTGGCGGCCACCCGGTTCTCACCCGGCACCACGAACTCGTTGGGCGCCTCGAAGCGCTCCGACACCGCGTCGATCTGACCCTCGAGGCCGGTGACCATCTCGGCGGTGACCAGGCTGGTGCCGGCCACCAGCCGGTCGCGGTGCTGGGGGCTGGCCGCCAACTCGGCCATCAGCACCCACAGGTCGCGTTCGAGGGCGATGAGCATGGTGTCGAGCTCGCCGCCCGGCTCGGCCTCGGCCCGGGCCATGCCCAGCACGGCCTGGGCCTCGTCCACCTCGCCGTACGCGGTGGGCAACGGCGAGTCCTTGGCCACGCGCCCGCCGTACAGGAGACCGGTGGTGCCGTCGTCCCCTTTGCGGGTGTAGATCTTCATGGCGACACCTTAGGGAGCCACCGGCGGTTCCCGGTCCGGCGCCGGTCGCCCGCTCCCCACCGACCGACACCGCTTCGGGCGCACGCGCCCGCGACACCGGCGTGGCCGCTCACCGGTGGCGGCTGGGCCGACCCGCTCGATGAGCGTCGGAGCCGGTCGACAGGGCATCGGTACAGTACCGACGTGCCGCAGCCACTGACCGGGACAGGGGACGAGTGTCCCCCCGACGGCCTCTCGGTCGAGCTCGGGCGGGTCCCCCGCCCCCCGCAGGCCCTCCTTGGACCCTCCCGCCGCCGACGCGCCGATCCCGTCGAGGCCTGACCCGTCGGCCTCCAGGGCCGGCGGGGCGGGACGGTGGGACGGATCGACCGGCTCGGCCGCCTCGGCCGGACGCCGATGGTGGGTCGCGATCGGCCTGATGGCCATCGTGTCGGCCGCCACGAGCGCCTACATCGCCGTGCGCTACCGGGGCGACCCGGCGTACTTCGGCGACCAGTGGTTCTACCTCCGCCTTGCCCGGCAGTGGCGGGCCGGAGTCGGTCCCACCACGTCCGCCGAGGTGTCCGCCGGCTACCCCCTCTTCGTGGCCCTGGTCGACCTCGCACGATCGGCGGCGTGGCTGCGCCCGGACCTGGTCGTGACCATCGGGCTCGTGCAGGCTGCGATGTCCGGCGTCACCGTCGCGCTCACCGGCGTGCTGGGCCGCCGCGTGGCCGGTCCGGCAGTCGGCCTCGCGGCCGCCGCGACGCTGGCCGTCTGGCCGAACGTGGTGGTCGGCGCGCCGATGGCCCTGTCCGAGCCGCTGGCCATGTTGCTCGGAGTGCTCGTCGTGCTCGCGCTGGTCTGGGAGCGCCGCCCGCCCACCTGGCATCTCGTGGCCGCGGGCGCGGTGCTGGGCCTCGCGGTGGAGGTCCGGCCCGGCTCGCTCGTGCTCCTCGCCCTGTTCCTGGTCGTCCCCGCGGGGGGTTCCTGGCGCAGCCGGTGCCGGTCCGTGGCCGTCGGCGGTGGCGTGATGCTCCTCGTCATCCTGCCCTTCGCGATCCGCTCCTCCTACGTCACCCGGGCGTTCGTGCCCTTCGACCTGCGCGCCGGCTCGAGCCTGTGCCTCGGCCGCCTGCCCGAGGCCGACGGTGGCCCCATCGACTTCGAGCGCTGCCCGTACGACCCCGAGGACCCGGCGGTGGAGGCCAACCGCGACCGGCTCTCTCGGGCCTGGCACCTGCTGCTCGACAACCCCGGCCGCGAGCCCCGTCTGATGGTGGGGCGCATGGAGGCCACGCTGTGGGCCTCGGACCGTTCGGGCATCGACGAGGTGAACTCCCGCGACGGCCGTCAGCTGAGCCGGGGCGTGGCCCTCGCCCTCATCCGCCTGTCCACGCTGTGGTCGCGGCTCGTCGTGGTCCTGGCGGTCCTCGGCACCGCGCTCGCCGTCGTCCGCCGCCACCGTGGGGTGGCGATCGTCGCCGGCGCCGGTTGGCTGCTGCTCGTCATCCCCCTCATCAGCCTCGGCGACCCCCGCTTCCGGGTGCCGAGCCTGCCGTTCCTCGCCATCGCTGCGTCCAGCCTGCTCGCCACGGTCCACCGACCGCCGCGGCCGGCCAATCGCCTTTCTCCAACGGAGGACCCGGTCGGTAGCCTGCTCTGATGGCGAGCTTCCTGGACCTGGTCAACGAGCGCGTGGTCGTGTACGACGGCGCCACCGGCACGTTCCTGCAGACGCTCGATCTCAGCCCGGACGACTTCGGTGGCCCGGACCTCGAGGGCTGCAACGAGTACCTGGCCGTCACCCGTCCCGACGTGGTCGCCGCGTTCCACCAGGCCTACCTCGACGTCGGCGTCGACGTGGTCGAGACCGACACGTTCGGCGGCCTCCCCGTGACCCTCGGCGAGTACGGCTTGGCCGAGCGGGCCCACGAGATCAACCTCGCGGCCGCCCGCATCGCCCGCGAGGTGGCCGACGGGTACGCCACGCCCGGGTCCCCCCGCTTCGTCGCCGGGTCGATCGGCCCCGGCACCAAGTTCCCCTCGCTCGGGCAGATCCGCTACGCGGAGCTGCGCGACGGCTTCGAGATCCAGGCCGCCGCCCTGCTCGAGGGTGGCGTCGACCTGCTGATCATCGAGACGATGTTCGACCTGCTCAGCGTGAAGGCGGCCATGAACGGTGCCCGCCGGGCCATGGCGAGCGCGGGCCGCCAGGTGCCCCTCCAGGTGCAGGTGACGATGGAGCTCACCGGGCGCATGCTGCCCGGAACCGAGATCGGCGCCGCCCTCGCCGCGCTCGACCCCATGCGGCCCGACATCATCGGGCTGAACTGCGCCACCGGCCCGACCGAGATGGGTGAGCACCTCCGCCACCTGTCCCAGCACGCCCGCATGCCCATCTCGTGCCTGCCCAACGCCGGCCTGCCCAGCGTGGTGGACGGCAAGATGCACTACGACCTCACGCCCGAGCAGTTGGTCGAGCACCAGTCCCGGTTCATCACCGAGCTCGGCGTGCAGGTGGTGGGTGGCTGCTGCGGCACCACGCCCGAGCACCTGCGCCAGGTGGTCGAGCACTGCCGCGACCTCACGCCCGCCCCCCGCACCCCTCAGCACGAGCCCGGCGCCACGTCGATCTACAGCCTGGTGCCGTTCCACCAGGACACGTCGTTCCTCATCATCGGCGAGCGCACCAACGCCAACGGCTCCAAGAAGTTCAAGGAGTCGTTGCTCGACGGCGACTGGGACACCTGCGTCCAGATGGCCAAGGACCAGGTGAAGGAGGGCTCGCACATCCTCGACGTCTGCGTCGACTACGTGGGCCGCGACGGCACCGGCGACATGGACGAGGTGGCCAAGCGCTTCGCCACCCAGGCCAGCGCCCCCCTGGTGATGGACTCCACCGAGCCCCAGGTGATGGAGGCCGGACTGCAGTGGCTCGGCGGCCGGGCCATCCTCAACTCGGCCAACCTGGAGGACGGCGAGGCCGAGGGCTCTCGCCTCGACCGCGTGTTCACGCTGGCACGTGAGTACGGCGCCGCGGTCATCTGCCTGCTCATCGACGAGGAGGGCCAGGCCCGCGACGTCGAGTGGAAGATGCGCATCGCCCACCGCATCCACGACCTGGCGGTGAACCGCTACGGCCTCGAGGCCTCCGACCTGATCTTCGACGCGCTCACCTTCCCCCTGTCCACCGGCGACGACGACCTGCGCCGCGACGCCATCGAGACCTTCGAGGCCATCAAGCGCATCAAGTCCGAGATCCCCGGCGCCTTCACCACGCTGGGCGTCTCCAACGCCTCGTTCGGCCTCAAGCCCGCGGCCCGCCACGTGCTCAACTCGGTGTTCCTGCACGAGGCGGTCGAGGCAGGGCTCGACTCGGCCATCGTGCACGCGGCGCGCATCATGCCGCTGAACAAGATCCCCGACGAGCAGCGCTCGGTCTGCCTCGACCTCGTCTACGACCGCCGCGGCACCGCCGGCGGGACGGGCGACGATCCCAATTACGACCCGCTGCAGGCCCTGCTGGCCGTGTTCGAGGACGTCTCCACCACCGAGGTGGTGCAGGAGGACCGCACCGACTGGACGATCGAGCAGATCCTGTCGCAGCGCATCATCGACGGTGAGCGCGACGGACTCGAGGCCGACCTGCAGACGGCCCTCGACAACGGCACGCCCGCGCTCGGCATCGTCAACGACACCCTGCTGGCGGGCATGAAGGTCGTGGGCGAGCTGTTCGGCGCCGGCGAGATGCAGCTGCCGTTCGTGCTGCAGTCGGCCGAGACCATGAAGACCGCCGTCGCCTTCCTCGAGCCCCACATGGAGCGGGTCGAGGGCGACACCGGCAAGGGCACCATCGTGTTGGCCACGGTGAAGGGCGACGTCCACGACATCGGCAAGAACCTGGTGGACATCATCCTCACCAACAACGGCTACGAGGTGCACAACCTCGGCATCAAGATCAGCATCTCGGAGATGATCGACAAGGCCCTCGAGGTCAACGCCGACGCCATCGGGATGAGCGGGCTGCTCGTGAAGAGCACGCTGATCATGCGCGACAACCTGGACGAGCTGAACGCACGCGAGCTGTCGAACATCCCGGTGGTGCTGGGCGGCGCCGCCCTGACCCGCTCGTACGTCGAGCGCGACCTGCGCGAGGTGTACGAGGGTCGCCTCTTCTACGGCAAGGACGCCTTCGAGGGCCTCCGGGTGATGGACCGGCTCGGCGAGATCCGCCGCGGTGCGGACGACGATGCCGACTGGGGCCGGGTGCCGTCCGACTCCGTGGTGCCCGCCCGGGTCAAGGCCAAGTTCGCCACCGAGGACGACGGGGCCGAAGCGCCCCCGCGCTCCCCCGACGTAGTGACCGACAACCCGGTGTTCACGCCGCCGTTCCTCGGCTCGAAGGTCGTGAAGGGCCTGGCCATCGACGACATCGCCGCCTACCTCAACGAGACGGCCATCTTCCGCAACCAGTGGGGCTTCCGCCCCGAGGGCGGCGAGTCCGACGACGAGTTCAAGGACCGCATCCGGCCGACCCTGCGCGAGCAGCTGTCGATCGCCAAGCAGGACGACCTGCTGGTGCCCCAGGTGGTCTACGGCTACTTCCCGGCCAACGGCGACGGCAACCAGCTGGTGATCTGGAAGGACGAGACCCGCACGGCCGAATGGCTGCGCTTCGACTTCCCCCGCCAGTCCAAGGAGCCCTGGCTGTGCATCGCCGACTTCTTCCGGCCGATCGAGTCGGGCGAGGAGGACTACGCCGCCTTCCAGATCGTCACCATGGGCGCGAAGGTCTCCGAGCGCACCGCCGAGCTGTTCGCCGCCGACCGCTACCAGGAGTACCTGCTGCTGCACGGCCTGGGCGTCGAGATGGCCGAGGCGCTGGCCGAGTACTGGCACCACCGCATCCGCGACGAGTGGGGCTTCGCCGACGAGGACGGCCCCGACCTGAACGGCCTGTTCCGCCAGTCGTACCGCAGCGGTCGTTACTCGTGGGGGTACCCCGCCTGCCCCGACCTGGAGGACAACGTGAAGGTGGCCGAGCTGCTCGGCGCCGAGCGCATCGGCCTCGAGGTCAGCGAGGACACGGGCTACCAGTACCAGCCCGAGCAGACCACCTCGGCCATCATCTGCCACCACCCCCGGGCCAAGTACTTCGTCGCCCGGTAGCGCGGAGGGGCGGTCGGGGGCGATCAGCCCTGCTGATCAGCCCTGGTGGGGTGTGCGGGTGCCCAGCTCCTGGGCTTGGCGGCCGGCGGTGCCGTGGGGCAGCAAGGCCAGGGTCTCCTCGGGCGTGAGCCGCCGGACGTCGATGTGCTCGACACCCAGCGACACCAGGGTGTCGGGCTTGGCCCACTCACCCTGGGTGGCCGCGACCTGCTCGAGGAAGAACTCGGGCTCGAGCTCGTAGATCTCGACCGTGCCGTCGTCGACGTAGTCGTAGTAGCGCAGCTGCGCGGCCCGGGGGGCGATGGCGATCACCGCCGTCATGCGGGGCTCGTCGGTGATGTTCGAGAACGAGTTGTGCAGCACGGCGTTGTCGAACACCAGCGCCTGCCCGGGCTGGAGCACCACCGTCTCGAGGTGGTGGTCGAGCAGGTGCTCGTGGATGCCCTCGAACCACTCCGGGGTGCGCTCGGCCTTGTGCTGGCCCAGCACCCGGTGGCTCTTGGGGACCACGTTGAGGGTGCCGTTCTCGAGCGAGGTCTCGGTGAGGGCCAGCCACACCACCGCGGCGCGGAACTTGGTCTCGTCGGTGATCGACGAGTGCTGATGCAACTCGAGACCACCGCCGTCGCCGGGCCAGTTCACCACGAAGTTCTGGATGATGGTCTCGTGGTCCACCAGGTGACGGTCGATGGCCGGCTGCACGGTGGACTTGATGGCCTCCGCCACCCGGCGCTTCACCTCGGGGTCGTGGCTGTAGAAGTCCGACTCCCACACCTTCTCGCCCGGCGCGCTGTGCACCTCGCGGGCCAGCGCCAGCAGCTCGGCCGCGTCGTCGGGGGTGATCAGGTCGACGATCGTGTAGCCGATCGACTCGAACTCGGCCTGCCGGTCGGGGTCGCGCATGGTGGCCGGCGCGTCGATGGGGTGCAGCACCGGCGGGGGCAACGGCGCCGCCGGGGGCTCGGGGGCGGACGCGGTCTCGGGGGCCTCCGCGGTCGCCTCGACCGGCGCCTCGTCCGGGTCATCCCCGTGCGCGGCGTCGTAGGCGCCGTGCTCGGTGGCGTCGGTCTCGTCGGGCACCGGTGCGGGTGGCCGGACCATGCGCTTCAGGCGGCCGGCGATCCGTCGGGGCAGGCTGCGACTCGACATGGCCCCAAAGATACCAGCGGCCCCCGGACGCCCGTCCATCCCCGACGGCCGACCCGTTGTGCCCGACGCCGGGCCCGACCCGCGGGCACCACGCTCGGCGGCTCCGCCCGAGGCTGGGCCCGGCCACCTGCGACGGCCACCGGTGGGCGGTCGGCACCGCACCCTCAGCCGGACGGCGCCGGCAGCTCCTGTTCGAGGGTGACGGTCGGCGCGAACAGGTCGCCGAGGGCCTCCACACGGTCGAGCACCTCGGGTGCGGTGAACGACAGTGGCCCCCCGTCGGCGGCGTCGCCCACCTCGTCCCACGACACGGGGGTGGACACCGTGGGCTGTGGCCGGGCCCGCAACGAGTAGGCCGCCACGGTGGTCTTGTGCCGGGAGTTCTGGCTCCAGTCGATGAGCACCTTTCCGGTGCGCAGCGCCTTGGTCATCGCGCTCACGACGCGGGTGGGGTGGTGCTTCTCCAACAGCTGCGCGACCGCCAGCGCGAACCCGGACGCACCCTCGTGGGTGGCGGGCGTGTTGAGGGGCAGGTACAGCTGGAGGCCCTTCGACCCCGAGGTCTTCGCGAACAGCTCCAGCCCGAGCGGCTCGAGCAGCTCGCGGATGTCGAGGGCCACCTGGGCGCACTCGGTGATGGTGGCGGGCGGGCCCGGATCGAGGTCGAACACCACCATGGTGGGTGTCTCGATGTCTACGGCCCGGGCCATCGGCGCGTGGACCTCCAGCGCGGCCATGTTGGCGGCCCACGCCAGGCTGGCGGCGTCGTCCAGCACGCAGTACTCGATGCCGCCGTTGCGATCCCCGGGGCCGAGCGCCACCTTCACGAACCCCGGACGGTGCGAGGCGCAGCGCTTCTCGAAGAACGACGTGCCGTCGACCCCGTTCGGGTAGCGGCGCAACGTCACCCCCCGGCCCCGGAGGTGCGCCAACATCGCCGGGGCGACGCGCACGTAGTAGTCGATCACTTCGGCCTTGGTGAAGTGGGCCTCCGGGTACAAGACCTTGTCCAGGTTGGACAGCTTGAGCTCGTGGCCCTCGATCGAGACGTTCACACTGGCTCCTCCTTCGTCGGAGCGCCTTCGGCATCCGACGCAGGCGCGCGTCGCTGCTCCGCTCCGCTGCGCAACGTCGGCCGTCCGGATCGGGCGGTCCTCCCGACTCGATCTAGGCGGACTTGCGCTTGGCCGCGACGGCCTTGGCCGGGGCCTTCTTCTTGGCGGGGGCGCGCTTCGCCGGCTTCACCGCCACCTCGGCGTCGCCGTCCTTGCCGCTGGGGTGGCGGGACCGGGCGGCCTTGGCCTCCTTCACGCTGGCCTCGAGGGCCGCCATCAGGTCGACCACCTTCTCGGTCTCGGCCGCGGCCGGCGCGGTGACCACCTCGTCCTCACCGGCCGCCTTGCGCTCGATGAGCGCGAGCACCTGCTCGCGGTAGGTGTCTCGGTACTTCTCGGGCTCGAACTCGGCCGCCAGCGACTCGACCAGCTGTTCGGCCATGTCGAGCTCGCGCTCGGACACCTCGACGCCCTCGACGTCGCTCAGCTCGGCGATCTCGGCCGGGGCGTTGACCTCGTCGGGGTACACCATGGTGGACAGGACGAGCTTGCCGTCGACCGGCCGGATGGCGGCCAGGTACTGCTTGGTGCGCATGACGAACCGGGCGATGCCCACCTTCTGGCTGCGCTCCATGGCCTCGGCCAGCAGGGCGTAGGGCTTCACCGTGGCCTGGTCGGGCGCCAGGTAGTAGGCGCTGTCGTAGTAGATGGGGTCGATGTCGGCGAGGTCGACGAACTCCTCGATCTCGATCGTGCGCTGGGCCTTCGGATCGAGGGCGGCCAGCTCGTCGTCGGTGACGATCACGTAGTTGCCCGAGCCGAGCTCGTAGCCCTTGACCAGGTGCTCCGAGGGCACCTCACTGCCGTCCTCGGCCGACACCCGCTTCTGCTTGATCCGCGAGTTCGTGCGGTTGTCGAGCTGGTTGAAGTGCACGGTCCGCCGGCTCACCGCGTTGTAGAGCTTCACGGGGATGCTGACCAGCCCGAAGCTGACCGAACCGCTCCAGATGGCGCGCGCCATGGCGAAACCCTTTCCTCGTCGGACCCTCAAGTATGCGTCGCGCGGACGTTCGTTGCCCACGGCGTCGCTTCGTCCCTACTGACCCGATCCGCGGCCGGAACTCATCGCGTCCGGCTCGAACCTGCGGTTCATGGGGTTCGTGCGCCGACCTCGTAGAACTGGCTGAACCAGCGGCGGTACTGCGACACCGGGCCGTCCACCTTCGTGAGCACCGGTCGCTCGCGGTACACCTTGTGCTCCCAGATGGGCACGTCCTGGGTGAACTGCAGATTGGTCACCTGGGCGTTCAGCTCGGCGATCGCGTCGGTCGACGCCCCGTCGGCGAGGCGCTTCATGGAGAAGTCCAGGTTGACCTCGGTGATCGCGTCGTCCACCGGCGTCTGGGTGATGTACGTGAGCATGTCGAGCGGTCCCTCGGACACCTCCACCGCGGCGATGCCGGGCCCGCAGGCGGTCGTGCGGGCCAGCACCTCGACGCCGGCATCGGCCACCGCGGTCACCTTCAAGCGCTGCTCGACCACCATCACGGTGCCGTCGAACGACACCTCGAAGTGCTCCTGGTCGGGCGGCGCCATGTCGTGCACGGTGGCGAAGTGGGCCCGGTCGAGGATGTTCTCGGTCAGGTCCTGCACATGGACCCGCACCCGGTACGAGTTGCGGCGCCAGTCCGTCCACGCCGCCTCGTCGGCGCGGTAGCCGAGCACCTCGAACGCCGGCGGCGCCCCGGACGCGTGGTGCCACACGAAGATGCGGCCGTTGCGCTCGCACACCGGCCACGGCCCGGCCGAGACCCGGGGCGGGCGCTCGAGGTTCGGCACGTCCACGAGCGTGCCGTCGCCGCCGAAGGTCCAGCCGTGGAACGGGCAGGCCAGGCCGTCGCCGCACACCCGGCCGCCGACCCCCAGGTGGGCGCCGAGGTGGGGGCAGTGCGCGTCGAACACCCGCGCCCCGCCGTCCTCACCGCGGAACAGGACGAGCTCGCGTCCCAGGTACGTGAGGGGCCTCACGTCGCCGGGCGCCACGTCCTCCGAGGCGCCGACGCTGAACCAGCCGTTCGGCGACGACGGGAACGGGTAGCGCGAGCTCACGCCTCGCACCCGGCGCTCATCCCCGCCCTCGCTGGTCGCCGAACCGGCCGGCGAAGGCCCGCAGGGGCAGGTCGGCGCTGGTCAGCAGGCCGGGGCGCGCCTCGCACACCGACCGCATGGCGTTGAGCGCCGGCATCCCCGTGATGGTCATGCCCAACGAGGCGAAGTAGTCGGCGTCCATCAGCGAGTGGGGCGTGCCGGAGGCCGGCAGGATCATGTGCTTGTTGATGATCATGGGGTCGCCCTCGATGGTGGTGACGTAGCAGCCCTTCACGTTCCAGTGCGGATCGGTGTGTGGGGTCATCTGCCACTCGAGGTGCACCTCGATGGTGGGCTCGCCACCGACGATGCCCTTGAACTTGGCCAGGCTGGCGCCCACCGACCCCTTCGGCAGGCGCCACCAGCCCAGGTCGACGTCCTCGGTGCAGGCGCCCAACTCGCACTCGAAGGTGATGTCCTCGATCTCGACGTCGAGGCAGTCGGCCATCAGGTGGATCGAGTCCCCGAACACCGTGCACCCCGTCTCCAGCAGGCCGGGGACCTCGGGGTCGTCGACGGGCCGCCCGTAGCCGACGTTCATCCACGTGTCGACGGAGTGGTGGCACGACACGTCGACGGTCTCGAGCACCGTGAGATGGTCGACGCGGCCCATGCCGGCGGTGGCCACCACGCTGAGGATCTGGGCCAGCCCCGGGTTCATACCGGTGCCGTAGAAGCTGGCGCCGCCCTTCTTCGCGGCGGCCTCGACCAAGTCGGTGGGGCGCCGGCCCGACGGGTGGGGATGGTTGCGGTTGCGGTGGTGGCCGGTGATCCAGTCCGACGTCGTCACCACGTTGATGCCGGCCTCGAGCAGCGTGCAGAACAGGTCGATGTCGGGCCAGACGCCGTTGTAGCTCACCACGTCGGGGGCCAGGGCCAGCACATCGTCCAGGTCGCCGGTCGCCAGCACCCCCAGCGGCTCGATGCCGGCGATCTCGCCGGCATCGCGTCCCACCTTGTCGGGCGACCAGCAGTACAGGCCGACCAACTCGAGGTCGGGGTGCGCAGGGATGCGCTTCAGCATCTCGGTGCCCACGTTGCCGGTGGCCATCTGGACGACTCGCAGCGGTGGCTTCGACAACAGGTTCCCCCTCGATCGACGTGGCCCCAGCTTGGTCGCCATCTGGACACCCGTCCAGCAGGGCCAGGGCGCAACGCCAGGACCGCCGGCAGCGCGCACGGAGCCGCGGTCGCACGTCCCCCTGCTCAGGCGAGGATCGCGCGGGCCACCAGGTCCATGCCGAAGGCCATGAGGATGGCGAGGTACAGCAGGCCGGTGGCGGCCATGACCGCGCTGTACTCCTTCTCCTTCAGCGCCGCCCAGGTCACGGCGATCAGGCCGATGGTGGTGACCACACAGGCCAGCCAGAACCAGCTGAGCAGGCCGTCCCAGCCATCGTCGATCGAACCGTTGAGCGCCGACACCATGCCGGTGGGCCACAGCAGGAACAGCAACTCGAGGGGCCACAGCGCCGCGCTCCACTTCACCAACTCCCGCAACGGGTCCCGGGCCAGGCCCGGCTGCACCAGGTACCAGTGGCCCAGCAGCATGGCGTCGGTGACCGCGCCCAGGAAGGCGGCGCCCGTGAGGGTGCGGGCCACGGACAGCCAGGCGGGGTCGCCCACGTGGGCGCCGGCGAACACCAGGCCGACGAACCCGATGATCGGCGCGATCAGGTCGAGCGACGGTGGGAACTCGGGCAGTGACCGGTCCGGGAGACGCTCGGTGCGATCGATGCCGGTCATCGCCGTCACCCGGGCCGAGCGGGCCTCGACCACCTCGCGTTGGCCGGCCACGCCGGCCTTGCGGCGGACGTAGGAGACGACGAGGGCGATGCCCGCGGCGATCGCCACCCCCGCTGACGCCAGGTCGCGCGGCAGGTACGGGTCGGTGCGCCGCCCCACCCAGAGCGCTCCCAGCGCCATCAGCCCGTAGACCGCCCGCATCAGCCAGCCGTAGCCGATGCCCAGCAGGCGGTGGCGAGTGGTCACCCACAGGAACAGCAGGCCGCCGGCGGCCCACTGCAGCAGGACGGTGCCCGCGTCGAGGTCCATCACGCCCCACGTCCGTGTTCTGGCGCCTGATCGTGTCGCTGGAGCAACGGAATCGGGCGCCAGTTCGAGGGGTGACCGGGTTCCCGCGACGGGTCGGGCGGCGGTGCGGGCACGATCGACTCAGACGTCGACCACGACGAGCGCGTGCTCGGCGTGGTTCAGCGGGTCGGGACCGGATTCGGCGGCGACGACGATGTCTTCGAGGCGGGCGCCCCACTGCCCCGGCAGGTAGATGCCGGGCTCGACCGAGAAGGCGTGGCCCGGCACGAGCGCGGTGCAGTTGCCCGCCACCACGTACGGGTCCTCGTGCTCCTCGATGCCGATGCCGTGGCCGGTGCGGTGGATGAAGTGGTCGCCGTAGCCGCCCTCGGTGATGATCCTGCGGGCCACCGCGTCGACGTCCTCGCACGGGGTGCCGACGGTTGCGGCGGCGACGGCCTGCGCCTGCGCGTCGTGCAGCACGGCGTACAGGTCGCGGAACGCGGCGGGGGGCTCGCCCACGTGGACGCAGCGGGTGATGTCCGAGCAGTAGCCCGCGCCGCTCTCGTCGGCGGGCAGGGTGCCGCCGAAGTCGCACAGCACCACGTCGCCGGGGCCGACCACCCGGTGGCCGGCCTCGTGGTGGGGGCTGGCGGCGTTGGGCCCGGAGGCCACGATGGCGAAGTTCACCCGGTGGTGCCCCTCGGCCAGCAGGCGCCGGCCGATGTCGGCGGAGATCTGGGCCTCGGTGCGCCCCGTGAGGGCGATGTCGCCTGCCTGCAGCTGGGCGGCCACGCGGTCGGCCGCCGCCGATGCGGCGCGCAGCGCGGCGATCTCGGTGGCGTCCTTCACCGCGCGGAGCGGCCCGATCAGGTCGCTGGCCTTGCGCCAGCCGGTGCGGTCCAACCGCTGGGTGAGGTCGACGAGGAAGCGGGCCCAGGTGCGGTCGCCGATGGCGGCGACGGGCACCGGCCCCACGAGGGCGGCCACGATCTCGACGGGATCGTCGGTCTCGTCCCACGCCACGATGTCGAACACGCCCGGGCGCTCGACGACGCGGGGCGCCTCCAGCCTCGGCACCACCAGGTGGGCGTCGCCCTCTCGGGGGACGACCAGCATCGTGAGGCGCTCGAGGGGCATGGCCTCGTACCCGCACAGCCACGGCAGGTCGGCGCCGACCGACAGCAGCAGGGTGTCGACCTCCTGCTCGCCCATCGCCACCCGCACCCGGGCCAGCCGATCGGCGTGCACGTCGGCGCTCACGTCTCCCGCTCCTGGCGCCCACGTCGAGTGCCGGGTCTCGACGCAACCGCGCCGTCGGGGCGTGCGTCTGTGCCTCCAGTTGGGCGTTCGTCGGTCATGACGGCGCGGCGACCACGCCCTCGGTGGCGTCTGCGGTCACGGCGGCGCCGGCGGCGGACCGGGCGTGGTAGCTCGACCGGGTGAGGGGGCTGGACTCGACGTGGGAGATGCCCAGATCCTCGCCGATGGCCCGCCACCGCTCGAAGTCGGCCGGCTCCCAGTAGCGGATGATGGGCAGGTGCCGGGCGGTCGGCCGGAGGTACTGGCCGATGGTGACGATGTCGACGCCCACCGCCGCCAGGTCGGCCAGCGTGGCCACCACCTCGTCGTCGGTCTCGCCCATGCCCACGATCATCCCGGACTTGGTGGTGAGACCCTCGGCCTTGGCCCGGGACAGCACCGAGAGGCTGCGGGCGTACGACGTCGACGGGCGCACCGCCCGCTGCAGGCGCGGCACCGTCTCGATGTTGTGGTTCAACACGTCGGGGCGGGCCGCGAAGATCGCCGCCAGCTCGTCGGCCTCACCCCGGCAGTCCGGTATGAGCACCTCGACCTGCGTGTGGGGGCGGCGGGCACGGATGGCCGCGATGGTGGCGGCGAAGGCCCCCGCTCCCCCGTCGGGCAGGTCGTCGCGGGCCACCGCGGTGACGACGGCGAACGCGAGGTCCATGCGGTCGACCGCCTCGGCCACCCGGTCGGGCTCGGTCGGGTCGAGCGGCTCGGGGTGACGGGTGTCGACCAGGCAGAAGCCGCAGGCACGCGTGCAGCGCTCGCCGTTGATCATGAAGGTGGCGGTGCCGTCGGCCCAGCACTCGAAGATGTTGGGGCAGCCCGCCTCCTCGCACACGGTCACCAGGTCGAGCGACCGCAACGTGCGCCCGAGGCCTGTGTACTCGGGGCCCAGGTGCGCCTGCACCCGCAGCCACTCCGGCTTGCGCTCGGTGATCCGGAGGCCTCCCGCCACGCCGGCGTCGCGCAGGCGCCGGCCCAGGCGGACCGACGTCTCGCCGGGCGCGGCGACGGCGGCCGCGCCGTCGCGGGTGAAGGCCGCGAGGTCGTCGTCCTGCACCCGCCAGGCCACGTCCTGGCGCTCCCAGGGACCGTCGGGGGCCCATTGGGCCACCGCGCGGGCCGTGATCGCGTCGACCGCGGACCGCATCGACACCTCGACGCCTTCGGCCGCCAACGAGGTGACGCCCTTGTCGGCGATGCCACACGGCACGATGTGGCCGAAGTACGCCAGGTCGGGGTTCACGTTGAGCGCGAACCCGTGCATGGTGCGGCCCCGGGTGAGGCGCACGCCGATGGCGGCGATCTTGCGGGGGGCCGCCGTGCCCACACCGACCCACACCCCCGGGTAGCCCGGCAGCCGGTCGGCGCCGGGCAGCCCCAGGTCGGCCAGCACGTCGATCACCAACTGCTCGACCGAGCGCACGTACGCCACGGTGTCGGCCATCCCTGTTGCCGGGCTCCTCGTCCCTCGGAGCGCCTCCGGCATCGGGTTCGCCGACAGCGCGGCTCCTCCGGCCTCCACCCCCTCGGCGCGGCCCCGGGCGTCACCACGGCCGCCCTTGTCGGGTAGGTGCAGCAGCGGGTAGCCGACCAACTGGCCCGGGCCGTGGTAGGTGATGTCGCCGCCCCGATCGGATCGAACGAGCTCGGCGCCCACGGCCTCGGGCTCCACCAGCAGGTGGTCGAGGCCGCCCCGCGCGCCCAGGGTGAACACGTGCGGGTGCTCGAGCAGCAGCAGGTGATCGTCGCTCGAGTGGGCGAACAGGCCGTGCTGGAGGGCGTGGGCGTCCTGGTAGCGGACCGTGCCCAGCCAGCGGACGCGCAGGGTCATCGGCGGGCGGGCTCCCTGTCGACGAGGGGCGCCGTGACGACGACGACCATCATCGGCCGCCGGGGCCCATCGGCCTGCCCGGCGTCGCCGAGCACGGGCGGCCGCGTCGGAGGCCGGGCGGGCCGGCGGGCGGGCGTCCCGCACCGGCGAGCGTCACCAGATCGGCGATCGGGTGTCATCGACGGGGCGGGCGCCGTGCCGGGAGGTGATCACGGCCGGGCGGCGGTCACAGCTCGGCCGACCAGTCGCGGGTCTCGATGATCTCACGCAGCCGGTCGAGGAAGGCGGCCACGTAGGCGCCGTCGAAGGCCCGGTGGTCCCAGGCCAGCGCCAGCACACCCACCGAGTGGATGGCGATGGCCTCGTCGCCCTGGGCGTCGGTGACCACCACCGGCTTGCGGTGGATGCCGTCGGTGGACAGGATCGCCACCTGCGGCTGGTTGATCACCGGGAACTGCATCATCGTCCCGTACTTGCCGGGGTTCGTGATGGTGAACGTGCCCTCGGCCAGGTCGTCGGGCGACAGCTGCTTGGTGCGGGCCCGGTTGGCCAGGTCGTGCACCTCCCGGGCCAGCGCCGGCAGCCGCTTGGTGTCGGCGTCGTGGACCACCGGTGCCAACAGGCCCTGGAAGTCGAGGTCGACGGCGTAGGCCAGGTTCACGCGGCCGTGGATGATCAGCTCGCCGTCGCCCACCGCGGCGTTCAGGTGCGGGTAGTCGGCGATGGCGTCGACCACCGCCCGCGAGATGAACGGCAGGTAGGTGAGGCTGAAGCCCTCGGCGGCCTTGAAGGCGGCGCCCTCGGCCCGGCGCACCTTCTCGACCCCCTCGAAGTCGACCTCGACCGCGGTGAGCACGTGGGGCGACGCCGCCTTCGACCGGACCATGTGCTCGCCGGTGCGCACCCGGATGCGGTTCAGCTTCTCCACCCGGTCCTCGTGACCGCCCGCGGCGCGCAGCGGGGCGGGGGCCGACGGTGCCGGGGCCGACGGGGCAGCCGCGGGCGCCGCCGTTGCGGGCGCGGACCTGCGGGCACCACGATCGGCGTCGATCAGCGCCTCGACGTCGCCACGGGTGATGCGGCCGCCGATGCCCGTGCCCGTGATCGAGGCGGCGTCGAGGCCGTGGTCCTCGATGAGGCGGCGGACCAGCGGGGACAGCAGCTTGGGTGGGCCCGCCGGCGCCGCCGGGGCCGGCGGGGGCGCCGGGGTGGCCGGTTCGGGGGCGCGGTCGGCCGCCGCCGCTGGTGCCGACGGGGCCGGCTCGGCCGCCTCGGCCTCGGCGACGGTCTCCGGAGCGGCCGCCGGCTCCGCGGGCGGCGGCGCGTGCTCGGGCTCGGCCGGGGCCTCTGGCGGGGCCGATGCCGCCTCGGGAGCGGCGCCGCCGTCGCCCGACGGGGGCGCGTCGCTCAGGACCGCGAGGGTGGTGCCCACGTCGACGGTCTCGCCCTCGGGCACCAGGATCTCGGCCAGGAAGCCGGCGGCGGGCGACGGCACCTCGGAGTCGACCTTGTCGGTCGACACCTCGAACAGCACCTCGTCCATGGCCACCTCGTCGCCGACGGCCTTGAACCACTTCGTGATCGTGCCTTCCGTCACCGTCTCACCGAGTTGGGGCATCTGGACATCAGCCATGCAGGGACCTTCCCGTCAGAGACATGATCGTCTCGCCGAACAGCTCGCTCATGGTGGGGTGGGGCTGGATGAAGCGCCCCACCTCCGCCGCGGTGGCCTCCCAGTTGACCGCCAGGTAGCCCTGGCCCAGCTGCTCGGTGACCCATGGGCCCACCATGTGGACCCCCAGGATCCGCCCGCCCGTGCCGTCGGGCAGCTTCTCGGCGATCACCTTCACCAGGCCGTCGGTGTCGCCCACGATCATGGCGCGGCCGTTGCCCGCGAAGCGGTGCTTCGAGGTGACCACGTCGAAGCCGGCCTCTTTGGCGGCGGCCTCCGAGTAGCCCGCGAAGGCCACCTCGGGATGGCAGTAGATGCACCACGGGACGGAGCCGTAGTCGACGCCCACCGGATCCTCGCCGAGGATGCCGTCGATGGCGGTGATGCCCTCGGCGAAGCCCACGTGAGCGAGCGCCGGCGTGGCGACCACGTCGCCGATGGCCCACACCCCCGGCTCGCCCGTGCGGCAGGTCTCGTCGACGACCACGAAGCCCCGCTGGTCGACCTCGACCGCGGTGCCGTCGAGGCCCAGGTTGTCGGAGAGCGGTCGACGGCCGACCGAGACGACGACCAGGTCGACCTCGACGGTCTCGCCCTCGCCGAACGACACCGTGGTGCCCGAGTCACCGGGCTGGTGACCGGTGACCGCCACGCCCGTCCTGACGTCGATGCCCCGCTTCTTGAACGAGCGCAGCACCACCTTGGCCACGTCCTCGTCGCAGCCGGGCAGGATCTTCGGCAACGCCTCGAGCACGGTGACCTTCGTACCCAGGTCGGACATCATCGAGGCGAACTCGCACCCGATGGCGCCGCCGCCGATCACCGCAGCCCGAGCGGGGAGCGTGTCGATGGCGAGCAGCTCGTCCGAGGTGACGACCACGGTGCCGTCGATGTCGAACCCGGGGATCGTCCGCACCGCGGACCCCGAGGCGATGATGACCGCGTCGCCGTGCAGGGTGACGTCGCCCGACTCACCGCCGCTGACCCGCACCTCGTGGTCGGCGTGCAAGGTGCCGACGCCGTGGAAGGTGGTGACCTTGCGGCCCGACAGCAGCCCCTCGAGGCCCTTGTGCAGCTGGTCGATGACCTTCTGCTTCCGGGCCTGGGTGACCGAGAAGTCGAGTGAGGGCTCCGAGGTCGTGATGCCGAACGCGGCCGCGTCCGCGACCGAGCGGAACACCGAGGCGGTCTCGAGCAGCTCCTTGGCCGGGATGCAGCCCCGGTGCAGGCACGTGCCCCCCACCTTCCCCATCTCGATCATGGCGATGTCGAGGCCCAGGCCGGCCCCGTAGAGGGCGGCGGCGTAGCCGCCCGGCCCGCCGCCGATGATCACCACGTCGAACGAGGTGGACGCGCCCCCCTGCGCGGTTTCGGGGTCGCCGGTGGTCGCCGATCCGGATGTCGCCGCTGCCCCGCCCCGGTCCGCAGCCTCTGTTCCCATGCTCCGACTCTACTGACGGCGCACCTGGGCTGCGTTCGCCCGGAACGGGAGGTTTCCGGCGTCACCGGTAGGCTCTGCGCCGGTGAAGACCAAGACCCTGATCCTCGCGGCACTCCTGTGCGGCGTCGCCATCCTGGTGGCCTTCACCGTCCAGATCATGCTGGCGCCGCGCTAGCGCCGGGCGAGGAACCCTCGTCCACCCACCCTCCCCCCACCTCAGGAGCACCACATGCGTGACGCCGTCGGCGGCGTGCAGTCCGTCCTCGTCCTCGGGGGTACCTCCGAGATCGCCCTCGCCACCGTGCGCCGGATGGTGAACGACGGCTGTCGCACCGTCATCCTCGCGGCGCGCAACCCCGACGACCTGCTGGCGCCGGCGGCCGAACTGCGCGAGGCCGGCGCCACCACCGTCGACACCATCGCCTTCGACGCGCTCGACACGGCATCGCACGCCGCGGTGCTCGACGACGCCTTCGGTCGCCACGGCGACGTCGACGTGGTCCTCCTGGCCTTCGGCGTGCTGGGGGACCAGGCCGCGTTCGATGCCGACCCCGAGGCCGCGGTCGAGGCGGTGCGCGTCAATTACGTCGGCGCCGTGTCGGCCGGCCTGCTGACCGCCCGCCACCTGAAGGCCCAGGGGCACGGCACGCTCGTGGTGCTGTCGTCGGTGGCCGGCGAGCGGGTGCGCAAGACCAACTTCGTCTACGGCTCGTCGAAGGCCGGGCTCGACGGCTTCGCCCAGGGCCTCGGCGACTCGCTGGTGGGGTCGGGCGCTTCGGTGATGGTGGTCCGGCCGGGCTTCGTCCACACCCGCATGACCGAGGGCATGGATCCCGCCCCCCTGTCGACCACGCCCGACGTGGTGGCCGAGTGCATCACCGACGGCCTGGCCAAGGGCAGCGCCGTGGTGTGGGCCCCTGCCCCACTGCGGGTGGTGATGTCGGGGCTGCGCCACCTTCCCCGCCCGTTGTGGCGGAAGGCGTCGGAACGGGGCTGAGCGCTCGGCGCCGGGACGGAGGTCCACGACCGCCGGGACCTAGACTCGGGCCGTGAGCCACACGCCCACCAAGGTGGTCATCGTCGGCCAGGGGTACGTGGGCCTCCCCGTGGCCGTGCGCGCCTGCGAGCAGGGCCACGACGTGGTGGGCTTCGACGTCGACGAGCGCCGGGTCAAGCGCCTCGGCGCCGGCGAGTCGGTGGTGGAGGACGTCACCGATGAGCGCCTCGTGGCCGCGCTCGAGAGCGGCCGGTACCGGCCGACCATCGCCCCCGAGGACCTGGCCGGGTTCGACGTCGCGGTGATCTCGGTGCCCACGCCGCTCAGCGACGGCAACCCCGACCTGTCCTACATCGAGGACGCGGCCCGCACGTTGGCGGGCCACCTCACGCCGGGCGCCACCGTCGTGCTCGAGTCCACCACGTACCCGGGCACCACCGAGGAGCTGGTCGGACCCATCCTCGAGGCCGGCTCCGACCTCGCCGTCGGGGTCGACTTCCACCTCGGCTACAGCCCCGAGCGCATCGACCCGGGCAACCGAGAGTGGACCTTCGTCAACACCCCCAAGGTGGTGTCGGGCGTGGACGAGGCCTCGTTGGCCGCCGTCACCGCGTTCTACGACACGCTCGTCGACCGCACCGTGCCCGTGTCGAGCCCCCGTGAGGCCGAGCTCACGAAGCTGCTGGAGAACACCTTCCGCCACGTCAACATCGCGCTCATCAACGAGCTGGCCATGTTCGCGAACGACCTGGGCATCGACGTGTGGGAGGCCATCGACGCGGCCTCCACCAAGCCGTTCGGCTACCTGCGCTTCACCCCTGGCCCCGGCGTGGGCGGCCACTGCCTGCCCATCGACCCCTCCTACCTCTCCTGGCGCGTCCGCCGGTCGCTCGGCCACACGTTCCGCTTCGTCGAGCTGGCCAACGACGTGAACGACCACATGCCCGACTACGTGGTGCGCCGCCTCATGGTCGCCCTCAACAACCGGGGTATGGCGGTCAAGGGCCGCACGATCCTGCTGCTCGGGCTGGCCTACAAGCGCAACACCGGCGACGCCCGCGAGTCGCCCTCGGCCTCGATCGCCCGCCAGCTGCTGGAGCTGGGCGCCGACGTGCGCGCCGCCGACCCCCACGTGTCGGACGGCTTCCTCGACATGTCGGTCACCCGCGTCGACGCCAGCGCCGACGAGATCGCGGCGGCCGACGCCGTGGTACTGCTGGCCGACCACGACGCCTTCGACCTCGACCTGGTTGCCGGCAACGCCCGGTACGTGCTCGACACCCGCCACCGCCTCACCGGTGGGAACGTCGAACACCTGTAGCCCCGTACACTTGCGCCGTGGCCAAGCAAGAGATCGACGCGGGTCCTGCCGCGTCCCCGGCGAGCGCGCCGGAGAAACCGCCGATGTCGCTGGCCATGGGCCTGCTCCGCACCGCCCGCCCGGTGCAGTGGTCGAAGAACGTGCTGGTGTTCGCGGCACCGGGCGCCGCCGGGGTGCTCGACAACCGAGAGGCGCTGGGTGACTCGCTCGTGGCGTTCGTGGCCTTCTGCCTCGCCGCCAGCGGCACCTACTTCCTGAACGACGCGCAGGACCGCGACGCCGACCGCCAGCACCCCACCAAGTGCCGCCGACCCATCGCCGCGGGTGTGGTGCCGCTCGGCCTGGCCTACGTCATGGGGTTCGGGCTGATCTTCGCCGGCGTCGGCGTGGGCTTCATCCCGCACTGGCAGCTCGCGGTGACCGTGGCGGCCTACGTGGTCCTCACCACGTCGTACAGCTTCTGGCTCAAGCACGTGCCGGTCGTCGACCTGGTGGCCATCGCCGCCGGGTTCGTGCTGCGCGCCATCGGCGGCGCCGCCGCCACCGGCGTGCCGATCTCCAACTGGTTCTTCATCGTGGCCTCGTTCGGCTCGCTGTTCATCGTGGCCGGCAAGCGTGGAGGCGAGGCCGGCGAATTGGCCGGCGACGCCGCCTCGATCCGCTCGACGCTCGGCGTGTACACCACCTCCTACCTGGCCTACCTGCGGGCGGTGTCGTCGGGGGTGATGCTGGTCGCCTACTGCCTCTGGTCGTTCGAGAAGGCCGACCTCGCCGACACCACGGGCTTCCCCTGGTACCAGCTGTCCATCGTCCCGTTCGCCCTCGCCATCCTCCGCTACGCGATGCTGCTCGACCTCGGGCAGGGCTCCACCCCCGAGGAGATCGCGCTGCACGACCGCCCGTTCCAGATCACCATCGCCATCTGGCTGTTGATCTTCGGGTGCGGCATCTACCTGCTCTGATGGACACCACCGCCGAGCTGCTCGCGGGATGGGGTCGCACCGCGCCCTCGGCCGCCACCGTCGAGCACCCCCACACCCGCGACGAGCTGGCCTCGACGATCGACCATGTCCCGGCGCGGGGCGTGATCGCCCGTGGCCTGGGCCGCTGCTACGGCGACGAGGCGCAGAACGCCGGCGGGCTGGTGGTGGACGCCACGGGCGTGAGCGGCATCGTCGATCTCGACCTGACCGCCGGCGTGTGCACCGCGCTCGCGGGCACCAGCCTCGACGACCTCATGCGCTGGCTCGTGCCCCTCGGCTGGTTCGTCCCCGTCACCCCGGGCACCCGCTTCGTCACCGTCGGGGGCGCCATCGCCAACGACATCCACGGCAAGAACCACCACAAGGGCGGGTCGTGGTGCAACCACGTGTCGGCCATGACCATGCGCCTCGCCACCGGGGAGACCGTCCGGGTCACGCCCGACGGATCGCCCGACCTGTTCTGGGCCACGGCCGGCGGCCTGGGCCTCACCGGCATGATCCTGGACGCCACCTTCGACCTGGCCCCCATCGAGACCAGCCGCCTGCTGGTCGACACCGACCGCACGCCCGACCTCGACGCCACCCTGGCCCTGATGGACGAGAGCGACGACGACTACCCCTACTCGGTGGCCTGGATCGACCTGATGCGCACGGGCCCGTCGATGGGCCGATCGATCCTGGGCCGCGGGTCGTTCGCTCCCCTCGACGCCCTCCCCGAATCCGATCGCGCCCCTGCGGTGGCCCGCGCCTTCGCCCCCAAGACCCGGGCCACGTTCCCGCCGCTCGCGCCGTCGGGTCTCATCAACCCGCTCACGGTGAAGGCCTTCAACGAGCTCTGGTACCGCAAGGCTCCCAAGCGCCGCCGCGACGAGTTGCAGTCCATCACCACGTTCTTCCACCCGCTCGACATGGTCGACCTGTGGAACCGGGTGTACGGCCCGGTCGGCTTCCTCCAGTGGCAGTTCGTCCTGCCCTTCGGCGAGGAGGACGTGTTGCGCCGCATCGTGGAGGCGCTGTGCGCGGAGGGCTGCACGTCCTTCCTCGCCGTGCTGAAGCGCTTCGGCGCCGGGAACCCCGGACACCTGTCGTTCCCGATCCCGGGGTGGACGCTGGCGCTCGACATCCCCGCCGGGCCCACGTCGCTGGCCCGCCTGCTCACCCGCCTCGACGACGACGTGGTGCAGGCCGGCGGACGCATCTACCTGGCCAAGGACAGCCGCGTCAGCCCCGCCCTGATGGCCGCCATGTACCCCCGCCTCGACGAGTGGCGGGCGGTGCGGGCCGAGGTCGACCCCGAGGGCCTCCTGCAGTCCGACCTGGCGCGCCGGCTGGGGCTGTGAGCCGGCTCCGGGCCGTGGCGCGCGACGTGCGCGCCCTCGGTGTCGGGGCGCCGCTGCGGGCCGCGTACGAGGCGTCGAAGCGCGTCGGCGGCCACACGGTGGCCTTCGGGGCCCTCGCCCGCCGGCCACCGGGCACCGCCACCCGCACCGCGGTCTACCGCCTCCCGGCGCCCAGCGCCGCCGCGGTCGAACGCTGCCGCGCCGAAGCCGACCGCATCGCCGCCGGCCGGGTGGTGCTGTTCGGTCGAGAGGTCGAGGTGGGCGACGAGCCGGACTGGCACGCATCGCACGACCCCGCCGCACCCGGGTCGCGGTGGCCGGACGGCCCGTGGTGGCAGATCGACCTGCGGTCGGCGGCCCGGGTGGCCGACGTGAAGTGGGCCTGGGAGCTGGGCCGCCACCGTCACCTGGTGGTCCTGGCCCGCGCCGCAGCCACCCCCGACGCCGACCCGGCGTGGGCCGCCACCCTCGGTCGTCACCTCGAGAGCTGGTTGCACCACAACCCACCCGAGCACGGTGTGCACTGGTACTCGAACCTCGAGATCGCGCTGCGGGCCATGACCTGGCTGGAGCTGGTGGAGCGGGCCGGGCCCCTCCTCGCGCCGGAGGTGCGACGGGCGATGGACGAGCACCTGCAGCACGCGGGGGCCCACCTGCTGCTCGACCTCTCGTACACGCTCAGCACGATGCGCAACAACCACCTGCTCGGCGACGCCCTGGGGCTGGTGACCCTGGCCCGGGCATTCCCCGACGACAGCGCCAGCGGGGTGTGGGACGAGGTGGGCACCCGGCTGCTGCGGGCCCAGGTGGACCGCGAGGTGCGGCCGGACGGCTCGATGATCGAGGACTCGGTCTCGTACCACCGCTTCGTGCTCGAGCTGTTGTGCCGACGAGCGCTGCTGGGTGACGCACCGGACGACATCCTCGGCGCCCTCGACCGGTCGGCGCGCTTCTTGTGCCGTCTGGGTGCGCTCGATGGCTCGGTGCCCCAGTACGGCGACTGGGACGAGGGCCGCGCACTGGCGGCGGGTGGCGACCCGTCGGCCCTGGCCGGCTCCGCCCGGGTGGCCCTCGCCCTCTGCGGGAACGGGGCACCGCCCGACTGGCGCGACGCCCATGACGAGGTGGCCTGGTACGTGCCGGAGGGCCGGCCGGCGCCGGGTGACGGCTCCCAGGTCGACGGCCACGCCGTCGGTGGGGGCGTCGCTCGCGTCGAGCGCGGCTCCGTCACCGTCTGGTGCAAGGCCGGTGGTGGACCGTGGCACGGTCACGCCGATCACGGCTCGGTGACGGTGCGCCACGCTGATACCTGGCTGATCGGCGACCCGGGCACCGGCAACTACAACGGCCGCGACGTGGGGCGGGCCTTCCTGCGCTCGTCCGAGGCCCACTCGGTGCTGATGCTCGACGGCGAGGACCAACTGGTGCCGCACCGGGCCTTCCGCTGGGTGCACTCGGCCACGGGGCGGATCGGCCCGCCGGTGGCCCTGCCGGGTGCGCAGGTGCTGTGGTGCGCCCACGACGCCTACCGCCGACTCACCCCGTCCCGCCGCGTCGCCCGCGTGGTCGTCACCTCATCCACGGGCGTGGTCGTGGCCGACTGGGTGGAGGGCCCACCCGGGCCCGACTGGTCGCTGACGCTCCCCCTGGCACCGGGCACGGACTGGGACGCGGGCGAGATCCGGACCGCCGAGGGCATCGGCGCCAGGCTGGACCTGCTGACCGACGGGGCGCACCTCGGCGCCCATGAGGGCCCGTGGAGCGACACCTACGGCTCGGCCGTGCCCGCCACCCGCCTGGTGGCCCGGGGCACGGTGGGCGGCCCCATCGCGTGGGCGCTCACCCTCGGCGACCCCCCGCCGGCCGGCGCGGGGGCCGGCGGCGACGGCAGCGGCGGCGCCTCGATACACGACGGCGCCTCGGTGCACGGCGACGTGCTCACGGTGGCCGGCGCCACGATCACCGTCGACTGGCAGGTGGGCGCCGTGGAGCTGGTGGTCGACCACCCCGATGTCGACCTCGCCCACCGACCCGCCGTGGTGCTGCGATGAGGGCGGTGCCGCGATGACCCGCCGCGGGGGCGACCGCGTGCTGGTGCTCAACCACTTCGCGTCGCCGCGCGGGGCGCCCGGCGGCACCCGCCACCTCGAGCTCTACGGGGCCCTCGAGGGATGGAGCTGCGAGATCGTCGCCGCCAACCGCAACTACCTCACCCGCCGCCGTCAGGAGTCCTACCGGGCCAGCCCCACCACCACGTACCGCACCGTCTGGACCTGGCCCTACGCCGGCAACGGTCCCACCCGGGTGCTGAACTGGGCGTCGTACGCGGTCACCGCCACCGTGGTGGGCCTGCTCACCCGGCGCCCCACGGTCGTGGTGGGATCGTCACCCCACCTGCTGGCGCCGGTGGCGGCCTGGCTGGTGGCCCGCCTGCGGCGCGTGCCGTTCGTGCTCGAGGTGCGCGACCTGTGGCCCGAGCTGCTGGTGGACATGGGCCAGCTCAGCGCCGGGTCGCGCCTCTACCGGGCGCTCGAGATGCTGGCGGCCTGGGTGGTGGCGCGGGCCGATGTGGTGATCGTGCTGGCCCCGGGCGTGCGCGACGCCCTGGTCGAGCGCGGGGCCGACCCCGAACGGGTCCACCTGGTGCCCAACGGCACCGACCCGCTGCCGCCGGTCGACGACCGGGACCGCTGCCGTCGCGAGCTGGGCGTGGCACCGGGCGACCTGGTGGTGGTCTATGCCGGTGCCCACGGCCCGGCCAACGGGCTCGAGCTCGCGCTCGACGCCGCGGCCGAGTTGGCCCACGACCATCCCGAGGTGCGCTTCGTGTTCGTGGGTGACGGCGCCACCAAGGCCGCGCTGGTCGAGCAGGCCACGCGTGAGCACCTCGACAGCGTCCGGTTCGACGACGCTCGACCCAAGGACCAGATGCCGCAGGTGCTCGGTGCCGCCGACATCGGGCTGCACGTGCTGGCCGACGTCGGGCTCTTCACCTTCGGCGTCAGCCCCAACAAGGTCTTCGACTACATGGCCGCGGGCCTGGCCGTGCTCACCAACAACCCCGGCGACATCAGCGCGCTGGTCACCGACAACGGGGCCGGCGTGGCCGTGGGGCCCCACGACATCGCCGACGGGGTGCGGGCGCTGGCGGCGGCGGGCCCCGACGGGCGGGCCGCCATGGGCGCCCGCGGGCGCGACCTGATCGCCCGGGAGTACGCCATCGCTCCCCGGGGCGAGGCGCTCGAACGGGCCCTCCGGCAGGCACAGGACCTCCGATGAGACGGGCCGTACGGTGACGGTGACGGTGACGGGCCGTTCGGTGACGACGGCGGTGACGATGACGGCGGCGGGGGTCCGATGAGGGTGGTGAAGCGGGGGCTCGACGTGGCCGTCAGCGCGGTGGCGCTGGTCATCGCCGCGGTGCCCATGGCGGTGCTGGCGGTGGCCATCCGGCTCACCATGGGCTCGCCGGTGCTGTTCCGCCAGCAGCGTCCCGGGCTGCACGAGGCGCCCTTCACCCTGTTGAAGTTCCGCACCATGCGCGATCCCCGACCCGGCGAGGACGCCGTGGCCAGCGACGACGACCGCATCACCGGCCTCGGCCGCTGGCTCCGCCGCACGAGCATGGACGAGCTGCCCGGGCTGTGGAACGTGCTCCGGGGCGACCTGTCGCTGGTGGGCCCGCGCCCGCTGCTCATGGCCTACCTCCCCCGCTACTCCGCCGAGCAACGACGGCGCCACGACGTGCGCCCGGGCCTCACCGGCCTCACCCAGGTGGAGGGCCGCAACACCCTCACGTGGGAGGAGCACTTCGACCTCGACCTCTGGTACATCGACCACTGGTCGCTGTGGCTCGACGCCAAGATCCTGCTGCGCACCGTCCGGGAGGTGGTCACGGGCTCCGGCGTGTCCCAGGAGGGCCGGGCGACGCGCGACGAGTTCATGGGCTGAGCCCACGCTGGAGGCAGGAGCGGCCGCCATGCGCGCGGTAGTGCCTCGGGAACGAACCCGAGGCACCGGCGGGCGCTTACCCCGACCTCGCCCACCGAAGACGTTCAGGTGAACGTTCTCGAGCCGGTCGGACGGACGAGCGGCGAAGCCGTCGGAATGCCGAAACGGTGGTCATCGTCAGAGACGCGCATCTGAGTGAGGACGCCGGGGATGTCCAAGCCCTCGGCCGCCGGCGGCGGCGACCACCCGCGGCGCCAAGCGGTCCCTTGGCAAGCTTTGCCAAGGACTCTACGCTGGGGCACCATGACCACGATGAACGTCTCGCTCCCCGACGAGCTCCGGTCCTTCGTCGATGCCCAGGTCAACGAAGGCAACTACGGGTCCACCAGCGAGTACGTCCGCGAGCTCATCAGGCGTGACCACGACCGGCGACAGCTGCGAGCCGCTCTGCTCGAAGGAGCTCGAGCCCCTGTCACCGCCACCGCCGAGACCGCCTACTTCGCGTCGCTCCGAGACCAGGCCCGAGCGCGCACCTGAGCGCGGCGTCGTGCACGCCCAACTCCGCGCTACCGCGGAGCAGGACATCGAGGAAGCGGTGGCCTTCTACCGCGACGAGGCGGGCCTCGAGACAGCCCTCGACTTCATCGACGCCCTCGAGGCCGCGATTGCCGATCTCTGCGACAGCCCGCTCATCGGCACGCTCCGGTTCGCCTTCGAGCTCGAAATCCCCGACCTGAGGAGCTGGTCCCTCCGGCGCTTCCCCTACCTCGTCTTCTACGTACCTGCCAACGACCGCATCGACATCTGGCGAGTTCTCCATGCTCGACGCGACATCCCGGCATTCTTGACCACTGACTCACCCGCCTGAGAGGGCCGTCACGACATCCCGTCACCACCGGCAGCATCCAGACCCCCCTCACAGCAGGAGCGAGCCGCCGCGCCCCCTCATGGTGGCGGTGAACGACGACGCGAGGACCCGACCATCGACCCGCACGCCGCGGGGCGGTCACCTCCGAGCACGGCGCCCCCTCGTCGTGCGACGAGAACTAGAGTCCGGCATCCGACGCGGCGGGCGCGAGCGTCAGGTGGTTCCACCGATCGTGTCGCAGGCTGGAGGGCTGTCCCTGCGTCCTCAGCTGCTCGGCTCCGGGGAGGATGGGGAATGGCATTCGGGTGGAGACGCAGGAAGCGCACTGCGGCTGGTCCGACCGAGAGCGGCGTGGTCCCTTTGGACAACACGGCACTGGTCGACGCGATGCGTGCCGTGGCGTTGGACGACAGCGAACAGAACCGGGCGGTCCTCTTCCGCTCGCTGCTCGACGCCAGGTTGATCGTCGCCACTCGCGATTCCCCACCGGCCCCGGTCAGCCGGGTGACGGACTCCAACGAGGCATTGGCCGTCCGGATGCACCAGGACGGGGAAGGCGATCTGCTGCCCCTGTTCACGAGCGTGGCCACGCTGCAGGAGTGGCTCCCCCAGGGCTCCGGCTATGCGGTGCTCGCCGCGCCGGTTCTGCTGCAGATGACCATGGCCGACCTGACTGCGAGGATCGTGATCGATCCGGGGTCGTCCCCCCAGGGAATCCTCACCCGCTTCGAGATCGCCGCCCTTGCCAGCGGGCGCCTGCCGATCGGCGGCTCCGAGCTCGCCGCGGCTGCGGAGCTGATCATCAGCCCACCCTCGACGCGTCCGCCGGACGATGTGGTCCAGGCGGTGCGCGACGAGCTGGACGCGGCACCGGAAGCACGGGCCGCCTGGTTGTTCCTGCAACAACAGGAGGGCTATGCCCCAGAGATGACCGTCGGTGTGGCGTTTCAGGACGGCCTCGAGGGGAACGCAGAAGGTGCGGCCATGCAGAGGATCGCCGATGGCGCCTTCGGTCGTTGCGCCAGCGTCGAATCGCTCATCCTCATGTCGGTCTCGCCGGCCCAACGGCGCGAGATCGCGGAGATCGGCGAAGAGATCTTCAGACGCTGACCGGACTCGTCGTCTGACCAGACGCGGGCACTCCTTTGCCGTGTGACGTTCGATCGGACCACACCACCTCTGCGTCACGATCGGCCTCGGCGCAGCTTCGCACGCATGGGAGAGGCCCCACCGCGCGATCTACCCTTCCCTGATGAGCCAACCGGTCGATCTCGCGGTGTTGCGCGATGCCATCACCGAGTTCGGGCCGACGGCGTACCTGGTGACGGTGAACGACGACGGCACCGCTCACATCGTGTCGGTCGTGCTGCGCTACGACGGTGGTCGGCCCGTGCTGGGAGCGGGACGCACGACCCGAGCCAACATCGAGCGCCACCCGCAGGTCACACTGCTGTGGCCGCCCGGCCCCGACCCCGCCTACAGCCTGATCGTGGACGCCACCGTCGTGGCCGTCGACGGCGAGGACGCCATCCTCGAGCCGCAGGCCGCCATTCTCCACCGGGTCGCGGGCGCATCGGGTGACGGCCCCACCTGCCTGCCCGTCGACGGTTGACCCTCGCCGACGACCGCCGGCGCACCACCGAGTTCTTCGGCTCCCGCGCTGCCACCTGGGACGAGCGCTTCCCCGACGACGGCCCCAAGTTCGCGGGGGCGGTCGACGCGCTGGGGCTGGCACCCGGCGCGACCGCCGTCGACGTGGGCTGCGGCACCGGGCGTGCACTGCCGTTCCTGCGAGCGGCCGTCGGCCCGAGCGGCACCGCCATCGGCCTCGACCTGACACCCGAGATGTGCACCGCCGCCGCCACCCACGCACCGGTGGTGCTCGCCGACGCGGCGATGCTCCCCCTGCGGTCCAGCCGGTGCGACGGCGTGCTGGCCGCCGGCCTCCTCCACCACCTCACCGACCCCGTCGGGGGCCTGACCGAGCTCGCCAGGGTGAGTCGCCCCGGCGCCACCGTGGCCCTGTTCCACCCCATCGGCCGTGCCGCCCTCGCGGCCCGCCGCGGCCACGACCTGCGTGACGACGACGTCCGCGACCCCCGGAACCTGCCGGCGGCGCTGACGGCGACGGGCTGGGAGCTCGAGAGCCTCGACGACGGCCACGACCAGTACCTCGCCGTCGCGAGGCGATCGAGAACGTTCCGACGCCGCTGACCGTCTTCGTGTACATGCAGGCGAGGAGGGGCGGCGATCGGCACCATTCGGCTCAGACGTGAGGTCCGCCGACAGGCAGCGAACGCGCCCCCTCTCCACGGTCGACAACCGAACACACGCACGCCCTCGGTGGGCCTGAGTCCCACCACCGATCGACCGAAGCCATCAGTTCGGCGGTTGTCGGCGGCACTCCGCCACCTCTCTCCTCCACCACCAGAACCCGACACGGGTCGCAACCCTCACCCGGCCGGACAAGCGCCCTAGATTGGGCCAGGTGCGCGAGCCGCAGTCAAAGCAGCGTGGCGGAGCGAAGCGGCCGCTAGTGGCCGCGACGGTTCTTGGCATCGTGCTCGTCGGGTCGTTGGCGCTGGGCGGATTTCTTGTCACTCGAAGCGGCAACGACCCCCGGACCGACGAAGTCGGCGGTCATGGATCATCCAACGCCTCGCCATCGACAAACGCTCAAAGGCCCCCAGAGATCACCGCTACGATCCCTGTCAACGCAGCCGGTGAGATTGCGCTCGACCATGACTCAGCCTGGGTCACCGACGTCACATCCGGCGTGAGCCAGATCGACGGGACGACGAATGAGCTAGGAATGCGCGTGGCGACGGGGCGAGTCCCTAGCGGCATCTCGGCCACCGATGAGGCTGTCTGGGTCGCGAACAAGGGCGACGACACGGTTACGCGAGTAGACCCCGACACCGGGCACGTGCGTGCGACCATCAACGTCGGGAATCTGCCGGTTGATGTGTCTGCGACCCAAGACGCCGTGTGGGTCACCCATGGCGCACAGGTCCAGATCGCGGGTGAGCCTCCGCCTCCACTCGGTGATCAGGACCTCGTCTTGCGGATCGATGCCCGATCCAACGAGATTGCCGGGAGGGTCGAGGTGCCACACGGAGTGTCCGGCCTATCCGCCACGTCTGCCGCGATCTGGCTCACGAACGCCACAGACGGGACCCTCATCAAAGTCGATCCCGTAACCACGCAGATCATCGACACAATCCAACTCGATGTTCGCCCCGACGGACTTGCCGCGACCGACGATGCCGTTTGGATCATGAGCACCGACGCAATCATCCGCGTTGACGCCTCGACGGACCAGGTCATCGAGACCATCCAACTCGGATCCTCTCCTCTCGGCATTGCTGCGACTGCCGACGGCGCGTGGGTCATCAGGAATGACGGCACCCTCACCCAAATCAACCCTGAGACGAACACCCCCACCGACATCATTGACAGCGGGAATGCGCCACTATCTCTCGCGGCCAACGAAGAGTCTGTCTGGGTAGTCGACCTCGACGATGGCATCGTGCGCATTGACCCGGGTGCGAAGTGACGGCCTGAACCAGCCACCGGTCGAAAGCCTGGAGACCCCTCTGACCTGCAAGGGTGTCGTCGCTTCACACACTCGCTCAACGCGGTCTGCCCCGACGCTCTGACCAACGGTGTCACATCGATGGACTTCCTGTCGCACCCGCCGCCGCGTCAGCCGAGGGCCGACTCCCAGACGCCGATGAGCTCGCGGGCGTGGTCGTCCCAGGTGATGGGCCAGGTCCAGGGGGTGCGGTCGGCGCCGGCGGCCACCTTCTCGAGGGCGGTGGCCAAGGCGTCGAGGTCGCCCACGGGGACGTAGGCGAACGGGTGGTCGGTGGCGGTCTCGCGGTGCGGGGGGATGTCGGAGAGGATCAGGGGGCAGCCCAGCGCCCCGGCCTCCGCGGGGGTGTGGGGGTGGGCCTCGAGCGACGAGGTGGCCACCATGGCGATGGCGTGGGCGACCAGCCACCGAAGCTCTTGCGGGCCGTCGAGCTGGCCCGTGTAGACCAGCCGCGGTCGCATCGCCTCCGGTACGAGCGACCGCTGGGCCTGCCGGCGGGACTCGGGCAGGTCGCCCACGAACAGCAGCACCGGCGCCTCGGACCCGAGGCGCGAGAACGCCTGCGCCCACGCCCGGACGAGGTCGTCGAGGCGCTTGTGGGGGGCGTCGTTGGCCAGCGAGAGCAGGTAGTCGAGGCCCTCGACGGCCACGCCTTCGGGGCGCCGCTCGTCGGGCACCCATTGGGGGGCACCGCTCTGCACCACGACGCCGCGCTCCCCCAGCGTCGGCACGTCGGCGCGCACCTGGGCCATCATCGCCTCGGACACGGCGATCACCCGCGTGGCCAGTTCCACCGAGCGCCGGGCGCCGTAGATCCGCAGGCGCCGGTACCACGCGCTGTTGTGGGGCAGTGCCCGGCCCACGCCGAACAGGTTCGGGTTCTGGATGGTCACCACGGTGGCCGGCCGGCGACCGGGCAGGATCGGGGCGAGGTTGGCCGGGCAGTGCAGGACGGTGCCGTCGGCCACCGTGCGGGGCAGCCGCGCCTGCTCGTACAGCAGGCGTCCCACCATGCCGTGGACGCCCGACTGCACGATCTCGGCGGACAGGGCATCACGCAGCGCGGCCTCGTTCCACGGCGCCGCGACCACCGTGAGGTCGAGATCGGGGGCGACCCGCTCGACGCCACCCAGTTGCCGGGTGACGTAGCTCAGGCCGCCCCCCAGGCGGATCGCGGTGGCATCGACGATCACCCGCAGGTCGCTCACCGACCGCCCTCCTGCCGCCACCCCAGTCCGTTCTGGCGCCCGATCTGGTGGCCGGAGCGACCAGATCGGGCGCCAGTTCCGGATGTCTGCTGCGGACCGCTCATCTGCGGGCCGCCCGTTCGGATCGGAACCAGTCGACGGTGGCGGCCAGGCCGGCGTCGAGGTCGACAGGCTCGACTCCCGGGAACAAGGCCCGCAGGCGGGTGGCGTCGGCCTCCGAGTGGGCCACGTCGCCGGGACGGCCGGCATCGTGCTCGCGCTCGAGCGGGTGCCCGACGAGGTGCTCCAGCCGCTCGATCAGCGACCGCAGGTCGGTCCGGGTGCCGAAGGCCAGGTTCACCGGCCCGTCGGCGGTGACCCGGCGCGTGACGGCGTCGTCGAGCACCTCGGTCACCGTGTCGACGAAGGTGAAGTCCCGCGTCTGGCTGCCGTCGCCGTGCACGACGAGCGGGCGGCCGGCCAGCGCGGCCTCGACGAACGCGGGTACCACCGCGGCGTAGGCATGGCCCGAAGGCTGCAGCGGGCCGAACACGTTGAAGAACCGGAAGGCCAAGGTGTCGAGCCCGTAGCTGTGGGCGTAGGCCGCCGTGTAGGCCTCGGCCGCGAGCTTCGAAGCGGCGTAGGGGCTGAGCGGCTGCGCCACCAGGCCCTCGTGCTTGGGCAGCGCGGGGTTGGCGCCGTACACCGACGAGGACGAGGCCACCACCACGTACGGCGCACCGCCGGCGCCGGCGCCGGCGCCGGCCGAGCGGGCGGCCTCGAGCACCGCCAGGGTGCCGTCGACGTTGGCCACGTGGGTGGCCAGCGGGTCGTCGATCGAGCGCGGCACCGAGGGCCGGGCCGCCAGGTGCACGACCGCGTCGACGCCGTCGACGGCCCGCTGCAGCACGGCCCGGTCGAGCACGCTGGCCTCGTGCACCTCGATGTCGCGATCGACCGGTGCCAGGTTGGCCAGGTTCCCGGTGGACAGGTCGTCGATCACGACCACGTGGTGGTCGGCGGCCACCAGCCGACGGGCCAGGTTGGCGCCGATGAACCCGGCACCCCCCGTGACGAGCACCCTCACGAGGCGGTCGTGGCGGCCCGGGCGCGGTGCCAGGCCACCTGCGCGTCGATGCCCTCCCCCAGGCCGACCTCGGGCGACCAGCCGAGCAGGCGGCGGGCCCGGTCGGTGGCACCACCCGTGCGGGTGACGTCGCCGGCGGCCGGCGGGCGCTGGTCGAGCACGACGGGCCGGCCGATGGCGTCTCCCACCAGGTCGATCAGGTCACGGAGGCGGGTCTCGGAGCCCCCCGCCACGTTGATCACGGTGCCGGGCGCCACATCGGCGGTGGCGGCGGCGATGGTCGCCCGCACCACGTCGGCCACGGCGGTGAACTCGCGGAGCTGCTCCCCGGTGCCGTAGAGCGGGAACGGCGTGCCGGCCAGGCCGTGCTCGATCAGCCGGTGGATGGCCATGTCGGGCCGCTGGCGGGGCCCGTAGACCGTGAAGTAGCGCAGCGACACGGTGGGCACCCCGTGGTTGGCGGCGTAGAGGCCGCACAGGTGCTCGCCGGCCAGCTTGGTGACGCCGTAGGGACTGTGGGGTGCCGGCAGGTCGTCCTCGGACGTGGGGTAGCGCTCGGCCTGGCCGTACACCGAGGAGCTGGACGCGTAGACCACCCGTGCCAGCCCACGGTCCCCCGCCGCCTCGAGGAGGCGCTGGGTGGCCAGGACGTTGAGGCTGACGTAGTCCTCGAACCCGCCCGCCCACGACGTGCGCACCCCGGCCTGGGCGGCCAGGTGGAACACGGTGTCGATGCCGTCGAGCAGCGGCGCCAGGTCGACGGTGCGCAGGTCGGCCTCGACGAGCTCGAAGCCGGGGTCTGCGAGCGCCGCGGCCACGTTGGCCCGCTTGGCCGACTCGGCGTAGAACGGCACGAAGCAGTCGACCCCGCGCACCCGGTGACCGCCGGCGAGCAGCTGGTCGACCAGCGTCGAGCCGATGAACCCGGCCGCGCCGGTGACCAGGGCCTCCATGGCCGCCATTCTGGCAGAGCCCGTCCGACGCCCCTCAACTCGCCGGGATCCGGGGGCCACCGCCCGGTGGGCGAGCCGACCGGTGTGCGCCGGCGCCCGATCCACCAGGTGCCGGCCAGGACGCGAGCCGCCCGGGCGAGCCACCTGCGCCGGTCGTGCCGGTGGCGCCCTTCGTGCCGGTCAGAGTGCGGGTGGTGGTTGGTACGGCTGGCCGTAGGGCGCCGCCATCGGGCGGGGCGAGCCGGCCTTGGCCACGATCCCGGCGACGAGCACGAGGATCCACCCCAGCGTCATGAGGTACAGGCCGACCCCGGGATCGGCCACGGCGGCGACGAACGCACCGGTGCCGTTCTCCTCGAGCGAGCCGGAGATGTCGGCGTACCGGATCGAGAGCCAGAAGAAGCCGATCAACGCCGAGACGATCAGCACGATCTTGACCGCGATGCGGGCTCGGTTCATGAGGGCGAGGATCCCCATCACCACCGGGGCGATGCACACGATGGCGTGGATCGGCCCGTCGTGGATGTCGGAGTTCCACCCGTTCAGCGAATCGTCCAGCGCGCCGCCGAGGCCGTTGAACTCGACGATGGGCAGGAAGGTGCCGATGATCACCAGCGCCACGGCGAACAGCGCGATCGCCCCGGCCGCGGTGTTGCGGCTCGACGGCGGCGGAGGCTGCTTGGGGGCCATCGCGCCGACCGGGTAGGCGGGCACCGCCTGGTAGGGCGGCACCCCCTGGTAGGCGGGCTGCTGCGCCACGGGCTTGGCGCCGACCTGCCCGGGGCCCGGGTACGCCGTACCTGGCGCCGGCACGGGCGGAAGGGTGGGCGAGGGGACCGGGGCGCCGCATTCGGCGCAGAAGGCCATCCCGGCCGAGGTGAGGGCGCCACAGTTGCTGCACGGAGCGGTTGCCATCGCCGCACGCTACCGCTGCGGTCGGCCTGAGGCCTGAGGCCTGAGGCCGGCGTCCTCGCCCGCACCCTGAGGCCCGCACCCTGAGGCCGGCGCCCTGAGGCCGGCGTCTTGAGCCCGGTGCCCTGAGGCCGCCGCCCCGTCGGCCCCCCACGCGGCCCGCCCCTCGGTGCACGGCACACCCGGTAGGCGAGGGCGCGCCGAGCAGCACGTGCGCAGGCGGAACGCTCCAGGTCAGGACGCGTGCAGGGGCGCCGCCGGCACTCCCACGGCCACGATGCCGGCCGGCAGGTCGCCGATCACCACCGCACCGGCGCCCACCACCGTGGCGCCGCCGATGGACGAGCCGGGCCGGGCCACCACGCCCACGCCCAGGTCGGCGTCGTCGCCCACCCGCACGTTGCCGGCCAGGCGCGTCCCCGGCCCGATGGTGGCGAAATCCCCCACCACCACGTCGTGGCTCAGCGAGGCGCCCACGTTCACGATCGTGTGGCGGCCGACGGCCACGTTGGTGGTCAGCACCGCGGTGGGCGCCACGTAGGCGCCCGCACCCAGGGTGACCTCTGAGCCGATCTGCGCCGACGGGTGGACCAGCGTGGCGGGCACCCGCCCGGCGGCCGTCGCCAGTTCGTCGACGGTCCGGCGCACGGCGGGGTCGCCGATGCCGATCACGTAGTCCGCGTCCAACTGGCCCAGCCGCGACACCGGGCCCAGGATCGACACGCCCCGCGCCGCCACCAGGTCGGCGGAGCGCTCGTCGTCGGCGAGGAAGCCCAAGAAGTTCCAGGTGCGCTCGATCCGGTTCAGCGCCTCGACCGTGTCGAGCATCTCCCGGCCCTGGCCGCCGGCGCCGACGATCACCAGCGCCCGCGGCGGGGCCACCCGCTCAGAGCTCGTACAGCGCCTGGCAGTTCGCGCCGGCGATCAGCTGCTGGCTGGCCTCGGGCAGCGGAGCGATGGTGTCCGACAGCTCCTTGGTGATGCCCGGGATCTTCGAGTCGGGGTGCGGGTAGTCGGTCGCCCAGACGATGCGGTCGGCCCCCACGTACTTCGACGTCGCCGTGAACGGGATGGTGCTCTCGTCGGCGTCGAAGGAGATCCAGCACTGGCGCCGGAAGTACTCGGAGGGGTCCTTGTCGAGCCACGGCACGTCGAACCCGTACATGTGGAAGTGGTGGTCCATGCGCTCGAGCCAGGGCACCACCCAGCCACCGTTGGTCTCGAGGAACACCACCTTGAGGTCGGGGAAGCGCTGGCACACGCCCCCCGCCAGGAAGAAGGTCATGGCCGCCATCATGTCGACCGGGTTGCCGATCATCTGGCTGAAGAAGATGTTGTCGACGTTGATGTCGGCGTCCTCCTGCACGGGGATCTCCGACGTCTTCATCCGGTGCAGGCGCAGGCCCTGGACCGCACCGGGCAGGTCGGCCGACATCAGCGGGTGCAGCCCGACCGGGAGGCCCAACTCGGACGCCGCGGTCCAGATCGGGTCGTAGACCTCGTCCATGAACGGCTTCCAGTCCACCGCCGGGTTCGGGCGCACCTGCACGCCCACGATCTCGGGGCGACCGCCCACCCGCCGGATCTCGGCCGCCGCGGCCTCGGGGTCGCGGTGGGGCACCACGGCCACGCCGAACAGGCGGCCGTTGCTCTCCTGGACGTGCTCGGTCAGCCAGTCGTTGTAGGCCTGGCACTGGGCCACCACCACGTCGAGGGGGTGCTGGCTCTGGAACGACAGCAGGAAGGTCGGGTACAGCACCGACTGGGCGATGTCGTCGCTGTCCATGTCGGCCATCCGCATCTGGGCGTCCCACCCACCCGACCGCATGTCGGAGTAGCGCAGCTCGCCCCGGTGGGCGGCCTCCCGCTCCTCGGGGGGCAGCCCGCCGGCGGCGGCGAAGGCGAACACGTCGGCCTCGATGCGCCGGTCGCCGACCACGACCCAGTCCTTGCCCTCGTCATCGGTCTCCACGTGGAAGACCTTGTCCTCGTAGCCCTTGGGGGCGAACTTCGGCAGGTCGTGGGGCGGCTCGATGATGTGGCCGTCGGCGTCGATGAAGTGCAGGTCAGCCATGGGGTTCGTGGTCCTTTTGGGGGTTCGAGTGATCGTCGTTCGAGCGGTCGTCGTTCAGGGCGTCGTCGTTCAGTGCGTCGTCGTTCGGGGAGCCGTCGGCCGAGGGTGCGGCGGCGGCCATGGAGGTCGGGGCCGTGCCGCTGGCGGCCTCGAGGATCTTCTGGGCCTTCTCCAGGAGCGCCATCAGCGTGACGGGCTCGGCAGGTGGTTCGAACGGGCGCCCCGACGGGGCGGGGGTGACGTCGACGTGGGTGGCCTCGGCCCGTAGCGCGCCGGCGGTGCACGCCTCGCGTGGCCGGTGGGCGAAGGGGTCGAACTGGAATTCGCGACAGGCGTTGGCGTGGGTGATGGCGGCGATGTCGGCGTCGGGCACCCCGTCGAGCGCCTTCATCAGCTGCTCGGGCGCTTGGGGCCAGGTCGAGTCGCTGTGCGGGTAGTCGTGCTCCCAGCAGATGTTGTCGACACCGATGCGGTCCCGCAGGTCGATGCCCACCGCGTCGTCGATGAAGCACGTGATGAAGCGCTCCCGGAACAGGTCGCTCGGCCGCTGGTCGCCGAAGTCGGAGCCCGTCCAGGTGCGATGGTGCTCGTAGACGTAGTCGGCCCGCTCGAGCAGGTAGGGCACCCACCCGATGCCGCCCTCGCTGAGGGCGATCTTCACCGGGAACTCACGGGGCACCCGCGACCACAGCAGGTCGGCGGCGGCCTGCATGAGCCCCATGGGCTGCAGCGTGATCATGGTGGTGATCGGGGCCTCGAGCGAGGTGATCGTCACCTCGGACGACGAGCCCAGGTGCAGGCACACCACCGTGCCCTCGTCGGCGCACGCCGTCCAGAAGGGGTCCCAGTGGCGACTGTGGAAGCTCGGCTGACCCAGCCTCTCGGGGTTCTCCGAGAACGTGACCGCGTGGCACCCCTTGGCGGCCACCCGCCGCACCTCGGCGGCCATGAGCTCGGGATCCCAGAAGGGCAGCACGCACAGCGGGATGAAGCGGCCCGGGTAGGCGCCGCACCACCCCTCGATGTGCCAGTCGTTGTAGGCCTGCAGGACGGCGAGGCCGAGCGCCTTGTCCTCGGCCTTGGTGAACACCTGGCCGCAGAACTGCGGGAACGAGGGGAAGTTCATCGACCCCAGCACCCCACCGGCGTTCATGTCCTCGATGCGGTGGTGGATGTCGTAGGTGCCCACGCGGATCTCGTCGAAGCTGGTCGGGTCGACGCCGTACTCCTCCGGTGGCCGGCCGGCCACGGCGTTGAGCCCGATGTTGGGGATCTCCTGCCCCTCGAACACCCAGACGTCGGTGCCGTCGTCCTGGCGCACCACCCGGGGGGCGCGGTCGGCGAAGGCCGACGGCAGCCGACCCTCGAACAGGTCGGGAGGCTCGACGAGGTGGTCGTCGACGCTCACCAGGATCAGGTCGTCGGGCGACATCGGACCAGATGGTAGCTAGCCCGGCCCGCGCGGGGCACAGTCGGGCGGCGCTTGCCGCGCGGATTCGGTCCCGCGGACGCTCGGTCGCGACCGTCGTCCTCGCCTCGGGCCGGCGGGTCTGCATATACTCGTGCGAAAGCGGTCGAGCGAGGAGGTGTCTGGTGGACGCCTCAGGAGGACGGCAGTGATGCGTTACCCCCTTCCCATGCCCTTCGGATGGTTCCAGATCGCCTGGCCCGACGAGGTGCCCGCGGGCAAGGCCGTGCCGCTGTACTACTTCGGCCGCCATCTCGTGGCCTGGCGCGGCGAGAGCGGCGAGGCGCACCTGATGGACGCCTTCTGCCCCCACCTCGGCACCCACCTCGGCTACGGCCTCGGCGCCGACGGCAGCCATGGCGGCAACGTCGAGGGCAACACCATCGTGTGCCCACTGCACAACTGGGTGTTCGACCCCGAGGGCAACAACATCGAGGTGCCCTACAGCGAGCGCACCAACAAGCGGGCCAAGATCCGCTCGTACCCCGTGGTCGAGCGCAACGGCGCCCTGTTCGCCTGGTACCACCCCACCGACGAGGCCCCCAAGTGGGAGATCCCCGAGGTGCCGGAGCTGAACGACCACCCCGAGTTCACCAAGACCTACCGCAAGCACTACACGGTGAAGACCCACTGGCAGGAGATCGCCGAGACGGTGGCCGACGCCGCCCACGTGCAGCAGCACCTGGTCGAGTTCGAGAAGAACCTGGGCATCAAGCCGGGCGAGAGCCCGAAGCCCGCGGTCGAGGAGTACACCACCGCCTTCCCCGACTCGCGGATGCGCTTCTACCAGCCCTTCCCCACCCCTCGGGGCCTGATCGAGGGCCGGATCGACACCGACAGCTGCGGCCCCGGCCACGCGGTCACCTGGTTCACGGGCCTGATCGACACCATCACGCTCGGTTGCGCCATCCCGGTCGACCAGGACACCACCGAGCTGCGGATGACCTTCGCCATCCGCAGCCTGGGTGACGAGGCCACCACCAACTCGGTGGCCGAGGCCTTCGTGGAGGGCATCGCCCACCAGACCGTGGAGGACGTCCCGATCTGGGAGAACAAGGCCTACGTGGTGCGCCCGGCGCTGTCCGACGCCGACGGCCCGATCATGAAGTTCCGCAAGTGGGCCGAGCAGTTCTACGCCGAGGGCCTCGACCTCGACAAGGACGTGTACGAGCCCGCCGCTCCCGTCTGAGCGGCACCTCACGAACCACTGTCGTACCCGGCGTCTGGGTGCTCACCGGTGCTGCCACGAGCACGGGTGAGCACCCAGAACCGCGTCCGGGGTCCGAACCGCTCCCCGTTGACGCTCCTGCTGTTGACGTCCTGCTGTTGACGTCCTGCCGCTGACCCCCGTCCCGGTACCGGACCGGCGCACCGGCAGGCGTCGAGCCGGCCTGCCCCAGGCGGCGGCGCCGCTCGTCACGAGCGGGTCCGGCTACGCGGTGGCCACGGGGGCCGGCGGAACCGGCGACAGCGACGAGATCGACGACGCCTCCATGGGCGCGGCCGAGCGGGCGTCGTCGATCGGCACCGGCGGGTACACCTCGTCGCTGGCCAGCACCACCGTCCAGCCGTCGCCGTCGGCCGGGCCCGCCGGGAGCGCGACCAGGCGCATGAACGTGCCGTTCTTCTCGTACGGACCGGCGCTGGTGTAGCCGAAGAGCACCTCGAAGCGGCTGCCCGACACGTGGCGGTCCATGACGAACAGCGACGGGCCCAGGCGACGCCGGAGCGCGTCGAGGCAGTCGTCGAGGTGGTGGCCCACCACGTTGGCGCCGTCGAGGCCGTAGAACGAGCCCTGGAGCGCATCGAACGACACGGCGGTCCCGGCGTGGTCGAGCTCGAACACCGCGATGCGGTCCCCCGCCCACGCCCCGAGCTCGGCCACCACCGCCTCACGGGCCTGCCGGTGGCCGCGGGAGCGCAGGATCACGCGACGGGGGCCCTCACGCAGGGCGTCCCGCACGGCGCGGGCCTCGCCCTCGAGGGGCACGAACTGCGAGTCACCGGCACCGTCGCCCACGCTGGCCAGGATCGTGTCCTCGGCGCCGGCGTCACGGTCCTCGAGCGAGCGGCGCAGCTGGGCCACCTCGGACAGCCACACACCGGCGTTGATGGTCAGGTCGGCCACCACGGCGTCGCTGGCCGCCTCGAGCGTGTCGACCACCTCGCGCAGCTCCTCGATCGGCGCCTTGTAGAGGCTGAACGGCTCGTTGAACACCGTCGAGGTGCTGAGCGACAGGCCCCGCTCCTCGGCGAAGCGCACCATGTCGGGGAAGTCTCGCCAGTTGTCACGCATGAGGCAGTGGTTGATCACCACGTCGGTGCCGGCGCCGGCGGCGTAGTCCCGGAAGCGGTCGAGGTTGGCCACCACCGTGTCGAAGTCGGCGTTGCGGCGGATGGCCTCGAACTGCTCCTTGTGCGAGCTGTCCATCGACACGATGAGGTGCACGGGCAGGTTGGCCAGCACCCGCTCGACCTTGGCGTTGTACTGGGTGCCGTTGGTGGTGACGTGGCACTCGGGGCGCAGGCCCATCTCGATGAGCAGGTCCCACACCCGGTGGTTCTCGCGCATCATGAACGGCTCACCGCCCACGAAGCGGGCGGTGCGGAGGTGCGGGAGGAACGCCCGCAGGTCCTCGAAGAAGTCGTCGCCGTAGACCGCCGGGATCGGTGGGCGCTTCTCGATGCGGGCCCGGATGCGTGACGAGTAGAGCCCGTTGCAGTGGATGCACTCGAGGTTGCAGGTGTTGCTGAGACAGAACCCGATCTCGGTGGGCCAGGGCATCTCGCGGTCGTCCGCGGGCAGGCGGTCGTACTGGCGGTACTGAGGGGCCTCCTTGTCGTGCTCGGCCTCCCAGCGGCAGGTGCCGCACCCGTACCCGAAGTCGTAGCGCTCGAGCGCGTCGCGCAGCATCGCCGCCCGCCGCCCCCGCCAGATGTCCGACAGCCGCTCCTCGGTGATGTTGCCGAGGGGGTACGCGTTGTTCATGCAGCACGGCAGGACGAACCCCAGCGGGTCGAGCTCGAAGGTGGCGAACGGCGCGTAGCAGGCCGCGCGGAACGACTTGCCGCTCAGGTCGCGACCTTTGTCGTAGCGCTCGTACAGGTCGACGAGTTGGGGGGCGTCGGGCATGGGCGCTCTCAGGAGTCGTGGGCCTCGATGGCGGCGTCGAGGGTCCTGCGCAGCAAGCTACCCAATTCGCCGACCCCATCCTCGGCCATGACCTCCCAGTGCCCCGCCGACACCCGCTGGACGTCGACGTTGCCTCGCACCCAGTCGGCCCAGCCCATGGTCGAATCCACCGAGCCGGTGCCGCCGGCCCAGAACAGCGTGAGGTCGCCGCCGTAGGGCGCCGGCGTCCAGTCGGGGCCCGCCAGCCGCCACAGGCGGTACCACGAGTACCAGAGCCGGTGGGCGGGCCGCACCTGGCCCCGGCGGCGCAGGTCGAGCTCCCAGAGCACCGGCTGCACCCACCGGTCGATCCTCGCCCGCTTCATGAGCTGGCGGGCGAGGCCCCGCGGTGCCCGCTTGGCCAGCGACCCGTAGTAGCGGGCCTTGCGGCGCAGGGGCCAGGCCCGCTCGGCGGGCGTGGGGATGCCCAGGTAGGGGCTCTGCGGCGGGCGCTTGCGCGAGTAGTCGATGCCGCGGTAGCCGGGCCCGACGTCGATGATGCCGAGGAACGCGACCTCCTGGCCGTCGCGCTCGAGCACACGGGCCATCTCGTAGGCCAGGATGCCACCGAACGAGTAGCCCGCCAGGTAGTAGGGGCCTTCCGGCTGGATGCGGCGCACCTCGCTCAGGTAGCGGCGGGCCAGGGTGTCGATGGAGGTGATCGGCAGGCGGTAGCCGTCGAGGAACGGCGACTCGAAGCTGTAGAGCGTCTGGTCCGCCCCCAGGGCCGCTGCGAAGTGGCGGTAGCGGTAGGCCGAGCCGTAGAGGTCGTGGGTGAGGAACAGCGTCGGCCGCCGGGGGTCGCCGGCCTGCACCAGCTGGGCCTCGCCGGCGTGATGGGTGTCGCCCCGGATGGCCCGGGCCAGGTCGGCGACGGTGGTCCCGTCCAGCAACGCCGACATCTGCACCTGATGGCCGTAGCGCTCCTCGAGGCGGACCAGCATCTGGGCCGCCAGCAGGGAGTAGCCGCCGAGGTCGAAGAAGTCGTCCGTGACGGTGACCTCGGGCACGCCGAGGAGGTCCTGCCAGAGCTCGATCAGGTCGCGCTCGAGCTGGTCGACCGGCTGGGCGGTCCCGGCGCCCCCGGGACGCGAGCCGGCGCCGGAGTCGTCGAGGAGTGCCTGGCGGTCGAGCTTGCCGTTCGGGAGCTGGGGCAGGGCGTCGTGGAACACGAAGCGGGAGGGCACCATCGCCGCGGTGACCCGCTCGGCCAGGTCGCGGCGGACGGTTTCGGCGGTCGTGTCGTCCTGGGTGGGCACCACGTGGGCGACCAGGATGCGGGTGCCGGTGGCGTCGGTGCCGGTGGTGACGACCGCGTCCTTCACCACGTCGAGGGCCAGCAGGGCGTCCTCCACCTCGCCGGGCACGATGCGCTGGCCCCTGATCTTCACCTGGTCGTCGGTCCGCCCGGCCACCTCGAGGTAGCCGTCCGCGGTGATCCGGGCGAGATCGCCGGTGCGGTAGACCGGGATGCCGTCGGCGCCCATGGTGAGCACCTGGGCATCGAGGTCCGGTCGGCCCCAGTACCCCCGCAGCAGGTACGGGCTGCGCACGAAGAGCTCACCGGCGTCACCGGCGGGGGCCAGCGAGCCGTCCTCGCGCCGGATCTCGAGGTCCATCCCCACGATGGGATGGCCCACGGGCACCCCGGCGTCGCCGAACTGCTCGCCGGCGGCGACGAAGTAGAAGGTGAGCACGCCCGTCTCGGTGGTGCCGTAGCCGTTGGCCACCACGAGCTGCTCACCGAACAGGTCACGGATCAGCGCGACGGCGTCGGCGTCGACCCGCTCTCCCCCGAGGACCACCAGGCGCAGCGACGGGTAGGTGTGACCGGCCACCACGTCGACCATGAACCGGGCGACGGTGGGCGCCACGTACATCACCGACACGTGCTCGTCGGAGAGCCACCGACCCAGGTCGGCGAGGCCCTGGCCACGGACGTCGAAGGTGGTCAGGGTGCCACCGTTCAAAAGCGGCAGGAACATCGGGTAGGCCGCGACCGCCAGGGACACCGGGAACAGCATGGGCAGCGTGTCGCTGGGCGAGATGGAGAGGGCCTCGGTGGCGCCCCGCATGAGGTGCAGCAGGGCCCGGTGCGGGATCACCGCCGCCTTGGCCGAGCCCGACGAGCCCGAGGTGTAGGCCAGCATCGCGCCCCGGTCGGCGGTGACGACCACCTCGGGCGGCTCGACGGAGGCGCCCTCCACCAGCGCGGTGTCACGCACCACGGTCACCTGCGGCCCGGCCAGGTCGAACGCCGCGGTGAGGTGGGCCTGATCGGCGACGAGCAAGGTGGCTCCGGAATCGGCCAGCAGCGACTCGCTCACCGAGGGTGCGGCCTCCGGGTCGAGCACCAGCACCAGCTTGCCGGCCTTCATGGTGCCGAGCATCGCCGCCACCAACGGGCCGTCGTGGTCGAAGAGCAGCGCGACGGGCGCCTCGCCGTCGCCGAGGCGGGAGACCACGGCGTTGGCGAACCGGTTGGTGTCGGCCTCGAGCTCGGCGAAGCGCCACACACCGGCGGGGCTGCGCAGGGCCACGTGGTCGGCGTGGCGGTCGGCCACCGCCCGGAACCGGTCGCCGACCGAGCCCTCGACCGCCTCGGCCGGGAAGGGCACGAAGTCGGCGGGGCGAGGCTGTGCGGGCCCCCACGGCGCCACGCCGGGGAGGTGAGCCGAGGGCGAGGATTGGTCGGTCATAGGCCCCGAATCGTACTTCCGCACGGTTCCACGGCACCCAAAGCGACTACCTTCGGGGCATGAACATCTTGGGGATCAGCGGGTTCTACCACGACTCCGCGGCCGCGCTCGTCCAGGACGGGGTCGTGGTGGCCGCCGCCCAGGAGGAGCGCTTCACGCGCAAGCGCCACGACGCCGACCTCCCGGTCAACGCCATCTCGTTCTGCCTCCGGCGGGGCGAGGTCGAGCCCGACGGCATCGACGCCGTGGTGTTCTACGACAAGCCCATCACCACCTTCGTCCGATTGCTCAAGACCTACATGCGCGTGGGGCCGAAGGGCTTCCGCTCGTTCCAGACGGCCATGCCCATCTGGCTGCGGGAGAAGCTCTGGATCCCTTACCAGATCGAACGCGGCCTGCGTGACCTCGGCTACAAGATGCCGAAGGACCTGTACTTCACCGAGCACCACGAGAGCCACGCGGCCAGCGCCTTCTACCCGTCACCGTTCGAGTCGGCCGCGGTGCTCACCTTCGACGGTGTGGGCGAGTGGGCCACGAGCAGCGTGGGGGTGGGCCGGGGGAACACCCTCACCCTCACCGAGCAGCTCAACTTCCCCCACTCGGTCGGGCTGCTCTACTCGGCGTTCACCTACCACTGCGGGTTCCGGGTGAACTCGGGCGAGTACAAGCTCATGGGCCTCGCCCCCTACGGCGAGCCGGTCTACGCCGACCGCATCCTCGACAAGCTCATCGACCTGCACGACGACGGGTCGTTCACGCTGGACATGTCCTACTTCGGCTACCTGTACAGCCTGAAGATGACCAACGCGAAGTTCGACAAGCTGTTCGGGTCCAAGGCCCGCCCGCCCGAGAGCGAGCTCACCAAGCGGGAGATGGACATGGCCCGGTCGATCCAGGAGGTCACCGAGGAGATCGTCCTGCGCATGGCCCGCCACGCCGCGCAGGTGACGGGCGAGCGCCGCGCCTGCCTGGCCGGCGGCGTGGCCCTCAACTGCGTGAGCAACGGCCGCCTGCTGCGCGAGGGCATCTTCGACGAGATCTGGATCCAGCCGGCCGCCGGCGACGCCGGTGGGGCCATCGGCAGCGCGCTCTACGCCTGGCACCAGATCGAGGGCCACGCACGCGAGGCCGACGGGGTGCACGACACGATGTCCGGGGCCTACCTCGGCCCCCGGTTCAGCGACGACGAGATCGCCCGCTACCTCGACGAGGCGGGCTACCCCTACGAGCGCTTCGCCAGCTCGGCCGAGCGGGCCGAGCGGGTGGCCGAACTGGTGGACGAGGGCAACGTGCTGGGGCTGTTGATGGGGCGCATGGAATTCGGGCCGCGCGCCCTCGGCCACCGCTCGATCATCGGCGACCCCCGCTCGCCCAAGATGCAGTCGATCATGAACCTGAAGATCAAGCACCGCGAGTCGTTCCGGCCCTTCGCCCCCGCGGTGCTGGCCGAGCGGGCCCGCGAGTGGTTCGAGATCGACGTGCCCTCGCCGTACATGATGATCACCGCCGACGTCACCCCGGAGCACCGCGTCGACCCGGGCGAGCACTCCGACGACCTGCGGGCGTGGGTCAACGAGGTCCGCTCCGACATCCCGGCGGTCACCCACGTCGACTACTCGGCCCGCCTGCAGACCGTGAGCGAGGACCAGAGCCCCGAGTTCCACGAGATCCTGGCCGCGTTCGAGGCCCGGACCGGCTGCCCGGTCCTCATCAACACCTCGTTCAACGTGCGCGGCGAGCCCATCGTCTGCAACCCCGACGACGCCTACCGGTGCTTCATGCGCACCGAGATGGACTACCTGGTGCTCGAGCACTTCCTGCTCGAGAAGGTGGCCCAGCCCGACTGGGACAGCAACGACGACTGGCAGAGCACCTTCGAGCTCGACTGATCCCCGACCGGCCGCCACCGGGGGCCGCCCCGGGGGTGCGGCCTGCGCCTCGGGCTGCGGCTGCTAGTTTTGGCCACGTGTTGCGGATCAAGCACCTGTTCCGGCTCTTCGGCGACTTCGGCAGCTACGCCGTGGTCAACCGGGTGTGGTGGATCCTGCCCCTCATGGCCCTGCTCGGGTTGGTGGTGGCGTTCATCACCGTGGGTCAGGCGGCGGCGCCCTACACGCTCTACACGCTGTTCTGAGCGCCGCCACCGGCACCTGACGCCTTCAGTGGGCGCCCCTCGGTCGGTGCCCCCCTGAGGCCCCGGGGCGCCGGACCGGATCGGCGGCACGGCGCGCTCGCCGCTCGTACCCGCACGAGCCACCAGCGGACCGGTCGGTCTGGTCCGGCCGGCCGGACGACCCGGGCCTGGACGCGACGATCCTCCGGCTCCCCGCCCGTTTCGGGTGGTTCGCCGGAGGATCGCCGGGTTCGTTCGATTGCAGCCGTTCAGCTGCGACGGTGGGTGCTCAGACGGGAGCGAGCTCCGCTTCCTTCTCGGCGCAGGCCGGGCAGAGCAGGGTGACGTTGCCCAGCCAGCGGTCGGTCGACTCCTCGATGCCCTCGGTGGTGCCACAGCGGTGGCACCAGGCCCGGCCGGGGTTCAGCGCACCGTGGCGCTCGACGTCGTGGTCGACGGCCTCACCGTTGGCGACCAGCTCGTCGAGGCGCTCCTCGGTGAGCGCCACGAACTCGAAGTCGACGATGCCGAGGCTCTGAGCCGCCGGCGGCGGCGTGCCCAGCGTGAACGGGTTGTTGTCGACCCAGAACGACTCGTCGATCTCGAAGGCCTCGATCGACCCGTCGGGCAGCCCGAAGTAGTGGATGTGCTGGGCCTCTTCGGGGATGAGGTCGGTGATGGCCACGAGCCGCTCCTTCTCGGTGCGGTTCGGGTACGAGAAGTGCAGCGTGGCGTGGTTGAACACGATGGCCTCGCCGGCCTTCAGCGGGCACGGGACGGCGTGGCGCTGCACGATGCGCTGCTCGAAGCCGTAGAACGGCGAGCGGAACGAGTGGATGCCCCGGAGGGTCGGGACCCACTTGTGGCTGCCGGGCACCATCCAGAGCTGGCCGTTGTCGGCGTGGGTGTCCTCGAGGGCCACCCAGATCTCCGCCGACCGGTACTTGGACTCGTCGAGCAGGGAGAGGTCCTGGTGGAGGCCGAAGCCGCTCATGCCACCGGGCCACTTGGTCAGGAAGTTGGCCGGGAGGGTCTTGTAGTGGTCGAAGATCTTGTCGGTGTGGGGCTGAAGGACCTTCAGCACACCGTCGCTGATCTTCTCCTTGTACTCGGCGTCGTAGGTGTGGAACGTGGAGATGCAGGCCCGCTCGGGGTCGCCAGGCGCCTTGCCGAGCCCGTAGTAGACGTCTCGGAGCGCCTGGACCTCGTCCTGGTCGAGACAGGGGATCTTCACGTAGCCATCACGTTCGAAGGTCTCCTGCCACTCCTCGTTCAAGAAAGTGGATCGCACGTCTACTCCTCGCCAGATGTCCGGTTTCCGGTTCTGCGGGAGTATAGACCATCCCCTCCCCGGGAGTCACCTACCGGGGGGCGGCCGCCCGGTCGCCGTTGAGCACCCACTCGAGCTGCTCGACCCGTTCGACGGTGCCCCTCGCCTCCGGGTAGAGGCCGAACGCGCGCTGCGTGAGCTCGTTGAGCTGGCGGAACGGCGTCGACAGCGGGCGGACCACCTCGAGCATCAGGGTGACCCGGGGGCCGTCGCCCTCGTTCCAGGCCTCGTGCTCGAAGGTGTCGTCGAACAGGATGCTCTGGCCCTCGGTGTAGGCCAGGGTCTCGTCCACCACGCGCAGGCGGCACGACCCGGCGGGCTCGGGCACGATCAGGCTGAGGTGGTAGCGCAGCACGCCCCGGTTCGGCCCCCGGTGGGCGGGGAGGTGGGTGCCCGGCTGGAAGACGGAGAACAGCGCCGACTGCAGCCCGGGCACCTGTTCGATCAGCCTCGTGGTGACGGGGCAACGGGCGGTGTTGGACGGGATGGCGTGGCGATGGGCGATGAGCACGAAGGTCTGCCAGTCGCCGCCGACGTTGCCCTGGCTGCGTCCCACCACCTCTTCGATCCGCGGGACCGTGCGACCCTCGAGCACGGCGCGGGCCTCGTCACGGATCTGCTCCCACCCCGCTTCGAGGGGCTCGGCCCACCCCACTGCCGCGGGGTCGAGGACCGGGACCATCACCTCCGCCTCGCGCACGGCCCGGTTGTTGACCTTCATGAGCAGGCCGACGGCCATGGCCACCCGGCCCGGGCCGGTCTCCTCGCCCTGGTCGTCCTCGTGGTGGTCGTCGGCCGGCTGGTCGCCGCCCGCGCCCTCGTCGGCCGATTGGCCGCCCGTCGCGTCGGCGTGCCCACCGGCATCGGCCCCGCCGTCGGGGCCGGTGACCGTGGCGGCGTGGGTGACGGTGTCCTCCGGCAGGCCGCAGAGCTCGACCAGGTCGTCCTCGGTGAACACCGTCTGGTCGACGGGGGTGACCTCGCGTCGTGAGTAGCGCTCGGGCAGGCCGTGGTCCATGAGCGTGTAGGGCGTCTCGTCGACGAAGAACTCATCGTCGACGTCGTAGATCGACAGCGTGCCGCTCTCGTCGCCGATGGCGTGGAGCAGCTCGGCCTCCTCGGGTGCGAGGGCGAGGGCGACCGCCAGCCGGGAGCGGTCCGTGCGGTTCGGGAACGAGCAGTGGATCAGCGCGTTGTCCATGATCAACACGTCGCCGCGGCGGACCGGCAACGACACCAGGCAGTGCTCCTCGAGGAAGTCGGTGACCCCGCCGTAGGGCCACCAGGTGTGGGTGCCCCGGTAGAGGTGGTCGAAACGGTGGCTGCCGGGGACCACCTGCAGCGGCCCGTTGTCGAGCTCGTCGTCGGCGTCGTCGAGGGCGACCCAGGCGACCGCGGTGCGGAACACCCGCTCGTTCACGTAGGTGACGTCCTGGTGCAGCGGCAGCGCGCTGTCGTCCCCGGGGTACTTCATCAAGAAGCTCGAGTTGAACGCCCGATGGCGGTCGAACAGCGGCAGGACGAGCGGGCCCAGCTCGGCTCGCACCCGCTCGGTGGCCACCGCCTTGCGATCGGGCATCGGCACCGCGTAGGTGGGGATGAACCCGGACAGCTCCTCGGGGAAGATCTCGTCGTAGATGGCCCGGAGGCGCTCGACCGCGTCGTCGTCGAGCAGGTGGAGCTTCACGAACCCCACACGGGCGAACTCGGCCTGCAGGTCCGGGTCGGCGAGCGTGGCTCGCGACACGAGGGCGGGAACGGGCGGGCTCACGGTGGTGGCGGTGCTCACGAGTGGGACACGGTACTGCCGCGCTCACCGGCGTGGCCAGCGTCCAGCCACGTCTGGCACATCAGCACCGGCCAGAGCCGGTAGGCGGCGTCCTCCCCCGCGAGGTGCGACGCCCACACGCCCTGCACCGTGTCGCGATCGAACAGGTCGTCGTCGATGCCGGCCAGCACATCGGCACCCCACTCCCGCAGCGGGCCCCGCAACCAGTCGGCGATGGGCACGTTGAAGCCCATCTTCGGGCGCTCGAACAGCTCGGAGGGGACGAACCGGCCGAGCAATCGCCGCAGGGCGAGCTTGCCGCCCTGCTCGCCGAGGCGATCAGCGGGTGGGATGCGCCACGCCACCTCGGCCACCGCGGGGTCGAGGAAGGGTGCCCGCCCCTCGAGGCTCGTCGACATCGTGGCCCGGTCGACCTTCACCAGGACGTCGTCGGGGAGGAACGTGACGGCGTCGAGCTCCATCATCCAGTCGAGGCGATCGGCGAAGCGGGGGTGGGCCACCCGCTCGGTGAAGGCGGTCGCCGGCAGCTTCGAGCCCCACACCACGCCCGTGGGGTCGGCCCAGCTGGCCAGCCGGTCGAGGTGGTCCTGGTGCCACGGCGGCGCGCTCCCCCGCCGGCGCAACCGGGCGCCGAGGCCGCGGCCGGCCGGCTGGGTGACGGGCTCGAGGCTCCAGAGGTGGTGCCAGTAGCCACCGAACAGCTCGTCTCCCCCGTCGCCCGACAGCGCCACCGTGACGTCCTGGCGGGCGAGGCGGGACAGCAGGACCGTGGGGATCTGCGACTGGTCGGCGAAGGGCTCGTCGTAGAGCCCCGCGAGCTCGGGGATCACCGCCTGCGCCTCGGCCGGGCTCACCTCGAGCTCGGTGTGGTCGGTGCCCAGCACCTCGGCCACCTTGCGGGCGAAGGGGGCCTCGTCGAAGGCCTCGTCGGCGAAGCCGATGGTGAAGGTGCGCACGGGCCCGTCGTGGTGGCGCCCCATGAGGGCGACGACGAGCGACGAGTCGATGCCCCCCGACAGGAAGGCCCCGAGCGGCACGTCCGAGACGAGGCGGTTGCGCACCGAGGCGGTCAGGGCCTCGTCGACGGCCTCGTCGGCCTCGGCGGTCGACCGGAAGGGCTGCCGGGCGGCGCGCTCGGCCACGTCGGCCAGCGACCAGTAGGGCTCGACCCGCTCGCCCTCGGCCGCCGACCAGGTGAACAGCGACGCGGCCGGGAGCTTGCGCACCGCGTGGTACACGGAGTGCGGCGCGGGGATGTAGGTGTGGCGGAGCAGCAGCGCCACCGCGTCGCGGTCGACGTCGGCGCGGAACGACGGGTCGGCCCGCAGGGCCCGCAGCTCGGACCCGAAGCGCAGCAGGCCGCCCTGCCAGCCGTAGTACAGCGGCTTCTCACCGAAGCGGTCGCGCCCCAGCACGAGGCGCTGCTCCTGGGTGTCCCAGGCGGCGAAGGCGAACATGCCGACGGCCTCCTCCGCGGCCCGCCTGGCCCCCCACAGGGCCACTGCGGCGAGGAGCACCTCGGTGTCGGACCGGCCGCGGAACGCCCACCCGTCACGCTCGAGTCGGGGACGCAGGTCACCGGCGTTGTAGAGCTCGCCGTTGTAGGCGAGGAGGTGGCGGCGGTCGGGTGACCACATCGGCTGGTGACCCGCCGGCGAGAGGTCGACGATGGCCAGACGCCGGGCACCGAGCGCGGCGCCGCCGGCGGCATCGACCTCGACACCACCGTCGTCGGGGCCCCGGTGCAGCAGCGAGTCGGTCATGGCCGTGGCCACCGACGTGAGCGCGTCGGTGGTCAGGCTGTGACGCGGGTCGAGGAGGCCGGCGATGCCGCACATCAGGGTGCTCCCACTCGGGACAGTTCCCGCTCGATCTCGTGGAGGGTGGCCGGTCCGCCCGTCTCCACCGTGTGCTCGGCCCGCACCACCTCGGCCCCGGTGGCACCGAGCCGGCCCCGCAGGGCCTCGTCGGTGAGCAACTCGACCACACGGTCGGCCATCTGCTCGACGTCGAGGTAGGGCACGACGACCCCGCAGCCCTTGCGCACGAGCTCGGGGGCCCCGCCGTTGTCGAAGGTGACAATCGGTGTGCCGACCGCCGCGGCCTCCATGCACACCCGAGGGAACGGGTCCTCGCGCGAGGTGAGGGCGAACACGTCCATCAGCCCCAGGTAGTCCAGCGGGTTGGGCCGGCTCCCGAGGAAGTGCACGCCCGCGGGGATCTGGGAGGGCCGCACCCGATTCTCGGCCCGCCAGAACTCGGGTCCCCCGGGCTCGCCCCCGAGCCACACGAAGTGGACCTCGTGCTCGCCCAGCCGCTCGCGGACGGCCATCGCCACCCGGACGAACAGGTCGGGCCCCTTGCGCCAGTCGGTGGTGCCCGCCGCCCCCACCACGAGCGCTCCCTCGGGGATGCCGATCTCGTCACGGAGCGCCGCGGCCGCCGCGGGCGTGAGTGGCTCGACGCCGGCCAGGTCGACCGAACCGTGCACGACCGCGATCCGGTCCGCGTCCACGCCGTGCTCGTCGATGAGCATCCGGCGCACGGCCTCGGACACGGCGATGAACCGATCGGTCTCGGCGAACAGGGCCGTACGACCGTCGGCCTCCTCGAGTTGGCGCAGCGCCATGCTGAGCTCGGGGACGCGGCTGATGATCCTGGGCCGCCGGCGGGGCAGGTGGGCCAGGCAGCCGGCCGCGAACACGCTGTTCAGGTAGAGCACGTCGCAGTCCGGAACCCGCCCCGGCCGCCAACTCGGGGCGAACAGGTGAGGGGCCACACGGGTGGGCACCACCGCCTCGAAGTCACCGAGCAGTTGCCCGCCGTCCTTGCCCAGCCCGGCCACGATCAACTCGATCTCGAGGTCGGTGTTGGCGGTGAGCCAGCGCAGCAGGTGCAGCAGCGACATGGGCGCGCCGGTGCGCGTGACCTCGTGGGTCGCAACCACGACCCGGTCAGGCATCGTGTCGCTCCGTGGAGGTGCGCCAGGCGTCGAGGTCGGCGTAGAGGCGGGGCGCGCCGTAGGAGACGTCGTGGTAGGCCCGCACCCGCTCGGCCGCCCGTCGCCCCACCTCGGCGGTGCCCTCCGGATCGGCCAGGAGCGCCTCGATGCGATCGGCCATGGCGTGCACGTCGAGGTAGGGCACGACGAACCCGCAGTCGCCGTCGCCGGCGAACTCGACCATGCCGGTGTTGTCGAAGCACACGAAGGGCGTGCCCAGCAACGACGTCTCGAGGCACACCAGCGGGAACGGGTCCTCACGTGAGGTGAGCGCGAACAGGTCGAAGAGCGCGAACCACGGCGCCGGCTGGGCCTGCGGGCCGAGCAGGTGGACGATGTCGCCGAGACCGGACTTGGCGATGTCGAACTCCACCCAGAGGGTGTCGTCGGCGTCGGGGTTGGCACCCAACCACACCAGGTGCACGGGCCGGCCCAGGTCGCGGTGGCGCAGGAGCATGGCGAGGGCGAGGAAGAGGTCGGGGCCCTTGCGGGTCTCGGTGACGCCGGCGGCCCCGATCACCGCGGCGTCGGGCGGTATGCCCAGCTGGGCCCGCAGGTCGGTGGCGTGGGACGGCACCTGGGCCTCGAACGCGCCCACGTCGATGAACTCGTAGTGGCGGACGATCCGGTCGGGATCGATGCCGTGGTTCTCGACGAGGTTGGCCTTCACCAGGTCGGACGCGGCGACGTAGCGGTCGACGCTGTTGTGGAGCAGCTCACGGTCCGACTCGGGGCCATGGATGCCCAGGGCCAGCTCGAGCTCGTGGATGTGGCCCACGACCAGGCGGTCGCGCCGGCCGAGCAGCGCCAGCACCCGGAGGCTGGTCACGCTGTTGCAGTACACGACGGGCGCGGTCCGCAGCGGTGCGCACCAGCGGCGCGCGTGGAGGCTGCGCACCAGCGACGCGATCTGGTGGAGGCGGTAGCGCTCGAGCCATCGTGAAAGGCGGCCCTCCCGCAGGTCGGCGAGCACCCGCACCTGGCACACCTTCTCGTACTCCTCGACCAGGGGACCGCCGTCGAGCAGGATCAGCGCGAATTCGAGGTCGGTGTGCTCACGCACCCATCGGAGGAAGTACAGCAGCATCAACGGCGCGCCCGTGCGCGACGCCTCGTGCCCGGCGAAGAGGACGTCGGGTCGGCGGCGGCTAGCGGGCATCGGCCCAGCATGTCGCAGGCGCCGGAGCACGACCCAAACCGGGCCCGCCGGCGACGGGGCCGCTCACCGGGCCGCCCGCCAACGCTGGAGATCCTCGTAGAGCGCCGGCGCGCCGGTGCCGACGCCGAACTCGTCGCGCACGCGCCGGGCCGCCCGCTCCGCCACCGCCCGGCGCAGCGCGTCGTCGTCGAGGAGCGTCATCACCCGGTCGGCCATCGCCTCCACGTCGAGGTAGTCGACCATGTACCCGCAGTCGCCGTCTCCCGCGAACTCCGCCATGCCGGTGTTGTCGAAGCAGACGATGGGGGCACCCAGCAGCGAGCTCTCGAGGCACACGAGGGGGAAGGGGTCCTCCCGCGAGGTGAGCACGAACACGTCGAAGAGCGCGAACCACCGGGCCGGGGCCCGCTCCGGGGGGACCAGGTGCACCCGGTCGGCCAGCCCGGTCCGCTCGATGTCGATGCGGATCGACTGGGTCTCGGCGGCGTCGGGGTCGGCCCCGAGCCACACGAAGTGCACCTCGCGCCCGTGCTCGCGCCGGCGCACGAGCTGGGCGACCAGGAGGAACAGGTCGGGCCCCTTGCGCCACTGGGTGACGCCGACCGCCCCGACGACCGCGGCGTCGTCAGGCACGCCGCAGGCGGCCCGGGCGGACTGCACGTCGGCCTCGGCGGGGGGCTCACCGACCATGGCGTCGACGTCGATGAACTCGTAGTGACGGGTCACCTGCGCGGGATCGACGCCCAGCAGGTCGACCAGCACCCGACCGACGCGGTCGGACGCGGCGACGTAGCGGTCGGTGGTCTGCCGCAACAGGTCCAGCACCGCGGGCCCCATCGACTTGAACCCCGCCTCCATCTCGTGGACGTGGGTGATGACCAGGCGGTCGGCCACCGGATCGAGCAGCGGGACCACCGTGATGCTCGAGGCGCTGTTGCAGTACACCACCGGCGCTCGCAGCACGCCCTGCAGCGCACGCCGCCGGCGCCGCGTGCCGAGGGCGTCGGCCACCCGGCTCAGGCCGACCCGCGCCAGCCATGCCGGCACCGGGCCCTCGTCGAGGTCGGCGAGCACCGTGACCGGGGCGACCTCGGCGAAGTCGTCGACCAGCGGGCCGCCGTCGACCAGCGCGATCTCGAACACCAGGTCGGTGTGCTCGCGCAGCCAGCGCAGGAAGTAGAGGTACATGAGCGGCGCGCCCGTGCGGGTGGCGTCATGGCCGACGAAGAGCACGTCGACCCCGCCGTTGGCGTCGCCACCGCCCGCACTCGCCCGGCGGCCCGCGCCGGCCCGACCGCTCGCGCTCACGAGGCCACCGCCCGCGCCTGGTCCCACAGCCGCGCCGCCGCGTCCGCGGCGCCGTGGCGCTCGACCACCCGCTCGGCCGCCCGGGCACCCATGGCCCGCCGCAGGGCCGGATCGCTCGCCAGCGTCGTGACCCGCTCGGCGAGGGCGGGCAGGTCGAGTCGTGGGCAGACGAAACCGCCCTCGTCGTCGCCCACCACGTCGGCCAGGTCGTGGCCCTCCGCGCACACGATCGGCACGCCGGCGGCGGCCGCCTCGAGATAGGCCAAGGGATGGTCGCTCCCCCACCCGGCGTGCACGACCACGGCGCAGAGCTCGACGTAGGCGCGGGCCGGATCGGCCGCCTCCACGACGGCGACGCTGTCGGACAGGCCCGCGTTGGCGATGTCGTGGGTGGCCCACGGGTCGGCCATGTGCTCGGGGACGACCAGCATGAGCACCACGTCCTTCCCGTCGGGGCGACGCCGGATGGCCACCGCCAACGGCGCGGCCGGCGCGTGGATCTCCACCGCTGCCGCGCCGAACATGCCCACGACGACGGCGGTCTCCGGAAGGTCGAGCCCCAGGCGGAGCGCCCGCGCCTCCTCGGCACGGTCGAAGCGCCCGTCCCCGTGGGCCGCCACGGCCTCGTGCGCCCGCACCACCCGGTCGGGAGCGATCCCGTGCACGCGCGTGAGCTCGTCGGCGCCGGCGGCGGTGACCGGAAGGAAGCGGGTCACCCGGCGGAGCAGCAGCTCGAGGTCGTCGGCCGAGAGGGGTTGACGCAGCGGGTGGGCCGCCTCCGGCACGCGGCAGAGCACCGGGACACCCGGCGGCAGGTAGCGCAGCACCTGCACCACCAGCACCGTGTGGAGGTACACCACGTCGCCGGGCCCGAGGCGACCGAGGCCGAGCCGGCGCCCGCGGACCCGAGCCGCGGTCGCACGGAGCCCGATGCGCCCGAGCAGCCGCTCGGCCACCGATCCGGGCGAGCGGCGCGACAACGCGTCCACCAGCCGCACCGATGCCGAGGCGGCGAGGTCGTCCACCAGCGGGCCGCCGTGCTGCAGGAGGACGGTGACCGGCGCGCCCTCAGCGTCCACCAGGGCCTTCACCAGTTCCACCAGGGCCTGGTTCTCGTACGTCGCGGCGGCGTCCCGGGCCACGACCACCAGGTGGGGCACCGGCCCCGCCACGCTCATCGGCCGTCACCCGCCCGGACGATCTCGACGAGGCGCCGGCCGTACACCTCGGGGCCGTGCACCTGGGCCACCGCCTCCCGCATGGCGCGTTGGTCCTCGGCCAGGTCGCCGTCGTGGATGAGGCGGGAGAGCTCGTCGGCCAACGCGGCCAGGTCGAGGTAGGGCGCCACGTGCCTCGGGTCGCCGAGACGCACGAGGTCGGCCAGGTCGTTGACGTCGAAGCAGAGCACCGGCACGCCCTGCGCGGCGCGCTCGAGGTACGCGAACGGGTGGTCGGACTCGCGGGTCAGCAGGACCAGGACGTCGCAGAGCTCGAGGTAGGGGCCGATCTCCTCGTCCACCGAGATGGGATGGGTGTGGTCGGCGAGCCCGGTCGCCACCAGGTCGTGGGTCATCCAGAACCCGGCGCCGGTCTCCTGGTACCACCACAGCATCTCGACGGTCCGGTGCTCGGGCAGTCGCCGCGACAGCATCGACCAGAGCAGCACCCCGAGGTCCGGTGCGTCGGCCTCGTAGGCGCCGAACGAGCCGATCACCGACGAGCCCGGCTCGATCCCGAGCGTGGCACGGAGCCGCTCGCGCTCGGGCGCCCGGTCGGGCAGGCGATCGTCCCGGGGCACGAACAGCTCCGGCACGCGGTGGACGCGGGCCGGATCGAGGTGGTGCTCCCCGAGGAGGGCGTCCTCGCCCGCCGAGGTGACGGGCAGGAAGCGGTCCACCCGCTCCAGCAGCAGGGCGAGGTCGGCCGACCGCAGGGGATGACGCAGCGGGTACACGTCCTCGGCCAGCCGGCACGCGACCACGGGCGCGCCGGCGGGCAGGTAGCGCAGGGTCTGCACGGCGAGGATGGTGTGGAGGTAGACGGCGTCGCCCGGGCCCCACTCGTCGAGGCCGAGGCGGCGGGACCGCCGGCGGTACCCGGCGCGGCGGAGACGCAGCGCGAAGCAGAGGCGCTCGGTGAGCGCCGCGGAGGACCGGGTCTCGAGCTCGGCCACGACCTGGGTGGGCGCGATCTGGCGGAGCTCGTCGAGCAGTGGCCCGCCGCCGTGGAGCAGCACCTCCACGTCCGCGCCGCCGGCGGCGACCAGCGCCCGCACCAGTTCGACGAACGCGACCGACTCCTCGGTGGCCGCCGCGCGGTCGTGCACCAGCACGAGACGGGGTCGGCGCTCGTCGTCGGTCACGACAGCCCCCGCTCGATCTCGGCCAGCAGCTTGGGGGCGCCCACGGCCAGATCGTGGTGCTCGCGGACGGCGCGGGCCAACTGGTCGCCCACCGCGCCCGCCGCGCCGGGGTCGTCGAGCCAGCCGATCACCTGATCGGCCATCGCCGCCACGTCGCCGTAGGCCACGACTCCGGTGCCGGCCCGGGCCAGGAGCTCCTCGACCCCGCCGCTGTCGAACGCGGCGATGGGCCGGCCCAGCGCGGCCGCCTCCAGGGCCACACGCGGGAAGGGGTCCTCCCGCGAGGTGAGGACGAACACATCCATGAGCGCCTGGTAGGCCGCGGGATCGGCGACGTCGGGCAGCAGGTGGACGCGATCGGACAGCCCGGCGCGCCGGACGTCGTCGTCGAGCCGGCGGAAGTGCGCCGAGTCGTCGTGGCTGCCCAGCCAGAGGAAGTGCACCCGCAGGTCCGGCCGCCGGGCGAGCACGTCGAACGCGAGTTGCACGAACAGGTCCGCGCCCTTGCGCCATGCCCGCTTGCCCACCGCGCCCACGACGGGGCGGCCCGGGGGGATCCCCGCGGCGGCGCGGGCCTCGTCCACCGCGCCGGCACCGGCCTCCACCTCGGCGACAGGGATGAAGCCGTGCACGATGGCCACGTCGCCCGACGCGACGCCATGGACGTCGACCAGGTGGCGCCGCACCCGATCGGCGACGGCGATGAACCGGTCGGCACGACCCAGCAGCAGCGCCCGCAGGTCGGGGCGCAGCACCTCGTCGAAGGCCACCTCGAGCTCGGGCACCCTGGCGATCACGTACGAGTCGTCGAAGGCGCCGGCGGTGAGCGCCTCGGCGCTGAAGCAGCTGTTGAGGAACAGCACCTTCGGCGCGGGGGCGTCGGCGAGGTCGTCCAGGGTCCGGACCGGTGCCACGCCGTCGAAGGCCTCGGCGATCGGCCCCCCGGTCAAGAGCACCACCTCGACGTGGAGGTCGGCGTTGACCCGAAGCCACCGGAGGAACTGCAGGAGGCCCACCGGCGCGCCGGTGAGCGTGGCCTCGTGGGACACGAACACCACGTCGGCCGGCGCGGTGGCGATCACGAGGCCAGCACCGACTCGAGCTCGGCGAAGAGGCGGGGCGCGGCCACGCCGATGTCGTGGTCGGCGCGCACACGCGCCGCCGCGGACGCGGTGATGGCCGTGCGCCGCGCGTCGTCGGCGAGCAGGTCGACGATCTCCGCGGCCATGGCCTCGACGTCCGGGTAGGGCACGACCACCCCGCAGCCATCGGCCAGGAACTCGCGGGCACCGGTGCTGTCGAACGCCACCACGGGGACACCCAGCGCCGCCGCCTCGAGGCAGGTGAGCGGGAACGGGTCGTCACGGGACATCAGGGCGAACACGTCGTAGCCCGCGAACCACCGATGGGCGTCGGCCTGCTCGCCCACGAACGCCACCTCGTCGTCGAGGCCGGCACGCGCCCGGTCGGCCAGCACCCGGTCGATCTCCGGGCCCTCGGCCGAGCCGCCCACCCAGGAGAACCGGGCGCCGGGCAACGTCCGGTGCACCACCCCGGCCAGCGCCAGGAACAGGTCGGGGGCCTTGCGCCACTCCGTGGTGCCCGACGTGCCGATGTGGGGCGGGGACACGGCTGCCGGGCCCGGGCCGGGCGCCGGCTCGAGGGCCCGCTGCACGGCCTCGACGTCGATGAAGCCGTAGTGACGGACGATGCGCTCGTACTCGATGCCCACGCAACGGTGCAGCGCCTCACGAACGAGGTCAGAGACCACCAGGAACCGGTCCACCCGGCGCCGCAGGGCCTCACGGTCCGCCTCGGTGATCCAGTGGGTGAGGGCGTAGTCCAACTCGTGCACGTGGCACACGACCCGGGGGCCGACCGGCAGATGGTGCAACGCGGCGGCACTGCCCACGGTGTTGAGGTACACGAGGTCCACGTCGACCGCGCCCAGACCGGCCGGCGCCACCACGGGCCCCACGTCGTAGAAGCGCCCGGCCACGGGCCCCCCGTCCAGCAGCGCCGTGGACACCTGCACCGTGGTGTTGGCCACCAGCCACCGCTCGAGCTCCAGGAGGAGCAGTGGAGCGCCGCTGCGGCTGGCGTTGTGCGAGACGAACAGCACCCGCGGCGGCGTCAACGGGCCTCACGCAGCGTGCGCAGCAGGAACGACGGGCGGTCCTCGGCCACGTGCCAGTCGCGGTAGCGGCCGAGGGCGCGGGCCCCGAGGGCGGCACGGGCATCGTCGTCGACGAGCAGGTCGGCCGTCGCCTGGGCCAGACCGGCCATGTCCAGGAAGTCGATCATGCGGGCGGCGTCGTCACCGGTGAAGCGACGGAGGAGAGGCGCCTCCCAGGCCACCAGCGCCTGCCCGCGTGAGGCCGCGGGCACGTGCAGCAGCGGCGTCTCGGGCAGCCGGCTCGTGACCAGGTGGACGTCGCCGAGCCACAGCGCCTCGCCGTCGTCGGGGCCGAGCAGCAGGTGGACGTGGCCGTCGAGACCCATGTGGCCGATGTCGTGGCGCAGTTGGGTCAGCTCGAGGTCGTGGCCGGGGTGACCCACCCACACGAGGGCCACGTCCCGGCCGAGGCGCTCGCGCAGCATCCACCCCGCTCGCACGAACAGGTCGGTGCCGCCGTCCCACACGAGCGGGCCGGAGCCCACGACCACCTGGGTGCCCGGGGCGATGCCCAGGCGGTCCCGCCACCCCGCCATGCGCTCGGCCGACGGGCGCGGCGGCGCGGCGGCCACGAGCGTCTCACCGACCGGCACCAGCCGGGAGGGGTGGACCCCGAGCGTGGCGACGAGGTGCTCCCAGGACGCGTCCCCCTCGACGAGGAACCGGTCGGTCCGGGCGAGCAGCCGGCTCAGGTCCTCGTCGCTCAAGGGCGCGAGGTTGGCGTCGGTCAGCTCGCCCGCCGGGACGAGCACCATGATCGGAGCGCCAGTGGGCTCGGGCAGGTAGCGCAACAACGGGGCGGCCCGGGGGCTCCCGAGGAAGACCGCATGCGGGGGGCGGCGACCCCACGGACCGATGCCCAGCCGCCGGCGCCGCACCGCGTGACCGGCGCCGACCCGGCGTGCCTTCACCAGCGCGCGCTCGGCCAGCGCCCCCGGAGTGCGACCGGCCAGCTCGGTGACCACCGACACCGGGGCGTGGCGGCGCAGGTCGGCCAGCCGGGGACCGCCGTGCCACGTGACCGCCTCGATGCCGACCGCGGGGTCGCCGGCGGCGGTGGCGAGCACCGCCTCGAGCTCGGTGGTGGCCAGGTCGTCCTCGGCATCGGGCGCCAGGACGAGCACCCGTCGGGATGCGTCGTCGGTCCCCTCGTCCCTCGGCCTCATGCTCCCCGCTCCTGCCGACTCCATCGGCGGGCCGCTCGGGCCCCGCTCGTTGCCCGTTCGGCCACGTAGGCGGCGTTCCTCGGCCTCATGGGAACAGGGGCTCCATGGCCTCGTACCAGAGCGGCGCGCACACCGACACGTCGTAGCGCTCGCGGACCCTGGCACCACCGAGCGTGCCCCGGCGACGGCGTTCCTCGCCGTCACGCGCGAGCTCGACCACACGCCGGGCCATCGACTCGGCGTCGGGGAAGGCCACGACCGCGCCGCACTCGTCGGCACCGACGAAGTCCACCATCCCTCCCGTGTCGAAGCACAGCACCGGGTTCCCCACCGAGGCGTTCTCGAGGCAGACGAGCGGGAAGGCGTCCTCGCGGGAGGTGAGGAGGAACAGGTCGAACACGCGGAACCAGTCCCAGGGGTTCGACTGGCGACCCGGGAAGTGGACCCGGCCGGAGAGCCCCGCCCGCTCCACCTCGTCGGCGAGACGGGCCTGGTAGCCCTGGTCGTCGCCGCCGATCCACACGAAGTGGAGCGGCACGTCGGGCGCCTGTGCGCAGGCCGACCGGGCGATCTGCACGAACAGCTCGGGGGCCTTGCGCCACTCCATCACGCCGGCCGAACCCACCACCACGGCGTCGTCGGGGATGCCCAGGTCACCACGATCGACGGGGCGCACCACGGGCGGGGGCGTCGTGTCGACGAATTCCTGGGCCAGGGCGATGCGCTCGGGAGCCACACCGAACTCGATCAGGGCATCGCGGATCGCCGGGACGCCGGCGACGAAGCGATCGGTCTCGCGGCGCAGGCGGCCGCCGTTGTCGTCGAGGTGGACGAGCTGCAGGCCGAGCTCGAGGGTCATGGTGATGACCCGCGGTCGCCGTGGACGCACGTGGCGGAGGTAGTCGTTCGGCCCGACGGAGACCACCACGACCGTGCGCAGACGGGGGATGCGCCACAGCCACCACCGCAGGCGGGCCTCGCGCAGCCACCGGGCCGCGGCGCGCCCTGCGGCACCACCCAGGCCCTCGACCGCGGCCGCCAACGGCCAGTCGTGCAGGCGGCCGGCGTCGTGCACGGGCGCCAACTCGGCGAACTCGGACGCCAACTCACCGCTCGACCACAGCAGCACCTCGAACGACACGTCGGTGTTGGCCGAGACCCACCGCAGCAGGTCGAGCAGGATCATCGGGGGCCCGACGCGGTCGCCGGAATGGGTGATGAAGAGCACGGTCCCGCGGCCACGCTGGTTCACGGGCGGCGAGTGTACGGCCTCCTGGTCGGGTGCCCGGTGACCGGACCTCTGGTGCTGGCCGCGCTGGCGTGTCCCCGACGGAACGGAGCCACGGCCGGGACGGCACGGCCCGTCGCTCCGCGCCGCCGCCACCGACGGGCGGTGGCCGTGACCGGCGCTCACCCGCGCGGGCGCCCGGGCGCGAGGAGCCCCATCAGCAGGTCGTTCAGGGCCGGTGCCGCCACCGCGGTGTCGTGACGGGCCCGCACGTCGGCGGCCAAGCGCTCCCCCATCCGGCGGCGGCGCTCGGGGTCGTCGAGCAGCGCCATCACCTCGCCGGCCATGGCCTCGACGTCGAGCGCGGGAACCACCACGCCGTTCTCGCCGTCGAGCAGCTCGGCCATGCCGCCGTTGTCGAAGGCCACGACCGGGGTGCCCACCACACCTGCCTCGAGGCACACCAAGGGGTACGGGTCCTCTCGGGACGTCAGCACCAGCACGTCGAACATGCGGTACCAATCCACCGCGTGGTCCTGCTCCCCCACGAAGTGGACCGTGGCCTCCAGGCCCGCCTCGGCCAGATCGTGCTCGAGGCGCTCGATCTCCAGGTGGGCCGGGCCGCCGCCGACCCACACGAGATGCACGGGGGTCGGGTGGCGCTCCAGGCGTCGTGCCAACTGCAGGAAGAGGTCGGTGCCCTTGCGCCACTCCTGGGTGCCGGCGGCGCCGACCACTGCGGCCCCGTCGGGGATGGCGAGGGCGCGACGCAGCTCCGCGGCCGGGCTCCGAGCCGGTGCCGCGACCGAGTCGGTGTCGATGAACTCGTAGTGGCGGCTGACCTTCGCGGGGTCGACGCCCTCGTTGGCCACGAGGTTGTCCCGGACCCGATCGGCGACGGCCACGAAGTGGTCGGTGGCCGCGATCCAGCGACGGCGCTCGGCCTCGTCGGGCAGGGCGAAGGCGATCGCCATCGCCAGTTCGTGCACGTGCGACACCACCAGCCCGTCGACGGCCGGCAGATGAGGCAGGCAGTGGGCGCTCTCGGCGCAGTTGAGCCAGTACAGGTCGAAGCCCGTGAGCTCGCGCAGGCGGGGGCGCAGGCGGGCGCTCCGCAGCCGCCGGGCCACGCCGCCGAGCCCCACCACCGGGAGGTTGCGCTCGAGCAACTCCACCCTGCTCCCGCGGTCGAAGCGTCCGGCCACGTGCACGGGCGCCACCTCGCGGAAGGCGGGCTCGAGGGGCCCGTCCCGCCACAGCAGCACCTCGGCGTCCACCTCGCCGTGGTCGGCCAGCCAGCGCAGGAACGACAGCAGCACCGCGGGCGCACCGGTGCGGGTGGCCTGGTGGGACACGAACAGCACACGCGGCCGGCTGGTCACGACAGCACCGCCTCGACCTCGTCCCACCAGCGGGGGGCACCCACCGAGACGTCGAAGGCGTCGTAGACGCGGGTGCGGGCACGGGCGCCCATCTCGGCCGCCGCGCCCGGGTCGGCCGCCCAGCGGGCGACCTGGCCCGCCATGGCGTCGATGTCGAGGAACCGCACCGCGACCCCTTCATCCGGGCCGAACACCTCACCCAGGCACGTGTTGTCGAACGACAGCACCGGCGTGCCGGCGCGGGCCGCCTCGAGACAGACCAGCGGCAGCGCGTCCTCGCGTGAGGTGAGGGCGAACGCGTCGAACATCGCGAACGGCTCCGTGAGGTCCTGCTGGGGCCCGATGAAGTGCACCGTGTCGGCGAGGGCGGCCGAGTGCAGGTCGTGGGCCAGCGGCGCGAATTTGACGCCTTCGACGGGGCCTCCGATCCACACCAGGTGGACGGGCCGGCCGGTCGTCTCGGCGGTGTGGTGGCGCAGGGCCACCCCGAGCCGGATGAACAGGTCGGGGGCCTTGCGCCAGGCCGTCGGGCCGCAGCCACCGACCACGAAGGCGTCCGCAGGGATGCCGAGCCGACGCCGCAGCGCGGTGCCGTCGAGGGCGGCCGGCCGGGGGTCGCCGTTGATCTCGCGCCGTACGTCGATGAACTCGTGGCCCACGTGGACACGGTCGCGATCCACCCCGGGTCGCCGCAGCAGGTTCTCGGCGATGCCGTCGGCGCCGGCCAGGAAGAGGTCGGTGCGGGCCAGCAGGGCCCGCCAGTCGTCGGGTGCGAGCGCATCGAGCACCTGATCGAGCTCGTGGACCGCGGTGATCGTCCGCGTCCCGGGCTGTGGCGCCAACCCCTGGAGCACGGGGGCGCTGGCCACGCTGTTCAGCCACACCAGATCGTGGTGGCCAGCGCGGGCCAGCAGGGCGCGCATCCGCAGGCGGCTCGCCCGTTGCGACAGCCCGGGCATCCCGACCTTGCGCAACCCGAGCGCGGCGACCTCGGTGGGCGTCCAGCGCTCGAACGGCGCGAGGACCTGCACCGGGGCCAGCGCACGGAAGTCGTCCTCGAGGGGACCACCGCGGAGCAGCAGCACCTCGACCTCGACCGCGCCCGGGCGGTGCTCGGCCACCCAGCGGAGGAAGTGGATCAACATCGCGGGCGCCCCGGTGCGGGACGCGTCGTGAGAGACCGCGAGGAGGCGAGGGGGCATAGCGGACCGCTCTACGGTGCGAACAGGGCCGGGTCGGCGGCGGCCCCTGTCGTGAGCGACGCCACCGCCGCGAGGATCGTGGCGGTGGTGTGGAACGCGGCCTCGGTGTCGAAGTCCTGGCCCTCGGTCACCGCCCGCCGGAAGGCCGTGAGCAGTTCGGCATGACCCTTGCCCGGCCGGGTGAGGCGCACCTCCCGGCCCTCGATCACCACCTCGTGGTAGTCGTCGATGAGCGCGGACCGGCCCCCGCCGAGCACCTCGACCCGCTCCTTGGCCATCCCCGGCGTGCCGCCGGTGGTGTAGACGATGGCGGCGAGGGAGTCGTCGGCGTAGCGGATGGTGAGGACGAGGTCCTCGGCCAGCAACAGCTCGGTGCCCCCCACCGATGCCGCGGCGCTGACCGAGACCGCGTCGTGCCCCACGATGGCGGCACAGGTGTCGACGAAGTGGCACACCTCGCCCATGAGGCGGCCGCCGTGGCGGCGATCGGCGTACCAGTGCCCCGGAGGCGTGGCCTCGGCCGCGATCCGGTAGGTGACGGCCAGGGGCGAGCCGCGGGACGCGAAGGCGTCGCGCACGGCGACCACGGCCTCCGAGTGGCGACGGTTGAACCCCACCGCGAGCCGGCCCTCCCCGGCCCGCCAGGCCGACGCCACTGCGTCGAGCTCGTCCTCGTCGAGCGCCAGCGGCTTCTCGCAGAACACGTGCTTGCCGGCGCCGAGTGCCCGCACCGCCAGGCCGGCGTGGGTGTCGTGCGGCGTCGCCAGCAACACGATGTCGGCATCGTCCGACACCAGGGCCTCGTCGGTGCCGACCTGGCGGGCGCCGAGCCGCTCGGCCAGGCGCTCGGCCGAGACCCCGGCGGCGGACGCCACGAGCGACACGTCGATGCCGGAATCGGCGAGCGCGGGCACGAGGGTGGCCTTGGCGTAGTTGCCCGCGCCGATCAGCGCGGCCCGGGGCTCGCCCACGGAGCGCACGCCGGCGGTCCGCGACACCCGGCTGCCCGCCGGTGCCGCGTCGGCCTCGGGGTAGACCAGCTGGATCGCCAACGGGGCGGCGACCCGGTCGTCGAGCACGGCGTAGGCCGCCTCGGCCTCGGCCACCGGGAACGTGTGGGTGATCAGGTCGGCGACCTCGAGCGTGCCCGCAGCCAACAGGTCGACGAAGGTCTCGAGGTTGCGACGGGCGGTCCACGGCACGTACCCGACCGGGTACTCGACCGCGGCGTCCTCGAACAGGGGGTCGTAGCGCCCCGCGCCGTAGCTGCGGGCGACCCGCAGCGTCAGCTCCTTGTCGTAGAGCGCCGCCCGCGCCAGTGTGACCGGCACGTCGCCCACCAGGACGATGGTGGCGCGGTCACGGGCCAGCTGAGGCGCCCTCGCCAACGGCTCGGGCGACCGCGACGCCGCGGTGACGAGCACCGCGTCGACGCCTCGGCCGCGGGCCCAGTCGACGACGGCATCGGTGGTGGTGTCGCCGGCATCGACCAACGCGAGGTCGACCGAGGGCTCGTGGCGCTCGAGGGCGGTCGGCGACGCTTCGATGGCCACCACCTCGCAGCCGCTGGCTCGAGCCAGGCGGGCGGTGATGCGACCGAGCAGGCCCAGGCCGATGACGCACACGCGACCGCCCGGGCCCACCTCCGCGAGTCGGAGCGCGTTGAGCGCCACGCACCCGAGCGCACCGAACGCGGCCTCGGCGGGATCGACGCCGTGGGGCAGGGCCACCGCCAGCGGGGCGGCCACCACCTGCAGCTCGCCGTGGCCGGCGCCGGCTGCCGCCACCAGGTCGCCCACGGCCAGCCCCGAGGCCCACTCGCCCACCTCGACCACTCGCCCGGCCGACGAGTACCCGAGGGGCATGTCCTGGTCGAGGCGCTCCCGGACCGACCGCACGGTGCGCCGCACACCCTCGGCGCGCGCCCGCCGGATGACCTTGCGGGCCAGGTCGGGCCGAGCCCTGGCCTTGGCCACGAGCGAGGACGAGGCCAGGTGGCGGACGGCCCGCTCGGTGCCCGCCGACACCACCGAGTGCGTGGGCGCGACGAGCACCTCCGTGGGCCCGATGACCGGTCGGGGGAGCTCGACGACCCGGAGGCGCCCGTCACGGACGGACTGCACCACCTGCCTCATCGGCGCAGCACCCGGCTCATCGGCGCAACACCCGGCTCATCGGCGCAACACCATTGCCGTCTGCACGTGGAACGCCTCGGGGCGCCGCTCCAGGATCTCGAACCACTGCCCCCAGACCCGCTCGAGGTAGGCCTCGCTGTAGAACACCTGGGCCGACCCGGGGCGGCGGTTGAGCACGGCGACGTCGAAGCCCGTGCCCAGCGACCCGTCGCGGGCCTCCAGCTCGTCGAGCCCGACCCGGAGCTGGGGGCTCTCGCCCGTGCGGCGGATGGCCTCGACCGTGGCCTCGTCGTAGACCGTCAGGTAGGCGAGCCCGCCCGGGACCAGCACCCGCCGCAGCTCGAGGATCCACGCGTCGGCCAGCTCGCTGATGTGGGGGACGACCGAGCACGCGTACACGAGGTCGAACGTCGCGTCGGGGAACGGCAGGTGCGGCGCGGTGGTGCAGGTGGCCACCCGCAGGGACGGCGGAAGGTGACCCCGGCACCACGCCACCCGGCCGGCGTCGAGGTCGACGCCCCAGACCTCGGGGTCCCCGGCCATCCCGGCGAACCACCGCAGCACCCGCCCGAAGCCACAGCCGAACTCGAGGACACGGTGACCGGCGCCGAGCTCGAGGCCGTGGCGGGCGGCCGTCTCCCGAATGGCGTTCGCGTGCATCTCGCCGCTCTGCAGGTAGGCGGCGGGATCCGACTCCTCCTCGAGCTCCCAGGAGTCGGGGTCGGGCAGCGGCCAGTCGGCTGGGCCGCCGGCGCGCGTCGCCGCCACCGGCGGGCGCAGCACGAACGAGTCCTCGTCGGGCCGCAGCGGTCGGCTGCGGCAGGCGATCGAGCGGTCGTCGGCCAGACCCCGCTCGAGGCCGCGCTTCAGGCTGCGCACGCCCCGCGCCCGTGCGCCGGCCCACCGATCCATGCCCCGGATCATCGCACGGCAGTGTCCCGGACCGTGACACCCGGCCGGTGCGGGCCGGTCGGGGCACTAGCGTCCCCGGCCGTGCATGCCGTGTGTGTCGCCGCCGCGCGGCCCAACTTCATGAAGGTGAAGCCGGTGCTCGACGCGCTCGAGGCCGCCGGTGCCGAGACGAGCCTGGTGCACGCGGGCCAGCACTACGACGCCGACGTGAACGACGTCTTCTTCACCGACCTCGGCCTGCGGACCCCGGATCACCACCTCGGGTCGGGGTCCGGCTCGCAGGCCACCCAGACCGCTCGGGTCATGACCGCGTTCGAGCCGCTGCTCGACCGCCTCCGCCCCGACGTGGTGGTCGTGGTGGGTGACGTCACCGCCACCCTCGCGGTCGCGCTGGTGACCGCCAAGTCCGACGCACGGTTGGCCCACGTGGAGGCGGGCCTGCGCAGCGGCAACCGCACCATGCCGGAGGAGATCAACCGGATCGTCGTCGACCGCGTCAGCGACGTGCTCTTCGCCCCGTCCCCCGACGCCGTCGCCCACCTGCGCTCGGAGGGGGTGCCCGACGCGGCCGTCCATCTGGTGGGCAACGTGATGGTGGACACGTTGCTGGCCAACCTGGAACGGGCCCGGGCCCGGACCACCCTCGCGGACCTGGGGCTCGCGCCGGGCGAGTACGGGGTGGTGACGCTGCACCGGCCCGCCAACGTGGACGACCCGTCCGTGCTGGCGGGGCTGTTGCGTGCGCTCGGGCAGGTGGCCAGGGAGTGCCCGCTGGTGTTCCCGGTCCACCCCCGCACCCGCGCCGCCCTCGACGGCCACGTGCTGCCCGAGGGCCTGCGCCCCGTGCCCGCCCTCGGCTACCTCGACTTCCTCGCGCTCGAGGCCGGCGCCCGCGTGGTGCTCACCGACTCGGGCGGCCTGCAGGAGGAGACCACCGTGCTCGGCGTGCCCTGCCTGACGCTCCGGGAGGAGACCGAGCGCCCCATCACGGTCAGCGAGGGCACGAACGTGGTGGTCGGACGCGACCCCGAACGCATCGTGGCCGCCGCCCGCACCGCGCTCGGGCAGGCGGTGACACCACCAACTCCCCACCCACCAGCCCCGGCGCGCCGCCCCGAGGGTTGGGACGGCCACGCCGCCGACCGGATCGCCGCCGTGCTCTGCCGCCGCTGAGACCGCCGGTGCCGACCGACCGTGCCCGACGACCGCCGGTGCCGTCTACGCTGACCACGCCCATGGATCACCTTGCCTCCCCCGACGCGCGGGGCATCCGACTCGCGAGGCCCGACGTCGGCGACGACGAGCTGGCCGCCATCGCCGAGGTCTTCCGCTCGGGGATCCTCACCGACGGGCCCGCCACCCTGGCCTTCGAGCAGGCGTTCGCCGCGTTCCACCAGGTCGACCATGCCGTGGCCTTCGCCAGCGGCACCGTCGCCCTCACGGGCATCCACCTCGGTCTCGGCATCGGCCCGGGCGACGAGGTGATCGTGCCCTCGATGACGTTCATCTCGACGGCGACCTCGGTGCTGCACGTCGGGGCCACCCCGGTGTTCGCCGACATCGAGCCGGACACCTTCAACCTCGACGCGGCCGACGTGGCCCGACGGATCACCCCGGCCACCAAGGCGATCGTCGCCGTCCACTACGGGGGCCAGGCCGCCGACCTCGACCAGCTCACCGCCGTCGCCGAGGAGGCCGGCGTCCCGCTGATCGAGGACGCCGCCGAGGCCCACGGGGCCACCTACCGGGGCCGGCCGGTCGGCGGGTTCGGCCGGGCCGCCATGTTCAGCTTCACCCCCACCAAGAACATCACCACCGGCGAAGGGGGCATGGTCACCACCAACGACGGGGCGCTGGCCGCCCAGCTCCGCCTGCTGCGCAACCACGGCCAGCCGGCACCGGGCCGCCACATCATGGTCGGGTACAACTGGCGCCTCACCGAGATGCAGGCCGCCATGGGCACCGCGCAGCTCGCCAAGCTCCCGCAGATCCTCGACACCAAGCAGGCGCACGCCCGCCGGCTCACCGAGTTGCTCGACCCGATCCCGGGGCTGACACCGCCCGCCGTGCGCCCCGAGTGCGGGCACGTCTTCATGCTGTACACCCTGCTGGTCGACCGGGGACGTGACGAGCTGCGCACCGCGCTCGAGGCCGAGCGCATCGAGACCCGCCTCTACTTCCCGCCCGCGCACTGCCAGCCGATCTTCTCGGCGGAACCCGTGCACCTGCCGGTCACCGACGAGGTGGCGAAGCACATGCTGTCGGTGCCGGTCCACGCCCAGCTGCCGACCAGTGACATCGAGGCGGTGGCCGCCGCGATCGCGGCGGCACGGCGCTAGCAGCGCGCTTCTCTTCCCACTCGGCCGAACCCAGCGCCGTACGACGGCCTCGGTCACGAGGGTGGGGTTGCGGCCGACCGGGCAGTGGGGAAGAACCGTCCCAGAGGACGAGTCCCTCCTAGTTCGACTCGGTCCTCGGCCGGAGCCCACCGGTCGCGCACAGCGCCGCGAGCCGGGCGATCAGCTCGTCGCCGTCGACCTCGAGCAGGTCGTCGATGACGGACGCGTCGACGGGATCGACGTCGACCTGCGAGATGAGCGGGTGGGCGCTGGCCGACGGTCGCTCGTTGTCACCGATGAGCACCTCATGCAGCTTCTCGCCGGGCCGGAGGCCGGTGTACACGACCTCGATGGGGCGATCGGAGCGGGCCGCCATCCGGGCCGCGATGTCGGCGATGCGGACCGGGTCGCCCATGTCGAGCACCAGGGCCTCCCCGCCCCGGCCGATGGCACCGGCCTGGATGATCAGCTGCACCGCCTCCTCCACGGTCATGAAGTAGCGGGTGACGTCCGGGTGGGTGACCGTGATGGGCCCTCCGGCGCGGACCTGGGCCTCGAACACACCCATGGCCGAGCCCCGGCTGTGCAACACGTTGCCGAAACGGACCGACAGGAAGTTGCCCGACGACCGCTGTGACGCCGAGGCGGTGAGACGCTCGGCGATCCGCTTGGTGTACCCGAGCACGCTGCAGGGGTCGGCGGCCTTGTCGGTGGACACGTTGACGAAGCGCTCGACGCCGTGGGCCAGCGCCACCTCCAGGAGGCTGTAGGTGCCGATGACGTTGGTCTTCACCGCCTCGGACGGATGGCGCTCGAGCAGGCTGAGGTGCTTCAGCGCAGCAGCGTGGAACACCACCTCGGGACGGTGCTCGGCGAACACGCTCTCCATCCGGGGGCCGTCACGGAGGTCGGCCACCACCAGGTTGGGCGAGTCGAGCAGCGCCCGTCCCTCGATCGACAGCTGCACCGCGTGCAGCGCCGACTCGTCGCGGTCGAGCATCACCAGTTGCGCCGGGGCGAAGAGGTAGAGCTGCGCGCACAGCTCGCTGCCGATCGAGCCGCCGGCCCCGGTGACCAGCACCCGCCGGCCGGTGATGTAGCTCGAGATCGACGAGACGTCGGTGTCGATCTCGTGACGGCCGAGCAGGTCCGACTCGCTGATCGGGCGGATGTCGCCGACGCCGACATCGCCGCCGAACAGCTCACGCACCGGAGGCAGGACCATCACCTCGAGGCCCGCCTCCACCGCCAGCTCGGAGAGCTCGGCGATGAGCCCGGCGCCGGCGCTGGGGATGGCGATCACCATCGCGGAGGCGTCGAAGGTGCGGGCCACGTCGGCCATGCGGCTGCGATCACCGCTGACGGGCACGCCGTTGATGCGGAGGTGCTGCTTGTACGGGTGGTCGTCGAGCAGGGCCACCGGCAGGTACGGGCTCGACGGGTTGCGCAGCATGGCGTTGATCACCTGCAGGCCGCCCTCACCGGCGCCGAACACCAGCACCCGCACCGCGGTGTCCTCGGAGGGGCGCATGCGCTTCTCGAGCACGAGGCGCCACGTGTACCGGGCGCCGGCCATCAACAACAGCGCCAGGCAGCCGGCCAGGATGGTGGCACTCACCGGGATCAGGTAGTCGAACAGGAACCGGTTGACGAACGCGATCGACACGGTGGCCACCACCACGCACCGCGTGAGCGCGGCCACCTCCTCGAAGCTGCCGAACCGCCACCGGCCGAGGTACAGGCCACCGGCGGTTCCCACCACGACGTGGATGACGATGGCGATCGGGATGAGCAGGAAGAGGCGGGTCCAGACGATCTGGGTGTACTCGAGGTCGTAGCGCAGCAGGGTGGCCAGCACGATGGCCACCGCCCAGGACACGGCGTCGAGGCCGGCCTGGAAGCCGAACCGGTGACGGATGAGCAGGCGCCACCGCGACGCGGCGTCGGGCGTCTCGTTCGTCTCCGTCGGTGAGGTCAACGCCCGCCGTCCCGCTGCAACCACACGCCCCTTGGGTCGAATCGAATCCGGTGAAGTGTGCCGCACAGGGTCGCCGTGCGGGAACGGGAACTCCGTCCCGCGCCGCCAACGTAGCCCGTCCGACCCGCCGCGACGGGTGTCGCTCCCCGCTCGCGATCGGCCCGGGACGCGTGGCCGTCACAGGTCGCAGACCGCGGCGAGTCGGCGGAGGTCACGCCGGCAACGGTACCCGACGTCTCGGTCCCGCCTGCCGGACGGGAGCCCCCCGATCACGGATGGTCCCGCCCGAGGGGTACAGTCACGACGCTCATGTACGCGCAGAACGCCACGCCGAGTTCCAACGACTTCGACTTGCGGGCCTCGCTGGTGGTGCTGCGACGGCGCCGGTGGACCCTGATCGTCGTGATCATCGCCGTGCTCGCGTTGGGTGCGGTCTCCTCGTACCGGAAGAGCCCGGTGTACCAATCGACGGCCACCGCGCTGTTGAAGGCGGGCGCCGCCGACTCGGTCCTCGCCGAGCAGCTCTCGAGCGACCCGGAGCGGCGGGTGCAGAACGAGGCGCGGCTCATCACCAGTGCCGACACGGCCCAGGCGGTCGAGGACCGGCTGGGGTTCGGGGGCGGCGTCACGGTCTCGGCCGGCGGCGTCGACGACGTGCTCGAGATCACCGCCACCGACGGCGACCCCGAGCGGGCCGCGCTGATCGCGAACACCTACGCCGAGGTGCACCGCGACCTACGGGCCACCGAGAACCGGAGCGCGGTGCGCCGAGCCCGTGAGGAGGTGCAGAACAGCCTCGACGAGGTCGAGCGTTCGGCCGCCGCGAACTCGCAGCAGCTGGTGCAGCTCAACGCGGCGCGGAGCGTGGCGACCGACCCTGCCGAGATCGCGTCCCTCGACACCCAGATCAGCGAGAACCAGCAGATCCAGCAGACGCTGACGAGCAGCGCCAACGCGTACAGCACCCAACTGAGCGAGCTCAAGACCCAGGAAGGGCTCATCGCCAGCAGTCCCCCGATCGAGATCCTGGCGCCCGCCGGTGTCCCGTCGACGCCGATCTCCCCGAACCACCGTCAGGACATGACGGTCGTGTTCGTCCTCGGCGTGCTGCTCGGGATCGCGGTGGTGTTCGTCCAGGAGCACCTCGACGACACGATCCGGGTCATCGACGACGTGGCGGCGGCGTCGCGGAACCTGCCCTCGCTGGCGGTGGTGCCGCTGTTCGCAAACGAGCAGGGGCGCAGCATCGTCACCGCCACCCAACCCATGTCACACACCGCCGAGGCGTACCGCTCGCTGCGGACCTCGGTGGAGTTCCTCGCGCTCGAGAACGACATGCAGACCGTCCAGATCACGAGTGCCCAGAGCGGCGAGGGCAAGACCACCTGCGTGGTCAACCTGGCCGTGGCGTTCGCGCAGGCCGGCAAGAGCGTGATCGTCGTCGACTGCGACCTGCGCCGACCCCGCCTCCACGAGTACTTCGGGCTCGACCGCCACGTGGGGTTCACCTCGGTGCTGCTGCACGAGACCGACCTCGACAGCGTGGTGCGGGCCGCCCCCGACGTGCCGAACCTCTCGGTCCTGTGCGCCGGCCCCCTGGCCCCGAACCCCTCCGAGCTGCTCGGCAGCGAGGGGTTCGGCGAGATCATCCGCACGCTCGGCACGCGGTACTCGGTGGTGCTGATCGACTCACCCCCGGTCCTGCCCGTCACCGACGCCCTCGTGCTGTCCCGGGTGGTCGACGCCACGATCTTCCTCACCTCGTCGGGGATGAGCAGCAAGCGCCGGGTGCACCGTTCGATCGACTCGCTCCGCCAGGTCGGCGCCCCACTCGTCGGCACCGTGCTCAGCGCCGCCCCGCACGAAGTGGCGTACGGCTACGTCGACTACGGCTACGTCGACAGCGGTCACGTGGCCTACGGCCCGTCCAACGGGGGACGGAGCTCCACCGCCGGGGGGCGTTCCTGGAAGCGCCAACAGACCAAGGCCGCGAAGTAGCGCTGCCGTGTGCGGCATCGCCGGCCTGCTCACCCCGCGTGGGCGGCCGGCAGAGCGCGACGCCCTCGAGGCGATGATCGCGGCGATCGGCCACCGGGGCCCCGATCAGACCGGCGTGGTCACCCGAGGGTCGGTCGGGCTGGCGGCGGCGCGGCTGAGCATCGTCGACCCGACCGCCGCGGGGGCGCAGCCGTTCGTCGACGAGCACGCCGCGCTCACCTTCAACGGTGAGATCTACAACCACCGCGACCTCGGTGGCCGGCTCGAGGACCTCGGCGTCGCCTTCCGGGGACGCTCCGACACCGAGGTGCTGTTCCATGCGCTGCGCCTCTGGGGGGTGGAGGACACGCTGCGGCAGCTGCGGGGCATGTTCGCCTTCGCCTTCGCCGACCTCGACCGCCAGACCGTGTCGCTGGCACGGGACCGGTTGGGCATCAAGCCGCTGGTCTGGTGCGAGCGCGCCGGGCACCTGGCCTGGGCCTCGGAGGCCAAGGCCCTCGGCACGGTCGTCCCCCTCGATCCCGACCCGGTCCAGGCGATGTTCGCCGTCACCGGCAGCATCGAGCGCTCGCCGTCGCTCACCGCCTTCCGCGGTGTCCGGCAGCTGCCGCCGGGACAATGGCTCCGAGCGGGCGTCGACTCGCCCCCCGAGCTGGCCTCGTGGTGGTGCCTCGCCGACCAGGTCGACCCCTCCCTCTACGCCGAGCTCGACGGCGCCAGCCCCGAGGAGCTCACTGAACGCCTCGACGGCCTGCTGTGCGCGTCCGTCGAGCGCATGACGGGCGACGACACACCCATGGGCGCGCTCGTGAGCGGCGGGGTCGACTCGTCGCTGATCGCCAGCATCGCCGCGGAGGGCGCGGCGCCGCCCTCGCTGTTCACCGCCGACGTCGGCGGGGACTACTCCGAGGTGCCGGCTGCCCAAGAGCTGGCGGGCTGGCTCGACCAGCCCCTCGTGGTGTCGCCGTTCCCCCGCGGCGCGCTGCTCACCGACTGGGCCCGAGCCACGTGGCACCTCGAGACCCCGGTGGTCACCCACGTCAACGCGCTGCCGTTCGGCCGGGTGGCGGTGACGGCGCACGAGCACGGGCTGAAGTCGGTGCTGACGGGCGAGGGGGCCGACGAGCTGTTCTTCGGCTACCCCGAGAGCGCGGCCGCTCGCTACCGGGCGGTCCTCGAGGCACCGGCACGGGCCCGCCGCTGGGCGAGCAGCCGGCTCCCGCCGCCGTACGGGTCGGCGCTGGCCCCGCCCGGTGCCAGCCAGGCGGACTTCGTCGCCGAGTTGGTCGGCCACTTCCGCCGGGCCGAGATCGACACGGTCGGCGCCGAGGCGTTCGGCTTCCTCGAGCCCCGCGACGCGGCCACCCACGGAGCGGTGCTGGCCTGGCTCGGCGAGCACCTGCTGACGCTGCTGCACCGCAACGACGCGATGGGCATGGCCACCGGCATCGAGGCCCGGTTCCCGTTCCTCGACGAGGACCTGATCCGGTTCGGGGTCAACCTGCCGGTCTCGGCCAAGCTGGCCGTCCGCCGGCGCTTCGGCAGCCCGAAGCACCCGTTCGTGCAGGACAAGGCCATCATCCGGCAACTCGCGGCTCGACGGCTGCCCCCGTCGGTCGCCCATCGCCGGAAGGCCGGGTTCCCCACGTATGGGCACCAACACGTGCGCGTCGGGCCCGCCTTCTGGACCGACGGCTACGTGGTGGACCTCCTGGCGCTGCCGGCGAGCGCCGTGTCACACCTGGACACCGCCGCCGATCCCTACCTCGTGGCCAAGCTGGCGTCGGTCGAGGTGTTCGGTCGCCTCTTCGCCCGTGGTGACGAGATCTCGACCGTGTCCGCGCACCTCGAGCGCCACGCTCGGCTGCTGCCGTGAACACCACTAGGTTCCGGGCACCGTGAACACGTCGCCGACAACCGCGCTCTCGCCGGCACCGGTCGACGAGCCGTCGGCCCCTCCCGACCGGCGACTCCCACTCGGCCTGCTGCTGCTGTGCCTGGCCCTCCACGTGCCCCTCGGGTTGGCGATGCACTCGAACCGCGCCATCGCGACGGCACACGCCGCCGCGACGGTGCTCACCGCCGTGTGGGTCCTCGCCGCCGCCCGGTCGCCCGGGCCGCTCCTGCGGGTGGCGGGCTATGTGGTCGGCGCCGAGGTGCTGTGGCGACAGACCCGGGCCGTGGTGCCGTGGGAGCTGGGCAAGTACCTGCTGATCGTCATCTTCACGGTCGGGATCATCCGCTTCGTCGGGCGCCCCACCAACGCCGGGGTCCCCATCGTGTTCCTCGCCGTGCTGCTCCCGGCCTGCGCGGCCCCCCTGGTGATCCTCGGCCCCATGGCCGGCATCGAACCCGTGAGCTTCAACGTCGGCGGCCTGATCGCGCTCGGCGTCGGCGCCGTCTTCATCTCCCAGCTCGCCGGCCCGTGGTCGTCGATGCGGCCGGTGCTGTGGTGCCTGGTCGCTCCCGTGGTGGCCACCGCGGCCCTCGGCACCGACGCGGCCCGCCACCTCGCCTCGTCCGACTTCTTCAGCGACTCCAACTTCAAGGCCGCCGGTGGGTTCGGCCCGAACCAGGTCTCCGCCATCCTCGGTCTGGGGGCCCTCTGCCTCATCATGCTGGCGATCCGCGAGAAGGGGTTCATGCGCCCGTTCATCGCGGTGCTGATGACGATGTGGTTCCTCGTCCAGGGGGGGCTCACCTTCTCGCGAGGGGGGATGACCAACTTCGCCATCGCGGTGGTCGTCGCCCTGCCACTGCTGCTGCGCCGCCGCGGCACCGCGGTGCGGGTGCTCGTGCTCATCCTGGTGGTCGGCGTCGTGGGCGCCCTCGTGGTGTTCCCACGCCTCGACCGCTTCACGGGCGGCGAGCTCCAGGTGCGCTACTCGAACCAGCACGAGGCCGACATCCGCGCCGAACTGGTCCGCAAGGAGTACCAGACCTTCCTGAACCACATCATCCTCGGGGTGGGGGCCGGTCAGTCCGAGACCGTGGAGATCAACCGGCGGATCTACTCCTCGCACACCGAGTACACCCGCCTGCTGGCCGAGCACGGCTTGATGGGCATGATCGCCATCGGCTGCATGGTCACGATGGTCGTGCAGGGCTATCGCCGCCAGAAGCTGCCGTGGGGCCACGCCTGGACCCTGGCGTTCGCCGCCTGGGCCCTCGCCGACATGTCACACGCCGCAACGAGGATCGCGGCTCCTTCCTTCGCGTTCGCCATCGCGTTGTTCACCTTCGTGGCCGAGGCCGAAGCCGAGGAACCAGCGGGGTTCCGGTGAGCCTGGACCCGCGCGCGACCGCGGTCACCGTGGTGGGCGAGGTCGCCCAGGCCCACGACGGGAGCCTCGGCACCGCCCACGCCTACATCGATGCCATCGCGGCTGCAGGCGCCGACGCGGTGAAGTTCCAGACCCACATCGCCGCCGCCGAGAGCACGCCCCGCGAGCCGTGGCGGGTGCCGTTCAGCCCCCAGGACGAGACGCGCTACGACTACTGGCAGCGGATGGAGTTCACCCGGGACCAGTGGCGCGGCCTGCGTGAGCACGCCGCCGAGGCGGGCCTGGCCTTCATCAGCTCGCCGTTCTCGCTCGAGTCCGTCGAGTTGCTCGACGACATCGGCGTGGACGCGCTGAAGATCGCCTCGGGCGAGGTGCCCAACGTGGACCTGGTCGGCGCGTGCGCCGCCGTCGGCGTCCCCGTGCTGGTGTCGAGCGGCATGAGCCCGCTCGGCGAGCTCGACGCCGCCGTCGAGCAATTGCGGGCGGCGAAGGCCGCGTTCACCGTCCTCCAGTGCAGCTCCACCTATCCCTGCCCGCCCGAGGCCGTGGGCCTCAACCTCCTCGAGGTCCTCGCCGACCGGTACCGCTGCCCGGTCGGCCTGTCCGACCACTCGGGCACGATCTTCCCGTCCCTCGCCGCCGTCACGCTCGGCGCGACGGTCATCGAGGTCCACGTCACCACCAGCCGCCACGGGTTCGGCCCCGACATCAGCTCGTCGGTGACGATCGACGAGCTGGCGCAGATCGTCGCCGGCACCCGGTTCGTGACCACGATGCTCGAGCACCCCGTCGACAAGGACGGTGCCGCGGAGGAGCGTGGCGCGCTCCGGTCGATGTTCACGAGGAGCCTCGTGGCCCGCCGGCCGCTGGCCGCCGGCCAGGTGCTCACCGCCGACGACCTGGTGGCCAAGAAGCCGGGAGGCGGCGTCCCGCCGTCCGCGCGCTCGACGCTGGTGGGGCGGAGGCTCCTCCGAGCGGTCCCGGCGGACGAGCCGGTCACCTCGGACGACCTCGAGCCCACCGGATCGGGGTCCGACCGATGACCGGCGCGGCCCGGCGACCCGGCGCGACCACCCGACGCTCCCGCACCGTGTCGGGAACGACGCCTCGGACGGCGCCGTGACCCCGCGGTCGGTCTGTGTGGTGATCACCGCGCGTCCGAGCTACAGCCGCATCAAGACCGCGCTCCAGGCGATCGTCGCCCACCCCGACCTCGACCTCCAGTTGGTGGTGGGCGGCTCGGCCCTCCTCGATCGCTACGGCAACGCCGTCGACCAGATCGAACGCGACGGCTTCACCGTCGCCGCCCGAGTGTCGAGCGTCATCGAGGGGGACGACCCCACCGCGATGGTCAAGACCACCGGCCTCGGGCTCATCGAGCTCTCGAGCGTGTTCGCGAACCTCCGCCCCGACGTGGTGGTCACCGTCGCCGACCGGTTCGAGACGCTGGCCACCGCGGTGGCGGCGTCCTACATGAACATCCCCCTCGCCCATGTGCAGGGCGGGGAGGTGAGCGGGTCGATCGACGAGAAGGTCCGTCACGCCATCACCAAGCTCGCCGACCTCCACTTCGCGGCCACCACCCTCGCCGGCGAGCGGATCATCAGGATGGGCGAGGACCCCTCGGCGGTCTTCGTCACCCACTGCCCGTCGATCGACCTGGCCGCGGACCTGGTCGAACGGCCCGACCTCGACTTCGACCCCTTCGAGCGTTACGGCGGCGTGGGCAACCGACTCGACCTCGACGAGGGCTATCTCGTCGTGCTCCAGCACCCGGTGACGACCGAGCACGAGGCCGCCCGGTCCCAGGTCACCGAGACCCTGCACGCCGTGCATGCGAGCGAGCGGCCGACGCTGTGGTTCTGGCCCAACGTGGACGCGGGGTCAGACGGGACCTCGAACGCCATCCGGGCCTTCCGGGAGATCGAGCGCCCCTCGAACCTCCACTTCTTCAAGAACTTCGCGCCGACCGACTTCCTGCGACTGCTGTGCAGCGCCGACGCGCTCGTGGGCAACTCGAGCGTCGGCATCCGGGAGTGCTCGTTCCTCGGCGTGCCCACCGTGAACATCGGGTCGCGACAACGAGGCCGGGAGCGGGGCATCAACGTGATCGACGTCGGCTACGACCGCCACGAGATCCGCCGGGCCATCGACCGTCATCTCGACCACGGGCCGTTCGCACCCGACCACCTCTACGGCGACGGTCACGCCGGCCCCCGCATCGCCCAACTGCTCGCCGAGGTGCCGCTCCGAGCCGAGAAGCGCCTCTCGTACTGATGCGGGTACTCGGCCTCGTCCCGGCACGTGGCGGCTCCAAGGGCGTGCCCGGCAAGAACACCCGACTGCTGGGCGACCGCCCCTTGCTCGCCTACACCGCCGAGACCGCGCTGGCGGCGAGCGGCCTGGAGCGGGTGGTGCTGAGCACCGAGGACCCCGCCATCGCCCAGCTGGGCGAGTCGCTGGGCCTCGACGTGGCGTTCCTCCGGCCGAGCGAGCTGGCGGCGGACGACACGCCGATGCTCGCCGTGCTGCAACACGCCATCGACGCGCTCGCGGAGCCGTTCGACGCGATCTGCCTCCTCCAGCCCACCAGCCCGTTCCGCCCGGCCGGGCTGGTCGACCGCTGCATCGACCTCCTCGGCGCGTCCGGGGCCGACGCGGTGGTGACGATGCTGCCCGTCCCCGCCGAGCACAACCCCCACTGGGTCTACGTGCGCGATCACCGCGGCCACCTGCGCCTCGCCACCGGCGACGCCACCCCCGTCGCTCGGCGCCAGGACCTGCCCGCGGCGTTCCATCGCGATGGTTCCGTGTACGTCCTGCGCGCCGAGGGCGTCCGGGAGGGCCGCCCCTACGGCGACCGCATCGAGGCCGTGGTGCTCGACCCGGCCCGTCACGTGAACATCGACGACCTCGACGACTGGGCCCGGGCCGAGGCCCTCCTGGAGTCCGAGCCCCCCGTCTGATGTGTGGCATCGCCGGCGCCTTCGGCCCTCGGGCCCGGCACGACGCGGTCGAGGCCATGGTCCGCCACCAGCACCACCGTGGCCCCGACGCCCAGTGGGTGCACGGCGACGCCGACGGCGCCTCGATCGGCACCAACCGGCTGAGCATCATCGACCGCTCCCCCGGCGCCGACGAGCCCCTCGTGAGCCCGTCGGGCACCCGAATCGCGTTCAACGGTGAGATCTACAACCACGTGGAGCTGCGTCGCGAGCTGTCCGGCTATCCGTTCCGGACGCGCACGGACACCGAGGTGCTCCTCGCCGCCCACGAGGCATGGGGCGAGGCCTGCCTGCACCGTCTGGTGGGCATGTTCTCGGTGCTGTTCTGGAACGACTCGACCGGTGAGCTGCTCGCGGCTCGTGACCGATTCGGCGTCAAGCCCCTCCACTACCACCGCGCGCCCGACGGGACGCTGCTCGTCGCCAGCGAGATCGGCGCGTTGCTCGCCGCGGGTGTGCCGGCGGAGCCGGACGATCGAGCGTGGTCGACCTACCTGAGCGGTGGCCTGCACGATCACTCGAGCCGGACGTTCTGGGTCGGGGTCGCCCGCCTGCCCGCGGGGCACCTGCTGCGGTGGCACGGGGGGACGACGGTCGTCGAACGCTGGTACGACCTGGTGGAGGCGACGGGACCCGACGACGACCCGAGGCCGACGGACACGGTCGCCGACGAGTACCGCTCGTTGCTGACCGAGAGCGTCCGGCTGCGATTCCGCTCCGACGTCCCGGTGGGGGTGAACCTGAGCGGCGGCGTCGACTCGGCCACGCTCCTCGGCCTGGTCGGCCAGCTCCCGAGCGGCCACCCACCCGTCATGGCCTACACCTTCGCCACCGGCGACGACCGCTACGACGAGACCCCGTGGGTGCGCCGGATGCTCGCAGGCACCGACCACACGTCGACCGTCGTCACGCTGACACCGCAGGCCGTGCCCGCGCTGGCCCGCTCGGTCCAGGCCACCCAGGACGAGCCCTTCGGTGGGTTGCCGACCCTCGCCTACGCGCTGCTGTTCGAAGCGGCTCGCAGCAGGGGCACCGTCGTCCTGCTGGACGGCCAGGGCATGGACGAGCAGTGGGCGGGCTACGACTACTACCGGACCCTTCCCGCAGGAGTGCCGGCGCCCGTCGTGCAGGGCCTCACGGATCACCCTGTGCGCCCCGGATGCCTGGTGCCCGGCTTCGCCGAGCGGGCGGTCCCGTTCGAGCCCCCGCGGGGGTTCACCGACCCGCTCCGCGCCCTGCAGCACCGCGACCTCTCCTTCACCAAGATCCCCCGGGCGCTCCGCTTCAACGACCGGGCCTCGATGCGGGCCTCCGTCGAGTTGCGCGAGCCGTTCCTCGACCACCGCCTCGTCGAGCTGGCCCTCCGCCAGCCGGCCGATCGCAAGGTCCGCGACGGGACCGGCAAGTGGCTGCTGCGGCTAATCGCCGCCGACCTGATCCCCGGGGGCATCGCCGAGGCACCGAAGCGGCCGCTGCAGACACCCCAGCGGGAATGGCTGCGCGGACCCTTGCGGCCCTGGGCAGGGGCCCTGATCGACACCGCGCTCGAGGTCACCGGGGGCCACTGGCTCGACGAGGCCGCGGTCCGGCGCGAGTGGGACGCGTTCTCGGCCGGTCACGGCGACAACAGCTACTTCGTGTGGCAGTGGGTCAGTCTGGGCCTCGCCATCGAGCAACACCCGGCCGCCTTCCTGCGACTGAGCTGAGCCGCCCGACGCGTCACGTCGCTACGCGGACGGCTCCGACGCCGACGACGCGCGTTCCGACGGCACCGGCTCAGCCGGCAGGGGCCCCGACGGCGCCGGTTCCGACGAGGGAGGCACCGACCGAGCTGGCCCCCAGCCCTTGGCGGCGGCGGCGAGGACGGACACGGCCGCGAGCGGCACGAGCAGGCCGAGCGCCGGTACCAGGTACCGCACGATGGACAGGGCCGCCACGGCGCTGATCCACGAGGCCAGCGTCACCGCGACCGCCAGCACCAGGTACCAGCGCCACGATCCGCCCCGCCGGAACGCGACGACACCTCCCGCAGTGACGAAGGCGAGGAACACGACCTGGACGGCGAGGATCACCCCCTCGTAGCGGAAGGTCTCGGTCCCGTACCACGACCGGGCGGTCTTGTAGAGGACGAGCTCGGTGAGGGCCGCCGGGTGCTCGCGCGCCGCGTCGGCCAGGTACGAGCCGAGCGTGCCCTCGCGCCCGAGCTCGTCCTCGCGTTCCTTGGCGTCGATCACGAGGCGGCGCATGTCCCCCGGCATCGGGAGCGACTCGGCGTCCTCGCGTGAGTCGACGGCCAGCGAGAGCCCGTCGATCACGTTGAGGTCCGGCGAGTCCGAGAGCAACACCGGCGTCCCCCCGATCGACGACATCCACGCCGAGGCGAGGCCGACCGGCACCAGGAACCCACCGACGAGGGCCAGGCAGAGCAGGGCCCGGCGCGCCACCGCCCCGTTCAGGCGGAACCAGGCCACCAGCACCAGCGCCGGCAGCAGCACCAGGCCGGCGGGCCGTATGACCGCCCCGAGCCCGAGCAGCGCCCCCGCCCCGACGAGTCGGCGCGACCCGGCGGTGGCCTCGTCGATGACGGGGAGGAACACGAGCACGGCGGCGTAGAGCACCACCATGAACGGGATCTCGCTGTTCGGCTGCTTGGTGGTCCAGAGGGTGAGCGGGTAGGCGAGCCACAGCACGCTGCTCACCCATGCATGGCGGCGGTCGAAGATCCGACGGGTCACGAGGTGCAGGAGCACGCCCGCCACCGCGGTCAGCCCGACCGTCAGCGGTGTCAGCACGTCGTCGCGGCCGACGCCGACCGCATCACCGGCCTCGAAGGTCGCCGCGAGCACGAGCGGGTAGCCCGGGGGGTAGCGCAGCGCGGGCACACCCGGGACCACCACCAGGCCGTCGCCGTCGGCGAGGTGCTCGGCTACGGGACGGTAGAAGAGCGCGAAGTCGGTGCTCTCGTTGGCGGACCGGTCGGCCGGCAACGCCAAGCGGAACGCGAGGAGCACGACGATCTGGCCCACGAAGAGGAGCAGGATGTCGCGCCCGAGATGGCCGTCATCGCGGTCACCCACGAGGGCGGTGCGCACGACCGGGGAGCGTACCGCAGGCCGCCCCGTCCCCAGATGACAGGGGCACGATGGGCGAGGGCGGGGTCACGGCACGTTCTCTAGAGTGTCGTCGTGATCACGGAACCCGTCGTCGAGGGTTGACCGGCGCCCACGCGCCGCGCCTGATCGTCGCCTACGCGCTCGCGCCGGGACCGGGGGGCGCCGAGGCACTGGTCAACGCCGGCCTGGTCGACGCACTCGCCGCGGCCCGCGAGGAGATCGCCGTCGTGGCCGCGCCCCCGGCCGGCGCCGCGCCCCACGCCCGGGACACAAGCGACCGGGTGCTCCGGGTCGCCGCCGCGTCGACGCCCCTGCGAGCCCTCGGCCTGCTCACGGGGTGGCTCGACCGGCCGCGGCGCGACCCGAGAGGCGCCGCCGCCCGCGTGGTCGACCACGGCCGCTCGGTCGTGCACCTGGCACCCCTGCGAACGATGGCGTGGGCCGACGCCGCCGCGCGAGAGATCGACGCGCTGCGAGCGCGTGCCGCATGGGACCGAGCCGTGGTCTGGGCCCGCGCCACCCCGCCCGAGTCCTTCGAGGCCGCCATCCGGGCGCACCGCCGCCACCCGTTCCCCCTCGTGGCCAACTACAACGACCCGATGCCCCCCGACCGGGGGGACGCCCGGCTGCCGTTCGGCTCCACCGACCGGGCGCTCGACCACCTCCAACGCCGCCAGAACCGCTACCTCGCCCGGCACGGCGACGCCTGGACCTTCCCGTCCGCGCCGCTGCGCGACCTCATGATCGAACGGGCAGCCCTGGATCGCCACCGCTGCTTCGTGATCCCCCACCTCGTGCCGGCCCGCCCCGCGCCTCCGCGCTCGGAGCCGGCCGAACCACCCCGGCTGCTCTATGCCGGCACCCTCTATCGCTGGGTGTTCGAGGGGCCGCTGGCCCAGGTCCTCCGGACGTGGTCCGGTTCCGGACGGCTGCGCCTCGTGGTCGCCGCGGCGCGTGCCGACGAGCGTGACGTCCGTGCCCTCCGCGCCCTCGTTCCCGGCGTGGAGGTGCACCGCGACCTCGACCCGGGCCAGCTCGACGCCCTCGTGGACGGGGTCGACGCGGTGCTGGTGGTCGACAACCGCCCTCCGCTCCTGCCCACCAAGGTCGTCGACGGCGTGTGCCGCCTGCGCCCACTGGTCGCCGTCGCCGTCCCCGGGTCGACCACCACCGAGGTGATCCGAGACGCCGGCGGCATCACCGCCGACCGGGGCGACGGTGAGTCCATCGAGGCCGCGCTGCGGGCGCTGGGCGCGCTCCTCGCCGACCCGGTCGCCACGGCCACCCGGCGCCGGCACCAGGAGCGAGCCGCGGAGCGCTTCTCACCGGCGCGTGTGCTCGCCGACGTCGATCTCGTGCTCGACTTCGCGGCCCGCCACTTCGCGGCGCGCGCGACGGGTCGACCGGCACCCGCACCGCCCCGTCTGGCCGCAGGCCCGTGACCATCGACCGACGGGTGGTGGCGCTGGTCGCGGCGGCCGGCGCCCTCGGCCTCGCGGTCGTGCTCCTGGCCGCGTCGAGCCACCACGGCCTGGCCGTGAGCCCCGACTCGGTCTCGTACCTGCGCGCCGCCGACGACCTCACCGCCGGCCGGGCGCCGACCGACGCCCGTGGCGACCCGTTCGTGGCGTGGCCGCCGCTCTACCCTGCGCTCGTCGCCGCGATCGCGCTCCTGACCGGTCAGAGCGCGCCTGCGGCGGCCCGGACGCTGAACGCGATGCTCCTCGTGGTGCTCGTGGTGGTGTTCGCCGGCGCCGCTCGACGTCTGGTGGCTCGTCGGTCGGTAAGGCTGCTGTCGATCGGTTGTGTCGCGCTCGCTCCTGCGGTCTTCGGCATGGCTCTGGGCGCGCTCAGCGAGCTGCTCTTCGCCGTGCTGGCGCTCGCCGCTCTGTGGGCCGTCGCCGAGTGCCGTCGCTCGGGCTCGAGGCGCCTCCTGGCGACCGCGGCCGGCCTCGCGGCGGCGGCGTCGCTCACGAAGTACGTCGGCGTGGTGGTCATCGGCGTGGGTGCGTGCTCCCTGCTGCCTCGCCGCCGGTTCGCAGTGACGTTCACCGCCCTCGCCTCGCTCCCGCTCGGGCTGTGGCTGGTGCACAACCGTCTGGTCCACGGCACCACGACCGGCACCCGCGACCTCGGCCCCTCGGCGGGCCGCACCCTCCGGCCCGTGGCGGAGACGGCAGGGAACTGGCTCGCGCCGGGCGCGCCGATCCCGGCGCTGCTCGGGGTGGCGATGGTCGCACTCGTCGGGTGGGCGGTCGCCCGCGCCGTCCGCGCCCACCGCCAGACGGGCGCCTCGCCGCTGCCGTTCTGCCTGTTCGTGGTGGCCTACCCCCTCGCCCTGGTCGTGCTCTCCGCCGCGGTCGGGTTCGACCCGGTGAACCACCGGCTCCTCGCGCCCACCTGGCCGCCCGTGGTGCTCGTCGGGGCGATCGCGCTCGACGACCGCCTCACGGCCACCTCCCTCGCCGGGCGCGCGCCGCGCCTGGGCCTCCTGGTGGGCGCCGCGGCCGTGTGGATGGTCGCCGCGGGCATCGTCGTCACCCACGATGCCCGCGGCCTCGCCGCGGACGGTGGCGGGTACGGGTCGTCGCGATGGGACGACTCAGCGCTGCTGGCGGTCACGGCGGCGCTGCCCAGGGACGCGACGGTGGCGAGCAACGCCCCGTATCCCCTCGCCTTCCGGACCGGGCGGACGGCGATCGGGGCGGACGAGGCACCACCGGGCAGCCTCGTGGCCTGGTTCGACGATCCCGAGCGCTCCCGCACCGCAGCGGGCCCGCACCGGGTGCCCACGAGCGACGTGGCCGCCCGGGTGGGCGGCGAGGTGCGGCTCGAGCGCGTCGTCGACGACGGGCGGCTCTTCCTCGTCGTGGGACGCGCCGCCGACGGCTGAGGCGCAGGGCCCCCTCGCTCGGACGATCAGGTGCGCCGCCGCGCCCTGGCCAGGCCCCCACGCGCGAGCGCAGCCACGCGCGAGCCGGTCGTGGCCGACGGCGTCGCGTCGAACCGGCCGAGGTCGGGGCGACGGGCCTCCACGGCTTCGTGGAACGAGCCGAGGGCCGGGAGGATCCGCTCGACACGACGGTGGAACGCCGCCTCGGAGTAGAACGACCGCAACGCAGGGGCGTCGCCACCCTGCAACGGGAAGCCGGCGACCGCGGCAAGGACGCGATCGACGTCGAAGTGCACCGAATGCGTCTCGAGCTTGTACGCGTTGACATCGGGCTCGAGGTAGTCCGCCAGCCCGCCGTGGAGGTTGCTGAACACCGTGCAGCCACAGGTCAGGGCCTCGAGGGGCTGGAAGCCGAAGCCCTCGACCCACGTCTCCGCACCGGGGTCGGTCGACAGGCGGGCCGGTGCCGAGGAGTAGAGGTACACCTTGCTCCGCTGGTAGAGGCGGATCAGCTCGCCCCGGTCGATGAACTCCTCCTGCACGTGCAGCCGGCAGCGGTCGCCCAGCGCGGGGACCAAGTGGTCGAGCAGGTACGACGTGGACTTGCGGGCCAGGAAAAGCACGTCGATGTCGCGCTCGGTCCCCGGATCCACGCACCGCTCGTCCAGCACCGGTGGCAGCAGGTTGATCGGCTGGTGCGGCGCCCGTTCCATCCAATAGGCCATCAGCGCCCGGCTCAACGCCAGCACCGGCACCGTCTCGGGGAGACGAGCGCCCCATCCGCCACTCTGTGCGTAGTAGACGACCCGGCGCCCGGCGAGCAGGTCGACCAACTCGTTCACGTGCGGCCCCCAGGTGACGACGAAGAGGTCGTCGGGCGCCGCGCTCGCCATCGACTCCTCGAGCGAGGCGACCCCCGGCGCCGGATCGCGGTAGAGGACGACATCGGTGGGCACGTGGCGGTCGAGCAGCTCGGCCATCCGGCGGGCGATCAGCAGCCCACCGCTCGACCAGCGCCCACCGAGCCCCGGCAGCGCGACATGGACCGCAGGCATCCTCCTCAGGCGCCCCGACCGCCGCGGCGACCCGCCAGGTCGGCAGCGCCGGCCCACCCTCTACTGTTGGTCGCGATGACGGAACGATATCTCGTGACCGGTGGGGCGGGATTCATCGGTTCCCACCTGAGCGACGCCCTGCTCGAGCGTGGGAACGAGGTGGTCGTGCTGGACAACCTGGCCACGGGCCGGTTGGCCAACCTCGAACGGGCGATGGCGTGCGACCGGTTCCGCTTCATCCAGGGGTCGGTCCTCGACGAGCTCGCGGTGGACGAGCTGGTGCGGTCCTGTGACGTGGTCATCCACCTGGCCGCGGCGGTGGGGGTCAAGCTCATCGTGGAACAGCGCCTGCGGTCGCTGACCACCAACATCCGCGGGTCCGAGAACATGATCGAGGCGGCCCACCGGTACCGGCGCAAGATCCTGCTCGCCAGCACCTCCGAGATCTACGGCAAGAACCCGGACTGCCCACTCGCCGAGACCGCCGACCGGGTGCTCGGCTCGCCCACCGTGGCCCGCTGGGCCTACAGCACCGCCAAGGCGGTCGACGAGATCCTGGCCTACGCCTACCACGAGGAGCGGGGGCTCCCCACCGTCGTCGTCCGCCTCTTCAACACGGTCGGGCCCCGCCAGAGCGCCGCCTACGGCATGGTGATCCCCCGCTTCGTGCGCCAGGCCCTCGCCGGCGCGCCCCTCACCGTCTACGGCGACGGCACCCAGACCCGCTGCTTCTGCCACGTGGCCGACGTGGTCGCGGCGCTGCTCGCCCTCGTCGACCGGGACGACGCCGTCGGCGAGGTCTTCAACGTCGGCGCGCACGAGGAGATCTCGATGACCGCGCTCGCCGAGCGCGTCATCGCCATCAGCGCGAGCAGCTCGCCCATCGAGCTGGTGCCCTACGACCAGGCCTACGAGCGCGGCTTCGAGGACATGGCGCGCCGCGTGCCCGACACCACCAAGCTCGAGCGGCTCACGGGCTGGTCGCCCACCCATCTCCTCGACGACATCGTGGCCGAGATGGTGGCCGAGGCCGCGCACGAGCTCGGGGCGGAACTGGTGACGCCCGCGGGGCCGCGAGCGGCCGAAGGCCAGTTGGGCTAGCGCCGGTCCGGGACGACGGCCGGCCGCACGATCACCGCCGCCCACGACGGCCGACCGCGTCGGTCAGCCGTCGGCCGGCGCTCGCGGCCGCCTCGGTGGCCTCGGCGTGCAGTCGCGACCGCAGCGCCCCCTGCTCCTCGACCACCGATGCGCCCCGACGGCGCAGGTCGGCCACCCGGCCCGGCAGCTCGACGAGTCGGTCCTCCGGCAGCCACCACTCACCCAGGCCGGCCTCGTCGAGGAAGCGACGGACCTTGGGCTCACCCCCCACACCGATCACCGGCCGGCCGGCCTGCACCCCGAACACGAGCCCGTGGTAGCGGCTGCTGACGACGACCGACGCCTCGACGGCGGGCTGGAGGGTGAACTCGTCGGGGACGGCCGCACCCGGGCACACGACCTCGAGCAACCGGGGGTCGGCCCCGGACTCGAAGTACAGCGGCCAGGGCCGCACCGGGCCCGGCAGCGAGGCCAGCGCGTCCCGCCAGGCGTCCGACGGGACGCCACTCCCGGAGCGCAGGCTCACCGCGGTGCCGTCCCCCGGTGCGGTCGCGGGGAACGGGTACAGCCAGGTCAGATCGGGCGCGACGAACGCGGACGGGTGGTGTCCCACCTGCTCGAGGCTCGCCTCGTCGCGGAACCAGGCGAAGCAGCAGACATCGAGCAGGCCGCGCACCTCGGCCCGGAGGTCGGCGGGCATGCGCTCGGCGCTCACCCCCACGAGCGCCACCGGCACCCCGGCCCGCCGCACCCACCGGGCCATGTGCCTGAACACGCCGCCGCGTCGCTGGAGGATCCCTCCCCCGCCGATGAGCACCGCGTCGTAGGTGCGGAGGAACGAGGCCGGCGGCGTCTTCCGCCCCGCAGGGAGGAACGCGAGGGTGTGGCCGTCGAGCCACCTCGTGATGCAGTACTGCAGGCGGTCGTCCCCCGCGTTCCGGTGGTGGTACCAACCGAACACCGCGATGTTCATCGGCGCCTCGTCCGGGCTCGGCGGGCCCGGGCGCCGAGCCGCTTCGCCCGGGACAGCCCGGCACGGGCGGCGGCGGTCGCCCGGTCACCGGGCGGCCGTGACCGGGGGGCGACCGGCACGCCGATGTCCGGTGCGCTCCGCGCGGTCGCGTCGAAGAAGCGGTCGAGCGCCGGCAGGATCCGTTCGACCCGGTGGTGGAAGGCGTCGACAGAGTAGAAGCGCCGCAGCGCGTCGGCATCGCCGCCCGCCATCGGGAAGCCCTCGACCGCGGTCAGCACCCGGTGGCGATCGAACTCCAACGAGTGCGACCCGAGCTTGTACGCGTTCACGTCCGGCTCGAGGTAGTCCGCCAGGCCGCCGTGGAGGTTGCTGAACACCGTGCAGCCGCAGGCCAGCGCCTCGAGCGGCTGGAAGCCGAACCCCTCGACCCAGGTGCCGACGTCGGGCCACCGTGACTCCCATGCCGGTCCCGACGAGTACAGGTACACCTTGCTCCGCTGGTACAGCGCGACGAGGTCACGCCGTTCGATGAAGGCCTCCTGCACGTGCAACCGGCACCGGTCGGCGAGTGCGGGGACCAGGTGGTCCCGCAGGTAGGCAGTGGACTTGCGGGCCACGACGAGCACGTCGATGTCGCGCTCGGTCCCCGGATCGACACACCGCTCGTCCAGCACCGGCGGCAGGAGGTTGATCGGCTGGTACGGCGCCCGTTCCATCCAATACGCCATCAGCGAGCGGCTCAACGCCAGCACCGGCACCGTCGGCGGGAGGCGCAGGCCCCACCCGCCGCTCTGGGCGTAGTAGACGACCCGGCGTCCTCGGAGCCGCTCGACCAGGTCGTGCACGTGCGGCCCCCAGGTGACGAGGAAGACATCGTCGGCCCCGGCGGTGGCGAGTGACTCGTCGAGCCGCGGGAGCCCCGGCTCGGGGTCGACGGAGAGCACGACATCGGTGGGCCGGTGGAGGTCGAGGAGCTCCGCGGCCCGCCGGGCGATGAGCAGCCCACCGGCCGTCCACGGGCCCCCGAGCCCGGGGAGCACGACGTGGATCGCCCCGACCCTCCCCGTCAACGGGGCACCGGCCTGCGGAACACCGTGCAGTACCTCGTCGGGCCGCCGGCGTGCTGCGCGTCGAAGGGCTCGAGCGCCCACCAGGGCCGTCGGGGGTTGTCGTAGAACCGCCGCTGCACCTCCCACGCCTCGTGGATGGCCTCGACGTCGTCGAGCACCGGCTCGAGCCCGTGGGCGACGACGGCGGCGGGCACGACGTCGAGCTTCCCTCCGCCGACCACCAGCAGCCCCCCGGGCGTCACCTCCTCCACCAGCCCGGCGACGGCGCGCACGGCATCGGCGGGCTCGAAGCCCACCAGGGTGTTCTGGCACATCACCACGTCGGCGGGCGGGCGCCGGCCGGCGGTGAGGACGTCGCCGTGAGCGAAGTGGAGGAACCGCCGCCAACGCGCCGGCACCTGCCAGCCACCGGCGACCGGCTCGAGGTACGGGTGGTGGGCGGCGGGGTCGACGCCGGCACCGAAGTGCGCAGGGGTGAACAGCAGTTCGTCGGCGGCACCCAGGTAGTCGTCGGAGATGTCGAGGCCTTCGATCGAGAGCGTCGCGTCCTCGGAGGGGGCGATGGCGACGAGCAGGCTCACGGCCTCGGCGCCGTCGGCCACGCCGTAGATCCGCACCCGTGCCGACGGCCCGCGGTCGCCGAGCAGGGCGGTGAGCAGGGCCAACTGCGGCGGGTTCCGGAACAGGCGGGTGATGGCCGTGCGCGCCGGGGCACCGGTCGCCCGCCGGCGACGACCTCGGGGCGAGAGACGACGGGCCGCCTCCCGCACCCGTCGACGCGCCGAGGTCAGGGTGCCACGTCCGATCCGATGATCCCGCCAGCGTAGGTGGCTCCCCGAGCACGGCGTGACCGCCCGCCGGCACGCCGTCGTCGTGGTGCACACCGGGCCACCGACGAACCTGCTGTAGTGGGCCTGGTGCACCACACCCGCTACCTCGCGGATCCCGTCGATCACTCGCCGTTCGCGTCCATCGACGAGGCCACGGGTGAGGTGACGTTCGCCTCCGGGCGGCGCTACGCCGTCGAGCACGGGGTCCCGATCCTCGTGCCCGACGAGAGTCCGTTCGACCCTGCCGACATCCGGGCCGGGCGACCCAGCACCCAGAGCGCCCGCTACCAGGACGAGCGCCGGCTGAAGAACCGGGTCCGCAGGCGGTGGCTGCCGCCGCTCTCGGTGGACCGCGACATGGCGACCCGGTACCGGCGCGCGTCCGCGGCCTCGTCGGGCTCGGTCGCGCTGGTGCTCGGCGCCGGCGACAAGGTCGCCGAGTACCGGCGTTGGCTCCCGGACAACGAGGTGGTCACCTCCGACGTCCACCTCCAGTTCGGGCCCGACCTGGTGTGCGACGCCCACTGGATCCCGTTCGCCGACGACTCCCTCGGCCTCGTCGTCGCCGGCCAGGTGCTCGAGCACACGATCCGGCCGTGGCGGGTGGCCGAGGAGATCGAGCGTGTCGTCCACCCGGGGGGCCTCGTCCAGGTCGAGGTACCGTTCGCGTTCCCGCTCCATGCCGCCCCGTGGGACTTCTTCCGGTTCACCTTCGGCGGCCTCCGATCGCTGTTCCGGGGGAGCCACCTGGTCCGCGCCGATGTCGCGGAGGGGAACTTCTCGGGCGCGGCCTCGGTCGGGGCCGCGGCCATCACGTCCTGCTTCACGGGCCGTTACGCCAGGATGGGGGCCGTGCTCGCCGGCCGCCTGGGCCTCGGCTGGCTGCGGTACCTCGACCGGTGGAGCGCGACAGGGCCCGAGGCGCTGTCCTCCCCGAAGGGGATCGCCGCGACCCTGCGCGTGGACAAGCGCATCCGCTCGGACGCCGAGCTCATCGACGACGTCCGCGACGTGCTGCGCGGCGGCTCCGGCGCCCCGTGGACCGACGGACCGGTGAGGCCGTGAGCGCCCCGGCCCCGTCGGGGTCGAGCGGGTCCACGCTGCCCGACGTGTTGCACCTGGGCTGCGGCCGCAAGAAGTGTCCCGGGGCCTACGGCGTCGACCGGGTGCGCAGCCCGTCGGTCGACCTCCAGCACGATCTCGCGGTCCGGCCGTGGCCCCTCCCGTCCGACCACTTCGCCAAGGTGTACCTGATCGACGTCCTCGAGCACCTCGACGACGTGATCGGTGCGCTCGAGGAGGTCCATCGAGTGTGTCGAGCCGGTGCCGAGGTCGTGATCATCGGCCCGTCGGCCGGCAGTCATCACCTGTGGGGCGACCCGACGCACCGGCGGGCGTTCACCTCCCGATCGTTCGCGTGCTTCGAGGCGGGCTTCGGCGAGCGGCACTTCGACTACACCGATGCCCGCTTCAGGATCGTGGAGGCCACCTACGGCAAGTGGGAGGACTGGATCCACCAGGTCCGCCTCCGCTGGTACGACCGGCTGCTCCACCGCGCCGCCAACCGCTACACCGGGATCTACGAGCGCCGGTTCCTGTACTGGTACCCGATCCCCAACCTCTACACGCGACTGACGGTCGAGAAGTGAGCGGCCCGGGCCGGGTGGCGATCCACACCGACGCCGCTCGCGTGACCAGCGGCGGCGGGCTCACCTACGTGACCGACGATCGCCGCCGCCCTGACCGATCCCGACGACGTCGATCTCTTCCTTCCGTTCGCGTCCTCCCGGGAGGAGCTGGCGACCTGGATGCCGGCGTGGCCGGGCCAGGCCCACGTCCTCAGGGAGCCGCCCAACCGCTCGTGGCGCGACGAGCTCCGCCTCGCGCGCGGCGACCGGCGCTGGGCGGTCGCGCTCCGCGAGACCTCGGCCATCCCCCGGCTCACGCTCGCCCGGCGGAGCGTCCTCGTCACCAGCTTCCCGTTCGCACCCGTCCGCCGGGCGCGCGACCGCGCCCGGCTGGCCAGCTACTCGTCGGTCATCGCCAACTCGGCCTTCACCGCCCGCTGGGTCGCCGAGCGCTGGAACCGCCGCGCCCAGGTGCTGCACCCCCCGGTCGCGACCGTGACACCGCGGGAGAAGCGGCGTGTCATCCTGGCGGTCGGCCGGTTCAGCGACGGCGGCCGCTCGAAGCGTCAGCTGGAGATGGTCGACGCGTTCCGGACGCTCGGCCCCGACGTGCACGACGAGTGGGAGCTCCAGCTGGCGGGCTTCGTGGAGGACCCCTCGTACGTGGCGGCCATCCGCCACCGCGCGTCGGGCCTTCCCGTGACCGTCCTCCCCGATCTCGACCGACCCTCGCTCGAGCGCTGTTACGGCGAGGCGTCCATCTTCTGGCACGCCTGCGGGCTCGGTGTCGACGCGGGCCAAGAGCCGCACCGGGTCGAGCACTTCGGGATCACCACCGCCGAGGCCATGTCGGCCGGGTGCGTGCCGATCGTCCTGTCCGCCGGTGGGCAGCCCGAGATCGTCGGCCCGGACGGCGACGCCGGCGTGCTGTGGCACACCGAGGACGAATGGATCGACGCCACCCGGGCGATCATCGGGGACCAGGATCGGCGCAGCCGCCTCGCCGCCGGCGCCCAGGCGCGCGCGGCCCGCTTCTCGTTCGAGGCCTTCGCCCGCCGGGCGCGAGAACTCGTGCTCGGGCACGGTCCGCGCCACGCCCCCGCCGCCGCGGGCGATCGACGCTGACCGCGACGGCGCGCGGCGGCGGTCCCGACGCACCCCGCAAACTACGATCGGGCCGTGGGGGCGACGGGATGAGCGCAGGGTGAGCGCGGTATGAACACCGAGCCCCTGCGCCGTCGCTGGGACGACCGGGCCGGAGCGAACGCCCGGTTCCACATCCGGGCCGACCGGACGGAGTGGACCGACGACGCCTTCCTGGACAGCGGTGAGGCCGACGTGGCCGAGTTCGTCGATCCGGCGCTCGACCTGGTGCCGGGGCGCGGCGCCGCGCTCGACGTGGGATGCGGGCTCGGGCGACTGTCCCGAGCGCTGTCGAGCCGCTTCGATCGCGTGCACGCCGTCGACATATCACCCGTGATGATCAGCGGTGCCCGATCGTTCACGCCGCCGCCACCGGCCAACATCGCGTTCTCGGTGTGCCGGGGCGACGGCTCCCTGCCGATCGACACCCGCAGCATCGACCTGGCCTTCTCGTACCTCGTGTTCCAGCACCTCCCGACCGTGGCGCTGATGCGCTCGTACCTCCACGACCTGGCGCGGGTCCTGGTACCGGGTGGGATCGCCCGGGTGCAGTGCAACGGCCAGCACCGGTCCCTGGCCGACCGTTGCTCGGTCGGCGTCGTTCCCAGCGATCGCGTGCCGGTCGTGCACCGCAAGCCCCGACTCAAGGTCGATCCCCACGACCACATGGGCGCGGTGCTCACGGCGCGGCGGGCCGGCCGCCTGGCCCGTCGGGCCGGCCTCGACGTGCTGGCGGTCGAGGGCGCCGGGACGGCGGAGCTGTGGCTCACCCTCCGGGCGCCCGGTCGATGACCGCCCTCCTGCACACCCTGGCGGGCAAGGTCCAGAACCGGGTGGCGGCGGCCATCCTCGGGGACAAGTCCCGCTTCGACTACTGGCAGCGGCGCGGCTATCACGTGTTGCCGGTCCACTTCTACTCACCCGTCCCCGACGCCCGCGCCCTCGCCTCGACGGTCTGGCCCGGGCCCGACCACCTGGTGGGGGTCGACCTGGCCGTCGACGACCAGTTGGAGCGGCTCGCGTCCTTCGAGCGCAGGTTCGCCGACGAGTACGGTGCCTTCCCCACCGAACGCCCACCCGAGGGCACCGGGGTCCATCTGGCCAACAGCACGTTCGGGCCGGGCGACGCCGAGGCGCTCTACTGCTTGGTGCGCGACCTCTGTCCTGCACGGGTCGTCGAGATCGGCTCGGGGATGTCGACGCTGATCATCGACCGAGCGCTGGCCGTCAACCAGGACGGCGGCGCCCCCCCGGCCGCCTACACCGTCATCGACCCCTTCCCGTCGGACGCCGCCCGCTCGGCCGCCGCGGTGACCGAACTGCGCGCGCAACGGGTGCAGGACGTCGAGCTGTCGGTGTTCGACGCCCTCGAGGCGGGCGATGTCCTGTTCATCGACTCGAGCCACGTGGTGGCCACGGGCAGCGACGTGGTGTTCGAGTACCTGACGGTGCTGCCCCGCCTGCAGGTCGGTGTGGTGGTGCACGCCCACGACATCTTCCTGCCCGGCGAGTACCCGAGGTCGTGGGTGGTCGACCGGCACGTCTTCTGGAACGAGCAGTACCTCCTGGCCGCGTTCCTCACCCTGAACCCCTCGTTCCGCGTCCTCTGGGCCGGGCGCCACCTTCACCAGCACCACCGTGAGGCGCTCATCGCGGCGATCCCCTCGGTGGCCGGCCTCGATCCCGACGATGACGGCGGCCCCTGCAGCTTCTGGCTGACGAGGGTCCGTTGAGGCCCACCCGCGTGCTCGTCGCCGCGAAGCATCTGGCCCTGGACAAGACCTCGGAAGGCCTCTGCACCGCCCGCCTCGTGCACGCGCTCGTCGCGGGCGGGTACGAGGTGCGCTGCCTGACCACCGAGCCGCTCACGGACTCGTCGCCCCCCGACGTGGGCGTCGACGTCGTGGCCGTGCCGACCTCGACGGGGCCATGGCGCACCAGGGTCGCCGACGCCACCGACCCCTCACGGGCCACCACCCGTGCCGGTGGGCACCTGCGGTCGCTCGCCGCGCTGACGGTCGCGGTCGGAGCCGGCGGCGAGCCACGGTCGAGGAACGAGATCGCCGCCTGGCACCGGAGCCTCCGCCGCCAGGCGCTCGAGTTCGGCCCCGACCTCGTGATGGTCCGAGGTGGCGGACTGGGTTTCGAGCCCCATCTGGCCATGGCCCGCGGCGCGCACACCGAACCGTGGGTCGCGCACTACCACGATCCCTATCCACTCAGCGCCTACCCACCCTCGTACGCGCAGCGCACGCCCCTGCTCTCGGCGCGTGAGGAGCGCGGCAGCCGCCGCATCCTCCGACGGGCCTCGCTCGTCACGTTCCCCAGTAGCCAGCTGGCGGACTGGACCGAGCGGTCGAGCGGCGTCGACCTGGGCGCTCGCCGCCACGTCCTGCCCACCGTCGGCGGCGACATCGGCGGTGGCGACGCCGATGCCCGGCTCCTCGACCGGCTCTGCGAAGGCCGGCCGTTCCTCCTCGTGCACACCGGAACCCTGCTCGGGCAGCGTTCCCCGCTGCCGCTCTTGCGGGCGTTCCGCCGCCTGCTGACCGAGGGTCACGACCGGGCGTCCCGGAGCCGCTTGGTACTCCTCGGGTCGGTCGACCGGCGCCATCGGGCCGACCGCGAGTTCCTCACGCTCCGCGACGAGCTCGAGTCCACCGGCACCCTCCGCATCGAGGACGCCCGCACGGACCACGCCACGGCGCTCGCCCTCGCCCGGCGGGCCACCGCCACGGTCCTCATCGAGGCCGACGACCCCGAGAGCCCCTTCTTCCCTGCCAAGCTGGCCGACTACCTGGTCGCCGACCGTCCGATCGTCGCCCTGTCGCCGACCAGGTCCGTGGCACGGGACCTGCTCGGCGCGGACCACCTCCTGTGGTGCGCGCCCGCGGACGACGACGCGGTGCTGCGGGCGCTGCGCCTCGTCTGGACCGCCTGGAGCAACGGCCGCCTCGACGACCTCCGTGCACCGTCCGAAGCCCGTGCCGCGGTGGCTCCCGATCACGCGGCCGCCGCCGCGCGCGAAGTCGTTGAACGGGCGCTCGCTCAGCCGACGGGCAGACGGTGACGTCGCCCGCAGGCGCCGAGCGCCCGACCCGCCGGGGACCCTGGCGTCGACCGGTAGGGTCGCCCCCGTGAGAGGTCAGGACTATCGCTCGTTGGCGGAGCGGGCGCGGACCTACCTACGCGGCTACGAACGGCAATTCCTGATCCTCGGGGCCATCTCCCTGGTCGCCGGCGTGCTCGAGATCTCGGTGCTCATGATGATCGTGCCCCTCGTCCAGGGCATCGCGGCGGAGAGCTCACTGATCAGCCTCGACTCGCTCGGGCCGCTCGGCGAGTACCACCCCACCGTCGGGCAGCTCGTGTTGATCTGCCTGGCCCTCGTCGGTGCGCGCTTCCTGGTCCAGTTGCTGCTGGCCCACCGGCGGGCGAGGCTGAACGCGGACTGGGACGAGGATCTCCGGAACCGCTTCTTCAGCGCGTTCGTCGACGCCGACTGGGACGTCCAGGCCGAGGAGCCGGCCAGCCACGTGCAGGAGCTGCTCACCGCCCACCTCGGGAACTCCCAGGCGATCCTCGCGGCGCTGACCAACGGTTGGACGGCCTTCTTCAGCCTGGCCGTGCTCGTCTCCGCGGCGGTGGTCGCCAACCCGGCCGGCGCGCTCGGGATCACCGGTTTCACCCTGCTGATGTTCGCGGCGATGCGCCCGTTGACCCGGCGGTCGCAGCGCCTGTCGACCACCCTCTCGGCGCGCAACCTGGAGTACGTCCAGACGATCAGCGACGCCTCCAACCTGACCCGGGAGATCCGCACCTTCAACGTGGGAGGCGAGACGAAGCAGGGGTTCGCATCCCAGGTCCACGTCATCCGCAGCCTCCGCCGCCGCGTCATGTTCCTCGCCAGCGCGGTGGCCGCCCTCTACCAGAACGTGGTCACCGCCGTCGTGTTGCTCGGGCTCGGTCTCATCTACCTGATCGAGCCGGCCCAGCTCGCCTCGCTGGCCGTCGTGGTCCTCATCCTCATCCGCTCGATGTCGTACAGCCAGACCGTGTACAGCGCACAGCACGCGCTGGCCGAGTCGGGCCCCTACCTCGAACGGCTCACCCAGAAGGAGGCCTACTTCGAGGCCCACCCCGTGCGCCTGGGCGGCGGTGGCATCGATCGGGTCGAGCGCATCACCTTCTCAGGCGTCGGCTACCACTACGCGCTCAAGACGACGAGTGATCCCGAGCCATCGGACGCGCGCACACGACCCGGCGAGCGATCGAGTGTCGTGGCCCTCGACGACGTCAGCTTCTCCGTCGAGCGCGGCCGGATGGTCGGCATCGTCGGCCCGTCCGGCAGCGGCAAGTCCACCCTCGTGCAGTTGCTCCTGGGCCTGCGCTCCCCCACGAGCGGCACGATGGCGGTGAACGGCGTCGACGCCGAGCACCTGTCACGTGAGGCCTGGTTCCAGCGCGTCAGCTTCGTGCCCCAGGAGCCCCAGCTCCTCGCCGGCTCGGTCGGCGAGAACATCGTGTTCCGGCGGCCGTGGGTCGACGAGGCCACCATGCACGAGGCCGCTCGGCGCGCCCACCTGCACGACGAGATCCTCTCCTGGCCCGAGGGCTACGACACCCCGGTCGGCGAGCGCGGGGGCAGTGTCTCCGGAGGGCAGCGCCAGCGCATCTGCATCGCCCGGGCACTCGTCGGCAGCCCCGACGTCATCATCTTCGACGAGCCGACCAGCGCGCTCGACGTGCATTCCGAGCAGGCCATACAACGGTCGTTGGAGGATCTGCGGAGCGACAAGCTGCTCTTCATCGTGGCCCACCGGTTGTCCACGCTCGAGACCTGCGACGAGATCATGGTCCTGCTGGATGGGCGACTCCAGGCCTACGGCCCGGCACACCTCCTCGAGGCGACCAACCCCTGGTTCGCCGAGGCGCTCGCGCTCTCGGCGCTCCAGCCGCGACGCAACCCGCCCGGCCCGGTGCCCGCGACCGACGAGTTGGGCGTCTCCTGAGCCCCGGAGAACGGTCGGGCGGCCCGGGCGGCCCGGGCGGCCCGGGCGGCCCGGCGCCGGGGACGCCCGGCGCGTGTCACCCGACGACACCCACGGCCGGAGCGCGGTGAAGACGATCCTCGTCGTCCCCGACGGTGTGGGCGTGCGGAATTTCCTGTGCAGCGAGTTCGCCCCGCTCACCGCGCAGCGAGGCGAGCTGGTCGTCTGGCACGGACTCCCACCGGCCGTCGTCGACGAGCACCGCGACCGGCTCGGGCCGCAGGTGCGCTGGCACGAGCTTGCGATCGAGCGCGAGCCCCTCGCGGCGCGGGTGCTGCGGGCGGGGAAGTTCTTCAGCCAGCCCGAGCGGTTCCCCGAGCCGGGGACCCGACCCTTGTTCGTGAACCGCAGCCGCGACCCCGTCGGCCGCTGGGTCCACCGCGGCGGGCGGCTGCTCGGCAAGGCCCTCGCCCTGGCCCCCGGCGCGCTGCCGACCGTCGAGCGCCTCCATGGTCGTGCCACCCTCTCGCGGCGCGGCGACGACCCCTGGCAGCGCTTCTTGCGCGACGAGGACCCTGATGTGGTGCTCTGCACGCACCAGCGGGCCAGCGTGGCCGTTCCCGCGGTGGCGGCCGCTCGACGCCTCGGCATCCCCACCGCGGCGTTCATCTACTCGTGGGACAACCTCCCGAAGGGGCGGATGGCCGTGTGGCCGGACCACTACCTCGTGTGGAGTGAGAAGATGGCCGACGACCTCCGCCGCTACTACCCGGACACCATGCCAGAGCAGGCCCACATCGTCGGGACACCCCAGTTCGAGCCCTACTTCGACGACTCGTTGGTCCGGGACCGGGCCGAGTTCTGCGCATCCGTGGGCCTCGACCCGGCGCGTCCCATCGTGTTGTTCTCCGGCGACGATGCCTCCACCTCGCCCCACGATCCCGGCTACCTCGCCGACCTCGCGTCGGCGCTGCGCCACGACCACGAGGGCCGCGGCCTCCAGCTCCTGTTCCGGCCCTCCCCGGCCGACCGGTCCGGGCGGTACCGGGGGGCGCTCGAGGCGTTCCCCGAGATCGCCGTGTCCGAGCCGGCCTGGTCGTCGGTCGGCGACCACGGATGGGAACGGGTCGTCCCCACGCCGCGCGACCTCGGCCTGCTGGTGAACCTGGCGCGGCACTGCGCCGTGGTCGTCAACCTCGGCTCCACCATGGCGCTCGACTTCGCCATGGTGGGCAAGCCCGCGATCTACGTGGCCTACGAGCAACCGGCCACGGACCGCCGACGGGTCTGGAGCGCCGCCGACATCTACCGGCTCCCTCACTTCGCGTCGGTCGACCGCACCCAGCCGGTGCTCTGGGCCCGGTCGGCCGCCGAGCTGGCCGACCTGGTGCATCGGGCGATCGACGCGCCGGGCGAGCTGGCCGCGAACCGAGATGCCTGGATCGACCTCGAGGTGGCCAGGCCCGTGCAGGAGGCCAGTCGACGATGCGTCAGCACCCTCGAGCGCATCGCGCGTTGCCGGGCCAGATGAACGTCGCGTTCCTGACACCCGAGTACCCCCCATTGCCGTCGGGTGGGATCGGCACTGCGACACGCCAGCTGGCCCGCGGCCTCGTGGCCGCCGGCCACGGCGCGTGGGTGATCGCGCCCGGCCCCGGCGGCGCGATGGACGACCACGGTGTACGGGTGCGATTCCACGACATCGCCCACCCGAGAGGCATGGGGTGGCTGGTGGTGCGCCGCGCGCTCGCCGGCGAGATCCGGCGTCTGGCGGCCACCGACGGCCTCGACCTGGTCGTGGCCCCCGACTGGTTGGGCCTCTCCGCCGGCATGCGCACCGGGATCCCGATCGCGGTGGCCTGCAACGGCTCGGCCACCTACTTCGGGGCGGTCCTCCACGAGCCGGTGCGCCGGCAGGTCCGGGCCGCCGAACGCCTCGCCCTCCGGGGCGCAGACGCCGTCAGCGCCGTGAGCACGTTCACGGCGACCGAGACGCAGGCGCTCTTCGCGCTCGACCGCACGCCGACGGTCATCCACAACGGTGTCGACCTCGCGCGGTTCACCGACCACGACGCCCCACCGGAGCCGGGCGTGATCGTGCACCTCGGCACCCTGGTGCGCAAGAAGGGCACCCTCGACCTGACCGAGGCGTTCTCGGGCGTGGCCCACGCGCACCCGACCGCGCGGCTCGTCGTCGCCGGGCGCGATGCCCCCGACCGGCTGACCGGCGCCCCGTCGACCTGGGACCTGGCCGCGGCCAGGCTCACCCCCCACGCCGCGACGCTGGTCGACCGGCTCGGCCCTGTCGACCACGACGAGGTGGCCACCGTGCTGCGGCGCGCCGCCCTCTGTCTGTTCCCGTCGCACGCGGAGGCCAACCCGGTGGCGTGGCTCGAGGCGATGGCCGCGGGCCGGCCCATCGTGGGGTACGCCCACCCGTGGGCCACCGAGATCGTGGAGCACGGGGTCACCGGCTGGCTGGTGCCTCCCGGCGACGTCACGGCCCTCACCCGGACGGTCGTCGAGTGCCTGGACGACCCCGAACGGCTCCGCACCGTCGGCCGCCGGGCCCGGGAGGAGGCCGAGCGCCGCTTCTCGGTCGACGTGCTGGTCGAGCGATCCCTCCGCTGGTACCGCGACGTGCTCGATCGGCTTGCCCGGAACGGGTCGTGCCCGCCGTGACGGACCAGGGGCTCGTCGTGCTCCTCGTGGACCGCGACCGGGCCGTCGAGGCCCACCACCACCGTGACGAGGGGCGGACGGCGCCGGTCGGGGCACTGCCCGCCGGCGCAGTCGACGCACTGGGGGTGCTGGTTCGCCGCTTCCCCCACCATCGCGTGGCGTGGAGGGACCGGTCCTGTGAGCCCTCCCTGTCGCCGGTCGGGGGATGGGCCGACCTGCTCTGCCACGACCTCGAGATCCGCCACGGTGCCTTCCTGCACGGGGACGACCCGGGCCGGATGTCGGTGGGGGCGGCCGACTTCGTGTCGCCCTTCGTGATGCCCGCGCCGCACGATCGACCGTACGGGACGTGGTTGCTGTCACCCCTGGCCGGCATCGCCGGCACGGACACGCTCCGACGGGCCTGGTCGCTTCCCGGCGGGCTGTCGTTCGCGTCCGCGCTGCTGGTGCTCGGGCACCGGGCCCTGCAGGGCGGCGCGCTGCTCTGGTCCGATCCGCGCCTCGCCCGGCCCGGCGCCGCGCCAGGGGCCCCTGCCCTGTCGGATCACGAGGCCGCCCTCGTCGTGCGTCACACCCTCGGACGCAAGTTCCTGCCGCTCTGGCTCGCGGCGCGGTCGGGCGATCACCGGTTCCCTGGCCTCGCGGCCGCACGGGCCGCCGCCCACCGGTCACCGGCACGGTTCCGTCCGGCGGCACCGCCCCCGCCCCCGCCGACCGATCAGCCGACCGACGTCGACGTCGTCATCGCCACCATGGGCCGCCGCGCCATGCTGCACGACGTCCTGCACGACCTCGGCCGTCAGACCCTGCTGCCGCGACGGGTGTCGGTGGTCGAGCAGGTGGTCGAGCACCAGCCCGATCCCGGGCCCCTCGACGCCGGCGATCAGCCCTACGAGCTCCTCTACCAGCGCCTCTCCGAGCCCGGCGCCTGCCAGGCACGGAACGCCGCGCTGCAGCAGTGTCGCTCCCACTGGGTGCTGCTGGCCGACGACGACATGCGCTACCGCCCGGACTACCTGTCCTCACTGCTCGACGTCGCCTCGCGCCTACGGGTGGACGTCGTGGTCGCCGGGATGGCGATCGTGGCCGAGGGCGCCGACGTGGACCCCACGGACCACGCCGTGAAGGAGCCGTGGCCCCGCATGTGGTCGCACTTCGGCGCCGGCGCCGCGCTGGCCACCAGGGCACTCTTCGACGAGGTCGGAGGGTTCGACCGGCGACTGGAGGGTGGCTTCGGCGAGGACTACGAGTGGGGCGTGCGCGCCCGGCGGGGCGGGGCGATGGTGGTGCACGCCCCCGGCATCAGGGTCGCGCACCTGCGGGCATCCTCCGGCGGCTTCCGTTCGCCGCACCCACACCCGTGGCGGGAGGAGCCCGTCGCGCCGGTGCCCTCCCCCACGGTGGTCCTGTCGCGCCGGCTCTGGGAGACCCCCGCCATGCACCGCGGCTGGGTCGGCTACTACTGGGCCCGCCGCCTGCTGCGCGCCTGGCCCGCGGGACCCGTCACCATGGGTCGTCAGTGGCGGGCCGCGCAACGGTGGGCCGACGTGCTCGAGCACTCGCAGGAACCCCAGAGGGCCACTGCCGTTGACCGCTGAGCGCCTCACCCTCGTCGTGTGCACCTACGGCCGCCCGGCCGCGATCGACCGGCTGCTCACCGCGCTCGAGGAGCAGTCCCGGCCGCCGGACGAGGTCCTCGTCGTGGACGCCTCCCCGGACGACGCGACCGCGGCGGTGGTGGCCGCCCACACAGACCGAGGCGCGGCGCACCTCCGCCACGTGGTGGTGCCGGATGGCGAGCGCGGCCTCACCCGCCAACGCAACCGCGGGGTCGCGCTGGCCACCGGCGGCCTCGTGGCGTTCCTGGACGACGACACGATCCCCGGTGCCGGCTACTTCGCCCAGGTCGAACGCTGCTTCGAGCGCCACCCCGACGCCGCCGGCGTGGGCGGCGCCATCGAGGGGCCGACGTGGCGCCCGGCCGCACCGGGGAGCGCGACGCCACGGGGGTGGTACCGCTTCGACGGGTGGGAGCGGCGCGACGACCTCCGTTGGCGCCTCCGGCGGGCCCTGGGCCTGGCGCCCTCCGTGCCCCCGGGACAGCTCCCGCCGTCGGGCCACGGGCGTCCCGTGTCCTTCCTGCCCCCGTCCGGCGAGGACTACCCCGTCGAGTTCGTGATGGGCGGGGCGTCGACCTGGCGGAGCGACGTGTTCGCGGGCCACTCGTTCTCCCCGTACTTCGAGGGCTACGGCCTGTACGAGGACCTCGACTTCTGCATCGACGTGGCCCGTGAGCGCCCGCTCTTCCTGTGCACGTCCGCGACCCTCCGCCACGACCACGACCCCGCGTCGCGCCCACCCGGCTACCGGTACGGCCGGATGGTGGTGGAGAACGGCTGGTACGTCTGGCGGCGGCGGTGGCCCTCGCCCCGACCCGCCGACCGGCTCCGGTGGTGGCTCACCACCCTGCTCCTGCTCGCAGCCCGTCTGGGCGGCGTGGCCGGGAGCGACTGGTCCGTCGCCGCGCAGGAGTCGTCGGGTCGTGTGGTCGGCCTGGTGATGACGGCCCCGTGTGAGCTCTCCACTCGGTACCGGCGGCGGCGGTACGGCCCGCACACCCGGTTGCGGCGATGAGGGCGCCCCACACGCTGGCCATCGTGTCGGCGGCCACGCACCACGAGTGGGACGGTCGGCTCTGGTCGCACGCCCCCTATGTGCGCGAGATCAACCTGTGGGCCGAGCTGTTCCCGCGCGTCGTGATCGTGGGTCCTGTCGTCACCACCCGCCCGCCGGGCGACAGCGTTCCCTTCGCCGGGAGCAACGTCGAGCTCATGGGCGTGCCCCCCACGGGAGGTGATCGCATCGGCGCGAAGCTCCGCCAGCTGCTCCTCCTGCCCCTGTTGCTCTGGCGGGTGTGCGGCACCCTTCGCCGAGCCGACGCCGTGCACGTCCGGTGCCCCGGGAACATGGGACTGCTCGGCCTGTTGGCGGCGCCGGTGTTCAGCCGTCGGCTCGTGGCCAAGTACGCGGGTCAGTGGAACGGGTTTCCCGGCGAGAAGTGGACCGTGCGCCTGCAGCGGGCCCTGCTCCGCTCCCGATGGTGGCGCGGCCCGGTCACCGTGTACGGCGACTGGCCCGACCAACCGCCGAACGTGGTCCCCTTCTTCACCTCGGTGCTCACCGAGGACCAGATCGCCCGAGCGACCGTCGGTGCCGAGCGTCGGCGTACCGAGAACGCGCTCCGAGTGCTCTTCGTCGGCCGTCTGAGCGGGCCCAAGAACGTGGCCACGGTGCTCCGCGCCGTGGCCGAGGTGCGCGCGGCCGACGTCGACGTGCGCTGCACCATCGTCGGCGGCGGCGGCGAGCGCGAGAACCTCGAGCAGCTGGCCGAGGAACAGGGCATCGCCGAGATCGTGGAGTTCGCCGGTGCCGTGGACGTCGACGACGTCCTCCGGCACTACCGGGAGGCCGACACGCTGGTCCTGGTCTCCGAGTCCGAGGGATGGCCCAAGGCCATCGCCGAGGCGATGACCTTCGGCCTGGTCTGCATCGGCTCGGACCGCGGCATGGTGCCGCAGATGCTCGGCGACGGCCGCGGGCTGGTGGTGCCCCCGGGCGACGCCGAGGCCCTCACCCGTGCGCTGTGTGACGTCGCCCGCCACCCCGCCGCCTCCGACGAGATGGGACGCCGGGCGGCGGCCTGGGGCCGTCGCCACTCCCTCGAGGGGCTCCAGGCCGCCATCGCGGCGCTGCTGTCAGAACGGTGGGGCGTGCCGATCGGCACGGCGCGCGCCCGAGTCCCCGTGCTCCACGTGACCGACGCGCTCGCCGCCGGCGGCGCGGAGCGGATGGCGGTCAACCTGGTCAACCACCTGTCCCGGGACCGGTACGCCCCGCACCTGTGCGCCACGCGCACCGAGGGGGTGCTCGCCGCCGAGGTGCACCCGGACGTCGGTCGCCTCACGCTCCACCGCACGATCCGGCTCCGCGATCCTGCGGCGCTCATCCGCCTCGTGCGCTACCTGCGGGACGAGTCCATCGAGATCATCCACGCCCACGGCACGTCGCTGTTCATCGCGGCTGCCGCGACGCCCTTCGCGAGGGGCACCCGGCTGGTCTGGCACGACCACCTCGGCGCCAGCATGACCTCGCGCCAACGTCAGCGCCGGCTGTACCGGTGGGCGGCCCGTCGCGCCGACCACATCATCACGGTCAGCCACCTGCTCGCCGACTGGGCCGGCGCCGAGCTCGGCTTCCCCGCCGACCGCGTGACGACGATCGCCAACTTCGTCCTGCCGGAGAACGGCACCACCGCCGCCGGCCCGGCGCTCGAGCTCCCTGGCGTCGCCGGCCGGCGGGTGGCGTGCGTCGCCAACCTGCGCCGCCAGAAGGACCACCTCATGCTGCTCCGGGCCATGGCCAGGGTGGTCGAGGCCGTGCCCGACGCCCACGTGCTGTTCCTGGGGGCGCCGGTCGACCCGGCCGTCGAGCGCTCGATCGTGGACAGCATCGCCGCCCTCGGCCTCGAGGATGCCGTCTCGCTCCTCGGCGCGCGCCCCGATGTCGCCCAGGTGCTGAGCCAGTGCGACCTCGGTGTCCTCTCCTCACAGTCCGAGGGCTTCCCGCTGGCGCTGCTGGAGTACGGCATGGCCGCGCTGGCGGTCGTGGCCACGGACGTGGGCGAGTGCGACGAGATCCTCGACCATGGCCGCGCCGGTCGGGTGGTGGCGGCCGGCGACGACGAGGCCATGGCCGGCGCCATGATCGAACTGCTCTCGTCGCCCACCCTGGCCGCGACGCTCGGGGCGCGACTGCACGGACGGGTCGAGGAGCGGTACAGCGCGGACGCCGTCGTCGCCGAGGTGGAGGCGATCTACGAGGCCGTCCTGGCGGCGAGGCGATGAGCGATGAGCCGCCGGCGCGCGACGTCCGCGTCGGCGTCGTCGGACCGCTGCTCGGGCACCACCCCGGCTGGGTGGTCAGCCAGGGCGAGCGCTTGGCCGAGCGGCTCGCGGCCGACGGCCTCGACGTGCGGACCACCTCCGGTCGCATCGGACGCGTCGCCCGGGCGATCGACACGGCACGGTCGGTCCACGGGTGGTCCGGCAGGGTGGACGTCGTGGTGGTGATGGTGTTCAGCGGCCCCGCCTTCGCCATCACGAGCCTCGCGTGCGGCACCGCGGCGGCGGTGCGCCTGCCCGTCGTCCTCTGGCTCCACGGCGGCAACCTGCCCGGCTTCGCCCGGCGCCATCCCCGCTGGGTGGGCGCCGTGCTCGGACGGGCTCGGGCGATCGTCGCTCCCTCGGCGTACCTGGCCCGCGCGGTGCGCACCGGCACCGGCACCGACCGCGGCACCGACCGAGCCACCGAGACCGGCGGCGCCGCCGAGACCGGCCGGGCGGTCACGGTCATCCCCAACCTCCTGGACACGACCGTCGCCCCGTTCGCGTCCCGGGCGCCCCTGCGACCCCGCCTGCTGTGGATGCGGACGTTCCACCCCCTGTACCGGCCCGAATGGGCGGTCGAGACGCTGGGCCGGCTGCTCGAACGGTTCCCCGACGCCACCCTGACGATGGCCGGCCAGGATCGCGGTGAGCTGGCGGCGGTGCGCGCCGCCGTCGCCGCGGCGGGGCTCACCGACCGGGTCCGCTTCGCGGGATTCCTCGACGCCGAGGGCAAGGAACGGGCCTTCGCCGACCACGACGTCTTCGTGAACACCACCGCCACGGACAACGCGCCGGTCAGCCTGCTCGAGGCGGCCGCCCACGGCCTCCCGATCGTGTCGACCGCGGTGGGCGGCATCGCCGACCTGTTCCCGGACCGGGTGGCGGCGGTGCTGGCCGACGACCCGCGGGGGCTGGCCGACGGCGTGTCCCGGCTGCTCACCGACAGCGACCTGGCCACGTCGGTCTCGGCGGCGGCCCACGAGCGCGCCCGGGAGTGCACCTGGGAGCACGTGGGCCCCCAGTGGCACCGGCTGCTGTCCGGGATCGTGCGGGAGCGGCCGTGACCGAAGACCCCAGGATCAGCGTGATCATGCCCGTGCGGAACGAGGGCCCGTTCATGGCCGCCGCCCTCCGCTCGGTGCTCACCCAGGACTACCCCGCCGACCTCGTCGAGGTGCTCGTCGTCGACGGCTGCTCGACGGACCGCACCCGCGACGTCGTCCGGGAGGCCGCCGACGACCGCGTCCGGATCCTCGACAACCCCGCCGGCATCGTGCCGACCGCGCTGAACATCGGCCTCGCCGCCGCGACCGGCGCGGTGATCGTCCGGGTCGACGGCCACTGCACCCTTCCCGACGGGTACCTCCGGGCCTGTGTGGGGCTGCTGGCGACGACGGGCGCCGACTGCGTGGGTGGGGTGATCGTCACCCAGGGCCGCACGACCGTCGCTCGGGCGATCGCCACCGCCCAGAGCTCGCCGTTCGGGGTCGGCAACGCCGCCTTCCGGACCGGCCGGGCGGCGCCGGGCCCGGTGGACACCCTCGCCTTCGGCGCGTACCGGCGCGAGGTGTTCGACCGGCTGGGTGGCTTCGACGAGGAGCTCGTGCGCAACCAGGACGACGAGTTCAACCTCCGCGTCACCCGATCGGGCGGCACGATCTGGCTCGACCCGACGCTGCGATCGACCTACGCCAGCCGGGCCACGCTGGCCGGGCTGTGGCGCCAGTACCGCGGCTACGGCATGTACAAGGTCCGGGTGGCCCAGAAGCACGGGCGCGTCCCGTCGGCTCGCAGCGTCGTGCCCGCGCTGTTCGTGCTGGCGGTGCTGGGGGGCGCCGGCGTGTCCCTGGTCACCCGGCACCGACGAGCGGTGCTCGCCGTGCTGGTCCCCTACGCGGCGGCGAACGGGGCGGTGAGCCTGGCCGCCGCCAAGGACGACCCGCCGACCCTGCCGATCGTGCCCGTGGCCTTCGCCTGCCTGCACCTCGCGTACGGCGTCGGCACCCTCACCGGTCTCTGGCGGTGGCGGCACCAGTTCCGCGCCGGACCGCCGGAGGTCACCCGACCAGCGTGATGACCGGCCGGAACTTGCCGTTGGGCCCCCGCTCGATCGTCGTCCGGGTCTCCACCTCGACGTGGACGTCGCCGAGGCGGTCCCGCAGACGACGAACGATGGTGCCGGCGACCACCGGGCCGTAGCCGTCGGCCGGCACGACCAGCACCCGCACGAGGTCGATGCGCTCCTGGACGACCTGGGCCTCCACCACCGGGAGCCCGTAGAACACCGGGTTGTTCCAGAACTGGCGGCCACCGGCGGGCGTGACCAGCATGTCCTGGGCGCGCCCCTCGATGGGCGGGAGCACGGGCAACGTGCGTCCGCACGGGCAGTCGACCCCGTCGAGGGGCAGCCGCCCGCGGTCGCCGATGTCGTAGCGGACCAACGGCATCGTCGTGTTCACCAGCCCGGTCAGCAACAACCGGCCCGACTCCCCCGGGCCCACGGGCTCGTCCTGGTCGTCGACCACCTCGACCACCCCTGCGTCACTCATGAGGTGGAGCCGGCCCGCCTCGCACTCGCTCGCCGCGCCGGCCATCTCGGCCATCCCGTAGGTCTCACGGACGGGGCACCCGAAGTAGGCCTCGATCAGCTCCCGCTGCCCGGGTGTGACCGGCTCGGCGTTGACGAGGACCACGCGGGGGCCGTGGGCCCGCTCGCCCGCGTCGAGCCCCACCTTGGCCAGGTGGGCGGCCGCCGACGAGTACACCACCAGGTGGGTCGGCGCGTACCGGCGCAGGATGGCGGCGTAGTCGGCGGCAGTGGAGGGCGACAGGTTGTGCGACGACAGGTACAGCTGGCCCAGGGTCGGGTTCCAGACCCAGTACGGCGGCCGAGAGCGCCGGGGCCGGGCGATCATCTGGCCGCCGAGGATGGCCCAGCGGTCGTGGCGGCTGACACCGTGCCACCGGCGGTTCCGTGCCTCCAACAAGGCGAACCACAGGCGCAGTGCCTCGCGGGACGAGTGGACCTGCAACGGTGTGCCGCTCGTCCCGCTGGTCTGGTCGACGAACCGCCGCCGGGGGGCATCGTCGGCGATGTACGCCTGCGGCTCGGCCCGCACCGCCGCCTTGGCCAGGACCGGCCAGGAGGCGAGCACGCCGGGGTCGTGATCGGGGTGATGGGCGAACCAGGCGCGATAGGGCGCCACGGTGGCGGCGGCATGGCGGAGCATCGTCGTCAACTGCTCCTGTTGCCACGAGCGCCACCGCGCCTCGGGCCACTGATCGCGCTCGAGCGCCGCCTGCACGAGCGGCTCGCTGTCGCGGCCGTACCGCCAGGCCCTCAGGCGCGCGCCCCGCAGGCTCGCGGCAACGACCTTGCCCGGATAGGGCAGGCGCAGGTACCACTTGAGCGATCGGTCGACGGCCAACGGGTCACACCGGCTTTCGCAGGAGACCGAGGTAGTGGGAGTTGAGCGGTCGCACCGCGGCGAGCGCGCGGTAGGCCCGCTCGGTCGCCCGTCCCAGGCGGCGCGCCACCGGCGGGACGAGGGTGATCGGCTCGAACTGGGTCGCGAACCCGGGGAACAGCGCCTTCACGGCCCGTTCCGGCAGGGCCCGGGTGTGGGGGTTCCGGAGGTTCGGGTGGCGCATGTCGTACCAGAGGACCGCTCCCCCGGGGCGAAGGACCCGGTCGACCTCGGTGGCCATCCGCCGGGCGAGGCGCCCGTCCCGCACGGAGCTGAACACCGTGAACGCCACCACCAGGTCGAACTGCCCGGGCGGGAACGGCATCAGGGAGCCTTCGGCCCGGACCAGCGCGACCGCAGGGACGCGGGCCGACGCGGCGCGGAGACGCTCGTGGCTGAGGTCGACGCCGACGATCGGCACCGAGCCGGCCACGTCACCGAACAGGTCCGCGAGCGCACCCCCGGACCCGCAACCCAGCTCGAGGGTCCGCGTCGCCGCCCCCGGCCATCGGCCCTGCTCCTGCAGCAACGACCGCGAGCGGGTCCTGCGCTCGTCGGCGATGGCGCGGTTCCCCGGGTTCTCGTCGCTCCACCGCCGTGCCGTGGCAGGGTCGGCGTCGTAGCCGCGGTAGACCCGGCGGAGGCGGTCCACCTCGTCGGACGGCGATGCCGACCCGGGCATCAGGTGGGTGGCGACGCGACCGGCGACGGCTCTGCCCGGCCCCGGCCGCCTCGGCGCCGGCGATCGGCGGGGTCTGGGGCCGGTCCCGAGGTCGGGCGCGGGCGGGTCCCGCTCGCCGCCGCCCCGTCCGCCGCCGCCCCGGCCGCCGCCACACCGTCGTCGTCGGCGTGGAGATGGAGCCGGAGGAGGGTCTCCACCGCGGGGATCTCCCGCTCCAGGCGCCGGTGCAAGAGGGTGGTCGAGCGTCGCAACACGAAGCGCTCGACGAGGGCCAGCAGCACCAGCAGGTCGACACCGGGTGAGGCGTGGCCGAGGTACCACTGGTCGATGGCCAGCTTCACGGGCACCATCTCGGCCTCGTAGCGCTTGAGGTCGGTGATCGCGAGGCCGGCCTCGAAGTCGTGGATCAGCACCTGGGTGGGCCCTGCGATCCCGGGCAGGGCACGGACGACCGCTTGCCAGCGGGGGTCGCCCAGGTCGACGTAGACGGGGGTCTCGGGCCGTGGCCCCAGCAGGGCCATCTCACCCCGGACCACGTTGGCCAGCTGCGGCAACTCGTCGAGGCGGTAGTGCCGGAGGCGACGGCCCAGGTTGGTGACGCGGGGATCGCCGCCCATCGTCAACGCTGCCCCGCCGGCCTGGCCGGAGGCCGCCTGCACCGTCATCGACCGGAACTTGGCCATCGCGAACTCGTCGCCGCCGCGGCCGACGCGCGGGAGCCGCACGACCGCCGGCGGGCCGTCGACCAGCCGCACCGTGAGCCAGAGGCCGGCGGCCACCGGCGCGGTCACCACCGCCAACAGCAGGGCCAGCCCGCGGTCCAGTCGCCAGCGGACCCGCAGCCAACGGGTCACGGGATCGAGCTCGCGAAGACCTCACAGACTCGATCGACCTCGGCGTCCGACAGGCCCGGGTGGAGCGGGAGCGAGATCAGGCGGTGGGCCATCTCGTCGGCGACCGGGGTGCCGGCGGGGCCGACGACCGCGTTCTTGGCGAACCACTCGTAGTCGTGGAGCGGGCGGAAGTGCAGGCTGGTGCCGATGCCCACGGCGTCGAGCGAGCCGAACACGCCCCGACGGTCGACGCCGGGCGGAAGGGCCACCGCCAACAGGTGGTCGGCCATGCCGTCGTGCAGTTCGCGGGGCACGAACTCGAGGCCGTCCACCGCAGCCAGGTTGTCCCGGTAGCGCAGCACCAGCGCCCGGCGCCGGGCCTGCATCGCGTCGAACCGGTGGAGCTGCGAGCGGGCCAGCGCGGCGAGGATGTCGGACAGGTTGGCCTTGTAGCCCGGCCCGACGATGTCGGTGACGGTGTCGGGGTCCCACGCCGCACCGGCCTTGCGGGTGAGCCCGTGCAGCCGGTAGGCGGTGGCGAACCGGGCCAGCTCGGGATCGTCGGTGGCCAGCGCGCCCCCCTCACCCGACGTGAGGTTCTTGGTGGCGTAGAAGGAGAAGGCCGCGCCCGCGGTGCCCGCTCCGGCGATCCGGCCGCGGTGGTCCGCGGCGCCGAAGGCGTGCGCCGCATCCTCCACGATGGGGACCCCGGCGGCCTGGCACCGCTGGTGGGCCGCCTCCGACACCGGCGTGCCGCCGAAGTGCACCATGACCACCGCGTCGAGGCCGTCCTCGAGCGCGGCGTCGAGGGCCTCGACCGACAGGTTCATGGTGCCGGGCTCGGAGTCGAGCAGCACGATGGTGGCGCCGTGGTGGAACGGGGCGAACGCGCTGGCCGGGAAGGTCCAGGTGGGGACCGCGACCCGGGCACCGGCGGGAAGGCCGAGGTACGCGAACGAGAGCTCGAGCGCGGCGGTGCCGGACGAGACGCTGATGACGTGCGGGCAGTCGAGGTAGTCGGCCAGCTCCTCCTCGAGCGCCACCGACTCGCGCCCGGACGTGAGCCAGCCGCTGCGCAGCACGCGCACCACGGCGTCGACGTCGTCGTCGGTGATGCTCGGGTCGGCGAGACCGATCGCGGCCCACTCGCCGTCCAGTTCCCCCTCAGTCATGTCGCACGCATCGTACCGGACCCTGGCGGGGGGCAGATCACCGCGCCGGCCGGGCCAGGTCGGCCACCGCGCTGCGGGTGCCGCCGGAGTACCGCCGGTAGCGCCCGGTGACCCACTCGCGGCCGACCACCGGCACACGCGCCGACCGACCGGGGGCCAGCGAGGCTCGTGCCCGAAGGTGGGCCACCGCCGCCGCGAAGCGCTCGTCGGCACCCGGGTGCCCGTCACCCGACAGCCGGTCGCGCACCGCCGACAACTGCTCGGCACGGGTCTGGAGGCCCACGGCCGTGGACGTGGTGGTGCGCCGGAGCTGGTGGGACACCTCCGCCGCGGTGACCGGCTCGCGCAGGCCCGTCTGCTGGTCGACGTGGCGGCGGAACGAGATCAGTGGCTCGCTGATGGCACCCACCTCGGCCACCGCGGCCAGCACGAGCGCGATCCAGCGGTCCTGCAGCATCAGCGAGCCGGCCCCGTTGAGCGACGGCGGGAACGGCAGCAACCGGCCGAGGTGCTCGGACCGGAACATCATGGCCGCGCCCGTGACCACCGACCGCTGGAGCAGGACCCCCAACGGGTCGCGTGCGAACCGCCGCCGGGTACGGGCGTCGAAGCCGACGCCCTCCCACAGCGTGGTGGGCACGGGACGACCCGAGTCGTCGATCACGTGTCCGTCCGAGAAGGCCATCGCCAGCCCGCCCGCCTCCATCGCACCCACCATGCGCTCGAGCTTCTCCGGGGCCCACACGTCGTCCTGGTCGGCCGGCGCGATCAGGCTCCCGGCGCAGCGGGCGAAGGCCACGGCGAAGTTGAACGTGGAGCCCAACCGCTCGGGCGTCGACTCCCGGTGCACGGCGAACGACGCCCGCGTCGCGAACTCGTCGAGCAGCGAGAGGGTGGCGTCGGTGGAGCCGTCGTCACTCACCACCAACTCGTCGGGTGGCCGGGTCTGGCCCGCCAGGCTGTCGAGGAAGGGCTCGAGCCACCGCGCGCCGTTGTAGGTGCACAGCGCCACCGAGACCGTGGCGTCGTCGCGCCTGGTCACAGCAGCGCCTGCATCTCGGCCAGGAGGCACGGGGCGGCCACCGCGGTCACGTGTCGACGGGCCACGCGCTCACGACCCTGGCGGCCCAGCTCGTGGCGGCCGGCGGCATCGTCCAGCAGGCCGGCCACCGCCGCGGCCATCGCTCCGGCATCGAGCGGCGGGACGAGCGCGCCGGCGGGCGGGTACCCGTCGGCCGGGACCAGGAACTCCGGCACGCCACCCTGGTCGAAGGACACGACGGGGACCCCGGCGCGCGCGGCCTCGAGCACCACGAGGGGGAAAGGGTCCTCACGGGAGGTCAGGGCGAACACGTCGAACAGCGCGTGCCAGTCGTCGGGGTCGGGCTGCTCGCCCACCAGGTGGACCCGGTGGGCGAGCCCGACGGCGTCGATGTCGTGGCGCACCTCGTCCCATCCCGCCCGCCCGGCGTGACCGCCGACCCAGACGAAGTGCACCGGCGGGTCGCCGCCCGATCCGACGCGGGCCATGGCCGCGGCCATCTGTACGAAGAGGTCGGGGCCCTTCCGCCAGATCAGGTCGCCCATCGCCCCCACCACGGGCGCGCCCTCGGGGATGCCCAGTTGCGCCCGCAGCCGACCGGCGTCGCGGTGGACGACCGGCGGGCCGCCGTCCACGAAGCCGTGGCACACCGTGAGGTCGGACGGATCGACGGCGTGGCGGGCGACCAGGTTCTCGGCCACCGCCGACGACACCGCGACGAAGCGGTCGGGCCGCTGGAGAAGTGCCTCGTCACCGGCCGGGAGCGACCGGGCCAGGGCGAACTCCAACTCGTGCACGTGGCCGAGCACGGGGACGCCGGGCCCGACACCGAGGTGCGGCAGCGCGACGAAGCTGGGTACCCCGTTCAGGTACACGAGGTCGGGATCGGGACGGCCCCGCAGGGCCCGAGCCACCCGCAGGGCCTCGGCCCGGCGCCCGAGGGCCCTCAGGCCCAGCTCGCCCGCCCCCACGGCCAGCGCCTCGATCGTCGTCCTCCGATCGGGTGGTGCCAGCGACCGGGTGTCGGCCAGCGCCGCGTACTCACTCACCAACGGCCCGCCGCGCCAGCACACGACCTCGAGGTCGAGGGTGCCGGCCTCGTGCAGCCACCGGAGCAACCGGAGCAGCAGCAGGGGCGACCCGGTCCGGCTGGCCTCGTAGGTGACGAACAGCACACGGGGCCTGGCGGTCATGGCCGCGACGACGATAGATGGCCCGAGACCCCGATCGCGCGTCCGCTACGATTGCGCGTTCGCCGACCCCCAGGAGCGAGATGCCCACCGGGACCGATCCGCGGCACGCGATCGTCATCGCCGCCCACGCCGACGACGAGACCCTCGGCTGCGGGGGCACCATCGCCAAGCTGGCCCGCGCCGGCTGGCGCATCGACGTGGTCATCGTGTCCGACGGCGTGGTCACCGCCCGGGGCACCGAGCAGGACAACCGGGAGGACGCCCGCGCCGCCTGCAAGCTGCTGGGCGTCGACGAGCCGCACTTCCTGGGCTTCCCCGACCAGCGCCTCGACGAGGTGTCGATGATGGAGCTCAGCCAGACGCTCGTGCCGCTCACCGACGGCCCCGACCTGGTGATGACCCACGCCACCGCCGACCTCAACCGCGACCACCGCCTGATCGCCGAGGCGACCCGCATCGCCTGGCGCCCGCAGGACCGGGCGGTGTCGATCCTCGAGTTCGAGATCCCCGCCTCGGCCTACTGGAACGGCCAGACCTTCGCCGCCAACTACTACGTCGACATCACCGACACCCTCGACGTCAAGCTGGCGGCACTGTCCTGCTACACCACCGAGGCCAAGGCCGCGCCCCACCCTCGCTCACCCGAGGGCGTGGCCCACCTCGCCCACTACCACGGGGGCCACGCCACCACCGATGCGGCCGAGGCGTTCCGCCTCCTGCGCGGCTTCGAGGGCCAACTGCCGTAGCGCAGCCCGTTCTGGCGCCTGATCCTGTGGTCAGGCCAACAGGATCGGGCGCCAGTTGGCCGACTCGTGGCCGGCTCCGGCCGGTCAGGCCGGGGGCACGAGGCGGTACACGCCGCCGCTGATCGACGTCAGGTAGATGGTGCCGTCGAGGCCGGCATCGACCGAGACCAGCTGCGACTCGTCGACGGTGGCCAGCACGAATTCCTCGTAGCCCCCGTCCGGGGCGGGGCGCAGGCCCAGGAGGGCCTTGCTGCAGAGGTCGGTGTAGAGGTAGTCGCCGGCCAACTCCGAGAAGTCCGCCCCGCGGTACACCTCGCCGCCGATCGCCGCGCAGCGACCCTCGCGGTGCTCGTACTCGTAGCTGGGCGGTGTGGGCGGAAGGCGGGTGTGCGACGGCTCGTCGATGTAGTACTCGGTGCTCCCCGCGTACTGCGGCCAGCCCAGGTTGATGTCCTTGCCGAAGGCCTCGTCCACCCCCAGGCGGTTCAGCTCCTCCAGGGACTCCTCGCCCACGTCGGCCACCCACAGGTCGCCGGTCTGGGAGTCGAAGTCGATCCGGAACGGGTTGCGCATCCCCACCGTCCAGATCTCGGGCAGCCCGTCGGGGTTGCCGTCGACGGTGTTGCCCTCGGGCGACGTGTAGCCCCCGGCGGGATCGGGTTGGATGCGCAGGACCTTGCCGTAGTAGCTCGACGTGTCCGGGGCCTGGAACGCACCGGCGCCGCCGTCGCCGGTGCCGACGTAGAGGTAACCGTCGGGACCGAAGGCCAAGGAGCCGCCGATGTGGTTGTTCGGGGGGCCCGGTGGGCGGTCGACGGTGATGATCTCGTTGCCGGGGCCGAACGACGCGCCGTCGTCCTCGACCGGGTGCGCGGTGACCACCTGGTCGTGGGCCTTGTCGATGTAGCCCAGGTACAGGGTGGCGCCGTCGGGTGAGAAGGTGAGGGCCACCAGCCCCTCGAGCCCCGCCTGGGCGCTCACCTCCGTGGAGATGTCGAGGGCCGGCGGCTCGACGACGTCGAACCCGCCGGCGCCATCGGGCGTGAGGCGGATCACCTGGCCCCCGAGCTGGGAGACGTACAGGTCGTCGGTGCCGGGTCGGGGTGCGACCTGTGTCGGCGCCTCCAGGCGGGCGATCTCCTCCAACCCGTAGGCGGGTGTGTCGGCTGCCGCCTCGGATGCCGCGTCGAGCTCCGACTGGGACACCACCACCAGGTCGCCGTTGCCGGCGCCCCTCCCCACCGCCACCACGGCCACGGCGGTGAGGCACGTCAGCGCGAGGCCGGCCACCGCGATGACGGTGGGCAGCCGACGGGAACCGGTGGCGGGCGACATCGTGGCGGAGCCTACCGGGGGTCGTGATCCCGGCCGGATCAGCGGGTCGATGCCCGTCCCGGCCGCCGGCGGGGCATGCGCAGGGCCACGGCCCGCCCCCAGCGGCGGGCACCACCGGGCCCGACCGAGGGTGCGACCGGGTGCGTTCCTGGTGGCCCATCCGGCGATCCATCGGCCAGGCGGGCGATCTGGTCGGCCAACTCGGGGAACACGGCTTCGAAGTGCTCACCCCGCACCTCGTCGCGGTGGCGCGTGACCCGCAGGCACTGCGCCCACTCCTCGGCCTCGTCGTCCCCACCGCCGTCCATGAAGCCGATCACCTCGGCCACCTGGTCGACGACCCCCGGTGGGCAGGCCTCGGGACGGTCGACCAGCCGCTCAGCCAGCCGGCGGGCCACCGCGTCCTTCAGGGGCCGGGGCAGGATCTGGATGCAGTAGTGGCGGGGGTAGTGCACGAGGTTGAGGTTGAGGTGGACGTGCTCGAGCCCCGGTCGCCCGGCCAGCCAGTCCACCAACTCCGGCAGGTACCACACGTTGAACGGGCTCACCGAGCAGTTGATCGACACCTGCAGGCGGCTCGACGCCTGCAGGCGGCTCGACGCCTGCAGGCGGCTCGACACCTGCAGGCGGCTCGACGCCATGGCGGCGTAGCGGTCGACGATCGCCTCGGTGTCGGGCCAGCGTCCGGGGGCCCGCTCGTACTCGAACCGCGACCCGATGTCGTCGATGCTCAGGGTCAGCACCACCTTGGCGAACGCGGGCAGCAGCTCGAGGATCCGCTCGTCGACCACCGCTGCGTTCGTGGTGAGCAGCAGGGTCATGCGCTCGGGGCGCCCCTCGGCCACGATCAACTCGAGGATCTCCCGGTTCTCCCGCGAGAGCATCGGCTCGCCACCGGTGAGCTCGACGTGGTCCAGGTGGGGCAGCCAGCGCCGGAACGTGGCCAGGTTGCCGGCGTCGTGGGTGATCTTGTTGGCGCGGAAGTAGTCCTTGTTGTCGACCAGGTAGGGGTCGGGGTGGTCCCCCGAGATCGCCAGCTCCTCGCGCAGCCACAGCGACGACGCCACCGGGCCGCAGATCCGGCACTTCAGGTTGCAGGCGTTGGTGAGCTTCAGGTCGAGCGCGGCGGGATGGTCCGGGGTGACGTCGTCGTAGTCAGGCGGGGTGGAGATGCCCCGGTGGGCCAGGTAGGTCTGACGGAAGCTGGGGATCCCCGCGGCCTCCTCGTTCCAGCACGACGAGCACTCCCCCGGCTGCTCGCCGGCCCGGAAGTCACGGCGCAGGCGCTGCATGGCCTCGCCGTTCCAGACCTGCTCGAGGCCACCGTCGCGCAGGTTGGTGAGCTGGTACGCCGAGTCGGCCGACGGCTGGGCGAACTTGCAGCACGGACGCGACGAGCCGTTCACGTCCATGGACAGGTTCAGCCACGGGAGCGGGCAGATCGTGTCGGGGACGGGCCCCTCCGGCGGCGGCATCGCGGTCAGTGTGTCAGAGGATCCCGGTCATGCGATGGGTGCGGCCGCCTCGCGTGCGGCGAGCACCCACACGTGGGAGTCGGGACCGGTGGGCGCCAGGAAGGCCCGGACCTCGGTGGCACCATCAGGACGGTCGAAGCGGAAGCGGCGCTCCTCGACGCCACTGGGATGGACCCGCAGGTCGGTCTCGCCCACCACCCCGAGCACGTCGGTGAGTCGGGGGGCGAGGTGGCTGGTGGGCCCGCCGGGGAGCGACCGCAGGTCCGCGCCCAGCACATCGGCGGCGTCGGGCTCGAACCGCAGCACCACCTGCGACCCAGCGGCGTGCATGCGGTGGGTGCCGCGGCTGTCGGCGAAGGCGGCCGCCAACCGCTCGGCCTCGGCCTCGGCCGATCGGTCGTCCCCGCCGGGCGCCGGCGCCTCCCGGCGGGCCACCGCCAGGGCCTCCACCCGGCCCAGCGCCCGCTCCCAGGTCTCCCGGTTGCGCCCGAGGGTGTCGCGTCGCCGGTGGTCCTCGTCGCGCAGCGAGCGGGCCACCGCCTCCAGCTCACCGACGGGAAGGGTGCGGAGGCTCAGGTGGGGCGGGTTGGTCAGGGTGCTCACGCCGACCAGGGCGTCGAGGCGATCGCCCCACTCGAGCACCTCGCCCAGCTCACGCCAGTTGCCCCGCTGGAGGCAGAACGTGAGGGAGAACCCGCCGCCGTTGCGCCGTGCCGCGTCGCGGTAGCGCCCGATGTTGTCCACCAGCGAGGCGTGGTCGACGCCCACCCTGATGCCCTCGACGGTCTCGCGGCGGTAGCCGTCCACCGAGACCGACACGTCGACGGGCAGCGACGACAGCACCCGCGCGACACGATCGTTCCACTGGGTGCCGTTGGTGGTGACGTACACGTCGGGCGTGAGGCCCAGGTCGACGAGGCGCCCCAGCACCCGCATCGGCTCGGACCCCAGGAAGGGCTCACCGCCGAGGAGGAACACGCGTCGGAGATGGGGCAGGAACACGTCCAACTCGGTGAAGAAGGCCTCGCCGTACACCGGCGGCAGCGGTGCCCGTCCCTCGCGGTGGATCCTGATGGCGGACGACAGCTCCCCGTTGCACATCACGCACTGCAGGTTGCAGGCGTTGGACAGCGCCAGTTCGAGCTGCACCGGCCACTCGGGGTCGGCGGTGGACGGCGCCAGCGGGTCGAACCGGTGCAGCTCGGCCGTGGCCGGCGAGCCCATGGCCACCTCGGCGGCGCAGAGCTCGCAACCCAGGCCCAGGTCGCCGGCGGCGAGACGGGCGCGCAGCCGCTGCGCCTCGGGGCCCCGCCAGATCTCCACGAGCGACCGACGGGTGAGGTCGCCCAGCGGGTGCCAGGTGTTGGCGCAACAAGCGGTCACCCGCCCGGTGGGGTCGAGGTAGAGCGACGAGAACGGGGCGTGGCAGGCGGGCTCGACGCAGCGGCCCGGCGCCTCCTCGCCCGCCGACACGTCCCCGCCCGCCGACAGGTTCTCGCCCGCCGATGCCGATCGCACCCGGACCACCTGCTCAGCCACGGGCACGGACCTCGACGGGCCGGTCGCGGTCGTAGAAGCGGTCGACCGCCACGAAGGTGACGGCGCCGTCGGGTCGCGGCGTGGACACGACGCGGAGCACCGACCCCCTCCCACCACGCGCGGGGGTGCCCACCGTGGCCAGGAAGGTCTGGTCGACGAGCCCGTCGCCGGCCCAGCGATCGACGGCGTAGAGCTCACGGCCGGCCGCGACGTCGCAGCGGCGCAGCACCTCGTCCACGTCGCACCCGACGACATCGACGGCGCGCAGACCGAGGAAGCCCTCCTCGCCGAGGTCGGCCGTGCGCACCCGGCGGTCGGCGCCCACGTGCAGCCGGGCCACCGGGCCACCGTGGGCCCAGCGGGTGATCCGCATCCGGGCCTCGGCCTCGGCCCCCGCGGTCGCGGCGGCGCTCAGGTCGACGAGGGCGCCGCGCACCGCCACGGGCTGGCGGATCGTGGCATCGGCACCGGCCCGCCGCTCGGCGAGCACCCGCCGCACCTGCTCCAGCTCGACCTGCCACGCCGACCGGTTGCGGGTGAGCGTGGTCGAGCGGTGCCGGTCCTCGTCCTCCAGCTGGGCCAGCGCCGCGGCCAGCGCCGCCTCGTCGAGGTCGTGCAGGCTGTGACCGGGCTCGCTCACGCTGATCACCCGCACGTCGGCGTCCCAGCCGTCGGCGAAGGCGAGGAACTCGCCGAGCTCGGCCCAGTTGTGGGTGGTGAGGCAGAAGTTGAAGCCGAACGCGGTGCCCGCCCGCCGCGTGTAGGCGCGGAACGCCCTGGCGTTCTCCAGCGCCTCGGTGGCGTCGATGTTGCGGCGGATGGCCTCCACCGTGGCCGGGCGGACGCCGTCGAGCGACACCGTCACGTCGAAGGACAACGACGCGAGCACGGCCTCGACCTTGGCGTCGAGCCTCGTGGCGTTGGTCACCACCGCGCACCGCGTGGTGACGGCGAGGCCGACCATCTGCTCCCACACCCGGAAGTTCTCGGCGATCAGGAAGGGCTCGCCGCCGAGGAAGCTGGCGTGGCGCAGATGGGGCAGGAACCCGTCCAGTTCGGCGAAGAACGCATCGCCATAGGCGGGAGGCAGCGGCGGCCGCCCCTCGCGTGCCCGGATCTTCGAGCTGAGCTCGCCGTTGCACATCACGCACTCGAGGTTGCAGCGGTTGCTGAGCGCGAAGGTCATCCTCGTCGGGTGCGCCGGCGAGGGCCCGGTGACGGGGTAGGCGTCGTAGAGGCGGGCGATGGGCGCGTCGTTGCCGTGGAGCACGGCCCAGTGGCAGCTGTTGCAGCCGAGGGTCAGGTCGCCGGCGGCCAGCGCGGCGCGCAGGGCGCGGGACCGCGGGCCCTGCCAGATCTCGGCCAGCGAGGCCTCGGCCACGTGACCCATCGGGTACAGCTGGTTGGCACAGCAGGTGAACACGTTGCCGGTGGGGTCGAACTCCATCGACACGAACGGCGCGTGGCACGCGGGCGTGAGGTGACCGCTCACGCCGGGGCGTCCAGTGCGACCGGCCGCCAGAACTGGAGCAGCTGGGTGGCCTCGTCGCCGACCCCATGGCGGGTGGCCAGCACGTTGACGATGCCGCCACCCTCGAGGTGGATCACGCTCAGCTCGGTCCCCCCGGCCACGTGGTGATCGATGTGATCGACCGGGCCCACGCCCCGAGCGAGGATCGGCTGCAGCTCGCTGTGATGGCGCCCGAGCCAGGCCCCGGGGTCGATGCCGAACAGCGGCGCGGCCGGCGCCACCCGGCGGACCGTCCCGGCCGCGTCGAGCTCCAGCGTGGGCAGCTGCGCCGCGAGGCCGGATGCCAGGTCGGTGGCGGCGCGGTCGACCGCAGCCGCGTCGCGGGCCACGGCGACCGCGTACTCGAGGCGGCCCAGTACCACCTCACGTGCGGATTCCCAGTGGGCCTGGGGGTCGACGGTCAACCGGTGGAGTCGGGCCGAGCCGTCCTCGAGGTGCCGGCGCAGCTTGCCGAGCTGGTCGGCCCAGACCGGTGCGCTCAGCGTGAACGACCCGGCTTCCCGATCGTCCTGGGCCCCGAGGGCCGTGACGACCGGGGCCAGCTCGGGCACGGTGAGCCGGTACAGCGACAGCGAGGGTGGCTCGAACACGTCGTTGACGTCCCCGACCACGCCCAGCTCGTCGGCCAGGCGGCAGAAGTCGCCGAGCTCGTGCCAGTTCGCCGTCATCAGGCAGAAGGTGACGCTCACCCAGGTGCCCCGGCGCTCGGCCCACTCGCAGAACCGGTCCAGGTTGCGCCGCACGTCGTCCCACGACGACCCCCGCCGGATCGACTCGTAGGTCGCTCGGCTCGCGGCGTCGAGCGAGACCGACACGTCGACCGGGAGCATCGAGAGGATGCGCTCGACCCTCGGCGTCCACTGGGTGCCGTTCGTCGTCACGTGACAGCGGGTGGTCAGCCCCGCGTCGACCAGCATCTCCATCACCCGCAGCGTCTCCGAGGCGAGGAAGGGCTCGCCGCCGTAGAACTTCACCCGGTCCAGGTGGGGCAGGAACGGCCGCAACTGCTCGAAGAACGCCTCCCCGTACCTCGACACCAGGGGCGGACGGTGCTCCACCTGGGAACGGATCGAGGACGACCACTCGCCGTTGCACATCACGCAGCGCAGGTTGCACGTGTTGGTGACCGACAGCTCGAGCTGGCGGGGCCAGGCCGGCTCGGGCCCGTCGACCGCGAAGCCCTCGAACCGCCGGGCGTACGCCAGATCGGGCCGCCCGCCCTGCACCTGCGCGTGGCAGAAGTCGCACCCGAGGCCGAGATCGCCCGCCTCCATGGCCCGGCGCAACCGGCGGGCGCCGGCGCCCCGCCAGATGTCCTCGAGCGGTGCCGCGGTGATGTTGCCCAGTGGGTGACGCTCGTTCATGCAGCACGCCCGGACGTCGCCGTGCTGGTCGAGGTACATCGACGTGAAGGGCGCCCGGCAGGCCACGCCGTGCGGCGGCTCCGGCACCACGTCGCCCACCTCGCGTCGCACCGGGGACGGCAGCGACTCGCGCACGCCACGAGGGTACCGGAGCCCCCCGCTCCCGCATCGGGTGCGACGGCCCGGGCCTACCCTGTCGAGGTGACGCCGCCGCCCGTGCTGTTCGTGGGCCACGGTGCCGACCGCACCGGCCCACCGGTGTTCCTGGCCAACTTCCAGCGCTGGCTCGCGGGCCACACCGGCACCGGGTTCGCCACCCTGCTCACCCGCGGGGGCCCGCTGCTCGGGCAGTACCGCCGACTGGGCCCGGTTCGGGTGCTCGACCCTCGGTGGACGGCCCCGCGCGTCGCGCAGCAGGGCCTCGCCCGGCTGGGACGGACGGGCGAGGCCACCGCGCTGCGCTCCCGCCGCGACCGGTGGCACCTCCGGGAGTGGCGCGATGCGTCCCTCGCCTACGTGAACACCGCCTCGCCGGCCACCCTCCGGGTGCTGGCCCAGGTGCCGAGGCCGACGACCGTGGTCGCCCACGTGCACGAGCTCGAGGTGGCGCTGCGCTACCAGCTCGATGCCGGCGAGCGGGCGCTGCTGCTCGAACGACCCGACCGCTTCGTCGCGGCGTCGCAGGCCGTGGCCGACAACCTGGTCGATCACCATGGGGTGCCCGCCGAGCGCATCACGGTGCACCACGAGTTCGTGGAGCCGATCGACGCCGTCGCCGGCGACGAGCGGCGACGCCTCCGGTCCGCCCGGGGCATCCCCCCCGACGCCTTCGTGGTGGTCGGGTCCGGCATGACCGAGTGGCGCAAGGCGCCCGACCTGTTCGTGGGCCTGGCGCGCGAGGTCCGCCGCCGCACCGACCGCCCGCTGGTGTTCCTCTGGGTGGGCGGCGCCACCGCCGGCCCCGAGTGGTGGCCGCTCGACCACGAGGCCCGCCACCTGGGTGTGGCGGACGTCGTCCGCTTCCTCGGCAGCCAGGCCGAGCCCGGCGAGTGGTTCCGGCTGGGCGACGCCTTCGCGCTCACGTCGCGGGAGGACGCGTTCCCCCTCGCCGCGCTGGAGGCGGCCACCGCCGCGGTGCCGATCGTCACCTTCGACACCGGCGGCATGGTGGAGTTCGTGGAGGCGGGCGAGGCCGGGGCAGTCGTGCCCTACCCCGACCTCGCCGCGTTCGCGGACGTGCTGGCCATCTGGGCCGGGGACGAATCCGAGCGACGTCGGCGCGCCGATGCCGCCGCCCACCACGCCCGCACCCACCACCTCACCGACGTCGCCGCGCCACGGCTGCACCGTCTCGTCGAGGACCTGCTGGCGTGCTGAGGCGGAGGCGACAGCCCGACCTCCTGATCCTGGTCGACGACCTGCGCATCGAGTACGGCGGCGACGCGCAGTGGGGCTACGAGCTCTTCCTGGACCACCTGCGGGGCCTGGGCCACCGGTTCACCGTCATCACCTGGGACCGCGACCAGGCCATCTTGGACCTCGACGGCCTGGGGACGGTTCGCTACGTCGAGGACATCAACCGCTGGCGCCTCGCGACCTGGCTGGCCGAGCATCACCTGCGCCCCCTCGCCCGGCGGATGCGCCACGCGCGGATGCGATGGTGGTGGGCACGGGCGCACCACCCCCGATCGGTGTTGGCCATCGGCCCGGTCCGCACGGAGCTGACCCACTACACGCCGCCCGAGGCGCACGTCGGCGTGATCATCGGCTGGCACGACCCACGCCCCCCGGCGTCGCTGGAGGCGACCCTGGCCTGGGCCGACGCCGTGCTCGCCCGCGACGACGAGACCGCCGGGCACTGCGCCGACGTGGCCCCCGCCGACGGCGCGGAGGTGCGCGTGGTCGCCACCCTCTGGCCCCGCATCGACATGGCCCGCGAGTTCACCCCCCCGGTGCCGACCGTGCCCTCCCGCTCGGGCATCGACGACACCGCTGCGTTCGTCCTCGGCATCGGCCCCGTCAACTGGGGTGGGGGCGCCGACCAGTTCGTGGCCATGGCCGGGCGCCTGCGTCGGGCGGTGCCCGAGCGGCGCATCGAGTTCGGCTGGCTCGGCTGGCTGCCGGTCGGCCCCGACCTCTACCCGTACCAGTTCGACGTCGAGCGCCTCGGGCTCGACGACACGTTCCACTGGCTGGGCGATCGCCCAGACTGGTACGAGTTCGTGCAGCGGGCCGACGTCGTGGTGGTCACCGAGCGCCGACCGTTCCTCCCCGCCGGCGAGCCCCTCCCCTCCTTCTTCGAGGTCGAGACCCTGGTCGGCGTCTTCGAGCGCGCCGGGCGATACCTCCGGATGCCGTACACGCCACCCGACGACCCGCTCGACGCGCTCCTCGACACCGTCAACGTGCCGGTCGTGCACTACGACCTGGAGGCGGCGACCGACCTGGCGCGCGGCCGCGGCGCGAGCATCACGTACCCCGACACGGCCGCCCTCACCGCGGCAGTGGCCGCCGAGCTCGACGGCCCCCCGGCGACCGAGCGCCACGCCCTCACCTTCCTCCTCGGGCCGGGGCCGTCGTGACCGGCCCGAAGGTGCGCTTCATCGTGCACGAGGGGCGCCGCTCGGGCCCGCCGATCTACGCGCTCCACGTCCTGCGCTGGCTCGCGGCCCACACCGATCTCGACCTGGGGGTGGTGCTCTCGACCGGTGGGCCCCTCGAGCCCGAGTTCGCCGCCATCTGCCCCACGCGCGACCACGCCACCGACCCCGAGGGCGGGCTGGCCCTGCTCGAGGAGGCCGACCTCGCCTACGTCAACACCGCCATCAGCATCCAACTGCTGCGCGAGACCGGCTACCGGCCCCCCATCGTGCTGACCCACATCCACGAGCTGGAGATCGGGCTCCGGTACTGGTTGGCGCCGGAGGACCGGCGGTTGATCCTCGAGGCGACCGACCGTTTCCTCGTGGGCCCGCGGTGCGCGGTGGACAACCTGGTTTCCAACCACGGCGTGCCCCGCGCCAAGATCGGCCAAGTGGCCTACTTCGTCCCGCCCGGCGCGTCGACGCCCTCGGGCGCCGCGCCCCGTCGCGAGCTGGGGATCGGCGACGACACGGTGCTCGTGGGCATGTGCGGGGCGCGGGAGTGGCGCAAGGCCCCCGACCTGTTCTCGCACCTCGCGTGGCACTGCGGGCGCCTGGCACCCGAGCTCGACGTGCGGTTCCTCTGGGTGGGCAGCCCCATCCCCACCGGACCGCACTGGGACGAGGCGGGCGAGCTCGACCTGCTGCACCTCGGCGACCGTCTCACCTTCGTCGAGGACCAACCCGACCCCGACCCGTGGCTGGCGGCGCTGGACGTGTACGCGCTGACCTCGCGGGAGGACAACTTCCCGCTGGCCTGCCTCACGGCCTGCTCGTTCGGCGTGCCCGCGGTCACCTTCGACGGCGGCGGCATCGCCGAGCTGGTGCGAGCGTCGGGAGGCGGCCGCGTGGTGGCCTACCCCGAGGTCGAGCACATGGCGGCCGAGATCGTCGACCTGGCCCGTGACCGCGCCCGGCGCCGCCGGCTGGGCGAGCGGGCCCGAAGCCACGTGGCCGCCCGCCACGGCCTCGACCGGTGCGCGCGCCAGGTCGCCGACGAGATCTCGGCGCTGGTGCGGCGATGACGGTGCGGGCACCGAGGCGGTTCCGCAAGGGCCGGGTGCTGTTCATGTCGCACGCGGCCGAGCGCACCGGCCCGCCCATCATCATGTTGCACCTCGCCCGCTGGCTGCGGGCCAACACCGATCTCGACTTCGAGCTGCTGTTCCTGCAGGGCGGCGAGCTCGAGGAGGAGTTCCGGTCGTTGGCCCGGGTGTGGATCCTGGACGAGTGGGACCCGCCGCGACCCGCGGTCGTGCTCGACTCGCTGGCCTGGAAGTTCGGCCTCGAGCGGCACGCGCCCATGATCCGGACGAGGGCCCTGCGGTGGCGGATGCGGCGGGCGCGCCACTTCGACCTGGTGTACGTCAACACCGCCGGGAGCGTGCGCCCGCTGCGCTACCTGCCCCTCGACGACCCGATCGTGCTCACGCACGTGCACGAGCTGTCCGTCGGCCTCGACTTCCACCTGCCCCCCGAGGACCGGGAGCTGATCAGCGAGGTGACGAGGCACTACATCGCCGTGTCGGACGCGGTCGCCCACGAGACCGAGCGGGCCTTCGGCGCGGCCCCCGACGCCATCACCCGTCAGTACGGCTTCATCGAGCTGCCCCCAGAGGACGCACCGGCGGGCGAGACCGCGGCCCTGCGCCGGTCGCTGGGCATCCCCGACGATGCCGCGGTGGTGGGTGCCGCCGGCCTGACCCACTGGCGCAAGGCCCCCGACCTGTTCGTGCAGGTCGCCCGCCTCGTCCGCGAGCGTGGCCACGGGCCGATGCCCCACTTCGTCTGGGTGGGGGGCGAGTCGGGGGGCCCTGAGCTCGAGCCCGTCCGCTACGACATCGAGCACGCCGGCCTCGGCGAGCACGTGCACTTCGTGGGCCACCAGGCCGACCCCGTCCCGTGGTTCCGCCTCTTCGACGTGCTGCTCCTGCCGGCGCGCGAGGACGCGTTCCCCCTCGTGTGCCTGGAGGCGGCGTCCATCGGCGTGCCCATAGTCTGCTTCGACAACGGCGGCATGCCCGAGTTCGTGGGCGACGGCGAGCGGGGGTTCGTGGTCCCCTACCCCGATCTCGGCGCCATGGCCGACCGCACGCTGGCGCTCCTCGACGACCCCGGCCTGCGGGAGCGCCTCGGCACCGCGGCCAAGGCCAAGGCCCGGGCCGAGAACGGTGTGGACGTGGGTGCGGCCGCGATCCACGAGGTGGTGCGGCAATGGCTCTGAGGGGACGGGCTCTGAGGGGACGGGCTCTGAGGGGACGGGCTCTGACGGGACCGGCGCGGCGCGGAGGCGATCTGAGGATCCGCAGGATCGTGTTCGTCACCCTCGACGGGGCGGTGGGGGGCGGCCAGGTGTTCCTGCTGTACCTGCTGCGCTGGCTGCGCCACCAGACCGACATCTCCACCGAGCTGCTGGCGTGGCACGGCGGGCCGCTGCTCGACCGCTACGCCGAGCTCACCCCGGTGCGGGTGCTCGACGACCTCAACGAATGGCGTCCCGCCCGCGTGTTCGAGGTGCTGGGCTTCCAGCGCCTCACCGGGCTCCTGAAGAGCAGCCGCCTGCGGTGGTGGCTGGTGCAGCGCCGCCGCGGCGACCTGCTCTACGTCAACGGGCTCGAGGCGGCCAGGATCCTCGGCTTCACCACCCTGGCCGGGCCCCGCGCGGTCGTCCACGTCCACGACATCGCGGAGCTGCACAGCGACCGGCTCACCCTGGCCGATCGCCAGCTCATCACCGAGCGTGCCGCCCTCTTCGTGGCCGCCTCGGACGAGATCGCCGAGGCCCTCCACCGCGAGCTGGGCGTCGACCGCGACCGCATCGTCCGCCACGACTACGTGATCGCCGGCGGCACCGAAGGGCCCCTCGTGTCGCTCCACCCCCCGAGCCGGGCCGACCTGGGGATCGGTACGGACGAGCTCGTCGTGGGGTGCACCGGCCCGGCCGACTGGTGGAAGGAGCCCGAGCAGTTCGTGCTGCTGGCCTGGGCGGTGCGCCGCCGGCTGCCCGATCGCCCGCTGCGCTTCCTGTGGGTCGCCGACGACCCCGACGAGCGGCTGCTCTGGCCGCTCCGCCACGACCTGCGCAACGCCGGGATCGAGGAGTGCACCACCGTGGTGAGCGGGCCCAAGCCCTTCGACTTCCTGGCGTCCATGGACGTGCTGATCATCTCCGGACGCCACGAGCCGCCGGAGCTGCTGGTCTTCGAGGCTGTCGGCGCCGGCACGGCCGTGGTGTGCACCGACAACCTGTTGCGGGACACCCCGGCCCGGACCACCGCCGAGGTCGTGCCCTACCTCGACATCGACGCCCTCGCCGATGCGGTCGTCGCCCTGGCCACCGACGAGCCCCGGCGTCGAGCGCTCGTCGACGCGGGGTGCGAGACCGCCCGCCGGCACCACGACGTCACCGTGGGCGCCCGCCGGCTCCTGGCGGCGGTGAGCGCCACGTGACCCGGGTGCGGCTGCGCCGCCGTCGTTCCGCCCCGTCGGGTCCGGCGGGCGCGCCGCTGTTCTGCCGGCTGCCCTTCACCGAGGTGTGCATCGACGAGGCCGGCGACGTGTGGCCCAACTGCTGCCCGGACTGGGTCGAGTTCCCGCTCGGCAACCTGCTCGAGCAGTCGTGGGACCAGGTCTGGAACGGCAGCCGGGCCCAGGAGATGCGCCGGTCCATGCACGACGGGTCGCTCCGCCACTGTGACGGCGGCTGGTGCCCGCACATGCAGGCGGCGCGTGGTGGCCCGGGCGACCACATCGTCTCGCCGCACGACGACCGGGCGCGGCTCGGCCTCCCCGACGAGGCGCTCGCGGGGGCCGTCGAGATGGTGGCCGGGCCGTCGAACGTGGGCATGCACTACGAGCCCAGCTGCAACCTCGCCTGTCCGACCTGTCGGAGCGACATCGAGATGGTGAGCGGCGAGGCCGCCGAGCGCATGCGGCGCCTGCACCACGCGGTCGAGACCCAGGTGCTCCCCCACCCTCGCGTCATCAGCATGACCGGCACCGGCGACCCCTTCGCCAGCAAGTTCCTCCGCGAGTTCCTCATCGGGTTCGACCGCGACCGGTTCCCGGGCATCGAGACCATCCATCTCCACACCAACGCCATCCTCTGGACCCCCGCGCTGTGGGCCCGCATGACCGGTCTGCACGACATCGACGTCACCACCGACATCTCCATCGACGCCGCCCGGCCCGCCACCTACGAGCTCGTCCGCCGACCGGCCCGGTGGGAGCGCCTGGTCGAGAACCTGGACTTCATCGGCACCGTGCCCAACGTCGGCAGCATCGGCGTCTCCATGACGGTCTCTCAGGCGAACATGGCCGAGATCGTCGAGTTCCACGACCTGGGAACCCGCCTGGCCGCCGCCAGCGACAAGTTCACCTTCGTCGAGTACAAGCGCGTGCGGCGCCGCATGCACCACGACGACGAGGCCTGGCGGGCGATGGGGCTCGAGCACCTCGACGCCGCCGATCGCGACCTGCTCGGCGCCCAGCTCGCCGAGCTGGAGCAGCGCCGGCGCGCCGGCGCCGAGCCCGAGATCCGTTCGAACCTCGCCGAGTTCGCCGACGTCGCCGACCTCGCCGTCTGACCACGCGCCCGGGCGGGCGGCTGCCGCCCGGACACGGGCGCGCTCGTAGACTCGTGGCATCGCCTCCCGCACCCTCGCCCGCCTGTTCTCGCGCCGCACGCGAACGACGACGACGAACGACGCGCTCGAGGCCTGGCAGCGCTCGCGACACACGCCGTTCCGTGACAGCGTGTGCAACGCGCCGCTCACCAACATGTACTTCTGCGTGGACGGCCAGGTCGCGCCGTGTTGGCTCTACTTCCCGCACAAGCCGCCGCGGTGGAGCCCCGAACGCTCGATCACCGACATCTGGCGCGGCCCCGAGTTCACCAAGCTCCGCGAGGCCCACGCCCAGGGCCGCTTCCTGCCCAGCTGCCAGGTCTGCGAGCACAACATCGACACCGGCAACCTGCCGTTGGCCGCCGCCTACGACAACGAGCACCCCATCGGCGACTGGCCCACGATGCTCGAGCTCGAGCTGTCGAACCTGTGCAACCTCGAGTGCGTGATGTGCTCGGGTCAGCTCTCCTCGAAGATCCGGCGCAACCGCGACCACCTCCCGCCCCTCGTGAGCCCCTACGACGACTCCTTCGTCGACCAGGTGGCCGAGCTGCTCCCCCACCTCCACGAGCTGCGCTTCAACGGCGGCGAGCCCCTGATGCAGCCGATCGTGCACAAGATCGCCGACCGGGCGGCCGAGGTCCGGCCCGACCTCAAGATCACCATCGCCACCAACGGCACCATCATCAACGACAAGGCCCGGCGGATGATGGAGCGCTGCAACGTGCACGTGAACATCTCCATCGACTCGCTCATCCCGGAGCGGTACGCGGAGATCCGCGTGCACGGGGTGCTCGAGGAGGTGCTGGCCAACTTCGAGGAGTACCGGGGGTACTGCCACGCCGACGGCCGGAACCTGGCCGTGATGGTGAACCCCATGCGGGTGAACTGGGACGAGATGGCCGATTTCGTCTGGTTCGCGGCCGAGCGGCAGGTGTTCCTCTGGTTCAACACCATCCGGTACCCCGAGCACCTGGCGCTGCACAACCTCTCGGCCGGCGAGCTGTCCCACATCCACGACACCCTGGCCGCGAAGGACCTACCGGTTCCGGCCGAAGGGCCCGACGGCGACGCCTGCCGGGGCGCCCTCGAGGTCTACGAGCGGTTCGTGCACACGCAGCTGGCCACGTGGCGCGACGAGGCCGCCGATCGATCGGGCCCCGCCGCACCGGGGCCGGTGCCGGTGTCGATCAGCCCCAAGGCACCGACCTCGGGCTGAGCGTCAGGCCGGACCGTCCGCCTCCTCGGCGGCCAGCGGCAGCCGGGCGGTGGTGGTGGCCGTGAGCACCCCCCAGAAGGGCACCACGGCCGTGCGGAACCGCACGTCGCCGCCCTCGGGGTGGTGGGTGTAGGTCACCCAGGAGAACCCCTCACCGGCGGGCCCGACCTGGAGGTCCGACCGCCGGCCCAGGCGAGGGGCGACGTAGGTGGCGACGTCGTCGAGCGATCGGCCCACGAGGCCGTGCAGGTCGAGCGGCTCGGCCCATCCGGGCACCTCCACCTCCTCGATCGTGCCGGTGGGGGCGCGGAGCACGACCGGCGCCTGACCGGCCCAGGTCCGCAGCTCCTCCCGGAGGCGGTCCACCTCGGCGTCGTCGAGCGGCTGGGGCGCCAGGTCGACCACCGCGGTGGCCGCCGCGCCCTCACCGTCACCCGCGTCGTCGACCCCGCCGACCCCGTCGCACGCGTCGCCTCGGTCGTCGTCGGGCGGAGGCTTCGCGTAGGGGCGCAGGGCGACCGGGGACCCGGGCCCCGACGACGACGCGTAGGCGTTGAGGTGGGCGAGGATCGTGTCCCACGAGTCGCGGTTGCGGGTGAGGCGCTCGCCCGCCCCCGACGCGGCCAGGGTGTCGGCGATGGCTTGGAGCTCCGCCGGCGGCAGGGTGAAGAGGCTGAGCTGCGGCGGGTAGTGCACCGGGATCACGTGCACGCCCACGTCGATCGCGTCGGCGTCGAGCAGGAAGTCGCCGAGCTCGTGCCAGTTGTGGCGCAGCAGGCAGTGGTTGAGGCAGAAGGCGCTGCCGTAGGCGCGGGTGGCGGCGAGGAACCGGTCGCGGTTGGCGACCACCTCGTCGTGGCGCGAGCCGAGCCGGATGGCGTCGTTGACCGCCGCGGTGGTGCCGTCGATCGACACCGCCACGATCATGCGCAACGAGTGGAGGTAGTGCTCGACGCGGTCGTCCCACACGGTGCCGTTGGTGGTGACGTGCACCTCGGGGTGCAGGTCCATCTCGATGAGCAGGTCCCACACCCGCCGGCACTCCTGGGACAGGAACGGCTCGCCCCCGATGAAGACCGCCACCTCGATGTGGGGCAGCACCTCGCGCAACTCGTCGAAGAAGGCGTCGTCGTACGGGGACCGGAGGGCCGGACGGTGCTCGCGCTGGGCACGGATGGCCGACGACAGCTCCCCGTTGCACATCACGCACTGCAGGTTGCAGGTGTTCGAGAGCGCGAACTCGACGCGCTTCGGCCACTCGAGGGTCACGTCGGGCTGCGGGTACCGGTCGAACTGCTCGGCATGGGTGTGCAGCCGCTCGCCGAGGCGGTAGTCCACCTCGCAGTCCTGGCAGCCCAGGCGGTAGTCGGCGGCGTCGAGGGCGGTGCGGAGGCGGGCCAGCGGCTCACCCCGCCAGATGTCCCCGATCGACGCCTCGCCGATCCGCCCCAGCGGGTACTTGTCGTTCACGCAGCAGGCGTGCACCTCGCCGGTCGGTGAGAAGCGCAGGGCCACGTGGGGCGCGCGGCAGGTGGCCGACGGCGCCGCCGGTCCGGCATCGGTGCTCACCGCGGTCAGGGTAGGCCCTCCGCGCCGCCACGAACCGCCCGCACCCCTCCGTACACTGCCGACCGGGTGCCCACCGGAGCGAGGAGGTCGACGTTGCTGCCCGCACAGCGCGAAGCGTTCGACCAGGGGCGCGACTTCTCCCGCAAGGCGGTGCGGTCCATCTGCTACGCCCCCTTCACCTCGATGTACCTCGATCCCCACGGCGACGTGCTGGCGTGCTGCCAGAACACCGAGCACCTCCTCGGCAACGTGGCCGAGTCGTCGCTGAGCCAGATCTGGCACGGCGAGCCGGCCGAGGAGTTGCGGGCCGCGCTCACGGCCTACGACCTGAGCCGTGGTTGTCGCTTCTGCGCCTGGCAGGTGGACGACGGCAACCCCCGGGCGGCCTACACCCAGAGCTTCGAGGGCATCGAGGTCGACGCCGAGCGGCCCGAGTGGCCGCGACGCCTCGAATTCGCGATCAGCAACACGTGCAACCTCGAGTGCGTGATGTGCAACGGCGAGTGGTCCTCGATGATCCGGTCGCGCCGTGAGGGCCGGGCGCCGCTGCCCACGGTGTACGGCGACCGCTTCTTCGACGAGCTGCGGCCCTTCCTGCACCACCTCCACGAGGCCCGGTTCCTCGGCGGCGAGCCCTTCCTGGCGGCCGAGACGCTGCGGATCATGGACCTCATGGTCGAGGAAGGCGTCGAGGTGCCGTGCCATCTCACGACCAACGGGACGCAGTGGAACGAGCGGGTCGAGCGCATCCTCGACCGCCTCCCCGTGTCGCTGGCCGTGTCGCTGGACGGGGTCACCGCGGAGACCGTGGAGGCCATCCGCGTCGGGGCGTCCCACGCCCGGTTGATGGAGAACCTGGCCCGGTACCGGGCCTACACGACCGAGCGAGGCACGTCGCTCGATCTCACGTTCTGCTTCATGCGCCAGAACTGGCACGAGTTCGGCGACTACCTGCGCTTCGGCGACGAGTGGGGTTGCCGCGTGTACGTGAACACGGTGATCCACCCGAAGTTCGGGCTCTACCACCTGCCGCTCGCCGAGTTCGACGCCGTCGTCGAGCGCCTCGAGGCCCAGGACCGGGTGCTCCGCGACCAGCTCACGTTGAACCGCGACCTCTGGATCAGCGAGCTCGACCGGCTGCGGGCCTGGAGCGAGCGCGCCCACCTGGAGCAGGACACGGCGGTCGACGCGCCGTACCGCTCGATCACCCCGCGCGAGGTGTACTTCCGCGAGCAGGAGGCGGCCACGCTCCCCGCCGCGCTGCGCGCCGACGCCTCCGCCGCCGCCCACTCCGACAGCTCGGGGTGGACGGAGGCCGCCGTGGTCGAACGGGCACAGGCCGGCATGGTCGACCACCGGATCTCCGTGCTGCGCACCGACGGCGGCGAGGTGGTGCGATCGGTCGAGGGCGGCACCGACGAGTCGGGCGTGGCCACGTTCATGGGTGTACCGGCCACCGAGTGCCTGGGCCGACCGTTCGCCGAGGTGGCCGACGCGCTGACCGAGGTGCACGGCGACCACGTTCGGCCCGTTCGCGACGAGGTCGTCGACGGCGCCGCGGTCCGCCACGTCATCTTCCGCCGGGGCGACGACGCCGCCGCCACGTACCTCCAGGTGTGGTCGTTCCCCGTGCACGACGGCGACGCCTACGCCGGCTCGGTCACCGCGGCCGCCTGGTCCGAGCACCCACCGCCGTGGGCCGGCGCGGCAACCGAGTAGCGGAGGTCGGCCGGTCCGATCAGCCCAGCTCGGCGCTGATCAACTGCCAGAGCTCCTCCCCCACCACCCGGGCCCCCCGCTCGTTGGTCAGCACGCCGTCGATGTAGACCGCACCGGGCTCGGCGTCGAGGGCGGCGCTGAGGTCGACCGCTCCGTCCCGCCCCTGGTCCGGCGCCGCCGCCAGCCGGCGGTACGCACCGCCGTCCCCGGTCACCCCCCGGGCCGCCTGCCAGGAGAACAGGGTGTCGACGCCGTGCTCCGCGGCCGCGAAGGCGGCGAGGTCCACGCTGCGGCGATGAAGGTCGGCCACCCGCTCCTCGAGGCCCGGCTCGTCGGCGGCCGCGGCCTGATAGCCGAACACGTGCTGGAGGCGGTCGAGCACGCGGTTCACCACGCTGGTCTCCCGGTAGTCGTCCCACCAGCCCTGGGCCTGCTCGCGGGCGCTGTCGCGACCCGTGAGGGCCTCGGTCACCCCCCGGACGTTGTAGTGGGTGGGGTCGCGGCTCGGGTCCTCGAGCTGCACCGCCACGTCGGCGGCACCGTCGTAGAACACGACGAGGTCCGGCGGGGGCCGCACGGCCAGTTCCTGCTCGAGCAGGAGCGCCGCCTGCCAGCTGGTGTAGCCAGGCTGGCCGAGGTTCACCGCGCGGATCGGCGTGCCGGCGTCCTCGGCCGCCCGCGCCACCTCCGACGGGACGGTGTGGAGGTCGCGCTGGCCCTCACCCCACAGCGCGGCGCCGCCGAGGAACCACACCTCGGGCGCGTCGGCGGGGAGGTCGTCGGGCTCGTAGGAGCGTCGCACGGCGCCCTGGGCCTGGATGTAGCGCCCGTCGGTCGCCGCGACGCGGCTCAGGATGAACGGGTGGAACTCGTAGTCGAGCGCCCGGAACTCCCGCCAGTAGTCACGGGCCCACCCGTCGCCGGCCATCGCGGGCGATGCCGCCAGCTCGCCGGCGGTCTGCTCGGAGACCGCGGCCGCGACGGGCATGTCGTGGCTGCCGAACCACTCGTCCCAGGTCCAGCCCAGCGCGTAGTTGAGCACCAGCGCGATGACCACCCACCCGATCACCCGCACCGAGAGGTAGGCCACCCGAAACACCGGCCCGGGCGCCGCGCGCTCGCCCTCCGGGGCGTACGGGCGCCGTGACGTGGGTGCACGGCCGTCCGACCGCGGGGCCCAGTGCCCGGCCGCGTGTGCGCGTCGGCCCGGGGTGAGCGGGTCACGACCGAACACCCTGGCCAGCACCGAGAGCGGCAGGAACACCAGTGCCTCGACCACGCCGAGGAGGACGGCGGTGAGCCCGTGGCCCACGGCCCGCCCCACCGCGGCGAGCACGGCCTCGATCCGCGCCGCCACCGTGGGTCGGACCGCGGTGGCCACGGCCAAGAGCACCGCCACGACCGCGACCGCGAGCGCGGCCCCGCCCAGGCCGATCCACCCGAGCAGCGCGGCGATGGCGAACGGGGCGGCGACGCGCAGCAACGCCCGCCACGGGCGTGATGGTGCCGGCGCGGTCGGAGCGACCTCGTCCCAACCGGTCACGGCCCGCTCACCCCCGCCAGCCTGAGGGCCACGGAGGGCCACATGGCCTCGGCCACGAGCCGGGCGCCGAGCTCGTTCGTGTGGATCCCGTCGATGAACACGGGGGACGGCGGGTCGTCGAGCGCGTCGGAGATGTCGATCCCGCCACCCACGCCGGCGACGCGGTCGGTCAGCTCGTCGTAGGGCAGCCACTCGCCGGTCGGCTGCCAGAACACCAGTGGCGCCATCCCGTGCTCTCCCGCCACGTGGTGCAGGAGCGCCATGGTGCGACGGTAGATGGCGTCGGCGTTGTCGACCGCCGCGGCCATCTCCTCGGGAGGGGGCTGGTAGTACGGCTCGTCGGCCCCCGCCGGTCGGATCGCCCCGAGCTGCTGGATGCCGTGGAGCAGCTTGTGGACCGCGCTGGTCTGCACGTAGTCGCGCCGCACGGACGGCTCACCGGCATCGACCTGCCCGGGCAGCGGTGGCGCCCAACCGAAGGCGTCGGCGATGACGGTGAGCTGGAAGATCGTGGGTTGACGGCTCAGGTTCTCGGGCGCCTCGGTCTGGGTGGAGAGCTCGTTGAACCCGTGGTAGAAGACCACCAGGTCCGGGGGCGAGCGGTCGGCCAGCTCCCGCTCGAACACCAGGAGCTCCTGGAACGCCGAGTAGCCCCGGATGCCGAAGTTGACCACGCGCACGGGGGTCCCGGCGGCCTCGGCCAGGCGCGCCACCTCTGACGGGATCGTGTGCTGGTCACGCTGCCCCTCGCCCCACAGCGTCGAGCCACCGAAGAACCACACCACGGGCAGGTCGCGCCCATCGGCTCCCGACGGTTCGTAGGACTCCCGGATCCCGTCCTCGGTGTTCACGTAGCGCCCGTGCACCGGTGCCTCCCGCTGGCCGACGTAGGGCACGTAGGACCAACTCATGGCGGTGAGCTCCGCGAAGTAGCGCTCGGCCCACGGCGACCCGGCCATCGCCGGGAGATCCACCCGCGGGTCGTCGGTCGGCGGGAGGTCGGTCGCGGCCAATTGGAGCGCGTCGATGGGCCGGTCCGGCTCGGTCACCCGCTCCCACAGGGCACCCGCGACCCAGTCGACCGCCACGAGGAGCACCACGCACCCGACCGTGGCCGGCACCACGTGCACCACGGCGGAGCGCACACCCCGCCCGATCACCCGCAGGGCCCTTCCGGTGCGCTCGGCGACCACGGCGACCGAGAGTGCCTCCCGGGCCCGCCCGGCGCGCTCGACCGCCCGGCTCGCCCGCCGCCGAAGGTGCGCGACGGTCGCGGGCCGCCCTGCCCGGAGCCACCACACCTGGCCGAACACGACCCCGGCGAGGACGAGGGCGACGACCGCGGTCACGGTCCGGATGCCCCGTCGACCATCGGGGCGAGGTGCGCCCAGATGGCGTCGGCCGACAGGCGGGCACCCAGCTCGTTGGTGTGGACCGCGTCGATGTAGATCGGCCCCGGCGGGTGCGCCAGCGCGTCGGAGATGTCGATCCCCCCACCGATCGCGGCCATCCGCTCGCTTTCTTCGTAGTACTGGCTCGACACCTCCTCGGTGCCGGCGGGCTGCCAGAAGATCGCGGTCGGCACGTCGTGGTCGCTGGCCTCGTGGCGGATCAGTGCGACGCTGCGCCGGTAGATCTGCTCGCTCTCCGCGGTGGCCCGCTCGATCGCGGCCGGCGTCGGCTGGTGCGGCGGCTCCTCGGCGCCGGCCGGTGGGGCCACGAGGCGCCCGCCGGCCCGGAGGAGGCGTGTCGCCACGCTCGTGCGCACGTACGCCTCCCGCACCGACGGCTCGGGGGGCGGTTGCTGGCCGGGCAGGGGTGGGGCGCGGTGGAACGCGTCGGCGGTCACGTCGATCTGGAAGATCGAGGGCTGCGAGCCCATGTTCGACGGCGACTCCAACAAGCTGTAGACCTCGTTGATGCCGTGGTAGAAGACCACCAGGTCGGGCGGATCCCGCCGGGCCAGCGCCTGCTCGAACACCAGGAACTCCTGGAAGGTGGTGTAGCCCCGCACGCCGAAGTTCGACACCCGCAGGGTCACGCCGTCGGCCTCGGCCAGGCGGGCCACCTCCGACGGGATCGTGTGACCGTCGCGCTGGCCCTCCCCCCACAGGGTGGAGCCGCCGAAGAACCAGACGTCGACCGCGTCGTCCCCATCGGCCCCCGGTGGCTCGTACGACGCCCGGACACCACCGACCGAGTTGATGTAGCGGCCGTGCACGGCCACCTCCCGCGGCCCGACGTAGGGCACGTAGGTGAAGGGCACCGCCGCGAGCTCGGCGAAGTAGCGCTCGGCCCAGGGCGACCCGGCCATGGCCGGTGCATCCACCCGATCGTCGGCGGCGGGCGGGAGCTCGGTGGTGGCCAGCGCCAAGGCGTCCGGGACGTCGACCGGGGTGCCCGCCAGGCGGTCCCACGCACGACCCAGGCCCCAGTCCAGGGCCACGAGCAGGGCCAGGCATCCCACCGCGGCGGGGACCAGGCGGGTCAGCGCCACCCCCGCCGCCCGCCCCGCGGCACCCGCCGCCCGCGCCGCTGCCCCCAACGCACGACCCGGGCTGCCCGTCGCGCGACTCGTGGTGCGACGATCCGGCCCGGTGAGCGCGGCCGCGATGGCGGCGGCGCGCTCCGGGGCACGCGGTGACAGCCAGGCGTACTGCAGGCAGGCGACCGCCACCACCGCGGCCAGCAGCGGGCCGACCACCAGCGCGGCCACGACCACCAACGGGATCAGCGGCACGCTCAACCACCCCGGAGACCGGCGTTCCCCATCCTGGCGTGCCGGCATCGGCGCCACAGTAGCGATGGCCTCTTCATGCCCGGCCGCGCCCGGCGACCGCACCCGGCGGCCCGGGCGCGCCCCCGAGCACCGGAGCCTGCCTCTAGTGTCAACACGCGATGGCGCTCGACCGCTCGGTCCCGGCACGAGACGCCGGTCCAGGCGACCCGTCCGGGCACTGGCACGAGACCGCCCCCCCACGCTCGGTCGTCGCCCGGGCGCCGGCCGCGGCCTGGCCCGGTCTGGTCGTCGCCCTCGTGCTCGCGGCGGTGCTCGGGTCGTCCGGGCACGTCCCCGCCGCGGTCGGGGTCGTGCTGGTGGGCGCCGCCGCCGGCCAGATGACCGCGCTGGCCTGGTCGCCGTGGCTCCGGTGCCTCGACCTCGTCGAGCGGGCGGTGGCCACCGGGCTCCGCACCGTGCTGCTCGGGATCGTGTTCGTCGTCGTGGTCTGCCCTCTCTGGCTGCTGTCACGGGTGTTCCGGTACGACACGCTCGCCGTCACCACGCGCACCGGCGGTCGACCGCCGGCGCCGACGCGGCCCTTCGCCCGCGAGCGCTCGAGCCTCACCGCCCGGCGGCGGCTCGCGTTGCCCGCGATCGTGTGCACCGTTGTCGTGGTCGCGGTCGCGGCTGCGACCCTGGTTCCGTCGACCACAGGGAACGACCAACCCCGCCGCACGGCACTGACCCGTCCGCACTCCCTCATCGCCCACGAGGGCCTCTCGTGGGCCCCGGCGCTGTTCGCCGAGGAGTCGGAGTTGCGCAACCTGTACGACCCGTACCTGGGGGTGCGACAGGACGACCATCAGGGCCGGTACATCAACATCACCCGGGGGGTCCGTCAGAGCTACCGCGCCGCCACCGCGCCCGGCGGCGACGCGCTCGACGTGTGGTTCTTCGGTGGATCGACGCTGTTCGGCATCGGCCAGCGCGACGACCACACCATCCCGTCGGAGATCGTCCGGCTGGCCGAGCGCGACGGCATCGCCGTCCGCGCGTGGAACTTCGGCATGTCGACCTACGTCAACTGGCAGGAGACCGTGCTGTTGCTCGAGCTCCTCCAGGAGCGCCCGCCCCCCGACCTGGTCGTGTTCTACGACGGGGCCAACGACGCCACCGTGTACGTCCGTGACGGCACCCGGTGGCCGAGCACGTTCTTCGCGCCCGACATCGAACGGGCACTGATCGACGACCATGCGCTCGTCTCCGAGCCGGCCTCGCGCCCCGACCGCCGCACGGAGGTCCGGCGCGTGCGCGACTTCCTGCGCGCCCTCGCCGCCGGGGAGCGCACCGCGGACAGCGCCGCCGCCGCGCTCGGCGTGCCGGTGCGCCACTTCCTCCAGCCGGTGCTGGGGACGAAGCGCCCGCTCACGAGCCACGACGAGGCCGCCTACGACGTGATGCGGGCGGAGCCCCGGTTCGACCAGGCCCGTTGGGACGTGATCCGGGCCCAGCCGCTGCCCGAGGGCCTCATCGACGTCACCGACGCGCTCGACGGCGTCTCCGACCCCGTCTACTTCGACCAGGTGCACACCAACGAGCTCGGCGCCGCCGCGGTCGCCCGTGCCATGTACGTGCACCTGCGGCCCGTCCTGGAGCGGCTGGGAGCGCCACCGCCCGGGTAGGGCCACCTCCGGCACGAGCCGGCCCACCCGACCGGAGGAGCGACCGGTCACGTACCATCGCACCGACCCCGAACCGAGAGTTGGACACCCGTGCAGGTCACCTTGTTGCAGTGCCCCGCCAACAACCCCGACAGCCCGCCCTACGCGTTCGCGCTGTTGAACGCGGCGCTGAAGCAGCACGGCCACGAGCCCCACGTCTTCGACCTCAACATCGCGCTCTACCACCAGGCCATGGCCCTCAGTGACGACAACGCCTGGGCCACGGGGCACAGCCAGGAGTCGCCCATCGAGTACTGGATCAACGAGGAGTTCAGCCACGCCAGCCTCGCGCCCCACAGCGACTTCATCGACGAGTACCTCGACCGCGTCCTCGAGGTCCCCTCCCCCCTGATCGGCTTCTCGATCCACACCAGCTCGTACTGGCCGACGGTCGAGATCGCGGCCCGCGTGAAGGCCAAGGACCCGAGCCGGCTGGTGATCGTGGGAGGGCCGTACTGCTTCTTGAACCACGAGGGCGACCGCATGCTCGAGCGGCACGACTTCATCGACATGGTGTGCTTCCTCGAGGCCGAGCGCAGCTTCCCCGAGCTGGTCGACCGCCTCGAGCGAGGCGACGACCCCACCGACATGCACGGCTACGGGTTCCGCCTGCCCGACGGGAGCATCCGCAACAACGTCATCGACACCATCCATCGCAAGGAGCCCGCGGGCACCCTCATCGAGGATCTCGACACCATCCCGTACGCCGACTGGTCGTGCTACGACATCGACGACTACGAGGAGAAGTACCTCCCGATCATCACCAGCCGCGGCTGCATCCGCCGGTGCACGTTCTGCAGCGAGGCCCCGATCTGGGGGCGGTTCCGCTACCGCAGCGCCGCGAACATCGCCGACGAGATGCTCCTGCAGTCGAGCGCCTACCCCCAGGTCCGCACGTTCTGGTTCATGGACTCCCTGGTCAACGGCAACATCGAGATGCTGAGCCAGCTGTGCGACCTGCTCATCGCCGCGGGCGCCGCCGGCGCGGACGGAAAGGAGCGGGGCGACGGGCGGTTCGGGTGGACGGGCCAGTTCCTCGTCCGCAAGCAGATGACCGAGGCGCTGTGGGAGAAGGTGTCGCTCGCGGGCGGGCAGTGGTTCGCGTGTGGGCTCGAGAACGGCAGCGACCGCATCCTGCGCATGATGCGCAAGGGCTACGACCGCGAGACGGCCAAGGAGGTCATCCGTCGCGCCCATCGCGTCGACCCCGACCTGATCAGCGTCGCGATGTTCGTGGTGGGCCACCCGCTCGAGACCGAGGACGACTTCCAGGACACGCTCGAGATGATCGAGTTCCTCAAGGGCCTGGGGATCTCCTCGTCGGTGAGCGTCTGCGACATCCGCAAGGGCTCGCACCTCTGGTACAACCGCGACGCCTACGACATCGTGTGCCCCGTCGACGAGCGCCATCCCGACGGCGACCCCGCGGCGTGGTACTCGAAGGACGGCACGAACAACCCCGACTACCGCTTCGGGCTGCTCGAGCGCACCAAGGAGCTCGAGGCGACGATGCTCCACAACTTGAAGCCGGGTGAGAAGGGCCTGGTGGAGGGCGGCATGAACGTCCACCTCCACAGCCTCGACGTGCCCGACCTCGACTCGCTCGAGCCGGCCGAGCCCGCCGATCCCGACCCGTCGTTCCTCGGGCGGGTCTCCCAGGTGATCCTCAAGCGGCGGCCGAAGCCCGACCCCGAGGGTGCCACCCGGTAGCGGCCGGCGGCGCGTCGACCGACCTCGGTCCCCCGCCCGGGCCCGAAGGGCTGCCCGTGACCTGCCCCGCGTGGCCGGCTACCAGTAGTACGTGTCGACGGCGAGCAACGTGTGGACGCCGCCGGACGCCGCCGGCACCGACGCGGCGCGTAGCAGCAGGCCCGCCTTGTCGCGGAGGGGGGACGGCGACAGCAACAGCGTCTGGTCGACGGCCTCGGGCCCGACGAACTCGTCCACCACCCACAGGTGGGGGCCGAGGTGCTCGACCAGTGCCGTGAAGGCCCCCGCGAACGTGCGGCCGACGACCTCGGGGGGCGGCCCGACACCGTCCGGGACGATCCGCTCCAGGGAGGCCGCGACCACGACGTCGTCGTGTCCGGTGACGAGGTCGGCCACCGCGTCGTTGGACGACCACGCCACCAGCTCGGCGCGGCGCTCGTCCAGCAGCCGACCCGTGGCCCGAGACTCGTCGACGACCGCCGAGGCCAGCGATCGCGTGGCGACCGCGTGGTCGGTGGTGGCCGGGCCCGGTGGCTCCCAGAGCCGCAGCACCGGCCCGATCTCGCGCTGGCGGAGCTCGGCCTCGAGCCAGCCCAGCATCTTCTTCCACGCGCTCCGGTTCACCTCGAGGCCCAGGTCGACGTCGAGCGCCGCGGTCTGGCCGTGCAGGTGATCGAGCACCTCCCGCAGCTCGGCGGTGGGGAGCCGCTGCAGCCCGTGCGCCGGGTCGAGCACCAGCTGGGGATGGCCCTCGACGCCCAGCTCGTCGGCCAACCGCAGCAGGCCCGCGAGCTCACGCCAGTTGTGGCGGAGCACGCAGAAGCTCAGGTCGAGCCGTGTGGCCCGGGCGCGGGCATGGGCCGCGAACCGCTGCAGGTTCTCGAGGACGGCGCCGTGGTCGGTCCCCACCCGGATAGCCGTGTTGGTGGCGTCGGTGACACCGTCGATGGAGAACGTCACCTGCATGGCCAGCGCGTCGAGCACGGCCTCGACCCGGTCGTTCCAGACGGTGCCGTTGGTCGTGACCTGCGTCTGCACCCCGGCGTCGAGCTCGATCAGCAGGTCCCACACCCGGAAGTGCTCCCGCACCAGGAACGGCTCGCCCCCCCGGAACTCGGCGCGGCGCAGGTGGGGCAGGAACTCGGCCAGCTCGGCGAAGAACCGGTCCCCGTACGCGGGCTCGAGCCGGGGTCGGCCCTCCAGGGCCCGGAGGCGGGACGACAGGTTGCCGCCGCACATCACGCAGGCCAGGTTGCACGTGTTGTGCAGGCCGAAGGCCATCAGCTCGGGCCATGCGGTCGACCGGGGCGCCGGGTTGTGGCGGTAGTAGGTCAGGTCGGCCTCGCCGGTGCCCAGGGCTTCACGGTGCCGGCACGACCCACAGCCGTAGCCGTAGTCGGAGCGGGCCATCGCGGCCCGCAGCGCCCGGGCCCGCGAGCCGTCCCAGATCTGGCGGAGCGTCTCGAAGCGCACGTTGCCGAGCGGGTAGGCGGCATTGACGCAACAGGCGTGGACGTTGCCCTCCGGGGCGAAGTCCATCACCATGAACGGCGCCGGGCACAACGGCGCCCCGACGGGGGCGGGTGGGCGCCCGGTGGCGTCGTCGACGCTCCCCGTCAGCATGGACGCCAGGCTACTGACGCTACGATGCACCCCGACGATGACCTGGTCGGCCGTACGTGCGGAGGCGCTCACCCGCCTGGTCGAGTGGAACAACCGACGTGTCCGATGGGTCGACCCCTCCCCACCGAACCCGCTGCCCATCGAGCACGAGCCGTGGTGCCGTGCGCTGCGGGCGGCGCACCCGGCCATCGTCGGCGAGTGGAGGCGATTCGTCGCCGACGGCGGGCGGCTCCCGCTCATCGAGAGCCTGCTCGACGGACCGCAGGGCAACGTCGGGGGCTGGTGGCGGGCGGGCGGGCTCATCGTGGAGGGCCGACCACGCGGCCCCCTGGCCCAGGAGTTCCCCCAGACCGTCGCCGCCCTGTCGACCATCCCGGGCCTGCTGAGCGCCATGTGGTCGGTGCTCGGCCCCGGCGCCGAGCTCCCGCCCCATTCGGGCACGAACGCGGGCGCCCTCAACCTCCTGGTCGGGGTGGACTGCCCCCCAGGTTCCGGCCACGACATCGAGGGCATCCCGGTGTCGCTCGACGGCGGTGCCGTCGTCATCTTCGACGACACCTACCGGCACTCGGCGTGGAACCACTCGGACGAGCCCCGAGTGCTGATCATCGGCGGGGTGCTCCGTCCGGTCCCGGGGATGACGGGCCACCTCAACGCCGCGGTCCAACGCGCCCACCACCGGCTCAGCCCCCAGTACCACCGGGCCATCGACGTCGGGGCGGAGCTCCACCATGCGCTCAATGAGTGACCACCCACCGTCGGCGCCGGCCGGCGCCCGATGATGGCCACCGACTCGTTCGCCCTGCGGGCCCGGCCACCGCGAGGCCTGCCCGTCGACGACCGACCGGCCACCCTCCGGCGCCCCGCGGCACAACGCCGCCTCGCCGCCAACGGGTACGCCGTGGTCCGCGGCGCCGCCCGCGCCGACGTCGCCTGGTTGCGAGGGCTCTACGACGTGTACGGCGACCGCCTGGGCGTGGCCGGCCCGGTCCCCGACCACGCCGGCCGGGGCAGCCCCTGGCGACAGGCCGAAGCACCGGGCCCACTGTTCCGCAGCGTCGTCAACGAGGCCCGCACGCCCGAGCGAGAGCGGTTCCAGGAGGAGATGGCACCCTTCTGGTCACGGCTCGCCGAGGCGGTCTTCGTCGACCATCGCATCGTGAACTGCTCGCTGCTCACCAAGGCGAGGGGCCCGGGGAGCGTGGTCCCACTGCACCAGGACCCCAACATCGTCGACGAGCGGCGCCTCCGCTCGGTCACGATCTGGATCCCGCTCGAGGACGTCGGGCACCGGGCCGGCAACGGGCCGCTGCACGTCCTGGTGGGAAGCCACCTCGTCGGCGACGATCTGCGGGGGATCCGCATCACCCCCTCCTTCACCGGTGACATGGAACGGCTCTGGCCCCGTACCCGACCGGTCGACATGCGCGCGGGTGACGTCATCGTCATGGACAGCCGGCTCATCCACGGCACGCCGCCCAACGAGACCGACTCGCCCCGCTTGACCACGGCGGCCGTGGCCGTGCCCGCCGACGCCGGGCTCCAGGTGCTGGTGGGCGCCTCGAACGGAGCGGTCGAGGTCCGCCTCGTGGACGACGACTGGTACCGCCGAGCGGTCATGGCCGACCTGTGGGAGCACCCACCCACGGACCGCCCGCTGCTCACCACCCTGGCGGTGCCGGACCGCGACGCGCTCCGGCGCCGCATCCTCGACGCGTACGGGGCCTGAGGGGTGCCCCAGGGTCTCGACACCGACCTGGCCGCGTCGCTGGAGCGCGACGGCTTCGCGGTCACACCGTTCCTCGGGCCCGAGGTCGTCGCCGAGCTGCTCGACGTCTTCACCACCCTGGGACTCGATGACGAGCCCTGGTACACGACCACCGGCCATGCGCCGCGACCCGTGGCCCGGAGGATCGACCACGTGGTTCGCGACGCCGTCAACGACGCGGTGGCCCGTGCCCTCCCCGGGTTCACCGCGTTCACGGGGGCGTTCATCTCCAAGGCGTCGACCGAGCAGAGCACCGTCTTCCTGCACCAGGACTGGACCTACGTGGACGAGACCCGGTCGCGGGCGTTCATCGCCTGGTGCCCGCTCATCGACGTGGGCATCCGTGAAGGCACCTTGCACGTCGTCCCCGGCAGCCACCGCTGGACCCACCTCACCAGGGGCAGTCACTTCCCGCCGGTCTACGAGGACGTCGAGCAGCTCCTGATCGACGACTACACGGAGCCCGTGCCCGTTGGCGCGGGGACCGCTCTGGTGTACGACAGCGCGCTCCTCCACTACTCGCCGCCCAACCGATCGGGCGCGGTCCGCCCGGTGGTCGCGGTGGGCCTCGCTCCGGTCGACGCCCCGCTGGTACACCACTTCGCCGACGCCGACGGGCTGGCCACGATCTACGAGGTGGACGATCGCTTCTTCACCGAGCAGGAGAACGGCCGCCGGCCGCAGGGCTGCCGCGTCCTGGGCCGCTACCGGGTCTCCGGTCACCGGTTCACCCCGGACGAGATCGCGCGGCTGGCGACCCCGCCGGAAGGTGGGGCCACGCGCGGATGATCGTGCTGGGCATGGGGCACGGAGTGCCCTCGGGCGCTCCCTCCGGCGCGAGAGGACATGTCATAGTCCTGTGATGTCGACGAGGCGCGTGCCGGTGGGCGCGGCGGCGCTGCTGTGCCTCGCCCTCGCCGGCTGCGGGCGCGGCGACGTCGCCGGCCCCGACCAGCAGCAATTCGAAGCCGTCGTCGAGGAGCGGTTGGGGGCCACCGACACCCAGGCCGCCTGCATCACGGACTACGTGTTCGACGCCTACGAGCCGTCCGAGATCGACGTGCTGGCCGACGAGGGGATGCCGGGACTCCCCCAGGCTCGGTGGGAGCCGTACCTGACCGCAGCCATCGCCTGCGTCACCCACGACCAGACCCTGGGATCCGGCTCGTGAGGCGACGGATGGTCATCCCGGGCCTCGCCGCCGCCGCGGCGCTGGGGTCGGCTGCCCTCGGGCGGCCCTGGCTCGCGCTGGCGGCCGTGGTCGTCGGCCTGCTGGCGCTGCAACGGGTGCTGCTGACCCCGACCCACCCCCCGTCGCACCGCGCCCGCCGGGCGGTGCGCGGCGGCGCCGCGGGGACTGCTCGAGTCGCCCGCGGTGCCGGTAGCAGCGTCGCCCGCGGCGGCCGAGCGGCGGGAACCGGCGTCGCCCGACTCGCCCGCCGCGCCCTCGGGCTCGTGAGCGCCGCCGTCGCGGCCGTGGCCTTCTACCTCGTACTCACGCCGATCGGCCTGGTCTCCCGCCTGCTCGGCGCGCGCCTGCTGACGACGGGAGCCTGGCACGGGCGCTCACCGCACGGGCGTGCGGGCGACCGCCGGGCGTTCGTGCGCGCCGACGGAGGCCGCGGCTCGGTGCCCGCGACCGGGCGAGACCTGTCGTGGCGGATCGCGGTCGCGCTCGTCGCGTCGGGCGCCGTCGCCGCCACCCTCCTGCCGCGTGTGATGGACCGGGGCCCGGACGAGTCCGCCGTGCCCCAGCAGCTCCGGGGCGGGTTCTTCAACGCCTTCGACTCACCGGCGCTCGCCGACGCCGGGTGGAAGGACGATGCCGGCGGCGAGTTCGCCGCGGCCAGCGGCGGGCAGACGTACACCTCGTACGTCGGGAACTCGTTGCGGGACTACGAGGGCCGCTACGTCAACGTCCACGACCGTCAGCGCCGCACGTACCGGCCGACCGCAACGGCCTCCCCACCGGTCGTCGTCTGGTTCTTCGGTGGCTCGACCATGTTCGGCTTCTCGGCCCAGCGCGACCTGCACACCATCCCGTCGGAGGTGGTCCGTCTCGCCGAGCGCGACGGCGTCGCCATCGAGGCCCACAATTTCGGCTCGCCGGGCTACGTCAACATGCAGGAGACGCTGCTGGCGGCCCAGCTCCTGGCGTCCGGCCAGCGGCCCGACCTCATCGTGTTCTACGACGGCACCAACGACACCGCGGTGCCCTTCCAGCAGGCCTTCGGCGGCATCGGCACACCCGGCGACCCGAGCGACATCGTCGCCTACTCGTACCGTCGGCTGCTCGCCGGCCAGCTGACCGGCACCGCGGAGCCCCCGGCACCGCTGGCCCCGGTCCCCGACCTCGGGCGCCCGCCGCAGGCGGAGGCAATCATCGCCGCGCTGGTCGACACCTACGGGCGCGGCATCGAGCTGGCCACCGCGCTCGGCGACCACTACGGGATCCCCGTCGTCCACTTCTGGCAGCCCGACCTGTTCAACAAGGACGAGTTGGTGGCCGGCGAGGACGTGCTCCTCGATCGCCTCGGGATGGACCAGTTCGAGTACGACGCCATCGCCCGGCTGTCGCGTGCGATCCTGCCCCGCCTGCCCGCCGCAGCCGTCGACCTCTCCGACGCGTTCGACGGCGTGGAGGAGCCGCTGCTCACGGATCAGGCCCACACCAACGAGATGGGGGCGCACCTGGTGGCGGAGGCCATGTACGCGCACCTCTCCGGCACGCTCGAGCGGCTGGCCGGGGATCGTGGGTGAGCCCTACTGCTTCGCGCTGAGGGCGACCGGTGTGGCCGCGACGGCCGGGGTGACGGTGGGCGCCGACGGGGAGCCCAGGTAGCGCGGCGCCACCCCACTGGCCGCCACATGGGGAAGCAGGCGGAGCAACGGTGAGTCGAGCTCGAACGCGGTGTTGGCCCCGATCGAGAAGTCGCCCTCCATCTCCTCCACCCGGCCCCACTGGGCGAATCGCATGCCGTCCACGCACAGCCGCAGGGGGTCGCCGAACACGGTGAACTCGGCGGGCGGGTGGTCGGCCAACGCCATCTCCGGTCGACCGGCCCGGCCCGTGGTGTACAGCGAGTCGGTGGCCGAGCGGTAGTAGGCCAGGTAGTCGTGGGCCAGGGCCAGCCGGGCCGGGAACCGGCGACCGGGTGTCGGCATCAGGAAGCGTTGGAGCTCGAGCACCGTGTCGAGCGCACTCGAGGCGTCGACGCCGAAGTCGGTCCGTAGCACCTCCCGCACCTCTCGGTACAGCCCCGCCCAACCCACCGGCACCGTGGCGAAGCGGGGGAAGTGCCGCAGCAACCAGGCGATCCGGGGGTGCCGGTCGGGGTGGCGCTCGCTGAGGGCGAGGAGATGGTGCATCACGTCGGTGGCGGGGACACCGTGGTCCCACTGGAGCCAGCGCAGCACGTGCCGGAGCACGCCGTAGCGCTCGAAGATGATGTCGGCGCGGCGCAGGTCGAGCATCCGGGCGCGGTCCTCCCGAGTGAACGAGGAGGTGGCGACGACGAGGTTGTCCTCCGTCTCGATGGCGAACCGCTCGCGGTACGCCGGGTCGTTCATCGGGGAGTTGACGAGCGTGTGGACCTGCCAGGTGCGCGCCATGATCTCGTGGTCGAGGTTGAACTGGAGGTCCCGCCGGTACGAGTCGTAGGTCTGGCCGGGCAGCCCCAACAGCAGGTCGCCCTGCAGCGGAAGGCCCCGGCGGCGGTAGTCGGCCGCGAGGGCCACGTAGTGGTCGGTCGCGATGTTGGAGCGCTCGATCGCGGCCAGCGTGACGGGGTCGCTGCTCTGGAGTGAGATCGACGCGGCCGTGCCGATGCCGGCACCGACGATGGCGTCCACGATGCCCGTGAGGTGCCGCGTGGTGTTCTTGGCCGGGTAGAAGCTGATGAGGCGGGGGAAGCCCGTGGCCCGCCGGGTGGCCGCCAGGTGGCGGGCGGTCTCGACGTCCCTCGACATGATGCCGAAGTTGGCATCGGTGAGGTTCAGCGAGTGGATGCCCCGTGCCCCGGCCCAGTCGATCTCGGCGGCGACCCGGGCCAGATCGAACTTGCGGATCCTCGACAGGGTGGACGATCCCCAGTCGCAGAAGGTACACCCGTAGGGGCAGCCCCGGTTGGTCTCGATCGAGAGGCAGGTGTTCCAGTCCTCGGCAGGGATGTGGTCGAACTCGCCCGTGAGGTAGGGGGACACCAACGCGTCGAGGTCGGCGATCCGGTCACGGTCGGGGGTGCGTACGATCCCTCCGGAGGCCGGGTCGCGGAAGGTGAGCCCCGGGATGCCCGCCAGCGCCGCAGCATCGTGGTCGGGCAGCGTCGGCGCCAGCGCCGCCAGCAGCTCGCCGATGAGCTGCTCGCCCTCGCCGCGCGTGAGCACCTGGGCGACGTCGCCATGGTGGTCGAGGAACGCCTCGGCGTCGCCCGCGTACTTCGGGCTCGACGGACCGCCGTGGATCACGCAGAGCCGTGGGTTCAGCTCGCGGGCCCGGCGGGCGACCGCGAGGTTCTCCGCGAGGGTCCAGACGTAGTCGCTGCACAGGAGCACCGCGGGGCCGTCCCTGCGGGCCAGGTCGTCCAGGAAGGAGGCCGCGGTCTCGGGGCGGCGGATCTCGAACCTCTCGTTGAGCCTGCCCCCGTCGTGATGACGGGCCGCCGCGGTCAACATGCCCAACGAGAGCAGCGGGCCGACCTCGGGGTGCCAGACGGCGTAGACCGGGACGCGGCCGGGCGGGCCTCCCGGATCGGGCGAGCCCGTGGCCGTGACCCGGGGCGCCGGCGCCGCCGTCTCCACCAACCGGTCGGGTCCGGGATCGGTGCCGGGGACGCGCAGGATGCCGAGGGTCACCAGGCGAGCGACGCGTTCCCGCTCATCGCCAGGGCCCGTCGGCGCCGCCCGCCCCTCCGCCGCGTGATCGACGAGCGCGAGGTCGTGGCGATCGAGCACCGCCTCGCCCCCGTCGGGGCCCTCGACCAGCAACCCGGCCGCGGTCACCAACCCCGTGACGCACCACGCCGGCTCGACCCGGCTGCCCGCCTCCACCGGGAAAGCCTCGACCGTCCCGACTGGCGACTGCCCGTTGGCCGGCGGCCCTGAGATCGCCGGCCGCTCGCCACCCGCCGCGGCGTCGTCGATCAGCGCGAGGACCTCGCCGAGGTCCGAAGCCCGGCATTCGGCCGCGGACGTGACCCACCACCGGCCCTCCGCCAGCACGACGATGGGCGCGCGCACGTCCGTCACGCCGGGCGCCCGGGTCGGCGGACTGCTCGGGATCACGCTCGACGCGCGATCGACGGCGGCCCGACCGACACCTGGATCAGTCGCCGATCGTCGAGGTCGACCTCCTCGGCGCCGCGATCGGGCGGCGGCGCCGCGACCGGCACACGGTGCGCGGGTGGCGCCATCCCGGAGGCCTCCACGTGGGGCAGGAACCGGAGCAGGGGCGACGCGAGCTCGTTCGCGACCGTGGCGCCGATCTGGAACTGCCCCTGCGAACGTTCGTCGCGGCTGTCGCCGGCGAGCAGCATCCCTTGGTCACACAGGCCGAGCGGGTCGCCCTCGACCACCAGGACCGATGGGCCGTACTCACCGAGCGGGCGCGGCGGCGACCCCGCCCGTCCGTCGCCGTAGAGCGACTCGGTGGCGTCCTGGTAGTAGGCGACGTAGTCGTGGTCGAGCGGGTACGAGGCGGGGAACACCCGTCCCGGCGCGGGCATCACGGACTCCTGCACGGTCAGGACCACCTCGAGCGCCGCCGAGGCCGGGATGCCCAGGTCGCCCGTCACGAGCGACCGCACGTCGTCGTTCACCGCCCGCCACGACACCGGGGCCGTGGGAAACAGGTCGAAGTAACCCAGCACCCAACTCAGGTGCGGGAGGCGTTCGGCGGCGCCGTCGATCGTCTCGACGAGATGGTCGACCACGTCGAGCGCAGGTATCCCGTGGTCCCACTGCAGCCACCGCAGCACGTGTCGGAGCACGCCGTAGCGGTCGGCGATCAACTCGAACTTGCGCAGCCTGAGCATGTGAGCCCGATCGCTGCGACTGAACGTGGACGTCGCGACGACGAGGTCGTCCTCCACCTCGATGGCGTGGCGCCGCCGGTACGCGGGGTCGTTCATCGGCGCGTTGGGCAGGATCTGCACCGGCCAGCTGCGGGCCAGGATCTCGTGGTCGAACATGAACTGGAGGTCGCGCTTGTAGGTCTCGTAGGTCTGGCCGGGCACGCCGACCAGCAGGTCGCCCTGTAGCGGATGGTGGCGGCGGCGGTACTCGGCCGCGAGGGCCACGAAGTGGTCGGTGGAGATGTTCGAGCGGTCGAGCGCGGCGAGCGTGTCGGGGTCGATCGTCTGGAGGGACAACGAGGCCGCCGACGAGATCCCTGCGTCGCCGAGGATGTCCATGATCCGCGCCAGGTGCTTGGTGGTGTTCTTCGCCGGGTAGAACACGAGGTACTTCGGGGCCCCGAACTCGCGCTTGACCGCCGCGACCCGCTGGGCGGTCTCGACGTCGCGGGACATGATCCCGAAATTGGCGTCCGGGATGTTGACCGCCTGCACCCCCCGCTCGGCGGCCCAGCGGATCTCTGCCTCGACCCGGCCGGGGTCGAACATCCGGATGCGCGACAGGGTCGCCGACCCCCAGTCGCAGAACGTGCAGCCGTACGGGCACCCCCGGTTCGTCTCCACGGACAGACACGTCGTCCACGCCGACCCCGGCAGGTGGTCGAACTCACCGGTGAGGTACGGCGACGGCAGCGCATCGAGGTCGGCGATCCGCTCCGGCTCGTCGGTGCGCACGATCGCACCCGAGGCCGGGTCGCGGAACGTGAGTCCGGCGATGGCGCCGAGGCGGGCCGGATCGACGTCTGGGAGCGTGTCGGCCAACGCCGCCAGCAGCACCCCGATCAGGTGCTCACCCTCCCCGCGCGTGAGGACGTGCGCGACGTCGGCGTGCTCGTGCAGGAAGCGCTCGGCGTCGCCGGCGTACTTCGGGCTCGAGGGTCCACCGTGGACGACCAGCAGGTCGGGATTGCACCGGATGGCCCGCCGCGCCGCCTCGAGGTTCGCCTCGAGCGACCAGACATAATCGCTGCACAGCAGGACCGCCGGACCGCGTCGGCCGGCCAGGTCGGCGAGGAACGACTCGGCGCTCTCGGGGCGGCGGATCTCGAACACCTCGTTCAGGGCGCCTCCGTCATGAGCTCGGGCCGCCGCCGTGAGCATCCCCAGCGAGAGCAGGGGGCCGATCTCGGGGTGCCAGACGGAGTACACGGGCACACGGCCCTCGTCGCCGCCCGGGTCCACGACCGGGCGCGTCGGCACCCATCGCCCACCGACGGCGTCGCTCCCCGTTGAAGCGTGCTGCTCGCTCGGCGTGTGGGCCCGCACGTGGCCGCCGGCCATGAGGCGGCCGATGCGGACGCCGGCATCGACCACTCCGGTGGCCGCGGCGAGGTCGGCCGCCGTCGTCACCGTCGTGAGCGCGTCGAGCAACCGGAGGTCGTCGGTGTCGAGGAGGAGTTGCCCGTGGTCGGGGCCCTCGAGCAACCAGCCGCGGGCCGTGATGGCACCCACCAGCATCCACACCGGCTCGATCGGGTCCTGGTCGGACACCGCCACCGGCGCACGCGGTTGGCGTGCGGGTGACGGGCTGGGCGCCCACTGCGACCGCTCGAGGACGTCGATGAGCTCGTCCAGGGTCACCGGCACTGGCTGGTCCGACCCCGCCGGGGTGACCGACCACCGGTCCGGGGCCCGCACGGCGAACGACGGCTCCTGGGCCCGGGCGGTCACAGGCCCCAGTCTACGATCGCGTCGTCGATCCCAGGCGGGGCCGCATCTGCACGTCGGCGCCGCCCTCTTCTCCCTCCGCTCCGGGGACGGTCGAGGCCACGTCGGGCAGCACCGCCGCCACCTCGTCGGGCGTGAGGTTGCGCACCACGTGCGGCAAGAGGCGCACGAGTGGCGAGTACAGCTCGTAGGCGGAGGTCGACGCCATGTAGAAGTCACCCTGGACCACCGACGCCCGGCTGTCGCCGAAGAGCTCGGGCCCGTCGTCGCAGAGCCCCAACGGGTCGCGGGTGACCGTGAGCGACCCGCGGGGGTACCGCCCGAGCGGCAGCGGCGGCCCGCCGGCGCGGCCCGTGGTGAAGAGGCTCGCGGTTGCGTCCCGGTGATAGGCCACGTAGTCGTGCTCGAGTTCGAGCCTCTCCGGTAGGGCCCGACCGGGCGTCGGCATCAGGAACCGCTGGACCGCGAGCACGGTGTCCAGCGCGGACGACGCCGCGATGCCGTAGTCCTCCATCAGCAGGACGCGCAGTTCCTCTCCCACCCGCCCCCATCCCACCGGCGCGGCCTGGAACAGGTCGAAGTACCCGGTCAGCCAGGTGAGGTGCGGGAACCGATCCGGCGCGGCCGCGGTGACCTCGAGGAGGTGGTCGAGCACATCGGTGGCCGGCACCCCGTGGTCCCACTGCACCCACCGCAGCACGTGGCGGAGCAGCCCGAACACCTCGGCCACCACGAAGAGATTGCGCAGCCGGAACATCCGCTCACGATCGGCGGGCGTGAACGAAGAGGTGGCGACGACGATGTTCTCGTCGTCGACGACGATGCCGTAGCGCTCGCGGTAGGCGGGGTCGTTCATCGGCGCGTTGGGCAGGAGCTGCACCGGCCAGGTGCGCACCAGGATCTCGTGGTCGAGGTTGAACTGGAGGTCGTTGCGGAACGACTGGTACGTCTGCTCCGGGAGGCCGACCAGGACGTCGCCGAGCAGCGGGAAGCCGCGCCGCCGGTGGTCGGCGGCCAACGCGACGTACTGGTCGATCGGGATGCTGTTGCGATCGATGGCGTCGGCGGTGGCCGCGTCGGTGGTCTGGAGCGAGATGGACATGGTGGGCACCACACCGACGTCGAGGAACACGTCCATGATCCGAGCGAGGTGGCGCATCGTGTTCTTGGCCGGCGAGACCGACACCCACGTCGGCCGCCCCTGCTCGCGCGTGATCCGAGCGATGCGCTCGGCCGTGTCGACGTCGCGCGACATGATCCCGAAGTTGGCGTCGGTGATGGTGACGCCGTGGATGCCGCGGGCCGCGCCCCAGGCCACCTCGGCCGCGACCCGCTCCGGGGCGAACATCCGTATCCGGGACAGGGTCGCCGAGCCCCAGTCGCAGAAGGTGCACCCGTAGGGGCAGCCCCTGTTGGTCTCCACCGACATCCCGTACCACCAGGCGTCCAGAGGGATGTGGTCGTACTCGCCCGTCAGGTAGGGCGACGCCAACGCATCGAGGTCGGCGATGCGTGGGCGATCGGCGGTGCGGACCACCCGGGCGTCCCGCGGGTCGACGTACGACACGCCGGCCACCTCGGCCAACCGGTCCGGGTCGATCCCCGGCACGCTCGGTGCCAGCGCGGCCAGCAGCTCGCCGACGGTCCGCTCACCCTCACCGTGCACGAGGACGTGGGCGACGTCGCCGTGCTCGGCCAGGAACCGTTCGGCGTCGCCGACGTACTTGGGGCAGGACGGCCCACCGTGCACGACCACCAGCGCCGGGTCGACGGCCAGCGCCTCGCGGGCGAGGGCCAGGTTCTCCCGCAACGACCACACGTAGTCGCTGCACAACAGGACGGCCGGGCCGTCCCGGGTGGCCAGGTCGGCGAGGAACGACTCGGCGCTCTCGGGGCGGCGGATCTCGAACGCCTCGTTGAGCACGCCACCGTCGTGGCGGCGGGCCGCGGCGGTCAGCATCCCCAGGGACAGCATCGGGCCGACGTGGCGGTGCCAGACGGCGTACACCGGCACCCGTCCCGGCGGGCCGCCGGGGTGGGCCGACCCGGAGGGCGCCACGAGCACGGGCGGCGGCTCGACCGGGGACGGCGTCACCTTCGGTGGCCCTTCGTCCACCGTCCTGACCTTCCCGGCCCCGATCAGCCGGCCCAGGCTGCGAACGGGATCGTCGACCGGGTCGACCTCCAGCAGGGCGGCGCGCGGCATGGGGCCGCGCAGCGCGTCGAGCACCGCCAACTCGTCGGGGGTGAGCAGGACCAGGCGCCCGGAGGCGTCCTCGACCACCAGTCCCGCGTGGGTCGGCTGCCCCACCACGCACCACGCCGGGGTCACCGACCCGCTCGCACCGGCGCCGTCGGCGCCGACGATGTCCGCCACCGGGGGTGGCGGCCCGGCGTCCGCCAGCATCGACAGCACCTCGTCGAGGGTGACCGGGACCGGTTCGCGTCCCGGCACAGCGCTCCGGTGCCAGCGGCCCGGCGTCCAGGTCACGAAGGGCGTCCCGCCGGGGCCTGCGGAAGGCCCGGTGCGCCCGAACCCCGGTGGCGGTGTCATGAAAGGGCAGTGTTACAGTCGGCCCATGATCGCGTCGAACGTCCGCGATTGCAGCGCATCCCGCCTGAGCTGGAGCCTCCGCCCGTGATGGTCCGCCTGCGGGAGCGCTTCGACGGCTACCGGGACCGCGCCCGCTACCTCGTGCCCGCCGAGGACCTCGGGCGCCCCCTGCACCGGCGGTTCGTGGTCGCCCGGGGAACGCTGCTGTTCGCGCTGTTCGACCTGAACGACGCCGCCATCTCGCGGTGGGGCGGCGAGCTCCCCGACATCTGGGACACCTCCGAATTCCGTTGGATCGATCCCATCGAGGCGGCCACCGACACCATCGTCGAGGAACTGCGCACCTACCTCGACAACCACGACCCGATCCCCCAGGTGGCCGAGGTCGCCGGCCTCACGCCCGGCTCCGAAGAGGCCATGAACTCGGCGCCGGTCGATCGGGGGGTCTGGCGGGCGCTGATCCTGTTGGCCAACGGCCGGTGGATCGACGAGACCGCGGGCTTCTTCCCGAAGACGCGGGCGGCCGTGTCGCGCTGCCCCCAGATGACCACGGTCGGGTTCAGCGTGCTCGAGCCCCACTCGCACATCGCACTGCACGTCGGCACCAACCGGGGCGCCCTGCGCTACCAGTTGCCGGTCGTCGTCCCCGGCGAGCCGGGCGACTGCCGCATCCGCATCAGCGACGAGATGGTGGTGTGGCACAAGGGCGAAAGCGTGCTGTTCGACCTCGGCGCGTGGCACGAGGCCTGGAACGACGCGTCCGAGCAGCGCGTGCTGTTCATGATCGAGACGGCCATGCCGCTGCGGCCCCCCTTGTCCTGGCTCAATCGGGTGGTGCAGTACCAGTTCCGGTACTTCCCGTCGTTCCGGGACATGCCCGACCGGGTGCGGGCCCTCGAACGCGAACGCGTCCGCTGAGAAAGGCGACCCCCTGACCATCATGGCCAAGGTGCGCCGGCGGCGATCGGGGACGAGCGCACCGGGGGCGTGCGCGGCGCCGTTCACCTCGATGTACCTCGACCAGCGCGGCCAGGTGCGGGCCTGCTGCCAGAACGACTACCACCTGTTGGGCAACGTCACCGAGCAACGGCTGCTCGACATCTGGCGGGGCGACAAGGCCGAGAAGCTGCGCGCCGCGATGATGCGCCACGACCTCGACCTGGGTTGTGACTTCTGCGAGTGGCAGGTGGCCAAGGGACGGCCCGACCTGGCGTTCGCCCGCTGGTTCGACGAGTTCCCGGTGGCATCCGCGCACCCGCCGTGGCCCCAACAGCTCGAGTTGGCGCTCAGCAACACCTGCAACCTCCAGTGCGCGATGTGCGACGGGGAGTGGTCCTCCTCGATCCGGTCGCAGCGGGAGGGACTCCCGCCTCTGCCGAAGCCCTACGGCGACGCCTTCTTCGACGACCTCGCCGCCTTCCTCCCCCACCTGCGCCGGGTGAAGTTCCTCGGCGGTGAGCCCTTCCTCGCCGCCGAGACGCTCCGAGTCATGGACCTGCTCGTCGACCAGGGCCTCGACACCGAGTGCCACGTCACCACCAACGGCACCCAGTGGACCCCGCGGGTGGAACGGATCCTCACCCGGCTCCGGGTCGGCCTCTCGGTGTCGGTCGATGCCGCCACGCCCGCCACCTACGAGGCCATCAGGGTCGGTTCGTCCTGGGACACCCTGATGGCCAACCTCGACCGGTTCCAGGCCCGCGCCGAGGCCCGGGGCACCTACCTCGGCCTCACCTTCTGCCTCATGGTGCCCAACTGGCACGAGTTCTTCGACTTCTGCGTGATGGCCGACCGCCGGGGGCTCGAGGCGGCGGTGAACACCGTGCGCCACCCGCACCACCTGTCGCTCTACATGCTCGACGCCGACGCCCTCGGCGAGGTCGTGGCCGGTCTCGAGGCCTCCGACCGATCACGCGGTCACGAGCTGGGCGCCTCCCGGGCGCTGTGGGGACGAGAGCTCGATCGGCTCCGGGCCCAACTCGACGATCGACGCTCGGGCGCCTCTGTCCCCGGGGTCGACACGTGGCGTCCCAACCCGCAGATGGTGCGCCCGTTCAACCACCCCGAACACGATGCCGCCGGCGCAGCCGGCACCGACGCCACGACCCACGACCGCGCCCCCGAGGGGCGTTCGGGCTCGCCGGTGACCATCGGCCCCCGCCCCGACCCGTCGGCCACCGAGCAGCGACGCCGTGCCGCCGTGGGCGAGCACCCGGCCCGCCTCCTCCTCGACCACACCGGGTTGGTCGTGGCCGGCGACGGTCCCCTCGAGGCCGTCGGCGTGCCCACCGAGGTGTTCGTGGGTGTGCACGGCGACCAGCTCACCGAGATCCTCGGTCGCACGCTCGAGCTCACGGGGGCGCCGGAGACCGAGACCGAGACCGGCGACGACCGGACCCTGCGCATCGGCGTGGTGGGCGGCGACGACGTGTCGGTGTTCGTCACGCCCGCAGCCGCGGACGAGCACCACGGCGCCGGCACCTGGGTGTACCTCGCCCGCTCGTCGCATCGTTGATCGCCCGCCCGTGACGCGGCCACCCGGCGGGGACCATCCTCCCGGGAGCGCCCGACGCGCCCTGCGCTGGTGCGTCGCCCGCGACCAGCGTGGGTACGTCCTCGCCGTCGCCACCGGCCTCGCGTTGCGCCTGGCCTGGGTCGTCTGGCTGCGAGCGGTCGAGCCGATCGAGGCATTCAGCGACACCGGCCGCAACCTGGCCATGGCCCGCCAGTTCGCCGACTTCCAGACGTACCGGCTGAACGGCCTGGTGAGCGCCTTCAACCCGCCCGGGTACCCGTTGCTGTTGGCCCCGGTCGCCTTCGTGAGCAGGGTGACCGGTTGGTTCGGGCTGCCGCTCGGCGCCGCCCTCGTGAACGTGGCGGCGGGCACCGCCACCGTCGCCCTCGGCGGCCTGCTGGCCCAGCGGTGGTTCGGACGGACGGCACGCACGGCCGTGGCGTGGCTCCTCGCCGTCGCCGCGGGGCCCATCTACCTCACCGCCGTCGCGCTCACCGAGACCGTCTTCACCGCGCTGGTGGTGGCGGGGGTCGTGCTCATCTCCGCTTGGGTGCTGCGCAACCGGCCCATCCCCCGGAGGAGCCTGCTGGGTGTCGGGGCGCTCATCGGGTTCAGTGCCCTCGTGCGGCCTCCCGGCCTGCTGCTGCTGCTCGTCGGCGCCGTGGCGCTCCGCCAGGCGCGGGGATCATGGCGCTCCGCCGCGCGCCCGGCGCTGGCCATGACCGCGATGGCCGTTCTGGTGGTCGCGCCCTGGACCATCCGCAACGCCGTCCAGGTGGGCGTGGTCACGCCGGTGTCGACCAACAGCGCCGCGTTCCTCTGTCAGGGGCACGGCCCCGACGCCAAGGCCGACGTCGAGGACATGGTGGCCGCCGACTGGGACCGCTGCTTCCGCCACAGCCCGTTCGACCCGTCCGAGCCCGATGAGGCCGAGTGGGCGCCCCACATCACCCGCCTGGCGGCGGGCTGGGCGCTCACCCACCCGCTCGAGGAGGTCGAGCTCACCTGGGACAAGACCTACGCCACCATGGTGAACGACCACCAGGCGCTGGCCGACTCACGCGACGGCGCTCGGCGCGACGTGGCGGCGGCGGACACCATCCACCGTCTCGACCGACTGGCCGAGTGGTGGCATCGCGTCGCGCTGATCGGCGGGGTCCTCGCGCTGGTCCTGCTGCGCCGAGCCCGGCGGGCGTGGCCGATCTGGGCCACGGCCGGCGGCCTCGTGGTGGCCGTGTGGTTCGGGAACGCGCTCGATCGGTACCACCACACCACCATGGCGTTGCTGGCAGTGCTCGCCGGGGCCCTCGTGGCGTCGTTCGAGCCCGGCCGGGCGGCGCGATGGGTCACAATGGGTTGGCGCCGACGACGCGACCGGATCAAGGAGCAGCGAGCCGTGCGACAAGAGCAGCGAGCGGGGCCGGACGACCAACCAGACGCACCACCCGACGAGGGCGACCCCGACCTGCTCGACCCGACCGAGGTGCCCGGCGTGCCCGATGCCGTCGAGGCCGGTCCCGCGGAGCGCCGCGGCGCCGCCGACGCCGAGCCCTCGGTCAGCCCCGCCGAGGCGCTGGCCGTGGCCAGCCGCCCCGCCGGGCCCTGGGCTGGCCCCTACGGTCGGCCGTTCCACCCGATGGTCGCAGCCGTCGCGGTCGGCGCGTGGGTGTGCGCGTTCGGGTTCGACCTGATCTCGCAGGTGGCCGACACCGCGTGGGTCTACGCCCGAGGCGCGTACGTGCTCACCGCCGCCGGCGTCGGTGTGGGGGTCGTCGCCGCGATGTTGGGGCTCGCCGACCTCGTGCGCATCCCACGGGACACGAGAGCCTTCCGAACCGGGGTGCGCCACCTGCTGTCGATGGACGCCTGCCTGGTGCTCTTCGCCGTCTCCTTCTTGGTGCGCCGCACGTCCGACTTCGAGTGGCACGACCCCGTGGCGATCGTGCCGATGGGCCTGTCCGTGGTGGGCCTCGCCGTACTGGCCGTGGGGGTCTGGCTCGGGGCCCGCCTGTCCTACACCTACGGCGTCCGTGTCGCGCTGGAGCCCGACCGGCTACGAGGGTTCGAGACCGAGGACCGACGCTGAGCGTCGACCCGGCGCAAACCGGTCGCGACGTCAGCGGTCATCGCCGGCGGCGGTTGAGCACCACCCAGGCGGGGCCCGGGCCGGCGTTCCAGAGCCAGTAGGGCCCCGGGCCCTCCAGGTCGACCTCCTCGCCGACGTCGAGCAGGGCGGCGCCGGCAGGCGTCGCGATCCCGGCGTTCACCGCCGGGCACTCGTACACGACGGCGGCGTGGGCCGAGGCCTGGTCCGGCGCCAGCGCCACCCGGCCCCCCGGGTCGAGCACCACGAGCAGCGACCGGCCGCGCCAGGGCACCAGTGACCGCAGCTCAGCGGGCACCACGTCCGGCGCGGCGTCGTGCCCGGCGCGTCGGGCCAGTCCCACCGTCGCCACGGTGCCGTCCTGGTCCAGCACCCGGAGCCCGGCGCCACCCTCGAGCCGTGCGCCGAAGTCGGCGGCGCCCACCTCGACATCGCGTGTGGGGAACCGGCCGCGGGTCGCGGGTCGCACGGTGAGGCTCCCGGCCCCGACCTGGCCGACGAGGTCGTCCGGGAGGTGCACCTGAGGCACGGCGGTCTCGGTGGTGCCCAGGGCCGCGGCGACCTCACGGGGGCCGAGCGACCATCCCTCCTGCGCCTCGCGAACGAGCCGGTGGCCGGCGGCCAGCACCGCGGCGGCCGACTGGGGATGCACGTCGAGGAAGAAGTCCTCGCCGATGGCGTAGACGAGGCGCGATCGGCGACCGCCGCACACCACATGGACGAGCGGCGTCGAGCGGGGCGCGATGGCGGCGGCGATGGCCGGACGAGGTGCCTCGGTGAGGTTGGGCCCCGAGACGTGCAGCAGGCGCGTGTCGTAGATCACCGCGGCGCCCGCGGGGACGTCGAGCGTGATCGTGTGCCGTCGGAGGAACCGCTCGTAGGGCCGGAACAGCAGCGGCGTGTCGAACCCGGCGAGCCCGAACGCCAACCGATGGCTCCCGGGGACCAGTTCGAGAGCACCGTTGGGCGGCTCGGCCGTCGCCGCCACCAGAGGGATCCAGATGTTGTAGGTGACCGGCACCTCGGAATCCACGAAGGTCGGCTCGTTGTGCAGCACCATCTCGGACCCGGGGCCCGGGTGCTTGACCACGAACGTGGCGACGACCGGACGATGGTCGACGAAGACGCCGTCGAGGTGCCGCTGCCAGGTCGGTGCGAGCAGGTCGGCCACGGCTCTCAGCACCCGTCGGTCGTCGCGGACGAAGTCGATCGTGATGCCGTCGTCGTCGGGCGGGGCCAGCGCTCGGTACCCCACGCGCAACGACTGCACCTCGTCGTCATCGAGGAACGGCACCACCACGTACCCACGGTCCGCGAGCAGCCGATCGGCCTCGGGGTCGCAGAGAACCGGGAACCCGGGGTTCACGCCGTCGATCGACCCTGCCCCACCGCGACGGCCACCGCCGGCGGGCTCACCGCCTGGGGTTCGGGGCCTTTCCGGTCGCCGAGCAGAAGGTCGATCTGGCCGGGGTCGAGGTGGCGCGCCAGGTGCGGCAGTAGGCGGGCGAGCGGTGACCACAGCTCGTTCGCCGCGGCGGTCCCCAGGTGGAAGTCGCCCATCATCAGCAGGTCTCGGCTGTCGCCACTGAAGTGGAGGCCCCGGCGACAGAGCTCGAGTGGATCGCCGGCGACGACGAGCTCCCCGGGGCCGTAGCGGTCGAGGGGCCGGTCCGGCCGCCCCGACTGGCCCGTCGTGTACAGCTCCGCCGTCGCGCTGCGGTAGTACGAGACGTAGTCATGGGCCAGGGGGAGGACCGCAGGGAACGACCGACCCGGCTCCGGCATCAGGAACCGGTTCAGCTCGAGCACGCAGTCGAGCGCGGTGGCGTCGACGACGGCGTACTCCTCGGCGAGCAGGCGGCGCACGTCGTCGAAGAACGGCTGCCAGCCCTCCGGGGCCGTGGCCATCAGGTCGAAGTAGGACACCACCCAGCTCAGGTGCGGGAACCGCTCCGGCCGCTCGTCGACCACGTCGAGGACCCTGTCCAGCACCTCGCTGGCGTCGATGCCACGGTCCCACTGCAACCACCGGAGCACGTGGCGCAGGAGACCGAACTCCTCGAACATCGTGTGGACCGTGCGTAGCCGCAGCATCCGGGCCCGGTCCTCCTCGGTGAACGAGGCGGTGGCCACGACCATGGTGTGATCGTCGGTGCGGATCATGAAGCGTCGTCGGTAGTCGGGGTCGTTCATGGGGGCGTTTGGGAGCACCTGCACAGGCCAGATGCGGGCGAACATCTCGTGGTCGAACATGAACTGCAGGTCGCGGCGGAAGCTGTCGTAGGTCTGGCCCGGCGCCCCCAGGAGCAGCTCGCCCTGCACCACATGCCCGCGGCGACGATGATCGGCGGCCACGGCCACGTACGCGTCCAGGGAGATGTTCGACCGCTCGAGCGCGGTGAGGGTGGTGGCGTCGGTGCTCTGGAGCGCGACCGCGGCGATCGTCGAGATCGACGCCTGGCTGAACAGCTCGATGATCTTGACCAGGTGCTTGGTGGTGTTCTTCGCCGGGTAGTAGATGACCGCTTCCGGCGAGCCGAGGCGCCCCTTGAGCTCGGCGAGGTGCGCCGCGATCTCGACGTCGCGAGCCAGGATGCCGAAGTTGGCGTCGGCGAAGTCGACCGCCACGGCCCCGTGGCCCACCGCCCATTCGAGCTCTGCGGTGACCCGCTGCAGGTCGAACTTGCGCAGCCGCGACATCGTGGCCGCCCCCCAGTCGCAGAACGTGCAGCCGTACGGGCAGCCCCGGTTGGTCTCCACCGTCATGCAGAAGTTCCACGACGAGCTGGGGATGTGGTCGAACTCACCCGTGAGATAGGGCGACGGCAGCGTGTCGAGGTCGGCGACGCGGGCGCGATCGGGCGTCCTGACGATCTCGCCGGTGTCGGGGTGACGGAACGACAGGCCGTCGACCTCGGCAAGGCGGCCGAGGTCCGTCGGGCGGCCCGCGAGCTCGGTGAGCATCTCGCAGAACGTCGCCTCTCCCTCGCCCCGCACGAGCACGTGGGCGATCCCGGCGTGCTCGTCCAGGAAGCGGGCGGCGTCGACCTCGTACTTCGGGCAGCTGGGGCCGCCGTGGACGACCACCAGGTCAGGGTTGACGGCTCGTGCCCGGCGGGCCAGTTCCAGGTTCGCCGAGAGTGACCACACATAGTCGCTGCACAGGAGCAGGGCAGGGCCGGGCCGGCGGGCCAGGTCGGCCAGCACCGACTCGGCGATCTCCGGCCGGCGGATCTCGTACCGGTCGTTCAGGGCCCCGTCGTCGTGATGGCGGGCGGCGGCGGTCAGCATCCCGAGCGCCAGCAGTGGACCGACGTCCTCGTGCCACACGGCGTAGACCGGCACCCGCCCCGCGCGGTGGTCGGACACCGGGCCCCACCCCGCCGACGCCCCCGCCACGTCGACGGCCGCGCTCCGATCGAGCCGTTCGATGTCCGGCGCACGCCGCTTCGGCCGGTCTCTGCCACCGTCACCCGCCGACTCCGGGAGGAGCCCGGCGCCGCGGAGCGAGCGCCGGGCCGCGTCATCCCCGGCGACGGGCTCGCCGAGGCGGTCGATGCGCTCGAGGAGCACCAATTCCTCGGGCCCGAGCACCACGGGACCGGCGGCGCTCGACACGGACCACCCACCGTCGACGACCCGACCGGCGACATCGGGGCGAGCGTCGGGGTCGTCGTTCCACGTGCGCCACGGCGCATCGCCGCCGAGGGCGCCCCGCAACGGCTCCGGCACCATGACCGACGACCCCAACAGGGTCAGCACCTCGTCGAGGCCCAGCTCGATCGGCAGGTCGCTCCCGAGTGGCGTCGACCACCATCGGGCGCAACTGCGGGCGAGGAAGCGAGGAGCGTGCCCCCCACCAACTTCACCTGAGATCGGCACTGTGCAACTCTATGCGCCATGGAGCGCAACGGTGTCACCACCGGCAGCGTTCGAGCTGGCCGCGCGTCGACGAGATGACCGACACGTCCCGACGGCCCGGACCGGACCTCGGCGACCGGTGCCGATGGACCGTCGAACTCGTCCGCGTGCTCTCGCCGCGCGAGCTGCGCACCCGGTACCGCCAGAGCATCCTCGACATCGCCTGGGCCCTCATCAGCCCGGTCGCCGTGCTCATCGTCTACGGCATCGTCCTCACCCAGAGCTTCGACGTGACCGGTGGCGGCGTGCCGTACCTGAGCCTCGCCTGGAGCGGCCTCGTGCTGTGGACGTTCTTCGCCACGTCGCTCGGCACGTCGGTGGTCAGCCTGATCTCTGCGCAGGACCTGGTGACGAAGGTCAACTTCCCGAAGGAGGCCCTCCCCCTTTCCATGGTCGGCGCGTCGCTCGCCGACCTGGCCATCGGGCTGGTCACCGTGTTCGCACTGACCACGATCCAGGGCATACACCCCACCTGGCACACGCTGCTCTTCCCGCTCCCCATCCTCATGTTGATGGTCTGGGCCGCGGCCCTCGGCGTGTTCGTCGCCGTGTTCGCCGCCTTCATCCGCGACGTCCCCCACATCGTGCAGCTCGCCATCCGTGTGGGCTTCTTCGCCACCCCGGTGATGTACGACGCCGCCATCCTGCCGCCGGCGTTCGCCTGGACGGCGTCGGTCAGCCCCATCGCGGTCGCCATCGAGGGCTTCCGTGACGCCGTGCTCCGCGGCAGGGTCCCCGACCTGACGGTGCTCGGGATCCAGTTCGTGGTCGGGAGCGCGGCCCTCGTCGCGTCGGTGCTGTACACGCGTGCGGTCGAGGCCCGCGTCACCGATGTCATCTGATCGTCCTGCGGCGGAGGTCACCCTGCCGCCGCAGGGACGTCTCTCCACCGCCGTGGCCGAGCCCGTGATCGAGTTGCGGGGCCTCACCAAGGTCTACGACCGCGATCCCCCCTCGGGTCAGTGGCGGTCGCTCCTGCCATGGACCCGGCCGGTGCCGCGGAAGCCCCTCGCCGCCCTCGACGCCGTCGACCTGACGGTCGGTCGGGGTGAGACCCTGGGACTCATCGGGCCGAACGGTGCCGGCAAGTCCACGCTGCTCAAGGTGGTCGCCGGTGTCGTCCGACCCACGGCCGGCACGATCGCCACCGGCGGGACCGTGGGGGCGATGATCGAGCTGGGCATCGGGTTCCACCCCGAGATGACCGGCTGGGAGAACCTGCGCTGCAGCGGGATCCTCCACGGTCTGGGTCGGTCCGAGCTCGAGGCGATCCTGCCCGAGATCGCCTCGTTCGCCGGCGTCGAGGACGCCATGGACTCGCCGTTGAAGAAGTTCTCGTCCGGGATGCAGGCCCGGCTCGGCTTCGCCCTGGCCACGCAATTCCCCGTCGACGTGCTGGCCATCGACGAGGTGCTCGCGGTCGGCGATCCCGACTTCCAGCAGAAGTGCTTCGACCGCATCATGGCCATGGTCGCCCGTGGCACCACCCTGCTGTTCGTGTCCCACGAGATGTCCCTGGTCTCGATGCTGTGCACGCGCGTGGTGTGCCTGGACGAGGGGCGGGTGGTGGACGACGGTGACCCCACGGGCGTGGTGGCCCGGTACCTGGGCGAGATGGCCGAGTTCGAGCCGCCACCCGACCCACCGGCGCACATCACGAGTTGGTCGGTGCCCGCCGAGCTCTCGCCGGGCGACGGGCTCAACGTCACCGCGGAGATCGAGGTGGCGCGCCCGCTGCGCCGCCCCGTGGTCGGCATCGAGATGACCATGCCCTACGTCAACCCCGACCTCGTGCACACGGTCTCGAACGAGGCCGTCCCCGATCTGCGGGCACCGGGCCGCTACCTGGTCACGGGCCGCTCCGACGTCCTCGGCTGGCGCAACACGACGATCCGGTTCAGCATCGTGCTGCACGACGGCTCACAGCTGGTCGCCCGGGCCTCGTCCGACACCCGGCTGCCGTCGGATTCCCACCGGAGCTCCTACGTCACCATGGTGCCCGACTGGGTGGTCGAGCCTGACGATCGTGCGCCAGGGGAGACGGGGACCGATCGGGTCGCCGGCCACCAGGGCCAGGGGATCATCGAGGCCAGCCAGGTCACCAAGACCTTTCGCACCGGGCGGGCGGTGGCGGCCCTGCGGGCCCTCATCCCCGGGCGGTGGGGGTTGTCGCGCCGAGGCGAGCGGCTCCGGGCCCTCGACCATCTCGACCTCTCGGTCGCGCGCGGCGAGTCGCTCGGCATCGTCGGGCCGAACGGCGCCGGCAAGTCGACGTTCCTGCGGATCGTGGCCGGGCTGACCCGCCCCGACTCGGGTGCGGTCACCACGCGGGGGTCGGTCGTGCCGCTCCTGGACCTCGGGTCGGGGATGCACCCCGAGATGACCGGCATCGAGAACATCCGGGTGCGGTCGCGGCTGTTGGGGATGGATCGCCGGACCGCGGACGACGCCCTCGACGCCATCGTCGAGTTCGCCGGGATCGGCGACGCGGTCCACGTGCCCATCCGCCAGTACTCGACGGGGATGCGGGCCCGCCTGGGCTTCGCGGTGGCCATCAAGACCAAGGGCGACCTCTACCTGGTCGACGAGCTGTTGGCCGTGGGCGACGCCGAGTTCCGGCGGCGGGCGACCCAATCGATCCTCGACAAGCGGGGCGAGGGGTCCACCGTGCTGTTCGTCTCCCATGAGCTGTCGCTCATCGACCAGACCTGCGAGCGCACCATCCAGCTCACGAAGGGCCGCCTCACCGACGACGGGCCCACCAACGAGGTGCTCGACCGGTACGGCGGCACGGTGACCCAGTGGGCGGGCGGGGTCAGCGACGCGACCAGCGGTGCGCGACTGCTGACCATGGAGGTCAGCGAGCGCACCATCCCACGCCGAGGCACGCTGCACATCGAGGGCACACTGGTCGTCGAGCAGCCGTCGCCCACCGCCGCCCTCGAGCTCAGCTTCCGCGCCGAGCAGGAGGACCGCTCGATGACCCTCACGCGGCAGGAACGGCTCATCCGCACCTTCTACCTGCGCACCCTAGAGGCCCCCGGTGGCCTACTCGACCGGCCGGGGCGCTACCGGTACCGCATCACCCTCGGCCCCCAGATCGTGTCCGGCCGCTTCGACGTGGTGCTCGCCGTCGTGGATGACCGGGCGTCCGTGGTGCTCTCAGAACGCTGGCAGACTCTCGTGGTGAGCGACGCGAACGTGCACGGCATGCCGGGGCCCTCGGTGGACATGACCTGGCGCGCAGACCCCCTCACCGACGAGCGCGCATGATCGCACGCTCACGCATCGAGGGCGCGGTGCTGTGTGATCCGGAGTTGGACTCGGCGCTGCGCCGGGACGGGTTCGTGGTCATCCCGTTCCTGTCGGCCGAGGAGGTCGTCGCGGTTCGCCGCGCCTACGAGGCCATCCGCCCAGAGGGCGAGACGGGCATGGCCATCGACTACTCGCGCTACGACCGGGCCCTCGTGCGCGAGATCACCACGCTGTTGTCGGGCGTGTGGGATCTGTACCTCTCCGATCTCTTCCACGACCGGGAGGCGATCCTGTCGACCTTCCTCACCAAGCACCCCGGGCCGGACTCGGCGATGCGGCTGCATCGGGAGCCGACATTCGTCGCCCCCGAGGACGACGACCCCTACAACATCTGGGTCTCACTCGTCGACGTCGCCGCGGCCGAGGAGAACGGCGTGCTGGAGGTGGTCCTGGGCACGCAACACCTGACACCCTGGCTGTCGGGCTACGACACCCCCGAGATCTTCAAGCCCTACGAGGCGTTCCTGCGTCGCCATTCCCTACCCGTCGACGTCCCGGCGGGCTGGGCGGTGATCTTCCACGCCCACATGCTCCACTACTCGGACCCGAATTCGTCGGCCCATCCCCGCCTTGCCTTCGGCGCGGTGGTGGCGCGACAGGGCAGCACGCTCGTCCACGTCACGGCCACCGGCCGACGGGGACGGCGGGTCTACCGGGTCGACCCCGCGTTCATCACCGACTGCCACCCGCACGAGGTGGGCGAGTACCTGGCGGCGAAGGACTTCCCGGTCCGTGAGACGCAGGATCCCGCCGAGATCGACCCGGTCCAACTGGCCGAGGTCATGGGTGTCCGCGAACGGCCGGAGGCGATCCCGGTCGTCCCGGACGACGTGCTGGGCGACGACGCCCTCGCGTCGCTCCGCGTGGTGGTCCCGTCGTCGGTCGCCGGGGCCCGGGTCGCCGATCGCGACGTCACCGAGCCGGTGTGGGCCCTCGGCGAGCACCCCGAGGCCGCCGGGGGCGTCACCGTGGAATCGGTCGACGGGGCCACTGGCATCGGCCCGATCGAGGCGCTCGGGCCCTCCGACCTTCGCGCCGACCTCACCGCGCTGGCAGGTCCCCGCCCCGCCGATGCCACCGTCGTGGCGCTGGGACCGCACGCCCGGGTCACCCTCGCCGCACCGGACGACCGGGCCGTGGACCTCACCGTCTACGAGTGCTCCGTCACCGCTGCGGGCGCCCGCGGCGACGACTGGGTCTCCACGCTCGCGATCGGCACACGCGTCAGGACGACCGTCGGGGGCCGCGCGACCCTCTGGAACAGCGGTCCCGGCGCCCTGTGGGTGGTGGCCACACCCGTGGGCCGCTGGCGGCGACTGATCCGACGACGCTGATCGAAGGCCCGTAGGGTTTCGAACGGTGGACAGCGAACAGCGGGCTCGGTACGACGCCGCCCGCAACCTGGCCGAGAAGGGCTTCCGCGCCGGCTGCTACGCGCCGTTCACCTCGATGTACCTCGATCCCGCCGGCGACGTCCGGGCGTGCTGCCAGAACGTCGAGCACGTGCTGGGCAACGTGGGCCGGGAGTCGCTGCTGGACATCTGGCGAGGCGAGCGGGCGGGGGACCTGCGGGCCGCCATGGTCGCCTACGACATGAGCCTCGGGTGCCGCTTCTGCCAATGGCAGTTCGACGACGGCAACTTCGAGGGCGCGTTGGCCCACGACTTCGACGGGCTCGCGGTGCCCTCCCCCGACGCGATCTGGCCGCAGCGGCTCGAGCTGGCCATCAGCAACACCTGCAACCTCGAGTGCGTGATGTGCGACGGCGACCTCTCGTCGCGCATCCGGACGCGGCGCGAGCACCGACCACCGCTGCCGAAGGTGTACGACGACGGGTTCTTCGACGACCTCACCCACTTCCTGCCGCACCTGGTGGAGGTGCGCTTCCTGGGTGGCGAGCCGTTCCTCGCCCGCGAGACCTTCCGGGTGTGGGACCTGATGGCCGAGGCCGACCTGCACACCCCGTGCAAGGTCACCACCAACGGCACCCAGTGGAACGAGCGGGTCGAGCGCGTCCTCGACCGGTTCCCCGTCTCGATCGCGGTCTCCCTCGACGGCGTCACCCCGGCGACCGTCGAGGCCATCCGCGTCGGTGCGTCCCACGACGAGCTGATCACCAACCTGGGTCGCTTCCGCGAGTACACACGGTCCCGCGGCACCGACCTGGAGCTCACCTACTGCCTCATGCAGGCCAACTGGCGCGAGTTCGGCGACTACCTCCTGTTCGGCGACGCCTGGGGTTGCCGCGTCAGCGTCAACACGGTGATCCGCGAGCCGTTCAGCCTGTACCAGCTGCCGCTGCCGGAGTTCGAGGCGCTGGTCGCCACGCTCGAGCGCCGGGGCCGGCGCCTGCGCCGAAAGCTGTCGCTCAACCGCGACGTGTGGGACACCGAGCTCGACCGGCTGCGCCACTGGCGCGACCAGACACGGGCGGAGGTGCGCGCTCGCGAGGTGCCGGCCACGATCCGGAGGCGGGCGACCTACTTCCAGCCGGCTCCCGACCCGCCCGCGCCCGCCGCGCGGGCGACCGCCACCGGTCCCGCCCCGCCCGCGGCGGGCGCCGACCGGGCCGCCGGCGACGGCAGGCGGCCCCGCGGCGGCGCCCGGGCGATGGTCCCCCGGCCCCCTGATCCACGGGTCTCCACTCGTGTCGAGCCGCTGCCCCCGGTCCTGGCGGAGGCCCCGGTGACGCCCGGGTGCAGCGTGGAGACGGCCACAGCGCTCGCCGAGGAGACGATGGGCTCGTGCCGGACCAGCTTCATCGTCTGCGATCCCGACGACCGCGCCCTCGAGGTGGGCCCGGGCACCGACTTCCTCGGCCTCCCGGCCGACCGCTGCGTGGGCCGGCCCTACGTCGAGGTCGTGACCGAGGCGTCGGCGCGGCTGGGTGCGCCCGCGGTGATGCACGAGGACCTGCGCGACGCGTGCGTGGTGCGGCGCCTGCGCTTCGGGCCGCGGCGTGGTGAGAGCACCTACGTGCAGGCCGTCGCGTTCCCGGTGGCCATGGCCGGTCGGGACGACCGCTCGGGGTCGGTGACCGTGGCCGCCGCCACCACGGTGGCGCCGGCCTGGGCCGCGCCGACGCCCCCCTGACCGCCGCGGCGCCGTTACCCTCGCTCCGATGTGCCCGACGAACCACGGCAGGGCCCGGCGACGCAGTCGGCCGGAGCGAGGGGCGTGAGCCCCGAGCCGGTCGTGCTCGACGTCACCGAGTTCGGTGCGGTCGGCGACGGCGTCACCAACGACGGCACCGCGGTGCTGGCCCACGCCTGCTTCGACGATTTCGACGGCTTCCGCACGATCCGGCCCCGTTTCGACCCCGAGGTGGGTGCGGTCCTGTACTTCCCCGCGGGCACGTACCGCCTCGGCCCCATCGACGGCTACGACCGCAGCCACTCCTTCCCGTTCAGCCGCTTCCACATCCGGGGCGACGGGCCCGGCGTCACCACCGTGCTGCTCGACCACGTCGCCTACCCGAAGGTGCGGCTGAGCATCCACGGCGACCCCCGGTTCGGCGGAGGCGTCGACACGTCGATCACCAACCTCACGGTGGCGTCCAACCTGCCCGACCCGGGCGACCGCGACAGCGCCGACATGAACATCCACCTGCGCGACCTGCACGGCTTCGTGGCCCACGACGTCGAGGTGTGCAACGGCCCGCGGATCGGCTTCCACGTGAACAGCTGCTCCGACCTCACGTTCCGCGACCTCGACGTGCACGACATGTGCACCGACGGCATACACCTCGTGGGGTGCCAGCGGGTCACCATCGAGGACTGCCGGTGCGCCGACACCGGCGACGACGCCATCGCCATCTGGGGCGGCAACTGGTGGAACCCCGAGCAGTCGGCCGACGTGGTGGTGCGCCGCAACAGCATCGAGCGCGCCGGGTCGAACGGCATCGCCCTCGGCGGCTGCGAGCGGGTGGTCGTGGAGGACAACACCGTGCGGGGCACCTACCTGACCGGCATCGGCATCCGGCCCATGGACGGCTACGGGCCGGTGAGCGACGTCACCATCCGCGCCAACCGGATCGACGACGCCGGCTTCCACGAGACGGGCATCCTCTGGGGCGGTGGCATCGCCTCTGGCATCGCCGTCGCCGACGACCTCCACACCGGCATGCCCATCGAGCGGGTCACGGTGCAGGACAACGTGATCGGCCGGTGCCGCAACAACTTCGTGCGCATCAAGGGCGTGAGCGACGTGACCGTGGCGGGGAACCGGTGGGTCGGCCCCCTCGTGGAAGGCGCCAGCGCCAACCAGGGCTCCGGCCAGGGCAGCTCCAACGTGGACCCCCTCAGCTACGAGGCGGTCTACGTGGCCGACAGCACCGACGTCACCGTCACGGCGCCCCCTCGGCCTCGCTGGCGGCGGGTGGCCGGGCGGGCCCGCCGGGCGGCCCGCACCGCCCTGCGACCCGCCGGCGGCGCATGACACTGGCTCCTCCTTCGTCGGAGCGCCTCCGGCATCCGGTTCGCCGGCGCCGCATCACATTGGCTCCTCCTTCGTCGGAGCGCCTCCGGCATCCGGTTCGACGGCGCCGCTGCTCCGCTCCGCTTCGCAGCGTTGGTTCGCTGGGGTTCGCAGCGTTGGTTCGCTGGTTTGCGGGCGCTCAGCGGGCGTCGATGTTGCGGCCCGTCACCAATTCGGTGGCGTTCTCGACCACGTCGCGCCACGGGTTGCGCCCGTAGCGCCGCACCACCCCCGCCTGGCGGCGGGCCACCGCCCACCGTCGACGGGCCACGGCCTTCACCACGTCCCGCGCCGCCCATGACGTCAGCGCCACCCGCGCCCGCGCCCGATCGTGGGCGGACAGCGCGGGGTGGTCGATCCAGGCCTGGTGCAGCCGCTCGCGTGCATCGGCGGTCTCGCCGCTGGCCTGCTCGCCGACGGTCGCCATGTGCCGGTGCAACCGGCGGCGCACCAGGGGTGCGGTGAGGTAGACGACCGGGCCCTCGCCGGCCAGGCGCAGGTCGAGGTCGAGATCGGCCACGTGACCGAGCTCGGCGCGGTAGCCCCCCACCGCCTCGAAGGCCGAGCGCCGGAACATCACCGCCGACGGCTCGCCGTAGACCTGCCCGTTGCGCAGGCACAGCCGCACCAGCTCGCCCTGATCCAGCACGTAGCGCTCGTGCGCCACGAAGATGCGCTCGCGGCGGTTCGGTCGCCGGGGCACCTCGATCTCGCCGCCGTCGTCGTCGATCCACACCTCACCCGCCGAGCAGGCCACCACGCTCGGCGCGGCCTCGAATTCCTCCACGTGGCGAGCGACGAGCCCCGGGCCCAGCTCGTCGTCCTGGCCGAGCACCATCATCAGCTCACCGGAGGCGAGGCTCCCGGCCTGGTTCCAGTTGGCCACCATCCCGAGGCGCCGAGGGTTGCGGACCACCTGCACGGCGGGCAGGCGCGCCGCCGCGACCAGTTCGTCGAGGCCGGGGGACCCGCCGTCGTCGGTGATGACCACGTCGAGGCCGGGGTGGTCCTGCTCGCGGATCGACGCCAGCAGCCGCGCCAGGTGGTGGGCCTGGGGGGCGTAGACCGGGATGCAGAGGCTGACCGTCGGGGACGACATGGACGGGCCGACGCTACTGCGCCGCCGGAGGGCCGGACGCGCCCCCGGGCGCGCCCGGGCCGCCCGAAACCGACCGGTGCGCACCGATAGGATCGCCCGGCGCCGTCGCACCGGCGGCGCCCTCCCACCAGCGTCTCCCACCTTGGCCGCCCCCCACACCACCGCCGACCCCGTCACCAGGCCCGCGCGCGTGCCGCCGTCCAGCGACCGGTTCTTCGTGTGGGCGATCGCGGGGCTGGCCGGTGTCGGTGCCGCCCTCAGCGGGGCCGAGCCCACCGGCTGGTGGCTGAGCGACCTGCTCTGGACCGCGGGGTTCGCCGTGGTGGTCGTGCTGGCGGCGGCCAAGGCACGGCGCTGGACGTGGCTGGTGCTGGGCGGCGTCACCGCCACCGCCGCCCAGGGTGGCGTGCAGTTGGCCATCAGCCTGCTGGCCCTCGTGCTCGCCTTCGTGGGATCGGCGTCGGACCGCCACACCCAGCGGTTCGGCCCGCTCCTCGGCGCCACGGTCGGCGGCCTCGCCATCCAGGTGCTGGTCCGCCTCAACGAGATCGAGCCCACCGGCGCCACCGCCCTGATCGCCGCCGCCGCCACCGTCCCCGTCCTGGTGTCGGGCTACCGGCGGTCCACCGATCGGGTGCGCCGGGTGGTGCACTGGTCGATCGCGGCCGCCGTGGTGTTCGCCCTGCTCGCCGCGGTCGGGCTCGCGGTGGCGACGCTCACGGCCCGCCCCGACCTCACGTCCGGCATCAACCAGGCCCAGAACGGCTTCGACGCCGCCCGCAACGGGAAGGGCACGGTGGCCGCCCGCCGCCTGGGCCGCGCCGCGGCGTCGTTCGGGACCGCCCACGACACGCTCACCGCGCCCTGGGCCCTCCCGGCGCGGGTCGTGCCCCTGCTCGGCCAGCAGGCCGCCGCGGTCCAGATCGTCTCCGGCGAGGGCGCCGCGCTGGCCGCGTCGGCGGCGTCGGCGGCCACCGAGGCCGACATCGACAACCTGCGCTTCCAGGACGGCGCCATCGACCTCGACCTGGTGGCCTCGTTCGAGGGGCCCCTCCGCGACGCCGAGGCCGCGCTGCAGTCGGCGTCGACGTCGGTCACCGACGTCCAGTCGCCGTGGCTGATCCAGCCGCTGGCGGCCCGGGTCGACAAGTTCGACCGCGAGGTGGACGACGCCCTCCCCGACGCACAGATCGCCATCCAGGGCGTCGACCTGGCCCCGGCGCTGCTCGGCGGCGAGGGCACGCGCCACTACTTCATCGCCTTCCTCACCCCCAGTGAGAACCGCTCGCTCGGCGGCTTCATGGGCAGCTTCGGGGAGCTCACCGCCACCGACGGCGACCTCGAGCTCACCCGCTCGGGCAGCATCGAGGACGTCGAGCTGCCGGCCCGGGCCAACGGCGCCACCCTGTCGGGCCCGCCCGCCTACCTCGCCCGGTACGAGCGGTACGACATCGCCAATTACATGGGCGACGCCGGCATCTCCCCCGACATGCCCATGGTGGGCGAGGTGATGTCCGAGCTGTACCCCCAGGCGGGGGGCCAGCCGGTCGACGGTGTCATCACCGTCGACCCGGTGGCGCTGCAGGCGTTGCTCACGTTCACGGGGCCCATCACTGTGACCGGCTACCCCGAGCCCCTCACCTCCGAGACCGCCGCCGACATCCTGCTGCGCCAGCAGTACCTCACCTTCGACCAGCGCTCCGACCGCAAGGACTTCCTGGAGGAGGCCACCCGGAAGACCTTCGACCTGCTCACCAGCGGCGACATCCCGGGTCCCCGCCAGGTCACCGACGTCCTCGGCCCCATGGTCGACCAGGGCCGCCTCATGGCCTACAGCTCGGCCGGCGCCGAGCAGTCGTTCTTCGAGCAGTTGGGCCTCGACGGCGCGTACCCCCGCCCCCACGGCGGCGACCTGGTGGGCCTGAACACGAACAACAAGGCCAACAACAAGATCGACATCTTCATGCAGCGGTCGATCGACTACCGGGCCGAGTACGACCCCACCACCGGCGAGGTGCACGCCACCGCGACCATCGACATCACCAACAACGCGCCGCCCAGCGGCCTGCCCGACGTGATCCTGAGCAGCGGCGACCGCATCCGCGGCGGCGACACCCCCCTCGGCACCAACGGCATCACGTTGTTCTTCTACACGCCGCTGCTCCTCGACGACGGCGTGGCCCGGTCGGCCCTGGGTGAGGGACCGCTGTCCCTGCAGGCCGAGCGGGAGTTCGGCATGTCGGTGTACACCGGGCGTTTCAACATCCCGGCGGGCCAGACCCTCACGCTCGTGCTCAACCTGTCCGGCACCATCGAGCCGTCCGACACCTACCGCCTCACGGTGGCCAACCAGCCGATGGTGAACCCCGACAACATGACCGTCACCGTGACCCCGACGGCGGGCTACACCGCCCGACCGACCGACGGTTTCGAGATCCTCGACGACGGCTCGGCCACGACCACGGTCGACACCGCCGACGGCGATCAACGCCTGCGCCTGTCCCTCGACCCCTGAGGCAGGTGGCGACGACACCCCCGCTGGGCACGGCCGCGGCCGACCGTGCACCGGTAGGTTGAGGGCATGGACATCGCCATCACCGGCTCGACCGGGCTCATCGGCGAGGCGCTGCGCACCTCGCTCGTGGCCGACGGCCATCGGGTGGTGCGAGTCGTGCGCCGCTCACCCGACGGCGCCGACCAGATCGGGTGGGACCCCGATGCCGACCGTCTCGACCCCGCCGACCTCGCCGGCCTCGACGCCGTGGTCCACCTGGCCGGTGAGGGCATCGCCGAGAAGCGCTGGTCCGACGCCCAGAAGGCCCGCATCGAGACCAGCCGCACGCGGGGCACCGACCTGCTGGCCCGCCGGCTGGCCGAGGCGTCCGACGGCCCGCGCGTCCTGATCAGCGGTTCCGCCATCGGCTACTACGGCGATCGGGGCGACGAGGTGCTCACCGAGGACTCGGGCCCCGGCACCGGGTTCCTCGCCGGCGTGTGCCAGAAGTGGGAGGCGGCAGCCGACCCCGCCCGCCACGCCGGCATCCGGGTGGCCCACCTCCGCACCGGCATCGTCCTCGACGCGCACGGCGGGGTGCTGGCGAAGCAACTGCCCCTGTTCAGGCTCGGCCTGGGCGGGCGCATCGCCGGTGGGCACCAGTACATGAGCTGGATCACCCTCGCCGACGAGGTCGCCGCCATCCGCTGGCTGCTCGACCGCGACCTCGACGGCGCCGTCAACCTCACCGCTCCCGCGCCGGCCACCAACCGCGAGTTCACCGAGGCCCTGGCGGGTGCGCTGCACCGGCCCGCGTTCCTCCCCGTCCCCTCGTTCGGCCCCAAGGTGATCTTCGGCGGCGAGTTGGTCGACGAGCTGCTGCTGGCCGGCCAGCGGGTGCTCCCCGAGCGCCTCACCACATCGGGCTTCGCCTTCGCGCATCCCACCCTCGCGCCGGCGCTCGAGGCGGTGCTGGCCGAGCGATGACCACCGCCCGCCGGGTGGCGGCGTTCGACTTCGACGGCACGCTCACCCCTCGCGACACCCTCGTCCCCTTCCTCGCCCGCCTGTACGGCCGGCGCCGGCTGCTCACCCACGCGGCCGCGGTGGGGCCGCCCTGGCGCCGGGACCCCGACGTCCACCGCCGCGACGAGCTCAAGGCCCAGCTGCTGCGGCGCCTGACCACCGGCGACGACCCCGAGCGGGTGCAGGCCGCCGGCGAGCGCTACGCCGGCCAATTGGCGACGACGCTGCTGCCGGACATGGTCGAGCAGGTGGAGCGGCACCGGCGCGCCGGCCACGAGGTGGTGGCGGTCTCGGCGTCGCTCACGGTCTACCTGTCCCCCCTGCTGCGCGATCGGCTCGGCTTCGACGAGGTGATCGCGGTCGGGCTCGAGGTGGGCGCGGACGGCCGCCACACGGGTGAGATGCTCGGGCCCAACGTGCGCGGCCCCCAGAAGGCCGTGCTGCTCCGGCGCTGGCTGGCGGAGACGGGCGCCGACGACGACGTCGAGTTGTGGGCCTACGGCAATTCGTCGGGCGACGCCGAGCTGCTGGCGATGGCGGACCACGCCGCCCTGGTCGGGGGCCGCGGGACCCGGGAGCTCCCGACCGTCCACTGAGGCGGGGCCCGGCGGAGCGCCGTGGCCGCTCCCGTAGCATGAACAGCCATGCCCGATCCGGCGACGACGCCGCGCCCCCCCGCACCGTCGACGGCCCATCGAGCACCGGGGGCCCCCGAGCCCGAGCTCGTGGTGGTCGTTCCCGAAGCGATCGCGCTCCAGCGCACCGAGACCCTGCTGCGCCTGGTGCGCTGGCTGAGCGCCGAGCTCGAACGACCGCCCACCGTGGTGTGCTGGCAGAGCGGCCCGCTCGTCGCCGCCTTCGCCGAGGCGGCCCCGGTCATCGACGCCGGCGCCGTCAACCGCCACCTCGGCGCCCGCGCCCTCGCCGCGGCGCGGGTCACGCCCGCGTCACGTGCGCTCAAGACCCTCCAGCTCCGGCGGGCGCTGGCCCCGCTGGCGGGCTGTGAGCGCTTCCTCCTCGGCGGACCGGACACGATTCCGCTGCTCGAATGGCTGCCGCCGGCCGACAACCGGCGGGTCGCGGTGTGGCTCGACGACGACGACACCCAGCGGGTCGACGAGGTGGCGTCCGCGGCCACGTCGTTCCTCGTGGGTGGCGATCGGATCGGCGCGGCCCTGCGCGAGCGGGGCATCGCCGCCGAGCGCCTGCACCGGGTCGCCGAGCCGCTCCTCGACGCGGCGCCCGACTCCGGCCGCCCCGCGCTCGCCGACCGGTTGGTGGCGGTGGTCGACACCGGCCCGTCGGCGATCGAGGCGCTGCCCGTGCTCCTCGCGGCGATCAGCGGCGCCGGCGCCCGTCCCCAGCCCGCCGTCGCCTGGATCCACGAGGACCTCCGGCGCAGCTGGGCCCGGTGGACCGACCCCCGGTTCGCCGGGCTCGAGGGCCAGCTCGTGGACTGGTCGCTCGACGACTGCGAGGAGCGCGGCGACGACATCGCGGCCCTGGTGCTGCTCGGCTCGGCGACGGGGACACTCGCAGCCGCAGCCACCGCCCGGGGTGTGCCGGTGCTGACGGTCGGCGCCGGGGACGACTCGGTGGGCATCGACCACGACGACCTGGCCGCACTCGCCGATCGGCTGCGCTCGCTGCTCCGAGACCCGGCGGTGTGGGCCGAGGCCAGCGCCCAGACGCTGCTGCGCAACGCCCCCCACCGGGTCGATCACGTCGGACGCTCCGTGCTGGCGTCGCTCGACGTGGCCGTCCGGTGAGCGACCCAACCGTCCCCGAGCTGCTGCAGCGGCGGTGCCAGGCCGCGCCCGGCCGGGTCGCGCTCGATGGCCCCGACGGGTCGCGCACCTTCGACGAGCTGTGGTCCTCGGCGTGCGTGCTCGCGGGCGCCATCGCCGCCCGGCTCGCCGACGACGACGGCCCGCAGCCCGTCGCCGTGGCCGCCACCGCCGACCGGGTCGAGCTGGCCGGGGCAGTGGTGGCGGTGATGCTCGCCGGGCACGCCCCGTTGATCCTCGACCCCGATGCCCCCGACGACCTGCAGCGAGAGTGGTACTGGGCGGCCGGAGCCCGGCTCGTGGTGGCCGACCGGGCCACGGCGATCGCCGCGCACCGCCGCTTCGGCTACGGCACCGTTGCGGTCACCAATCGCCTGCGGGCCGAGCCGGCCGCGCCGCTGCGGTCGCCTCGGCCGCACGATCCGGCACTGCTCGTGCCCGAGCTGCACCCCGAGGCCGGGGCGGTCGTGCACACCCTGACGCACCACGACGTCGTCGCCCGGGCCGCCCGTGATGCGCAGCGGGTGTGGCTCACCGACGACGACCGCCTGGGGCTGCTGGTGCCGCTCTCCGCGCCCGCCGGCGCCCGAGCCTTCCTGGCCGGCCTGCTGGCGGGGGCCGGCACCGTGCTCCACGACGCCCGCACCCGGGGTTGGAGCGGGCTCGCGTCGTGGCTCGCCGAGGAGGGGGTGACGGTGGCGGCCCTCACGCCGACGCTGGTGGCGCTCGGTGCGGCGGAACCGGCGACCTCGCTGCCCGACCTGCGGCGGCTGATGCTGCTGGGCGCCGTCGGCATCGACAATGCGATCGACAACGGCATCGACAACGGCATCGGTGCCGGTGCCGGTGCTCGCTCGGACCGGCGTCCCGGACTCGCCGGCATCGAGACGGTGGCGCTCGACGAGGGCACGGGTGACGGGCGCGCGGGTGACGAGGGCGCGCCCGGCGCCGACCGGCCGGCCGCCGGAGCGGCTACCGATCCCCCGCCCGACGACGAGCTCGAGGCCACCCTCACGTCGTTGTTCCAGGAGTTGCTCGACGTCGGCCCGGTCGACCGGGACGACGACTTCTTCGCGCTCGGCGGGCACTCCCTGCTGGCGGCACGCCTGCTGGTGCTACTCGAGCAACGGACTGGCCGGCGTCTGCCCATGGCGGTGTTCCTCGAGGCCACCACCGTGGCGCAACTGGCGGCCGCGCTCGGCACCCAGGCCGGAGCGGCGACGGCCGCGCCCGTGGTCACCATCCAGGCCGGCGACCCCGGCCGCGCCCCCCTGTTCGTCACCCACGACCTGCAAGGGTCGGCCTGGCGGTTCCGCGACCTGGCCCGCGCCGTCGGTGAGGACCAGCCGGTGTACGGGTTCGAGTCGCCGATGCTCGAGGGCCGGCTCCGGTTCGCCACCATCGAGGCGCTGGCCGCCCACTACGTGGCCGCGATGCGCGTGGTGGCGCCCCACGGGCCCTACCACCTGTGCGGCTACTCGTTCGGCGGGATCCTCGCCTTCGAGATGGCCCGGGTGCTCGAAGCCGAGGGCGACACGGTGGCCCTGCTCGGCGTGATCGACGTGGGCCCCGGCTACCGCGGCCTCGACTACTCGCGCTCGCGGCTACCGCCGCTGCCGTACCTGCGCGATGCGGTGGCGCGGTCTTCCGACGGTCTCCCCCGCTGGGCGGCGCCGCTCCGCCGCCTCTGGCTCAATCGCTGGGTGCTGGCCCGGCGCTGGCGCCGGGTGCTGCGCGGCGGTGGCACGGTCGCCCCCGAGGAGCGGCTGTGGTTCGCCTGGTGGGCCCACTGGAGCCTCGTGGGCCCCGACTGGGCGCCGTCACCCTACGGGGGCCGCGTCGACCTGTTCTGGGCCGAGACCACCGCCGGCACCGACGCCTCGATGGGATGGGGCGGACACGCCCGCGAGGTGTGCGTGCACCCCGTCGCGGGTGCCCACGAGTCGCTCATGGCGCCGCCGGCGGTCACCACCATCGGCAAGGGGTTGCGGGCGCTGCTCGACCGGCCGGAGGCGACGATCGTGCCCGGGCGCGGCCGGAACGTGTGGAGGAGCACCGCGAACGGTGGTGCGGCCACAACCCCTGAGGCCGGCGGCCCACCGCCACGCCGCCGGCGACTGCCCGGGCCGGACCTGGCGCTGTTGCCCCTGCTCCGACCGTTGATCGCGCTCGACGCCCGGGTCGTGGAGCGCGCGGTCCCCCTGACCAACCAGTCGGTCGACCCGTTCGACGTCCCGTGGGCACCGTCGATCGCGGCCCGGTGGCCGACGGTTCGCGCCGAGCTCGACCAGTTGCTCGCCGACGGCATCGCCATGCCCCACGTCAACGACGTCCACGGCGGCGGGCAGGGCGCCGAGGGGCCGTGGACCACCTACGTGCTGTTCTCCTTCGGACGGTGGATCTCGGCCAACGCGGCGCGCTGCCCCGCCACCACGGCGCTGATCGCCGACGTGCCCGACCTCGAGACCGCCGGCTTCACCGTCCTGGCCCCGAGCACCCACATCCCGCTGCACCGGGGGCCCTTCCGCTCGCTCCGCTACCAACTCGGGGTGCGGGTGCCCGGACCGCCCGGGGCCTGCCGGCTGCAGGTGGGCGACGAGGTGATCGTCTGGGAGGACGGCAAGAGCCTGGCCTTCGACGACGCGGTCGAGCACGAGGCCTGGAACGACGCCGACGAACCGAGGTACGTGCTGTTCATCCAGACCCGCTGGCCGCTCCCGGGGTGGCGCGGACGGGTGCACGCCGCGATCCACCACCTGCTGGCCCGACCCGTCCGGGACCTTCCCGAACGGGTGCGCCGGCTCGACGCCGCCCTCAACCGACCCGGGTAGCGCAGGCGCAGCGCACGGCCGCGCCGGGCACCGAGGCGAGGCCGGCGCGCCCCGTCGACGCCCGACCGGCCGATCGGACGTTGCCGACCCGCCCGCCGTGGTGCCGGCGAGCTACTTGGGCGGCATCCGGATGCCGCCGTCGAGGCGCACGGTCTCGCCGTTGAGGTAGCCGTTGGTGACCAGCTCGATGGCGAGCGACGCGAAGTCGTCGGGGGTGCCCAGTCGCTTCGGGAACAGCACGCTCTGGCCCAGCGCCTCCTTCTGCGGGTCGGGCAGCAGGCCGAGGAGCGGCGTGTCGATGAGGCCGGGGGCGATGGTGTTCACCCGGATGCCGACCGGTGCCAGGTCGCGGGCGATGGGCAGGGTCATGCCCACCACGCCGCCCTTCGACGCCGAGTACGAGGCCTGGCCGATCTGGCCGTCGAAGGCCGCGACCGACGCGGTGTTGACCACCGCGCCGCGCTCGCCGAACTCGAGCGGCTCGGTGGCGCTCATGGCCGAGGCGACGAGGCGGATGCAGTTGAAGGTGCCCACCAGGTTCACCGCCACGACCTTCTCGAACGCGCCCAGGTCGTGCGGGCCACCGTTGCGGTCGACGGTGCGCTGCGCCCAGCCGATGCCGGCGCAGTTCACCAGCACGCGCAGCGGGCCCAGCTCGCTGGCGGCGACGACCGCGGCCTGCACCTCGTCGGTGTCGGTGACGTCGGCGTGCACGAACACGCCGCCCAGCTCGCTGGCCAGGGGCTCGCCCTTGTCGTCCTGCATGTCGAGCACCACGACCCGCGCACCCCGGGCGGCGAGCCGACGCGACGTCGCCTCACCCAGGCCGGAGGCGCCTCCGGTGACGATTGCGGAAACTCCATCGATGTCCATGACGCCGACACTAGGCAGTTCCCCCACCGCGGTCGAAACGGCCGTCCGGGCGGCGACCGGGTCGCGGCGCGGGCGCCCCGCGGACGACCTGGAGGGGTACACCGCCTACGCTGCACCTGCGGACATGGCCCGACCACGCGCAGGCAGCGAGCCCCCGAGCGACCGGCGCCGACCGACCGACGTGTCCGAGGTCGGCCTCGGCGAGGGAGGCGGCGGCGAGGGGGGTGCCGGCCCGGTCGGCTGGGCGCTGTCGCTGTCGCTGGTGGCGGCGGTGCTCGCGGCGACGTCGCCGAACACGCGCACCACGGTCCTCGCCTGCCTGGTCGCGCTGGTCGCGTGGGCTGTGATGGTGCTCGATGCGCTGATCGGTCGGCCTCGGGCCGGGCCCCGGCGATCGGTGCTGGCGGCGCGGCCGGCGCGATCGACCGCCACGTTGCTCCTCGCCGGCGCCTGCCTCGCCGCCCCGCTCACCGCCCTGGTCACCGGCCTGGTCGCCGCCCTCGTGGCCGCATCGCTGCTGCTGCAGGCCCACCTGCTCGTACGGTCCGGGACCGAGCTCCGGGTGTGGCGGACCGTGCTCTCGCGTGCCCCGTGGGCGGTGCTGCTCGTGGGCGCGGGGATCGCCACCACGATCGCGTCGCCGGCCCTCGGATGGCCGCTCGTGGCCGTCGGCGCGACCGTCATCGCCGGCGTCGGTGTGTGCGCCGTCGCCGGTGGCGGTGTGTGCGCCGTCGCCGGTGTCGGTGGCGGCGCCCGTGCCGGTGTCGGCGCCCCTGGCCCCCGGCCGGGCGGACTCCGCTGGGCACCGGCGGGTGCACCGGGCCCCTCCGAGCCCCGCCGCCGTCACCGGGGCGCCATCACCGTCACGGTGGTGTGCCTCGTCGCCCTCTTCCTGATCGGCGTCGACCGCCAGGTCGATCGGTTCAACCAGCAACCGGAGACCGTGCTCAACGCCCACGACCAGGGCGCCTACCTGCGGTACGCCCAGAAGCTCAGCGACCTGCCCGACGAGGTGGTGGCGAACCGGTTGCAGCTCCCGCTCTATCCTTACCTGGTCAGCCTGGCGCCGGGGAGCAGAGGCGAGTGGAGTGGGCGCTTCCACGCGGCGTTGCGCATCAACGTCGCCATCGCCCTCGCCGGCCTGGCCGCGATCGGTTGGTGGGCGGCCCGGACCGCGGGACGGTGGGCCGCCCTCGTGAGCGTCACGCTGGTCGGCCTGTCGATGTTCCTGTTCCTCGCGAGCTGGGTGCTGGCCGACGTGCTCTCGGCCCTCCTGTTCACCGCCTGGCTCGGCGTCGGGTGGCGGCTGCTGCAGCGGCCGAGCGCGCTGCTCGGCGCCGCCGCCGGAACGTTGGCCGGCCTCACGTTCCTCAGCAAGGCCATCGCCGTGGCACCCCTCGGCCTCCTCCTGCTGCTGTGCCTCGTGGCCGCCGCCGCGCCGCCGGCGCTGGGTGGTGCGCCCCGCCGGCGCACGGCCTACCTGGCCGCGGGTGCGGCGACGGCGTTCCTGTTCGTGCTGACGGTGGCGCCCTACGCCAGCAACAGCCAGCGCGTGTACGGGAGCCCGACGTTCAACATCACCACCAGCTACGACCTGTGGCTGGACACCGGCGCGCAGGCCGCGGCGATCCCGTCCTGGGGCTGGGTTCGCGAGCGGACCGCCCGAGCGGAAGGCGAGGACTCGCCCGTGCTGGCCCGCCCCCCGAACGACCTGCCGTCACCGGCGAAGTACGCACGCGAGCACGACGTCGGTGACGTGGTCGACCGGCTGATCACCGGCTGGGGCGCGCAATGGGACATCGCCCGCACGGGGCGCATCTGGGAGGGCGACTTCGGCTACGGGACCACCACCGTCCTGCTGCTGGCCATGGCGATGACCTCCCTCGCCGTGGCCGGCGAACGGGCACGCCGCCGCCTGTGGCGCGACCGGCTCGGGGTGGCGCTCATCGCGGTCTCCCTGTCGACGCTGGCGCTCGGTGTGGCCTGGTGGTTCCCCGTCGGGTCGGGCAACCGTTACCTGCTGCCCGTCTTCCTCCCTGGCGTGCTGCTCTGCGTGTGGGTCATCCACCGAGGGCTGTCGCCCTGGTCGCTCCGGTGGCGGGGCCGTCCGATCCGGGCCGACACCGCGGTGTTCGCTGCCCTGGCGGTGCCGATCGTGGCGGTGTCGGTGTGGAACGCCCTCGTACTGTCAGGTCGCACCCTGGGCGGGTACTGACCGGGCGTCCACCGCACCGGCCGGCCCGAGGCCCTCCACGGCACAGCCGACGGTGCCGTTGGTGACCAGCAGCGTCACGCCCGCCACCAGCAGCGCCACCGCCAGCGCGCCCTCCACCGAGAGGCGGCGGCCCTTGACCGCGCGGGCCAGCAGCACCAGGCCGGCGACGATGGCGAAGCCGGCCAGCGGCAACCGCGGCTGCAGGACGTCACACGGCACGCCGAGACCCTCTCACGCGCGAGGCCCTGCCGGACGACCCGCGTGTGGCGAGCAGGGGGCGACCGACGTGAGGCGACCGACGTGAGGCGAGCGACAACCGGCCAGGGGCGGGCGGCGGGCAGCGAGCGGCGGGCGGCGTGGCCGATCACCCTCGCAGGGCCACACCGTTCTGGCTCCCGATTCGACCGCCAGGGCAGTCGAATCGGGAGCCAGTTCCAGACCTATCCGGCCGGCCCCTCAGACCGCGGTCGGCGGTCGCTCCCCCAGCAGCTCGAGCAGTGGATGGGCCAGGTGGTGCACGTGCGCCTCGTCGAGCACGAGCCGGTGGTCGACGGCCAGGTCGACCACGGTCACCGAGCGCACGTACGGGGCCCATCCCAACGTCGGGCCCCGCGAGGCCACGCCCTGCGACCAGAACAGGTGCAGGTCGCCGTCGAACGGGCGCGGCCGCCAGGAGGGACCGGTGAGGGCCCGGAGGGCGGCCCGGGTGCGGCGCCGGCGCCGCTCGTCCCGGTCGAGGCCGGGCCGGTGGGATCCCAAGGCGTCCACCCGTGCCATCAACCGTCGGACCGCCCGATCGGGCCCCGCCGGCAGCGTCGTTCGGCCCGGGGCCCCCGGCAGGCGGCCCGGCCCGCAGTCGACGACGCCCGTCAGTGCCACCGATTCGCCCTCGGTCCGCAGCAGGCGGGCCACCTCGAACGCGAGGATGCCGCCGGCGCCGACGCCGAGGAGGTGGAACGGGCCCCGGGCCGGCCCGCGCTGCAGATCGGCCACGTAACGCAGGGCCAGCCGCTCGGCCGACGAGAACCCCACGCGGCCGTCGGGCCCCAGCGGCGCCTCGATGCCGCACACCGGCTGCTCGGGGCCCAGCGCCACCACCAGCGGGGCGAAGGCGTCCAGCGACCCGTCCTCGTCGTGCAGCAGGTGGAGCACCGGCCGGCCCGCGCCGCCGGCCTGCAGCTCCACGACGGCCGACCGCCGCGCGAGCCCAGTCGTCACTCGCCGGACTCGGAGGGAGGCACCAATTGGTACGAGGTGGCGGTCATGACCGAGCGCCATCCCCTCCGGGTCTGGCGAGGACCTCGGCAATGTCCTTCTTGAGCCGGCACCATGCGTCGAGCTCGTTGATCGGCCCGTGCAGGTCAAGGCGCTGGAGCAACAGTCGTCGGTGGCGTCCGAAGTCCCGGAGGAACTGCTCGCGGCGGCGCCTCCCCCTCGGCTCCGCCGCTTCCAGCAGGACG
>JBGAOY010000020.1:0-76523 GCA_044221555.1 Acidimicrobiales bacterium
GAGGTGTGTGCGGTGGTGGTGTGGACGCCCGGGTTTCGGCCGCGTTTCGTCACTGTCCGTGGCCATCTCGGCGCCGATCGTCTGGGCCGTCCATTCTCGACGCAATAGCACGCGCTTTCCGATCGGTATTGCGTCAAGAATGGCGTAGGTTCCAGGTCCGACCACGCAGAGCGACATTCGGAGCGCCGGATGCCCGACACGCCACCCTCCCTCGCGGGTTTGGCTTCCTCTGACGGCGCACGGGCTGGCCGACACCCAGGCCCGGTTGACGCCGACGGCCGGCGCGTTGACTGCCGACCCCACGACGCGTAAGCGGATGCAAAGCGCGGTCCGTCAGTGTCACCTGCATGTCCACGACCGCCATCCGGGTGCTGGGCCCGCCCACCATCGTGAGCGACGGGCGGGCCACGGTGATCACCGGCCTCCGCCACCAAGCCGTCCTCACCGTGCTCGCCCTCGAAGTGGGGCGACCGATGGACGCCGAGTCGCTCATCGGCGCGGTGTGGGACGGTGACGCACCCCCGTCGGCCCGCAACACGCTCCAGGGCGTCGTGCGCCGCCTGCGAGGGCAACTGCCGCCGCGGGCCATCCTCACCGAGGGATCGTCCTACCGCCTCGATCTGCCGTCGGCGTCGGTCGACGCGGTGGCCTTCTCCGAGCTGGTCGACGCGGCCAAGGCCGTCCCCCCGGCCGCCGCCCTCGAACGACTCGAACGGGCCCTCGGCCTGTGGCGGGGCGTGCCGTTCGCCGAGCTGACCGGCGGGCGCTTCACCGTCGAGCGCGCGTACCTCGACGAGCGCCGCCTCGTCGCCGAGGAGGACCGCTGCGAGGCGCTGCTCACGGTCGGGCGGGTGGCCGAAGCGGCCATCGAGCTCGAACGCCTCAGCGGGGAGGAACCGGGACGCGAGCGCCGGTGGGCCCTGCTGATGACCGCGTTCTGCCGGGTCGACCGCCAGGCCGACGCGCTCCGCGCCTACCAGCGGGCCCGCGACGGACTGGCCCGACAGGTCGCCGTCGAGCCGGGAGCCCCCCCCTCCCGTGCTCGACGGCGCCAGCCTCCAGGGCCGGCCCGAGCTGATGGCGTCATGACGACGATCGACGGTCGGGACGACGCAGAGCCGCCCGTCGACGGCCACGAACCCGTGCCGACCCCGATGCGCTTCACCGTCATGGACCGCCACGGCGACCGTGTGCACCTCGTGAGCGAGGACGACGAGGCGTTGTACGGCCACCCGTCGGTGTGCGAGGAGGTGTGGCAGGCGGCACTCACCGACGTGCCACCCAACTGGGAGATCGTCGACCTGTCCCCGCCGACGGCGGCCGGCGGGACGACTGCCGACACGGAGACCTCGAGGGACCTCGAGGACTTCGCGGTCCGTAAGTACGAGCTGTTCGTCGCCTTCGTGGGCGCGGGATTCCAGCGGTGCGAGGCCCTCACCCTCGTGGCCGAGACCCTGCGCGGGGGCGAGGACTGAACGACCCGGAGGAGCGATCGACGATGACCACGGCACGCGACACCGCGCGCGGAGCAGACTCGCCTCCGATGCGCGACGTCACCCCCGACCACCTCCTGGTGACCGCCCGACGCGACGACTTCTTCGACGCGCTGCGCCCGGGTGACGTGTTGCTGTTCCAAGGTGCCGACTTCCTGGCGGGCCTCGCCCAGCTGACCGAGCGCCGCACCTGCTACCACTCGGCCATCTATCTCGGCCCCGCCCCTGCCGCCGGCGACGGGTCGACGATCGAGCACGTGCTGGTGCACAACGTCTCCACGCTCTGGTGGCGGGATCTCGCGGCGGAGGGCGACAAGGAAGAGGGCGCCCTGCATCCGCCCCTGGAGGCGATCCTCGGTGCCGGGCCCGAGCGCAGCGCGTTCTTCGACCTCCTGGCCAAGCGCCTCGTCGAGAGGCATCTCGCCAACCCCTGGAACGAGGGTCCTGAGCAGCTCGCCGAACGGGCCCGTCAACTGGTGGCCGTCGGTGGCGTCGGCGCCGTCAGCGTGGACGGGTACCTCGACCGATGCCGGAGCGAGCGGCTCTACGGCGGCGACACGCGCGGCGGGGGTGTCCACCACGTTCGCTCCCTGGTCGCGCTCCGCCATGAGCGCCTCGCCGCTCCCGACCTGGACCCGACCCTGCGTGAGGTCTCCGAGCACACCTTGGCGATCGCGGCGGAGGCGACCGCCGAGGACGCGACCGGGTTCAACGCCGCCGAGCTGCTGTCGGTCGTGCCCGAGTGCATCGATCGTCCCGGCTATCTCGAGTGGAGCCAGCTCAGCGCCCTGGCCGAGTACCCGTCGAACCGGAGGCTCATGGCGCGGTTGTTCGGGCTGTCGAAGCGGGGTCGCGCCGCGCCGCCGGCACGCGAGCTGCTTCGACAACGGCTCCGCAGCGTCGACCCGTTCGACTTCTTCTTCCCGAACCAGGGAGGAGGGCCCGGCTGGATCTGCGCGTCGTATGTGATCGCGACGTACACCAAAGCGGACTTCACGCTCGATGCCGGGTGTATCGAGGACGTCAAGCTGTCAGGCCCGAACGGCACCCAGGTCCCGCTCAGCACCCCTCGCGACCTGTGGGACTGCGTGCGGCTCGTTCCCGTGGCGATGTTCGTGCGCGGGCCCGAGCGATGGCGGCCTGCACCTGCCGACGCACCGGTACCGGCGACCGCGTCGCTCGCGCCGGGCGGAGACGACGTCGTCGGCGATGCCATGTTCGTCGATTTCAGTGGTGGGCTCGACGCTGCCTCGGTCGAGCTCGCCCCGGGGCTGCAGGTCCCCGTCGTGGCGGGTCCCGCCTCCGCGGACGCGGCCGATCGTTTCGCCAGGGATGCGGTCTCGTGGCGCTGGTCGACCGTGGACGCGGACCCAGCCAGCACGCCCCGACCCGCCCGCACTCGCCGGCGTCTGACTCGACGACGGGCCAGAGATGGCGAGCACTGGACACCCGACAGCCCGGGCTCCGGCTGATGTGCTCGGCGCGCTGGGGAAGCGTCAGCGCCGGTCGTCGACGCAGCGGGCGGCCCAAGCGGTGGCCCCCAGGCGGTCACAGAGCGCATCGGCGGCGTCGAGCAGCACGGTGGCCCGGTCGGCGTCGCCCTGCTGGCGAGCCAGCAACGCGAGCGCCCGATCCGCGGGACCGAGGGTCGTGATCATCGAGCCCATCACCACGAAGCGGCCCGACCAGGGCTCGAGCAGTTCGGCGAGGTAGGTCGCCCGGATGGGATCGGGCGGCAGGCGGTCGGCCAGGTCGGCGGCCATCGTGAGCACCGACGGCCAGAACTCGTTCCGCGCCAAGCGGGGCACCCAGGCGATCACTGCGTCGAGCGAGGCCTGGGCCGCGGTGACGTCGCCCGCCTCGGCCTGTGCGATCCCGGCGCCGATCCGCCACAGCGGGTTGTGGGGCTCGGCCTCGACCACGTCCTCCACCACCGAGCGGATCTCGGCCGTGCGCCGGGCGTGGAACAGGTTGAAGTAGAGCCCTGCTTTGAACGCGCCGTCGGCGTCGGGGATGTCCTTCTCGAGGCCGTAGGTCACGGCTTCGGCGGCAAGCACGTCGGCGTCGTCGAAGCAGCCGTCCATCTGGGCGAGGGTGGCGCGCTGCATCATCGCGAACCAGGTCGTGCGGGGATGACGCGTGGCCGCCGCCAGCGCGGCATGGCGCTCCCGGTAGGCCTCCGCGTCGGCACGGTCGCCGACCTGGATGCCCGTGCGCAGGCGGCCGAGAAGGCCGACGTGGAGCAGGTGATCGTCACCACGAGCCGCGGCGAGCTCGAGGAGCTCATCGAGGAGGCGACCGTTGCCCTCGACGTCGCCCGCCCAGTGACCGACGCTCTGGCGGGTGAACAGGGCCGAGGCCAGCGCACCGGAGTCACCGAGCGCCCGCGCCCGGGCCACCACCTCGTCGGCGAACGCGACCAGCGAGGACCCGGCCACCGCGGCGTCGCCGCGCCCGAACTGGTTCACCTCGCCGGCCCAGGCCGCGTCGAGCTCGACGCGCCGGACCGGATCGCCACCGTCGCCGAACCGACGGCGGGCCTCCTCCAGGAGCTCGAGGCGGGGCCCGACGAGCCGAACCGACCGGCCACGGTCGTCGATCTCGAGCGCGACCCGGGTCAGCACGTCCACGGCACCGAGGCGGCGGCTCTCGTCGGCGACCGCCAGGTACTGCCGGCGCGAACCGTCCCAGTCGCCGCACACGCAAGCCAGGTGCGCCCGGCGCAGGTCCACGTCGAAGCGCTCGTCATCGCGGAGCACCGCGGCCAGCCGATCGTCGGCGGCGAGGCGGTCGAGCAGGCGCAGCTCCTGGTCGGGATCGAGGTCCGCGGCGAGCCGATCGGCGGCGAGCAGCGTGCGGGCGTGGAGCTCGACCGGGTCCAGCACGTTCCCCGCTTCGAGACCGTGGTGGGCCGCCGCGACCAGACGCCCGTCGGCGACGGCCTGATCGGAGAGCGCCCGGTGGCCCCGCCGACGACGAGGCCCGGACACGCGGCGCTGGAGCACAGTCTGGTAGAGCGCGTGACCGAAGCTGTAGCGGTCGTCCGAGCCGCTGGGGTCCCTGACCAGCCCGCGCTCCAGCGCAGGCTCGAGGTCCACGATGACCTCGGCGGCCGACCGCCCGGTCACGGCGACCACCTCGTCGACGACGAAGTCGAGCCCGGCGAGGGCCGCCGCCTCGAGCGCGCTCAGCGTCGCCGGCGCCATGCCGGCGAGGCGGTCGTCGACGAGCGCCGCCGCCCGCTCCGAGGGCTCGATCCCCCGCAGCTCGGCGAGGAACGAGGTCCCGTCGAAGGAGCGGAACTGCTGGAGCACCAGCGGGTTGCCGGCGCTGAGCTCGGCGATCCGAACGGCCTCGTCGACAGTGCACGGCACCCCGCGACGGGCGAGCAGCTCGCGAGCGGCACGGGCGTCGAGCCCGGGGAGGTCGACCGACGCCGTCGCGCCGGCGAGCTCGGCGAGCAACCCCCGCACGTCCGGGTCGTCGGCTCCGGGTCGGGCCGCCACCAGGACCCGTACCCGCGCCGGCAGGCCGCGACCCAGCACCGCGCGGGTGAGCGCGACCGAGCTGGTCCCGGCCCACTGGAGGTCGTCGAGCACCACCAGGATCGGGACCACGGCGCCGAGCAGGCCGAGAAGGTCGGCGACCGCTTCGAACAACCGGAAGCGGGACGCGGGGTCGGCGTCGAACCCGGAGCCGACGTCGCGCCCTGTCCCGTAGGCCGGCACCAGGCGCGCGAGCGGCTCGCGCACCGCGGCGGGGAGGGCCGCGGCCAGGCCGTCCGGCAACTGCTGCACCGCGGTCGACAGGATCTGACCCCATGCCTCGTAGGGCAGGTACCGCTCGGGGCTGTGTCGACCGTAGAGGGTGAGCACTCCCTGATCGGCCAGGCGCCGGGCCAGCTCCGCCACCAGGTGGGTCTTGCCGGCACCAGGCTCGGCGACCACCACCGAGACCCGCTCGCTCGCGGGTCGATCCGCCGTCACCCGCGTGACGATCTCGGCGAGGACCGCCTCGCGGCCCACGAGGGTCCCCGGCGGGAAGACCTCCAGCGCCGCGCCCACCCGCATCGGGCCGTCCGGGGGGCCCTCGCCGGCCCATGCCGCGAGGAAGCGCGCCCGAGGATCCATGGCCGCGGCATCGTCGGGCGGGTCGACGCCGAGGGTCAGCACGGCCCGCTCGGCGGCCTGCAGCTCGGGGCCCGGTCGGATCCCGAGCTCCTCGACGAGCCCCCGGCGGGCGCGCTGGTAGGCGTCGAGCGCGTCGGCCGTCCGCCCGGCCGCACCGAGTGCGCCGACCAGCAGGGCCCAACGGTGCTCGTCGTAGGGCGTGCGGGCCACGAGCGGCTCGAGGTGATCGATCGCGTCCGTGGTCCGACCGAGCTGCAGCAGGAGCGCGGCCAGGCGGTCCTCGGCCCGGGTCCGGCGCTCGCCCAGTGAGCGACGGAGTCCCTCCACACACGGGAGGTCGCCCAGCCCCTCGACCGGATCCCCGGCCCAGAGCGCGACAGCGCGCTCCAGCGCATCGGCGGCGACCTCGGCGAGGCCCTGGCGCTCGGCGGCCGCGGCCTCGTTGACGAGCGCGTCGAAGCAGCCGAGGTCGACCCGGTCGACGGGGGCGTTCATGACGTACCCCGCCCCCGTCCACGCGACGTCGACCTCGTCCGGCAACTGGTGGCGCAGGTGGGAGACCTGCACCTGGATGCGGTTGACGGCCGTGGCCGGTGGATCGTGCCACAGGGCGTCGACCAGGCGATCGACCGAGACGGGCCGGCCCAGGTCTGCGGCCAGGAGCGCCAGCACCGCTCGCCGTTGCGGCCCCCCGGCCACCACCGCGGCCGCGTCGCCCGCCACGATCGAGACGGGCCCCAGCACCCGAACGGTCGGGCCAGCCACTCCCGATCCCACGCAGCCAACGGTACCCAAACCTGGTCGCCGAGGGCGCGACGTCCACGACGCCGGCGATCGACGCGCTGCTCCGACCTCGAATCCGAGGTGTGGCAGGTAGGTTCACCAGGGTCATGGCCACCAGAACCGCGAAGCCGCCGGCCCCCACGCTCGTGTTGCTGGTCCGCCACGGGCAGACCCCGACGACGGGCAAGACGCTGCCGGGACGAGCGAAGGGGCTGCACCTCGCGCCGAAGGGCGTCGAGCAGGCCGAGGCCGCGGCCGAGCGCATCCGTCCCCTCGCTGCGAAGATCAGCGCCGTCTACGCCTCACCGCTCGAGCGCACCCAGGAGACCGCCGCCCCGATCGCCAAGGCCGTGCGCAAGCGGGTGCGCACCGACGCCGGGCTGCTGGAGTGCGATTTCGGGCGCTGGACCGGGTCGAACCTGAAGGACCTCGCGAAGCTGCCGGAATGGAAGACGGTGCAGAAGTACCCGAGCGGCTTCCGGTTCCCCAGGGGCGAGTCGTTCGCGGAGATGCAGGCTCGCATCACCGGCGCCATCGACCACGTGGTGGCCCGCCACCCCGGCGGCACGGTCGTGGCCGTGTCGCACGCCGACCCCATCAAGGCCGCGGTGGCCCAGGCCCTCGGCACCCATCTCGACCTGTTCCAGCGCATCGTGATCTCGCCGTGCTCGATCACTGCCATCCTGTACACCCCCACCGGCCCCGTGGTGCTGTCGGTGAACTCCACCGGCGGCGACCTGGCCGCGCTGGCGCCGTCGTGACCCTGATCGAGGAGACCCACCACCCATGAGCACGTCGTTCCGGTTCGACGAGCCTCAGGTGTTCACCGCGGGGGTGGTCGGCGAGCCGGGTGCCCGTACCTTCTTCCTGCAGGCGGTCGAGGCCGGCCAGGTGGTCAGCCTCAAGTGCGAGAAGCAGCAGGTGGGGGCGCTGGCCGAGTACCTGGCCACGCTGCTCGGTGACCTGCCACCGATCGAGACCACCCTCGATCCGGAGCTGCTCGAGTTGTCCACCCCGGTGCTGGCCGAGTGGACGGCGGGGTCGATGGGCGTGGCCTACGACGACGACGAGCGGCGGTTCGTGATCGTCATCGACGAGTTGGTGGCCGACGACGAGACCGAGACGCCCGGCGTCGCCCGCTTCCGCATCACGGCCGAGCAGGTGGCGGCGTTCGTGCCGCACGCCGAGCGACTGGTCGGCAGTGGCCGTCCACCCTGCCCCCTGTGCGGGCGACCGATGAACCCCGACGGCCACGCCTGTCCCCGCAGCAACGGCCACACCCGGCCGGACTGAGCGTGGGCGACGGCGATCGCCTGCTGGCGCTGCTGGCTGATGCCGACATCGCGGTGCAGGGCCGCATGCCGTGGAGCTCGAACGCCACGTTCCTCGTCGAGCTGACGCTCGGCGACGAGCACACCCACGCCGTGTACAAGCCCGTCCGCGGCGAGCGCCCGCTCTGGGACTTCCCACCCGGCCTGGGCAAACGGGAGACCGCCGCCTGGGAGCTGTCGGAGGCGCTCGGCTGGGGCGTGGTGCCGCCCACCGTCCTGCGCGACGGGCCCCTCGGCGAGGGCTCGGTGCAGCTCTTCGTGGACGCGGACTTCGAGCAGCACTACTTCACCCTGCTGGAGGACGAGACCTTCCACCCCCAGCTCCGGCGGCTGGCGGCGTTCGACGTCGTCGCCAACAACACCGACCGCAAGGGTGGCCACTGCCTGCTGGCGAGCGACGGGCGCATCTTCGGCATCGACCACGGACTGGCCTTCCACGAGGACTTCAAGCTGCGGACGGTGATATGGGACTTCGGCGGCGAGCCCGTCCCCGAGGACCTGCTGGCCGACCTCGAGGGCCTGATCGAACGCGGCCCACCGCCGGCGCTGGCCGAGCTCCTGACGCCCGTCGAGTGCCGGGCGATGATGTTCCGTGCGCGGGCGCTGGTGGACGACGGCCGGTTCCCCGTGGACCGGTCCGGTCGCCAGTACCCCTGGCCGCTCGTCTGACCGGGGTCCTTCCGGTCCCAGGCCAAGCAGTCGCTCCGGCGCCGCTCAGCCGGCCTCAGGCACCACGGTGGGGGCGACGCGAGCCGTGCTGCACTCGACGCGGTCACGTCCTCGGCGCTTGGCCTCGTAGAGCGCGGCATCGGCTCGCCCCACCAGATCATCGACCGTGAGGGCGTTGTCGGGGTGACTGGCCACGCCGGCGCTCACGGTCACCCGGGCCGCCCGGACCCGCTCGTGCAGCCCGACGCGTACCCGCTCGGCGAACGCCACCGCACCGGCACCGTCGATGCCGGGCAGGAGCACGACGAACTCCTCGCCGCCGTAGCGAGCGGCCACGTCCTCGCGCCGCGCGAGCTGACCGAGCGCGGCACCGATCTCGCGCAACACCTCGTCGCCGGTCTGATGACCGCGGGTGTCGTTGACCTCCTTGAAGTGGTCGACGTCGATCAGCACCAGGCTCAAGGGGACGTCGGTCCGCTGGGCCCGGGAGAACTCCCGCTCGAGGGCCTCGTCGAACTCGTGGCGGTTGCACAGGCCGGTGAGCCCGTCGTGGCGGGCCAACCGATCGACCTCGGCCAGCAGCATGCGGGTGCGCAGCGACATGGCCCCGTGGGCCGCCGACTGCACGAGCGTGGCCAGGGTGGAGGACGGCATGCCGCTCCAACGGCTGCCGGCCCACTCGGCCACGACCACACCGACGGGCTCGCCGTTGGCCAACATCGGCACCGCCACGACGTTGCGGGCGAAGGGCATGAGCCGATCGGCCAGGTCGTCGGCGTCGGGATCGAGCGAGCGCCGCAGCAGCGGCGAGCGGGTGCGCCAGCACTCCGCCCACACCCCATCGCCCCGGTCGTCCAGCGGCGGCGCCACGAACGTCACCCGGCCCACCTCGTCCTCCGCCGTGCCGATCAGCACCGACCCGTCCGATCCGATGACCACCGATCTCCGGAAGCGCATGCGCAGACGCAGGTGCGACGCGAGCGCCGAGCAGATCTGCTGGGCGTCCTCGGCCCGCTCGAGGTCGGAGCTGAGGTCGAGCAGGGATTGGATCTGGCGGCGGCTGTGGTTGAGGCCACGCTCGTTGAGCGACGAGAAGGCGGCGGCGCCGATGGCCAGCACGAGCAGGCTCGAGGCACGGAAGGCGGTGGCGCCGTCGAGACGAGGCGGGCTGCCGTGCAGGTAGTACGCCACGACGGCCGACGAGCCGCCGACCATCAACAGTGCGTGCCAGATCGCCACCTTGAGCCCGGTGCGATACGACGCCACCAGCGTCACCGCGACGATGTGGAAGTAGATGAGGAAGGTGAGGAGGCTGTTGGTGCCACCGGTCTGCGAGACCACGTAGGCCAGGAAGATGCCGTCCACGACCAGGAGTGCCGACACGGCCAACAGCCCGCGCCAACCGAGCTTCCGTCGGGTCAACTCGACCGCCGTGGTGAGCGCGGCGTAGACGACCGCCGCGAGGAACACCGTCCGCGACGGGTCGGGCACGAGTTGGTCGACGACGCCCACGGCGATCATCACGCTCGCGGCGATGGCCAGCCGTGCGATCAGGAGGACGGCGAGGCGATCCGACAGTGGGACCAGGTCGGCGTCGCGCGGGTCGGCGCCGGTCATCACCGGAACCTCAGGCGTTCGCCCTGGTCCAGGGGGGCATCGGCCAACTTGCGCTCGTGACGCTCCACGCGGCCCTGGAGCGCCAGGAAGGCCACCACCGCGAGGCCCAGCACCAGCGGCCACCCGAACCGACGTGCGTCCTGTCGGACCGCGTCCTCGATCTGGTCGCCGGACCCGGAGGGGCCGACCAGGTCGGCCGCGGTGGCCGCGCCCGAGGCCGACGGCGACCCGGTCGACCCTCGGCTCGCGCGGGAGTCGACGAGGTCCGCACCGGTGGGCCCGCCCTGCACCCGACCCGACCCGGTCGGCGTCGGGTCGCTGGACCCCGTGCCACCGGTTCGGGGGCCCCGGCCCGAGGGGTCGGGCCCTCCACCGTCAGGTGGTGCCGGAGCGCTGCCGGTGCCCCCCGCACCTGGCAGCGCTCCGGTGATCTGGCCGATCGCCGGCGGGAGGGCACCGATCGGCACCTGTGGGACGGTCATCGGCGGGAGCGTCACCGACGGCACCGTCACCGGCGGCACCGTCACCGGCGGCACCGTCACCGGCGGCACCGTCACCGGCGGGACGGCGACGGGTTGCGACGGCAGCGTGACGGGTGGGGGTGCGAGCCCGACCGCACCGGCGCCCGTGGGATCGATCGACGGCACCGATCCGGGCGCCGACGAAGCGCCGGCAGAGGCGGGTGGGGCGAGCGTCACCACGCAGCCGACGGCCAGCAGCACCGCCGCAGCATGCCGGCGCACCACACGGCCACACTTCGGGGTCACGGCGTGCCCATCGGCGGCGCCCCGCCTGATTCAAGGCCGTGCGGGGTCAGGCCCCCAGCACCCGATCGAGGTAGCTGTTGGCGAAGACCCGGTCGGGGTCGACGCGGTCGCGGACCGCCTGGAAGTCGCTCCAGCCGGGGTAGCGGCCCGCCAGCGTCTCGGCGCTCTGGAAGTGCAGCTTGCCCCAGTGGGGCCGGCCGTCGAAGTCGTCCATGATCGCCTCGACCCCCTGGAAGTAGCGCTGGAAGGGTGCCCCCCGGTACACGTGCACGGCGATGTAGCCGGTGTCGCGCCCCTGGGCCGTGCTCAACGCGATGTCGTCGCCGGCCACGGCCCGCACCTCGACCGGGAACAGCAGCGGGATCGCCTCGTCGTGCACGAGCGCCCGCACCCGGTTGAGCGCCTCCGGCACCCGCTCCACGGGAATCGCGTACTCCATCTCGTAGAAGCGCACGTGACGGGCGCTGGCGAACACCTGGTGGCTGGGCTCGATGTACTCCACCCACCCCGCCGACGGGAGGGCCTTGCCGAGTCGGCGCGTGAGCGACGGTCGCCGCCGGGCCACCACGTTGGCGGCGCCGAACGCGACGTTGTCGTAGAGGATCTCGTTGCGCCAGCGCTCCCACCGCGACCGGGGTGCGGCCGGTTCGGTGGTGCGGTGGTTGCGCTTGGTCAGGGCCCATCCGGTGTTGGGCACCCAGAAGAACTCGAAGTGGTCGTGCTGTTCGAGCAGCCGGCCCCAGTCGTCGAGCACGGCGTCGACGCGACGCGGCTCCTCCACGGCGTGGAGGTTGAACGCGGGCACGCACTGGAGGGTGATCTCGGACAACACGCCGAGGGCGCCGAGGCCCACCCGTGCCACCGCGAACAGCTCCGCGTTCTCAGCGGCCGAGCAGCGGAGCACCGACCCGTCGCCCGCCACGAGTCGCAGGGCCACGATGCGGGTGGCGATGTTGCCGAACCGGCGACCGGTGCCGTGGGTGGCGGTCGACGTCGCCCCCGCCACGCTCTGGTAGGCGATGTCGCCCAGGTTCTCGAGCGCCGCACCCCGCTGGGCGAGGGCGCGGTTCAGTGCCGACAGGCGCATGCCTGCCTGCACGGTGACCTGGCAGGTCGCGGCATCGAACTGCAGGAGGCGTCCGTAGTCGGCCAGGTCGACGAGGCATCCGTCGGTGCAGGCGATGTCGGTGAACGAGTGGCCGGCACCGATCACCTTCACGTGCCGACCCGCCGCGGCGGCTCGCTGCACGATCTCGACCAGCTCGACCTCGGTGCCAGGCCGCTCGATCGCCGCCGGCCGACAGGTCTGGTTACCCGCCCAGTTCACCCAGCGACGGTCAGCCACCCATGCGCTCCCTCGCCACCCGTGCTCCCCCTCGTCGGTCGATGATCACCCGCATGCCCGTTGCGGGCACCGTCACCGTAGGTTCGATCCGCGGGTCGCCGGCCCGCAACCGCCCGAGCAGGGTCAGGTCACCCGAAGACGCGCCGCGACGACGTCCCTTGTCGTGGGCACCCCGTCCGAGATGCCGCGAACGGTGACGTCGTACCGAAAGCCGGCTGGTGCGTCACGGGTGAACCGCGCCTCGACGCGGATGAGCGCTCGCTCGCCCGGTCCGAGCGGCGCGGTGAGATAGGTGCGCCCGACCACGGCGGCCGTGATGTCCTCGCCGTCGCGTCCCTCGAAGTAGCGGACCACGACCTTGCGACCCTGGGGGCTCGGACCTCGGAGCGAGATCCGATCCGTGCCGCCGCCGTCGTTCTGAAGCCGCACGAAGAGGACGAACCGCTGGCCCGCCCTCCCCGCCACGGCCAGCCGCTGGCCGGCGGCGTTCGAGCTGTAGACATCACCCCCGACGAAGGCCCCGCCCGCGGCGCGCACCGAGAGATCGGGCCGCGGCGGGGGCGCGAGTACCTCGACCTCCACCCGGTTGGAGCGGGCCGGACCGGTCTGATCGCTCGCCACCGTCGCCGTGTTCACGTAGGTGCCCACATCGGCCCCGGCCGTCGAATAGGAGCACTCGATGGTGTGTTCGGCTCCCACAGCGAGGTCGGGCACCGCACCGCCGCAATCGGGCGCCGCGCCGTCCTCGACCTCGACACCGGTCAGCGCGACGCCGCCGGTGTTCCGAATAGTCAGGTCGTAGTCGATGTCGTCGCCCGCGGTGACCTCGGTCTGGTCGGCAGACTTCTCGATCTCGATCGACGCCACCGGCTCGACCCCTGCCCGGAAGACATCGTAGGTGTCGTTGTCGTCGTCGCCGACGAGGTTCCCCGCCATCGAGTGGAAGGCCACGATCGGCCCGTCGGGCCCGCTGCCGACCGCCGACGCCAGGCTGTCTCCGTCGCCGGCCGGCCCGTCCGGCGAGCGACTCGCCAGCGTCGTGGTCGCGTCGCTCAGGTCGCGGACGTACACATCGTAGATCGCGTTGCTGTCCGAGCTGGCGAGCCGTACCGGCGAGTCGAAGCCGACGTAGCGACCGTCGGCCGACATCGACGGTTCGGAGGCCTGTCCGGCCGGGTTGCCCCATTGGTTGACGCTGGCCAGCTGCGTGACCCCGGTGTCGAGGTCGCGCCACCACACCTCGCCCAGACCGTACTGTTGGAACGCCACGCGGCGACCGTCGTCGGACAGTGCCGGATGACCGGCGCGCGCGAATTGACGACCGGCCGGGTCGAGGCTGACGAGCGTCGTGGCGCCAACCGTGCGATCGCGGACGAAGACGTCGGCACCGGACCCGTTGCCGTCGACAGCGACGAGGTTCGAGGCCTCGGATTCGAACGCGACGTAGCGACCGTCCGCCGACACCGCCGACAGGCCGTGCGATGGCCCGTCCCCGTTCGCGCCGCCCCCGACCTCGCTGATCAGCGTGGTGGTCGCCGTCTGCGTGTCGTGGAGGAAGACGTCGCGTTGCCCGTTCCCGTCACCGGGCACGAGGCCGTTCGCCTCGGACCAGAACGTCACGAATCGACCATCGGCCGACAGGCCCACGTTGTCCGATCGGCCGAAGGCCTGGCCGCCACCCGTGCTCACGCTCACCCGACGGGTGGTGCCGGCGACCATGTCCCGCACGAAGACGTCCTCCGTGCCGTTCGTGTCGCCGGTGACCAGATTCGACCCGTATGACGGGAAGGCCACGTATCGACCGTCGTCGGAGACCGCAGGGAACCCGACGATGCCGTCCACGGGCCCCCCGTCCAGCGTCACGCTCACCTTCGTGGTGGTCGCGGTCCGGGTGTCGCGCAGGAACACGTCGCCCCGGTCCGTGTCGCCCGCGACGAGGATCGACTCCGAGTGGAAGGCCACGTACCGGCCGTCCGCGGAGATGTCCGCGTACAGCGACTGACCGTCGCCCTCCACACCGCCGCTCGTGACGCTGGCCCGGTCGAGCACCTGGAGCGCCTGGCTCAGCGCACCCACCGGCTCGCCCGTCGGGACGGTGATCACCGAGCAGGTGGGGACGAGGAGGGCCGAAGCCGTCGCCCGGCCGATCCACCGACGCCCCCTCGACGTGCGCACCAGGGTTGAACCTACTCCCGGGCCAGCGCCCGGACGCGAAACGGGGCCCCGGCCCTCGCGGCGCCGGTGCCCCGTTCCCCAGGTCGTGGTGCTCAGGCTCGGGCTTGGAGGGCCTCGATGAGCTTGGGCAGGACCTTGTGCACGTCGCCCACGATGCCGAGATCGGCGATGGAGAAGATCGGGGCCTCGGCGTCCTTGTTGATGGCGATGATGTTCTTCGAGCCCTTCATGCCCACCATGTGCTGGGTGGCGCCCGAGATGCCACAGGCGATGTAGACCGTCGGCTTCACGACCTTGCCGGTCTGGCCCACCTGGTACGAGTAGGGCACCCAGCCGGCGTCGACGATGGCCCGGGAGGCACCGGGGGCGGCCTTGAGCAGCTTGGCCAGGTCCTCGATCATCCCGTACTTCTCGGCCTCGCCGAGGCCACGGCCACCCGACACCACCACGGCGGCCTCGTCGAGCGACGGGCCCTCACGCTCCTCGACATGACGCTCGGTGATGGTGGCGCCGCCGGCGTTGCCCAGGTCGGGCACGGGCGCGGCGACGACCTCGGCCGGGCCGCCACCGGTCTCGGCCGGCTCGAACGACTTGGGCCGGAAGAGGGCCAGATGGGGGCCGTCGGCGCTGAACTTGGTGGAGACGTTGGTGGAGCCACCGAACACCGGCTCGACCACGACGATCGAGTCGCCGTCGACGGTGATGCCCACGTTGTTGGTGATGACGGTGCGATCCAGCTTGGCCGACAGGCGGCCGGCCACGTCGCGGCCGTCGTAGGTGGTGCCGAACATGATGAGGTCGGGTGATGGCCCACCCTCGATGGCCGCGGCGATGGCGGCGGCCACGGGCACGCCCGGCAGGGCGCCGCCCAGGTCGCCGGTGGCGTGCACCTTGGTGGCACCGTGGGCACCCAGCTCGGCGGCGACCGCGGTGGCGTCGCCGCCGAGGAAGGCCTCGACGGTGTCACCGATCTCGCGGGCCTTGGCCAGGATCTCGAGGGTGATGGGGAGGACCTTGCCGTCGCGTTCTTCGGCGAGGACCCAGACAGTGGAGAGAGCCATGATCAGTCCTCCTACAGGACTTTGAGCTGGTCGAGGAAGGCGACGATGTTGAGGTGCGCCTCGCCCTCGTCGGTGATGATCTCGCCGGCCTCACGGGCCTCGGCGGCGGACACGTCGACGATCTCCTGCTGGCCACCGGCCCAACCGACCGAGCCGGCGTCGATGCCCAGGTCGGCGACCGTGAGCTCGTCGACGGGCTTGGACTTGGCCGCCATGATCCCCTTGAACGAGGGGTAGCGAGGCTCCACCACGCCGGCGGTCACCGAGACCACCGCGGGCATCGGGCACTCGACGTCGTCGTAGCCCTGCTCGGTCTGGCGCTGCACCGACACCTTGCCGTCGCCCACCTCGATGTGCTTGGCGAAGGTGACCGACGGCAGATCGAGCAGGCCGGCGAGCTGCTCGGGCACGGTGCCCGTGTAGCCGTCGGACGACTCGGTGGCGGTGAGCACCAGGTCGGGCTCGGCCCGCTTGATGGCCGCCGCCAGCACCTTGGCGGTGCCGAGCGCGTCGGTGCCGGCCAGCGCGGGGTCGGACACCAGGATGGCCTTGGCCGCACCCATGGCGAGGGCGGTGCGGATGCCGCCGACCTCGTTGTTGGGGGCCATGGACACCAGGGTGACCTCACCGCCGCCGGCGGTGTCGACGAGCTGGAGGGCCATCTCGACCCCGTACGAGTCGGACTCGTCGAGGATGAGCTTGCCGTCACGCTTGAGGGTCTTGGTCTCTGGATCCAGCTGGCCCGGCTCGGCCGGGTCGGGGATCTGCTTCACGCAGACAACGACGTTCATGGGGCCGATTGTCGGTCGCGACCCTGCCGACCGACAAATCCGGGAGGAGCACTACTCTCGGCGTCCTCGTGAATGTCCTGCTGCTCGTGAACTCGTCGGCATCGTCGGTCACCGCACGGGCGCGGGTCGTCATCCGCAAGGCGTTGAGCGCCGACCACGACGTCACGCTGGCCGAGACCACCCGTCGGGGTCACGCCACCCGCCTGGCCATGGGCGCCGCGGCCTCGGGCACCGACGTGGTGGTGGTGCTGGGCGGTGACGGCACCCTGAACGAGGCGGCCAACGGCCTGGCCGGGACCGAGACGGCCCTCGCCCCCCTGCCCGGTGGCTCCACCAACGTGTTCGCCCGGCAACTGGGCCTGCCCGACGACCCCATCGAGGCCACCGGTGTGCTGCTCGAGGCGCTCGACCAGGGAAGCTGCCGACCCATCGGGCTCGGCGTGGTGAACGGGCGCTACTTCCTGTTCCACGTGGGTGTGGGGTTCGACGCCGCCCTGGTGGCCCAGGTCGAGCGCCGCGCCGCGCTCAAGCGCTACGCCGGCCACGCCCTGTTCGCCTACGCCGGGCTCGACACCTGGGCCCGCCACTACGACCGGACCCGCCCCCACTTCTCGGTGCACCACGCCGACGGCTCGGTGGTCGACGACGGCTACATGACCGTCGTCCTCAACACCAACCCCTACACCTACGTCGGGAACCGGCCGTTCAACCTGGCCCCCGACGCCACCCTCGACCGGCCCCTCGTCGCGGTCACGGTGCGCTCCCTGCGCTCGCTGCGCTTCCTCCGGCTCATGGCCTCGGCCCTCGGCAACGGTGCCCGGCTGCGGTCGTCGCGGTGGGTCGACTACCGGCCCGACGTGTCACAGCTCACCATGCGCGGGTTCGGCCCCTTCCCCTACCAGGTGGACGGCGACTACCTCGGCGAGATCGACGAGCTCGAGTTCCGCCACGAGCCCGACGCCCTGCGCCTGGTCATGCCTGTTTGATCGCTCTTCGGCTGACGCCTCATCGCATCGTCATGGCTTCGCTCGTCCCTCGCTTCGCCGCGCAGGCCAGCACACCCGCCCCGTTCCCCTGACCGATCCTGCTGCTTTGCCGCACCGGCCCTCGAGGTCGCCCACGTGCCAACGCCGGTCAGGCGTCCAGGGCGGTCCGGGCGATGTCGGGGGTGTTGGTGACGATGCCGTCGATGCCCCAGGCGGCCAGCTCGGCGATGCGCTCGGGGTCGTCGGTGGTCCAGGTGTTCACCAGCAGGCCCGCGGCGTGGGCCCGCCGGATCAGGGCCTCGTCGACCATCGGCACCCACGGGTGAAGGGCACGGTGGCCGTGCTCGACGGCGACGTCGACCGCGGCGCCGCCCTCGGGGTCGAGCACCAGGTAGCCCGTCGGCACGGCCGGGTCGAGGTCGCGCACCGCGTCCACCGTGCCCAGGTCGAAGCACGACACCAGCACACGGTTGTAGACGGTCGGGTCGTGGGCCCCCCGGCGCTGCACCTCGGCGACCACTCCCTTGGCCACCAGCATCGTCGGGTCGTAGTCGGGGTCGATGGGGTGGTTCTTGATCTCGATGTTCACCCCCATTCCCTCGCAGGCGTCGAGGGCCTCGGCCAGCGACGGCACCACCGCATCGATGTCGGCCCTCGCGGTGGCCACCACCAGCTCGCCGTTGGCCAGGGCCGCGTCGTGGACCACCACGAGGGCGCCATCCGCGGTGCGGCGCACGTCGAGCTCGACCCAGTCGGCCCCGAGCGCTCGCGCGCCCTCGAACGCGGCCACGGTGTTCTCGGCACATACGGCTGAGGCCCCTCGATGGGCGATGACCAACGTCACGAAACGGTGTGCTCCTCGGTTCGGTGAACAGCGTTCGGCCCTTGTGGGACAAGGGATTTCGGCGGTTCGACGGCTGTGTGAACTCTCGGCGAAAAAGTGCTTGCTACTGTTGTTACCACCCGGTAAGGTGACGGCCGTCCCCGCCGCACCAACGCCGCAGAATCGCGTGGTGACGGCATGTGAACGAAATCACGAACACGTGATCGACTCCTTGGAGGAGCGGTGGCTCTTACCCTGCCGGTGACCATGGAAAATGAGGATTGGCGGGTGGGTGCGGCCTGTCGCGACACCGACCCCGACCTCTTCTTCCCCGTGGGCACCACCGGACCGGCCATCGAGCAGATCGCGTCGGCCAAGGCCGTGTGCGGCGAGTGCGACGCCCAGACCGACTGCCTCGAGTTCGCCCTGGCCACGAACCAGGACTCGGGCGTCTGGGGCGGCACCTCCGAGGAGGAGCGCCGCAAGCTGCGCAAGGTGTGGCTGGCCCGCCGCCGCAAGGCCTCCTGAGCCGCACCCTTCTCGACAACACCCTTCTCGGCAACACCCTTCTCGGCAACACCCTTCTCGGCAACACCCTTCTCGGCAACACCCTTCTCGGCAACACCCTGAACGTTCGTCATCGGCCCCCCGGCTCGGGGGGTCGAGTCGCGTCCGGGGGCCCGTCGTGGGGTGGCACCGCGCCGGCCGCCGCCGGCCACGTGGGCCCCACCGGCACGTGCAGCTCCACCACGGTGCCCGACGTGGGCCCGGTGGACTTGTGGATGCTGATGGTCCCGTCGAGCTCGGTCTCGACGAGCGTCCGCACGATCGACAGGCCGAGGCCCGTGGAGCGGTCCATCGAGAAGCCCGGTGGCAGGCCGGCGCCGTCGTCGGTGACCGTCACCGTCAGCTCCTGCTCGTCGTAGGCCAACGTCAGCACGACCTCCCCGGACACCGGGGTGTCCGACGGCGGGTACGCGTGCTCCACCACGTTCTGCAGCAGCTCGGTGATGACCATGGCCAGCGGGGTGGCCACGGTGGCCGGCAGCTCCCCGGCATCGCCTTCGAGCAGGAAGTGGACCCGGTTGTCCGACGGCAGAAGGCCTTCCTCCACCATGCGCAGGAGGGGCCGCAAGATGTCGACGAAGGGCACCGCCTCGCCCGCGTCCCGCGACAGGATGTCGTGCACGAGGGCGATCGACTGGATGCGCTGCACCGACTCGTCGACCGCGGCGCGGGCCTCGGGGCTCGACAGGCGGCGGCTCTGCAGCCGGAGGAGCGACGAGATCGTCTGCAGGTTGTTCTTGACCCGGTGGTGGATCTCGCGGATCGTCGCCTCCTTCGACAGCAGCAGGCGGTCGCGGCGGCGCAGTTCGGAGATGTCGCGCAAGAGCACGAGGGCACCCGACACCTCGCCCCGCTCGATCAGCGGGATGCAGCGCACCACCACCGTGATGCCCGTGCCCCGCTCCACCTCCTCGGTGACGGGGATGGCGAACGACCAGGCGGTGCGGGCGATGTCGTCGCCGAGTCCCAGCTCGGCCAACTGGCGGCCCTCGAGGCTGGCGTGGATGCCGACCCGGTGCAGCGCCGAGACGCCGTTGGGTGAGGTGAACTCGATGCGCCCGACACGGTCGAGCACGATCGTGCCGTCGCCCACCCGGGGGTTCTCCTCGCTCCGGCTGTGCTCGTCGGCGAACGGGAAGTCGCCCGCGGAGATCATCCGGGCGAACCGGTTGAACAGCTCGACGTAGGTGCGCTCGAGCTCGCCGGGGGCTCGTCCGATCGACGGCGTGGACTCGCGGGTGAGCACGGCCAGGATGCGCCCGTCGTGGCGTACCGGGATGCACTGCACCCGCACGCGCTCGCGCAGTGCGGCGACCTCGAGCTCGCCCTCGATCAACTCGTCGAGGCGGTACGAGCGGGCGACCTGTGGGCGGTCGTGGTCATCGACGGTCACTCCCACCCAGTCGCTGCGGTACAGCGTCTGGCTCGTGGTGGGCCGGATCTGGCCCAGGATGACGAAGCGGCCGTCGTCGCCGTCGTGGTCGTCGGCCACGGGGGCGAACAGCAAGAGGTCGGCGAAGCACAGGTCGGCGAGCAGGCCCCAGCTGGCCACCAGTCGTTGCAGGTGGGCGACGTCGTCCTCCCCGAGCGAGGTCTGGACGCGCGCCAGCTCGGCGAGACTCGGCATGTGCGGAACTGTACGAGGCCACGCCCGCCCCGCCTCTTACCCCGACCCGCCCACCGGTCAGACCCGTCGGACGTCGGCCCGCACCACATCACGGGCGGAGTTGTCGACGGTGCTGCGTACCTTGACCCTCAGCGCCACCGAGTCACCGACCCTGGACGGGGGCCGCGCCCCGACGATCATCTGGAGCCGCCGGGCTGCACCAGGCGGCACGTCGTCGAAGCGATAGGTGCCGGCGATCACGCTGGCGGTGACGTCGGTGCTGCCGGCGTAGAGGTACTTGACCTTGAACCCGGCAGTGGAGCCCGGCCCCCGAACGATGAGGTCGTCCAATCGGTTGCCGTCGTTCTGGAACTTGACGGTGAACGTCACGGAACCCGGCCGTGACACCGGGGCGCTGACGGTCTGGTCCTCGGCGGTTCCGTTGTAGATCCCGTCGCCCACAAAGGCTGCGGAGGAGCCCACGCGGCGTATCAGGGCATCGGGCCGCAGGAGCACCACGAGGCCTGTGCCGAGGTCGATCGCTGGCAGGCTGTCGCCCATCTCGCCGGGCTGGTCGCCCCGGTCGGCCTGGTCGCCGAGACCGAGTTGGCCGGAGACGTTGTCGCCCCAGCACTTGAGGGTCCCGTCGTCGAGGCGGGCGCAGGTGTGCTGGTCACCGGTGGTGATCGCCGTGGCGGAGCGACCCGTGCCGAGGCTCACCGGGGGCAGCGCGTTGCCGAGCTCATTGGGGCCGTCGCCCCGGGCCGCGGTACTGCCCTGGCCGAGCTGGCCGCCGCCGTTCAGGCCCCAGCACTTGACCGTGGCGTCATCGAGCCGCACGCACGTGTGCCCGTAGCCAGCGCTCACGGAGGTGGCGGTGCGGCTGTCGCCCAGCGGGACGGCGGGCAGGGAATCGCCCATCTCGCCGGGCTGGTCGCCTCGGGAGTCCGTCGCGCCAGTGCCGAGACGTCCACTGAGGCCGCTGCCCCAGCACTTCACCGACCCGTTGTCGAGCAACGCGCAGGTGTGCTGACCGCCGGCCGAGATCGCGAGGGAGGTGCGTCCGGTGCCGAGGTCCAGCGCTGCGAGGGCGTCGCCCATCTCGCCGGGCTGGTCGCCTCGGGAGTCCGTCGCGCCAGTGCCGAGGCGTCCGTTGACGCCACTGCCCCAGCACTTCACCGACCCGTTGTCGAGCCGGGCGCAGGTATGCCCGTTGCTGGCGGTGATCGCGACAGCGGTGCGTCCGGTGCCGAGGCTCACCGCCGGCAGGGCATCGCCCATCTCGGCCGCGTCGTCGCCCCGGTCCTGGGTGTCGCCGAGGCCCAGTTGGCCGTAGCTGTTGGCCCCCCAGCACTTCACCGATCCGTTGTCGAGGAGCGCGCACGTGTGCGACCCACCCGCGCTGATGGCCGTGGCGGTGCGTCCCGCACCGAGGTCGACGGCGGGGAGGGCGCCACCCATCTCCCCGGGCAACTCACCTCGGTTGGCGCTGTCGCCGAGACCCAGGCGGCCGTTGGCTCCGGCCCCCCAGCACTTCACCTCGCCGTTGTCGAGCACGGCGCAGGTGTGGCGGTAGCCGGCGGTGATCGCGGTGGCGGCCCGGCCGTTGCCGAGGTCCACGACGGGCAGGGCATCGCCCATCTCGGCCGCGTCGTCGCCCCGGTCGACCTGGTCGCCGAGCCCGAGCTGGCCGAATTCGTTGTCGCCCCAGCACTTGACCGCGCCGCTGGGGAACACCGCGCAGGTGTGGGAGCCACCGGCCGACACCAAGCGGAAGGCAGCGAGGGCTGCCGGCGCCTCGTTGCCGTCGGCTGCGGCCGGCGGCGGGGCCGCGAACAACGCGACGGTGCCGGCGGTGAAGGCCACGACTGCCAGGATCGAGCGCCAAACGGGTGAACCGAGGGATGAGCGCATGGGAGCCTCCAGGAATCCGTCGTCCCCGGCAGCATCCCGGCCGAGGTCGACGGCCGGAAGAGGCCAACGGCCCTTCCTCCGCCCGAGTGGCACACGGGCGCGGTCATGGCCGCCCGCTCGTCCGCCACCCCGAAACGCCGGGAGCCGTCCCGAGGGCTTCGGCCCGGGTACCGTCACGGCGGTGGCCGACACGTTCTTCCCCTACCGGTTCGACAAGCGGTTCCTGGCCATGTGGCTGCCGTTCGGCGCCCGGCCGGGCCACGACGGGGTGCACATCGGCGACGGCCGGTTCCGGGCGACGTTCGGCCTCCTGCGCGTCGACACCGCGCTGGACAACATCGCCGGCGGGCACATCACCGAGGGGTACCGCTGGTGGACGGCCATCGGTGCCCGCCAGTCGTTCGCCGACGACGGCCTCACCTTCGGCACCAACCGCGATCGCGGCGTCTGTGTGCACTTCCACGACCCGGTGCGCACCGCGGTCAGCCTGCGCCCGCACTCGGCGCTCACCGTGACGGTCGCCGACTGCGACGGGCTCGTCAGCGTGATCGGCCTCGACGAGCCCGCGGGCGGAACGGCGCAGGCGTAACGTCGGCGACGTGATCGAGCGAGCGCCCTTCGGCCGGACCGGCCACGAGAGCAGCCGGGTGATCTTCGGCGCCGCCGCGTTGTGGGCCATGACGCAGGACCGCGCCGATGCGCTGCTCGACGTGTTGTTCGAGTTCGGCGTGAACCACCTCGACGTGGCCGCCTCGTACGGCGACGCCGAGCTGCGCCTGGCACCCTGGCTGGCCCACCATCGCCAGGAGTTCTTCCTCGCCACGAAGACCGACGAGCGCACCGCCGCAGGGGCCCGGGCCCAGCTCGAGCGGTCGCTCGATCGCCTCGGGGTCGACTCCGTGGACCTGATCCAGCTCCACAACCTGGTCGAGCCCGAGGAGTGGGAGATCGCCCACCGCGCCGGCGGGGCGGTGGAGGGGCTGGTCCGGGCCCGCGACGAGGGCCTGGTCCGGTTCATCGGCGTGACCGGTCACGGCACCCGCATCGCGGGCATGCACCGTCGCAGCCTCGAGCGCTTCGACGTCGACTCGGTGCTGCTGCCCTGGAACTTCGCCCTCGCGGGCAACGCCGGCTACCGGGCCGACTTCGAGGCGCTCACCGAGACGTGTGCCGAGCGCGGGGTGGCCGTGCAGACCATCAAGTCCGTGGCCCGGCGCCGTTGGGCCGACGCGTCGACGCCGCACTTCAGCTGGTACGAGCCCCTCGACGACGACGACGCCCTCGGCCGGGCCGTTCGCTTCGTGCTCGGCCGACCGGGCCTGTTCCTCAACTCGTCCAGCGACGCCCGCGTGCTGCGGCCCATCCTCGAGGCCGCCGCCGCCGGGGGCCCGCCACCGACCGAGGCCGAGATGGCGGCCGACGTGGCCACCTACGGCATCCGGCCCCTGTTCGACGGCGCCGACCTCGAACGCATCTGAACCCTGCCGCGGACACCGAGCCAGGAGCGAGCCATGAGCGAGCCGGTCATCATCGAAGCGGCCATCAACGGAGTCACCAACAAGGCCCAGAACCCCAACGTGCCGATCGAGCCCGACGAGATCACCGCCGACGCGTTGGCCTGCTTCGACGCCGGCGCCGCGATCGTGCACAACCACATCGACCGGTTCGGCGTGCCCGGCGACGAAGCTGCCGAGCGCTACCTGGCGGGCTGGCGCCCGGTCCTGGCGGAGCGCCCGGATGCCCTGCTCTACCCGACGACCAACGCCGGGTCGACGGTGGTGGAGAGCTACGCCCACATCACCCCCTTGGCCGAGGCCGGCGTGCTGCGCCTCAGCCTGGCCGACCTCGGCTCGGTGAACCTGGGTGCCGCCGAGCCCGACGGCGTGCCCACGGGCGACTGGGTGTACCGCAACAGCTTCGCCGACGCCCACCACATGTTCGACCTGTGCGAGCGGCACGGCCTCGGCCCCAGCCTGGCGGTGTTCGACCCGAGCTGGCTGCGCGCCATCCTGGCGTGGCACCACGCGGGGCGGCTCCCCGCAGGGGCGATGGTCAAGCTCTACTTCGGCGGCGAGCGCGGCTACCTGGGCGGCGTCCCGTTCGGCCTGCCGCCGACCGAGACCGCGTTGGCGGCCTACCTCGAGCTCCTCGACTCGACGGGCCTCCCGTGGTCGGTGTCCGTGTTCGGCGGCGACCTGTTGTCCTCGCCCGTGGCCGACGCGGCGTTGCGCCAGGGCGGCCACCTGCATCTCGGCCTCGAGTGCCACCCCGGCGACACACAGGACCCGCCGTCGAACGCGGCGCTGGTGGCCGCCGCGGTCGATCGGGCCCAGGCCGCGGGCCGCACCGTGGCCACCCCGGACGACGCGGCGGCGCTGCTGGGCCTGGCACCGCGGCCGACCTGACCGTGGCGTAGAAGGCCACCCGGCCTCAGTCCGCCTCACCGTGGTCGTCGTCCGGCTCGAAGGACGCCACCAGACCGAGGAGCAGCTGCATCGCCTCGGAGCGCTCGAAGCCCGCCTCGACGAACGAGGAGAACAGCTCGTACTGCATCCTGGCGAAGCCCCCGCTGGTCGGCGGGCCCGCGACGTCGTGGTCAGGGCGGACCTCACGGTGGACCGGTGCCGGAACGTCGACGATCCGCCAACTCGGCGGCACCTCCTCGAGCGCAGCCGCCCACACCTCGTCACAGATCGCCGGATGGGCGAACACCTCCCCACCACCCTCACTGACCAGGTGCACCAGCCCGTCCGAGCGGCCGATGACCGTGAAGCACATGGCCAACTCGTCTTCGGCGCCTTCGTCCGGTGTCTCCTCCGAGCCCATGCCCAACCGGTACGCCAGTGCTGTGACCCACGCCGCCTGCCACAGCGGGCGTGGGCGCGGCGGCGGGGACCAACGAGCCCGAGGGACGCCGCTCGCGTGGCCGAACGGGGAACGGGCGGGGTCCGAGCGACCCGCCGCCTCCGTGGCCGAACGGACGACGAGCGCAGTCGCCAGGAGCGGGAGACGTGAGGGCCCGGACCCGCTCAGTCGTCGAGCAGCACGAGGGCGAGGTCCCAGACGATGTCGCCTCGGGCGCGGAAGAGCTTCGGCACGGGCACGCCCACCGCCCGGGGGTTCACCGACGTCCGACCCTCCACGTGCAGGCGATCGCCGTCGATGCGACCGCTGGTCCCGAGGCCGTCGGTGCTGTGCGACTCGCCCCGCATGGTGACGTCGACGACGAAGCCGAACTCGTCGTGGTCGTGGCCCTTGGTGCGGGCCACATCACGGATCGTGCCCCGGATGGGGATCTGGTCGCCCCCCGACAGCAGCGACCGGCTCACCTTGGTGAGCGGCCCGGTGTCGAGATCGGCGAGCGCCAGGGCGAAGTCGCCCCGGATGGGAACCCGCATGTCGGGCCGACCGTCGTCACCCAACGTGAGGTCGAACTCACCCGACAGCCCTCGTACCGTGATGCCGAGTCCCGGGATGCCGGGGCGGAAGGTCACCCGCGCCGACGCCCGCTCGGTGTCGATCCGCCAGCGCGCCATTGGCGTGACCGTAGGGCACCCGGGCCGGCGGCGGGGGACGAACCGGCCACCGTGCCCTTCTGGCGCCCGATCCGGCGGTCAGGGCGACATGATCGGGCGCCAGTTCGAGGGGTGAGTGGTCAGCCCGAGGCCAGGTGCACGGTGGTGGCGAGGGCGGCGACGATGTCGGCCTCGCGGAACCGCAGTGGGCGCAGCGCCTTCGCGGCGTAGGCGACGGCGCCGGCCGCGTGCTCGGGACGGCGGTCGTCGCCGGTCTGGCCGTAGGCGAGCAGACCGACGGCCTCGGGACCGTCGTCGGTGAGCTCGACCGCCATGACGAAGCTGACGCCGTAGTCGCACTGGTAGCCACCCGGCGCGAGGCCGGTGCGGTCGCGGCCGGGCAGGGCCAGGGGCTTGGGGGGCACCGGCTCGAGCGACATCGAGGCCAGGGCACCCCACGGGCTGAGCACGTTCATCATCCCCTCGACCTCGCCGCCGCCGTGCACCGGCACCCGGGTGTCGCCCCGCACCACCCACTGCACGTCGCCGAGGGGGGCGTCGAGGGCGACGCCGGCGGCGTCGAGGACCCGCACCGCGTGGCCGGCGGCTCGGGCCACCGGATCGTCGTCGCCCCCGGCGCCACCGGCCGGCGCCGGGGCCAGCCCCCGCGGGGTGGCCACCGGGTCGGCAGGGTCGAACGGCTCCGCGAACAGGGGGCCGGCGTCCAGCCGGTCGGCCATGGTGAACGTGCCCAGTAGCTCGCGCCACAGCGCCGCGCCCCGTGAGGCGAGGTCGTAACGTCGATCCCAGTGCTCGAGCACGTCGGCCACCCGTCCGAGGTCGGCGGCATGGCCCTCGACCACCACCGTCCCCGCGTCCCGGCAGCGGTCGATCACCTCGTCGACCAGCAACTCGGCACTGAGGCTCTCGTTGGCGAACAGCGTGGCGACCAGGTCGTCACGCGTGACCTGGCCGCGAGCGGCCAGCCGCTCGGCCAGCGCCAGGTTCTGGCGGGTGCGCAGGGTTCGGGGCGTGCCCTCGAGGCCGTGGAAGGGCGAGTGGCCCTCGAGCGGTTGGGCCGCGGTGGTGAGCCAGTGCGAGTCGTTGGCGTTCACGAGCGCGTCGCGCCGCTCGACCTGGGGCAGCGCGCTGAAGGGCTCGAGCCCGGGGGCCCGGGCGTCGGGATGGTCGAGCCACTCGTCGTCGGGCTCGCTGCCGTCGAGCAGGGCCACCCGGTTCTCGTAGAGCAGGGCCGCGACCAGGTCGTCGCGGATGCGGGCCACGAAGCGCTGCTGGGCGCCGGGGCTCAGCCGCGGGGTGGCCGATGCGTCGATGTACCACGACCGGCCCGACCGGTCGGCCGCCAGCGTGTTCACCCACGGGATCCCCTGCACCCGCGCGTACACCCCCTGGAACCGGTCGAGGTCGGTGGCCTGGCCCATGCCCACGAACTGCTCGACGACGGAGGTGTTGGACAGGTTGGCGTCGCGGTAGCAGTAGGCGGTCTCGAGGCCCCACCCCACCAGGGGCAGGTTGAGCATGGGCCCGTGGTGCGTGTCCCAGAGGGTGCGTGACACCTCCGAGATGGCGCCGTCGTCGCCCCGCACCAGGACGGTGTGGGTACGCGGGGTCATGGCCCGCTCGCCGTCGCCGAACCGGTAGCGGGTGGGGTCGCCCGGCACGAGGTCGAGTTGGTACACGGTGAAGCGGTGGCCACACGAGAAGGTGTGCGCCCACGCCAGTCCCTCGTTGAACCCCATCTGCACCCCGGGCGTGCCGAGCAGCGACACCCCGTACACGTCGAGCTGGCCCGGGATCGTGAGGTGGCACTCCCAGAACCGGGCCTCGCCGTGCCAGGGGAAGTGGGGATTGGCCAGCACCATGCCGTGGCCGGACGCGCTCACGTCACCCCCGACCGCCCACCCGTTGCTGGCGCCCTCGCCCGCCGCGCCGCCGCCGAGGGCCTCGACCGGAGAGGGCGGCACGGGGCCATCGGCCCCCGGCGCCTCGGCCCGACCGATCACCTGGACGAGGTTGCGGCCGCTCGCCATCAACGACACGTCCACCATGTGGGCGTAGAACTCCAACTCGGTGACCGGGCGGATCCAGGGCGCACCGGCGCACCAGGCGGGCAGGGTGCGGTCGCGGTGGGCCTCGTCGACGGCCCGGTTGTACCCCGCCACGTAGCCGGCGATGAGGTCCCGGCGATCGGGCGTCTGCGCGGCACGGAACGCCTCGGCCCGGCCGACCACGTCGAGAGCCAGGTAGCCGAAGTCGCTGGCCAGGTGCGCCCCCTGGGGGCCGGGCCCGAAGTGCCGGGCGCGCTCGCTGCGCACCTTCAGCAACTGGTCGGCGATGGCCGGCAACTGGTCGCGCCCGCAGGCCCAACCCTGGCCGAACCCGAGGCCGCCCCAGTCCGCCGCCCGCACGTGGGGCACGCCGTCGTTCGTGTACCGGACCTCCGCCTGGAAGCCCCCCGCCTCGTCGTCCATCCGGCCAACGTACGCGAGCGCGGTCCGGAGGTCGGTCAGGAGGTCGGTCAGGAGCCGGCGGCGAGCCGCCGGCGGTACCGGAGCTCCTTCCTGAGATCGCGGGTCACCCGTTCTCCGAACGGCAGGGCGCCAGCGGCGATCTGCTCGTCGAGGGGCACCAACCGCTGCAGCAGGCCGTCGAGCACCCGTTCCGCGGCCCGGTCCGGAAGGCCCACCGATCGGGCGAAGTCCAGCAGATGTCGGCGACCGAGCCCACGCGTTCGGCCCCCCATCGACAGCGCCAGGCTGGTGTCGCCGTACGGCACCGTGGAGGGAAGGTCGTACGCAGGAGCGACTCTCCACTCGCCGTCGACCGTCGCCAGGATCGACAGGTTCTTCGCGTGGATGTCGCCGTTGCCCGTGAGCCAGCCGTAGCAGAGCTGTTGATACAGCGAGCGCAGGGCGACCGGCCTCGCCGCGCATCGCTCGGACAGCGCGGCGACGACCTCCTCGCTCGTGAGGTTGTACTTGTCGGCCGGCCACCGTCCGAGCACCTGACAGCCGTCCTCGCAGGCAAGGGCCATCGTCTCGCCGCCGGGTTGCGCGATCCGGTCGAATCGACGGACCAACAGCCCGGGGCGGCCATCCGCATCGTGAACGACCGTCGCGTCGGCAGCGGGGATCTGCGATGCCCGGGCGAGGCCCAGGAAATACCGCTCGTTCGCGACGACGTGGGGGAACTCGGGAGGGTCGACCTTCAGGAGGAACCGCTCACCCGCCCGGTCGATCGGCACCGAGATCATGCGGGCCGACACCTTGTCCTGCACGCCGGGCAACCCGACCGGATCGACCACACCGGAGTCGGCCATCACGTCCGCGAATCGAACCTCCGACCACGCGTCCGTCACCTGGAGCACCGGCGCGGCACGCGCGGGCTCGAGCCCGGCGACGACGATCTGAACGTCGCCGATCACGTCGCTCCCCACGGCGAGCAACAGCGAGAGCTCGTCGTCGGCCGAGGTCTTCACGGCGCGACGCAGGCCCGAGAGCCGTCTGCCTTCAGGGAGGAGGCCGGCGAAGAACGGCGCAACCGCGCCGCCATGGGTACGGACCGCGACATCGGCGAGCGGCAGGGTCGTGGCCACCGGTGGACCCCCCGCGGCCAGATAGGTGGGGGTGTACGCGAATTCGATCTCAGCATCGACCCGGCGGATCGTCGCGGCGAGCACTCCCGCCTTGTACACCTGCGCCTCCCGCACACCGGTGAGATGGGCGAGATCACCGGGCTTCATCGCGTGGTCCTGACACGCGCCGCCAACTCGAGGCCCAGTGCATCCAACACATCGACGAGCTTGTCCACGCGCACGCTGGCCTTGCCGCTCTCGAGGGATCGGACGAATCTGGGTGAGCACCCGGCCAGGTCGGCCAGGTCGTCCTGGGTGAGCCGTAGCTGGGTACGTCGCTCGCGCACCTCGGCGCCCAAGGTGTGCATGCGGTCGTCGCTCGACACGGCATCACCTCCTTCCACCGGCACGATCGTGCCGTTCCGGAGAATCTACCGCGCCGGGTGCCCACTTCGGCGACGATCCGGCACGATCATGCCGGATCGCTCGCCTGATCTCGCACCAACGGCGCACGCTGGACTCATCCGGCACGATCGTGCCGGACTATATGCCCCCGTTGGTCAGCGGGCGTCGTTGCGACCCGCCAGCGTCTTCTTGAACACCACCAGGGGCAGCAGCAACTGGGCCGCGAGGGCGACGGCCCACACGATCACCGGACCGAGCACCCAGCCCAGGGCGCCGTCCACGGTGAGGCCGTCGGTGACCACCCCCGTCACCGCGAAGCTGACGACGGTGGCGATCAGGGCGCTGCTGCCGAGCAGCGCCGGCGCCTGCTTGATCGCCATCTGCCGCAGCAGCGGCTGGATCAGCAGGTCGACGACCGCGAACACGAACACCGCGACGACGAAGCCGAGGGGGTCGAGGTGGATGTCGTCGAGGATCAGCGAGGCCACGATCAGGCCCAGGGCGTCGGCGAGCAGGGCGATGGTGGCGGAGGCGATCAGGCGGAGCACGATGCGACCGTAGCCAGACCGCCCACCCCGTGTCACCGATCGGTACAGTCCGTGCCCGTGCGTAGAACGCTTGCCCTCGCCGCCCTCCTCGCCACCGTGGTGGCCCTCACCGCCGCCTGTGGCAGCGACGGCGAGGACGTGGCCTCCACCGGCGGCTCCGGTGCCACCTCCACCACGTCCGACGGGGACGGTGCGGGCGTCGAGGGCCCCGAGTGGGTGCTCGACGCGGCCGACAGCTCGATCGACGTGCCCGACGGCGCCGACATCACGCTCAGCGTGTCCGACGGCCAGGCCACCGGCGTCGCCGCGTGCAACTCGTACTTCGGCCCCTTCACCGTGGACGGCACCGCGCTCTCCGTCGGGCCGCTGGCGTCCACCGAGCGGGGGTGCGAGCCCGCCCTCATGGATGCCGAGTCGGCCTACACCTCGGCCCTCGAGGCCGCCGACACCATCGAGGTGGGCACCGACACCCTGGTCATCACCGGCCCGGAGGAGTCCCGCCTGTCCTTCACCGCCCTCGACCGCGAGCAGGCACTCGTCGGCACCTGGGACGTGATCCAACTGGCCACGGCCGACGCGGTGACCGGCCCGATCGACGGCACCGAGCCCACCATCGAGTTCGTCGCCGACGGCACGCTGGCGGCCAGCGCCGGCTGCAACAGCGGCGCGGGCTCGTGGGAGCTCGACGGCGACCAGCTCACGATCGGGCAGCTGGCATCGACCAGCATGGCCTGCGAGGAGCCCGTGATGCAGCAGGAGGCCGACCTGTTCGCCGCCCTCGAGGCGTCGAAGCAGGTGCAGGTCACCGGCGACTCGCTGACCCTGCTGCGCGAGGACGGCACCATCACCGTGGTGGCCACCGCCGGCGGACAGGGCTGATCCCCCGACATCGCCTCCCGGGCCGCCGGGTACCCCCCGAACGCACCCCTGCTGGCCGGGCACCCGGTGGCGCTGCCCCCGCCGCGACCGAGCCGGGTTGTCAAGCTGGACCCGAAGATGTCAGGACTGCCATCAGCTGAGTAGCGTGGCCCCGTGGCCGAGATCGGCAAGCGCGCTGCCCAGCGGGCCGAGACCCGCGAGCGCCTCCAGCGCAGCGCGCTGGAGTTGTTCCGGCGCGACGGCTTCGACGCCACGAGCGTGGCCGAGATCGCGGCGGGGGCCGGCGTCACCGAGCGCACCTTCTTCCGCCACTTCCCCTCGAAGGAGGCGGTGCTCTTCCAGGACTACGAGAGCCGCCTGGAGTGGTTCAGCGCCGCGCTCGCCGTCCGCCCGCTCGACGAGCCCATCCTCGAGTCGGTCATGGTGGCGGTGGGGTCGTTCCCCGACGACCGCGAGATCCTCCACCAGGTGGCCGCCCTGCGCCACGGGGTGCTGAGCCCCGAGGCCATCGAGGCCCACCTGCGCCTCGTGCAGGGCGCCTTCGCCCACGAGCTCGAGGGCGCCATCCGCCAGAAGATGGAGCACACCCGCGCCAGGGAGGGGGCCGACACCACCGACGACCGCATCGAGCTCGTCTCGGTCGTCGTCGGCAACGTCATCGCCGGCGCCCTGCTCGGTGTGCTCGACGTCTGGACCCGCCGCGGCGGCGGCGACCCCGACGACATGGCGCTGCTCACCGGCGAGGCCTTCGCCCTCCTCGGCGACGTCCCCCTGCGCTGACGAGGCGGCGGCGCGGCGCGGTCGCCTCCGGAGAACCGCCAGAAGAACGGCCAAGGGACTCCTCGACGTCGTGGCGGGACGGCGGGGTCTGGGAGGTCCGTCGCTCGATGCTCAGGCGCCGGCCCGGGCGCGGCGGCGCAGGGCCGCCACCGCGGCGACGGCGACGAGCAGCAACGAGCCGTTGATGACGTCCTTCACCCAGGGGTCGATGCCGGCGAGGGTGAAGCCGCTCACGGTGAAGGCCACCAGCAGCACGCCCACGACGGTGCCCAGGGGGTTGAACCAGCGCCGGAAGGCGGTGGCGCCCAGGTAGGCGGCCGCCAGCGCCGGCAGCAGCAGGGCCGGGCCCACGGTGGGGTTGGCGCCCCCGTTGCGGGCCACCGCCACCACACCGGCGGCGCCGGCCAGCACGCCCGAGAGCACGAAGCTGAGGGTCACCTTGTGGGCCACGTCGATGCCCACGAGGCGGGCGGCCTCGCGGTTGGAGCCCACGGCGTAGAGGCGGCGACCCCACGGGGTCTGCTCGAGCAGGTACCAGAGCACCACGGTGGCCAGGCCCAGCACGATGAGCGGCCAGGGCCACGATCCGAGCGACGTGAACGCGCCGGGGAAGGTGCCCAGCACGCTCTCGCCCGCCGTGTACCAGGTGAGCACACCGATGAGCACGCTCGACACGGCCAGCGTGGTGACCAGCGAGCTGATGCCGCCACGGGCCACGAGCAGGCCGGTGCACAGGCCCACCAACGCCGCCACCCCGATGGCGAGCAGCACCGCCGGGCCCCAGCCGAGGCCGAAGCGGGTCATGCCCGCGGCGGCGACCACCGACGAGAGCGCGGCCAGCGCGCCGACGGACAGGTCGAACTCGTTGCAGATGAGCGGGACCATCACGGCCAGGGCCACCAGCACCGGCACGGCCTGGTTGTTGAGCACGAACTTGACGTTGGTGACGGTGGCGAAGGTGTCGCTGGTGGCGGGCAGCACGGCGAAGGTGACGAGCACGCCGACCAGGGCCAGCAGCAGGGCGTAGCGCTCGAGGAGGTCGAGCGCGCCCGCTCGGGGCGCGGCGCCGACGTCCACCACGCCAGTGGCACCAGCTCCGGCACCGGTCCCGCCGCCATCCTCCACCACGTCGGCACCGTCGACAACCACATCGGGATCGCCGGCCGCGGTGGGCATCCCCGGCCCGGGATCGGCCCTCACGCGGCGGCCCCCTGATGGACGAGCTGGTTCACCCGGTCGGGCCGGGCCTCCTCCCCCGCCACCTCGTCGACCAGACGGCCGTCGTGCAGCACCAGGATGCGGTCGGCCAGCCGGCAGAGCTCCTCCACGTCGGACGACACGCAGAGCACCGCCCGGCCGCCGGCGGCCACCGAGCGCCGGATGAGCGCGTGCAACTCGGCCCGCGCGCCCACGTCCACCCCGAGGGTGGGCTCGTCGAGCAGCAGCAGGCGGGGGTCCCGCCGCAGCCAGCGGGCCAGCACGACCTTCTGCTGGTTGCCACCGCTGAGGGTGGTCATGGGGGCGTGGGCCGAGCCCGCGACCACTGAGTACCGATCGAGGTCCCCGGCCGCGGCGCTGCGTTCCGCCCGGCGGTCGACCCGGCCGGCCCGGCCACCCTGCCGGAAGCGGTCGAGGTCGGCGATGCTCAGGTTCTCGGCCACCGGGCTGGCGGCGAACACCGAGCGCTCCCGCTGCTCGGGGACGAGGGCCACGCCGGCGGCCATGGCCCGCCCCGGGGCGTTGAGGGCAAGCGGGTCACCGGCCAGGGTCACGTGGTCGGCCGTGGCCCGACGGACGCCGAAGAGCGCCTCCAGGAGCGTGGAGCGCCCTGAGCCGAGCAGGCCGGCGACGCCCACGATCTCGCCGTCGCCCACCGCGAAGCTGACGCCCTGCAACCGACCGGCCCGCAGCCCACGCACCTGGAGCAGCGGCGCCGACGACGGTGGTGGTGGTGGTGGTGGTGCCGACGAGCGTTCCGCGGGACGCTCCGGGCCAGATGTCGGGCGGCCGCCGGGACCGCCGGTGATGAGGGCCACCACCTCGTCGGGTGGCCGTGTGCCCACCGCGAAGCTCGCCACCCGACGGGCGTCGCGGAGCACCGTGGCCTCGTCGGCGGCCCGGGTCACCTCGTCGAGGCGGTGGGTCACGAGGAGCACCGCGTGTCCCGCCGCCGCCAGGTGGCGAAGTCCGCCCAGCAGGGCGGCGACCTCCCGTTCGGGCAGCGCCGCGGTCGGCTCGTCGAGCACGACCAGCCGGGGGGTGGTGGCGGGGGACGCCTCCACGTCGGCGAGCGCCCGGGCGATGGCCACGAGGGTCTGCACCGCAGGGCCGAGGTCGCCGAGACGGGACGTCGGGTCGACCGCCATCCCCAGGCGGGCCAGCGCGTCGGACGCCGTCGCCCGCGCCTGGCGCCAGCGGATCGAGCGACCCGGCCGGGTGGGCAGGCCGGCGCCGAGGCCGATGTTCTCGGCCACCGTGAGATCCGGGAAGGTCGAGGCGCCCTGGTGGACGACCCGCACGCCGGCGGCGTGGGCCCATGCCGGCGAGGTGCGGTCGGCCGCCACCTCGTGGGCCCCGACCGCCACCGTGCCCCCGGCGGCGCCCCGCTCCACGCCGGCCACCACCCGGATCAGGGTCGACTTGCCCGAGCCGTTGGCACCGATGAGCGCGTGGATGGACCCCGGTCCGACCTCGAGGTCGACCCCGTCGAGGGCCACCACCGGCCCGTAGTGGCGGGTGAGGTCCCGGACGGCGAGCGCCGGGGCGCCGGCCGGCACGATGTCGCCCGCCGACCGGCCGTCGTCCCCGGCGCTCACCCCGCCCAGATCTCCTCGTAGGCGGCCCGGTAGTCGAAGGGGCCCTCGAAGTCGGTGGCACCGTCGAGCTCCTCGGCGGTGACGAGCTGATACCCCACGCCCTCGTCGACGGTGGGCTCGTCGCTGAGCACCCGGTTCAAGGTGTCCACCGCCGCCCAGCCGGTCCAGTCGGACGGGAAGGCCATCACCATGTCGAGGGTGCCGTCGTTCAGCAGCTGGTACTGCGTGGGCATCCCCTCGGCCCCGAGCACCAGGAGGTCGTCGCGCCCGGCGTCGGCGAGCCCGGCGATCCCGAGGCCGACGGCGGCGGCGTAGGGGAAGCTGATGGCGTTGGCCTCCGGGTGGGCCACGATGGCCGACGCCACCTTCTGCGGCAGCGTCCCGTCGAGCAGGTCGCCGGTGTTGAACGACACCGTCTCGACGACCTCGCACGAGCCGCACCGGGCCACGCCGGCGTCGAAGCCCTCGCCGAGCAGGCTGATGGCGAGCAGGTCGTCCTGGGCCAGGTTGATGGCCTTCAGCTCGCCCTCGGTCTCCACCACGGCCCAGTCCACCTTGGCCCCGGCGAAGTCGCGGGCGCCCTGCTCCGGGTCCTGGCCCTCGGGGGTGAAGTCGACCTGAGCGGCGAAGCGGGCCTCCTGCTCGCCGTTCGAGGTGACGTCGCAGTCGAAGGCGTTCAGCACCACCACCGGGAAGTCGGCGGCGTTGGCCTCGTCGAGGGCGCCGCTGAAGTGCTGGCAGTCGACGCCCACCACGATGGCACCGTCGGCGCCGGCCGCCATGGCCTGGCGGATGGCGTCGCCCGCCTTCGAGAAGTCGAGGCCGGTGTCCACCAGGGTGGCGTCCCAGCCGATGGCGTCGGCCCCCTCCATCACCCCGTCCACCAGCACGCTGCAGCTCTCGAGCAGCTGGCCGCAGGAGACGACGTAGATCTCGGCGCCCTCGACCGCGGCGGGGCCGTCTTCGGGTGGCGGCCGGAACGTGCCCTCGAGCCACGGTGCGAGCCGCTCCTCCGAGGCGGCCACGGCCTCGGCCCCGCTCAGCACCTCGGCCTCGGTGGTCGACGTCGCCGACGAGCCGCCGGCGGCGGTGCCGTCGGTGGCGTCGCCGCCTGAGGCGGTCGTCTCCGACCCCGAGGCGCACGACGCCGCCAGCGCCACCAGCACCACCACGGTGCCCAACCGCGCACGCCACCTGGTCGAGGCGTTGTCCCCCATGGCCATCCCCCTGGATCGCAGTCACCCGGCGGGGGTTCCCACCGCTGGTGTCCGTTGTGGCCGGATCATGTCAGTGTTGACATGAGTACGCAAGTGCACGAAGGTGGCGCCCATGACGGACTACGACGCCATCGTGATCGGGGCGGGACACAACGGCCTCACCGCGGCCACCATCATGGCCAGGGCCGGGCTGCGCGTGCTGTGCCTCGAGAAGAACCAGCACGTGGGCGGCATGGCGTCCACCACCGAGCTCATCAAGGGCTACAAGTTCGAGATCGCCGGCTCGGTGCTGTTCCCGATGGCCGACGAGATCTGGGACGACCTTGGCCTCGAAGCCTGCCCCACCATCGAGTCCGAGGTGATGTCGGTCAACGTCGGCCGCCCCGACCAGGCCCCGATGATCTTCTACAGCGACCCCGAGCAACTGATGGAGCACGTCGCCGAGACCAACGGCATGGACGCGGTGCTGGGGATGGCCGAGATCATGGGGTGGTGCGACGCGCCGGCCCGAGCCATCGGACGCTTCGAGGTCCGCACGCCCCCGAAGAGCCTCGACGAGATGTTCGCCTGCGCCAGCAACGAGTCCGAGCGCGAGGCCATCGAGATCGCCATGTTCGGCAGCGTCATGGACGTGATCGACCGCTACCTCCCCGACAAGCAGCGCCACGGGATGCTGCGGGGGATGCTGGCCTTCCTCGCCGTCAACTCCACCTACCGGGGCCCCTACACGCCGGGTAGCGCGCTGTGCCTGGCCTTCGCCATGGCCACCACCGGCACCCGGATGATGCGCAAGCTCCAGGGCGGCATCGGGGCCCTGTCCCAGCACCTGCTCGGCCAGTTCGAGGCCGCCGGCGGCGAGCTGCGCCTGCACGCCAAGGTCGACGAGATCCTCCACAATGGCGCACGGGTCACGGGCGTGCGCCTCACCGACGGCGACACCATCTCGGCCCCCAACGTGGTGTCCAACCTCGACCTCACCACCACGCTGCTGCGGCTCATGGACCGCGAGGCGATGCCGCCCGAGCTGGTGCGACGGGTCGAGCGCATCGACCACCGCGCCGCCTACGTGCAGATCCACTTCGCCCTCGACGGCCTGCCCGAGTTCGCGGGCCCGTACGAGATGCTCAACGAGGGCCCGCTCCGAGCGTCGATGGGCATGTTCGGCACGCCCGAGGAGATGCAGAAGGACTACGAGGACTGCTGCCGAGGCGACCTGCCCGAGTGGCCGTCGATGGGGCTCCAGATCCCCAGCCTCCTCGACCCCGACCTCGCGCCGCCGGGCAAGCACGCCGGCAGCTCCTACGCCTTCTACTTCCCCGTGGTGGGCAGCCGCGAGGAGCAGTCCCGCCTGAAGGACGTCATGGCCGAGCGGGTGATCGCGAAGGTGGCGGGGATGGCCCCGAACTTCCCCGACATCATCGACCGCCAGCTCACGTACGCCTCGTACGCGTTCGAGATGATGTACGGCGCCACCGACGGCGACTTCTGCCACGGACTCATCCACCCCGAGCTGATGGGCCCGTTCCGCCCCGGCCCCCGAGGGTGGCCCGACAACCCGATCCCCATCGAGGGCCTGTTCCTGTGCGGCGCCGGCTGCCATGGTGGCCCCGGGGTCACCTTCACCCCGGGGTACAACTGCGGCTACGAGGTGGTCGAGGCCGCCGACCGCACCGCGAGCGCCGCCTCCGCCTGACCGCCCGGCGCGCCGCGGCGAACGAGAGACCGGTCAGACCGGGCCTGGCGGGCTCAGGGAGGCGCGAGACGCATCTTCTTCGGACCGTTGACCTCGCCGAGCGCGGTCAGCGGTCCAAAGAACCCGGCCGCCGGCGACCGGTCAGCCCGAGTGGGCCCCGTCGGCCTGCTCGGCCTCCTTCACGCCCTCGAACCAGTCCTCGCGCTGCGCCGCTCGGGCGGCGCGGGGCTTCGAGCGGTAGCTGGCCACGCTGCGGTCGACGCTGTCGAACGCCGCCGCCACCCCGACGGGGCTGGCCGCGAAGTTGGACGTGTGGCTGGCCCGGACGCCCATGTGGCGGGTGGTGTCGTACGAGTCCTGGTTGGCGCCCAGGAAGACGAAGGTCCAGCCCTCGTCCTGCTTGGCCTTGATGCGGTCGAAGACGCGCCGGTGGTCCCACTCCCGGCTGGCGTTCTCGAGGCCGTCGGTGAAGATCACGACCACCACGTCCTCGGCGGGGAGGCCCCACTGGGCGCGGGTGGCCACCTCGTTCTCGGCGGCGGCGATCATCCGGCCGATGGCGTCGTACAGCGGCGTCATGCCCCGGGGCTGGAATTGGTCGGGGCGCAGGGGGCCGAGCTCGGCGAGCGGGGCGGCGGCCACGACGACCTCGTGGGGGTCCTGGTCGTCGAACTGCACGACCGTGAGGCGCAGGGCGGCGCCGTCCTTGGCCTTCTGGCCCGAGAGGAACTCGTTGAAGCCGTCGACCACGGCGTCGTGCAGCGTGCTCATCGACCCGGAGCGGTCCAGGAGGAACCAGGTGTGGACAGGGTCGGTGGTGTCGACATCGGTGCGGTGGGCGGCGGGGGTGGACGTGGCCATGGGCGGCTCCAGTTCTGGTCGGGGTGACTAATAGTCGGGTTGACCATAACCGTTCGAGGAGAAAGTGCCAACCTGACTCGAACTGGTTGTACGTTGGCGGTGTGACCGCCGGAACCGCCCCGGACGGGTACCGGCCGGAGGACTATCCGCCCTTCGCCGTCACCGTCGACATCGTGGTGCTCACCCTGGTGAACCAGCGCCTCCACGTCCTGCTGGTGCAGCGCCACGGTGAGCCCTTCGCCGGTGCCTGGGCCCTGCCTGGCGGCTTCGTCAAGGAGGCCGAGTCGCTCGAGGACGCCGCCGACCGCGAGCTGCAGGAGGAGACCGGGGTCGAGGCGGCCGAGCACCTCGAACAACTCGGCGCCTACGGCGAGCCCGACCGCGACCCCCGCATGCGGGTGGTGACGGTCGCCTACCTCGCGGTGCTGCGCCACGTCGACGGCCTGCGCGCCGGCGGCGACGCCGCCGACACCGCGCTCGTGCCCGTCGCCGACGTGCTGTCCACCCGCCGCCGCCCGCTGGCGTTCGACCACCGGCGCATCCTCACCGACGCCGTCGCCCGCCTCAGCGAGCAACTCGAGCACACCTCGCTGGCCACCGCCTTCGTGGGCCCCGAGTTCACCCTCTCGGAGCTGCGCACGGTCTACGAGGCCAGCTGGGACACCCCCCTCGACCCCGGCAACTTCCGGCGCCACATGCTGCGCGCCGACATCCTGTCGCCCACGGGCGAGACCCGGCCGCCCGGGCCCGAGGGCGGCAAGCCCGGCGAGGTGTACCGGGTGGAGGTGCCGGCCAGCGCGCCGCTCCCCCGCCCCCTGCGACGCCCCGAGCGGGCCCGACCCGCGGCTGCCGCCGCGGCGCCGGCGCCCCCGGCGGCCGCCGCGCCCCACCAGGCGGCGAAGGCCGGGCCCGACGACGAGGACGAGAGGTCGCGCCGGCGCCGACGGCGACCCGACGCCTGACCCGGCCCGGCGCCCCTCCCCCGGCTGGCCGATTCTCGACGCACTGGCTGTCGCAGAATGGTTGCCCAACGGCGCGAACGACGGGCGAGGTGGCTCGGGTCTCGTCCTCTGGTGCCGTTCGGCCCGGTGCTGGGTGCGGTGACGAGGGCGGCGACACGGGCCATCGGCGGGGGTATGGCCGGATCGGGGCCAAGATGCCACTCTCCGTGTTCGAAGGGGCGTCGGTGCCCAAACTCGACGCAATGACCCTCGGAAAACGGCAGCTATGTCGTCGAGTTCGGCGGGGGCGGGCCCGGTGGACACCGAGGGTGAGATCCGCCGCGCGGCCGGCCCCCTTCTTCGCGCCGCTCCGCCCGCGGCGCGCCGATCGGGACCCAGACGAGGGGCTCGGCGGAGAGGCGCCTGGTCAGATCCGGTGCCGTGCGCCTGATGAGATGACCGGCCACGCCCGCGACTCGATTCCGCGACAACCTGACTAGTTGGCCGTCGCTCTCCGACAGCCACTGCGTCGAGACCGCGAGGTTGGGATAGACGCCACGCCGGGATGCGGGGCGGCGCCCCCACCCGGCAGCAGGTCCGGCGGGCGCCTGCTGGAAGGACGGCGATGCCCGGCACCACCGACGACGTCTGGGAGGGGCTGGCGACGGCGCGCTCCATCCGCCGCTTCACCGACGAGCCGGTCGGCGACGAGGTGCTGGACCGCTGCCTCGAGGCCGCCACCTGGGCCCCGAACGGCACCAACGTCCAGGCGTGGCGCTTCGCCGTGCTGCGCTCGCCCGAGGTGCGGGCGGTGGTGGCCGAGGCCGCCCGCGCCCAGGGCCTCGGCACCTGCCTCACGAGCTGGGCCAACCACGGAGGCGAGGCGCTGCTTCGGGAGGCCGTCGGCATACCCGAGGGGTGGCTGTTGGCCGGCCACGTCGTGGTCGCCTGGCCCCGCGGCGCCCACGGCCCGGTCCGGCGCCGCCCCCTCGCCGACGTCGTGTTCCACGACCACTGGGACGACGCCGAGGTCCTCCGCACCGGCTGGCGCTGACCCGCCGCGGCCACGGACCGTGGCCGTTCGGAGCGGCAAGGACCGAGGTGGAGGAACTACCCGTCACCGGTGACTGGTAGTTCCTCCAGGTCTTGTTGTCGCGGGGAATCGGCGGGAGGCCGACCACCCTCCGCAGCGACTGGGGACAGAGCGTCCGGAGGGCCCCGCCGCCCGGACGAGGGAGGGCCGACGGGGGCGGGTACGGTCCCCGGACGATGGCCGACGCGTCCCTGCACGAGCTCGCCGGCCCTGCGGTGGCCGCGACGTTCGTCGCGGCCGACCCGCCGCGGGAGAGCTGGCTCGCCCTCTGGCCCCTCGCCGGAGGCGCCGAGGGCCGGGACGCGGCGCGCCGGCTGACCCCGGCCGACGAGCTGGAGCTGGCCGTCCCTGCCGGCACCCGGATCCGCCGCAAGAAGGTGCCGGTCCACCGGATCCCGCTCGCCGAGGCGCTCGACGCCCTCGTCGAGCTGCCGGCCGGCGCCGACGTCGGGCGCTCGGTGCGGGCGTGGGCGGCCGCGGCCCGCATCGCCGTCGAGCTCGTGGCCCGCGGTCGCCTCCAGCCCGGTGTCACCCCCACCGGTGCGGACACCTGGCGGGTCGGCCCCCTCGACCCCGACGACCACCGCCGCCGGGGCGAGCTGGCCCGGGCCCTGCCGCCAGAGGCCCATGCCATCGCCCTGGCCGGGCACCGCCCGGCGCGCGTCGGCTCGGCCGAGGCCGCGGTCGCCGCCTTCGCCGACGCGGTGGCCGACCTGCTCCCCCGCACCGCGTCGGCGGCGACGGCGGCGGGCCATGACGCGTTCGCGGCCGGGCCGAGCGGTGACACCGGTCCGGGCACCCACCTCGCCGGACCGGCGGTCGACTGGCTCGCCGGCCTCCGGCCCTCGGCAGACGCCGTCATGGTCGCGCTGCGCCTCGAACCGCCGCTCGACGAGGAGGACCCCTTCCGAGCGGCGCTGCAGCTCCAGAGCGCCACCGACCCCTCGCTCGTCCTCGATGCCGCCGACCTCTGGACGGCGCCCGACGTGGTGCTCGAGCGCTTCCCCGACGGCGAGACCGATCTCCTCCTCGCCCTGCGCCGCGGCGCCCGCACGTGGCCGCCGCTGCAGCGCCTGCTCGACGAGGCGCGGCCCACCGCCCTCGAGGTGAGCGACGAGGAGGCCGACGACCTGCTCGGCCCCGTGGTCGACGACCTCGCCGGCGCCGGCATCCAGGTGCTGTGGCCCAAGGAGCTGGTGGACGACCTGGCCCTCACCGCGGTGGCGTCACCCACCCCCAGCCCCGCCGGTGTGGCCGACACCGGGTTCTCCCTGGAGGACCTGCTCGAGCTGCGCTGGACCGCCACCCTCGACGGGGAGGCGCTCACCGCCGCCGAGCTGGCCGCCCTGGCCGACGCCAAGCGACCGGTGGTGCGCCTGCGGGGCCGCTGGGTGCGGGCCGATCCCGAGCGCCTGGCCCGCCTCCGCCAGCGTCGTCGCCTCAGCGCCGGCGAGGTGCTGGCCGCCTCCCTCAGCGGCGAGCTGGTGGTGGACGGCGAGACCCTCGAGGTCGAGCTCGAGGGACCCCTGGCGGGGCTCACCGAGCGCCTCGCCGCGTTCGACCCGGCCCACGCCCTCCCGGCGCCGGCGGGACTCGACGCCGACCTCCGCCCGTACCAGCAGCGGGGCGTGGCGTGGCTGGCGGAGATGGCCGACCTGGGCCTCGGCGGCGTGCTGGCCGACGACATGGGCCTCGGCAAGACCGTCCAGCTCCTCGCCCTCCACCTGCACCGCCACCCGCCCGGCGAGCGCGCCAGCGATACCGGCAGCGATACCGGCAGTGCCGCCGACCGCGCCGACCGCCCCACGCTCGTGGTGTGCCCCGCCTCGGTGCTGGCCAACTGGGAGCGAGAGGCCGCCCGATTCGCGCCCTCGATCCCGGTCCGCCGCTACCACGGCGCCGGCCGCAGCCTGGACGGGCTCGCCCCCGACGAGATCGTGGTCGCCACCTACGGCATGGTCCGCCGCGACGCCGAGCGCCTGGCCGGCGTGCACTGGGGCCTCATCGCCGCCGACGAGGCCCAGGCCGTCAAGAACCCCCTGGCCCGCACGGCCAAGGCGCTGCGCCGCCTCCCCGCCGACGCCCGCTTCGCCCTCACCGGCACGCCGGTGGAGAATCGCCTGACCGAGCTGTGGGCACTCCTCGACTGGACCACGCCCGGCCTGCTCGGCCCCCTCGAGCCCTTCCGCCGGAAGGTGGCGCTGCCCATCGAGCGCTACCGCGACCCCGAGGTCACCGAGGCCCTCACCCGGGTCACCCGACCGTTCCTGCTGCGCCGTCGCAAGAGCGACCCCGCCATCGTCCCCGAGCTGCCGCCGAAGACCGAGGTCGACCGCGTGGTCCCGCTGAGCGTCGAGCAGGCCTCGCTCTACAAGGCGGTCACCGAGGAGGCCCTCGCCACCATCGCCGAGAGCGAGGGCATCGAGCGGCGCGGCCTCGTCCTCAAGCTGCTGACCGCCCTGAAGCAGATCTGCAACCACCCGGCCCAGTACCTGCACCAGCCCGGGCCCTCCTCCCGCTCTGCGGGGCCGCTCGGGCCCTCCTCCCGCTCTGCGGGGCCGCTCGGGCCCTTGGCCGGCCGCTCGGGCAAGCTCGACGCCACCGTCGAGCTGCTCGACATCATCGCCGACGAGGGCGCCGCCGCCCTCGTGTTCACCCAGTACGTCGAGATGGGCCGCCTGCTCGAGACGCACCTCGGCGGCCACGGCCTGCGCACGTTCTTCCTCCACGGATCGCTCGGCGTGCGCCGCCGCCAGGAGCTGGTCGACCGCTTCCAGGCCGGCGAGGCCGACGCCTTCGTCATCTCGCTCAAGGCGGGCGGCACCGGCCTCAACCTCACCCGGGCCAGCCACGTGGTGCACTTCGACCGTTGGTGGAACCCCGCGGTGGAGGACCAGGCCAGCGACCGGGCGTGGCGCATCGGCCAGGACCGGCCCGTCACCGTCCACCGCCTGATCTGCGAGGGCACGGTGGAGGACCGCATCGCCGCCCTCCTGGAGGACAAGCGGGCCCTCGCCGACGCGGTGGTGGGCAGCGGCGAGGGCTGGATCTCCGAGCTCGACGACCGTGCCCTCGCAGACCTGGTCCGCCTCGCGGAGCCCCCCTCCGATGCCCCGAACGGCGGCGACGTGTGATGGTGCCGCGCCGGACCTTCGGGAACACCTGGTGGGGGGCGGCGTGGGTCGACGCCCTCGAGCACCGAGCCCAGCTCGACCCCAACCGGTTGCCCCGGGGCCGTACCTACGCCCGCCAGGACCGGGTGGAGCGTCTGGCGGTGGAACCGGGGGCCGTCACCGCGTTCGTGCACGGCAGCAGGTCGGTGCCCTACCGCGTGCGCCTCGGTGTCCGCGCCTTCACCGACGACGAGTGGCACCGCGCCCTCGATGCCATCGCCGCTCGGGCGGGGCACGCCGCCGCCCTGCTCGACGGCGAGCTCGACCCCGGGATCGTCGAGGACGTCGGGGCGGCCGGCGTCGACCTGCTGCCCCAGGCCGGCGAGCTGCGCCCGGACTGCTCGTGCCCCGACTGGGCCAACCCCTGCAAGCACGCCGCCGCGGTCTGCTACCTCACCGCCGACCTGCTCGACGACGATCCGTTCGCCCTGTTCCTCCTCCGGGGGCGCGCCCGGGACGAGGTGCTGGCCGAGGTCCGTCGCCGGCGCTCGGGGGCGGCCGCCGGGGGGTCCGCCGCACCGGGCGCCGCTCGCCCCGACACCGCGGCCGGGGCCGACGCCGAGGCCGATCCCGGTGTGCCCGCCCGCGACGCCTGGGCGTGGGCGCCGGTGGACCCGCCCCGGCCGCCCGCGCCCCGCTCCGCGCCGGGTCGACCGGCACCGTGGGCCACCGATCCGCCCGACGGCGCGCCGTTCAGCGCCGCCGGCCTCCACGAACTGGCCGCCGACGCGGCCGAGCGGGCCTGGGCCATGACCCAGGGCGACGGCCGCTCGGGCCTGGCCGACGCCGACACGCCCGACCTGGCCCGGCGCGCCGCCGGCGCGCTGGGAACCGACCGCTGGCCGCACCTCGCCGAGCAGGCCGGTGCCGACGCCCCCGCCCTCTCCCACACCGCCAAGGCCTGGCGCTACGGGGGCGAGGCTGCGCTGGCCGCGCTGGTCGAGCCGGCGTGGCGGCCCGAGCCGGTGGTGATGGCCGCGGCCCGCGACGCGGTGGGCGCCGCGCTGCACCGCTACGGCGCCGTCGCGGTCGATCGGAACCGGCTCACGATCCCGGCGATCGACGTGCAGCTCCGCCTCGCCCGCGACGGTCGCTGGTGGCGCTTCGAGAAGCGCGCGGGCCGGTGGGAGCTGGCCGCACCGCCGGCGCTCGACCCAGACGACCTGATCCTCTCGCCCCTGTAGTCGCCGGAGGGCGGCGGCGGGCGCGGTGGCCGCGACGGGCCCCGACGGGCGCCGACGGGCGCCGGCCGCCTGTCACACACCCTGCATACGGTGTCCCGAGGAGACGAGGGAGGCACCCAGGGTGACACCAGACCGGGCCCGGCGGCTACCGGCCTACGGCTTCGACATCGAGACCGACACGACCACCGACGGCCTCGATCCCGCGGCGAGCCGGATCAACGCGGTGGCGGTGGCGGGCCACGGCTGGGTGCAGGTCTTCGCCGGCGCCGAGCACCGGCTGCTCAGCGACGTCGACCGGTTCCTGGCCCGGCTGCCCACCGGCCACCTGGTCAGCTGGAACGGCGCCGCGTTCGACTTCCCCTTCCTCCACGACCGCGCCACGGCCGCCGGCGTGCCCCTCGGGCTGCGCATCGAGCCCGACGCGCGCCTCCTGCTCACCCATCAGCCGCTGGCCGGCCACCGCCTCGCCTACCAGGTGCGGTGGTGGGGCCACGGGCACATCGACGCCTACCTGGAGCTGCGGTCCACCGCCCACCGGGTGGGCAGCTCGGCCCGCCTCAAGGCCTTCGCCGCCCTCAACGGGATCGGCTGCGTCGAGCACGACTACGAGCGGCTGGCCGACCTCACCCCCGAGGGCCTGGCGGCCTACGTGGCCAGCGACGCCGCGGCCGCGCTGGTGCTCGCCGACCGCTACGGGCTGACCGGCTCGCTGCTCGGCAGCGATCCCCCTCCCGGGCCCGGCCCGCGGGTCAGCCCGTCGCCCGGTCCAGCAGCCGGCGCGCCGCCCGTGCCGGCAGGTCCACCAGGTCGGGCGGGGACAGCACCCGGGCCTCGGGGCCGGCCCGCAGCATGAGCCGCTCGAGCCAGGTCGTGCCCACCACGGCCAGCACCAGCTCGGTGCTGCCGTCGGCGTGCCGGGCCACCTCGTCGGCGGGGTACACCTCGGCCATCCAGGCCGCCGACGCGGGCAGCAGCACCCGCACGGCCACGGCCTCGGGCGGCACGTCGTACGACGAGGGCGGGGCCAGCTCCACGGTTCTGGTGAACGGGTCCCCAGTGGGGCGGACGTCTCGGATGCGGCTCACACGGAACTTGCGCACGGAGCACCGATCGTGGTCCCAGGCGTCGAGGTACCACTCCCCGTCCACCAGCGCCACCCGCAGCGGGTCGACGCGGCGGTCGGTCACCTCGTCGCGCCACGCCGAGTAGTAGGTGAGCTCGACCGTCTCGTCGGCCTCGCACGCGGCGTGCACGGCGGCCCGCCACGGCGGGTCGTCCACCACCACCTCCACCCCGGCCCGGTCGATGCCGAGCACCTCGGCCAAGCGGGTCAACGCCTCGTCCAGGGGCGCCGGGTGCACCAGGCCCCCGGCCAGCATGGCTTCGCCGGCGGTCAGCACGGCCAGGCCCTCGGCACGCGACAACGGCAGCGGTCGGCGCAGGTAGTCGGGCAGGTCGGCCACCACACGGTCGTCGTCGTCCACGTAGAGGTCGATCGGCTCGTAGGCCGACGGGCCACACATCGACACCAGCACCAGCTCGGCGCGCATCCGGTCCACCGACAGCCCGAACCGGCCGGCGAGCTCCCCCACGGTGGCGCCCCCCTCCTCGTGCAGGAACGCCAGCACCGACAGCATGCGCCGCAGCCGTTCGGCCATCCCCGGCCTCACGGCCCGCCACCGGTCGCGGCGATCTGCTCGAGCCAGCTGCGGATCTCACCCCGCAGGCGCTCGGGGCCGAGGACCTGGGCGTGATCCAGCATCCCGAGGATCCACGAACGGAATGCCGGGCGGTTCGACACCGCCAGGGCGATCACCACCGACCCGTCATCGCGGCGCTCCACCACCTCGGCGGCGGGGTGCTGCGCGAGCACCTTGGCCGCAAGGACCACGTCGACCCACAGCTCGGCGGTCACCACCTCGTCGTCACCGACCTGCTTCGGGTCGGCGGGGAAGGCCGCGACCGGGTCGAACTCCTGCGGTCTCACCCGCTCCACCGGGCCCACCTCGGTCACGGGGCCCACCATGCGGTCCACGCGGAAGAACCGGAATCCGTCACCGTCGGGGTACCAGCCCACCAGGTACCAGAAGCCCTCGCGGAGCAGCAGCGCCCACGGATCGACCAGGCGCGGCCGCCCCCCGTGGCTGAACCGCACCCGACGGTGCCCGGCGACCGCCCCGAACAGCGCCGGCAGCGCGTCGGGTGAGGCCACGACCGCCACGCGATCCTGCTCCCCCACCAGGCCACCCAGCTTCCACGCCGCCGACTCCGCCCAGTTGCGACCGTCGAAGGCCACCGCGGTGGCGGCCAGGTTCAACGCCAGCTGGGCCTCGCCGGAGAGGCCGAGGTCGGGGAGGTAGTAGTCCTGCGAGCGGATCGTGTACGAGTCGTCCACCTGCACCACCGGGATGCCCTCGTCGACGAGGGTGCGCTTGTCCCGGAAGAACGCCCGCTCACCGCTGTCGCCCTCGGGGTAGGCGGTGGACGACTGACGGCCGAGCTCGGCGCGGATCTGGGTCTGCGTGAGCGGCTCGGGACTGTTGAGCAGCAGGAACAGCAGATCCGAGAGCCGCTCCAGGGGATCCGCCGCCACGGGCGCGGATCGTAGGCGACCACGGGCCCGGCCCCGAGGACGGGGAACTGCGGCTACAGGCCCGGGTTCTGGTGGTTGGTGACCTCGCTCTCGATCACCTGTGCCGGGGGCGGGACCTGCACCGCGCCGAGCGCCGGGCCCAGACGGTCGGCCATGAACCGCTCCTGGTGCCCCTTCGACTCCCAGACCTCGCTCACCACCAGGCCGCCGTCCGCGGTCGGGCCCCCGGTGTGGGTGATCAGCCCGTCGGGCCAGTCACCGGTGCCGTCCCGGTTGATGCCCAGGTGGTCGTTCACCGCCCAGTACTGGTCCTCGGTGACTCCCTCGAACCGCAACACCACGCCGTAGGACATGTCGAGCCTCCTTCACCTTGATCTGTGCTCGCGCCCCATTCGCCCCACGGCCACGGCCGGATCACCGTCAAGTGTCGACGGTGACGGCGGCGCCACCGCGGCGGGGGTCGCCGGCGCCGTGCGCGTCGGGGACCACCGCGTGGGCGCCACCGAAGTACAGGTTGCGCTCGACCCACTCGTTGACCGGCCACCTCCGGCGCAGGGCGGCGAGCGACTCGGCCGGCCAGCCGGGCTCGACCTGCAGCACGCGGCCGTCCCAGTGGATCCGGGGGCTGCTGACCGCATCCTCCACCGACAGCCGGTGGTCCACCACCGCGCTCACCACCTGCACGATGGTGGTGCGGATCCGCTTGCTGCCGCCGCTGCCCACCGCCAGCCGGGGCCGGCCCCAGGGATCGAGCACGACGGTGGGCGACATCATCGACGCCACCCGCTCACCCGGCGGGGCGGCGTGGAAGCCGTCGGGGTGCAGGTCGTCCTCGCCCAACATGTTGTTCAACATGATGCCGGTGCCCGGCACCACGTAGCCGGAGCCCTCGCCGTTCGACGTGGTCATGGCCGCCACGTTGCCGTCGCGGTCGGCCACGCTCACGTGGGTGGTGCCCTGGCTCGACCGGCGATGCCCGGCCAACCATCCGTCCACGCCGCCTGCGGCCCTGATGCGGTCGGTCTCGAGCATCGACTCGGTCAGCCCGATCAGGTGCGCCGGCGACCCGCGCTCGGGGAGGGTGCCACCGGCCTCCAGCAGGCCGAGCGTGACCGCCACGAGCGAGCCGCCGAACGACGGCGGCGGGTTGGTGAGCACGGGGTGGCCCCGGTACTCCACCGCCAGCGGTTCGCGCTCCACCACCCGGTAGCCGTCCAGGTCGGCCTCGGTGACCAGGCCGCCGCCGGCGGCCATGTCCGCGGCGATGGCCTCGGCCAGCGCGCCCCGGTAGAAGGTGTGGCCGCGGTCGGCACCGAGGCGGCCGAGGAAGTCGGCGAGGTCGCGGTTGACCAGCCGGTCACCCTCCCGCAGGGGTGTGCCCCGGGGGGCGAACCACGCCAGGCTGGCCGGCGACTGCTCGAGGATCGGCCAGAGCAGGTCGACCAGGTACGCCGACATGGCCGTCACGACCACGCCGTCCACGGCGAGGCCGAGCGCGGGCGCCAGCACGTCGGCCAGCGGCAGGCTGCCCAGCCGGTCGTGCACGTGCAGGTAGCCCGCCAGCGCCCCGGGCACCGCCACCGAACCCCGTCCCACGTTGAAGGTCTGATCGGAGCCCGGGAACGCCACCACCACTTCTTCGAAGTGGGGCTCGACCGCCGACGAGGGGCGGGAACGGCCCGGCGTGTCGACGAAGAAGTCGAACACCACGGACTCGCCCGCCGCGGTGTGGGCCAGGAGGAAGCCACCGCCACCGAGGCTGGTGAGCAGCGGCTCGGCCACTGCCGCGGCGAACCCCGCGGCCACGGCGGCGTCGTAGGCGTTGCCGCCCTGCGCCAGCACCGTGGCCGCCGCCTCGCACACCGCGGGGTGACCGCCGGCGACCAGCCCCGGGGTCAACTCAGGTCCACAGGCGCTCACCGAGCTCGAGCAGGCCCCCCAGGTCGTGCACGTCGGATTCGAGGTAGGAGACGGTGGCGACGAGCTGGGGCCGGGCACCGAGCACGGCGGCTTCCTCCGCCTCCCGGGTGGCCACCACCCGGTAGTTGACGAAGCTCTCGGCCACCTCGGTGAGCACCCGTTCCACCTGGTCGGCGTCGGCCACCCCGCCGATGCCCTCCTCCACCACTCGGGCGGCCAGCGCCGCGCTGTCGCGGCACACCTGCTCGGCCATGGCCCCCGCGTCGGCGTCGACGAGGAACGGGGGCAGCACCTTGTTGAGCACGAGGGCCCCGAGGTGCAGATCGCGCTCCGACAGCGCCTCGATGAAGAACTCGGCCTCACGGGCGGGCGCCGAGTCGAGGGTGCTGACCACCACGAAGGTGGTGCACCGGTCGGCCAGGGTGCGCTCGATCGAGCGCGCCCGCTCGACGAAGCCGTCGTACATGGTCTGGAACAGGATGAAGAAGTCGGCGATGTCGGCCAGGAACTGCGAGCCCAGGATCCGATCGGCGATCGAGTAGAACGGCTTCGACGCGGCGTTGAGCAGCCGCGACCGGTAGGGGGCGGTGAGCCAGCGCAGCAGCCGGCTGCTGAAGAAGTCGGCCATGCGCTCGGGCGCCTCGAGGAAGTCGATGGCGTTCCGGGTGGGCGGGGTGTCGACGATGATCAGGTCGTAGCGGCCCGACACGTGGATCTCGTAGAGCCGCTCCATGGCGATGTAGTCGTGGCTCTGGACGAACTTGCCGGTGATGTTCTGGTAGAGCGGGTTGGCCAGGATGGCCTGGCGGGTCTCGTCGTCGGGGGCGTAGCGGTTCACCAGGTCGTCCCACGAGGCCTTCATGTCGAGCATCGCCACCCACAGCTCGCCCCGCGGCTCCACGCCGGCCTCGGCGAACGCGGCGGCGGGCACCTGGGTCTCGACGTTGCCGAACCGCTCGAGACCGAGCGCACTGGCCAGCCGGCGGGCCGGGTCGACCGTGAGCACCAGCACCTTGCCCCCGAGGTGCACCGCGGCCATGGCCCCGGCCGCCGCCGCGGTGGTGGTCTTGCCCACGCCGCCCGAACCACAGGTGACGACGATCTCGCGGGTGGCCAGCAGCTGCGCGAACGTGGTCGGCGGCGGGGGGAGGTTCGAGTTGGCCATGGCTCTAGAACCCCAACTCGGCGGCGAGGGCGTCGGCCACCTGGTGGGTTGCCCGCGAGCCGTGGCTCCGGGTGAACAGCTCGGGCACGTAGACCAGCGGGATGTCGCCCGGCAGCCCGAGGCGCAGCCGCTCGAGGTGCTCGGCCCGGGTACGGCGCAGGGTGACGGCCAGGCGGGCGGCGTCGAACAGCGGCTGGGTGGGGTGACCGACGAGGGCGTCGAGGCGCTCGCGGGCCTCGGGCACGGCCAGGGCCTCGAACACCTCCTCCTCACCGCGGCCGAACAGCTCCGGCAGCACCCGGTTGACCGCCACCGCGGCGATGTCCACCCGCGTCTCGGTGCGGATCCGCTCGGCCAGCTCGAGGGTCTCGCTGACCGGCATCTCCTCGGGGGCCGACACGATGACCGCACCGGTGGTGGCGGGATCGTCGAGGATCTCGGAGAGCCATCCCGTCTGCTCCCGCACCAGGCCCACCTTCACCAACTCGCCGATGGCCTGGGGCGCCGACAGCTGCGACACCACGTGCCCGCTGGCGGCGGCGTCGGCGATGACGAGGTCGTAGTGCTGCTCGCGCACCTCCCACGCCACCTTGCCCACGGTGAGGATCTCCTTCACGCCGGGCGCGGCGTTGGCCACGAAGTCGAGGGTGTGGGCGAGCGGGCCGATCTTGGCCAGCAGCGGCACCCTGATCTGCAGTCGCAGGTACTCCTTGAGCGACTCCTCGGTGTCCATCGACATCGCGAAGAGGCCGGGCTGCACCTCGATCGGCTGGAAGCTGGTCTCGTCGGACCCGAAGAAGTCGGCGAGGTTGCCCTTGGCGTCGAACTCGCAGACGAGAGTGCGTTTGCCCTGCTTGGCGGCCAGCACCCCCAGCGCCGACGCGACGGTGGTCTTGCCCACGCCACCCTTGCCGGTGACGAACAGCAGGCGCCGGTCGAGCAGCGGCACCGCGGACGCGGCCACGGTCGGCGTCAGCCGGCCCCGAAGCCGATCCGCCGCTCGTCCTCGGGGCTCCCGATCTCGATGTAGGCCACCTTGCCCGCGGGGATGGCGACCTGGCGGCCACGCTTGTCGGTGAGCCACAGCACGCCCGACTCCTTCGCCAGTGCCGCTTCGATCTCGGTGTGGAGGGTGCTGCGGTCGACGTCGTCGCCCATGTCGAGATCGATCTCTTTGGGGCTGTAGGTCACGCCGATGCGAACGTCCATGGTCTTCCTCTGTCTGCGGGGTCTTGTCGGTGCCGATCCAGCGATCTGCCTGCCGATGGTAGGCGGCAGTCGCCCGGTCAGACGATCTTCAGCTCGGGGTGGCGTCGCTTGGTGGGGGCCAGGTCGACCGCGATGGTGCGGGCCATGCGGGCGAACACCGCACCCGCCTCGCTCTCGGGGTCGACCGCGGCGATGGGGTGGCCGTCGTCGCCGCCGGCCCGCAGCTCGGGCACCAGCGGCACCTGGCCGATGAGGGGCACGCCGAGCCGCTCGGCCAGCTCCTGGCCCCCGCCGGCGCCGAAGAGCTCGTAGCGCTTGTCGTCGTCGCCGGTGAACCACGACAGGTTCTCGATCACGCCCTTCACCTCGAGGCCCACCTTCTGGGCCATGAACGCCGCCCGCTGGGCCACCCGCTCGGCGGCGGGTTGGGGCGTGGTGACCACGTAGACCTCGCTCTGGGGCAGGAAGCCCGCCAGCGAGATCGAGATGTCGCCCGTCCCGGGGGGCAGGTCGACCACCAGGAAGTCGGGGTCACCCCAGTACACGTCGGTGAGGAACTGCTCGAGGGCCTTGTGGAGCATGGGCCCCCGCCAGATCACCGGTTGGTCCTCGTCGGCGAAGAACCCCATGGAGATGCAGGCCACGCCGTTGGCCCGGGGCGGGACGAGCATCTCGTCGATGAGCGTGGGCGGCCGGTGGATCCCGAGCATGCGGGGAATGGAGAAGCCCCACACGTCGGCGTCGACGATGGCGGTGCGGTGGCCCTGGGCCGCGAGCGCCACGGCCAGGTTGGTGCTCACCGACGATTTGCCCACCCCGCCCTTGCCCGACGCGATCAGCAGCGCGCGGGTGCGGGAGCCGGGCTGGGCGAAGGGGATGGCCCGGCCCTCGGCGTGGCCGTGCGCCGCGGTGCTGCCGGCGGTGGCGTGGGGGTCGCCCAACAGCCGCTGGCGCAGCGCCAGGCGCTCGTCGTCGGTCAGCACCGAGAACTCGATGTCGATGGCGGTGATGCCCTCCACCGCACCGACCGCGTCGGTGATGCGCTGGGCCAACTCCGGCGCGGTGGGGTTCTCGGGGGTGGTGAGGGCGACGACGGCATGCACGCGGCCGCCGTCGACGGCCACGCCCCGTACCAGCCCGAGGTCGGCGAGGGTGCGCTCGAGCTCGGGCTCGAGCACCTGATCGACGGCCTCCTGGACCGCGCGCGAGGTTTCTGACGTCCGGGCGTCGGGCATGGCGCGACGCCTCCGGGCGCCGGCGTAGGTGGGGGGAGCGGAGTCGGGGGATTTCACCTACGCGGATAGGTAGAATACCGAGGTGGACGGCCCAGCCCTCACCGCCACCGAGTTCGCCTCGGCGGTCACGGCGATCACCTCGGCCTTCGGCGACCCCACCCGGCGCGACATCTACCTGTTCGCCCGTGAGCGCGACCTGGGCGTCACCGCGTCCGAGGTGGCGCAGCGCTTCGAGTTGCACGCCAACGTGGCCCGGCACCACCTCGACAAGCTGGCGAGCGGCGGCTACCTCGAGGTCGCGGTGGCCCGCAGCGAGTCGGGCGGTGCCGGGCGGCCCTCCAAGCACTACCGGGTCACCAGCGACGCCATGCCGCTCGAGATGCCGGTGCGCCACGACGACGTGCTGGTCACCCTGCTCGGTCGCGCCCTCGAGTTGCTCGGGCCGGTGCAGGCCCAGCAGATGGCCGAGGAGGTGGGCATCGAGTACGGGCGCACCATGGCCTCGTCGATGAGCGCCGCCGGCGAGCCCCCGCGGTCGTTCCGCACCGCGCTGCACTCGGTGGCCGATGCCCTCACCGCCCACGGCTTCGCCACCCGGGCCGAGGCCCGCGACGGCAAGCTGCGGCTGGTCTCCGAGCACTGCCCCTTCGGCGACGCCGCGGTCGAGCACCCCGTGATCTGCGCGGTCGACCGGGGGATGGTCAAGGGGATGCTCGGCGCTCTCTACGGCGACACCACCCCGGCCACCGAGGCGTCGCTGCCCATGGGCGACGAGCGCTGCGTCACCGCCGTCCCCGAGTGACCTGGTGCGCCCCGGGCGATGACCCGTTCGTACCTGGACCACGCCTCCACGTCGCCGCCGCGGCCGGCGGTGATCGAGGCCATGACGACCTGGCTGTCCGCGCCCGCGGGCGACCCTGGGCGCATCCACACCGAGGGGCTGACCGCCAGGGTGGCGGTCGAGACCGCCCGCGAAGAGGTCGCCACGTTGTTCGGTGCACGCTCCCGAGAAGTGGTGTTCACGAGTGGGGCCACCGAAGCCATTGCCACCGCCGTCTGGGGCGCCGCCGAGCGGGGCCCCCATCAGGTGGTGCCCGCGGTGGAGCACTCCGCCGTTCGTGAGACGGCAGCACGAGCCGGCGAGGTGACCGTCATCGGGGTCGACGGCATGGGCCGGATCGACGCCGACGAGGTCCTGGCCGCGATCCGCCCCGACACGGCGCTCGTGCACGTCCAGTGGGCCAACCACGAGGTCGGGACCACCCAGCCGGTGGCCGAGGTCGTCACCGCGTGCCGCGAGCGGGGCGTGCTGGTGCACGTCGATGCCGCCCAGGCCAACGGTCACCTGCCCATCGCGTTCGACGACCTCGGCGCCGACCTGCTGTCGGTCAGCGCCCACAAGTTCGGTGGGCCGCCCGGCATCGGCGCGCTGCTCGTACGCCGAGGGCTGCGCCTCCGACCGCTGTTGCTGGGCGGCGACCAGGAGCGCGCGAGACGAGCAGGGCTGGAGAACGTCCCCGCCATCGCCGGGTTCGGTGCCGCCGCGGCGGCGCTGGCCGACGGAGCGCTGGATGCCGAGGCCGCCACGGCCCGCCGCCTCACCGACCGTGTGCTCGCCACGGTCCCCGACCTGGGCGGCGTGCGGGCCTACGGCGACCCCGTCGACCGAGCACCACACCTGGTGTGCCTGGGCATCGACGGCATCGAGCCGCAGGCGGTGCTGCTGGGCCTCGATCGCGCCGGCGTCGCCGCCCACTCGGGCAGCGCTTGTTCCTCCGAGTCGCTCGAGCCCTCCCCCGTCCTCGAGGCGATGGGCGTCGACGCGCACCGCTCCCTGCGCATCTCCGTGGGTTGGAACACCACCGACGCCGACATCGACACCCTCCTCACCGCCCTCCCGAAGGTCCTCGCCGACCTCCGGGCGTTGGGCGCGCCGCCGCGCTGACGTTCTCGGAAGCGTGAAACCGCCGGTGGCGGCCTGACGCCTCCCAGAAACTGACCCGCCTCAGAGCGCAACACCCGGGTCGGCACGGCCGCCCTCAGCAAACTGTCAGACCCTTTCGGTGTACTTGATGCGTGAGAGACGAGACTGCACTTCATGCACTGGGAGCCCGCCAGCACGCCGTGGTCACCTTCGGGCAGATGCGCGGCGCCGGGCTCACCCGCCACGAGATCGCCCACCTCCTGCAGATCGGCCGACTGATAGCCATGTTCGAGGGTGTCTACCGCTTGGCGGGCGCCCCCACGACGTGGCGGCAGCGCCTGATGGCGGCCTGCCTGGCCACCGGTGGCGTAGCCTCGCACCGCGCCGCGGCGTGGCTTTGGGGCGCCGATCTTCCCGGGGGTGAACCGCCCATCGAGGTGACCGTTGCCCGATCACGATGCCCGAAGCCGCCAGGGGTGATCGTGCACCGTTCGAGCGACCTGACCCCCGACCAGGTCGTTCGGCGCGACGGCATCCCGACGACGAATCCCCTCCGTCTCTTGGTGGACCTCGGTGCCGTAGCAGATCCCGACGTGGTCGAGCTCGTGCTCGACTCGCTGAACTCCCGCAGGGTCGTCACCATCGCCGGCGTGCGCGCCTGGCGCGATCGGCTCAGCGGTAAGGGACGGCGAGGTGCAGGCGTGCTCGGGGAGGTGCTCGATCGACGACTGCTACGCGATCAGCACGTGGACAGCCTGCTCGAACCGATGATGGCCGCGCTGTGCCGTCGCTATCGCTTGCCCATGCCGGAGTTCCAGGTGTGGATCACGATCCAGGGCAAGCGGTTTCGCATGGACTTCGCGTACTCCGACATCCGGTACAACATCGAGACTGACGGCTACGAGCACCACGGCGGGAAGTACGAGAACTGGCTGAACGACTCCTCACGGGACAACGAGCTCACGGCCATGGGGTGGCAAGTCAGCCGCTTCCCGCGGGCGCACCTTCGCACACGTCAGGACTATGTCGCGCGAGTGGTCCGCGCCATCCGTGCCGACCGCCAGCGCCTGGTTCGCCCCACATGACCAGGCTCAGGAGTTCCGGGAAGCGTCATGCCGCCAGCGGCGGCTTCAGGGCTCCAAGAATGCCAACCGATCCACCGCGACTTGCTTCTGGGAAGGCTCGAGCCGCCGGCGGCGGCTTCAGGCCTCCCGGAACGGAAGTCAGGAACCAGCCTCAGCGCGGCAGGGGGGCGGGGCGCCGCCTCGCCGACGCGGCGACGTCGTCGGGGACGTCGATCCACATGCGCAGCAGGGCCGCGCCGAAGGTCTTGCCCAGGTTGTCGGCCCGCAGCGACCGGGGGGCGCCGCCGCCCAGGGCGTCGTACAGGACGAACTTGAGCGCCCACACGTTGGGTGCCTCGAAGCGCTCGACCGGGCCCTTCACCAGCGAGCCGAAGTGGGCCTTCACCCGCGCCGCGGTGACCGCGGCCCGGATCGCGTCGTACGCGACCGGGTCGTCGGCGAACAGCGACACGTCGCTGATGTCGCCCTTGTCGCCGGAGCGGGCGCCGCACAGCTCACGGAGTTGGATCCGGGGCACCACGCCACGGTAGCGCTCGCACGCCCGGCGAGGATCGAACGGACCGTTCGCCGGGTGGGACTCTGTAGGCGCAGGGTGACAGGCGGGGCGGGCGCAGCGAATAGATTCTGAGGATGCTCCCCGGCAGCCGCTCGTCCACGCCCCCGCCCCGTTGACCGTCTACCTCGTCCGTCACGCCGACGCGCTGAGCCGCACCGTCTGGGCCCACGACGACGTGCTGCGGCCCCTCGCCGACAAGGGGTTCGACCAGGCCCAGGCTCTGGTCGGCCTCCTTGGCGACAAGGGCATCACCCGGCTGCTGACCAGCCCGGCCGTGCGGTGCCGCCAGACGCTCGATCCGCTGTCCGCCCACCTCGGGCTCACCATCGAGGAGGCGCCGGCGCTCATGGAGGGCACGCCGGCGAGCGAGGCCCGGGCCCTGCTCGACTCGGTCGCGGGGATCGACGTGGCCCTGTGCAGCCACGGCGACGTGATCCCCGACGTGGTCAACCGGCTGATCGCGGAGGGCATGGACGCCAACGGCCGCGACGCCAAGAAGGGCTCGACGTGGGTGCTCACTCACGACGGGCGGCGGTTCGTCAGGGGGCGGTACCTGCCCGCCCCCTGACGAGCCCCCGTGCGGTGCTGCTACTGCGCCAGCGGCCGGCCGTCGGCGTCGGTGGAGTAGTTGGGCGAGCCGGTGAGGATCAAGATGCCCTCGACCAGGCCCCAGATCGACCCGAGGCCGCAGGTGACCAGCGTGACGACGATCTGGATGATGGCCTTGTTGGTGTTGCCCAGGTAGAAGTTGTGGATGCCGAGGCCGCCCACGAAGATGCCGAGCAGGCCGGCCACCATCTTGGACTTCAACGGGAGCCCGTCGGGGCCGAGCGCGGGCACCTGGGCCGCGCCGGCCTGGTAGGGCGCTACCGGCGGCGGAGCGCTGGCCGCCGGCGGCGGCACGTTGGGATCGGGGTTCGGCGGCGGTGGAGCATCGGTCATGTGTGCTTCCTTCTTTCACCTGATGGACCCGGGGGGCCGTTGGCGTGGTACCGCGCGAACCCTAACCGGTGATCGGCGCTCGACGCGTGAGCCGACAGGGAGCAGCCACCTGCCCCCTGAGGGTCAGATCGCCTCCACCTCGACCCGCACCCCGGCATCGACCGACGCCCGCTCGACGAGGAACGAGTCGACCGCCAGCAACTGCGACGGCCGGCCGTCGCGCGCCCGACCCGTGCCGGTGATGGTGGGAGGCCCCGACAGGCCGAGCACGCCGGCGTCCCGGCTCACTGCGGCCACGACGTCCTTGTCCGCCGCCCGCCAGGCCAGGCGCCCGATCACCTCGGGGGGTTCCGGGGCCGAGCCGAGGTCGACGGTGTCGCCACCGTAGGCGTTGACGCCGAAGTACTCCTCGTGCCACTCCTCGATGGCCAGGCCCGCGCCCTCGGCCCGGCGGCGCAGGAACGACAGCGCGGCACGGGCCTTGGCCTCGGCGTCGGGCCACGAGTAGCCGAACCGCGCCTCGCCGGCCCATCCGGCCGGCGTGCAGACGAGGCCCTTGTAGGTCGGCGGCGCCGGCAGGCCCCTCGCCCCCGACACCCGAACCCGGTCGTCGCCCAGGTCGTCGAGTGTGACCGCGGTGAAGTCGGCCACGACGTCGGGGTTGAGGTAGCGGGCGGGGTCGTGGACCTCGTACAGGAGCTGCTCACGGACCGTGTCGAACGTGACCATGCCGCCGGTGCCTTCGGGCTTGGTCAGCACCATCGACCCGTCCTCGTCCACCTCGCCGATCGGGAAGCCGATGCGCAGCGGATCGGGGTTCTCCCACCACGGCCCCGAGTAGTTCCCGCCGGTGACCTGTCCGCTGCACTCCAGCAGGTGCCCGACGGTGACCCCGGCGGCGAGGCGGTCCCAGTCGTCCCACGCCCAGCCGTACTCGTGGACGAGGGGGGCCAGGAACAGCGAGGCGTCGGCCACCCGCCCGGTGATGACGATGTCGGCGCCGGCGTCGAGCGCCTCCACGATCGGGCGGGCCCCGAGGTAGGCGTTGGCGAAGATGGCGTCATCGGGCAGGCCCAGCTCCGCGGCACGCGGGCGCACGTCGTCACCGACGACCGTGGCCACCCGCACACCCCCCACCCCGGCCTGTTTCGCCAACGCGGCCACGGCCCGCCCGGCCGCGATCGGGTTGATCCCACCGGCGTTGGTGATCAGCCGGGTGCGACCGTCGAGCAGGTACGGCGCCGCTGCGGCCACGTAGAGCGGCAGGTCACGGGTGTAGCCGAGCGACTCGTCCTTCAGCCGGTCCTTGGCCAGGATGGCGAGGGTCAGCTCGGCCAGCGCCTCGCACACCAGGTAGTCGACGCCCGCCTCGAGCAGGTCGGCCACCGGTGCGTGCCCGTCGCCGTAGAACCCTTGTCCCCCACCGATGCGGATGGTCACCCGGCCATCATGGCGCGCCGGTCGTGGTCGGCGTGACGCCGTTGCCGCCGGCCGGGCTCCCGGTGCCGACCTGGGCCTCGAGCTCCTGGCGCAGGTTGGTCACCAGGCCGGCGAAGGCCGAGAGCTGGGTGGGGTCGACGGCGTCCAGCTCGGCCAGCGCGGCCTCGGCCTCGCCCTGGTTGCGGAGGGCGACGGCCTTGAAGACATGGGGCGGGGCGAACCCCGGCCGGGCCGCGATGGCCTGGTCGAGCAGGGCCATGCCCTCGACCACCAGCTGGGTGCCCTGGGCGCTGTCCTCGGAGCTGCCCGCCCGCACCAGCAGCCATCCCTTGTAGGTGAGGGCGTCGGCGTTCTCGGGATCGCTGTCGAGCACCTCGTCGTAGAGGCGTATGGCCTCGGCCGCGTCACCGCTGGCCTCGAGCTGTTGGGCCTGGGAGACCTTCTCCCGGTTGCTCGTCGGGCCGGCGCTGGTGACGCTCTCGCCCGGCGTGCGCTGACCGAAGTTGTCGGCGATCACCACACCGGCGACCACGGCGAACACGACGACCGCCGCGCTCACGGCCAGCGTGCGCAGCCGACGGGGGCCGGCGGCGGGCGTGTGCACCGGGGTGGTGTCGTGGCGCTCCAGCGCCCGGACGACCGCGGCGGCCCGTGCGGTGTAGTCGTCGCGGAGCGCCCGGTAGTCGTCGTCGTCGATGTCGCCCGCCTCGAGCTCGCGGTCGAGGTCGTCGAGGGACGCCAGCAGGAAGTCGCGCTGCTCGACGAGGGCTCCGCGTTCCGCGTCCCGGCTGCGGGGATCGGGCCCGCCCTCGGCTGCTCGGCGACCGGGCGGCACCTTCGCGCCGGATCCGGCCCGATGGTCGTCCTCGCTCAGCGGTGGGAGCGGTCGGCGGGCGGCCGGCTCGGTCCCGGGCTCGGGCCCGGGCCCGGGCTCAGCGCCCTCGGTGTCGCGGCCGTGGCGGCGTGGCCTGCTGACGCTGGTCACGCCGGCCGGTCCTCCTCCATCACCTTGCGGATCCGCTCGACCAGCTCCCGGTCGTCGTCGGTGACCGCCACGGGCGAGCGCTCACGCCAGCGGCGGAACGCCAGCGCCAGCGCGGCGGCCCCCACCACCAGCACCACCACGGGGAGGATCCACACCAGCCCGGTCACCCCGCTGGCCGACGGCGTGAGCACCACGTCCTCGCCGAAGCGACCGATGAGGTAGGCGCGGATCTCGGCATCCGAGTCGCCGGCTTCGATGCGCCGGGTGATCTCGCTGCGGATCTCCTTCGACACCGGCGCATCCGAGTCGGCCACCGACTGGCTGCGACAGGTCGGGCACTTCAGACCGTCGGCCAGCGCGTGGCTGCGCTCCTCGTTGGTGCGGGGTGAGTCGTCCGGACGGGTACCCACCGCCAGGGCCCCCAGGATCACCACCCCCATCAGCACCCACAGCCAGGGCGAGCGGGCGCCCCGACGGCCCGCCGCGCCGACGGGCGCGCCGGCCCCACCCGCGGGGCCCGCGCCGGACGCGGTCACGGTGAGGACTCGCCGCCGGACGTGTCGCCCGACGAGCCACCGGACGACGAGGCGCCCGACGACTCACCCGAGAGTCGCTCGAGCAGTTGATCGAGCCCGAGGCTGGTGACGCCACCACTGACCTTGGCCACCACGTACCCCGTGGGCGACACGATGAACGACTCCGGCACCTGGGCCACGGCGTAGTCGAGGATCACCCCCGTGCCCGACCCGTCGATCACCGGCCAGGTGCTGTTGTTGTCCTCGAAGTACTGGCGCACCTCGTCGGCGTCGTCATCGAAGACCACGCTCACCACCGAGGCGTCACCCGCCTGGGCGTGACGGCGGCTGAACGACAGCAGCTCGGGGTGCTCCACCCGGCAGGGCACGCACCAGGTCGCGAAGAAGTTGACCACCACCCACTGGCCCCGGAGCGAGTCCAGGTCGAACGGGTCGCCGGTGGTGAGCGACTCGCCCTGCACCGGCGGGGCCACCTCACCCACCAGCGGGCTGTCGGCGGTGCGGTCCTGGCTGGGCTCGCGGGTGGCCAGCACCGCCACGAACACGGCCAGCACCACCGCCACCCCGAGCGCCACGAAGAAGATGGGCCCCCGCCGGCGAGGGGGCTCGCCGCCGGTGGACGACGTGTCGTCGCCGGCGGGCGGGTCGTCCAACGCGGGCCCCCGCCGGGCCGCTCGGGCCCCGCCCTCGTTCCTTGGGGAACTCACGAGCCCACCGTCGCCGGCTCGGCGGCCGAGGGGGCCTCGCCATCGTCGCCACCGTCCCCGTCGCCTACGCCCTCGTCACCCGCGCCATCACCACCGTCACGCCCACCACGGCCGGGAGGCGCCGCGGCGACCGCGACCGGCGCGGACACCGGGTCGGTGGGCTTGCGACGACGCCCGGGCCACGCGGCCAGCACGGTGCCGGCGGCCATCACGCCACCGCCGATCCACAGCCAGACGATCAGCGGCTGCACGATCACCCGCAGCAACACGGCATCGGGGGGTGTGTCCCCGTCGGCCGCCGAGCCCGAGGCGGCATCGCCTGAGCTCGCATCGCCAGTGGCCGCACCGTTGGCCGGCCCGGTCTCGTCCTGGCCGGGCAGGGCCAGCAGGGCCAGGTACACGTCGTTGGCGACGCCCACCCGCACCGACGGGGTGCCGATGGCCTGGCTGCCGAACTGGAAGCGGTTCAACGCGGGCGTGAACACGCCGTCGTCGTCGATGCGCACCCGCGCCCGGACCACCACCTTCTCCGGGCGCTCGACCGTCTCGACGCCCAGGAAGGTCACCCGGTGACCGGCGACCGTGGCCGAGTCGCCCGGCGACAGCCGGAATTCGCCCTGGTGGGCGAAGCTCTGGCTGGCCGCGAACGCGACCGCGATGATCACCACGCCGAGGTGCACGACCATGCCGCCGTTGGCCCGGCCCACCAGGCCGCGCCAACCCTGCCGGCGGGTGGCCAGCACCACCTGGCGCATCGCCGAGCCGGCCGCGAACCCGCCGAGGAAGAACGCCAGCAGCGGGGCCAGGCCCCGCGCACCGATCAGCACCGCCACCACCAGGGTGCCGGTGGCCACCCACGCCGGCCAGTACAGGCGGTGCCGCAACAGCTCGGTGCTGGCCTTGCGCCAGGGCAGCACGGGGGCGACGGCCATGAGGAAGAGCAGCGTGAGCCCGATGGGCATGGTCATACGGTTGAAGTAGGGCACGCCGACGGAGATGCGGTCGCCGTTGACCGCCTCGACGAGCAGCGGGAACACCGTGCCGAGCAGCACCACGAAGGCGAACGCGGCGAACAACAGGTTGTTGGCCATGAACGCGCCCTCGCGGGACAGCGGCGAGTCGATCCGCCCCGGTGACCGCAACTGGTCGCCACGCCAGGCGATGAGCCCGACCGTGACCGCCACCGTGAGGGCGAAGAAGCCGAGGATGGCCGGCCCGATGCCCGACTCGGTGAAGGCGTGCACCGAGTCGAGCACGCCCGAGCGGGTGAGGAAGGTGCCGAGGATGGTGAGCGAGAAGGTGGCGCACAGCAGCGACAGGTTCCAGACCCGCAGCATGCCCCGCCGCTCCTGCACCATCACCGAGTGCAGGTAGGCGGTGCCGGTGAGCCACGGCAGGAACGACGCGTTCTCGACCGGGTCCCACGCCCAGTAGCCACCCCAGCCCAGCACCTCGTAGGACCACCAGGCACCCAGGACGATGCCCACGGTGAGGAAGCCCCAGGCGAAGAGCGTCCAGCGCCGCGTCTCGACCAGCCAGCCCTCGCCCAGCCGGCCGGTGACGAGCGCGGCGATGGCGAAGGCGAAGGGCACGCTGAAGCCCACGTAGCCCAGGTAGAGCATCGGCGGGTGGAACGCCATCAGGATGTGGTTCTGCAGCAGCGGGTTGGGCCCGGGCCCGTCGAAGCCGGGGCCCGGGTTGAACAGCTCGAAGGGCTTGGCCACCGTCACCATCAGCCCGAAGAAGAACGTGCAGATCACCAGCATCGTGAGGTTGGCCCAGCCCACGAGCGGGTCGACCAGGCGATCGCGGAACTTCCGGATCATGGCCATCAGGTAGCCGGTGAGGATGAGCGTCCACAGCAGGATCGAGCCCTCGAGCGCGGCCCAGAGGGTGGCGACGTTGAACAACGGCGGCGTCTTCGAGCTGCCGTGCTGGGCCACGTAGGCCACGGTGAAGTCACGGGTGATGAGGGCCCGCTCCATGATCGCGAACGCGAGGATGGCGCCGACGAACGCCAACAGCGCGTAGCTGCGCCCCAGCACCAGCAGCTTCGGCCGGTCCTTGGCCAGGCCCACGGCCAGGGTGATGACGCCGAGCACCGACGCCCCGAGGCCGAACAGCAGCGCGGCGGAGCCCAGGGCGACGTTCATCGGCTGGTCACGGGGTGTCGGCGCCGGCGGACGGGTCGGCCGAGGATCCCCCACTGGCGGAGGGGTCGTCGGCGGCGGGTGCGTCGACGGGCTCCAGGCGGTCGGGGTTCTCCTCCGCGTAGGACGACGAGTGCTTGACCATGATGCGGTCGCTCGCGAAGTGGTCACCGTCCCACCGGCCCTCGAGCACCACGGGGATGTTGGGCTGGAAGAGCTCGGGGGGATCGCCCTGGTGCACGACGTCCACCTCGGCCCCACCGAAGAAGACCACGAACTCGACCGTGCCCGCGGTCTCGTGGACCGAGCCCTCCTCCACCGTGCCCTGCAGGCGGAATCGCCGATCGCCCAGGTCGTCGCGGTGGGCCACGGCCTCGTCGGCGTTGTAGAAGAACATCGAGGCGTCACCCAGGCTCTTCACCGCGATGAAGCCGAGCGCGCCCAGCACCCCCAGCAGCGCCAGCACCACCGGCAGTGTGCGCCGGCGACCGGTGCGGACCGGGCGTGGGGCGAGGTCGACGGGCGGCAGGTCCTCGTCCAATTCGTCGGCGCCGGCCGACGGTGGCGGAGGCGGAGGGGTCACAGCCATCGACGGTCCTCCGGCGCCACCTGGCGGCTGAGCCGCCGGCCTCGGATGAGCACCCACAGCGTGTAGAGCAGGATGGTCCCGAAGACCGCCAGGTAGGCGGCGGCGACGTAGCCGGCGTCGGTCATCGCTCGTCCGCCGTGGCCACGAGGGGCGCCGGCCCACCGACCGAGGTGCCCGCGGGCGTGATGGGTGCGTCCACCGCCGGGCGGGGGCCGGCGGTGCCCGCCTCGGCACGGCGCTCGGCCAGGGCCACGTCGAGGCCCAGGTCCTCCACCTGCGACTCGAGGTAGGCCAGGCGGAAGCGGTGGACCAGCAGCCACAGGTAGACGAGCAGCATCACCACCATGCCGAGCATCAGGCTGAACAGCATCAGCCCGTCGATCTGGGGGTCGAGGCGGGTGATGGTGGGGCCCTGGTGCAGCGTGCGCCACCACACCGTTGAGTAGTGGACGATGGGGACGTCGACGAAGGCGATGAGCCCGGCGATGGCCGCCCGCTTGGCCCGGACGTCGGGCTCGGACGGGATGCGTCGCACCGCCAGGTAGCCGAGGAACAGCACCAGCAGCAGCGCGGTGGTGGTGAGCCGCGCGTCCCACACCCAGTAGACGCCCCAGGTGGGCCGGCCCCACAACATGCCGGTGAGCAGGGTGAGCGACGTGAACACCACCCCGACCTCTGCGGACGCGCCGGCGGTGAGGTCCCAGAAGCGGGACTTCTTCCACAGGTACAGGGCACTCCCGAGGGCGGTGACCCCGAAGGCCAGGAAGGCCACGATCGACACCGGCACGTGGACGTACATGATCCGCACGGCGTCGCGCTGCACCACGTCGGGCGCGCTCCACACCAGCCCGAACGCCAACAGCGCGGCGATCCCCACCAGGCACACGGCACCGAGCACCCGGGTGAAGGGCGATCCGGTGCCCACCGGCGCACCCGGTTCGGTCTGTGTCGCCGCACCGCTGCGCTGCGCAGCGTCTCGATTCATGACTCCTCCAGGAGGGGCCCGAAGGCGAGCACCCCGAACACGGTGTAGATGACGGCGAAGATTGCCAGCAGCGTGCACCACGACCAGCCTTCGCCCGTGGTGCCGGAGAACGCGGCCTCGAATGCCCGCGTCGCCCCGATGAGGACGGGCGCCGCCACTGGCAACAACAGGAGCGGGAGCAGGGTTTCCCGCACCCGCAAGCCGGCGGCGAGCACGCCGTAGAGGCTACCGCTGGCTGCCAGCCCCGCGGTCGCGGCCACACAGGTGACCGCCACGAGCCCCATGCCGTGCACCTCGGCGTTGTAGAGCACCATCACGCCCGCGAGGAGCAGCACCTCGAGCGCGAGGAGCTCGGCCGCGATCGCGGCGGCCTTGCCGAGGAAGATGCCGGCCGGGTCGAGGCCCGAGAGGCGCAGCGCGTCGCGGTTGCCGTCGGCGGCCTCGACCGAGAAGGCACGGGAGAGCGCCAGCAGCGCGGCGAACAGGACGGTGACCCAGTACAGGCCGGCGGTGGCCCGCTCGAGGATGCCCCGGTCGGGGTCGAGGGCGAAGGCGAACAGGATCAGCACCAGGATCGCGAAGGGGGCGACCTGGTTGGTCGCCACGCGCGAGCGCCACTCGAGGCGCAGGTCCTTGCCGGCGACCAGGGCGGCGTCACGGAACACGGGCCACCTCGGTGCTGTCGGCGCGATCGTCGGGCTGATGGTCGGCGACGACCGCCCCTCCCGCGATGTGCACCACCCGGGGCGCCAGGCCCTGCACCCGGTCGAGCTCGTGTGAGGCCATCATCACCGTGGCGCCGGCCGTGGTGGCGTCGCGGATGAGTCCGTCCAGCAGGTCGCGGCCGTCCTGGTCGAGGCCGGCGTGGGGCTCGTCCAGCAGCCACAGCTCGGGCCGGCGCGCGACCAGCACGGCCAGGGCCGTTCGCCGGCGCTGGCCCGCCGAGAGCCGCCCGACGGCCACGGCGGCCAGGCGGCCGTCGAGGCCCAGCCGGGCCATCGCCGCCTCGGCATCGCTCGCCTCGGCCCGCGCCGCCCTGGCCCAGAACGTCACGTTGTCGGCCACGGTGAGCTCGTCGTACAGGTGGGTCTCGTGGCCGAGCAGCCCCACGTGGCGGCGCACCTCCCGCCGATCGGCGACGAGATCGTGGCCCAGCACCACGGCGACGCCCGACGCCACCGGCGCCAAGCCGGCGCACAGCCGCAGCAGTGTGGTCTTCCCGGCCCCGTTCGGGCCCTGCAGCACGACCGTCTCACCCCGACCGACGTCGAGGTCGACGCCGGCGAGGGCAGGGAAGCGCCCGAGCAGCGAGACCGCGGCGCGGAGGTGGACGACGGACTCCATGGGGACCGGTCGAAGGCTACGGAGGCGGCGCTGCCATCAGCAAGCGCGAGATGGGACTTTCGCCCCTGCCCCCCGGCGCGACAGGACCGTAGCGTCGAGCCATGGGCGACACCCCACAGACCGACGCTCGGTCCCAGGCCTCCCGCGGCGTCGTGGTCGTCGGCGTCGACGACTCCCCCGGCGCCGAGCGGGCCCTCCGCTGGGCGGTCCGGGAGGCCGCGGCCCACGACTGGGACGTCACCGCGGTGCTGGCGTGGGAGGTGCCCGCGACCGGGGCGCTCGGCGTCGAGCCGCTGCCGGTCGACATCGCCGCGCTGGCCCAGGGCGCCTCGGAGACGTTGGCCAGGATCCTCGCGCGGGTGGCCGACGAGGCCGAGGCCCTCGGCGTCACCGTCACGGGCGAGGCCGCGCACGGTCACCCCCGCCACGTGTTGTTGGAGCTGTCCGAGGACGCCGACCTGCTGGTGGTCGGCTCGCGGGGACGTGGTGGGTTCGCCGGCCTGCTCCTGGGCTCGGTCAGCTCGTACTGCACGAAGCACGCACAGGGCCCGGTGGCGGTGATCCCGACGCCGGCGACGGGCGAGTCGTGACCGGCGACGCCATGCACGTGTTGATCGTGGGATCGGACGCCCCGGCCGTGGGCTCCGCCACGGTCGCGCTGGCCGCCGCCGGCCACATCGTCAGCCACGTCACCCCCGAGAGCGGCACCCCGTTCATGTGGCCGGACACGACGGTGCGCCGTTTCGAGGCCGAGACCGTCGACGTGGTGGTGTCCATCCCCGGCCGGGCCCTCTCGAGCGTGCCGTGGTGCGAGGAGCGGGTGATCGACCTGGTGCACCACGGTGTGCCGCTGGTGCTCGCCGGGACACCGCTGGCCAGCCCCTTCACCGCCTGGGCCAGCCATTGCGTCGAGCTCGACGACGACGTCGTGGAGGCCTGCGAGGCCGTCGCGCGCCGTCGCACGCCGGGGCCCCACGGCCTCGACGAAGACATCGTGAACCCTCCCGATCTCTTGGTCACCGCCCCCCGCTTCGGCCCGATCGACTTCGACCAGAGCGGCGGCGAGGTCCTGACCCGGCGCCGGTGCCTGGCGCTGCTCGGCACGGCCACCGTGGGCCGGGTCGGCCTCACGTCGGGGGCGCTCCCGGTGGTGGTTCCCGTCGACTACCGCCTGTGGCGCGACCAGGTCGTCTTCCGGGCCCAGGCCGGCTGTCGCCTCCACAGCGCGGCGCGAGACGCGGTGGTGTCCTTCGAGGTCGACGCGCTCGGTCCCACCTACCCCTGGGGGTGGTGCGTGGTCGTCACCGGGCTGGCCCGTGACATCACCGACACCGACGCGGATGCCGCCGCCGAGACCGTCTTCGACGACGACGGCTGGTGGGCCGGGGGCCGCGACCAGCGCCTCATCGGGGTGCCGACCGACGTGGTCGCCGGCTGCCGGCTGCGGGCGCGGCCTCCCACCCACACCGGCCCCTGAGCCCCGGGCGAGGGCTCAGGCCAGCGGCACCCGCCATTCGAGGCGGGTGCCCTCCGGTGCCACGGGAACGACCACGAACGACCCCCCGTGGCGTTCGGCCCGCTCCTGCAGGTTGTGCAGGCCACGACCACCGGTGGCCAGGTCGGCGGGCAGGCCGCGGCCGTCGTCGATCACCGTGAGGCTGAGGTGGTGATCGACCACGTGCAACTGCACCTCCACCCCCGACGCGTGGGCATGGCGGGCCACGTTGCTGAGCGCCTCACGGACCGCGGACAGCAGGTCCACGGCCAACGAACCGCTCACCGAGGCATCGATCGGCCCGTCGAAGGTGACCCGGGGCTCGAAGCCCAGCGGACCGGTGGCCTCGCGACAGAGCGAGACCACCTCGGCGCGGGCGCCGTTCACCTGCCGCCGCTTCGAGGACTCCAGACCGAAGATGGCGGTCCGGATGTGCTTGACGGTGATGTCCAGGTCGTCGACCGCGGCCTCGATGCGGTCGACCACCTCGGGTCGCTCGGCCAACCGGATGGCTGCCTGTAGGGACAGCCCGGTGGCGAAGAGACGCTGGATGACGGTGTCGTGCAGGTCGCGGGCGATGCGCTCGCGGTCCTCGACGATGGCCGCCGCCTGCACCCGGGCGTGCAGGCGGGCGTTCTCGATGGCCACGCCGGCGGCCACCGACAGGCCCACCACCAAGAGCTCGTCGAGCTCGGTGAACTCGTCACCCGAGCGCTTCTCGGTGAGGTACAGGTTGCCGAACACCTCGTCGCGCACCCGGAGCGGCACGCCGAGGAACGACGTCATCGGTGGGTGCCCCGGCGGGAACCCGTAGCTGTCAGGGTGCTTGGCGATGTCGGGGAGCCGGATGGGCTCGTGGCCCACGATGAGCAGGCCCAGCACCCCGTGTCCCTTGGGTTGGTGGCCGATGGCCCGGCGCTGCGCGTCGTCGAGCCCCACGGTGATGAACTCGGACAGCCCCGTGCCCGCCTCGTCGAGGACCCCGAGCGCGGCATAGCGCGCGTCGGCCAACCCGGCCGCGGCCGCCACGATGCGCTGCAGCATGGACGGGAGGTCGAGGTCGGCGCCCACGGCGGCGACGGCCTCGAGCAGCTCCTGCATGCTCGAGGGCACGGGGGGCAGCGACACGTCGGCGAGGTTACCGACGCGGCCCTCCCGGCGAGAAGGTCGGGACACGGGCCAGACTGTGGGCATGACCGTTCGTGTGTTCCTGCTCGACGACCACGAGGTGGTCCGCCGCGGCCTCCGCGACCTGATCGAAGCGGAGGACGACCTCGAGGTCGTGGGCGAGGCGGGCACCGCCGAGGAGGCCTACGGTCGCATCCCGGCCACCCGTCCCGACGTCGCCGTCCTCGACGTCCGCCTGCCGGACGGCGACGGCATCGAGGTGTGCCGCGACATCCGCTCGAAGCACCCCGAGATCCAGTGCCTGATGCTCACGTCGTTCGCCGACGACGAGGCGCTGTTCGCGGCGATCATGGCCGGTGCCGCCGGGTACCTGCTGAAGCAGGTGAAGGGCACCGACCTGGTGGGCGGCATCCGGCGCGTCGGGGCGGGCGAGTCGTTGCTCGACCCGGCCCTGACGGAGCGGGTGCTCGAACGGCTGCGCACGCCCGAGGACGACGAATTGTCGGCGCTCACCACCCAGGAGCGCCGCATCCTCGACCTGATCGCCGAGGGGCTCACCAACCGCCAGATCGGCGAGCGCATGTTCCTGGCCGAGAAGACGGTGAAGAACTACGTGTCGAACCTGCTGTCGAAGCTGGGCATGAGCCGCCGGACCGAGGCCGCGGTGTTCGCGGCCCGCCTGTCCGAGCGCCGCGACCGCGAGCAGACCGGGCGGGGCTGACACCCCACCCGGCCCACTCGCGGTCGCCGCCGGGCTCAGGTCTCGGGGTCGGCCACCACCACCGCGGTCAGCATGCCGAAGTGGCCGCTCTCCCGCTCGACGTGGCTGAGGATGTGGCAGTGCCAGACCCAGGCTCCGGGGTTGTCGGCGTGGAAGAGCACGCTGTAGCGCTCACCCGGCCCGACGGTGAGGGTGTCGGCCCAGTAGGGGTGATCGAGCGGGATGCCGTCCCGTGCGTACACGAGCTGGGGGAACTGGTGCAGGTGCATCGGGTGGAACAGCTCGCCCTCGTTGAAGTAGTCGACCTTCATCCAGTCACCCGTCTCCAGCGTGTAGGGGGCGGTGGCCGGGAAGGACTTGCCGTTGAGCGTGAGGCCGATGACGCCCGAGTCGTTCAACACCATGGGCGTGTCGATGACGGGCTCGAGGTCGGCCGGCACGTCGATGCCGCCGATCGTCTGTCCCGTCGGCATGGGCACCTCGCCGACGTAGATGGCGCCGAACATGCCGTTGGGCACGCTCACCTGGCCCATGTGGTGGGGGTGGTACATGGCCACCGCCGGCGTGTCCTGGGCGGTGAACTCGTACGAGAAGTCGTCACCCGGTTGGATCAGGTCCTGGGTGATGGGCGACACGCCGTCCATCGCGTTGGGCAGGCGCAAGCCGTGCAGGTGCATGTCGGTGGGCGCCGGCAGGTCGTTGTGCACGATGATGCGCACCTTCTCGCCCTCGTCCACGTGGATGGTGGGCGCCGGCACCATGCCGTTGTAGGTCCAGGCGTCGACCACTTCGCCGGGCGCCACCTCCCACGGGGCGATCTCGGCGTTGAGCTCGAACTCCGTGAACCCGTCGGCCGCCACCGTGGAGTCCAGCTCCTGGCCGCCGACACCCTCGGTCAGCGGCTCGCCGCCGATGGCCTCGACGAACGTGTTGATGCTGGCGTTCATGGCGTCGGACATCGCCATGTAGTCCATGGTGTCGCCGCCCGAGCCGCTGCCGGTGGCATGGGCGTTGTCGGTGGAACCGCCGCCGGCCGGCGCGACCGTCAGCGTGCCCTTCATGCCCTGGTCGGCGTGGCCGGGGATCGTGCAGAGCAGCGTGTAGTCGCCGGCGTCGAGGTTGCCGGCGTCGAGGGTGGCGCTGCCGCCGGCATCGATGTTGCCGGTGGTCGCATCGGTCTCCTCGATGGTCAGGTTGTGGGTCTGGGTGCCCGTGTTGCTGACCGCGAAGGTGACCGGGCCGGCATCGGCGGTGATGGTGCCCGGGTCGATGGACCACTCGCTCAGCGTCACGGGGATGGGCCCGGCGGCCGTGCTCTCACCGCCGCCACCGCCGCCGCCGTCGCCGTTGGCCACCGCGACCGCGATGCCCGCGATCAGGACGGCGAAGAGTGACGCGAGCACGGCGAAGGTGACGCCGGCGCCTCGGTCGCGAGATGGCATGTCGGATGCTCCTGAGGGAAAGGGGAGGAAGCCCGCGGGGGTCCGGGGTCGTCGCAAAGTATCGGTGGCGCGCCCCAAGAGCCACTAGGGACTTCCGGCCCTTTCTCCCGGGCATCGCCCCGCCCACGCCCACGCCTACGCCCAGACGTGACCTTCGCCTCTGCGACCTCCCACGCCGGGCGGCGATGATGGGGCCGATGCCCGCCTCGGTCCCTCCCGGCCTGCCCGCCGCGATCGTCGAGACGCACATCTCCACCGTCGTGTTCGACGGCGACCGGGCGTACAAGCGGTACAAGCCGCTGCGCACGGCCTTCCTGGATCACACCACCGTGGAGCGCCGCCGCCTGGACTGCGAGCGCGAGGTCGAGCTGAACCGCCGCCTCGCCCCGGACGTGTACCTGGGCGTCGCCGAGGTGCGCGGCACCGACGGGGAGGTATGCGACCACCTCGTCGTGATGCGCCGCCTCGACCCGGCCACGCGCTTGGCCACGCTGGCCCGCGCCGGTGGAGGCGCCGACGAGGTGCAGGCGGTCGCCCGGCGGATGGCCGAGTTCCACGCCACCGCCGCCCGGTCACCCGACATCGACGCCGTGGCCACGCCGTCGAGCCTCCGGCAACGGTGGGACGCCGACCTCGACGAGACCCGCCGCACGACCCTCGGCGCCCGCCACCACGACCTGATCGGTCGGCTCCGGGGCCTCGCGCACCGGTACCTCACGGCGAGAGAACCGCTGCTCGCGGCCCGGATCGCGGACGGCCACATACGCGACGGCCAGGGCGACCTCCTCGCCGACGACATCTTCTGCCTGGAGGACGGACCCCGCATCCTCGACTGCCTGGCCTTCGACGACCGACTGCGGTGGGGCGACGTGCTCGCCGACCTCGCCTTCCTCGCCATGGACCTCGAGTTCCTCGGCCGTCCCGACCTGGCCGGCGCGTTGTGGCGCGCCTACGCCGACGCCTCCGGTGAGGCCCACCCCCCGTCCTTGGCCGACCTCTACGTGGCCCAGCGCGCGGTGGTGCGGGCCAAGGTGCACGCCCTGCGGGCGGAGCAACTGCCCGCCGACGAGGTTGCGGCCGCCGCCGAGGCCACCGCCGTCGACCGCCTGCTCCGCCTGGCCGCCGATCACCTGGCCGCGGCCGAGCCCCGCATCGTGCTGGTCGGCGGCAGCCCCGGGACGGGGAAATCGACCCTGGCGGCGGCGGTGGCCGAGGAGACGGGTTGGCTCGTGCTGCGCTCCGACGAGGTCCGCAAGGGGCTGCTCGGACGCGACCGCCTCGCCCATGAGGCGTCCCGCCAGGATCAGGGCGCCTACGCGCCCGACGTGACCGACCGGGTGTACGCCGAACTGGTCGCACGGGCGGCCTCGGCCGTGGGTGCCGGGGGCTCGGTGGTCCTCGATGCCTCCTGGCGCACCGCCGCCCAACGCGACCTGGCCCGCCGGGCTGCCGGTGCGCTCACCGCCCGGCTCACCGAGGTGCGCTGCGTCGCACCCGTGGCCCTGTGCCGAGAACGGGTGCGGACCCGATGGGAGCGGGGCGACGACCCGTCGGAGGCCACCCCGGAGATCGCGACCCGCCTGGCGGCCGCCTTCGACCCGTGGCCCGAGGCGATCGAGGTCGACACCGCCGGCCCGTCGGCCCGCAGCCGGGAAGCGGCGATGACGGCCCTCGGACCGGCACCCTCCGACGTGAGGTGACCGGCCCGAGGACCGAGAGCTCCGGCGCGGCGGCCGTCAGGAGGCCCGTTACGGGGCCTCAGGAGGCCTTGCGCACCTGGTCGAGCGCCTTGCGGGCCGCGCTGCGCAGGTCGCCGGTGGCCTTGGTGATGCCGTCACGCAGGTCGCCGGCGGCGCCGGTGACACCCTTCTGCACCTGCTCACCGCGGTCCTGACTGCGGTCGAGCAGCTTCTCGGCCTGGTTCTTCAGGGCGAGGTACGAGTTCTCGAGGCGAGCCACGAGGTCCTTCAGGTCCTCACGCACGTCCATCCGCCCGAGGTCGGCCTGCACGACCAGCTCGTCGATCCACGTCCGCCACTTGGCCAGTTGCTCCTCGACCTGGGCCCGGAGGTCGGCGCCGTCTCCGTCCACCGACGCGGCCTCGAGGTCGTCCAGCTGCTCGGCCAGTTCTCTGTCTGCACCCGTCTCGGTCATGGACCTACTGTCGCGCCGGACCCGCCCGGTGGCCAGGGTCCTTCGACCCCTCAGGAACGATCGGCGGCTTGGCAACGAGCGGCGGCCGGCGCACACCCACGGCCGAACCCGGCATTCAGCCCCCGCCGGCGCGGTCCTGTCCGCGGTCGTCGTCGAGGGAACCGGCGTCGTCGGGGGAACCGTCGCCGTCGAGGTGGTCCTCGTCGTCGTAGCGACGGATCACCCGACGCCCGGTGACGTGGTCCAGCGGCAGGCGGACCCAGTGGTCGCGGCTGCCGTCGGCCCAGGGCCGCAAGGGCAGGGCCGACAGCCGCTCCTGCTCGTCCGAGCGCAGCACCTCCTCGCCTCGACCGTGGACCACCACGCTCCACCCGCCGTGGTACATCGCGTCGCTCCCGTCCACCTCGAAGGCCACCGGCGTGGTGCGACAGGCCGCATCGAGCTTCGTGCCCGCCGCGGTCCGGAACACCAGGTGGTCGCCGTCGACGACGTAATTCACGGGGAACACGTCGGCGCCCCCGTCGGCCACCACGGCGAGGCGGCCGAGATAGCCGTGACCTAGCAACGAGAGGCACTCCTCGCGTGCGAGCACCTCGAAGCCGACAGTGTCGCCGGCTGCGGGGTCGACCGCCGCCGAGGAGTCGGCCGGCGCGACGGGGCGGTCAGCTGCGGCGCACATCGATCACCGCGATGGTCGGCTCGGCGGCCCGGACCACGTCGGCGACCGCCACCGCGACCGCGTCGGCCTCGCGGTCGCTCACCCCGTCGGGCATGGCGACATCGATCTTCAGCTCGTGGGCCGACCGGGTGGTCGAGACCCGCACCTCGTCGACGTCGTGGCCGCGGTCGGCGAGCGAGCGCCTCGCCTCGCCGAGCGCCACCCGGGACAGCGCGGCCACGTCGGCCGACGCCGCCTGCTCGCACGCCGAGACGACCTCACGCTCGTCATGGCACACCGTCGTCGCCCAGCCCTCGAAGGGGTTCGGCCCGGGTGGGCCCGCCACCACGAGCGGCACGTGCCTGCGCAGCGCGCAGACCGCCCCGTCCTCGCGCGCGGTCGGCTGTGCCGGCGGGCCCGTACGGACCGTCAGCGCCACGTCGATGCCGGCCTCCACAGGACAACCCTGGGGCTGCAGCCCGGCGCAGGGGAACGCCGGCGCGCCCTCCTCGCGGCACCGCACCACCTCATGGCCCGCGGCCACGAGTTGACGGGCGACGGGCATGGCCGCTTCGGGCTGGGTCTCGGTGACGAGTACTCGCATCGCAGGTGATCCCCCATGGGTCGGGCTGTTCCCCCGAGGGTGCCCCGGTCGCGTGGGCCGGCGGTAGGGCCGAACGTCCCGACCCGCCCTCGCAGCAGCGACCGCTCCCGGTAGCCTCGGCTGACTATGCGGCGAGTGACCACGGCGGCCCCCTGGTGAGGCTGGCCAAGTTCCTCGGACGCGTGGGACGGGTGCTGATCACCGCCGGCGTGCTGATCCTGCTGTTCGTCGCCTACCAGCTGTGGGGCACCGGGCTGCACACCGACCAGGCCCAGGACGCGGCGGCGCGAGAGTTCCGCGCCGCCCAGGAGGCCAACGGGCAGGGCGGCACGCTCGGCCCAGACGACAACGCCTCGACCACCACGACCGCCGGCGCCACCACCACCGCGCCGCCCGACGCCACGACCACCACGACCGCCGGCGGCGGCGGTGGCAACGGCGGCAACGGCGGCAACGGGGGCACCGACGTGATCCCGGCGCCTCCGGCCCCTGGCGGCCTCGTCGGGTACATCCAGATCCCGGCCATCGGCGCCAACTGGTACTTCTACGAGGGCGTCGACCTCGGCATCTTGAAAGACGGGCCCGGCCACTACATGGGCACGCCGCTGCCGGGCCAGGAGGGCAACGCGGCCATCGCCGGCCACCGCACCACCTACGGTGCGCCCTTCAACCGCATCGACGAGCTCACGTCCGGCGACGAGATCATCATCACCTACCCAACCGGCGCGACCTTCACCTACGGCTACCGGTCCACCGAGGTCGTGGCCCCCGACCAGACCGAGGTGCTGCAGGCCAAGGACTTCGACGGCGACGACGAGGTGGACAACATGCTCACCCTCACCGCCTGCCATCCCAAGTACAGCGCCCGCGAGCGCATCGTGGTGCGGGCCCGCCTGAACGAGGGCGAGGTGGCCCAGCCCGTGCCACCCGACCAGTTGCGCGAAGAGCCCCCCACGTCGTTCAACGGCGACTCGTCGACCGCACCGGTGTCGAAGGTGCCCGCGGTGCTGTGGGGCATCGCCGCCGGAATGATCTGGCTGGCGGCCTGGTTCGTGGGCCGGGCCTGGCGCAAGTGGCCGGCCTACGTGCTCGGGTTCCCGTTCTTCATGGTGGCGCTGTACATCTTCTTCGAGAACTTCTACGCGCTGTTGCCCCCGGGGTTCTGACCGAGGTGAGGACCACCGTCGCCGCCTCCGTCGCACTCGTCGTGTCCCTGGCCCTCGGCGGATGCGCCGACGGCGGCCCTCCCGACTGGATGGAGGACCTGGGTGCGCCGACCACCACCACGACGGCGTCGGCCCCGTCCACCACCGCGGCCACGACCACACCCGGCAGCGGCGGCACCACCTCCTCCACCACGGCGCCGCCGACGGCGGTGACCGACCTCGAGGTGGGCGACTGCGTGGTCGGCGCCCCGTTCTCGGGCGACCGCTCGGGCCAGGCCACCGACGCCCGGTTGGCCGACTGCGCCGGGTCGCACGACGGTGAGGTGGTGGGCCTCATCACCTACACCCAGGGCCCCAATGCCGACTACCCGGGCCAGGACCGAGTGTCGGCCTTCGCCGACGAGAAGTGCGCCGCCGCGTTCGAGGCCTACGTGGGCGCGGCCTACGGCACCGGCCCGCTGTCGATGCTGTCGCTGTGGCCCACCGAGGATTCGTGGGCCGACGGCGACCGCGAGGCGGTCTGCGTCGCCTTCGACGACGCCGCCCCCCTCACCGGCTCCGTGGCAGGGTCCGGCGGCGCCTGAGGGGCGCTCGCCGGCCGCTTCCGCCACCGCGATCCGAACTGTGGGTCGCGGTGCGTCCTGACGATGCGCTCACGGTTCCCCGACAGCGCCAGGGCCATTCAGCCATCGGACCATCGGATGCGGTTCGATCCCCCCAGTGGCTGCGGCCCGTTCGGTGGGTCCGGCACCTCCACACCCACGCCCCTGAGCCCGCGGTTCACCAGACCTCCCGTGCGTGCGCGAAAGGGTGGTCTCCGGTAGGGCCGCTCCCGACGAAGCGCCCGTTAGCGCGGTCGGGACGGCCCGTGAGCACCGTCGTTCGCTTGCCGGTGGCGTGGATGGTTCGGGGGTCGGGCCCGGGCCGCGCCCGGGTGTTCAGGCTGCGGGTGGGGGTTTGCGGCGTTTGCGGTCCTGGGTCTCTTTGTGGCGGTTGTGGGGCCCGCAGTGGGGTTGGAGGTTGTCGGCGTCG
>JBGAOY010000021.1:0-74474 GCA_044221555.1 Acidimicrobiales bacterium
ACGCCGGGGCGCCTGTCGTGCTGGGGGCTCGACAGCAACGGCCAGGTCGGCGACGGCGGCACCAACACCGACCAGCCGACGCCCGTCCCCGTCGCCGGCTGATCGCCTCTGCGGCGGCGTCGACTGCCGACGTTCATACGTTCCCTCACTGATTTCATTGAGCTGTCCCTCGACGGAACCAACCCGGTCGCGAGCAACCGCGTGTCCCTACGAGACCGGACAGGCGTCGAGTGACTCGATCAACGCCGCCGGCGCCAGGTTGCGGGCCGTGACGTAGCCAAACTCGTCGCTTGCTGGATCGCTTCGGCCAGTCGCCGACGCGGAGGCCCTGCCGTCAGCACCGATGGACCCCGGCACGAAGTGCCACGGCGTGCGCACCCAAGTGGTGTTGCCGTCGACGTCCATGCCACCTTCGACGCGGCAGACGCCGTAGACCAGTTGACCCTGGGCTGCCAGCGCCTTGCGTGTGCACTGGGACTCGTCGAAGCAGTCCCGAACGTAGACACCGATGTCCGTCCCGTTGACCTCGGTGTCGACGACCCTCAGCGCCACACAGGTTGTCTCCCCGCAGGCGACTCTGCTGTCCGAACTCGTCACTGCCGAGGAGTTGTCATCGGTAGTCGCGTCGGTAGCGGTTGTGGAGCTCGTCGCTGCCGAATCGGTGTCCTTGTCCGAGTCGTCGTCTTGCCAGTGGGCATAGAGGAACGCCGCAATCAGGCTGGCGACAACTCCAACAGCGAGGCCCTCGACAACCCTGCGCACCAGTTTTGAGTGACCGCCGGCGTTCTCATCGGCTCCTGGCGGCCGCGTCGAAGTGCCGGAACCACCTTCGGCGACCTCCTGATTTTGCAGGACCATGATGCTGATCTGACCGGGTGCGGTCGATGCCTCGGGCTCCTCGACGAGGCGAACGCCTCGACTGGTCAGCCGCTGGCGACGGCTCGCGGGCTCAACCTGCAGGAGTCCCTCCTGCTCGAGGAAGCCGACAGCGGCCGCCCCTTCTCCCGGTGTCAGACCGATCGCCCGGGCGGCTTCTCGAGCATCGACCGTGGTGTGCACGGAACCGTCAACCTGATTGTAGATCTCGATGAGCAATCGAGATCGCTGGCCCGGCCGATCGCTCGCCATCAGCATCTACCTCCTGTCCCGATCATCGCGCCAGCCCGGCGTTGATGTGCCGGGTTTCGTGACAGTTCTGCGACGCTCTCGGTTTGAATGCGCCATCGCCTGAGAATCCTGCTCTGATGGGTGACATGGCTACCATGAGTTGACGCACACAAGACAGCACTTGCCGAAGGGCGGGTGCAAGGCTCATGCCCCGAAATCCTGGTGGAGCCGTGGCGCCTCGACGCTCTGAAGCAGAGGGCGCCTGCTGTGCACGCGGCAGCAACCGGTTGAACCACACTGACCGAACGCCGGCCAGTCCCTACGCCACCGTTGAGATTGAACCCCATCCGTTCACGAGATGGCCGGGTCTCGTCGAACGCTGGTTCTCCGCGCTCACCACCAAGAAGCTGTAACGCTCCGCCCACCGCTCGGTCAAAGAGCTCGCAGCCGACATCAACGCGTGGGTCGCAACCTGGAACGACAACCCCAAGCCCTTCGTCTGGACCAAGACCGCAGACCAGATCCTCGACCGACTCGCCGGCTAGTGCGCCGCGGTCACCGCCACCGAATGTGTCGACGGATCAGCCTGACAGGACACTAGAAGTTGAAATCGACGCGCGGCCGCGCCGGTGCTCCGCGAATGTTGACGTATTTTGTTTGCTGTACCGAGCTACGTCCGCAATAGGAGTTCTTACAGCTCACAACGATCCGATACCGCTGGTGACTCGATCCGCATTGTCCGCCAGCCATGTTCCTCACCAAATAGTAAGTGGCGTCCGGACTCGTGCTGATCGAACGCGGAGCCGACACCGCTAGGCCTTGGACTCCACAAGCACTTCCGCTATCTGTTGGCCAAGTGCGAATGTTGAGGTCTCCGGTCGGAATGGCTTGGCCTCGGTAGGTGATGAAGCCGTTGTAGTCGCCGGTATTGCCGCCATAGGTATATGAGGTTGGCAGCCTTAGTCCTATGTCATTCACTTGGTTAGGCGCAATCGCCATTCCGTGGGCACTGGCCAGACCAAAGTGATCGCTATCTGTATTACCATTGGTATTCTTTGGATAAACTTCGATGAAGGCGCTTCGAACCCTCGTCGAAACGCACAAGGGCCCGGTGTCATTGCCTGAACCCCATGTTCTCTCGTAGCCAAGTGGCGCTCCGGGGGCGGGCAATGAAGGGTTGATACGGTCCGTAGCAGAGTAAGTGGACTGGGGTCGAATGGATCCGTCTACGTTTACCTTTTGCCCGTTGGCGTTTCTCAAGTCAACTCCAACCAGAGCATTCACAGACCAACGGTCGAATTGGCCGCCAAATGCTACGATGCTTCCCTGGATGGCGGTTGGTCGCGAGGATGGGCATCCGGCGATCGCGTCGGCAGGTGTCGTACCTGACGTCAGTGTGAACGCTAGGAGAGCCAGCCCCACACAGGACTTTAGAGACGCACCTTTCTTGGTTTTCTCATCGGCTCGCCCCGGACTCATCAGAGCATGACCTTACTCACGACCCTACGGCTTGTCCACGCCTCATGCGCATCCACATGGCGAACCTTGCAAGCAAGTCCCAATCAGATCAGCAAGTCGTTGCGGAGACACGGGCCAACCTTGAGGCAACGACAGGTGGTGAACACGGAGTGGTTCAAGGATGTGAACATCAAAGCCAGCTCTCCGGCAAGACCGTGCTTCAGATGGCGAGTGAGTGCGGCGCTGACGACCCGAACAGAAAGCTCTACCAGCTGGCGGGCGACAAGCTGGCTAGCGGGTGGCTAGCGGCGTCAGCCACGGCGAGTGGTGGGCAGTAGAGGACTCTGGGATGCAGCGATGCACGAACCCCCACACCGGTTTCATCGGATCCCTTCGTTCTGCGCCGCAACCCCTACGGCGATTGGCTTCGGTCGTGCTCGTGCAGCGCGTGTCGGCGAGATCGTTGTGCGCCGGTTGGAGCGGATGTAGCGGACGACCTCGATGCGATCCATCGCCGGGAGTCGGGTTGGTGGCTGGTAGGCGGACGCCAGGGTGGCCGGTGGAGCCGGCCGTCCCAGATCTGGTTGGGGGTCACTCCACCGTGGGCGCTGTAGCGGTGGTGGGTGTTGTGGAACTCGATGAACGCGGCGTTCTCGGCGCGGAGGTGCTCGATGCTCGAGAACACATCGGCGCGGAAGGGCGCGGAGGTGCTCGATGCTCGAGAACACCTCGGTGCGGAAGAACGACTTGTCCCACACGTCGTTGAAGTGCTCGACGATCCCGTTGCGCCACGGTTCGCGCAGCGGGATGAACCTGGGGGTGACCCCGAGATCGAGGCAGGTAGCGACGATCGGGCTGAAGTGCTGTCCTGGCGGCCCGCAGGTAGCTTCGCTAGGCTCGGGCGAAGGATGTAGCCACAGGAGCGGGCCATGGGGCGGATGAGGCGACCGGCGGTTCTTCGCCAGGTGGGTGTGTTCGTGCTCGCCGCGCTCGCGGCCACGACGTGGGTGGTGGCGGCCCCGGCGGCGCCGGTCGCGGCGGACGAAGCGCCCCCCGTGTTCGACCTGAAGTGGGGCACCTTCGGCACGGGCGCCGGCCAGTTGCGGAACCCGACCGAGGTGGCGGTGGACAGCAGCGGCAACGTCTACGTCGCCGACTACAACAACGACCGGATCCAGAAGTTCAGCGCCACCGGCACCCTCCTCACCAGTTGGGGCACCCTCGGCAACAACCCCGGACAGTTCAATACCCCGGCGGCGGTGGCGGTGGACAGCAACGGCAACGTCTACGTCGCCGACGGCGGCAACAACCGGGTCCAGAAGTTCACCTCCACCGGCACCTTCGTCACACAATGGGGCACCTTCGGCACCGGCAACGGCCAGTTCAAGGCTCCGGGCGGGGTGGCGGTGGACAGCAGCGGCAACGTCTACGTCGCCGACGCCGTCAACCACCGCATCCAGAAGTTCACCTCCGCGGGCACCTTCGTCACGAAATGGGGCACCGAAGGCAGCGGCGACGGCCAGTTCGAGTTCCCGGCGGGGGTGGCGGTGGACAGCAGCGGCAACGTCTACGTCACCGACAATTGGAACGGGCGGGTCCAGAAGTTCACCTCCACCGGCACCTTCGTCACCCAATGGGGCACCATCGGCACCGGCGACGGCGAGTTCCAGCTCCCGAGCGGGGTGGACGTGGACAGCAGCGGCAACGTCTACGTCGCCGACTACAGCAACCACCGGATCCAGAAGTTCACCTCCACCGGCACCTTCGTCACGAAATGGGGCACCGAAGGCGGCGGCGACGGCCAGTTCCGGTCCCCGCGCGGGGTGGAGGTGGACAGCAGCGGCAACGTCTATGTCGCCGACGCCGAGAACCACCGCATCCAGAGGTTCCGGCCTGTTGACGCGGTGGATCCGACGGTCGATCTGCGCACCCCGGCCGCCGGTGAGGTGTTCGTGGTGGGCGCAGCTGCGACCGCGGACTTCTCGTGTGGCGACACGGGCGGGTCGGGGCTCGACACCTGCGTCGGGACCGTGGCCAACGGGGCGGCCATCGACACCTCCACTGTCGGCGAGCGCACGTTCACCGTGACCGCCACCGATCACGACGGCAACCAGACCGTCGTCACCCACACCTACCGGGTCCAGCTGGTTGACCCCGTTCCGGGGCTGTCGGGCACGGTCACGTCCTCGGGTTCGGGTGCGCCGGTGGGGGGTGCGTGGGTCGCGGTGTTGCGCGCTTCGGATTTCTCGATCGAGGCGGGGGCGGTGGCTGATGGTTCGGGGAACTTCGCGGCTGCGCTTCCCCCGGGGTCGTACTACCTGTATGTGGTGGATCCGTCGGGGGCGCACACTGCGGGGTTCCATGGTGCGCCGGCCATGGTGACGGTGACGGCGACGGCGACGGCGCACGCGGATCCTCAGATGGTGTCGTTGCGTGGTGCGGTGGCGGGGACGGTGACCGAGGCGGGTTCGGGTGCGCCGATCGGGGGGGTGTGGGGTCTGGCGCTGTCGGGTGCGGTGGCGAACACGGGGGCGACCGAGGTGGTGGTGACCGCGAACGCGTCGGGCCAGGTGACGTTGCCGGGGTTGCGTCCGGGGAACCATTTCGTGGGGTACGTCGACCCGACGGGGGCGCACGCCACCCGCTTCTTCCCGAACTCACCGAACGTGCCCGACTCCACCTTCGTGGCGGTCACCGCCGGGGGCACGACGGCGGCGAACGTGTCGTTGCCGGCCCAGACCCCGGTGGGGACCGGGTCGACCATCTCGGGCACCGTGACCGAGCAGGGCACCGACACCCCGTTGGCGGGGGCGAGGGTGGTGGCGTTGCGGGCGTCGGACTACTCGATGGTGCGGGGGGCGGTCACCAACGCGTCGGGCCAGTACAGCCTGGACCTGGCCGCCGGGCCCTACAAGCTCGCGTTCTTGGACGGCGCCGGGTTGCACGCCATGGAGTGGTACGACAACCAGCCCTCCACCGGTCTGGGCTCGGCCGCCACGGTGACTGCGCCCGGCACCGCCGACGCGGCGCTCGATGGCACCACCGGCACCCTCGCCGGGGTTGTCCTCAACGACCCCTCGGATGACCCCGCGGAGCGTCCGGTGGAGGGCGCCTGGGTGATCGCCATCGGTAGTGCGGGGATGGCCGGTGGGGCGGTCACCGCCCTCGATGGCTCGTACACGATCTCGAACCTGCTGCCGGGTACCTACCGGGCGACCATCGTGGACCCCAACGGGGGCCGCACCCAGGAGTACTACGACAACGCCGCCGATTACGCCGGGGCCACGCCGTTCAACGTGACCGCGGGCGCCACGGCATACGCCGGAGCGAGTCTGGTCATGCCACCGCTGGCCAACGACAACTTCGCGGACGCCGAGGACCTCACGGGGGCCACCGGCGGCGTGTCGGGCTCGACCGTGCGGGCGACCAAGGAGCCCGGGGAGCCGGACCACGCCTCGAACGCCGGGGGCGGGTCGATCTGGTACCGCTGGACCGCACCGGCGAACGGCCAGGCCCACTTCGCCACCTGCGGGAGCACCTTCGACACCCTGCTCGCGGCCTACACCGGCACCGAGGTCAACAACCTCGCCGTCGGCGGGCAGAACGACAACGACCTCTTCAACAGATGCGGCGACAACTCCGCACAGAGCTGGACGAGTTTCCCCGCCACCGCGGGCGTCACCTACCACATCGCCGTCGACGGCCACGACAACGCCCGCGGCCACGTGATCCTGAGCTGGTCGCTCGAGCGGGCCCCCAACGACGATTTCGTCGACGCCCAGGTCCTCACCGGGGCCACCGGCACCGCGTCGGGCTCGACCAGGCTCGCGAGCAAAGAGCCCGGGGAGCCGTACCACGCCTTCAAATTCGGTGAGGCGTCGATCTGGTACCGGTGGACGGCACCGTCGAACGGCACCGTCACCTTCACCACCTGCGGGAGCACCTTCGACACCGTGCTCGCGGCCTACACCGGCCCAGCCGTGGACGACCTCACGTACGTCTCGTCCAACGACGACGGCACCTGCCCTGCACACATCCAACAAAGCGTCATGCCCTTCACGGCCACCGCAGGCGTCACGTACCACATCGCCGTCGACAGCTACCGCGACGCCCGCGGCGACGTGACCCTGAACTGGTCCATGCCCTGACCAGGGGACGACCCGCCGACCGGGTGCGAGGCGGACCTGACCGCATCCCGCGACAAGCCCACCAGAGGCCGCCGACGTCAGATCCCAACGGGTGCGCCGACGTCGGGAGCAACGGGCCGAACGTGTCGATCGTGGGCGCGTCGACCCGGTCCTCCCGATCCAGCGCCCGTCGCGGTCACTGGGCCCGAACCTCGAGGTGGACCGCGACGTCGTCCCCGTCCTCGATGCCCTCGCTCACCCTGACCTTCTTCTTGACCGGCAGGACGTACGACTCGTCGGCCCGCGAGGGGAACACCGACGTCGGCCAGGTCGACGTGCCGATCGTGACGTCCACCGGGACCGAGCCGAACCCCTTGGCCAGGCCCTGGTCGGCGAGGTCCCCGATCTCGTCGGCGACGTCGGGCGGCAGCGTGATGAAGTGCCAACCGCCCTCGCCGGCGTGCAGCCACAGCGGCGCCGTGAACGCGAAGCGGGCGGGCCCGCTCACGCGCCGAGCCTCTGGTCGGCGGTGTGCCCGCCCGACCCAGGGCAGAGCGCCACAGGGCGCTCCTCGGCCTCCCCTGTTGCGGCCACTGGCAGCGGCACCGGAGCGAGGAGCAGAACCACCGGGGTGAGCACGGGGTCAAGCTACGCGGTGGTGAGGGCAGCGGCGGTCCGGTGCACTCGTGGCCTCCTAGATTGGGCGCATGACGGACACGAGTGCACTCGGCGGCGCGGGCGTGTGGTCGCACGAGCTGCGCTACGGCGACCGGGCGGAGATCGCCGACCTGGCCGGGCCGACAGTGACAGGGGGACACCGATGAGCGAGTCGTGCACGCACCTGGAGGAGGCCACGGACGCCACGCCCGGCGGCGACGGCTGCGAGGAGTGCCTCCGGGCCGGCGGGCGCTGGGTCCACCTGCGCATGTGCATGGCCTGCGGTCACATCGGCTGCTGCGACAACTCGCCCGGACGCCACGCCACCGGCCACTTCCACCGCACCGCCCACCCGCTCATCCAGTCGTTCGAGCCGGGCGAGGACTGGTGGTGGTGCTACGTCGACGAGGTGGCCATGGAGATCCCGGGGGCCCCGACGTACGCCCACCCCTGACGCCGGATCCCACGACACCGAATGCCCGACCGGCGGTCCGTGGGCGTCGCCCGATGATCGGGGACCGTCGGGCCCGTCATCACGAGGCCGCGGGCTTCAGTTGTAGAGTGCGACGGGCGTGACCGGCGCCACGAACGGCCCGGTGCGGCGCACTGTCTGGAGCGGGAGGACTCGTTGAGCGGCACGCCACCACAGGACACCGCTCGCCTGCTCGAGCTCACGCAACGGGCACTCGCCGGCGAGGCGCTGTCTGTCGGTGAACGCCAAGAGCTCGAGACCGCCGGCATCACCGTCAACCAGCCCGCAGCGACGGCGACCGACCCGTCGCCGTCTGCAGCCCCGGACGATGCCGGCTCTGACCACGAGGCGGCCGACGCGGGGGCCGACAGGAGCGGCGAGAGCGGGGCGGTCGCCGGCATTCATCCCGAGCCGGACCCCGCCGACGGCGCTCGCGCCGTCGAGGACGCTGCTGACCGGCCGGGGCGACGCGACGCAGTGACCCCGGCGCCGGCGCTGCCGGGGGTGGGCCGTCCCGCTGCGCGCATCGTGGTCGACCTGGACGACGACCCCGAGGCCGATGACCCTCCCCAAGGCGGCGGCGTCCCCCGACCCGACGCCGACGCGGGAGACGCCACGCCGACCTGTGCGAGCTGCGGTCACCGGCTCCCGGACGGCGACCGGTTCTGCCGGTCGTGCGGCACACCCGTCGCCGAGGGCGCCACCGACGCGCCGGCCGCCGCGGTGGTGCACAGCCGGTCGGTGCTCACCGCCAGCCCGCAGCGGGCCGGCGGTGTGCTCGATCAGGTGGCCTCGCTCGACCCCTGCCAGTTGCGGGCGATCGTCGACGAGGCTGGTCGGGCCGGGTCGGCGTTCGACGCCGCCCGGGAACGGGTGGAAGGTGCCGCCACCCGGGCCGAGGCGACCGCCATCGAGTACTGCTACCGCACCATCCGACAGCTGATGACCTGGCACCGTGGGCCCGGCGGGCAGCTCGCGGGGTCGACGCTGTCCGACGAGGTGGCGGTCGCGAAGATGGGCACGGCCGCCGCGCTCTCCTACCTGAGGAGCGGTGACATGACGGTGGCCGAGCGCGAGGCGCTGCGGTCGTCCTGGGTGCGGGCGGTAGGGGAACCGCCCGAAGCCGTCGACCTGGTGACCCTGGCCGTCGACGACCACCGCTCGCGGCGCGAGGACTGGTCGCTGCCGACCGTGCCCAAGAGCCCGGCCGATCCCGGTCTGCGTGACTCGGTGCCGTCGTTCTCGCCGCCGGTTCAGGCCCGCCCGGCGACCCGGCCCAGCACCACCTCGCCGGCGTCCCAGGGCAACCGGGCGACGCCGCGGTACGTCGGTGACGCCGGCATCGGCGACCTGTGGTCGGTGCGCCAGGTCTTCGATGCGGCGTGCTGGATCATCGCCGGGATCGCGATGATCGTTCTCGCCGTGCAACCCGAGACCTCGTCCGGTTGGGTGGTGGTGATCGGGATCGCCGGCGTGCTGTACGGCCTCCGCATCCTGTTCGGCGGCGGCAGCTACTGGGTGTCGTCGTGGGTGTACGTGATCGCGTTCTTCGCGGTCGTGTTCTCGTTCGGCGCCATCTTCTGACCTGGCCGTCCCGGACGAGCTCGTCCGCCTGCACCGCCGGCAGCGCGGTCGACGCGCCGCCCGGCTCAGCTGGCGTCGAGGTACTGGCGATAGCGCTGGCCGACGGCCATCTGCTGGCCCATGCGCTGGATCCACACCGCCGACGCTCGGAGGAACGCGTCCGGGTCGAACCCCTCGGCCTGGGCCACGGCGGCCATGCCGGCCTCGTCGGTGACGCCCTTGCCCTGGGCGATCTTGCCCACTCGGGCGTAGTCCTGCAGGCTGACCCCCTCGACGTCGGCCCAGATCGGGTCGTCGTCGGCCACGGCGGCGTTGGAGGGCCCGCCGAAGTTGGCGGTGTCGATGCCCATGGCCCGCTGCTGGGCCATCACCTGCTCGGGGGACTGGCCCGCCCCTCCGATCGAATCGCCGAGCTTCTTGAAGAACCCCATGGTGGCCTCCTCGAGGGTGGGGGACGGGTGGCCCCACCACGGTAGTGCTCCACCGGGAAGGCCCGGCGTGCGACCGGGGCGGGCGACGGCCGCCGCGATCGTGTGAACATGGGCCGTGGCCACTGACGAGTGCCGAGGTCGGCGTGGGTTCGGGTCGGGGTCGGCGGCGCGCCGCACCTGGTCCCGTGCCCACCGTCCCCGGGGCTCAGGGCGTGGCCGCCCCACCCCCGGCGAGCACACGTCGGCGCGGGCATCGGCACCCGAGACGCGGGACCCGGCCGGTGCCCATCTCGCCGACGGGCCGTCGTGATGCCGGCGCTGGTGACGCCGGACGAGGTGCTCGCCGCCCGAGCGCGGATCGGGAGCGACCTGCGCATCACGCCGGCGTGGCGGGCCTCGTCGCTGTCCGACCTGGTGGGACGGCCCGTGGTGTTGAAGGCGGAGAACCTCCAGCGGACGGGGTCGTTCAAGCCGCGGGGCGCCCTCAACTACCTGCGGGCCCGGCCGGACGACCGTAGACCCGTGGTCGCCGCCTCTGCGGGCAACCACGGGCAGGGCGTGGCCCTGGCCGCGGCCATGGCCGGGCGGGCGGCGGTGGTGTTCATGCCGCTCACCGCATCGCTCCCGAAGGTCCGGGCCACGAGCGGGTACGGCGCCGAGGTGCGCCAGGTGGGTGACACCGTCGACGACGCCATCGCCGCCGCGGTCGCGTACGCCGACGAGACCGGTGCCTGCTTCGTCAGCCCCTTCGACGACCCTTTGATCATCGCCGGCCAGGGCACCATCGGGCTCGAACTGGCCGAGCAGGTGCCGGACCCGTCCACCGTGCTCGTGCCGGTGGGCGGCGGCGGTCTGATCAGCGGCGTGGCGGTGGCCCTGGCCGCCCTCGAGCCGGCCTGGCGGGTGGTCGGGGTGGAGGCGGCGGGAGCGGCATCCATGGTCGCCTCGTTGGCCGGCGGTCAGGCCACCGTCGTCGACCACCCTGCCACCATGGCCGACGGCATCGCCCTCAAGTCGCCGTCGGCGCTCACGCTGGCGCACGTGGAGGCGCTCGTCGACGACGTGGTCACCGTGTCGGAGGAAGAGATCGCCGCGGCCGTGCTGCTCCTGATGGAGCGGGCCCGGTGCGTGATCGAGCCCGCCGGCGCCGTTGGCCTCGCCGCGCTCGTCGGCGGACGGATCGCCGGAAGGGGGCCGTTGGTCTGCCTGCTCAGCGGGGGCAACGTCGACCCCATGCTGCTCAGCACCCTCATCGAGCACGGGCTGACCGTCGCCGGCCGTTACCTCCGGCTGCGGGCGGTCGTGCCCGATCGGCCCGGCGCACTGGCCCGACTCACCCAGGTCCTCGCCGACCTGGGCCTCAACGTCACCGACGTGGAGCACCATCGCGCCGGAGCGACGGTGCACGTCACCGAGGTGGAGGTGCTGGTGACCGTCGAGACCCGTGACCGGGCGCACGGCGGGCAGGTGCTCGAGCGCCTGCGGGCGGCGGGGATCCGTGCCGAGGCGCTCGAGGCCGGCCCGTCATCGGGTGGGTCGCCCGGGGTGCGGTGAATCTCGACGACATAGCGCGCGCAAAGCGCGCGTCCAGTCGTCGAGAAGGTCGTCGGTTCGCCCATCGGCCATCCGCCGGCCCCGGCGGCCCCCGGTGGCGGCAGGGCCGGCAGGGTGGGCCAGGCCCGGACCAGGGCAGGCGGCTAGGGGCTCGGGGGTCGGTCGGCGGGATCGATCGGTGCGCGGTCCTCGGTCCACTTCGACCCGTCCCACCAGCGGTACTGCGTGGGGTCGGAGGGGTCGGGTATCCAGCCCCGCGGAGGAAGTCGCGACGACGGGTGCAGCACCCGGTTGCGCTGCACGAGGTACAGCGGGAGGAAGACGATCAGGAGCAGGAAGACGCCGGCGAACCAGCCGTCCGGACCGAACGCGCCCACCCGGAGGCCCTCTTCCTCCAGGGCCTTGGCGTCGCTGCGCACCCAGAACCCCACGCCACCGGCGATCAGGAGCCCGAAGACCATCTCCATCTGTACCGTCGCCTCCTGGGGCCGTCAGCGCCCGTCCCCACCACAACGGCGTGGTGGTCGCGGCCAGGGTGGCCTGCCGGGTCGGAGAACGCAACCACGTGCCCGATCCCGGTCGTTCCGTGCGCTGGCGCCCGCCGGCCTCGCGCCAGTGTGCGCCGCGGCCCGAGGCGCGGGCGGCGGGCCGATGACGACCGGGCCCGCCCGGTCACCTACGCTCATCGGCCGCAACCTTGTGCCCTCAGGAGGACCCCCGACATGACCCAGCCCCGGCCCGACGACTCTCTGCGCGACCTCGTGCAGGGGGGTGCGGTGACCGTGCCGCCGGAAGCGACGCTGCGGGAGGCGGCGGTGGTGATGGCGCGCGAGGAGATCGGTGCCGTCGTGGTCGTGGTGGAGGGCCGGGTCGCCGGCGTGCTGTCCGAGCGCGACGTGGTGCAGGCCGTGGCCAACGGCGACGAGGTCGACGACGACCGGGCCGAGGACGTCATGGCCATGGAGGTGGTCACCGCGTCGGTCGACGACACCGTGGCCGAGGCCGCCCAGAAGATGCTCGACGGGTCCATCCGCCACCTCCCGGTGGTGGACGGCGACAAGGTGGCCGGCGTGGTGTCGATCCGCGACGTGCTGGCCGCCTACTGCGGCAGCTGACCGCCCCTGTTCGCGTCGTTCACGGGCCGCTCGGGCCCGCACTCGTAGCTCGTCCTCAGGTGCCGGCCGGCTCGAGGCGTGACACGCTGCCATCGCCCGACAGCGCGTAGAGCTCGCCGTCGGGACCCTGACCGAACGACTGCAGCGCGAACTGCGGGAGACCGTCGCCCAGGTCGTTCTGGTGGCCGACCAAGGTGCCGTCGGTGGCGGTGATGCTGGACAGCACGCCGCTGCAGAAGTCGCCGAACACGTACTGGCCCACCAGCGCCGGGATGGCGGTGCCGTGGTACACGTAGCCGCCGATGATCGAGCACCCTTCGAGCTCGCCCGGGGCGGCGCCGTCGTGGGGGTACTCGAACAGCGGTGGCGTGTGGTTGGCCGGCTCGGTGCCGTTGAAGGTGTCGGTGCCCTCCATGCGACTCCAGCCCAGGTTGGCCCCGCGACCGGCGTTGCGGCCGCCGGCGTCGCTGGTGAGCACGTCGACCTCTTCCCACACGTCCTGGCCCACGTCGGCCACGTAGAGGTCGCCGGTGGCGCTGTCGAACGAGATCCGCCAGGGGTTGCGCACGCCGTAGAGCCAGATCTCGCCGCGACGCGGCGACTGACCGACGAACGGGTTGGTGATCGGGATCTTGTAGGGCCGGGTGGCGCCGGCCTGCGGGTTGATGCGCAGGATCTTGCCCAACAGGGCGGTGCGGTCCTGCCCGTTGCGGTCGGGGTCGCCGCCACCGCCGCCGTCACCGACGGAGATGTAGAGGCGGCCGTCGGGGCCGAAGGTGATGTCGCCGCCGTTGTGGTTGCCGAACGGCTGGTGGCGGATGCTCAGCAGCACCCGGCGAGACCCCGGTACCACGACGGGCCCGCCGCCACCCTCGGCGAGGGTGTACTCGGCGATCCGCAGGTTGCCGTGGACGTTGGTGTGGTCGACGTAGAGGCGGGTGCCGGCGGGGTTGAAGGTGATGCCGAGCAGGCCCCCTTCGCCGTCGTCGCCGGTGAATCCGGTGATGTCGAGCAGCGGCGTGGGGTCGACGGTGACGTTCCCCCCCGACACGTGCAGCACCCGCACCCGTCCTGGGCGCTCGGCCACGAAGAGGTCGTCGCTGCCCGGGAGCGTGGCCATGGCGATGGCGCTGTCGAGGGTGCCGGCGGCGACCACCGGGTCGAGGACGATGTCCACCGCGGGGCCTCCCTCGGGCGACGCGGCGGCGCCGGTCGCAGCGGTGGCGGCACCGCTCGCGGCCGACCCGGTGACGACCACCGCGCCGCCCAGCGCGAGGGCGGTGAGCGCCGCGAGGGCGCGCCGGGAACGGGTCGAGCGATGTCGTGGCGACGGCATCGGGTCAGCGTAGGCGAGCGTGTTCGTGATCAGGGGGCGGCCACCGGCTCGATCCGGGAGATGGTGCCGTTGGTGAGCGCCGTGGCGCTGAGCACGTAGAGCTCGCCGTCGGGTCCCTGCCCGAACGACTGCAGCCGGCCGGTGCCGGCGCTGATGCCCAGGCTGGGGTACGACGTGGTCTCGGGCGCCGGGGCGCCACCGATGACGAAGCCGCCGATGCGGCCGCTGCACCGGTCGCCGTAGACGTAGGTGCCCTCCAGCGACGGGATGGCGGTGCCGCGGTAGACGTAGCCGCCGATCACCGAGCAGTCACCGCCGGGCGTGTGGGGATAGGTGAAGGCCGGCCTGGTGTGGTTGGTCGGCTCGGTCCCACCATTGAACGGGAGGTTGGCCTCCATCTGGTTCCACCCCAGGTTGGCGCCCCGGCCGGCGGTGCGGCCCGCGCTGTCGGCGAGCAGCACGTTCACCTCCTCGGTGGTGTGCTCGCCCACGTCGGCCACGTAGAGGTCGCCGGTGGCGCGGTCGAACGAGATGCGCCAGGGGTTGCGCACGCCGTAGAGCCAGATCTCCCGTCGGACCGGCGCGGGCCGGCTCACGAACGGATTGCCGAGGGGGTTGCGGTAGGGCCGGTTGGCCGCCGCCCGGGGGTTGATCCGGATCACCTTGCCGAGGAGGGTGCTGAGGCTCTGGCCGTTGCCGAGGGGGCCGTTCTCGATGTCGCCGTCGCCGAGAGCGAGGTAGAGGTACCCGTCGGGGCCGAAGGTGACGTCGCCACCCTTGTGGTACGACTCGCCCTGGTGCACCTTCAGCACCACCCGGCGGGTGGTGAGGTCGACGGTGGCCCCGGTGCCCCCGTTGGCCATCGTGTACTCGACCAGCCGGTTGTCGGCGTGGGCGTTGGTGAAGTGGACGTACAGGCGGGCGCCGGTGGGATCGAAGGCCAGCCCGAGGAGGCCGCCGCCCTCACTGGTGCTGGCGTAGCCCGAGATGTCGAGCAGCGGGGTGGGGTCGAGGGTGACCGTGTCGCCCGACACGTGCAGCACCCGCACCCGGCCGGGCCGCTCGGCCACGAACAGGTCGGTGCTCCCGGTGCGGGTGGCCATGGCGATCGGGCTCTCGAGGCCGGTGGTGACGACCGGCTCGAGGGTGAGGCCGCTGGGGGCGGGCTCGCGTGCGCCGCTACTGGCGGTGGCGGGCAGGGCCGCCCCCAGCGCCAGGGCGAGCGCGGCGACGAGGGCGACGAGGAGGCGGCGGGCGACGATGCGGGACGGCATCGTCGCAGGGTAGGGCATGCGGGGGTGCGGCGACATATGTCACCTGTGACACATGTCTGTAACCAAATTGCAATATTTGTGGGATTCTGCGGATAGCAAGAGGGTCGCCCCGGGCGGGGGGCGTGTCCCTGTTCCCACACCGGAGGTCTCTCCGACTCGTGTCCCCCCTACGTCGCATCCTGTCCATCGCCGTCGTCGTACTGGCGTCGATGTCCGTGGCTGCATCGTGTAGCGCCCAGCAGGTCCAGACCTACTTCAGCCTGAGCGGCCGTGACATCACCACCGCTCAGGCGTCGCAGATCGCGAACTACCTGAACATCTGGGACGCCCAGAACCGAGCCCTGCTCCAGTACCTGGCCGCGGTCCAGGCCTCGTCCATCCCGAACGAGGCGAATTGGGACCGCGTCGCCGCCTGTGAGTCGGGTGGCAACTGGGCCATCAACACCGGCAACGGCTACTACGGCGGCCTCCAGTTCAACCTGGGCACGTGGCGGGCCTACGGCGGTACCGGCTACCCCAACCAGAACAGCAAGGCTCAGCAGATCCGCATCGCCGAGAACGTGCGGACCCAGTCGGGCCTCGGTCACTGGCCGGTCTGCGGGTCGCGCTTCTAGCGCTGCTGCACCGCTGTCGCCACGGCCCTCACCCGCAATCGGGTGAGGGCCGTGGCGCGCCCGGGGCTGGTGGGCCCGGGGCTGGTGGGCCTGGGCCGTGGCGCGCCCGGTGCCTGGGCGCCCGGTCTGGCAGGCGCGCTCGGTCGGCAGGATCCGTCGACCGGCCCCTCGCGTGCGGGCTGGCGTCGCCGTTTGCCCGTGGGGGCGCGGCCGAGGGCCGTGGCCCTTGCGCCTGGGTCATGGGCGTGGCACCGTGCGGACGCTCCCCCCCCGACAAACCGCCGCCCGTCGCCCGCCGACGGGCGCCCGCAGAGGAGAACTGTCCATGGGGCAGCACACCACCCCCGATCCGAAGGTGCTCGGCCGCGTCCGGGCCCTGCTGGCCAAGGCCGAGTCCACCTCGTTCCCCGAGGAAGCCGAGTCGCTCACCGCCAAGGCCCAGGAGTTGATGGCGCGCTACTCGATCGACGCTGCCCTCGCGGGCCGCGGTGAGGGCCCGTCCGGCCGGCCCGAGCACGTGCGCCTCACGGTCGTCAACCCCTACGTGTCCCCCAAGGTGCACCTGCTGTCGGCGGTCGCCCGGGCCAACCGCTGCGAGGCGGTGTGGATGAAGGACCAGGGGGCGGTGACCGTGTTCGGGTACCCGGTGGATCTCGAGGCGGTGGAGCTGCTGTTCACGTCGTTGCTGGTGCAGGCCACCGCCGCGGCGTTGGCGGCGGGCACCCAGACCGATGCCTGGGGTCGCTCCCGGACCCGGTCGTTCCGGTCGTCGTTCCTGCTGTCGTTCGCGGTGCGCATCGGCGAGCGCCTCGCCGAGGCCGCGGCCGACGCGGTGGACGAGGTGGTGGCCGAGGGCGCGGAGTCCGCCACCGACCTGCTGCCCGTGCTGGCCGACCGGGCCGACGCCGTGCGGGCCGAGCGCGACCGGGCCTTCCCGCAGCTCCGGACGGCGCGCACGTCGGTGTCCAACGGGCAGGGCTGGTCGGCCGGGCGGCGCGCCGCGGAGACGGCGTCGCTCACCGGCCAGGGTCAGGTCCGGGGCGGGTCCCGACGCAGCCTCGACCGCTGACGGCTCGGCGTCTCGCCGCTGACGGCTCGGCGTCTCGCCGCTGACGGCCCGGGGTCTCGCCGCTGACGGCGACGACCCCACCCTCGGGCCCGTCGATCGACAGCCGGCGCACCGAGAGCGCTGCCGGATGAGCCGCCTGCACGTCGCCGGGGACCGGGATCCGGGGGGTGTCGGGACCACCCTCGGTGACCGGTGGTCCGCTCGGCTCGAGCTGGCGATCAGCGGCCGGTCCAGCGGGGCGGGCGCCCCTCGAGCGCCGCCGCCCGTCCCTCGGCGGCGTCATCGGTGCCGGCCGCCACCCGCCGCATCGTCTCACCGAAGCGCACGGCCTCGGTGAAGGGCAGGTGCTGGGCCCGCCACGCCATCTCCTTGGTGGCGCGGGCGGCCAGCGGCGCGGCGCGACACAGCCGGTCGGCCCAGTCCCGGGCCTCGTCGAGGAGCGACTCGTGGGGCACCACCTTCCACGCCAGCCCCATCTCGTGGGCACGGGCGGCGTCGATGCGCTCGCCGGTGAGCAGCAGTTCCATGGCGTTGGCCCACCCGATGCGGCCCGGCAGCCGGATGGCGCCGACGATGGTGGGCACGCCGATCGTCACCTCGGGGAAGGCGAACGTGGCCCGCTCGGACGCGATCACGAAGTCGCACGCGGCCACCGCGGTGAGCCCGTAGCCGATGCAGTGGCCGTTCACCGCGGCGATGGTGGGCTTCCAGATCTCCCAGCCGCTCTCGAACGAGTTGGTGGTGGGGATCTCCCAGAACGACCCGGGCCAGGTGCCCACCGAGCCGGCGCCGTCGCGCAGGTCGGCGCCCGCGCAGAAGGCGCGGCCGGCGCCCGTGACGATGGCCACCCACGCGTCCTCATCCTCGTGGAAGCGGGTCCAGGCGTCGTTGAGGGCCTGGCGCATCTCGCCGTTGATCGCGTTCAGCACCTCGGGGCGGTTGTACGTGATGGTGGCGACGTGCCCGTCGAGCTCGAAGCCCACCGTGTCGTTGCTGTCTGGCACTCGGCCGACCCTACGCCCGCCGGGCGACCTGTTTCTCGAGGCAATGACTGGCGTCTTCCGGGGGGCAGTGCCTCGAGTTCGCCGACCCCCAGTTCTCGAGGCAATGACTGGCGTCTTCCGGGGGGCGGTGCCTCGAGTTCGCCGCGTGGGCCGGGCGCCGGCGTCCGGCGCGGGCGGTCGGCGGATCGACCGGCGATCTAGCGTGGGTCATGACCATCGACCGGGACCGATTGCGGCACCTGCACACCCGCGAGGAGGCGGCGTTCCGCGACGGCCACCCGCGCTCGGCAGCCCTCGCGGCGCAGGCGGGCGAGCACCTGCTCGGCGGCGTCCCCATGAACTGGATGGCTCGGTGGCCGGGCGCCTTCCCCGTGTTCGTGGCCGAGGCGATCGGCTCCCGTTTCACCGACGTCGACGGTCACACCTACGTTGACTTCTGCCTCGGCGACACCGGCGCCATGACGGGCCATGCCCGAGCCTTCGTCACCGAGGCCGTCGCCGCCCAGGCTGCTCGTGGCCTCACGACCATGCTGCCGACCGAGGACGCCATCTGGGTCGGTGGGGAGCTGGCCCGACGCTTCGGCCTGCCGGTGTGGCAACTGGCCATGACCGCCACCGACGCCAACCGCTTCGTGCTTCGCCTGGCCCGCCACCTCACGGGCCGCCCCAAGGTGGCGGTGTTCGACTGGTGCTACCACGGCACGGTGGACGAGGCCTTCGCCGTCCTCGACGATGCCGGTCGGGTGGTGGCGCGGTCGGGAAACACCGGGCCCGCCGTCGATCCCGCGCTCACCACCAGCGTCGTGCCGTTCAACGACGCCGGTGCCCTCGAGCGAGCGTTGGCCGGCGGTGACGTGGCCTGCGTGCTGGCCGAGCCTGCACTCACCAACATCGGCATCGTCCTGCCCGATGCCGGGTTCCACGACGCTCTACGGCGACTCACTCGCGATGCCGGCACCCTGCTCGTGATCGACGAGACCCACACGATCTGCACGGGCCCCGGCGGCTACACGGCCGAGCACGGCCTCGAGCCCGACCTGCTCACCATCGGCAAGCCCATCGGCGGGGGAGTGCCGGTTGCCGCCTACGGCATGACGCAGGCGGTGGCTGACCGGTTGTCGGGCTTCGTGGCCGATCCCGACACGGATGTCAGCGGCATCGGTGGCACCCTCACGGCGAGTGCCCTCGCCACGGCGGCCGCACGGGCCACCCTCGCCCACACGTTGCGCGACGAGGACTACGCCCACACCGTCCCGCTGGCGGGGCGATGGGCCGCCGGCGTCGCTTCCGTGATCGCGCGCCACGGGCTGCGGTGGCACGTGCAGCAACTGGGGTGTCGGGCCGAGTACTGGTTCTGTCCGCCCCCGCGGAACGGGCCGACGCGGCGGCGGCGGTCGATCACGAGCTCGACGCCTTCCTGCACCTGTACGCGCTCAACCGGGGGATCCTGCTCACCCCGTTCCACAACATGGCACTCATGGCACCGACCACCACCGACACCGACGTCGATCGTCACACCGAGGTGTTCGCCGCCGCGGTCGCCGAGCTGGTGGCGCCCGCCTGACTTCCCAGCGTGTCCTCGGGGGCCAGGGTGGTCGGCGCCGGTCGCCGCGGCGCGTGACTCGGCGACCGGCGTAGCGTCTCCGACCGTGCGAGTGGTGCGGCGGCGCAGCCAGCAGGTGGAGGGGCGAGGACGCCGGCTCACCACCCGGGCCACGTTGCGGTTCGCCTTCGCCACCATCACCGGCGCCGTGCTCGAGTACGTCTACCTCGTCCGGGTCAACCCGCCGTCGGCGTCGCTCGACGATGACCTGGGCCTGGTGATCGGCATGATCGTGGTCATCCTGGTGACCAGCGCGGTGGACGGCACCGTGCACATGCGGAGCCAGCTGCGCCCGGTGGAGGCGTGGCTGGCCGAGGAGCGTCCCGCCACCCCCGCCGAACGGGAGATGGTGCTGCGCCTGCCGTGGAACCTGGTGGCCCGTTCGTATTCGCACTGGGCCGGCGCGGCGGTGGTCTTCGCCGTGCTCATGGCGCTCCTCGGCTCCTCGGGCCAGGCCATCGTCCGGGTGGTGATGGCCCTGCTCGTCGGCGGCCTCATCACCTGTGCCATCGGCTACCTGCTGATGGAGCAGACGCTCCGCCCCCTCACCGCCCGGGCGCTCAGTGGCGTGCCCCCGGGACGGGCCCGGCGCCTGTCGATCACCATGCGCCTGCTCCTGGGTTGGATCCTCGGTTCGGCCCTCCCCGTGTGCGGCATCCTGCTCGTGCTGATCGGTCCCCGCGACGTCAGCGGCAACCTGCGGGTGTCGGTGGCGTTCCTGTGCCTGGTGGTCCTCGGGGGTGGGGGCCTGCTGGTGTGGGTGACCGCCGGCTCGGTGGCCGAGCCGCTCGAGGACCTGCGGGGCGCGTTGGGCGAGGTGGCCGACGGCGACCTCGACGCGGCGGTGCCCGTGAACGACGGGGGCGAGATCGGCAACCTGCAGGCGGGCTTCAACGAGATGGTGACCGGGCTGCGCGAGCGCCGGCACCTGGAGGACCTGTTCGGCCGCCACGTGGGCGCCGAGGTGGCCAGCCTGGCCCTGCAGGAGCAGGCGGGGCTGTCGGCCCAGATCAAGACGGCCAGCGCCCTGTTCGTCGACGTCATCGCCAGCACGCGGCTGGCCGTCGAGTTGGCCCCGGTGGAGATGGTGGCCATGTTGAACGCCCTCTTCGACGCCACCGTGCGGGTGATCACCGCCAACGGCGGGTGGGTGAACAAATTCGAGGGCGACGGCGCCCTGTGCATCTTCGGTGCGCCGGTCGAGGTGGACGATCACGCCGACCGGGCCCTGCGGTCGGCCCGTGAGCTGCGGGCCGAGGTGGTGACGCTGCGTGAGCGGTGGCCCGAGCTCGACGCCGGGATCGGTGTGTCCTCCGGCCGGGTGGTGGCCGGCAACGTCGGCGCCGAGCAGCGCTACGAGTACACGGTGATCGGCGACCCCGTGAACGAGGCCGCCCGGCTCACCGACGAGGCCAAGCGGGTACCCGCGCGGGTGATGGCCGGTGCCGGCGCGGTCGGCGCCGCGGGCCCCGCCGAGCGGGCGCGCTGGGTGGCGTGGGGCGAGCTGTTGCTGCGCGGGCACGACCGGCCGTCGCTCGGCTACGTCCCTGCGGCGGCGGCCGTCGGGACGCCCCCGGCGGTCGAGCGCTGCGCCACCTGACCCGGTGCCCCGTGCCGGTCCACCAGGGCGGCGGCTCCATCGTCGACGTGATGGAGGCGCCCGCACGCGCCGGAACCGGGAGATCGGGGCCAGGTCATGGGGCGATCGACGCACCGGCGAGCGCCGAACCGGGCGTTCGGATCGGGGTCGTGCCGCGGGCGGCATTGGTCGTCGGCGAGCCGCCACAGGTACCGTCGGAGGCCTGTCTGAGCACCTCTCGAGGAGACCTTGATGCCCGAAGCAGTGATCGTCGCCGCCACGCGCAGCCCCATCGGCCGTGCCAACAAGGGGTCGCTCGTCGACATGCGCCCCGACGACCTCGCCGCCCAGGTGGTGGAGGCGGCCCTCGCCCAGGTGCCCCAGCTCGATCGCACCCAGGTCGAGGACCTCATCATGGGTTGTGGCCAGCCGGCCGGTGAGTCCGGGTACAACATCGGCCGGGTCGTGGCCATCCTCGCCGGCATGCCCGACGTGCCGGGTACCACGGTGAACCGCTACTGCTCGTCGTCGCTGCAGACCACCCGCATGGCCATGCACGCCATCAAGGCCGGTGAGGGCGACATCTTCATCTCGGCCGGCGTCGAGACCGTCAGCCGGTTCATGATCGGCATGTCCGACGGGGCGCCCGGCAGCACCAACGGCAAGTTCAACGACGCGATGGCCCGCACGGCCGAGCGCTCGGCCGGAGGCTCCGACCCGTGGGCCCCGCCCGCCGGCCTGCCCGACGTGTACATCGCCATGGGCGAGACCGCCGAGAACGTGGTGCAGTACAAGAGCGTGTCGCGCGAGCGCATGGACGAGTTCGCGGCCAACTCGCAGCAGCGGGCCGTCGCCGCTCAGGAGCGGGGCTTCTTCGAGCGGGAGATCACCCCGATCACCCTGCCCGACGGCACCGTGGTGGCCAAGGACGACGGCCCCCGCCCCGGCACCACCAAGGAGAAGCTGGCCGAGCTGAAGCCGGTGTTCCGCCCCGACGGGCAGGTCACCGCCGGCAACGCCTGCCCCCTCAACGACGGCGCGGCCGCACTGGTGATCATGAGCGACACCAAGGCCGCCGAGCTGGGCATCACGCCGCTGGCCCGGGTGATCAGCACCGGCGTGTCGGGCCTCAACCCCGAGATCATGGGCCTCGGCCCCATCGAGGCGTCGAAGCAGGCGCTGGCCCGCGCCGGCATGACGATCGACGACATCGACCTCGTGGAGATCAACGAGGCCTTCGCCGCGCAGGTGATCCCCTCCGCCGACGAGTTGGGCATCGACTTCGACAAGCTCAACGTCAACGGCGGCGCCATCGCCCTGGGTCACCCCTTCGGCATGACCGGCGCGCGCATCACCGCCACCCTCATCAACGGCCTCGAGGACGCCGGCAAGAGCATCGGCCTCGAGACCATGTGCGTCGGTGGCGGCCAGGGCATGGCCATGATCATCGAGAAGCTGTAACCCCAGCGCACCTCGAGCCTCGACGGCACCCGGCCGCCGGAACCACGGTTCCGGCGGCCGAGTCGCGTTCGCGAGGCCGCCGCACCGGCGCGTCGCTCAGCGGGGGTGGCCGCGGGTAGGGGTGGTGCTCAGTGGGTGGCGCTGGTGCTCAGTGGGCGGCGGCCTCGAAGTAGGGGTTGGTGCCGCTGGCGTGGTCGGTCACGTCGACCACGGCGGTGATCTCGGGGACGGCGGCGCGCAGGGCGCTCTCGATGCCGTTGCGCAGCGTGGCGGTGGACTGGGCGCACCCCTGGCAACCGCCGCTGAGGCGCAGGTAGGCGGTGCCGTTCTCGAAGCCGGCGAGATCGGCGCGGCCGCCGTGCGACGCGATGCTCGGGTTGATCTGGGCCTCGAGCACCTGGCCGATGCGCTCGGCCGGGGTGCCGCTCAGCTCGAGCGGCGGGCCCGCCGGCGCCGGCGCGGGTCGCGCTGGTGCCGGCGGCTGGTTGGGGTTCTCCATGACCAGACCGGGGTTCAGGAGGTCGCGGGACAGATCCAGGGTGGCCCCCCGTAGCTGCTCGACGCTGTCGGACGGCACGATCACCACGAGGTCACCGTGCTCGATCCGCACGTCGCCGGGGCCAGCCTGCGCCGGGTCCTGGAAGTAGATGTCGTAGGCGTAGTCGGCCCCCGACACGCCCATGACCTCCACCCACAGGGCGAGCTCGGTGGGGCCGTCCTCCTGGGCCCGGATGTCGAGTACCCGGCGGAGGGCCTTGTCGCTCACCGAGAGCACCGCGGCCCCGCCTGCGCCGGGGCGGTCGGCAGGTGCGTCAGCGGCGGTGTCGGCGAGATCGGTGGCGGAGGTGGCGGCGTCCATGGCAGCCAGGATACGAGGACCGGCCCGGATGCGAGCGGGTGAGTCCGGAGGGCGATGCGAGGACCCCAGCCGGGGTGACCCGTGGCCTGATCGTTCGTTCTGGTGGCTGGGATGTGTTGTGGTGGGGTGGTGTTCGAGCCACCGGAACGGTGGGTTGTTCGTCTGGTGGCTGGGATGTGTTGTGAGCGTGGCGTTTGAGCCACCGGAATGGTGGGCCCGGGGGCCGGGCGGGTCGACCCGACTCGGGTCAGAAGGCGCCGTGGCGGCCCTCGCCGCCGGCGAAGCGGGTCGCGCCGGCGGCCGTCTCGCCCGAGCGGATGACCTCGAGGCCCAGGTCGGTCTCGAGCGCCAGGGCCTCGTCGGCCGACAGGCCCCACTGGCGGTAGCTGCTCTCGCGGTCCGAGCGCAGGCACCCCTGGGGGAAGGCGGCCAGCTGGTGGCCCAGCTCGATGGCGGCGGCGAGGGCCTGGCCGGGCTCGACCAGGCGGTTGGCCAGGCCCATGCGCAGCGCCTCGTCGCCCGACACGCCCCGGCCGGTGAGGATCAGGTCGAGGGCGTGGCTGTGACCGATGAGGCGGGGCAGGCGCACCGTGCCGCCGTCGATCAGCGGCACGCCCCAGCGGCGGCAGTACACGCCGAACACGGCGTCGGCCGCGGCCACACGCAGGTCGCACCAGCACGCGAGCTCGAGGCCGCCGGCGACCGCGTGGCCCTCGATGGCGGCGATCACCGGCTTGGACAGCAGCATCCGGGTCGGCCCCATCGGCCCGTCGCCGTCGACGGTGACCCGGTTGCCGCGGCCGGCCGAGATCGCCTTCAGGTCGGCGCCGGCGCAGAACGTGCCCGCCGCCCCGGTGAGGATCGCCACGGCAAGGGCGTCGTCACCCTCGAAGCGCCGGAACGCGGCGGCCAGGTCGGCGGCGGTGGGCGCGTCGACCGCGTTGCGCACGTCGGGACGGTCGATGGTGACGATGGCCACCGGCCCGTCGGTGTCGAAGCGAACGCTCACGGCCGGTGCACCGGGGCCTGTGGCCTGTCGGCGCGGCCACGGGGGGCGTCGGGGGTGTCGGGTGCGTCGGTGCCGTCGGCACGGCGGGCGCGGCCATCACGCTCGAGGCGGCGGGGATCGAAGCGGGGGACGTGTGGCCGCATGCGGCCGGGGTGCAGCGTCACCTGCCGGCCGCCCGGTCGATGCTCGCGGCGGGTCCCAGCGTGGGGCCGCCGGCGAATGCCTGGGCGATGCCCATCCACTCGACCGCCGACGGCCCGGACAGTTCGAGGGTGGTGTCGGCGACGTTGCGGCGTTGGGTGACCACGAGGCAGAAGTCGAGCGCCGGCCCGGTGATCCGGTCGGCCGCCGAGGGGTCGCCCCATGCCCACACATCGCCGCCGGGCCCGATGAGCTCGACCCGGACCTCGCCCTCGGGGGCCTCGCGGTCGCGGATCACGTAGCTGAAGCCGCGCGTGCGCACGCCCAGGAAGGCGATGTGGCGGAGGCGGTCGGTGGGCGCCCGCTCGACGCCGAGGGCGTCGGCCACGTCCTGGCCATGGGCCCAGGTCTCCATCAGGCGGGCGGTGACGAACGACCGCCCACCCATCGGCGGCCCGTACCAGGGCAGACGGGCCCGGGGGTCGAGCGGCCTAGCCACGGCGACCAGCGCGGCGCGGGCCTCGCGCCACCAGCCCAGCAGGTCGGCGGGGGAGAGCGCCCGGCCCCGCCCGACGGCGCGTTCCATGAACGCGGCGGGGTCGGCGAACAGCGCCTCGACATCGCGGGTGAACCCGGCCGGGTCGACGATGGCCTGGGTGCCGGTCTCGTCGAAGAAGGCCAGGTGGCCGATCTGGTCTCTCACCGCCCACCCTTCGGACGGCGTCGGCGTGGCCCAGCCGGCAGCATCGAGGTCGGCCACGAGGGCGTCGAGGGCCTGGTGCTCGGCGGCGAGGTCGTCGCAGATGTCGTGGAGGTCGTCAGCCATCGCAGCAGCATGGCAGGCTGGGCCATCGCTGACGACGGGTTGCTGGCCGACGGTTCCTACGACGTGATCGTGGTCGACGCCGACGAGGTGGTGGGTCACCCCGGCGCGGTGTCGCTCGATCTGACGATCCTGGCCGGCGACGCCAAGGGCGAGATCGTGTCGGTGCGGGCGACCGGGCTCACCACCGACCCGGTCCTGCTGCTCGGCCTGCCCGGCACGCTGACGGTCGCCGACGGTGTGCCCTCGGTGACCCTCGAGCCCTGACGGCCGCGAGCGCCCGAGGAGCGTGCCGGCGCCGGCGGTGCTGGGTGCCGTCCGACCCGGGCTGTTGCCAGGCGTGTGCGGTGGGCGCCGGCGGCGCCGCGGCGCCCTCGCCCTGGGTCCGTGGGGTCGACGCCCCTCGTGCCGTGGCCTGTCGATGCGGTCCGCCACCACCGCACTCCCAGCGTGACGGCTGATGCGAGGGAATCAGGTGGGGGTGACCGCGGCGCCGCGGACGGTGGCTCGCAGGATGGGTGGGGCCTTGGGCATGGCCTCGTGGCGCTCGACCTCGGTGGCGAAGCCGGCGGCCAGGATGGCCCGGTCGGTCGAGCGGGTGAGGTGGCAGTTGCCGGCGACCCGCTTCCAGAGGGGTTCGAGTCGGTGCTGCCACCGCAGGGTGCGGGGCCGATCGCTGGCCGCCACGTGCTCGAGGTAGACGAACCGGCCGCCCGGGCGCAGCACCCGCCGGACCTCGGCCAGGGTGGCGTCGGGGTCGGGCACCGAGCACAGCACCAGCGTGCTGATCACCGCGTCGAACGAGTGGTCGTCGAAGCCGAGGGCGTCGGCGGCGTGGGGTTGCACCTCGACGGACGCGGGCCCCGACGCGGTCGATCGCTTGGCCTCGAGCTTGGCCCGCATGTGCGGGTCGGGCTCGGTCAGCACCAGGCGCGACACGGTGGCGGGGTACCACCGCAGGTTGTGACCGGTGCCGGCGCCGATCTCCAGCACGTCACCGGCCAGGCCGGCCAGCAGGTCTCGCCGCCAGTCGGCCAGGCCCGCCGCCTCGGTGGCGGCGGTGAACCGGTCGTAGGTGGCGGCCATCAGCCTGGGCATCGATCACGACGGTAGCGCCGGGCCGGGCACCGACCAGCGGGCGTCGGGCGTCGGGCGTCCGTCACCGAGTGCAGTGCATCGGTCATCAGTCATCGGACAGTGCCCATCGGTCGGCGCTCGTCGGATGGCGGTCGTCGGATGGCGGTCGTCGGATGGCGGTCGTCGGATGGCGGTCGTCGGATGGCGCTTGTCGGATGGCGCCCGTCGGTCAGCGGTCAGCGCCCAGCGGTCAGCGCCCAGGGGGCAGCGGGGACCGGGCAGCGGGCACCGGGGACCGGGGCAGCCGGCACGGGTGCCAGGCCCCGGCCCGGCGCATCGCTCACCGGAACCGAGCGTCGGCACCGCGCCCCGGGCCCCGGACGCCGGACGCCGGACGCCGGGACTGCGGTGTCGTACGTCGCCGAAATGATCGAGTGGCGGCCGCGGTCCTGGCCACACTGGGGAGATGGCGCACCCCTACTGGCCGCTGTTCGACCTGGTGATCCGCACGCCGCGTCTCGAGTTGCGCCCGCCCACCGACGACGACCTGTTGGCGCTCGTCGAGCTCGCCGACCGGGGGGTGCACGACCCGGCCACGATGCCCTTCGCCATCCCGTGGACCGACTGGGAGCCCGACGTCCGTCATCGCAGCACGATGCAGTGGTGGTGGCGCAACCGGGCCGAGTGGCAGGCCGAGGACTGGTTGCTCGGCCTGGCGGTGTACGAGGTCGGTCCCGAGGGCGGGCGCACGGTGGTCGGGGCGCAGGACGTGGCATCCACCGACTTCGCTCGGTCGGGCACCGTGGTGACTGGGTCGTGGCTGGGGCGCGCCCACCAGGGCCAGGGCCTGGGCAAGGAGATGCGCAGCGCCGTGCTCCATCTGGCCTTCGCCGGCCTGGGTGCGCAGCGGGCCGAGACCGAGGCCTGGCACGACAACGCGGCGTCGATCGGGGTCACCCGATCGCTCGGGTACCGGCCCAACGGTGATCGGTTGGCGTTGCGCCGCGATGCCTACGACCGTCACCTGCGGTTCGCGCTCGAGCGTGCCGACTGGGAGCAGCGCCGCCGCGACGACATCGTCATCGAGGGCCTCGACGCCTGTCGCGAGCTCTTCGGGGCCTGACCCGGACGGTGCTCCCCGACCGCCCTCCGCGAACTGGCGCCTCATTCGGCGGTCACCACGACAAGATCGGGCGCCAGTTCGAGCATCCGGTGAACTGGCGCCCGATCCGGTGGTCAGGGCGACAGGATCGGGCGCCAGAACGGGGAGTGCGCGCCGCCGGAACGCCGGCGTCGGGGGCGTCCTAAGCTCCGGGCACAGCGATTGCCGGACATGCCGGGGGGCCACAACATGCAACGACTGACCGGGCTCGACGCCAGCTTCCTGGCGATGGAGACCGCCACGAGCCCGATGCACGTCGCGGGCCTGGCGGTGTTCGACCCGTCCGAGGTCGAGGGGGGCTGGTCGATCGACCAGGTCAAGTCGGTCTACGGCCAGCGTCTGCACCTCGCCGCGCCGTTCCGCCGGCGGCTGGTGAACGTGCCGCTCGGCCTCCACCACCCACTCTGGATCGAGGATCCCGACTTCGACCTGGACTGGCACATCCGCCACATCGCGGTGCCGGCGCCGGGGAGCGCTCGTGAGCTGGCCGAGCTGGCCGGGCACCTGGTCGCCCTGCCCCTCGACCGGTCGCGCCCGCTGTGGGAGATGTGGGTGATCGAGGGCCTCGAGCACGGCCACGTGGCCGTGCTCACCAAGGTGCACCACGCAGCCATCGACGGCGCATCGGGCAATGAGATCACGGTGGCCACGCTCGACCTCGAGGCCGACCCTCCGCCGACGCCACCGCCTGACGAGCCGTGGGTGCCCGACAAGGTGCCCAGCGATGCCGAGCTGCTCGGCTACGCGGCCACGTCACTCGCCCGCCAGCCCTTCCGGGTGGTCCGGGCCACGGGGCGCACCGTCCGTTCCACCATCGATCGCCGCAGCCTCCCGGGCCGACCGGGCACCACGCCGCCCCCGTCGATGTTCAGCGCGCCCCGCACCTCGATCAACACGGCGATCACGGGCCACCGCAGCTACGCCCTCACCACCCTGTCGCTCCCCGAGGTGAAGGACGTGAAGAACACCTTCGGCGTCACCGTCAACGACGTGGTGCTGGCGATGTGCGGGGGTGCGCTGCGGCGCTACTTCGACCAGCGGGGCGAGGTGCTCGACGGTGCGCTGGTGGCCATGGTGCCCGTGTCGGTGCGCACCGAGGACCAGCAGGGGGCCCTGGGCAACCGGGTGTCGTCCATGCTGGCCACCCTGGCCACCGACATCGATGATCCCGTCGAGCGGCTGCAGGCCATCCACGAGGCCATGGCCACCGGCAAGGAGCGCCACGCGGTCGGCGCCGACGCCCTGCAGGACTGGGCCGAGTTCGCCGCCCCCGCCCTGCTCGGCCGTGCCGCTCGCCTGTACAGCGGCATGCGCATGGCCGGCCTGCACCGTCCCGCGTTCAACGTCACCATCTCCAACGTGCCCGGGCCGCCGTTCCCGCTCTACTCGGCGGGCGCCAAGCTGGTGGCCAACTACCCGGTGGGCCCGATCTTCGACGGTGCCGGCCTCAACATGACGGTCATGAGCTACCAGGAGAACCTGGACTTCGGCCTGCTGGCGTGCCCCGATGTGCTCCCCGACGTGTGGTCGGTGGCGGACGGCCTGGCCGACAGCCTGGCCGAGCTCACCAAGGCCGCCCGCGCCGCCGGCTGAGCATCGAGGCCACGAGGTCGGGGCAACGAGAAGGTGTTGTCTTCAGAGCGCGTTGAGCAACCAGGATTGGAGCGGCCGCAATGGGATACATGATGCAGCAGTTGCGAAAAGGAGAAGTCAACCGCCAAGTAGCCGAGCAGAGATTCGAGTGCTCACAAGCGCCTGACGTGGTCGTTGACGTACTGGAGCGCATTGTCGATCGCTGGAGATCCTCGGCTGAGCATGAGCGTCAAGGCCTCATGCAGACTGGGAACAGAGTGCAGCGGTGGGCTGCACGGACTCAGTCTGAGGCAGGCGCGAATCTCAGGTGCCTCTATCTGGATCAACCGACGATGGGAGCCTGGACAGTCTTCTTTCCCTGTCCGCTCGGGTCGCGTGCAGAGTACGCCAGGCGAAATGGGCGGTGGGCCGTCCGAGTCTCGGCCCTACCCGGTGCTGCAGGTGGGTCGACGGTGATTGTTCAGATGCTCCAGTGGGTAGTTGACTCAGGGGGTCGGTTGATGAACAAGGACGAGTACGACGAGTTTGTTCGTCAGCTTCGTGCCGCGCTGGTCCTTGTCGTGTCTTGACTGGCGTCATCAGTAGCGTCATCGGGACGAGGGCCGGCCCCGGACAACAGCTCGGAAGCAAGCACGGTGCCGTGCGAGGCACTCGGCGATCTCGACAATGGGTTCACACCGGGTCAGGTGTCGGGCTGGACCGCGGCCCGCAGCTGGGCGGCGACCGCGGCCATCTCGGCGTCATCGGCGTAGCGGGTTCGGGGCCAGAAGAAGCCCCGGAGGCCGTCCTTGGGGTTGCGGGGCACCACGTGCACGTGCAGGTGCGGCACGCTCTGGCTGATCCGGTTGTTCACGGCGACGAACGAGCCGGCGGCGCCGAGCGTGGTCTCCATCACGCCGGCCACCTGCCGGGCCCGGCCGAACACCAGCGGGACCAGCTCGGCGGGCAGGTCCACCAGGGTCTCGTGGTGGGCCTTGGGGATCACCAGCGTGTGGCCGGCGAACAGCGGTCGACGGTCGAGGAAGGCGAGGCACCACTCGTCGTCGAACACCACGTGGGCGGCGAGGTCGCCGGCGACGATGCGGCAGAAGACGCACTCGGCCATGGCGCAGGATGCCACGACACGCGACCGTCGGGCGGCGCTCGGTCGTCAGCGTCGACGTCGGGTCGCCGCCGGCACCCCGCAGGGCCGCCGCCGAGACCCCGCACGGGTCGGCGCCGGCACGCCGCTTGGGTCCGCGCCGGCACGCCGAACGGGTCGACGCCAGAACCCCGCACGGGTCGACCCGGCGCCCGCCCGACCTACGATGCGGCCCACATGGACGAGCCCGCGGACATCGAGTTCGACGAGCAGGGCCCCACGCGGCCCCTGCCGGGCGCCGAGTCGGCGCTGGCGCCGGTGCTGTGGCTGGTCGACCGCGTCGCCACCCGGGTGTTCAACCAACCCACCACCCTGCGTTGGACGGCCAAGCCGTCCGATGCCCTTCGCGGCGAGGTGGAGGTGATCACGGTGGGGGTGCCCGCCATGCGCATGGCGGGACTGCGGGTCGAGCGGGTCGTGGGCCGCGTGGAGCGGGCGCGCATCCAACCGGGCCTGATCCCGCGCCTGCGCGGGGGACCGGTGTCGGTGAAGGCCGCCGTCACCCAGGAGAGCGTCGACCGCTGGATCGGCTCGGCCAACCTGCCGTTGCGGCTCGAGCTGACCGCCGACGGGATCCTCAGCAGCACGGGGATCGGATCGCTTCGTGTCGGTCACGTGCTCACCGAGCTCGAGGTCGGCGGGCGCTGGTTGCGGTTGCGGCCCCGCCAGGTCGCGGCCCGGGAGCTCCCGGCATCCATCCGGCAGTTCCTCGTGGGCAACCTGCCGCTGCCGCCACTCCCCGCCGGGGCCCGGTTGATCCACGTCGCCCACGCAGAGGGCGAGTTGGTGGTGCGGGTGGCGCTCGACGACATCGACGAGGCGATCACACCCGGCCTGCCCGGCCGGGTGCAGCGGCGGTTGTCGGGTCGATAGCGCGGCGGTCCTGGCGGGTGCCCCCCCGGCAGGGGTGGCGCGGCCTGACGCGGCTCGTACCATCGGGCGGGGCTCGCGACCCCCTCTGCGGTCTGGGTCGCCTCTGTGCCGTCCGACAGAGGAGCGCCCCATGGCCGCCGATCCTGCCCCCGCCGATCGCCTGTGCGAGGTGGTCACCCGACTCGAAGCCGCCCTGTTCCCACTGGGATGGGAGCAACCGCCCTGCGTCGTGGGGGTGATGGACTCGGGTGCCGTCGAGCTCTGGGCGCCCCCGGCCGCCGCCGATCCCATCGGCGACCTGGTCGGCCTCGATGCACCGACGCACTGGGCGGCGGTGGGTGTGCTGGCCACGGGCCGTGTCCACGACCTGGCCACCGAGAGCGGGCGTCACTACGGGGTCCGCCGCGGTCCGGAGCGCCGGGCTCGCACCGGTCACTTCGTCGACCGATCGGGCGTGTCGGTGTCGTTCCTGCGGCTCGGGGACCACCCGCCCGAGGTGCACCGGTCGGGCGGGCGCGGCGACCGCGTGGACGACGTGTGCCGGCGGTCGCTGGGGCTGGCCACCGCCCCGGCCACCGTGCCGGTCGCGGCCTACTGGGCGTCGTGCTGGCTGGACCGCGTGCTCGAGGCCGCGGTCACCTCGCCGACTCACGTGGCCAGGTGGGAGCGGGTGGCGCGCCTCCACATCGCCGTCCCCCCGGGCGTGCCGGTGCCGGCCATCGACGCGCTCATCGCCGCCGGGAACGAGTTGGCCCGGGTCGGGTCGTGGGAGGCGCTCCGACTGCAGGTGGCGAGTGGCCGGCGGCGGGTGACATCCGTGCGCCCCGCCGCGGCGGCGTGGATGGATGACGGCATGTTCTCGAGGTGGGCGCTGGAGGATCTCGCCCCGCTGGGGTACCTCCGGGCGGCGGTGGCCGACGTGGTGCCGGCCGACGTGGCCGCCGCCGTGGATGACGTCCTCCGCGCCTGGGCACTCCCGTAGGGTTGCGTCTCATGGGCACGACGCCGCCGCCTGCCGACGGTCGTCTGCCTGTCCGAGCGCCCACCCACCGAAGCGAACGAGAGCGGGAATCATGAGCGACCCCTTCGACCCCACGCGTGCAGGCGGTGTCCCCACGCCTCCCGCCGGCTCGCCGAGCATCGGAGGCCCCGCGACGGGTGGCGCGGGGCCTGGTGAGCCGCCGCCCACGGCGGCATCGCCCTCGGTCTACACCGGAGGCGCCCCGACCGCCTACGGGCCCGCAAGCGCCGGCGCTGCCGAGGCGGGCGGGCCGGGCGGGCCCGCGGGGCCGGGGGGTCCCGGTGGGCCGAGGGGACCGAACGGGGGCGACGACGAGTGGGGGCCGGGGAACGAGCCCGACGACCGCTGGAAGATCTACGCCCTCGTGGGCCTCGCCGTGGTGGTCATCGCACTGTTGATCGGGGGCATCATCCTCAGCCAGAGCGGCGACGACGAGCCCGCCACCACCTCGTCCTCCAGCTCGTCCACCACCAGTTCGTCGTCGACCACCAGCTCGTCGTCGACCACCACGTCGTCGTCCACCACGACCACGTCGTCGACCACGTCCACCACGGCGCCCACCACCACGACCGATCCCGGCCCTCCCGGTGCGCCCACGCCCGAGGCCGCCGCCGCCAGCCTGTACAACGCGTGGACGGCCGGTGATCAGGCCAACGCCGGCCAATTCGCCGACCCGGGTGCGGTCACCACGCTGTTCTCGCTGGACGGCGTGGGCAACGACCTGTCGTTCGACGGCTGCACCGCCGCGGGCTCGGGATCGTTCGCCTGCACCTACTCGAACGACACCGACACCGTGCTCTTCGACGTCGACCCGGTGCCCAGCGGCTACCGGGTGACCGGGGTGTCGTTCCCCGCCGACTGAACACCGTCGGCGTCAGCGTCACCGGGGACCGGGCACGGTCACCGTCAACCGTCAACCGTCAACCGTCAACCGTCAACCGTCAACCGTCAACCGTCAACCGTCAACCGTCAACCGTCAACCGTCAACCGTCAACCGTCAACCGGCCGGCGGTGCTGGTCGCCGGGCGCAGTCCCGTTCCCCGTCGCCGGTCGGCGGTGCCGGTCGCCGGGCGCAGGCCCGTTCCCCGTCGCCGGCCGGCGGTGCCGGTCGCCGGGAGCAGTCCCGTTCCCGGTGACCGGCCGGCAGTCCCGATCGCCATGCGACCGGGATCAGCAGCTGGCCGAGTCGTTCTCGTCGGTCTGGCCGTTGCAGGTGTCGCCGACCAACTCGAGCATGGAGCCGACGGGCGTGATGGTGAACAGCTCGCCGCAGGCGTCGTTGTCGCCGTTCCCGCAGTTGTCGACCAGCTCCTGCACCGTGGAGCCGCTCTGGCTGGTGAGCCCACACGTACCGTTGGCGCCGGGGACGAGGTTGTCGCAACTCCCCCCGAGGTCGTGTTGCGCGGACCCCGGCGCGGTCTCGAAGAACAGGAAGTCGCACTGCAGGAACTCCGTGTTGATCGCCTCGGTCTCGGCCGGCGTGGGTGACGTGGCGGCCGACGCGTCGGTGGCCACGGTGACGCACCGGTCCTCGATACCGTCGAGGGTGGCCTGGTCGAGCACGGGCACCGTGCTGGCGGGGTCGAAGACCTCCGACGTGGAGGACGACGTCGTGTCGTCCGGCGGGGTGGTGACGCTGCTCTCGGTGGTGGTTGACGGAGAGTCCTCGCTGCTGCCACCGATCACGATGATCCCGACGATCACCAGCAGCAGCGCCGCCACGCCGCCACCGATGGCCACCCAGATCGGCACGCCGCCGCTCTTCTTGGGCGGTCCGGGAGGTGCGCTCGGCGGAGGTGGTGTGGTGGTGGGCACCCCCGGGACAGGGGCCGGCGGCGGGGTGTTGGGCACGCCTGGGGGCCTGGGAGGGGGCGGCGTGTAGGGAATGCCCGGAGCGGGTGTGGGCGGGATCCCGGGTGTGGTCTGGCCGACGATGGTGGCGCTCGGATCCGCCGGTGGCGGCGGGGTGGGCGGGATGCCCGCCAGGCTGCCGGTGACGATGGTGCCGTCGGGCGCCGCGGCGCGCAGCGCCTGCATGGCCCGGGCGCCCAGCTCGCCGCAGCTGTCGAAGCGGTCGGCGGGCTCCTTGGCCATGGCCCGGGCGATGACGTCGTCGATCGCCGGGGGCAGGGTGGGCACGAGCGCCGTGGCCTTTGGGGGCTCACGGGTGAGGTGGGCGCCGATGATGGCCTGCACCTCGCCCTTGAAGGGGGGCTCGCCGGTGAGGGCCTCGTAGAGCAGGCAGCCGAGGGCGTACTGGTCGCTGCGCCCGTCGAGGTCCTTCCCCTGGATCTGCTCCGGAGCGGCGTAGTACAGGGTGCCGAGGAACTGGCCCACCTGGGTGAGGCTCTGCTCGGCGGCCGTCTCCTTGGTGAGGCCGAAGTCGGCCAGGTACACGTGGTCGGTGTTGCCCCCGGGCAGCAACACGTTGCCGGGCTTCACGTCGCGGTGCACCAGGCCGGCGCCGTGGGCCAGGTCGAGCGCGCTCGCCACCTGGGCGACCACCCGCACCGCCTCGTCGGGATCGAGGGGCCCGTCGGCCAGCTTCTGCTTCAGGTCGATGCCGTCGATGAAGCGCATCGCGATGTAGAAGTGTCCGTCGTCCTCGCCCGCGTCGTAGACCGGCACGATGTTGGGGTGATGGTCGAGCTGCACCGCGAGCAGTGACTCGCGCTGGAACCGGTCGCGGAAGGATTCGTCGGCACTCAGCTGCTCGTGGAGCACCTTGAGGGCGACCTTGCGCCGCATGGCGGGCCGGAGGTCCTCGCCGAGGTAGACGGTGGCGAAACCCCCGGTGCCGATGACGCGAAGGATGCGGTAGCCGGCGAACTCGGTGCCGACTTCGAACGTGTTGGACATGTGTGCTCGCTCCGATAGCCCGGCCTCGCCCCAGCGGGGGCGAGTGTAACGACTGGTTGGGACGGGCAGGATCTGCCCGCCGCGGTGCCCCTTCAGACGTCGCCGGACGGGCGGCTGGTTCCCGCTACCTCAGGGACGGCCGTAGCCGACCGGCGATCCCACGTAGCCGATGCTGGCCGTGCGGACCACGTCACCACTGTGGGGGGCGTGGACGATCTGACCGCTGCCGATGTACATGCCGACGTGGTGGATCGGGCTGCCGTAGAACACCAGGTCGCCGGGCTGCAGGTCGGCCGCGGAGACCCGGCGCGTCACCGAGTACTGGGCGGAGGAGCTGTGGGGGAGCGAGCGGCCGGCGCGGGCCCAGGCCCACATCATCAGACCCGAGCAGTCGAACCCGCTCGGGTCGGCACCGGCCCAGCGGTAGGGCACACCCTGCATGCTCAGGGCCGCGGCCACCGCGCCTGCGGCGCCCGAGGCCGGCGGCGGGGGGGTGGGTGACGGGGCGGGCGGTGGCGTCGTGCCGGGGTCGGTGCCGGTGCCCGTGCCGCCGCCGGTGGGGTCGGGCGCGGGGGCCTGGGCGGCCTGCGCCGCCGCCTGGGCCGCGGCGTCGATCTCGGCCTGGCGGGCCGCGGCCTCCGCGGCCCGCTGCTGTTCGATCAGGTCGGCCAGCTCGGCGTCGATCTGTGACTGCACCTGCTCCTGCTCGTCGATGGCCTGCTGGGCCTCGGCGGCGGACTGGTTGATCTGGTCGACCAGGTCGGCGGCATCCTGGCGGCTCTCACGGAGCTCGGCCACCCGGTCGGCTACGTCCTCCTCGGTGGCGGCGAGATCCTCGATGAGCTGGGTCCGGTTGCCCGTGACCGTGTCGAGGTAGCCGAGGCGCAGCGGCATCTCCCGCTCGTTTCGGCTGTCGACGGCCACCGTGAGCGCGGAGTTGTCGGGGCCACCGAGGTAGGCGTCGACGGCGTAGGTCTGCAGCTCGGCCTTGCGCTGGTCGCGCTCCTCGACGGTGTCGGCCAGGCGGGCCTCGGCCTGGGTGATGTTCCCCTCCACCTCGGCCAGCTCGGCCTGCGCCGCGTTCGACCGGTCCTGCAGGCGCTCGTAGCGGGCGCTGAGCTCGTCGAGGCGGGCCGCGACCTGGCGGGCCTCCTCGCGCTTGTCGTCGATGCTCGACTGCCCGGAGGCGGGTGCGGCGCCGACGAAGGTCGCCCCGGCCAGTAGGGCCGCGAGCGCGACGGTGCTCCATCGCAGCCGGGCGCGCGATCGGGGCGAACAGGTCAAGTGTGAGATCTCCTACCGGCCATGTTGCGAAAGTGTGTCAAAAAAGGAGCGTACCCGCCAATACCGTCGGCAGCGGGGACCCCGCCCTGGAGCGGAATCGTCATGTTCGCCGACGAGCGGGAGCGATCAGCCGAGCCTGCTCGGCGAGTCGAACAGCAGGATCCGCTGGCCGAGCAGCAGGTGCGTTCCCGGCTGGATGGTGGTGGCGTGCCCGGGCAGCACGCGGGTCCACCCCGAGCCCTCGGAGGCCACGAACGTGCCGTTGGCGGAGATGCAGTCGGAGATGCGCACGTCCCACTCGTCGAGCTCGAGGCGGGCGTGCACCCGCGAGATCGAACGACCGGGATCGGCCAGGATGAGCGGACGGGCCGTGCCCGTGCGCACCGCCTCGTCGTTGTCGGGATCGCGCCCGAGGACGTAGTCGGCGTCGACCACGAAGGTCTCGCCGTCGTCGAGCACCAGCACGCCCAGCGGGGGTCGCGGGCCTTGGCGCACATCGGCCCCGTTGCGGCTGAGCGCCGCGCCACAGGTGGCACAGAACGGCACGCGGGGGTCGTTGAAGTGCTGCTGGGGGCAGTAGACGCCGGGCACCATCGTGGCGCCCGCGACCTGGGCGAGCATGGCGGGTGTGACCTGCACCGTGGGGCCTGACACCGCGGAGTCGGCCGGTCGAGCCGGCTCGGGCGCCGGGGCCTCGGCCGGCGGGTGGGCGGGCTCGGCCTGGGGGCGGGCCGGTTCGGGCACCACCGGGGCGACCGGGGCGATGATCGACGTGGGCGGCACGTTGGCCACCTGCTCGCCCGTGGGCGGCTCGGCCAGCTGCACCGCGCTCGGCTCGGCCGGCTGCTGGCGCGACATCGCGGCGCGCTTGCCCACGACCGACGCCGCGTGGAGTGCCGCCCCGAGGGCGATGGCGTGCTTGGGGTGGGCGTCGACCACGACGGGCCGGCCGATCTCGGCGCCGATCAGCTGGCCGACGAGCGGGATGCGCGACGAGCCTCCCACCAGCAGCACCTTCGCCACCTGCGAGGGCTCCACCTGAGCCGACTGGAGCGCGCGCCGCATGGCGGTGACCGTGTCGACCAGCGTGGGCCGGATGATGGCCTCGAACTCCGAGCGGGTCATGCGCACGCGGCTGATCTTGGTGGGCAACCGCACCTTGATGGATGCCTCGGTGTCGGCCGACAGCACCTCCTTGGCGATCACGCAGTCCTCGCGCAGTGCGACGATGGCCTCGACCGCCTCGGGGTCCTCGGGGTCGAGCCGATCGAGCGCGCCGCCGGTGGCCTCGTTCACGAAGCCGAGCACCGCCTCGTCGAAGTCGATGCCGCCGAGTCGCTCGATGCCCTCGGGCTCACCGAGCATCTCGAACGAGGTCTCGGTCTTGCGCAACACCGCGGCGTCAAAGGTTCCGCCCCCGAGGTCGTACACGGCCAGAACGTCGCCGGGGCCGAGCCGCTCGGTGGACGCGTAGTAGATGGCCGCGGCCTCGGGCTCGGAGAGCAGCGAGCTCCCCTCGAGGCCGGACCGCCGCACCGCCTGCGAGAGCAGGTCCTTCTTGTACGGGCCCCAGTTGGCCGGGTGGGTGACGGTGACCGATTCGGGGCTGCCCCCCTCGAGCGTGGTCACCGCGTCGGTGACGGCCCTCAGCAGCCGCTCGGTGAGCGCATCGGCAGAGAACGGCGTGCCGCCGAGCAGGAGCGGCGCGGGGTCGCCCATGCGGCGCTTGAACTCGCGCGCCATCCGAGACGGGTCGGCCAACCCACGGTTGAGGGCCGGGTGACCGGTCACGACGGTGCCGTCGGCCCCCACCCACACCACCGACGGGATGGCCGCAGTCCGATAGTCGAGCGATGCGACCTCGACCCGGCCACCACGCGCCACCGCGGCAGCGGTGAAGGTGGTCCCCAAGTCGACCCCGAGTTGGAAGCTCACAGCGATCCCTTCAAGGTGTTCGACCTTAGTGTTGTCACGACGCAATACATTTGCACGATGAACCGACGAGGGCCACGAGCGACGCGTTGGCCCCGACCGACCCGACGACACCGCCAGGAGCGGGGGACATGACCGATCTGCGCTCAACATTACGGGCCGCAGCCGACATTGCCGATCGTCGCGGCCGTGCCGATCTCGTCGAGCGCATCGAGAAGGCCGAGCGCCATCGCACCGATGCCACCATCCGGGTCGTCGTGGTGGGCGACTTCAAGTCCGGCAAGAGCTCGCTCGTGAACGCTCTGGTCGGCTCCGTGGCCTGCCCGGTCGACGACGATCTCGCGACGGCGGTCATCACGTCGGTGGCCCACGCGGCCGCACCCACCGCCTCGCTCACCTACAAGAGCGATCAGGGCGAGCAGCTCGCGCCGGCGACCGTGGCCCTCGACGACCTCATCGGCGTGGTCGAGCGCGGCCAGCACGACGGCCACGCCATCGCGTCGATCTCGGTGGGCGTGCCCAGCCCCTTCCTCGCCGGCGGCCTGGAGCTGATCGACACCCCGGTGCTGGGTGGCCTCGACTCACCTGAGGCGGTGGCCACCCTGATGGGGCTGCCGTTCGTCGACGCGCTGTTGTTCGTGTCCGACACCTCGCAGGAGTACACGGCGCCGGAGCTGTCGTACCTGCGCCACGCGTGGTCGTCGGGCACCCGGGTCATCTGCGTCATGTCCAAGATCGATCTGCACCCGCAGTGGCGGCGCATCCTCGAGATCGACCAGGGCCACCTCCGGACCGCGGGCATCGAGCCGCCCATCCTGCCCGCCTCGTCCCGGCTGTACGAGCTGTCGTTGCAGTCCGGCGACGAGACCTACGCCACCGAGTCGGGGGTGCCGGCACTGCGTGAGTACCTCATCCGCAACGTGGTGATACCCGCCAACGCCGGCCGCGACCAGGCCGCCGTCGCCGAGGTGGTCGGCGTGCTCGACCAACTCGAGAGCGTGCTGCGGGCCGAGCAGGCGGCGCTGGCCGTCGACGTCGAAGGCCCCTCGCTGGCCGAGCTGCGGGCCTCGTACGAGCAGGCGACGGCCCTGCTGTCCGACGGTGCCACGTGGCGCCAGGTGCTCAGCGACGGGGTGGAGGACCTGAGCAACGACGTCCAGCACGAGTTGGCGGTCCGCCTCCGCAACCTCAGCCACCAGGCCGGCGAGATGGTCGATGCCGGCGATCCCGTGCTGAACCAGGAGGAGTACTCCAACTGGGTGTCGCGCGGTGCGGCCGCCATCGTCAGCGAGTGCTTCCAGGTGGTCGCGCGGCGCGGTGAGGAGCTGTCGAACCGCATCGTGGCCGAGCTGTCGAGCGCCACCGAAGGGCTGTTGGTGTCGCTCGACGTGGCCCTGGCGACCCAGCCCACCGACCAGCTGTCGTTCTCGTCGCACTCGTCGTCGGCCGACGACGACGAGGACAAGGTGCTGGTGGCCATCGGCGGCGCCTGGGGGGGCATGGAGCCGCTGCTCGGCGTGGCGGGGATGATCGGCCTCGGCGTCGGTGGCGTGGTGGCCGCCCCGGTGCTGTTGGCGGTGGCCGGTGTCGCCGGCGTGCTCACGGTGGGTCGGGCCTTCAAGCAGGAGCGACGCAAGGCGCTCAGCTCCGAGCGCCAACGGGCCAAGGACGAGTACCGCGAGTACCTCGACGAGGTGCAGGTGCGCTTCACCAAGGCGCTCGACGACGCGGTGCGCAGCTTGTCGCGCCAGCTGCGCGACGGTGCGACCACCCGCGTGACCGAGCTGCAGCGATCCGCCCGATCGGCCCTCGAGGCCACCGAGCGGGCCCCTACCGTGGACGAGGCGGCGCGCGCCGCAGTGGTCACGGAGCTGGTGGCCGAGCTGGCCACGGTGGCCGGGTTGCGGGAGCAGGCACGACAGGACGTCAAGCTGACACTGGCCGCGATGCCCGAGGCTTCGGGTGATCGGGCCGGCGAGAGGGGGACCGATGGGTGAGGACCGGCATGGCTGACGACAAGGTGGACATCAAGATCCCAGGCGTGGGCTCGCTCCGCCTGGTGCGCCGGGGCGACCACAGCTCGCTCTATCGCGGTGTGCAGAACCACTTCAACCGCGAGGTGGCGGTGAAGGTCTTCACCGTCAAGGCGCTGGACCGGGCCGCCACGACGCGCTTCGAGCGTGAGTGCGCGGCGATGGGTGTGGTGTCGGTGCACCCCAACGCGCTGACCGTGTTCGACTCGGGGGTGGCCAAGCGCCGGCCGTACATCGTCACCGAGTGGTTGAGCCGTGGCAACGAGCACGACCGGCTGCTGCGATCGGGCCCGTTCGACTGGCGGGAGGCCGTCGACATCGGCGTCAAGGTGTCGGGCGCGCTCGAGAGCGCCCACCGGGCCATGGTGCTGCACCAGAACCTGAAGCCGCACAACGTGTTCGTCAGCCCGCTGGGCGAGCCGTTGCTGGGCGACTTCGAGGTGTCGCCCAGCGGCTCGTTCGTGAGTCGTAGCGGCGACCCGCGTGACACCCAGCTGCACGCCGCCCCTGAGCTGTTCACCGGCGGCCAGCCGTCGGTGGCGTCGGACATCTACGCGCTCGGCTCGATCATCTACACCCTGATCGCCGGCCACCCGCCCTTCGAGGTGGACGAGGAGGAGCCGCTGGTACGGGTGATCGCCCGGGCCGCGGCCGAGCCGGTGCCCGACCTGAGGCCGAAGAAGGTGCCGCCGGGCGTGTGCGGCGTGCTCGAGTGGTCGATGGCCAAGAACCCGGGGTTGCGCCCACCGACGGTGCGCGAGCTGGGGCGGTTCCTCCAGGCCGCGCAGCAGGCCGCCGGCCAGCCGCCCACCCGCCTGGCCCTGTTGCCCGAGACCGACGAGGACCGGGCCCTGCCCCTGCCGGCGCTGCCGGCGACGCTGCTGGCCGGCGCGGGCGCCGCCGCGCCCGCCCCACCGGTGGTAGCTCCGCCGCCACCCCCGCCGATCCCGGCCTCGGCGCCGGTCACCCCCGCGGCTGCCGCGCCGCCACCCCCGCCGGCCCCGCCGATGCCGCCGGCCCCGCCGATGCCGCCGGTCCCGGCACCCGCCGCGCCCCCGCCCGCACCGGCGCCGAGCGCGCCACCGGTGCCCCAGCCGTCGGCGGTGCCACCGGGCCTGCCGCCGGTGCCGCCCGTCCCGCCACGCCAGCCGGTGCCGCCCGCGCCCCCGCAGATGCCGCCGGTGCCGACCGCGCCGCCGCCCTCGGCGCCCCCGGTGCCCACTGCACCGCCGTCGGCGCCGCCGGCACCCAGTGCGCCGCCGGTGCCCAGTGCGCCGCCGCCGGTGCCGTCGGGCCTGCCACCTGTTCCGCCCGTCCCGGCCGCACCGCCCGTGCCGGAACCGGCCGCGCCACAGCCGTCGGCGCCTGCGCCTGCGCCTGAGCCGGCGGCGCCTGCGCCTGAGCCGGTGGCGCCTGCGCCTGAGCCGGCGGCGCCCGCGCCGGTCGCGCCGGCCCCAGAGCCGGCGGTCGTCCCGGTGCCCGAGCCCGCGGTCGCCGCGGCCCCGGCCATCGAGATCGATTCGTCGCTTCCCCTCGCCGCTCAGACCCGCCTGCTGTTGCGCAAGGCCATCGCCGCCTACGACGGCCGTGCGGGGGGTGACCGTCTGCGGCAGGCCGAGGCCCGTCTCGACGACCCCCTGCGGGTGGCCATCGCGGGCAAGGTCAAGGCGGGGAAGTCGACGTTGCTCAACGCCTTGATCGGCGACGAGCTGGCGCCGACCGACGCCGGCGAGTGCACCAAGATCGTGGCCTGGTACACCGATGGGCTCACCTACCGCGCCACGCTCCACCCGGCGCGGGGCGAGCCGGTGGAGACCCCGTTCTCACGGGAGGCGGGCGCGATCGAGGTCGACCTGCAGGGGATGGATCCCGGCGACATCGACCGCATCGTCATCGAGTGGCCGTCGGCCTCGCTGTCGGAGATGACCCTCATCGACACGCCGGGGCTCTCCTCGGTGTCCGAGGAGATCTCGAAGCGCACCGAGGACTTCCTCGCCTTCGAGCACGATCGCGACACCCCCGCGGACGCGGTGCTCTACCTGATGCGCCACTTCCACCGCAGCGACGCCAGGTTCCTCGAGGCGTTCCATGCCGACGAGCTGGCCCACCCGTCACCGGTCAATGCCATCGCCATCCTGTCGCGCGCCGACGAGCTGGGCTCGGGCCGGCCCGACGCCCTCGAGTCGGCGCAGCGGGTGGCCGCCCGCTACCGCACCGACGCCCGCATCCGGCGTCTCTGCCAGACCGTGCTACCGGTCGCAGGGCTGCTGGCCCAGTCGGGGGCCACCCTGCGCGAGTCCGAGTACCAGGCGCTCGCGGCCCTGGCCGCGTTGCCGGATGAGCGTCAGGCGCTGCTCCTGGCGTCGGCCGATCGTTTCATGGGCGACGACGCCGAGCTGCCGCTGTCGGCGGAGGAGCGCTCGGCGCTGATCCGCCGCCTGGGCCTGTTCGGCGTGGGCCTGGCCGTGCGCCTGATCGCCTCGGGCGAGTCGCAGGACGCCGACGCGCTGTCCACCGCGCTGGTCGAGCACAGCGGCGTGGAGGACCTGCGGCGCGTGCTGATGACCCAGTTCGCGGCGCGCCGCGAGCTGTTGAAGGCGCGCGCCGCGCTGGTCGTGCTGCAGGCGGTGCTCCGCGAGGATCCCATCGAGGCGGCCGCCCAGCTCTCGTTCGACCTGGAGCGCGTGCAGGCCGGCGCCCACGAGTTCACCGAGCAGCGACTGTTCAACTCGTTCCGGTCGGGGGCCATCACCTTCCGGCCCGAGGAGGAGGACGAGGTCGACCGCCTGCTCGGGGCCCAGGGCATGCAGCCCAGCGTGCGTCTGGGCCTGCCCCATGACGCCGAGCCCGACCTCTTGCGCGACGCCCTGCTCGACACCATCGCCCGCTGGCGCAAGCGGGGCGAGAGCCCGATGACGTCACGCGACGTGGCCGAGGCCTCGCAGATCCTCGTGCGCAGCTGCGAGGGCATGCTGCAGTCGCTCCAGCCGGCACCGGCGCTGGCGTAGGCCCTCCGCGGGGCGACGCGATCGCCCTGTCCCCGTCGCCGGGAGACCGGCACGGCGCGGTGGGTCGCGCCGGCTGGCCGGCCCCGGTGGGCGGCCCGGTGGGGCGGCTCCCGTGTGACCGTTCACCGCGACAGCATGCGACCCACCGCCGTCATCAGCTCCTCGGCCTGCGCCTCGGGCTCCTCCGGCCCGCCGCCGCCTGGCTGCAGGCAATGCCGGACGTGGCCGTCGAGCAGGCCGAGGGCGACGTTGTCGAGGGCCGCCCTGATGGCGTTGATCTGGGTGAGCACGTCCACGCAGTAACGATCGTCGTCCACCATCTTCGACACGCCCCGCACCTGGCCCTCGATGCGGGCGAGGCGGGCTCGCAGCTGATCCTTCGTCGCGGTGTAGCCCCGTGTGGTCATCGGCCTGTCTCCTCGGCGTGTGGTGGCGGGGTTGCCAGTGTACCCCCGGGGGGTATACGGTATACCCATACAGGGTACCTGTTCCTGGGAACGACGAGGAGCGTGAGCCATGACCACCACCACCACCTACCGGGTCGAGGGGATGAGCTGCGAGCACTGCGTCCGTGCCGTCAGCACCGAAGTGGGCCGCATCGAGGGCGTGCGCACGGTCGAGGTCGACCTCGACCGCGGTTCGGTGGCGGTCACCAGCGACGGGCCGCTCGCCGATGCCGACGTGCGTGCCGCGGTCGACGAAGCGGGCTACACGGTGCTCGGCACGACGGAGGTGGACTGATGGGGGTCGCCGCCCGCCTGGGCCTGTTCGCCGCCGCCCTCGTGGTGGTGTTCGTGGCCGCCTTCGGGGTGGGGCGGGTCGTCGCTCCCGACACCGGATCGCCGACCCCCGCCACGGTCCCCACGGTGACGACGTCGCCCGCGGGATCGGGCCACGACATGGAGATGGGCTCATGAGCACGAGGCACGAGGGCGCGGCGTCCCGCGGGCACGTCGACCTCGACGTCCAGGGCATGACCTGTGCCTCGTGCGCGGCGCGCATCGAGAAGCGACTCAACCGCATGGACGGCGTCGAGGCGTCGGTGAACTACGCCACCGACCGGGCGTCGGTCGACCTGCCGGACGGGGTCGACCTCGCCGCGGTGCTGGCCGAGATCGAGGCCGTGGGCTACCACGCCACGCCGGTGCCCGATCCCTCGGTGCCCGCCACGGCGGCGGCGCCGGGCGGATCGACGGATGGTGCAGGGGCTCGAGAGGCCGCCGAGGGCGACGGTGGGCCCGACGCCGAGTTGGCTGAGCTGCGCAGGCGCCTGCTGGTGTCGACCGTGCTGGCCGTGCCGGTGCTGTTGATGGCCATGGTGCCGGCGCTGCAGTTCGACAACTGGCAATGGCTGTCGCTCACCCTGGCCTCGCCGGTGGTGGTGTGGGGGGCCTTCCCGTTCCACCGGGCCGCATGGCTCAACCTCCGCCACGGCGCGGCCACCATGGACACGCTGATCTCCCTGGGCGTGAGCGCGGCCTACCTCTGGTCGCTCTACGCGCTCTTCATCGGCGAGGCCGGCGTCACCGGGATGACCATGGGGTTCGACCTGACGCTGTCGCGGGGGAGCGGTCAGGACGAGATCTACCTCGAAGTGGCCAGCGCGGTCACCGTGTTCATCCTCGCGGGGCGCTACTTCGAGACCCGCGCCAAGCGGCGGTCGGGCGCGGCCCTGAAGGCGCTGCTCGAGCTGGGGGCCAAGGAGGTCGCGGTCCTGCGCGACGGCACCGAGCACCTCGAGCCCGTGGCCGCGCTGGTGGTGGGCGACCGGTTCGTGGTGCGCCCGGGGGAGAAGGTCGCCACCGACGGGGTGGTGGTGGAGGGCACGTCGGCCATCGATGCCTCGCTGCTCACCGGCGAGAGCGTGCCGGTCGAGGTGGGTGTCGGTGATGCGGTCACCGGTGCCACCGTCAACGCCGGCGGGCGCCTGGTGGTCGAGGCCACCCGGGTGGGCGCCGACACGCAACTGGCCCGCATCGGGCGCCTGGTCACCGAGGCCCAGTCCGGCAAGGCGCCCATCCAGCGCCTGGCCGACCGGGTGTCGGCCGTGTTCGTGCCCGTCGTGATCGCCCTGTCGGTGGCCACGCTCGGCTTCTGGCTCGGTTGGGGCGAGGGCGCCGCCACCGCGTTCACCGCGGCGGTGTCGGTGCTGATCATCGCCTGCCCGTGCGCTCTTGGCCTGGCCACCCCCACCGCGCTGCTCGTGGGCACCGGGCGGGGCGCCCAGCTGGGCATCCTCATCAAGGGGCCAGAGGTGCTCGAGTCGACCCGTCGCGTCGACACCGTGGTGCTCGACAAGACCGGCACGGTCACCACGGGCACGATGGCGCTGGTCGAGGTGATCACGGCCGAGGGCTCCGCGGCGGCCGAGGCCGAGGTGCTGGCCGTCGTGGGCGCGGTGGAGGACGCCTCCGAGCACCCCATCGGCCGAGCCATCGCCGCGGGCGCCCGGGAGCGGGTGGGCGCGCTGGCCCCCGTGGAATCGTTCCTTGCCACCCGTGGCCTGGGCGTGCAGGGCGTGGTGGACGGTCGCGGGGTGGTCGCCGGCCAGGAGCGCTTCGTCGCCGACTGGTCGCTGACCGTGCCCGATCCCCTTCGGCGGGCCAAGGAGGCGGCCGAGGCCGAGGGTCGCACCGCGGTGCTCGCCGGCTGGGACGGCGAGCTGCGGGCGGTGCTGGTCGTGGCCGACACGGTGAAGCCCACCTCGGCGCAGGCCGTGGCGGAGCTGCGCGACCTGGGCCTGACCCCGGTGCTGCTCACCGGCGACGGCGAGGCCGCCGCAGCCGCGGTGGGTGCCGTCGTGGGCATCCACGAGGTGATCGCCCAGGTGCTGCCCGAGGACAAGCTCGACGTCATCCGTGGCCTGCAGGACGAGGGCCGGGTGGTGGCGATGGTGGGCGACGGGGTGAACGACGCCGCCGCGCTCGCGCAGGCCGACCTGGGCCTGGCCATGGGCACCGGCTCCGACGCCGCCATCGAGGCCAGCGACCTGACCCTGGTGCGTGGCGACCTGCGCTCGGCGGCCGACGCCATCCGCCTCTCGCGCCGCACCCTGCGCACGATCCGGGGCAACCTCTTCTGGGCCTTCGCCTACAACGTGGCGGCGCTGCCGCTCGCCGCCGCCGGTCTGTTGAATCCCCTCATCGCCGGCGCGGCCATGGCGTTCTCGAGCGTCTTCGTGGTGAGCAACAGCCTGCGGCTGCGCCGGTTCCAGGCCAATGGCTGACCCCGACGGAGTGAGGGTGGGGCGGTCAGTACGGCTGTCGGTGGGACGGCGCCGTTCGGGGCGCAGGCCGGAGGATCACCGTGGCCGGTGACGGAGGTTCGACCCGTACCGAGGTGCTTGACCTCCGCGGGTTGCGGTTCGCCACGGAGAAGAACGTGGTCGAGGCGGTGTTGGGCCGTCGCCCAGGCGTGCTCGAGGTCGACGCCAACCCGACCGCGGCGACGGCGACGGTCACCTTCGACCCGGCCGCGGCATCGCTGGATGACCTGCGTGGATGGGTGCGTGAGTGCGGGTACCACTGTGCCGGGCTCTCGGTGCCGCGCCACGTCTGCACGCCGATGCCCGACGAGCCCGGCACGCCGCCCGTCGCCGCCGGCGACGCGATGGCCGGCGACGCGATGGCCGGTGACGCGATGGCCGGTGATGCGATGGCGTCGCACGACCACGGCGGCATGTCCATGGCCGACATGGCCACCGACCTGCGCAACCGGTTCGTGGTCGCGGTGCTGCTCGCGGTCGTCATCACCCTCTACTCCCACATCGGGATGGACCTGCTGGGCCTGGACCCTCCCGTCCCGTTCGGCCTGCGCAACGACGTCTGGCAGCTGTTGTTGAGCCTGCCCGTCATCTTCTGGTCGGCGTCGCTGTTCTTCGTGGGTGTGGTGCAGGCGCTGCGGGCACGGACGCTCGACATGATGGTGCTGGTCGCAGTGGGCATCGGCACGGGCTGGGCGTACTCCGTGGCCGTCACACTGACCGGCGCCGACGGCGACGTGTTCTACGAGGCGGCCACGATGCTGGCCGCCTTCGTGTTGCTGGGCCACTGGTTCGAGATGCGGGCCCGAGGTGGCGCCAACGACGCCGTCCGCACGCTGCTGGACCTCGCCCCGCCGATGGCGCTGGTCGAGCGCGGTGGCGAGGCCGTCGAGGTGCCGACCGGCGAGGTGGCGGTCGGTGACCTGCTCCTGATCCGCCCGGGGGCCAAGGTGCCGGTGGACGCCATCGTGGAGGCCGGCGAGAGTGAGGTGGACGAGTCGGTGGTGACCGGTGAGAGCCTGCCGGTCCACAAGGGGCCGGGGTCTGCCGTCATCGGCGCGACCATCAACCGCAACGGTGTGCTCCACGCTCGTGCGACGGGCATCGGTGCGGACACCGCGCTGGCCCAGATCGTCAGGCTCGTGCAGGAGGCCCAGAACTCGCAGGCGCCCGGCCAGCGTCTGGCCGACCGGGCCGCGTTCTGGCTGGTGCTCGTCGCCCTCGTCGGCGGGCTCGTGACCTTCGCAGCCTGGATGACCGTCGGCGATGTGGCCGTCGACGTCGCTCTCCTCTACGCCATCACCGTCGTGGTCATCACCTGCCCCGACGCGTTGGGCCTCGCCACGCCGACGGCGGTCATGGTGGGGTCGGGCCTCGGCGCCCAGCGTGGGGTGCTGTTCAAGAACGCCACGGCACTCGAGACGGCGGCCCGCGTCGACGTGGTCGTCATGGACAAGACGGGCACCCTCACCAAGGGCCAGCCCGAGGTGACCGAGCTGCTGTTCGCCGACGAGGACCAGCGCACCGTCATCCGGTACGCCGCCGCGGTCGAGCGGTTGTCCGGCCATCCGATCGCCGAGGCGTTCGTGGCCTTCGCCGACGACCGCGATCCCGACGCTCCGCGGCCGGCCGCCGAGGACTTCGACAGCGTCCCCGGCCAGGGGGCCGTGGCCACCGTCGAAGGGCACCGGGTCGCGGTGGGCAGCCGGGCGCTGATGGATGGTCAGGGGATCGACCTCGGTGAGCTCGCCGGGGGCTGGACGAACCTGGCCACCGAGGGGCGGACCGTGATGTGCGTCGGCATCGACGGGCGGATCGCCGCCGTGTTCGGTGTGGCCGACGCGCCTCGCGCCACCTCCGCGGCGGCGGTGGCCTCGTTGCGCGAGATGGGCGTCCGCCTCGTCATGCTCACCGGTGACAACGAGGCGACCGCGCACCGCATCGCGAAGCAGCTCGACATCACCGACGTGATCGCCGACGTGCGCCCCGGCGACAAGGCCGCCCGGGTGGCCGAGCTGCAGGCCGAAGGAGCGTCGGTGGCCATGGTGGGCGACGGCGTCAACGACGCCCCCGCCCTCGCCCAGGCCGACCTCGGCGTGGCCATCGGTGCCGGTACCGACGTGGCCATCGAGACCGCCGACCTGGTGCTGATGCGCTCGGACCCCCTCGACGTGGCCGTCGCCCTCGAGATCGGGCGCGGTACGAGGCGCAAGATGCGCCAGAACCTCACCTGGGCCATCGGCTACAACACCGTCGCCCTACCCATCGCCGCCGGTGTGTTCGTGCCGGCCTTCGGCTTCGGCCTCCGGCCAGAGATCGCGGCACTGACGATGTCGGGCTCGAGCATCATCGTCGCGGTCAACGCCGTGCTGTTGAAGCGGCTGCGCCTTCCCGCACCGGAGCCGGACGCATGATCGGCGATCCCGGACGAGGCGACTCGACGGTCACCGGCGTTGCCCGACTCGCGCTCAACCCACTCCGACCGCTTCACCGACCCCGAGAGGCAACAGGGCAATGACCCGAACCCGATACATCTTCGCCGTGGTGATCGTGCTCGCCGCACTCCTGGCTGCATGCGGCAGCGACGGCAGTGACACCCAGGCGGCCGATTCGGCCGGCCCCGGCACCTTCGTGCTCGACGAGTGGTCGGTGGCCACGCCGACCACACCGATCCATGCGGGGTCGGTACGCATCACCGCGGTGAACGATGGGAGCGAGACCCACGAGTTGGTCGTCGTCCGGGCCGCGGACGCCGCCTCGCTCCCCACCAAGGCCGACGGCTCGGTCGACGAGGCGGCGATACCCGAGGCGGACAAGCCGGGCGAGATCCCCGACGTCGCCGCCGGCGACTCGGCCGGCACCACCCTCGACCTGCCGGCGGGCGACTACGTCGCGTTCTGCAACCTGGTGGACCAGATGGGGAGCAGCGCCACGGGCGGTGGCGGCATGGGCGGCAGCGGCATGGGCGGTGGTGGGACGGGCGGCAGCGGCATGGGCGGCGGCGGGACGAGGGGCGGTGGCATGAGCCACGTGCACTTCCAGCTCGGCATGTCGGTGGCCTTCACCGTGACCTGACCGCGGACGGCGGGGTGAAGGTCAGCGGGCGGGGACCGATGTGGGTGCCGGCCCGGTGCCGGTGCCGGTGCCGGCGGCGGCCTCGGCCTCGGCCAGGCGGGCCTCGATGAGGCTGCGCTGGTCGGCGCCGAGGTCGTCGGCGGTGAGCAACTCGCGGAACAGGTCGGCGGCGCCGGCGGGATCGTTCAGGCCGGCGAGGCGCACGTTGGCCAGGTACCAGGTGGCGTTGCGCTCGCCGGGGAGGACATCGAGCGCCTGCTGCAGCAGCGCGGCCCCGCGTTCGCTGTCACCCGACAGCGCCGCGGCCCACCCGAGGTCGCGCAGCGAGCGCTGCTGCTCGACATCGGTGCCCGACTGGGCGAGGGCGAGGCGGGCCTGCCGGCGGGCGTCCTGGATGTCGCCGGTGGCCAGGTAGCGCTCGGCCAGGGTGAGCCGCAGGGCGACGGGTGCGGACTCGTCCGCCGCGTCGGACTCGAGCTGGGCCAGCGTGAAGTCCTTGTACTGGTCGCTGCCGTCGAGTGACGGGTGCCCGGTGGGCAGCGTGCCGTCGCCCAGGGTGGGCGAGGGGTCGGGCGCGGGGCTGCGGGCGCCGTCGGAGTCGCGGGCGCTGGCCAGGAACACGCCGATGGCCAGCGCCACCACGCACGCCAGGCCGAGCCGCGCCCACCGCGGCCAGGCGGCGTCGTCCTCGGCGTCCACGTCGTCGCGAGCGCGCGCCCGGGCGGCGGCGTCGTCGTCCCGGTCGTCGTCGTCCCGGTCGTCGTCGTCGTCTCGGTCGTCGTCGTCCCGGTCGTCGTTGTCCCGGTCGCCGCCTGGGTCGCGGTACTCGTCGTGGCCCGAGGCATCGTCGTCGGGGTCCGGACCGTCGTCTCGGTCGTCGTCGCCTGGGTCCGCGGAGTCTTCCCGGTCCGGGTCGTCGTCTCGGTTCCCGTCGTCGCCCTCGTCGGCGCTGTGCTCGCCGCCGCGGCCGCTGGCCACGGCGGCGGCGGGCCCGTCATCCTCTCCGGCTGCGGCAACGTCGCCGTCGCCATCGCCGTCGCCGTCGCGGCTGCCGCTCTGGCGGGGGGGCGTCAATCGATGCAGTCGAGGATGCTGGCGTCCGCACGGTTCTGCGGGCCCTCGCAGGCCAGCACCCGGCCCTGGCCGGAGCTCGCCGACACCACGTCGGTGACCACCAGGTTGTCCACCAGATCGTCGGCGTTGTCGATGCGGGCCGACTCGGGCATGTCGCCGGCGTCGTCCTGGGCGTCGGCGAGGGCCCTGATGAAGTAGGGCGGCAGGTGGCGGAAGCGCAGCTTGGCCGTCACGGTGACCGTCTCGCCATCAGCGATCTGGCTGGTGTCGAAGAAGTACGGGATGGTCAGCTCGGTCTGGTCCTCGCCGTCGGCGTTGAGCCGGGTGGGGTTGAGCACTCGCATGGACAGCTGGTCGGCGATGCGCACGCGCTCCTTCACGATCCCCCCGAGGAACGACTGGTACGGCACCTCGACGAAGGTGCCGTCCTGGTCGGGGTCGCCGTCGGTGAGGATGCGCTGGAAGTTGGCCAACCAGGGGTCGCAGTCGTCCTGGGTGCCCTGCAACTCGATGTTGACGTTGCTCGGCAGGTCGGGATCGAGCCCCAGCGCGTCTGCGGCCGCCACCGGGTCGCACTGCGGCAGGTCGTCGGTGTTGTTGTCGATCACACCCGACCCGCAGGCGCTCTCGTCGCCGACCCCGAGGTCGAACAGGCACACCTCGGTGCCGTCGGCGGTCTCGGCCGTGACCTCCAGCCAGAATTGGCGGGCGAAGGCGAACCCGGTGGGGAAGTTGTGCCCCAGCAGGTTGTTGGAGACGGTGACGTCGGCTTCGAACGTGTCGCCGGCCACGGTGTCGCCGTCGACGTTGTCGACCTTCAGGGTGACCGCCGACTGGAGGAACGCCTGACGCTCGGCCAGCACCTCGTCGAACACCTCCTGGGAGCCGTACGTGCTGGTGTCGAGGTCGTAGTCCACCCCCACGAACGTGTGCGAGCGGAAGTCACGGTCGGGGTTGGGCAGGAGCCCGGGCGCCACGTCGACGACGGGAGCGGTTCCGTCGCCCTCAGTGGGCATGTGGCAGCTGGTGCACCCCAAGGGGCCGTCGAGCGTCTGGTCGGGGTTGTCGGCGAACCGGTCGGAGAACCCGACCACGTAGTCCTGCCACTCGTCGTAGGTGGTCTGCAGCACCAGGTCGTCCTGGTTGCCGTCCTCGTCGGTGTCGTCGATCTCGTTCTGGTCGAGGATGAAGTCGCCGTCCTCGTCGGAGGTGGCCGCGTCGCCCGAGAGCCCCTGCTCGGCGCCCTCGACCGGGCTGATGGTGCTGCCCTGGGCGTCGCCGTCGATGTCGACCGCCACGTTGTGGCAGGCGCCGCACAGCTCCGAGTTGGCGACCTCGTCGCTCCACATGGGCTGCTCACCGTCGAGGTCGTGCACCCGGACGGGCAGTGGGTTCGGGTCGTCGAACAGCGGGCCGAAGAAGCTGCCGTAGTTGGCCGAGCCGCCGTGCTGGACCGCCAGCTGCCCGAAACCGGCCCGCTCGGCGGGGGCCTCGCCCTGGCTGTGACAGGTGATGCAGGCCACGCCGTCGGAGATCAGGGCGGGGTTGTCGCTGGACACCGCCGGCGGCTGGTCGCCACTGGGCTCGTTCAGCGGCAGGAGCGCGTTGATGTCGTCGGTGAACTGGGCCCCGACCGGCGCGTGGCAGTTCACGCAGCTCTTGGCGGCGGCGTCGTAGAGGGCCTGCTGGTCGGGCCCGAGGTCTTCGGCCAGTTGGCGGTTCTCGGCCAGGGTGACCGGCAGCTGCGCCTCCATCAGGGCGCTGGTCTGCGCATGGGCCATCGCGGACACGCCCCAGTCGTCGGCGATCTCGCTGTGGCAGTCGGCGCAGGTCTCGGCCGAGGCGTACGAGCTGGCCTCGTCACCGAAGGCGGCCTGCTGCGCGCCCAGCACGTCCCAGACGTGGTAGCCGAGCAGCAGGAACAACACGATCGTGAGCGGCGCGTGGGCGGCACGGAGGAACTTGTAGGCCCGCACCGAGCGGCTCTGGCCGCCCGTGCGGGGGAAGTGCTTGTTGACCTCGTCCGACAACTCGCGGACCTCGGTCCACACCGCCTGCTGCTCGGGGCCCAGCAGGGCCACGTCGGCCTCGATGTCGCCGACCGGCCGCCGGCCCTCGACCAGGTCGGCGGCCAACTGGCGGAACCGCCGGGGCTGGCCGTCGACGATCTTGGAGATGCTGACGTCGACGTTGAGGGCGGTCTTCTGGAGGCCGATCAGGTGGTGGCGGCACACGCCGGCGATGGCCACGACGATGCCGACGACCAGCAGCACCTTGCCCGACGAGAGGGCGTCCTGGAACGGCACCACGGTGGCGTGCACGAAGGCCGCCACCAGCGCCAGGATCGGCAGGTAGAGGTGCGACCGGATCCAGGCCATGGTTCCGCCGGGAAGCGTCTTCTTCAGGGTCTTGTTGCGCTTGCGGGCGCTGTAGACCATGCCGGGCCCGGCGAAGAACAGGAACGTGAGCAGGCCGAGGCCCGCGACGAACAGCAGCGTGAGGCTCGCCGACGCGTCCATCCCCTGGAGGACGAACAGTCCACCGAACCCGGCGATCAACAGCACGGCGCTGCCGATGCCCGAGATGAGGTTCCAGGTTCTCGACTTGATCTGGAACTTGTTGGCCAAGGTGTCCCCCCGAAGACCGCAGAGTGAGCCGCATCGCCCTGTTAGGTTGAGACCCTAGCTTGCGGTTCGACGCGGTTCGCCGCATAGCCGTTCCCGGCGGTCGAGCCCACGAGAAGAGTTGGGAGGAGCTCCCTTGAGCGCTTTCGCATTCGTGGTCCCCGCGGTCGACCTGCCGCTGCTCGGCATCGGCCCCACCCCGCTGCGCATGCTCCTCACCCTGGTGGTGCTCACGGCGATCGTGCTGGCCGTGCTGGTGCTGGCCACGGTGGTGGCCGCCAAGCCCATCGACCACAAGTGGCCGCCCGACGAGCCGCTCGACCCGACCGAGATGCTGTGGGGCGAGGTCGGCGGGTTCGTGCAGAAGAGCTTCGCCGGCCTCGACCTCAACCTGGCCCGCGACCTCGCGTCCTACATGGACGAGGTCAAGCTGCCCGCCGACACCTGGATCGTGCAGTACGGCGATCCCGCATCCCACTACTTCGTGCTGAAGAAGGGCCAGGCCGAGCTCTTCGGCGGTGCGGGCCAGCCCACCGGGCCGATCGCCACCAGCACGGGCCGGCCCGTGCAGGAGGGCGAGGGGTTCGGCGACTACGCCATCCGACACCGCACGCTGTCCGACATCGGCGTGCGGGCGGTCACCGACTGCGTGGTGCTGAAGCTGGCCGCGGCCGACTACATCGCCGCCCTCACCGTCAGCGCCGCCACCGATCAGGCGCCGCTGTTCGGCCAGAACGTGGCCCCCGTGGCGGCCGCGGCGCCGGCGCAGGCAGCGCCGCCGCCGCCCCCGCCGCCCCCGCCGGCCGCGCCGCCCCCGCCCCCCGGCCCCCCGGGCGCCACCTCGTTCTGACGCCCCCGGTTTTGTGACCGTGCCCGGCCCGTCCTAGACAGGCGGGCCATGGCCCTGGTCCTGGGAATCGACTCGTCCACGCAGTCCACCAAGGTGGAGGTGCGCGACGCCGACACCGGCGCGCTGGTCGCCAGCGCCGCTGCGCCCCACCCGCCCACGTCGCCACCGCGCAGTGAGCAGGACCCCGAGGCGTGGTGGTCGGCCCTCGCGTCGGCGGTGGCCTCGACCGGGGTGTCCGAGGTGGCCGCGCTGGCGGTCGCCGCGCAGCAGCACGGCCTGGTGGCCCTCGGTGAGAAGGGCGAGGTGCTGCGACCGGCCAAGCTCTGGAACGACACGGAGACCGCCGCCGACGCCGGGTGGCTGGTGAAGCAACTCGGCGGGCCCGAGGCGTGGTCCGAGGCCACCGGCAGCGTGCCCGTCGCCTCGTTCACCATCACCAAGCTCTCCTGGCTGCATCGCAAGGAGCCCGAGCACTTCGAGCGGTTGACCCACGTGCTGTTGCCCCACGACTGGCTCACCTACCGGCTCACGGGGACCTGCGTCACCGACCGGGGCGACGCGTCCGGCACCGGCTACTGGTCGCCGGCCGAAGAGCGCTGGCGCACCGACCTGCTGCGGGTCGTGGACGACGCCCCGGGCGACGACGGCTGGCTCGCCCGCCTGCCGCGGGTGCTCGGGCCGGGCGAGGCGGCCGGTCCGCTGCTCTCGGTCGCGGCCGGCGTCCTCGGCCTGCGAGGGACGCCACTGGTCGCGGCCGGGACCGGCGACAACATGGCCGCCGCCCTCGGGCTCGGGATGGCGCCGGGCGACGTGGCCTTCTCGTTGGGCACCTCGGGCACGGTCTACGCGGTGAGCGATCGTCCCACCGCCGACGCCGGCGGCGCGGTGGCCGGCTTCGCGGACGCGACCGGTCGCTTCCTGCCTCTCGTGTGCACCCTCAACGCCACCGGCGTGACCGACGACGTGGCTCGGATGTTCGACCTCGACCGCGACCGCTTGGCCGACCTGGCCCTGTCCGCGCCCGCCGGCTCGGGCGGCGTCGTGATGGTGCCCTTCTTCGCGGGTGAGCGCACGCCCGACCGCCCCGACGCCACGGGGACGGTGACCGGGCTGCGCCACGGCATCTCGAAGGCCCACCTGGCCCGGGCGGCCCACGAAGGGGTGGTGTGCGGCCTGCTCGACGGCCTCGACGCGCTCACCGGCGCCGGTGTGGCCGTCGACTCGGGCCGCACCCTGCTGGTGGGTGGAGGGGCACGGTCGCGCGCCTACCGGCACGTGCTGGCCGACCTGTCGGGCCGACCCGTCACCGTGCCCCACACGGGCGAGTTGGCGGCCGCCGGCGCCTGTGTCCAGGCGGCGGCGGTGCTCGCCGGTGCCGACCCCGCCGAGGTGGCGGCGGCGTGGGGCCTGGGTGCCGGCATCACCGTCGATCCCGACGACGGCGTGGACGCCGCCGGCGTGCGGGCCGCCTACGACGCGGCCCGCGGCTGAGCCGCATCGTTCACCGTGGCCTTGGGCTACGTTTACCCGCGCATGGTCCCTGCGTCGCCGATCAGGCGTAGGTTCGGACCCAGCTGAACGGGGAGAGGCACAGGCAGATGAGCGGAGCACGGTGGCCCGGACTGCGTGGTCCGAACTCACGACGGGCATCCCGGCCGGGGCGGGGGCGTGACGCATGAGCGGGGTCGTGTTCGACGGGGTGACGAAGCGCTTCGACGGCGTCACCGCGGTCGACTCGTTCACCCTCGAGATCATCGACGGCGAGTTCATGGTGCTCCTGGGCCCGTCCGGGTGCGGCAAGAGCACCGCGCTGCGGATGATCGCCGGCCTCGAGACGGTCACCGAGGGCGTGCTGCGCATCGGTGACCGCATCGTGAACAACGTCGAGGCCAAGGACCGCGACATCGCGATGGTGTTCCAGAGCTACGCGCTGTACCCGCACATGACCGTGATACAGAACATCGAGTTCCCGCTCAAGGCCCGCAAGTACTCGGTGGACGGCGGCGAGCCGCGCAAGCTGACGGCGGGTGAGCGCTCACAGCGGGTGGAGCACGCCATCACCACGCTGGGGCTCACCGAGTTGGCCAAGCGCAAACCGGGTGCGCTCTCCGGCGGCCAGCGCCAGCGCGTCGCGCTGGCCCGGGCCATCGTGCGCCGGCCCGAGGTCTTCCTGATGGACGAGCCGCTGTCGAACCTCGACGCCAAGCTGCGCGCCCAGACCCGCCTCGACCTCGTCGAGCTCCACCGCGAGGTGGCCACCACCTTCATCTACGTCACCCACGATCAGGTGGAGGCCATGACCATGGCCGATCGCATGGCCGTGATGTCCGACGGGCGCCTGCAGCAGGTCGGCGACCCGCAGTCGGTGTACGAGCGCCCCGCCAACCTCTTCGTCGCCCGGTTCATCGGCAGCCCCCCGATGAACACCATCGCCGGCGAGGTGGTCGAGGACGGGGTGGTGGCCTGCGGCTCGAGCCGCATCCCGTTCGAGGGCAAGGCCGCGATCGGGCGCCAGGTGGTGGTGGGCATCCGGCCCGAGCACCTGCACGTGGGGAAAGGCACCATCGAGGCCACCGTGCAGGCCGTCGAGTGGCTGGGCCACGAGCGCCACATCATCGTCGACATCGCCGGCTCCCGGGCGATCGTCCGCCAGGAGACCGACGAGGGCGCCGCCCCTGCCCTCGGCGCCACCGTCACGCTGGGCCACCACCGCGAGAACGTGCACCTGTTCGACGCCGAGCACACGGACCGCATCAATTGACCGACCCGACCGACCCCGCTCCCGCCATGACCCCGCGGCCCGGCGCCATCACCGCGGCTGCCGTGATCCTCCTCGTGCTCGGCGTCGCCTCGGCCGTGTCGACCGTCGTCACGCTGGCACTGGCGATCGGCGGGACGGGCCGAACCGTTGTGCTCGTCGCCCTCGGCGTGGCCACCGGGGTGCTCGCGTTCTTCGAGGTTCGCACGGGCCTGCGCCTGATCCGCGATCCGGCCTCGGGGCTTGACGCCGGCGAGATCATCGCGCTCGTTCTCCTTGCCCCGGCGGCGGTGAGCGGCTTCCTCACGCTCCTCCTCAACTACGAGAAGTACGACGGAGCAGTCCTCGCCTGGCTCCTCGGCACGCTGTGGGCCCTCGTGTTCGCGGTCATCGTCGCGGTCGCCCAGGGCGTGGTTCCGGGTCTTCTCCTCTTCCTGCTCGTCGCAGGGGAGAAGAAGCTCGGCATGGTGGAGCGGGTCTCGTTCATCCGGAGATCCACCACCAAGGAGGGCCTGCTCTTCGTTGCCTTCGTAGCACCGGCGGCCACGGTCTTCTACGGCTTCTTCTTCTATCCGCTGGGGCGTCTGATCCACTTCTCGCTCTACCAGCAGAATCGCACGGGTACCGCTGAGCGCTACATCGGCACCAAACAGATCACCGAGGTGCTGAGCGGCGACGAGTTCCGGGAAGGCCTGATGCACACGGTGAGCTACGTGCTCTACACGGTGCCGGTCGGCCTGGTGCTGGGCATCGCGTTGGCCGTGGTGGCCAACCGGGCGCTCAAGGGCATCAAGATCTTCCAGACCATCTTCGCCTCGACGGTGGCCACCTCGGTGGCGGTGGCGTCGGTGATCTTCTTCGTGCTGTTGAACCCGCAGGTGGGCTACTTCAAGGTGAACTGGCTGGCCGATCCCGACATGGCCCTGTTCGGCGTGTCGATCTCGTCGATCTGGCAGAACCTGGGACTCACCTTCATCATCGTGCTGGCGGGGTTGCAGGCCGTGCCCGACGAGTTGATGGAGAGCGCCACCATCGACGGAGCGGGCCCGCTGCGCCGCTTCTTCCGGGTCACCCTGCCCATCATCTCGCCCACGTTGTTGTTCCTCGTGGTGGTGCTCACCGTGTTCGCGTTCCAGGCCTTCGCCCAGATCGACATCCTCACCGCCGGCGGCCCGGCCGGGTCGACCGAGACACTGGTGTTCAAGATCTTCCAACGACAACAGCCCATCGACCTGGGTGAGGGCTCGGTGATGGCCCTCGGCCTGTTCGGCATCACCTTCCTCGTCACCATGGGCCAGTTCCTCATCCTTGATCGGCGGGTGCACTATGGCTGAGCCGATCGCGCTGCACGACCCGACGCCGGTGCTGGGCGAGGCCACCATCACGGGCAACCTGCCCGGCAAGTCGGCCCGCACGGCCAAGAACGTCGCGTGGTACCTCGCACTCTCCCTGCTGTCGCTGCTGGTGGTGTTCCCCGTGTGGATGACCCTGGTGCGGGCGCTCTCCACGCCCGTGGCCTACGTCAACGCCGGCCTGCCGCTGTACCCCGTCGACGTGCAGTGGGACATCTTCCGCCGCGCCTTCACCGAGGGCGAGCTGGGCCGGCGCATGATGCTCAGCGCCGTCGTCACCGTCATCATCGCCGCCAGCCAACTGGTCACGTCGGTGCTCTGCGCCTACGCCTTCGCCTTCCTCCGCTTCCCCCTGAAGCGCCTGGTGTTCGTGCTGTTCATGGCCACGTTGATGCTGCCCATCGAGGTCACCCTCATCCCCAACGTGGGCACCATCCGCGACCTGGACTGGCTCAACTCGTACGAAGGTCTCACGATTCCCTTCCTGGCCACCGCCTTCGGCATCTTCCTCATCCGCCAAGGGTTCATGGGCATCCCCAAGGACCTGCTCGACGCGGCCAAGCTCGACGGCTACGGCCACTTCGCCTTCATGGTCCGGGTGGCGGTCCCCGTCACCCGTCCCGTGGTGGCATCGTTCGGGGTCATCTCGCTGCTGGCTGCCTGGAACCAGTACCTGTGGCCCCGCGCGGTGGTCACCGTCTCCGAATGGGAGACTGTGCAGATCGGGCTCAAGTCCATCGCCGCCAGCAACGTCGAGGAGTCGAACATCGGCTTCGCCGCGGCCATCCTCGCCGCCGTGCCCGTCCTGCTCCTGTTGATCTTCCTGCAGCGCCACCTCATCCGCGGCCTCACGGCCGGCGCCGTGAAGGGCTAGTGCCGTCCCACCAGAAAGAAGTGTGATGCGTCGTACACCCCGGTCCCCGTTGGTCCTGGCCCTCGCGGTCACGTTCGCCCTCGTCGTCGCGGCCTGCGGCGGCACGAGCGGCGGCGGTAGCGACAACGGCGGTGGCGGCGGCGGCGGCAGCGCCGCCGATCTCCCCGAGTGCCCGGTCGACGCCCTCGACGACGCCGACGGCACCGTCGAGGTGACCGTCTGGCACGCGTACGTGGCCAAGACCGAGCAGGCCCTCAAGGACCTGGCCGACCAGTACAACGCCTCGCAGGACAAGGTGCACGTCAACGTCGAGAGCCAGGGCGCGTCGTACCGCGAGCTGCAGCGCAAGTACCAGCAGGCCATCCCCAGCGGCGACCTGCCGGGCATCGCCATCCTCGAGGACATCCAGAACCAGTCGATGGCCGACAGCGGCACCGTCATCCCGCTCACCGCGTGTGACGAGGCCGACGACAGCTTCAACACCGACGACTTCCTGCCCATCGCCCTCGACTACTACGGCATCGACGACGTGGTGTGGCCTTCCTCGATGAACCTGTCGACCCCGATCCTGTACTTCAACCGCAAGCACTTCGAGCAGGCCGGACTCGACCCGGACAACCCGCCGACCACGCTCGAGGAGATGCGCGACGCGGCCCAGGCCATCGCCGATGCCAACATCCCCGGGGTCGAGAACCCGTGGGTGCAGGTGGCCACCTCGTCGTTCATCGAGTCGTGGATGACCGGCGACGACGTCGAGCTGGTGAACAACAACAACGGGCGCGACGAGCCGGCCACCGAGGCCACCTTGACCGACAACGAGCAGCTGCTCGACCTGTTCACCTTCCTGAAGGGCATGGCCGACGACGGCCTGATGCTGCCCATCCCCGACACCGACGGCCAGATCGACCAGTACACGGCCATGGCCACCCAGCGCTCGTCGATGGCCATCGAGACCACCACTGCGGCCACGTCCATCGAGTCGTTCCTGAAGGGCCAGCTCGACACCAGCCAGCTCAGCGACGACGGCCGCATCAACACCGAGGGCCTCGACCTGTCGGGCCTCGACATCGACGCCTCGCCCCTGCCGGGCGTGGAGGAGCCGGGCCGCCCGCAGGTGGGTGGCGGCGTCTACTACATCACCAACACCACGCCGCCCGAGGTGCAGGCCGGCGCCTGGGACTTCCTCAAGTTCATCAACACGACCGACAGCCAGGTCTTCAACGACCTGCAGGGCTCGTACCTGCCGCTGCTCCAGTCCGCGGTGGACAGCCCCGAGCTCCAGGACACGTGGCAGAACACCCTGTCGGGCCAGTGGCTGGCGCTGGGCTTCAACCAGCTCGAGACCGGGGTCAACGCCGAGGCGCCCGGCATCACGCTCGGCCCTTACACCGAGTTCCGTGCGGCCATGACGGGGGCGCTCGAGGACATGTACTTCAACGGCGGCGATCCCGCCGACGTGCTGGCCAACGCCCAGACCGAGGTCGACGACGCCATCACGCAGTACGACGAGGAGAACTTCTAGCCCCGACGGGGCCGCCCGCCGGCCGGGCAGGGGACTTCTGGCCCTGCCCGGCGGTGGACCGTTCGTTTAGCCTGCGGCAATGCGCCGTACACCGCTGCTCCTGGCCATCGCCGTCGCTCTGCTGATCGCCGCCTGCGGGGGCACGTCGGGAGGTGGTTCCGGGGACGACGAGGCGGGTGGCGCCGGCGACGGCTCGGCCGGGGCCCTGCCCGATTGCCCCGTCAGCGCGCTCGACGACGTGCCCGAGTCGGAGCTGCCCGTGAACGTGACCCTCTGGCACGCATCGGTGGCCAAAGGCGAGGAGACCCTGAACGCCATCGCCGACGCCTACAACGCCTCGCAGGACAAGGTGCACATCGAGGTCGAGAGCCAGGCCACCTCGTTCGAGGAGTTGCAGCGCAAGTACAACCAGGCCATCCCCAGCAACGACCTGCCCGGGATCGCCTTGCTGGAGGACACCCAGACCCAGGCCATGGCCGACTCGGGCACGGTGCTGCCGGCGCAGTCGTGCATCGCCGCCGACGACTACGACATGTCCGACTTCGTGCCCACGCTGGTCGACTACTACTCGGTCGACGGCAACCTCTACCCGGCGTCGATGACGCCGTCGAACGCGCTGATCTACTTCAACGTCGACCACTTCGAGCAGGCCGGCCTCGACCCGGCGCACCCGCCGCAGACCCTCGACGAGATCCGCGAGGCGGCCCAGGCCATCAAGGACGCCGGCATCACCGACCACCCCTTCGTGTGGCACATGGCGCCCTGGCAGGTCGAGTTCTGGATGACGGGCGCGCACATCCCGTTCGTGAACAACAACAACGGCCGTGACGAGCCGGCCACCGAGTCGGTGCTCGACAGCCCCGAGGCCCTCGAGCTGTTCACGTGGCTCAAGGACATGAACGACGACGGCCTGATGCTGCCGGTCACCGACACGCCCGGCCAGATCGACCAGTACCTGGCGCTGGCCAACCAGCAGGCGTCGTTCGGCGTCGAGGCCTCGAGCGCGGCCACCTCGGTGGAGGCCTTCTTGAAGGGCCAGCTCGATGCCGGCGACCTCACCGACGGCCGGGTGAACGCCGACGTCGACCTGAGCGGGCTCAACATCGACGCCAACCAGTTCCCCGGCATCGACGGGCCCGGCCACATCCAGGTGGGCGGTGGCGTGTACTACATGATGAGCACCACCGCCCCCGAGGTGCAGGCCGCGGCATGGGACTACATGAAGTTCGTGAATTCCGTGGATGCCCAGGTGATGAGCAACCTGCAGGGCGGCAACGACCCCGTGCTGCTCAGCGTGGCCGACGTGCCCGAGGTGCAACAGACGTGGGAGGACACCCTGTCGGGGCAGTGGCTGGCCATCTCGTTCGCCCAGCAGGAGAACGGCATCGACCCCGACTTCCCCGGCCCGCTGGTCGGCCCGTACACCGAGATGCGCACCGCCATCCGCCAAGCGGTCGAGGACATGATCCTGAACGACAAGGAGCCCGCCGACGTGCTGGCCACCGCTGAGCAGGAGATCACCGACGCCATCCACGACTACGACGAGGAGAACTTCTAGGTTCCGTCTCGTCTTCGGCTGGTAGCTGGTAGGGGGCCTGCGGCCCGAGCGCAGCCGACGGCGAGCCGGCACCTCCAGCCCGCCGGCTCGATCACGCGCGGCGGGTGGTGAACTTCACGGTGTCGCGGTACTCGAGGGCGGGGTCGAAGACGTGGAGCCCGGCCGTGAGGCTGGCGCCGGCCGGCGCGTTGGTGGCCACCGTCACCTGCACCTTCACGGTGAACGTCGCCTGAGGGGCGAGGACGGGTGTGAGGTACGTGCCGGCGGTCACGCCGTTGGTGATCCCGCTGCCGTTGGCCGTGTACTTGATGCGGAACCTCGTGGTCGACGCTGTGCCGCGGAGCCGGAGCGCCGCGGCGAACGGGGCGTCGTTCTGGGCCGACACGTAGTAGGTCACCGTGCCGCCGCGGGCCGCCCCGGCGCCGACGGTCTGGCCGGCGCCGGTGGTGTTGTAGACCCCGTCGCCCTTGTAGGTGGCGGCGGTGGCCTTCCTGATGCGGGCGTCGGGACGGGGGGCGGGCTCGAGGACCTGGAGGAACGGCGCGCTGCCCAGGTCGCCGCCACCGGTCACGAGGAGGGCGCCGTCGGTCGTGAGGGCCATGTTCGGGCCCGTCCCGGGATCGATCTCGTGGTGCCAGCGCTGGTCGCCGGCGGGGGTGAGGCCACAGAGCCCGAACGAGGCGCCGTAGTAGAGGCTGCCGTCGCCACCCACGATCGGGGAGCCCTCGGAGAACGCGTCGCCGAACGGCTCGTGGCAATCGGTGTCCCAGAGCGGGACACCGGCGGGGGTGAAGGCGTAGAGGCCGTCGGAGGCCACGTAGACGGTGCCGTCCGCGGCGATGGCCGGGGCGGTCATCACCGTCCAGCCGGTGGTCCGGCGCCAGGCCTCGGTGCCGTTCGGGTGCACGGCCACAAGGTCATGACCAGCGCCCACGTACACCGTGCCGTCCGGACCGACCGCGGGCGACGACTCGCCGCCGCTGAAGGGCTGGAGGCCCAGGTGCCACTGCTCGTGGCAGCCGGCGTCGTAGGCCACGAGCGTGTTGGTGGCGTCGAGCACGTAGACCGTCCCGGCGGGCGCGATGGCCGGGGTGGTCTGGATCGACGAGGCCGTGGGGGACACGCCGCAGATCGGCGTGCCGTCGGCCTGGAAGTGGTAGAGCACGGTGTTCATCGAGCCGAGCCACACGGTGCCGTCCGCGGCGATGACAGGCGAGGAGATCACGGTGCTCGTGAACGCGCCGCCGAGGTCGACGTCGAACACGAGGGCGCCGGTGGTGTCGATGGCCATCAGGTCGCTCTGGCCGAAGGTGTTGCCGCCCTCGGCGTCGGTCTGCAGGTAGATCGTGCCCTCCTCGCTGACCGCGGGCGCGGCGACCTCCGGTGCGCCGGGCAGCGGGTACGACCACTCCTCGCGGCAGTCGGCCGGATCGATGGCGTGCAGCGCCCAGTCGGCGGACGCGTCATCGCCACTGCCCGACGCCACGTAGACCGTGCCGTCGGTGCCAGTCACGGGCACGCCCACCGACGAGCCCTCGAAGTCGAACTGGCACCGGCGCCGCACCTGGGCGGGACCGACCGGCTCGCCCCGGCCGGTGTGGCCGGCATCGTGCTGGTACTGCGGCCAGGAACTGGCGGCCGGCTGCGCGTCGGCACCGAGGGGTGCCGCCACGCCGACGAGGAGTGCGAGCAGCGCGAGCGTGGCGGCGAGGCTCCCGGTCGCCCGGAGCGGGTGTGTCGACCGTGGGTGGCGGGTCATGGTGGGATCCTTTCCTGCGCGCTCATCGCCTGCTGGTGACGAACTTCACGGTGTCCTTGCGGCTGAGGTCGGCGTCGGACTTGGTGACCACGGTCCCGGTGAGGGCGGAGCCGACGGGAGCGGCGTTCAGGACGGTCACCTGCACCTTGACGGTGAGGGTGGCGCCAGGGGCGAGGACGGGCGTGAGGTAGGTGCCGTTGACCATGCTGTTCGTCACGCCGGTGCCGTTCACCGAGTACTTGATCCGGAAGCGGGTGGTGCCAGCCGGGCCCTTCAGGCGGAGCGCATCGGGGAACGAGGCGTCGTTCTGGACCGACACGTTGTAGGTCACGGTCCCGCCACGGATGGCCGAAGCCGTGCGCGTCTGGCCGGCACCGGTGGTGTTGTACACGTTGTTGCCGACCTGTTGGCCGGTCGCGCCGATACGGATGCGCCCGTCGGGCCGGGCGGGCGACAAGGGTGGGCCGAAGATCTGGATGCGGTTGTTCCCCGTGTCGGCCACGACGACGCGGCCGGCGGCGTCGATGTCGACGCCGCCGGGGTCATCGAACTCACCCGACGCCGCCCCGTCGGCGCCCCAGCTGGTCAGGAAGCCGTTGCCGGAGGTGAACGCCTGGATCCGGCTGTTCCCCGAGTCCCCCACGTACAGCGTCCCGTCGTCGTCGAGGGCCACGCCCATCGGGGCCTGGAACTGGCCGTTGCCCGTCCCGATGGTGCCGAAGGCCGCTGCGAAGGTGCCGCCGGCGGTGAACTCCTGGATCCGGTGGTTGCCGGTGTCGGCCACGAACACGTGGCCGTCGCCCCCGACCTCGACCCCGGTCGGGAAGCGGAACTGCCCCTCGCCTGAACCGACGCTGCCCCAGCGGGTCACGAACACGCCGTTGGCGGCGAACTCCTGGACCCCGTAGTCGTCCGTGACGTAGACGTGGCCGTCGCCGGCGACGGCCACGCCGATCGGGTACGTGAACTTGCCGTTCGCGCTGCCGAAGCCGCCCCACGCGCCGTCGAACTCCCCGTCGCTGTCGAAGCGCTGGATGCGGTGGTTCTCGGTGTCGGCCACGTAGACCGACCCGGTGGCGTCGCTGGTCGCGATGCCTCTCGGGTACTCGAACTGGCCGGCGCCCGCACCCCGCCCACCCCAGGCGCCCAGCAGCGTGCCGCTGGGCGAGAACTTCTGCACGCGGTGGTTGTAGGTGTCGGCCACGTACACGCCGCCGTCGGGGCCGACGGCCAGGTCGGTGGGGGAGCCGAGTTGGCCGGGGTTGATGCCGACCGTGCCCCAGGCCGTGACGAACGGTGGGGGCGCCTGCACTTCGCTCACCTGGTAGCTACGGGTGACCTGGGTGCTGTTGCCGGCGTGGTCGGTGGCGGTGACGGTGAAGGCGTAGGTGCCAGCGGTGGCGGTCGCGAGCGGGCTGCCGTTCGGGACGGTGCCGACGCAGGTGGCCAACCCCGAGCCCCCGGGCTCGTCCGCACAGGTGTAGTTGGCGTTGACGACCTGGTCGCGGGCGTAGTCCGCGCCGTCGGGCGGCGTCACCACGGTGACGGTCGGAGCGGTGACGTCCCCGCTGCCCTCCCCGAACTTCTGGATCCGGTCGTTGCCGGTGTCGACCACGTACACGTTGCTCCCGTGCACCGCCACCCCCATCGGTGTGTTGAATTGCCCGTTGCCGTTCCCGACCGTGCCCCACTTGGTCAGGAACGTCCCGGTGGCGGTGAACTCCTGGATCCGGGTGTTGTACGCGTCGGCGACGAAGACGTCGTCGCTGCTGTCGACCGCCACCCCGTACGGAGCGGAGAACTGCCCGTCGTCGGTTCCGGTCCCGCCCCAGTTCTGGACCCAGGTCCCGCTTGGGTCGAACTTGGCGATCCGATCGTTGTAGTAGTCGCCGACGTAGGTGTTGCCGGCGCTGTCGACCGCCACCGCCATGGCGCCGTCGATCTGCCCGTTGCCGCTGCCGTAGGTGCCCCACTGGGCCAGGTAGGTGCCGCTGGAGGTGAACTTCTGGACCCGGTCGTTCCAGCCGTCGGCCACGTAGACGTTGCCGCTGTCGTCGACGGCGATGCCCCGGGGATAGGAGAACATGCCGTTGGCCGACCCGTTGCCACCCCAGGAGGTGATGAACGTGCCGTCGGCGGTGAACTTCTGGACGCGGTGGTTGTACGAATCGACCACGTAGACGTGGCCACCGGGGTCGACGGCCACGCCGGCCGGCCGGTCGAACTGGCCGTTTCCGGTTCCTGTTCCTCCCCACTGCAGCAGGTAGGCGCCGGTGGCGGTGAACTTCTGGACGCGGTCGTTGTCGCGGTCGGTGACGTACACGTTGCCGCCCGCGTCGACCGCTGCCCCCTGCGGCCAGTCGAACTGGCCGTTCCCGGTGCCGGTGGTGCCCCACGTCAGGATGAACGCCGGAGGGTTCGTCGCCCCGGCGGGGACGGGCCCGGCGATCGTGGCGAGCGTCGCGGCCAGCAGCGTGACCACCGCGAGCCGCGCCAGCATGCTCCGCAGCTTCACGTTCGGTGTCATGGCCTGATCGTCCGCCCGTGGAGCCGTCGACGGTAGAGGAGAACGTCATCCCGGAGGGTCTGGGCGGCGAGGAGCCTCCTCGCCGGCCCTCGAGGGGTGCCCGGACCCCGCTCAGAACATATTGAAACTCACTGAGATCATCTGGTAGACCTGTTCCTGCGTTCAGGAGTGCGGGGCTTCGGCCCGACCTCGCCGGCGGCATGACGCACCGCCGGCCTCGAGCCGTCACGTCCTGGAGGGGCCCATGCCCGTCACCTTGTTCCGTCCGCCCCCGCGCCGCGCCGCGTGGGTGGCCCTTCTCGCCGCACTGGCCTGCTTCGTGCCGGTGTCACTGCTGGCCGGAGCCCGGCCGGCCGTCGCCGAGCCCGGCGCCGGCAGCGCCAACAACCCCTGGCCGACCGACTGCAACATGCGCGTCGGCGTGGTGGTCGACCGCTCGGATTCCATCAAGGGCGCCAGTGATGCCAACCCGGCGCTGGTGCGGGGGGCGGTCGCCAACCTGGCCACCCGCCTCAGTGGCACCGGTGCCAGCATGGCGGTCTGGTCGTTCGGCACCCTGGCCTCGGGCTTCACCGGGCCGCACCCGCTCGGTGGTGCCGACGTCGAGGCCGGTGACTACCCGAGCATCGGCTTCACGTCGCTGAGCACCCCGGCGGGCGCCTCGGCGGTGGCCGCCACCGCGCAGGCCATCCCGTTCGAACGCCCGCCGGCGTCGCCCGACGACCCCAACCGGGCCCGCGTGGGCGCCACCAACTGGGAGGCGGCGCTCGGCCGGTCGTCGCACGGCATCCCCGGCGCGGTGGCACCCAACGGCGATCGGCCCCGCGACGCCGACGTCCTCGTCTTCTTCACGGACGGCAACCCCACCATCGACAACGAGCAACTCGGTGGGGGCACCATCGGCACGCCCGACCGGCGGGTCGACGCCGCCCTCGCCGCCGCCGACCTGGTGAAGACCACGAGCGCCCCCACCCGGGTGATCGCCGTGGGCGTGGGCGACGTGAACGCCCCGAACCTCGAGCGCATCACGGGCGGCTACCCGGCCGCGCAGGAGTTCGAGGACTACTGGATCACCGACTTCGGCGGCCTGGGCGACGCGCTGTTCGACGTGGCCGCACGGATCTGCGGCGGCAGCCTGGTGATCCGGAAGCTCGTGCCGGGGCCGGAGCCCGGGTCGTGGGTGCCGCGGCCTGGCTGGTCGTTCCACACGGAGTTCCCCGGTGGCGATCCCGCGTTCCTCGACCCGGGGACCAGCCTCACCACCGGCGCCGACGGCAGCGTCCGCACCCAGTGGCTGAACCCACGGGGCGACACCGAGGTCACCGTCACCGAGACCCTCGACGACGGCCAGCGGGTGGCAGGGGTGTCCTGTGAGACCCAGTCGGGCGGTGAGCGGGGGAGTGGCGACGCCGATCCGGGTGACCCCGCGCGAGGTGCCGAGCTGCAGCACGAGGACACCGACACACCCAGTTTCACCGTCACCGTTCCCCGGCACCACGAGACCGTGTGCGAGGTGCGCAACTACGAGAACGGGCCCGCCCTGGAGCTCGAGAAGGTCGCCGAGCCGTCCACCCTGGCCGCGCCCGGCGACGTCACCTTCACGCTGACGGTCACCAACCCCGACCCGGTCGAGCCCGTCCGCATCGAGGCCCTGCTCGACGACCACTTCGGCGACCTGTTCGACCGGGACAACCAACGGGTGCACGACAACACCTGCGACGACGCCGAGCCGGGGACGAGGGTGATGATGCCCGGCGCGTCGGGTACCTGTTCGTTCGTGGCTCGGGTCGAGCCCGCCGGCGACGGCGGCCCGCACGTCGACGTGGTCACCCTGCACGGCGTCGAGTTGCTGCCGACCGGGGTCGAGGGTGATGCCGTCGAGGTGAGCGACGACGCCACGGTCACCTTCACGGCCGTGCCGGGGCCCGATCTGTCGGTCACCACCGACGACGGCCGCGAGGTCGTGGCCCCGGGTGACGAGACCACCTACACCCTCACGGTGGCCAACCACGGTGACGTGGCGGCCACGGGGATCGTGTTGGCCGACACCCTGCCGCCGGGCACCGCGTTCGTGTCGGCATCCGACGGTGGCGCGCTGGACGACGGCGCCGGCGATCCCGCCCGTGATGGGGCCGCCGCCGCCGTGTGGCCGTGGTTCGGCCTCGCCCCGGGCGAGGAGCACTCGGTCGACCTGACGGTGAAGGTGAGCGAGCGGGCCCAGACGGGCGACGAGGTGCTGAACCGGGTGGTGGTGCACGACGACGGCACCCACGGTGCCGACCCGACGCCCGACGACAACGCTGCCACCGACCTCGACCGGGTGGAGGTGACGGCGCCCGAACACCCGCCCGTGACCTCCGAGCCCGACCCGCCGGGCCTTTCGGGCTCGCTGCCCCGCACCGGGGGCGAGGTGGCCGAATGGGTGCTGTGGGGTGGCGCGCTGGTGGCCGCCGGCGTGGCCCTCGTGGGGCTGGCCCGGCGCGCACCCCGGTGGCGCCTCCGCACCTGAGCCGGTGATCGGTGCCCGGGGCCGCTCCTGCCAGGGGAGCGGCCCCGGCGCCCGCGGGCGAGGGGAACGCCTCCGCCCGGGCATGCCCCGCCGCTGGGCGGGCCGGCCCTGGCCGGGCGCCGTCGGCGCCACGTCGGGCCGGGGGTCAGGGTGTGGTGTAGGTCGCCCGGTACCGGGCGGGACGTGCTGGGGCCACGATGGTGTGCGTCCGGGCGCCGCCGTCGGACCAGCGGGAGAACGTGGCGGTGTCGCCGCCGGGCAACAGGCCCGTGAGCGGCGCGGCGAGGGAGTTCACCGAGCCCACCATCACGGTGCGGAGGAACGGGGTGGTGCCGGCGGTGGCGCCCACCACCAACGGCAGGCCGCGTGGCGTCGCCGCGAACGTGAGCTCGACGGTGCTGGGGTCGAGGTCGAGGCGGCGCGACACGGTGCCCCCGCCGGGCAGCGTCGCCGACAGCCGTAGCTCGAGGTGCGAGGGGTACTCGTGGTCGGGGGCGATGAACGACCCTGAGCGCACGCCCTGGAACGACTGGATCACGTGCGAGTGGCAGTTGGACGGGCAGTGCTGCATCACCACGCTCCACGTGAGGCGGGAGGCGGCCAGCGGCGCGCCGTTTGCCTGCTCGGCCCCACCCGAGAAGCTGATCCGCTGCCCGACACCCCAGTGCACGACGGGCGACGGTGTGTCGATGTGGGCCCGTCCGGGGCCGGCCGGCTCGTCGCAGGTCAGCCGTGCGTTGGCCCAGTCGGCGTGGTCGCCCGAGTTGCCGTCGCCGCCGTCGGCCACGATCAACTTGATCTTGCGGACCCCACCCAGGTCGATGTCCAGATGGCGGGTCGGTGTCTCGGCCCGCATCACCGCGCTCTGGTAGAGCACCCGGCTGCCGCCCCCCTGTACCTGGAACACCACGGACCCGCCGGCGCCGGCCTCGTCGTCGACCCCCAGGTCGGCCTGGAACCGGGAGCACCCGGGCTCGAGGTCGTACACCACGCTCGACGGCGCGTGGACCCCGAGGCCGCGCTCGTAGACGGCACCGTTCAGGGTGAGCGGGCCGCCGTCGCCCGCCGCCTGCTCGCCGTTGCTCCGATCGATCTCCACCGGGCCCCACCCGTTGCTGGCCGCCGACCACGCGCGGTCGGTGAGCGGCTCGGGACCCGAGGGTGTGCAGTCGACGAACGCGTCGGCCCAGTCGCCGTGGTCGCCGGCGGTGCCGTCGCCGGCGGCGCTCACGTGCAGCCGCAACGTCTGCACCCCGGTGATGTCGACGTCGATCGGCACGGGGCCGTCGCCGGCACCCAGGGTGGCGCTCCGGAAGCGCTGCACGCCGTCGCCCTGGACGGTGAACACCGCCGATCCGCCGTTGGCGACCTCGTCATCGATGCCGACCTGGGCGGTGAAGCGACTGCACCGACCGCCCATCGGGAAGGTGATGACCGAGTCGGCGTGCACCCCCAGCCCCTTGGTGAACGTGGTGCCGCCGACCGTGAGGGTGTGGCCGTCGAGCGCCTGGTCCTCGCCGTTGCTCGTGTCGCGCTCGGCCGGGCCCCACCCGTTGGTCATGGACGACCACGCGAGGTCGCTCAGGTACGACGACTGCGACGGCGGGTTCAGCTCGTCCCAGGAGATGCGCCGGATCGTGCCGCCCGTGAGGTCGACGTAGAACACGTCGCCGTTCGGTCCGATCTGCAGGTCGACCGGGCCGTGGGCGCCGTCGACGAGGGTGATGGGGTCACCCCCGGGGGGCACGGCCCAGATGCAGTTGCGGCTGTAGTCGGCGAGGATCATGGCCCCGTCGTAGGTGTCGGGGTAGTCGCCGCCCTCGTAGAAGGCGATGCCCGACAGCGACGAGCTGCCTACGGGGCACGACTCGCCGGGAACCACCGGCGCGTCGTGGCTGTAGCTGAAGGCCGGGTAGGTGACCGAGGAGGGGTGGGTGTACAGGTTCTCGCACAGGTTCAGGCCCATCCCGTCGTAGGCCGGCATGCGGGCATCGCCCTCGTAGCACGGCCAACCGAAGTTCTCGGCCGTGCCGCCGGGGTCGACGAGGCGCTCCACCTCTTCGGAGGCGCCGCCTCCGACGTCGGCGATCCACAGTTCGCCGGTGCCAGGCTTGAACGCGAGGCGGAACGGGTTGCGCAGGCCGTAGGCCACCACCCGCTTCCAGTTGGCGCCGCTGCGGCCGGCCCAGGGGTTGCCTGCCACACCCGCGCCCGTCGCCCGGTTCACACGGATGACCGTGCCGTCGAGGCCGAGGGGGTCGCCGGTGGTCCAGGCGTCCTGGGATCGGAGCGAGCCGCCCTCGGTGGTGGGGATCACCACGGGCACACCGGGCGGGGTGGGCGGGTCGCCACACGGGTTCAGCGGTATGCCGAACTGCCCGTAGTCGTTGAACGTGAAGCTGGAGCCGTCGCCCCCGCTGGCGTACAGCGAGCCGTCCGGGCCGAACTCGATGTCGCCGGCGCCGTGGCTCGGGTACTGCTGGCACCAGTCGTCCACCAGCACGTGCTCACCACCCACCACGGAGTTGCCGCTCACCTGCAGCCGTGAGAGGCGGCCCGAGATCACGCACCCGTTGGTGATGGGCCCGGGTGGCGTGGGGCAGGAGTCGGACGTCTCGCCCGCGTTGCCCCACAGGGGGGCGGCGCCGCCGATGCTGGCGTCGCGGGCGTAGAGCACGTATAGGTAGGGGTTCCCGGGGAACTGCGGGTCGAGGTTGAAGCCCAGCAGGCCGCGGTCCCAGTAGTTGTGCACCTGGGTGCGCAGGTCGGCGACGACGGTGGCGGACCGGTCGTCGAGGCTGTCGAACACCTTGATCAGGCCGCTCTTCTCGGCCACGAAGACCCGTCCGTCGGGGGAGAACCGCACGACGGTGGGATCGGTGAGCCCGGCGATCACCGCGGTGTCGGAGAAGCCGGCGGGCAGTGTCTCGGCCCCGGCGCGGTCGAGCGTGAACGGCTCGGACGACGACGAGCGCGACGGCGAAGCCAGACCGCTGGTGAGGACCACGGCGGTGAGCGCGACCGTCAGGGCGGCGGCGAGGCGACGCCGGCCCGGTCGGGCGCGCCGGGTGGGAGCAGGGTCCGCCACTCCCCGCTGAGATCCCGCCGGGGCGTTTCTCCGTCGACTGATGGACCTCTGGTCGGTCGACAGCGCCCGCACGTTAGGCCCGAGCCGAGAAGTGTCCGGGCGACGGCCAAGCGCTCGTTCTGGTGGCTGGGGTGTGTGGTGAGGATCGTGTTCGAGCCACCGGAACGGTCGGCCGAGCGTTCCTCTGACGGCGTCGCACCGGCGAGTGGCCAGAGGTGGCGGACGAGGGCTACTCGGGCACCGCCGAGGCGGCGGCCATGGCCGCGCCCACGATGCCGGCCTCGTTCAGCAACTGTGCCGGCACCACCTCGGTGTCGATCTCGAGCAGGTCCAGGAACTTGTCGGCCTTCTTGCTCACACCACCGCCGATGATGATCAGGTCGGGCGAGAACAACGCCTCCACCACCTCCAGGTACTCGTCCACCCGCTTGGCCCAGTGCTTCCAGCTCAGGTCGTGCTCCTCGCGCACCGAGGCCGCGGCGCGCGACTCGGCGTCGCGCCCGTCCACCTCGAGGTGGCCCAGCTCGGTGTTGGGCACCAGCCGGCCGTCGACGAACAGGGCGCTCCCGATGCCGGTGCCGAAGGTGAGCAACAGCACCACACCGGCCACGTCGCGGCCTGCGCCGAACGCGACCTCGGCCAGGCCCGCGGCGTCGGCGTCGTTCAGGACGGTGACCGGGCACCCGGTGGCGGCGGTGAACACCTGGTCGGCGTCGGTGCCGATCCAGCCCTGGTCGACGTTGGCGGCCGAGCGGATCACGCCGTGCTGCACGATGGCAGGGAAGGTGGCGCCGATGGGGCCCGACCAGTCGAACACCCGCACGATCTCGGCCACGGTGGCGGCCACGGCCTCGGGTGTGGACGGCTGTGGCGTCTCGATGCGGTGCCGCTCGGCCGTGAGCGTGCCGGCGGCCACGTCGACCGGTGCCCCCTTGATGCCGCTGCCGCCGATGTCGATGCCGAGATACGTGTCCATCGCCGTGCGACGGTAGCTCAGCACGATCCGCGACGACCGGCGCGACGCACCCGCCTACGATCGGCGAGATGGCGATCGAGGTCGACGGGTACGACGAGATCCACGAGGTGGCCAGGGGCGGTTTCGGGGTGGTCTACCGTGCCCGCCACGTCCGCTTCGACCGCATCGTGGCGCTGAAGGTGCTGTCGCAGCTCCATGCCGACGACAACGCCGCCCGCCGGTGGGAGCGCGAGTGCCGAGCCATGGGCGCGCTGTCCTGGCACCCCAACATCGTGGTGGTCTACGACCTCGGCGTCACTGACGAGGACCACCCGTACCTGTCGATGGAGTTCCTCGACCGGGGCTCACTGGCCGACCGCATCGTGGCCGAGGGACCACTGCCCTGGCAGGACGCGGTGTCGATGGTGATCCAGGTGGCGGGCGCCCTTCAGGCGGCCCACGACGCCGGCGTGCTGCACCGCGACCTCAAGCCCGAGAACATCCTCGTGGGCCTCTACGGCGAGGCCAAGCTGGCCGACTTCGGCCTGGCCACCGGGGAGAGCACCGTGGCCACCGCCGCCGGGATGGCGTCGTTCACCCTGGCCCACGCGTCGCCCGAGGCGCTGTCGGGCGAGCGGGTCACATCGGCCGGCGACGTGTACTCCCTCGGCTCGACGCTGTTCCACCTGCTGGCGGGCCGCCCGCCCTTCGTGCGCGAGACCGACGAGAACCTGATGGCCGCCGTGCTGCGGGTGGTGAACGATCCCGTGCCCGACCTGCGCCCGTTGGGGGTGCCCGATGCGGTGGCCGCCGTGGTCGAGGCGGCGATGGCCAAGGACCCTGCGGCTCGGCCCGCCGGGCCCGCCGAGCTCGGGCGCGCGCTGCAGCGGGCGCAGCAGGCCCTCGGCGTGCCGGTCACCGAGCTGCGACTCGATCCGCGGGGCGGCGCCGACGCCGAGGTGACGGGGTCGCCGGGCGGCGCGGCCACACCGGCCGGCCCGGGCCTCGACGACGTGTCGGCGTCGGGCGACACCGTGCAGGTGCGGTCGGCCGACCTGGGTGCGTCCACGGCGGGCGTGCCCACCGAACCCATCGCGCCGCCGGACGACGCATCGCCGCCACCGGAGGCGGGACCGTCGCCCACCGGCGACCCGTCGACGACCACGATCGGCTCGCCGTCGGGCCCGACCGGTGGCGGTGGCCCGCTGTCGGAGGACACGATCACCGTCTCGACCGCGGCGCTCGCCGCCGACCCCGACCTGGTCGCCGGGTCGGCCACGGCGCCTCCCGGTGCGGCCGCCACGACCGCCCCGACGCCGATCACCGGCACAGCGGACGGGGCCGCGACCGCAGCAGACGCGCCGGTCTCGCCGGCGCCGGGCGAGGTCGCGCCCGCCGCGGCCCCCCCCCCCCCCCCCCCCCCCCCC